>CAWGKJ010000065.1:0-20208 GCA_963823115.1 uncultured Alphaproteobacteria bacterium | reverse complement strand
TCCGTAAACCCCTCGCCTTTAGGCGACGGGATGCAGTAGCATCCTCCCATTATGGAGACGGCGAAATCCGGCAGTCACACGATATGGGATTGCAAATATCATATCGTATGGGTGACCAAATATCGATACCCGGTGCTGGTTGGGGATGTAGGGCTGCGAGCCAGAGAACTACTACGGGAAATCAGCCGTAGCCACGAGATGTCGATCCACGCCGGGGCGATCAACCGTGACCATGTTCATCTGCTGCTCTCGATCCCTCCGCACCTTTCGGTATCGCGTGCGGTGCAGTTTCTCAAAGGAAAAAGCTCCCATAAGCTTCTGACGGAGTATCCGTCGCTGAGGAAGCGCTATTGGGGTCAGCATCTGTGGTCGCGTGGATACTGGGTAGCAACCAGTGGCAATGTTACCGATGAAGTCTGGAAGAAGTACATCGAAGATCAAAAGCCGGAAGAGCCGGACGACGATTTCAAGGTAGTCTGACCTATCGACCCGAAGGGTCGATCAATCCGGCTTCCAGCCGTAACTCGAAGCCACCGCCTTTAGGCGGTGGAGTGGTGTGCTGGGCATGCTCAGTAGCTTGGAGGTGAAAGTCCTCTACCCAACCTGATGGAGGTGAAGGGTTAGCGACAACGCAAGGGCTGTCGCCGCGAGGCGAGGTCTGAAGGAAGCGTATAGCAAACGTGCGAGTCGATGGACAAACATCGGGTACAAGGCGCGAGCGTCGGACGAGCGGGCCACTCACCGCAAAGTCCATATCCATCAAAGATGCGAAGCGTAAACCCGGCGATGGTGCACGGAAGGCGACTGAGATTACCCCAGGAGATCTGCTCTGTGTCGCTTCGGCGACTGAGGGCGCCGTGAGGCGGTCTGACCGCAGGGCAGAAGTCAGCAGAGGGCATAGTGGGTCATGTCGTCGGCGAGGCTATTGAGGCACTCCATGCCGAAAGGTGGAGTCAACAGATAGGCCGAACCGGAAACGATGGCTGAAGGCCCGAACGAGAGGAGAGGCAAGTAGGACATGAATCTCGAGAGCGACAAGCGGCTGAACTTCCAGTTGAGACTGGACTTCTCATCGGCGCCGACGGGTGAAGCCCGGCAGGCGGGACGGGGAGACATCGAATCGTTCTCGGCGGTGCATGAACCCGAACGCCCAGCCAACACGTGTTGTATCATGGAGGAGGTATGTGAGCGAGAAAACCTGAAGGAAGCATTGCGGCAGGTGAGAAGCAACAAGGGCAGCGCCGGGGTCGATGGGATGACCGTTGATAAACTCGGTGACTACCTGAAGCAGCACTGGCCGGTCATTCGGGAGCAATTGCTGAACGGGATCTACGAACCGAAACCGGTGAGACGGGTGGAAATCCAGAAGCCGGATGGGGGAGGGGTGCGAAAGCTTGGCATCCCAACCGTGCTGGACCGCTTTGTCCAGCAAGCGGTGATGCAGGTTCTGCAGAGGCGATGGAATCCGACGTTCTCCCAATACAGCTATGGGTTCCGACCGCGGCGGTCGGCGCATCAGGCCGTGGCTCAAGCGCAGCAGTACATTGCGCAAGGCCACGGATGGGTGGTCGATATCGATTTGGAAAAATTCTTCGATCGAGTCAATCATGACAAACTGATGGGCCAAGTCGCCAAGCGGGCCGAGGACAAGCGGCTGTTGAAGCTCATCCGGGCATTCCTGAATGCCGGGGTGATGGAGAACGGATTAGTCAGCCCCAGCGTGGAAGGAACTCCGCAAGGAGGTCCTCTTTCGCCACTGCTAAGTAACCTCGTGCTCGACGAACTCGACCGCGAGTTGGAGCGCCGGGGACGCCGCTTTGTTCGCTATGCGGACGACTGTAACATCTACGTTCGCAGCGAACGCGCGGGTCAGCGGGTGATGGAGAGCATCTCGCGCTTCATCACACAAAAGCTAAAACTCAAGGTAAATGAGGCGAAGAGTGCGGTGGCACGACCGCAGGAACGGAAATTCCTCGGGTTCAGCTTCACGGCTGGTCCAGACATCAAGCGCACGATCGCGCCGAAATCGCTGGAACGGTTCAAGCAACGAATCCGGGACATTACGCGAAGGGCCAAGGGCGTCAGCATCAAAACGACAATGGAGGAGCTGGCTACGTATATGCGGGGCTGGCGCGGCTATTTCGGTTTCTGCGAAACGCCCGAGGTGTTGATCGCTCTCACGCGCTGGGTCCGCCGGCGAATGCGGGCTGCCTGCTGGCGCCAATGGAAAACACCACGGCGTCGGCGAGCGGCACTAATCGCGCTGGGAGTCTCGGGGCAGCTGCGCAACACGGCCGGAAGCGGCCGTGGCCCCTGGCATATTGCCCGGAGCAAAGCGCTCTCCGTGGGACTCTCCAATGCTCGCTTCAAATCGCTCGGTCTCCCGTCCCTGATCGAATCGCGTTAGCGTAACTTCTCGAACCGCCGTATACGGACCCGTATGTACGGTGGTGTGGGAGGGGCGGAGCCGCGAGGCTCCCCCCTATCCCGATTTCACCGCCGTTCGGCGGTGCAGCAAAGGCCCAGGACGGACGGGATGAGGCAATCTCGACAAGCCAGGATGCGAATGCTAGGAGATACTTAGTTTTCCCGGGGAAAATCATGCGACGGCGGCTGGGAGTACCCATTCCAATCGTGCTGCTCTCGATCATGGTGCAATTGATTGCGCCGATCGCGGCATTTCGTGCTGTCGCCTACGCCTCAACCGACCCGCTCTATATGGCGTCGATCTGTTCCGGAATGGCTGTCAACCGCGGAGGACACGCAGACGTCCCCGGCCAAGCGCCGCATGATCACGGAGGGTGCTGTGCGTTTTGCGCGGCCGGTCACGGCGGCGCCACTGCGGTCGAGCCACCGCCGCCCGTCTTTGTAGTTCTGCAACGCCAGTATCACCGCGTTTCCTGGCTGGAAGCAGCAAGTCCGATGCCGACCGCTCGGGTCGGATCGAACGCCCAAGCCCGCGCGCCGCCGCAGGCGGCCTGACACGGTTCCATCAGCCCGACCCGTCAGGTCGTCCTTTCCCCTGGATTGAGTCCGTCGCGACTCGATTCCTTTCGCGGAGCATCATCGGTGCGCAAAATTCTCAACATTGATCCCGTCCGGGATTCGATCAGCAATTCCTATCGTAGTTCTTTCTACGTTGGCACAGCCCGTGTCCGGGCTTTTGCTCGCCGGCGTCGCGTTATTGTTCGCGCCGATCCTCGTTGGCGCAGCGATGGCTGCCGATATGCCAATGAAGGCAGCGGCGGCGGCTCCGGTCTTCCATTGGACCGGTTGCTATGTCGGCATAAATGGCGGCGGCGCCGCCAGTGGCAGCGACTTCACAAGCCGCGTCGATCCGGGAACGCATCTGGTCGATCCTGCCGATCTGGCCACAGTCAACGCATTCGGCACCGGATCGGCCAACGACCTTGGCTTCATCGGGGGCGGGCAGGTCGGCTGCAATTTCCAGACTGGCGCATTCGTTGCCGGTATCGAAGGCGACTGGGATTACTTTGGCAGTAAACCGACGTTCAACAATCCGAATGGAACGCTGACCACCGGCGACACGGTTTCGATCACGCAGTCTTTGAAGACCAGCAGTCTGGCGACGATCCGTCCGCGGCTCGGTATCGTTTCGGACCGGACCCTCATCTACGTGACTGGCGGTGCCGCATTCGCAAAGGTCAGCTACACGCAGAACTATGCGGATACCCTCAATAACGCGGTCGGAACCGCCACCGGCTCAACAACCCTGGTTGGATGGACGGTCGGCGCCGGGTGGGAATGGGCGTGGACCGACCATGTGACGGTCAAGACCGAATATCTGTTCGCCAGGTTTCCGACCACGAACGCGCTTGGCGGGATTTTGGATACCGCGGGCGGGGCCAATGTCCTCCACGGCTCCTCCGATCTCACCATTCAGACGGCCCGTCTCGGCCTGAACTATCGGTTCTGACCATGGCTCGCTCGATCAAAACGAAGTGAGCCGTGAACAATCCGGCCGAGATTGTCCGCTCGATCTTCATCAGCCCCTATCCATCGCAAACGCGTGCGCGTCACCACGATGCTGCAGCGCCTTGCGCAAACCCAATTGGAGTTACCATGCCAGTCAGCACCAAAATCGATCATTTGCCTGCGCATCATATGGGGCCAAGGCATCGAATCTCGGGGATTTTCAAGTTCGTCGCGATTTTCTTTATCGCGTTGGCGCCCCTTATCGTCTTCGTTCCGTCGACAGCCAATGCCTGTGCCTGCGGCTGCAGCGTCTTTGACGTCGGCGGCGGCCTGCTGCCGCAGGAGGACGATCATGGCGGCCGTATCTTCACCGAATGGTGGCATGCGGATCAAAACAAGAATTGGATCGGCAACTCAAAGGGACCCGCGGCGGCCAATCTTGACAAGCAAGTGCTGACGAATTGGTACACTGCCGGCATCGAGTACATGTTCAATCGCGAATGGGGGATGATGGTGAGGATTCCATATGTCAATCGCGACTTCACCACCGACACCGGCGCGCCTCCCGAAGGCATGGGCATTCAAACCTACAATTCCAGGAGCGTCGGCGATGTGGAAGTGATGGGAATGTACACCGGCTTTTCCAAAGACATGTCCACCGGCCTGATATTCGGCCTCAAACTGCCGAGCGGCACCTACACGGCTTATGGACTGGACCGCGACACCCAGATCGGCTCGGGAAGCACCGATCTTATCCTCGGGGCTTACCACCGCGGTCTGATCACCGGCGACAATGCCTGGCAGTATTTTGCGCAGATAAGGTGGCAGCAACCTTCCTCTATAGCGCTGCGTATAATCCCGACAGCGGCGTCATGGAACTCTACAAACCAGGCTATCAAGTCGACGGGGCCGCCGGCATCATCTACAACAAGCTCTACAATGTGCTGGGTTTCGACAAGATCGCGCCGTTGGTGCAGATCATCGCGTCGCACCGCCAGCATGACAGCGGTTCGGCCGCCGATCCGCTGAACTCCGGCTTTGACCGTCTGATGTTTTCGCCTGGAATTGAGTTCACCAAGGTGGTGGACGAGGTCAACAAGCGCGTGCTCAAGTTCTATATCGATGTGGAGATACCGATCTACTATCGAACGAACGCGGCGATCAATGACAGCGGAAGTGAGGGACAACTGATCGCGCCTTATCTGATCAGGACGGTGGCGAGCTATAACTTCTAGGATATCCGTGACCCCGGTGCCCTCGCGAACAGCGGCACCGGGCAACGCTCAAATCTTACGACAGCAGCCGGCTACATGTACGCCGGCAAAATATCGGCGAGAACGCAGGAACGATTTATGCGCTTTGCACGTTTGTTTTCCATTCCGTGGGCAGGCTTGCTCGCGTTGATTCTGGGACCAGCTTCGCTCTTGCTGCTCCTGCGATCGACGCCTCGGCTCCCTCGCTGGTCGTCACTGCATTGGACGGTCAAATTTTCGATCTCGGCAAATTGCACGGCAAGGTCGTTCTCGTGAACTACTGGGCGACCTGGTGCGCCCCTTGCAAGAAGGAAATGCCGATCCTCAATGTTTTACCGCCGCTATCGCGGGCGAGGGCTGGAACTGATCGGTATCAGCGCCGATCGACCGCAGGATTTTGCGAAAATGCGCAAGATGAGCAACTCGCTGGCATACCCGACCGCGATCCTGAGCCAGATAACGGATAATGGGTTCGGTCCACCCGAGGGTTTCCCGCTGACTTACGTCGTCGATCGCAATGGAGTGATCCGCGACAAGTTCATCGATGTTCGCGAGCAACTGCTGATAGACGTCGTGCTGCCCTTGTTGGCGCATTGATCGGAGTCGGATGTGAAACGAGTAAGGATTGCACCAGTGATGAGCAGGAGTGTCGGCAAGTTCGTGTTCGCATCAGCGTTATGGCTGAGCCTCTTCGGCGGCCTTTGCCCAACCGATCAAGGCCGGAGGGTTCGTTGCTGACCTCAGGAGCGGGTGTAAAGTCTGGAATCCGCATCCGCAATCCGGCGAGACCGTCAACTGGTCGGGTGGCTGCGTCAACGGGCTGGCTCAGGGCCCCGGAAATTTGCAGTGGTCTGAACAACAGCAAGCCTTACGAGAAGGACGAAGGCGAATGGAACGAAGGCCGGCAGTCCGGTCGCGGCACGCAGGACTGGTCCTCGGGGCGCTATGATGGAGAACTCCAGAATAGCGAGCCGCACGGCCGAGGCGTATTGACGCTGCAGAGCGCCCGCTACGAGGGTGAGTTTCGCGACGGAAAGCCTTATGGTAGCGGGACCGTCACAAATCTCGAAGGCGTCTTCAAAGGAAACTGGCGAAATGGTTGCCTGGTGGGGGATAAGCGAAACATCGACTTTGGCCGTTCCTTCCTCGGTCATGCCGCTGAACGAAACGGGAGATCAAGAAATGAAATATTTTGCGGCGCTTGCAATTTCCACCCTCGTCCTCGGGATAGGTGTCGCTTGACGCCGACTCCGCCGCCGAGGAAGCCAAGGGAAAAACCTGCCGGATGGAACAGCAATGCCGATGGGAGAATTTCAAGAAAATCTGCATCTACGTGAAAGTGTGCCGCTGATGCGCAAGATGATTCTTTTGTTCGAAGAGCGAATGGCCGCCCCCGAACACCGGCTTCGGATGTCGGCCCCCGGACGATTGCGCGGAATGGTTTCGCGTGAGGAATCATAAAAGACAGAATAGATGAAATGGACCATACGCACGTTCGCCTTTTCGCGCTCCTGTCCGTCCTGTTCGCCGCGCCCGCGTGCGCCGAGGAGGTCAAGGCCGGCGATCTCGTATCCGCAGGCCTGGACCCGCGCCACGCCGGGCGGAGCGAAGATCGGCGGCGGATATCTGACTATCGAGAACAAGGGCTCCGCGCCGGATCGGCTGATCGGCGGGTCGGCCGACGTCGCCGGCAAGTCGAGGTTCACGAAATGGCGATGAACAATGGCGTGATGACCATGCGCCAGCTCGACAAGGGTCTGCGATCGATCCCGGCAAGACCGTCAAGCTGGCGCCGGGCGGCTATCATTTGATGCTCATGGAGCTCAAGAGCCCGCTCAAGCAGGGTGACCAGGTGCCGGTTACGCTTGAGTTCGAAAAGGCAGGCAAGGTAAAGCTCTCGTTCGACGTGCAGGGCGTGGGCGCGCAAGGCCCCGCGGCCATGGATCATTCGGGCGGGCATATGGACATGAAGAAGATGCCCGATCATTCCGGCATGAAGATGTGAGGGGTCGGCGGCTCGGGAGCTTGCGAAGATCGTCGCGGTTCCGCTGGGCGCTTGGTCTGGGAATCCTGATCTCGGCCATCGACAGGGTCGGCGTCGAGCCGCCGATCACCGTCAAATGAACGCTTCCGGTCTCAAATCGGCCTGAACAGGACGCGTCGATGCGCGCGGCTTGCCCGCGCCGGTACCGCTCGAAGCACGAGGAAATGCGCAAACATGGCGGCTTTTTGCCGATCCCCGCCCTTGTGTTTTAGCACCCGATCCGGTTTCACTGCGGGCCTCCCGTGTCCCGACCGATTCCCCAGGCGTAGTCATGCGATTGTCGCGGTTCTTTCTGCCCATCCTCAAAGAGAATCCGAAAGAGGCCGAGATTGTGTCGCATCGGCTGATGCTGCGCGCGGGCATGATGCGGCAGGAAGCGGCGGGCATCTACGCCTGGCTGCCGCTGGGCTTGAGGGTGCTGAAGAAGATCGAGCAGATCGTCCGCGAGGAACAAAACCGCGCCGGCGCCCTGGAACTCTTGATGCCGACGTTGCAGCTTGCCGACCTCTGGCGCGAAAGCGGCCGTTATGACGCCTACGGCCCGGAAATGCTGCGCATCGCCGACCGGCACAAGCGCGAGCTGCTGTACGGGCCGACGAACGAGGAAATGATCACCGGGATCTTCCGTTCTTACGTGAAGTCGTACAAAAGCCTGCCGCTCAATCTCTACCACATCCAGTGGAAGTTCCGCGACGAGCAGCGTCCGCGCTTCGGCGTCATGCGCGGCCGCGAGTTCCTGATGAAGGACGCCTATTCGTTCGACATCGACGAAGCGGCGGCGCGGCGCTCCTACAACAAGATGTTCGTCGCTTACTTGCGGACCTTCGCGCGGATGGGATTGAAGGCGATCCCGATGCGTGCAGAAACCGGCCCGATCGGCGGCGACCTCAGCCACGAATTCATCGTGCTGGCGGACACCGGGGAGTCCGCGGTCTATTGCGACAGCGACGTTCTGAACCTGCCGGTGCCGGGCGAGGAGGTCGATTACGACGGCGATCTCACTCCGTAATCAAGCAATGGACCTCGGCCTATGCCGCGACCGAAGACGTCCACGACGCCGCGCGGTTCGACCGCGAGGTACCCACCGAGAAGAAGATGCACACCAGGGGCATCGAGGTCGGCCAAATCTTTTACTTCGGTACCAAGTACTCGGATTCGATGAAGGCCCTGGTCGCGGGTCCCGATGGCGCCGAGGTGGCGATCCATGGCGGTTCCTACGGCGTCGGCGTCTCGCGCCTGGTCGGCGCCATCATCGAGGCCTGTCACGACGATGCCGGCATCAAATGGCCGGAAGCGGTCGCGCCGTTCAAGGCCGTCATCCTGAACCTGAAGCAGGGCGCCGGGGATACCGATGCTGCTTGCGAGCAATTGTATCGCGAACTGACGGCCAAAGGCGTAGAGGTCCTGTACGACGACAGCGACCAGCGTGCCGGAGCCAAGTTCGCCGCGGCCGATCTGATCGGCATTCCCTGGCAGATTCTGGTGGGCCCCAAGGGGCTCGCCGAAGGCAAGCTCGAGATCAAGCGGCGCAGCGACGGGACGCGCGAGAACCTGAGCCAGGCGGATGTGGTGGCCCGGTTGACCTCATGACGAATTATCCACCGCAGCCGGTGGAATATCAGACGTTAAGGCCACAATTGGCCCGAATCGTGTGAAAATCGAACTATGGATGATGCCATGAGCGAGCCAGTTCGAACCCCACCTTTCGCGCCATTCGAATGGCTGCTGTCGGGACGCTATCTGCGGGCACGTCGCAAGGAAGGTTTTATCTCCGTCATCGCCGGCTTCTCTTTCCTCGGCATCATGCTTGGCGTCGCTACGCTGATTATCGTGATGGCCGTCATGAACGGGTTCCGCAAGGAATTGCTGGACAAGATTCTCGGCGTCAACGGCCACCTGCTGGTGCAGCCATTGGAATTGCCGCTGACCGACTGGAAGGACGTCGCCGAGCGCATCAGTCAGGTCCCAGGCATCAGGGTGGCCGCGCCGGTGGTGGACGGCCAGGCGCTTGGCTCGTCGCCGTTCAATGCCGCCGGCGTTTTCGTGCGCGGCATCCGCGCCGACGATCTCAACAACCTCACTTCGATCGCCAAGAACATCAAGCAGGGCACGCTCGAGGGGTTCGACACAGGGCAGGGCGTGGTGATCGGGAGACGGCTGGCCGATCAACTGTCCTTGCATGCCGGCGACAGCATCACGCTGGTGGCGCCGAAAGGTGCGGTGACCCCGATGGGCACGACGCCGCGCATCAAGCCTTACAAGGTTGCGGCGGTGTTCGAGGTCGGCATGTCCGAATATGACTCGATCTTCGTGTTCATGCCGCTTCCGGAAGCGCAGGCCTATTTCAACCGCGCCAACGACGTGACCGCGATCGAGGTATTCACCACCAATCCCGATCGGATCGACAGCTTTCGCAAGACCGTGACGGAAGCGGCCGGACGGCCGGTGTTCCTGGTGGACTGGCGGCAGCGCAACTCGACCTTCTTTAATGCGCTTCAGGTCGAGCGCAACGTGATGTTTCTGATCCTCACCATGATCGTGCTGGTCGCGGCGCTGAACATCATTTCGGGCCTGATCATGCTGGTGAAGGACAAGGGCAGCGATATCGCGATCCTGCGCACCATGGGCGCCTCTCAGGGGTCGATTATGCGGGTGTTCCTGATCACCGGCGCTGCGATCGGCGTCGTCGGCACGATGACGGGCCTTTTTGTCGGCCTCCTCATCTGCCTCAATATCGAATTGATCCGGCAATTCCTGTCCTGGCTCACCAACACCGAATTGTTTTCGCCCGAACTTTACTTCCTTTCCAAGCTGCCGGCCGAGGTCGATTTCGGCGAGACCAGCGCGGTTGTCGTCATGGCGCTGACGTTGTCCTTCCTCGCCACGTTGTATCCCTCCTGGCGTGCCGCCCGCCTCGATCCCGTCGAAGCGCTCCGGTACGAGTGAGGGCGAGATGGCGCAAGGGGCGGAAGATGTACCGGTCGTCTATCTCCACGAGATAAAACGCCAGTACATGCAGGGGACAGCGACGCTGACGATCCTCAACGGCGCCAAGCTCGCGTTGTGGGCGGGACAGTCGGTGGCGCTGGTGGCGCCGTCGGGCGCCGGCAAATCGACGCTGCTGCACATCGCAGGCCTGCTCGAAAGCCCCGATGACGGCGAAGTCTATGTCGGCGGCGCGCCGACTTCGGGTCTTTCGGATATCGAGCGCACGCAGATCCGCCGCACCGATATCGGCTTCGTCTATCAGTCGCACCGGCTGTTGCCGGAATTCTCCGCGCTCGAAAATGTCATGCTGCCGCAGATGATCCGCGGGCTCAAGCGCGCCGAAACCGTCAAGCGCGCCACCGAAATCCTGACCTATCTCGGTCTGGGCGACCGCATCAAGCACCGCCCGGCCGAACTATCGGGCGGCGAGCAGCAGCGGGTGGCGATCGCGCGGGCGGTGGCGAATGCGCCGCGCGTGCTGCTGGCGGATGAGCCGACCGGAAACCTCGACCCGCATACCGCCGACCACGTATTCGGCGCGCTGATGCAGCTGGTCAAGGCGACCCGGGTAGCGATGCTGATCGCGACCCACAACATGGAACTGGCGGGCCGTATGGACCGGCGGGTGTCGCTGGTGGATGGCCAGGTGGTCGAGCTCGACTAATTCAATAGACGTGACGATGCCGCCGGGAGCGTCCCATCGGCACGTTGGCGCTCGCGACGTAAGGGTTGAGCACGCACTGTGCCGCGCGGCCCGATGCCGATACAGCGCACTGCGCCAGCGATGTGTAGCTGCACTCGTTATAGGTGGTTGGTCCGTACACGTGCAGGCAGACCGGATAGCCCGGAGCATATGTTTGGGCCGCCGCTGGTCCGGCTACTGACACCGTCGCCATTGCCAAAATCGCCAAGGCCGGAATGCGCATCAGAATTTCCTTCGGGATTGCCAGGGCACTATCGGTGCACCGAAAGCAGACGGGTCTCGTTGATGTCAGTCAATTCGCGCTCGCGCGCTGGCAAGCAACTCCGGGGCGCACGAAATTCAGAGATCGCCGCGATCAGTAAGACGGATACACGGGACGCGCGCGACCGGGGCCGCGATAGGCACCCGGATCGATACGGGCGCCGGGGTTGTAATAGGGATTTGGGATGCACCACAGTAACCTTCCCGAAGCGGTGGCCTGGCATTGCTGGTAGCTGGTGAAGGTGCAGTTGCTGAGGGCCGGATATTCGTCGCCCTGGATGCAAAAGGGATAGCGGGTACCGACCGCCTCGGCCGGTGCGCCGCCAAGCACCGCCACGCCGCCTGCGGCCAGCAGGGCCAGAACCAGTTTACGCATCAAAACCTCCCTTCGACCGCAGCCGCCCGAGCATCGATTCCTTGACGCGCAACCTAAGCCGGACGAGTTGGTTCCCGTCAACTCACGTTGATGGGTGTAGCCCCGGCGCGGGCCGAGTGAGCGGGAGAAGCAAAGTCCGGACTGGAAAAGGCCGTGCTTGATGTGCATATTGTGGCAATGAGGAAATCTGACATTACCTGCCCCCAATGCAAGGCAGGCTACCGGCGCATTGAGTTGGAAACCCTTGGCAGGGACCGAGGGCGAATTCCATTGTGCGCTTTGTGGCCATCTCCTTGAAGTCTTTGATGGCACAACCAACATAGCCATCCGCCTTACGGTGCAGCCCGAAAAGACATTTGCATGAGCCCGCCCTAGAACGCCCGGAACTCACTGCGGGAAAACAGGTCCGCTGCGGCGCATATTTGCAGAATGTCGAATCCCGTTGGGGCCATCGTCGGAGCGGTTATCATCAGCGTGGCGCTCCTCGTCCTGTTTAGATGGGAATTAGTCGCACCAGGCACCGGCACAGGATCGGTTGGGGTTTATCGCCTTGATCGTTGGACGGGGACAGTCGGCTCGTGTGGCCTGCGAAGCAACCCTTCGGCTGATCTCGAGTGCGAAGTGAAATGACCCTGTCAAATGCCCCTGGGGACCGAAGGGGGGCTCGGTAAGGCGGTTGCGGATATCCGCGGGCTTTCAGGCTGGTTGGTCTCTTGCCACGAGCGTCGCGCCAATACCGAATGGCCTGCGATGGCCTTCAGGACTCCCCGTTTACCAAGCGAAAGATTTCGGGGCGGTTTTCGAACTGACCCCACTACCCCCGCTTGACTCTGCGAACAAAAGAGGAACAATGTTCCTCATATGTTCTCGTAAAGGGGAGATGGGTATGTTGAAGATTTTCGTGGAAGAAGCCGTGGCGCTGGCGTCGATCACGCTGTTCGTCGGGATGGTCGCGGTCTGGGCGCAGCTGATCCCCCAACTCTAGGGTTCCCCCGGGTGGTTGCACCCGGGCGGCGCGCGCTTTGGGGAAAAGGGGGACGGCGGGCTGGAATGGTAGGTTGCGCGTGGACACATCCGGTCCGAGGCATCACCATTGAGGGGCGAGTCGACCCTCATGGCGGCTTCCGCTTCCTCAGGCCCCAGCGAACCCCGGACGTCCATGACCCAGAAGCCGTCGGCAGCCATGTCCAATGCCGGATTTGTCCATCTTCACGTTCATTCGGCCTATTCGCTGCTGAAGGGGTCGATCAAGATCCAGAAGCTGGCCGAACTGGCCAAGGCCGACCGCCAGCCGGCGTTGGCGCTGACCGACACCGACAATATGTTCGGGGCGCTGGAGTTCTCCGACAAGATGGCGGGCTATGGCATCCAGCCGATCGTCGGCTGCGAGCTTGCCGTCGATTTCGGCGATCAGGACCCGAGCGCGCGCAATTTGCTGGCCGCCGGGCCTACGCGGATCGTGCTGCTGGCGGCGCGCGAGCGCGGCTATCGCAGCCTGATGCGGCTGAACTCCCGCGCGTTCCTGGAAACGCCGACCCATCAGGCCCCGCACATCAAATTCGAATGGCTGCAGGGCGACGCCGAAGACCTCATCGCGCTGACTGGTGGCCCCGACGGGCCGATCTCGCTGGCGATCGGCGCCGATCACGCCGGTCTGGCGGCAACACGCTGCGACCGGCTGGCGAGCCTGTTCGGCGACCGGCTTTATATCGAATTGCAGCGTCACGGCGTTGAGAAGGAGCGCCGCGTCGAGGCCGGCCTGTTCGATCTCGCATATGCCAAAGGGTTGCCGCTGGTCGCGACCAATGAGCCGTATTTCGCGACCGCGGACGATTACGAAGCCCATGACGCGCTTTTGTGCATCGCCGGCGGCAAGCTCATCGCCGAGACCGACCGCGATCAGCTCACTCCGGATCACCGCTTCAAGACGCGGGCGGAAATGGCGGTGCTGTTCGCCGACGTGCCGGAGGCGCTTTCCTCCACCGTCGAGATTGCCGAGCGCTGCTCATTCCGTCCGACCACGCGCAAGCCGATCCTGCCGCGCTTCACGGTGGGGGCGGGCGCCAATGCCGCCGGTGCGCAAAGCGACGAGGTAGCGGAACTGGTGCGCCAGGCCCAGGAGGGTTTGAGCAACCGCCTCAGGGTCCACGGCCTCGCGCAGGGCACCTCCGAGGAAGACTACCGCGCCCGGCTCGCCTTCGAACTCGATGTCATCACCCGCATGAACTATGCGGGCTATTTCCTGATCGTGTCCGACTTCATCAAATGGGCGAAGTCCCAGGGTATTCCGGTCGGGCCAGGCCGCGGCTCCGGTGCGGGCTCGCTGGTCGCCTACTCGCTCACCATCACCGATCTCGATCCGATCCGGTTCGGTTTGCTGTTCGAGCGCTTTCTCAATCCGGAACGCGTGTCGATGCCGGACTTCGATATCGACTTCTGCCAGGACCGGCGCGGCGAAGTAATCGACTACGTGCAGCAGCGTTACGGCCGCGATCAGGTGGCGCAGATCATCACCTTCGGAACGCTGCAGGCGCGCGGCGTGCTGCGCGACGTCGGGCGCGTGCTGCAGATGCCCTATGGGCAGGTCGACAAGCTGACGAAACTGGTGCCGCAAAATCCCGCCGCGCCGGTGACGCTGGCGGCGGCAATCGCGAGCGAGCCGAAGCTGCAGGCGTTTCGCGACGAGGATCCGGTGGTGGCGCGCGCTTTCGACATCGCGCAGCGCCTGGAGGGCCTGACCAGGCACGCCTCCACCCACGCCGCGGGCATCGTGATCGGCGACCGGCCCCTGAACGAACTGGTGCCGCTCTATCGCGATCCGAAATCCGACATGCCGGTGACCCAATTCAACATGAAGTGGGTCGAGCCGGCAGGTCTCGTCAAGTTCGATTTCCTTGGCCTCAAGACGCTCACGGTGCTTGACGTCGCCGTGAAGTTGCTGAGGCAGAGAGGGGTCGAAGTCGATCTGGCGACCCTGCCGCTCGACGATACGAAAAGTTATCTGATGCTGGCGCGCGGCGACGTGGTCGGCGTGTTCCAGGTTGAAAGTCAGGGCATGCGGCGTGCGCTGGTCGACATGCGGCCCGACCGCTTCGAGGACATCATCGCGCTCGTGGCGCTGTACCGGCCGGGTCCGATGGCGAACATCCCGACCTATTGTGCCCGCAAGCACGGCGACGAAGAACCGGAATATCTGCATCCCACGCTGGAACCGATCCTGAAGGAAACCTTCGGCGTCATCATCTATCAGGAACAGGTGATGCAGATCGCGCAGGTGATGGCCGGTTATTCGCTCGGCGAAGCCGACCTGTTGCGGCGCGCGATGGGCAAGAAGATCCGCTCGGAGATGGAGAAGCAGCGCGCCGGTTTCGTTGCCGGTTCGGTCAGGAACGGGGTGCCGAAAGGGCAAGCGGAAACCATCTTTGAACTGCTCGCGAAGTTCGCCGACTACGGCTTCAACAAGAGCCACGCCGCGGCCTACGCCTTGGTGTCATACCAGACGGCCTACATGAAGGCGCATTACCCGGTCGAATTCCTGGCGGCGTCGATGACGCTCGACTTCAACAATACCGACAAGCTGTCGGAATTTCGTGCCGAAGCGCAACGGCTCGGCATCAAGGTCGAGGCGCCCTCGGTCAATCGTTCCGGCGCCACTTTCGAAGTCAGCGACGGCACCATCTATTACGCACTTGCGGCTCTGAAAGGCGTGGGCCAGCAGGCGGTCGAACTGATCGTGGAGGCACGCAAGGACGGCGCGTTCACGTCATTGGCCGATTTTGCCGCGCGCGTCAGCCCGCGCGCGATCAACAAGCGCGTGATCGAAAGCCTCGCTGCGGCCGGCGCATTCGACGCGCTGGATTCCAACCGCGCGCGGGTATTCGCAGGCGCCGAGGCAATTCTCGCCGCATGCCAGCGCAGCCACGAAGCCGCGACCATGGGACAGAACGACATGTTCGGTGGAGCGGCCGACGCGCCGACCATCATGCTGCCGCAGGTCGAGCCCTGGCTCCCGGCCGAACGGCTGCGGCGCGAATACGACGCCATCGGATTTTTCCTGTCCGGCCATCCGCTCGACGACTACGCTACCGTGCTGAAACGGTTGCGCGTGCAGTCATGGGCGGAATTCTCCCGCGCGGTCAAAACCGGCGCCACCGCCGGCAAGGTGGCCGCGACCGTGGTGTCGCGCATGGAGCGACGTACCAAGACCGGCAACAAGATGGGCATCATCGGGCTTTCCGATCCGACCGGCCATTTCGAGGCCGTGCTGTTTTCGGAAGGATTGGCCCAGTATCGCGAGGTATTGGAGCCAGGCGCGGCGGTCTTGTTGCAGCTGGGGGCCGAGTTGCAGGGCGAGGATGTAAGGGCGCGGGTGCTGCACGCCGAGCCGCTGGATGACGCCGCCGCAAAAACCCAGAAGGGTCTGCGCATTTTCGTGCGCGACACCAGGCCGCTCGAATCCATCGCCAGGCGGCTGCAGATGCCTGAAGCGGGGCAGGGCGGTCCGGGCCGCGGTCCTCAGGCAAAACCGGCCGCGCCCGCAGGCGGCGCGGACGGCGACGTCTCGCTGGTACTGATGCTCGACCTCGAAACCGAGGTCGAGATGAAGCTCCCGGGCCGCTTCAAGGTCTCGCCTCAGATCGCCGGCGCGATCAAGGCTGTGTCGGGTGTGGTGGACGTGCAGACGCTGTAGGGCCGCTGTTCTCTTGCGCGTTCTTTCCGTCTGGCCATCGGCGCGCCTTATTGGCAGCGCTTTTCGTTCAAGGGACGTTCAGCTGACTATGTGTCCAATGCGCGGATGACGCCGGTGAGCCGTTAGCGAGCACAGAAGCCATGCACGTGACCAGAGCCTTTTCGATCTTTTCGCTGTGTCTGACGCTGTTTTCCGGACTTCAGGGGACCTTGAATCCAGCCGCCGCGCAGCAACAACAGGAAAAGCGGATTGCGCTGGTCGTCGGCAATGGCGCTTACGCCAAGTCGCCGCTCGCGACCGCCGCCAACGACGCCGGCCTGATCGCGCAAACCCTGCAGGCGGCCGGCTTCGACGTGGTCGGGGCCCGCGACCTCGACGGCGATACGCTGCGCAGAAGTTTTCGCGACTTCATCCAGAAAGCCGAGGCGTCAGGTCCGGGCACGGTCGCGATGGTCTATCTCGCGGGCTACGGCATGCAGCTCGCCGGCGAAAATTATTTCATCCCGGTCGACTCCGCGCTCAGCCGCGACGTCGACATTCCGATCGAAGGATTGCGGATCAGCGACTACCTGCGCCAGCTCGCATCGCTTCCGCTGAAGGCCAACGTCGTCGTGCTGGATGCGGCGCGGCAGCAACCCTTTATCGAGGGCGGCCAGCCGATTGCGAGCGGCCTTGCGCTGGTCGAGCCGGATCCGCATATGCTAGTCGCCTTCAATGCCGCGCCGGGCACGGTCGCTCCCAGCGAGCAGGGGCCGTATGGCGTTTACGCGCAGTCGCTCGCCGAGATGATCCGCACCGGCGGACTGCCGCTGCCGGAGGTTTTCAACCGCGTGCGGCTGCGCGTCAACGACGCGAGCAAGGGTGCGCAGGTGCCGTGGGACGCCGAGAAGATCGACGCGCCGTTCATGTTCTTCGATCGTGCGCCGGATGCGCCGGCGCAGGCGCCGCCGGACCAGGCCGCAGCGATCAGGAGCAAGCCGATCCGTGATCTCGGCGTGCAGGATGCCTATGCCGCAGCACTCGAGCGCGACACGCTGCCTGGGTACGAGGATTTTCTCGTCGCCTATCCCGGTGATCCCCTGGCCAGGCGAGTGCGCGCCATCGTCGCCGCGCGGCGCGAGGCGATTACCTGGCTTCGCACCTACCGCGCCGACACGCCGCAGGCCTATTGGTCGTATCTGCGGCGCTATCCGCAGGGGCCGCATGCCTATGATGCCCGCCGCCGGCTGGCTATTCTGGCTGCGGCGCTGGAGCCGCCGCCGTCGTTCGCCATGATCGACTACGACGTGCCGCCGCCGCCGCCCGACGAGATCGTCTATGTCGATCGTCCGATGTTGTATCTTTGGCGATCCCGATTTCGACTTCGTGCCGCCACCGCCGCCACCATTTTACTTCCTGCCGCCGCCGCCGCCGGATTTCGTCATCTTGGCGCCGCCGTTTGCGGCGATCGGGGTGTTCATCCTGCCGCAACCGGTCGTTTGTGCCGATTCCGGTCTTCGTCCGGCCGCCGGTCTATGTCGGCGCCGCCGCCGAACAACATCATCTTCGCCAATATCCACAACACCACCGTCATCAACAACGTCATCAACAAGCCGCCGCCGGCTCCGCCCGCGCCGGGTGCTCCGGCTTTGCCTGCGTCGCCGCGAGGCGCCGCTGCCACAACTCCGGCGTTGCCCCCGGCCGTCGCCCAGCGGGCCAGCCTGATCCAGCAAGGCAAATTGCCGGTGCCGCCGAGTGCCTCGATCGTCCCGACGTCGCCAAGGGCAGGAACGCCGACGCCGGCGCCGGCCAACGTCGCTCCGAATGCCTTGCCGTCGGGGCAGGGCTTGCCGAAGGTCAACGCACTGCCGGTTCCCGGCACCAAGGGGCTGCCGCCGGCGCCTGCTGGAGCGACCGCTCCGGTTGTTGTGAACCCTAACGCCAGGCTGACGCCCACCACTCCGCTGCCGACGCCTGTTCCAAACGCGGTGCAGGGGCAGGGGACTGCCAAAGGCCAGTGGGCTTCCGACGACGCCGTCGACGCCGTCGAGTTCCGACCTTGCAGAACCGGGTCAACCCGGCCGTGGTACCGCCAAAGCCGACGGTGACCCAAACCCAGCCCACCACGGGTCATGAAGAACGAAAGAAAACCGGACCTCCTCCGCCACCACCAACACCGTCGGCGGCGAAGCCTGCGACCACGACCGTGAAGCCGGCGCCGCCACCTTCATCGCCGCGTCCACAGGTGACGAGGCCGACGCTGCCGCCACCTCCTCCTCCTCGGGTGGCTGCCCCATCCGCCCCCGCCACGCGTGGCCGCACCGCCTCCGCGTCCGGCGCCGCCACCGCCCGCGCGCGTGGCAGCCCCACCATCCGCCTCGGCCGGCTCCGCCGCCGCCGCGCCCGACGGCGCCCGCGGCAGCCAAGAAATGCCCGCCGAACGTCGCCAAGTGCTGACAGCGCGCGCCTCGGTCGCGCTGGCGATCAGCGGTACGACCGGGTTGCTGTCTCGGACATGGTCGACGCGCCGACGTTCTGGGCGCGACGAGGTTTCGCTTAATAACGGCATTCGCCGTTCCGCGCTCACGCGGACAGCTCGCTCGCACTTGCGCCAGCGGCACACTTGCGCCTTGCGGACGGGGCGGGGCTTCAGCGCTATTGCAACTACACCGTGTTTTTGGTTAGCCTGCGTCTCTGGTGTCGGGCGCGGGGGCGTCGGGCCTGGGGCGCGATGTTTTTGCGTGGCGTGGCGTCGTTGATCGTCGCCGCACTGTTGTGTGGCTGCGAGACTGCAAGAAACGGGCTAGAATACTCAGCGATGATGCAGAAGGTGGGCCCGCGAAGGGCGGGACAGTCGCGCATCGTGGTGCTTCGCGAAAAGGCTTATGCCGGCATTGCCGATTTAGGCTGGGACGTCAAACTCGATGGCGGGCCGATGAGCGACCTGAAGACGGGGACCTATGTGTATGCCGACACCGCCCGGCTGGTGAGCACCAACTATCGGCCACTGCGTCGCTGTTTCCGGGGGTGAGCCAGCAGGACATTTCCACGCAATCCGGCCGTACCTATTTCTTCCTCGCTCGCCCCAGTGAAATATCCAAAGTCCTTGGCGGGATGTCGGCTGCGGGAGGAGTGGCTGGTCTGCTGGTTGGTGCGGGCAGTCACCTCTGGCAACAGCAATCCTGGCCCTCTCGACTTCTTCCCTTTGGATGAGGTCGCCCTCCGACTGGCGGAATAGCGTTCGTCAGACGGTAGCCTTGATCTGGGTTTTTGTCCGAGGCGCGGAGACCTCCTGAAACCGGTGAAATCCGGCCCTTGTCGCGCCGCCGGGCCAATTCGTCCGAAAACGACGAATAGGGCCAGGGGAATCGGGTGAAGTTAATCACGCGGCGATGAGGCTTGCGAGATACTCATCGTCCCACCCTGCTGTTTTGCGCCGGAGGCGGATTGAATCCTTGCCCGGGGCCTTTCGGGTGAGATTGTAGGCGATGTGCCGGCAGGTGGCGAAATTGGCTGGGGTGTTGTCGGTTCTGACGCGGCATTCGTCGTCGCGAAAGACCATGTCCATGACCCAATGCAAGGAGTTCTCGATGGCCCAGTGCGCTCGGATCATCGGGCCGACCGCTTCGGCCAGCATCACCAATGAGGTGATGTAGAAGCGGGTTTCGTCGGTGATCTTGCCGTTGATTTTGCGCCGGCTTTCGACCACGACAATGGCGTTCAGGCCCGGCCATTGGTGGCGCGCCTGCAGCCAGTCGACATCGTGGATCACCGTGTAGTTTCGGGTCTCGATACGGCCGTGATCAGCATCGATGGTTTCGTGCGTGCTGATCGTGGTATCCCTGTATTTCAAGGCTTTCTGCTCATCGACGAAGACCTCGACATCCTCGCGCAGGGTGCCCTGATTGCCCTTCAGCGCTACAATGTAATCGGCTTTTTCCCGACGATTTTCGTGGCGATGTCGCGCTGACAACCCAT
>CAWGKJ010000064.1:0-57880 GCA_963823115.1 uncultured Alphaproteobacteria bacterium | reverse complement strand
CTCGAACTCGTACTTGGCGCGCTACTGCTGGTTGGGCTGTTCACGCGGCCCGTGGCATTCATCCTTTCCGGTGAAATGGCGGCCGCCTATTTCATGGGCCACATGTTCAAGACCGGCGCGCCGGCGTTCCTGCCGCTTGTCAATGGCGGCACCGCAGCCATCCTGTTTTGCTTCGCATGCCTCTACCTTGCGACTTCCGGCGGCGGGCCGCTGAGCCTTGATGCGATGATGAAGCGTAAATGATGGTTTGACGGCGGGCCAAACGCGGCCACATTTTGACGACCGCTTCCCGGGCCGCATCAGGCATTTGACGGAGATCGGCCGATGAAATTCAGCACAATTTGGGGACCACGTATCCTCAGCGTGTTGCGAATTGTCCTTGGGCTGGTCTTGCTTCAATACGGATTGGCAAAGCTGTTCGGTTGGCCGGCCGTCAAGATGTTCAAGGATTTGCCGTGGCTTTCGCTGTTCGGCGTCGCCGGCATGTTCGAGTTGATCGGTGGCACGCTACTTATCCTTGGCCTGTTCACGCGACCGGCGGCCTTTATCCTTTCCGGCGAGATGGCAGCGGCTTATTTCATTGAACATTTTCCGCTCAGCTTCTTTCCGATTCTGAGTGGAGGCGACCTCGCTGTCAGCCTTTGTTTCACGCTCTTGTATCTTTCCTTCGCCGGCGGCGGGCCCTGGAGCCTCGATGCTGTCTGGGGCCTCGCAACTCCGGTTGCACCGGGCTCGTCACGAATTTAGACACGTCGCCGGCGACCATTTCGGACTGGCCGCCGCTTGTCCAAAGGACATCAAAACTCTTTGCCGATTATCCGATCTATCGAATAGCGGCCGCCGCCCTTGAAAAAAATGGCAATGCATAGGAGCAGCCACAGCAAGGCGAACTCGTATCCGCGGGCTGTCCAGAAGTAACCGAACTGCCATTGGAAGACGAAGACAATCACCAGCATCTCTATTCCGACGATGGCTGCGGCGATGCGGGTAAAGAGGCCAATGGCCAGGCAGACAGCCGCAATCGTTTCTGCGAAGTAAGTCAGATAGGCCAGGCCCTCGGCAAACGGCAGTCCCTTGGCGGCAATGTTCGGAGCAAATTTGGAAATAGGAACGGACAACACTTTCTGTAGTCCGTGCGGCAATAGAATCGCACCGGTAGCGAAGCGCATGAAGGAATAGGAAAAAGGCGAAAAGCGCAGATAGAGGCCGGCGAGACCTGGAAAAACAAGTCTTGGCTCATTGTGCGCGGGCATTGAACCTCCGCCAACTCTCGCATGGTGTACGCTTCCATAACACCGTCAATGCTCCCCCATTCCGGGCGCGAAGCAATATTTCAAACAGCCGGCCTCAGATGTGGATCGCAGCATCACGAAAATTCCGGCTTCGCGCTAACACGCACCCTGGGATGACGCGCAGCGTCAACCCGGCACTTTCAAATCCAGCGGCACCGCGGCCTCGTATTTGGAATTGTGCAGCACCAGCGATGTCCTGACATTGCGCACATGCGGCGCCGCCGTCAGATGGGTGACGAAATCCTGGAACGTCGCCATGTCGGGCGCCACGCATTTCAGGATGAAGTCGACCTCGCCCGACAGCATCCAGCATTCCCGCACCAGCGGCTCGGCGCGCACGAATTCCTCGAACGCGCGCAGATCCGCATCGGCCTGGCTGGACAGATGCACGGAGGCGAACACCGTGACGTCGAAGCCGAGCCGGCGCGGATCCAGTAATCCGCGATAGCCCTGGATGTAGCCCTCTTCCTCCAGCGTCCGCACCCGGCGCAGGCAGGGCGGCGGCGAAATGCCGACGCGTTTGGCCAGTTCCACGTTGGTGATTCGGCCGTCGGCCTGGATTTCGCTGAGGATTTTGAGGTCGATCTCGTCAAGATTCTTCGACACGCGGGTCCGGTTCCTGGGCTGGCAAGGCTTGCGGGTATTGCCGGCAACACTCTTAGCCCAGCTGGCACGGTTCGCGCAATTTTATTGCGCGTGCGCTGCGCCATTTCCCCACTTTCGCGGAAATTTTGCCGAGTATGGATTGCAATTCTTGCATAGCTTGCCAGATGTCCTAGACTTGGATTTGACACTTTCGGCGCCGCCGCGATGCCTTTCCGGGCGCTTTCCGCCTCAAGCCCTGACCAAATTCCCTTAAGAGAGGGATCTGCCCATGCCTGCCCCCATCCATGCCAAGGTCGTCATCATCGGTTCCGGCCCGGCCGGTTACACCGCCGCGATCTATGCCGCGCGCGCGATGCTCGAACCCGTGCTGATCCAGGGCATCCAGCCCGGCGGCCAGCTCACCATCACCACCGACGTGGAGAACTATCCGGGCTTCGCCGACGTCATCCAGGGCCCCTGGCTGATGGAGCAGATGGAGAAGCAGGCCACCCATGTCGGCACCAAGATCGTCACCGATCTCGTCACCAAGCTCGAGCTCGCGCAGCGGCCGTTCCGCCTGACCTGCGACAGCGGCGACGTCTATCTCGCCGAAACCGTCATCCTCGCCACCGGCGCGCAGGCGCGCTGGCTCGGCATGCCGTCGGAAGAGAAATTCAAGGGCTTTGGCGTGTCGGCCTGCGCGACCTGCGACGGATTTTTCTATCGCGGCAAGGAAGTCATCGTGGTCGGCGGCGGCAACACCGCGGTCGAGGAAGCGCTGTTCCTGACCAACTTCGCCTCGCAGGTGACCATCGTGCATCGCCGCGATCATTTCCGCGCCGAGCGCATCCTGCAGGAGCGCCTGTTCAAGCATCCCAAGATCAAGGTGGTGTGGGACAGCGCGATCGACGAAATCTGCGGCACCGAGAATCCGGGCAAGGTCACCCATGTCCGGCTGAAGAACGTCAAGACCGGCGCGCTGACCGAACTGCCGGCGGACGGCGTCTTCATCGCGATCGGGCATGCGCCCGCGACCGAGCTCGTCCTCGGCCAGATCAAGCTGAAACCGTCCGGCTATGTCGAGGTGGCGCCGAACTCGACCGCGACCTCGGTGCCCGGCGTGTTCGCCGCCGGCGACGTCGCCGACGAAACCTACCGGCAGGCGGTCACGGCCGCGGGCCTTGGCTGCATGGCGGCCCTTGAAGCCGAACGCTTTCTCGCACTGCGCGCGAGCGAACGCGCGGCGGCGGAATAATCATGGCACGAACCCGCGACGGATTTACCGATATGGATTGGGACAAGCTGAAGGTGTTTCACGCAGCGGCGGAAGCGGGCAGCTTCACGCATGCCGGCGAGCAGCTTGGCCTGTCGCAATCGGCCGTTTCACGGCAGGTCAGCGCGCTGGAGCAGGAGCTTTCGGTGTCGCTGTTCCACCGCCATGCGCGCGGCCTCATCCTCACCGAGCAGGGCGACCTGTTGTTCCGCACCGCCCATGACGTGTTCATGCAGTTGCAGGCGGCGCGCGCCAAGCTCACCGACAGCCGCGAGCGGCCGAGCGGCGACCTCAAGATCACGACCACGCCCGGCGTCGGCATCAACTGGCTGATTCCGCGGCTCGGCGAATTCACCGCGCTCTATCCGGAAATCCGGATTTCGCTGATCGTCACCGACGAGGAACTCGACCTGTCGATGCGCGAGGCCGACGTCGCGATCCGCACCCGCAAGCCGACGCAGCCCGACCTGATCCAGCGCAAGCTGTTCGCGATGGGCTTCCATGCCTATTGCTCGCCGGAATACATCAAGCGCTTCGGCACGCCGCGCACGCTCGACGAGCTCGACGCGCATCGCATCATCACGCTGAGCGACGGCGCAGGTTCGCGCCGCATCTGCAGAACCGCAACTGGCTGATCGAGGCCGGCCGCAACGGCTCCGGTCCGCGCGAGGCCTATTTCAAGGTCAACAACATCCTCGGCCTGGTGCGCGCCTGCCAGCAGGGCCTCGGCATCGCGGCGCTGCCGGACTATCTGGTCGAGGAAAACAACCGCCTGGTGCAGCTGTTCGGCGAATCCGATTCGATCCAGCTCGACACCTATTTCGTCTATCCCGAAGAGTTGAAGACGGTGGCGCGGGTGCAGGTGTTCCGCGACTTCGTGGTGAGCAAGGCGCAGCGCTGGCCGTCCTGATTATCGTTCGATAAGCCCTCGATCTCCGCATGACTGACATGCGGCCTGGACGGTTGCTGCAAGGCGCTCGCGGCGGATCATAGTGTTTCCACGCTGAGCATTCGCGTTGCGCATTTGTCCCCCTCCTCCAGTGGCGCGGAAGCTCAGTAATCCCTCTTGGAAGGTGATTGTGTCGGCCTCACGTGGCCAATACCTTAAGCCGGGCTCTTTCGAGCCCGGCTTTTTTTCGTATATGCGCGCGTACGATGTTGCCTGATCGCTTGACAGGTCCCGTTGACAGTTCAGCGCGCCGATCATCATCTGCGAATGATCATGAGTCTCTGCATGGCAGCGTCGTCGAAAAAAGCTCCCCTTCCGGGGACTGCAGATCGACGCGCGCGATAGACTTCTCGCCCAGCACCGATCCGCAAAACCCCGCCGTCTGGACGGGGTTTTTTATTGTCCCGTCTCCGGCTCACCCAAGGAGATGGACCAATGACGACCTTCGAACTTCCGACCTTCGATCTTCGCCTGCACGGCCTCTGGCTGCCGCTGGTCACGCCGTTTCGCGATGGCGCGCTCGATGAGGCCTCGCTGCGGCGGCTGGTGCGGCATTATGCGTCGCAGCCCGCTCGACGGCCTGATCCTCGCCGCCACGTCCGGCGAAAGCCTCACGCTTGAGGCCGAGCGAAACCGAACGGCTGGTATTCGCGGCCCGGGACGAGAGCCGGCACGGCCGAGGCAAGATGCCGATCTGCCTCGGCCTGTCCGGCAGCAACACCCGCGCGTTGCTGGACACGCTCGACAGCAACGGCCGGCTGGCCGATCGACGGCTATCTGATTTCGTGCCCGTATTATTCGCGGCCGTCGCAGCGCGGCATGGAGCTTCACTTCAGCGCGCTTGCGGATCGCGCGGAGCAAGTACTGGCTGTGGCGCACCGGCTTGATCGAGAGCGCGGAGGTAAGACTGCCGATGACGCAAGTCAGCCCCGAACTCGCCGCGCGTCTCGATCTGGAAATCGCACGGCGTGCTTAGCGTCATTTTGAAGAACGCTGCGACGAGGCAATCCAGCGGTCTGCCTATCGGAGAAGCCGGAAGTCATCCATGCACCCTCAGAACGTCGCCAATTACGCAAAGGCGACGTTCGCAGTCTAAGATTTTGGCCCAAACCTGGGCGCAAAAAAGCCCCGGACGATGCCGGGGCTTTGTGTTTTGCTGAAGAAAAAAAGTCAGATCAGTACTTCGCGACGACCGGACCACCCCAGCGGTAGTTCACGCGAACGGTGGCCATATCGACGTCCTGACCGACGCGACTGATGGCCGCGCGAGCGCCTGCCGGAATACCGAAGTTTCCAGCGCCGTAGAAATTTACGTCATGGGTACCCATGAACATGTGGTCGTCTTCGACGCCGACCGACCAGTTCGGAGCGAAACCAAATTCAATACCGGCGCCAACCACGCCACCCCAACGAGTTTCGCTGCCCGTAAACAGAGTTCGAGCGGTCGCAGTCTCGTAGGTGGAGTAGTTGTCGTTCACCACGGCGGCGCCGCCCTTGACGTAGAGCAGAGCATTGTTCCAGGCGTAACCCACCTGGCCGGTGTACAGACCGAACGCATCGATCTTCGACCTGTCGGTGAACCCCACGAGGGCTAAAGCGGTGTCGGCACTGCTGCCGCTAAAGTCAGCCCAGTTGCCCTGCGCTTCCAGGCCGAACACCCAATTGCTTGCCTGCCAGCGATAGCCGATCTGACCGCCGACCGTGCCGCCGGTCGCGTCATGGCAGCCCTCGGCCTCGGCCGGAACGAGAGGGGCGCCATTCTTGATGAGAGTCCGGCACTTGTGGCTCGAACCACCACCACCATTGAGGCCGATGTAGAAGCCGCTCCAGTCATACGCGGCGGCAACCATCATGGGTGCCTTGGTGTAGGGGCGGACAGCAAGGTCTGCTGCAGAGGCGGAGGTCGTCATTGCGATAATGGCAGCCGCACCGACCAAAAACTTCTTCATATCGATCTTCTCCGCCTGCCCTGCAGGGCAAATTTGATTTCCAACAGATACGGGATCGCCGCCCCCACCCGGTGGCCACAGTGCAGCAAATAGGTACAATCGCAGCGCTACCCACGACTGGACGCACCATCGCCCTCGTGCCTCGCCTCCATCGACTAAGTGGGCGAGTGGATGGCCGCTATGGCACTTTTCGGGTATGGCGCGCCGCCCGACTTAATTCTGAAATGCGCACCAAAGCGGGCGTCTGCCAACGCCTCTGAATATACGTTTACGCCCTAATCCAGCTTCGTCCGCGCCAGCCGCAGCGCGTTGCCGATCACGCTGACCGACGACAGCGCCATCGCGGCCGCACCGACCATCGGCGACAGCAGGATGCCGAACACCGGATAGAGCACGCCGGCGGCGATCGGCACGCCGGCGGAATTGTACAGGAACGCGAAGGTCAGGTTCTGGCGGATATTGCGCATGGTCGCGACCGACAGCCGCCGCGCCCGCACCAGGCCCATCAGATCGCCGGTCAGCAGCGTCACGCCGGCGCTTTCGATCGCAACATCGGTGCCGCTGCCCATGGCGATGCCGATATCGGCCGCGGCCAGCGCCGGCGCGTCGTTGACGCCGTCGCCGACCATGGCGACGCGGCGGCCCTCGCTGGCGCAGCCGCTGCACCACCTCGCTCTTGCGCTCCGGCAGGATCCCGGCCTCGACCTCGTCGATGCCGAGCGTCTTGACGCCACCGCGCGCGCGGTGGTCAAATTGTCGCCGGTCAGCATGACGACGCGCAGGCCGTCCTCGCGCAGCGCCTGCAACGCGGCTTTCGCCGACGGCTTGATCGGATCGGCGATCGCGATCGACGCCGGCGGCGCGGCCGTCGACCGCCACATAGATCGCGGTGGCGCCATTCTGCCGGGCGGCCTCGGCGGCGGCGTCGAGATCGCCGCGTCGCGATCTTCAGTTCGCCCATCAGCATCGCATTGCCGAGCGCGATCCTGCGCGCCGTCGACGGTCGCGGTCGCGCCCTTGCCGGAGAGCGAGGCAAAATCGCTGACGTCGCCGAGCTTCAGGCTGCGATCGCTTGGCGGCATTCAGGATCGCCTGCGCCAGCGGATGCTCGCTGCCGCGCTCGACGCTGGCCGCAAGCCGCAGCAACTCGTCTTCGTCGATCCCGCCGGCGGCGACGATCGACACCACCTTCGGCTTGCCTTCGGTCAGCGTGCCGGTCTTGTCGATCACGACCGTATCGATGCTCTCGAACCGCTCCAGCGCCTCGGCGTCGCGGATCAGGATGCCCGAATGCGCGCCGCGGCCGACCCCGACCATGATCGACATCGGCGTCGCCAGCCCGAGCGCGCAGGGACAGGCGATGATCAGCACCGTGACGGCCGCGACCAGGCCGAAGGTCAAGCGCGGCTCCGGCCCGAATGTCATCCAGGCCGCGAACGCCAGCAGCGCCGCGGCGATCACCGCCGGCACGAACCAGCCCGCGACCCGGTCGGCGAGGCGCTGGATCGGCGCGCGCGAGCGCTGCGCCCGCGCCACCATGTCGACGATGCGCGCCAGCATGGTGTCGCGGCCGACCTTGTCCGCGCGCAGCACCAGCCCGCCGCTCTGGTTGACGGTGCCGCCGATCACGCGAGCGCCCGCGGCCTTCGACGACCGGCATCGACTCGCCGGTCACCATGGATTCGTCGACGGCGGAACGGCCTTCGGTGACGACGCCATCGACCGGAATTCTTCTCGCCGGGACGCACCCGCAAGAGATCGCCGACCGCGATCGCATCGATCGCGACGTCCTCGTCGCCATGCGGCGGTGATGCGCCGCGCGGTCTTCGGCGCCAGCCCGAGCAGCGCGCGGATCGCGCCCGAGGTGCGCGCGCGCGCCCGCAATTCCAGCACCTGCCCGAGCAGGACCAGCACCGTGATGACGGCCGCGGCCTCGAAATACACCGCGACCATGCCGTGCATGTCGCGGAACGCCGGCGGAAACAGCTGCGGCGCCAGCGTGCCCACCACGCTGTAGAGATAGGCCACGCCGGTGCCCATCGCGATCAGCGTGAACATGTTGAGGTTACGCGTCAGACCAGCGAGCGCCAGCCGCGGACGAAGAACGGCGCGCCCGCCCACAGCACCACCGGCGTCGCCAGGATGCGAACGAAATCCAGTTCGACCACATCGGCGGCACCAGAGGTGCATCAGGCCGAGATGGCCCCCATCTCGATCGCGAACACCGGAAGCGTCAGCACCAGCGCGATCCAGAACCGCCTGGTCATGTCGATCAGTTCGGGATCCGGCGCATCGTCGAGCGAGACCTGCTCGGGCTCCAGCGCCATGCCGCAGATCGGACAACTGCCCGGACCGACCTGCCGCACCTCCGGATGCATCGGACAGGTATAGATGGTGCCGGCCGGCGCCGCGGGCTCAGGCTGCTTCTGCTCCTTCGGCTGCAGGAATTTTTCCGGCTCGGCTTCGAAACGTTCGCGGCAGCGCGCCGCGCAGAAAAAATAATCCTGCCCCTGGTAGGAAAAGCGGTGCTTGGCGGTCGCCCGGATTGACCGTCATGCCGCAGACCGGATCGATGGCGGCGGCCGCCGCCGCGGGCTCAGGCAGCTTCTGTCTCTTTCGGCTGCAGGAATTTTTCCGGCTCGGCTTCGAAACGCTCGCGGCAGCGCGCCGCGCAGAAAAAATAGTCCTGCTCCTTGTAGGCGAAGCGGTGCTTGGCGGTCGCCGGGTTGACCCTCATGCCGCAGACCGGATCGATGGCGGCCGTTATGGCCGTGTCTCCGTCGCCGTGGTTTCCGCAGCCGCAGCCGCAGGAGGAGACCTGCGCCTTCGCCGCCCCCGAATCATGGCCGGCGTGAGCCGTGCCATGCCGTCCGCTTGATCCGCCTCCGCCACCAAACTCTCCCGGCCCCTTGAACTACATACCCTATGGGGGTATATGAGCCATATGCGCAGCGAGATCAAGACCTCCTGCCTGAAAAGGCTGAAACGAATTGAAGGCCAGATCCGCGGCCTCGCCGGAATGGTCGAGGACGATCGCTATTGCATCGACGTCGTGACCCAGATCGCCGCGGCGAAGGCGGCGCTGCGCCGGGTCGAGGAAGAAATCCTGCGCGATCACGTCGCCCATTGCGTCGAGCATGCGATCACCTCCGGCGACAAGGCCGATCAGCGCCGCAAGATCGCGGAGCTGATGGACGTGATCGGCCGCGCGGACCGATAGTCCGCCGGCTGGCCGATTGAACCGTGTAGAGTCGATCACCGGCAGTCCGTCTCCAAAACCGCATCCGGCCTCCTCTGGTCAGCACTATAGCTTGCCGCGAAACATCGCCCCGATTTGATCCAACGCAAGACTTATTTTGCCCCGCGTCATTAAGATAAACAAAGCCTATATTTATTGTTTACTCTGCCGCCTCTGATCCCGATGCAAGGGGGAGAAGAATGTTGCTGCAGGCGACGCCACGGGCAATCCGGCGCGGCACACGTGGTGGTGCTGGGTAACGAAAAGGGCGGGTCGGGCAAGTCGACCATCGCCCTTCATATCGCCGTAGCCCTGATGAAGGCCGGCCAGCGCGTCGCCACCTCGATCTCGACAGCCGGCAGAAAAGCTTCACCCGCTATATCGAGAACCGGCGCGCATGGGCCCTTCGGACTGGGCTTGCGCTTGAACTTCCGCACCATCGTTGCATCGATCTCGGCGACAGCATGCAGATCGCCGACAACGAATCTGCGGAATTTGCCCAGTTCTCGGCGGCGGTCGGCGAAGTCGAGCGGTCCCATGATTTCATCGTCATCGACACACCGGGCACCGACAGCTATCTGATGCGGCTTGCCCACGCGCTGGCTGATACGCTGGTCACCCCGCTGAACGACAGTTTCATGGATTTTGACGTGCTGGGCACCATCGACCCCGCAGACCTATGTCGTGACCGGCGAGAGCCACTATGCGGAAATGGTGCGCGATACCAGACGCAAGCGCCGCCAGTTCGACGGCATCAGCATCGACTGGATCGTGGTCCGCAACCGATTGTCGATGCAGGGCACACGCAACAAGCTAGCTCGTCGCCGACGTCCTCGACGATCTGTCGTTCCAGCTCGGCTTCCGCTCGATCGATGGCCTTGCGAACGCGTGGTCTACCGCGAATTCTTTCCGCGCGGACTGACTGCGCTGGACGATCTTGACCAGGCGACCCTCGGCACCCGCCCGAGCCTGGCCACGTGCGGCGCGCCAGGAGGTCACGAACCTGCTGAGCAACTGAAACTTCCGCTCGATGAGCGCGGCCGCCGCCGCGCCGTCAAAAGGCCGGAATGGTTTGCCCAGGCTGGCAGGCCACCTCCGATACAGCACCTATGAATCGTCGACCGCCCTGCAACGTTTTCCAGCGGAGTGAAACGGTCATGTCGGCCGTCAGTCCTCGAGCTCGGCCCGATGCTATCGCGGATAGCTCTTGGTTAATGCGCGGTGATGCCGGCGCTTCGAATCCGAACGATGCGGCAGCCCCATCCTTAAATTCTTGAAGCCTATTGAATTCCCCAACCACAAACGACGGGGAACAATGACCACTCAAACCATCGAAAATTCCAGCGATCCCGTTTGCGCAGCGCAGCGAGCAGATGCAGGATCTGCTGTCGTGTCGTCATTCGGACTGTGGGCGGTGGTGCTGGGCCTGGTGCCGGCTCTGGCCTTCCGCCTGGCGATGGGAAGCTGAGAAGAACGCCGGCTGCTGCGCGTGGTTAATCCGCGGTAGCACCTGTGTTCAAATGCGAGCGAAATCGCGACCGGCTTTTTAAAACCCGACGCGTATCAACGCGCCCACAAAAGCAAAAAACGCGGGGGCGTCGTGAGTACTCAGGATAATCCATTCCCGGAACAACAAGGCTTTACCACCGAAGACATTCTTTGGGCGGTCGGCATCTGGTCGGTGATCCTGTGCCTGTCGCCGGTGATCGTCTTCTACATGCTGATGGTCGCTTAAGCGGATCTTCGCCGCTCACGCAACAACGTCATCCCCGCGTAACGCCTCAGCCGTTACGCGGGGATGACGATTAACAACAGAAAAACGCGCGAAGCCCGCGCGTTCTTTGTCTAGCCTGGCAGCGCGGCTGTTTATGCCGCCTGCTTGTGCATCGCGCCGGACGCCGACGCCGAACCACGGATCGCCTTCACCGAGCGTTCGATCGCAGCCCACAGCCGGCCGATTTCCGCCGCCGCACGGCCTTCGGCATAATATTCGCGGGCGCCTTCGCCATGGCTGAGCGCCATCAGGAGATCGGCGCGGTTGGTGATCTGGCCGCCCCACACCGGCGCACGGAACTTGGCCAGCGATTCACGCGCGATGGTGACGATCGGGCTTTCCGCGTCGTCCCTGCGCGCCGGGGCGCCGTTGAGCACGACCGCATAGGGCTTGCGCGCGGCGCGGCAGGTCTGAATGGTTTCCTGCACGGCGTTGACGTCGAATACCCCCGGCCGCGCCGGAATGATCACCATGGTGGCGTTCTTGATGGAATCTTCCACGACGGCCGACACATTCGGCGGCGTGTCGATGAATACCCATTCGAAGCCGTCGCGCTTGGCGGCGGCAACGATCCCGCTGACGGAATTGACGGCGGTCTTGATCGGCGGTTCGTTGGTGCCGCGCAGCTTGTGCCACAGGGTCAACGACCCCTGCGGATCGGCATCGATAAGCAGACACGGCTTCGTTGACTTATTGACATGCGCAGCGAGATGGGCGGCCAGGGTACTTTTTCCCGAGCCACCTTTACGCGATGCGAAAACAATGACGTTCATACCCTTGGCCTCCAGATTGACCCCAGGAGGCGAAAATGAATCAGCTGCGCTGATTCGTTAAAGAAGAATTTACCGTCAACCATGCCGAAGCCCCTGATTGTTCAACCAGGCTGGCTTTTGAGTCACACCATGGGTTTTTTGAGTCACACCATCGTAACTAGGACGAAGATCAACTCGGGACGGCGCCTGAAGGAGTCGTTGCGCGATTTTCCCGAGCTCGGACGCTCAATCCATCCACATTCAGCCTATGCGAGCATCCACGCCGTCGGCTTCTTTGAGGAAATTGCGCCTTGCCGAACAAAACAAGTCCGAGCGGCGGCGGATGCCTTCAAAAGAGGCGGATGACGGGCCTTCCCCTGCGAGCCAACGGGTCGCGCGAATGCGCGCTCGATGACAAGCTCCGCCAGGCAATCCGGACCAAGGCGTCGACAGAATGGATTGCTTCGTCGCTGCGCGCGTAAGAATTGACGTCACACCCATCCCTACTTCACATCGTCCCAGCTGGCGCCGTTGAAACGCTGCAGCTGCATGTAGGTCACCACGCGATAATCCGTGGCCGACGTATTGATGCGGCTGTTCGGCAACAGCAGGCCGACGCGGAAATCCCGCAAGTTCGCAGCCTGCTTCATGATGTTCTCGCGGGTGATATTGTCGCCGCACTGCTTCAGCACCTGTTCCAGGGTCTGCGCGACGCTGTAACCGGCGGCGGTAAGGCTGTCGTTGAGGTCGACGCCGGGCATGTTGGCCTTCATCCACTCGGTCCAGGTCTTGACGTCGGGATCGTTGGCCCATTTGGGATCGGTGACGTCCTTCATGAAGCCCGCGCTCATGATGCCGGTCGGATTTGTCGAGGCCGGCCGGCTTGAAGGTGGCGCCGACCGAAGCCGCGCCGAGATGCAGATAGGTCTCCGGCTTCCATTTCAGGTCGGACATTTTCGAAATCGCCTGCGCCGCCTGCTTGGCATAGGTGAACAGGAACAGCGCATCGGCGCCGGAATTCTGCAGGATCACCATCTGGCTGTCGATGGTGGGGTCGGTCGACTGAAAGTTCTGCGCGCTGACGATCATCTTGTCGGCGTCTTCGCCTAGCCCCTCCTTCAGCCCGTTCAGCAGATCCTTGCCGAAATCGTCGTTCTGGTAGAGCACGCGCGACCTTCGGCTTCGGATTGTGGGCGAGCAGGTTCTTGGCGTAGAACTTGGCCTCGTCGCGCAGATTGGGCTGCCAGCCCATGCTCCAGGGGAAATGCGCGGGATCGTTCAGGGCCGAGGTGCCGGCGGCGACGAACAGTTGCGGCACGCCCTGCTTGTTCAGATAGGGCCGGATCGCCATGTTCAGCGGCGTGCCGAGCACGCCGAAGATCAGCGCGACCTCGTCGCCTTCCACCAGGCTGCGCACATTCTCCACCGCCTTGGGCGGCGAATAGCCGTCATCGCGGCTGATGAAGGTGATCTTGCGGCCGTTGATGCCGCCCTTGGTATCGTTCAGCCATTTGAAATAGGCGGCTTCGACCTTGCCGAGCGTGCCATAGGCCGAGGCCGGCCCGCTATAGGCGATGGTCTGCCCGATCTTGATCTCGGTATCGCTGGCGCCGGGACCATATTGCTTCTGGGCCAGCGCCGGCTGCGCCGACAGCGCAGCGATGGCAGCGCCGAGCAGCCCGAATTTCTTGACGAACATTGGCTTCCTCCACTTTTTTGTTGTGGCGGAAGTGTGAGCGCGCAAGGCCGGGTATTGGCAAGCCGAATGCGCCGATTACCTCGGCAGGTCAGCAATGCAAGGCGTGCCTCGTTCAAGCACAGCTATTCCGGCTCTTGGGTTTGCGCGGCTTGACGTTGACCGGTTTTCGCGAAGGTGCAGGCGTGATGCTGAGCGGCCTCCCCGCCCTGACCGGCGTGACCGCGGGCGCGGGATCCCTGAAGAAAACCCGACAGCCCGGCGTGAGCTGCTCCTTCTTCCCTATCATGCAGGCCGTGACACGGTCGATGTCGGGAATGTCCGAGCTGCAAAGACGAAACGCATCGTCGCTGCAGGCCTGCTGCTGCTCGGGGGTATAGGCCTGGCTTGCGGCCGGCCAGATCAAAACCGAGAGCGGGGTCGCCAGCATCAACCCGAGTTTGAAAATCCTGGACTGGACAGCGAACATGAATCCCCCTCCCCCCAAGCGTTGCCCGAATTGTGGGTGAACGGCCGGAGATTCGCAAGGCGGAGAATGACCAACCGCAACCTGTCGCGAAAGGCGGCGTGATCGCTTCGACATCGACCGAGGCGGGTATTGGTTTTGATGAGTGGTACAGTTGGGTGGGCTCGAACCACCGACCTCCTGTTCCACAGACAAGAGTCCTGCCGACAGGGCTACGCGGAGCCGCCAAAGCTACGAAATAATCAATGAAATCGGTATTCCTGACGCCGCCGCGCGCCTTGCTCCGTCCCCAATTAGCGCTATCGTGGTAGCTAGCTGGTAGCTACGGGAAAAAGCAAAATGGCGATGACAAGCGTAACGGTTCGGGCCGTCAATGCGCTGAAATCGGGCGAAACCATTTGGGATGCTGGCCACCGGGAGGCGGTCCGGGGCTTTGGCGTCCGTCGCCAGCGGGGCATCCCAGTTACGTGGTCAAATACCGCGTGTTCGGTCGGCAGCGCTTCTTGACGATCGGCCCACATGGCTCGCCTTGGACCCCTGCCAAGCTCGCAAAGAGGCCAAGCGGCTCTTGGGTCTTGTCGCTGATGGCAAGGACCCAGCGGACGAACAGCGCGCAGGCCTGGCTCCAAGCCGCGGACACGCTCAGCAGAATTGCCGATGAATACCTGAAACACGCTAAGCAGAAGCAGCGGCCAAGAACCTATTCGGAGATAGAGCGATATCTATTGAGCGTTTGGAAGCCATTGCATTCGGTCTCCGTGTTCCGCATTCGCCGTCGCCATGTCGCGGCACGGCTCACCGAGATTGCCACCGATCGAGGGCCGGTCGCAGCCGCTCGGGCCCGAGCCGCCCTTTCAGCCATGTTCAACTGGGCCATCCGAGAAGGGCTCGACATTCCGGCCAACCCAGTGGTCGGCACCAACCGACAGGCCGGGCCAAAGTCCCGGGATCGGGTCCTCACCGATGGGGAGTTGGCGAATTTGGTTAGCATGCCGCGATGACGAGTATGGGCGGATGACGAAGTTGCTAATTTTCACCGCCCAACGCCGCGATGAAGTCGGCAGTATGCGATGGCCAGAGATTGATCCGCGAACAAATGCCTGGACCATCCCGGGCAGCCGGACCAAGAACCATCGCGACCATATACTTCCGCTTGCTGACGCCGCGCTAGCGCTGATCGAAGCCATCGCCCCGCAACCATCGCGATTTCGTTTTCGGCGATGGCCCGCGCCGCAGAGGCGACAAGCAACGGGGCTTCTCAGGTTGGTCGAAGTCGAAGGCAGTACTGGATGCGCGAATCCTTGAGGCTCGGCGGAAAGTCACGGAGGATGCAAGCCCCTGCCCGACTGGTGGCTCCACGATCTTCGCCGCACGGCCGCCACCGTGATGGCAGATCAGTTGGGCGTACTGCCGCATATTGTGGAAGCGATTTTGAACCACGTCAGCGGTCACCGGGCAGGCGTAGCTGGGGTCTACAACCGTGCCCGCTATGAAGCTGAGATGCGCGTGGCGCTAAAGCGTTGGAGCGGACATGTGTTAGCTCTCGTCGCATGAGCCAAGCGCGCCGCACCCAATTTACCGGACCAGCATGGCGAGCCCCTGCCGGGCCGGCGACATCCGGTCAAGGCCGCAAGCCGCGAAGCGGGGGCGCGCGATACGCGCCAGCCTTTACGGGATGGCGCCGGTCTGGCCCCATGGCGACAAGCAGGTAACGATGTTGGGGACACTCATAGCCCCAGCCCCCGTTTCCGGCCGAAACCCCATTCGATGCCGCCGGCATTGCGCATGATGCCGGTGATGTGCTGGCCGATGCGCTTGTCGAGAACGGGTTGCCATGGCACCAGCTGGAAGCCGATGCCGTCATCGATCATGGCGAAGCGGCCGCTGGCGAGTTGGGTCGAGCCGACAAGCGTGCCGCTGACATATTCGCCGGTCTTGGCGGTGGTGAATTTCAGCCCGCGTTCGGCAGCCATGGCCTTGCCGACACGGGTCACCTTCGGCACGCTCCAGATTGGCGATGAAATTCTTCGACACACGGATACGGCCGTTCTCCAGCCGGACAGCGTGGCCCATGTTCACGAGGCTCTGCTTGCGCCGTTCCATCGCCTCAGCTGACCTCCCGGCCGAACCCGCTATTGGCAAGTGTGGTACGGCTGGGCGAGACCATTTCCCGGTCGAGCCAGGTCGCGCCGTCGCTGCCGATCTGCTGGTCGAGATCGAGGGGCGAGAGGATGCGGATGCGGATGTTGCCGCGGTTCCGGGCGTCATAGGCTATCCCGCGCTCGGCGATGATCGGCGGGGACACGCCAGTGATCGGCGTCGATGCGCTCGGCATGGCCGGCGCGGCGCAGCGCCTCCAGCCGGCGGACATGGGAGCGAACGTAGGCCTCGGGATCGCCGCCGATGCGGTCGATGGCGGCCGCGCCCGCTCCAGATGCACGGATCGGGCGATAGATGCCGTCGTCACCTGCGACGTCGCAGGATATTGAGGTCCGCGGCGCTCGGCCCGGGAGGAGCGGAGCCGGCCACGACGATCATGCCGCGGCCGATGTCCTCGGCGCGGGCGGCATCCAGTCTCGATGTGATGGACGCGCCCGTCCACGCCGTCGATGACCAGACGGACCCGTTCGCCCATCTCGTCGCCGCCCAGCCCCTTGCCGATCACCCGGCCGATGATGCGCTCGGTCGATCTTCTCGCGGTGCATGACGTAGCTCGCGGAAGGCGGTCCTCCGCCAGCCCTTCGCGCTCCAGCGCCCGGTGCATGGTCTTGATGATGTCGCCGCGCTCGCCGAGCTCCCGCAGCACCTGCTCGGCCTTGGCGATACCGTCCATCTGCCGGGCTCGATCTCGGTCGCCAGCCCCATGCGTTCCAGCTTGCGCGCCCGGTCGATCAGGAGTGCCGGTTCTGGCGGAGAGGTGTCACGCATGTCCCGGTCGGGGCGCAGATCGGCGAACTCCTTCCCCTCCTGCTCGGCGATCAGCATCCGGTCGAGCCGGGTGAAGCGCTCGGCGTCCACCTCCCTCTCAAGCTGCTTCGTCACTTCCAGTTCGGTCTGGCGGCCCAGTTCCAGCGTCACGATGTCGCTGGCGCGTTCGCGGATGCCGTAGGCGATATAGTCGCCGGCGATGTTGAGGGTCTTGCCGTCGTCGGTGACGCCGCGCATGAGGACATGGGTGTGCGGGATGGCCGGTGTTGTGGTGATCGACCGCGATCCAGTCGAGCTTCGTTCCGAGGTCGACTTCCATCTGCTGCATCAAGTCGCGGGTGGTCTCGCGCAGGTCAGCCAGCTCGGCGCCATCCTCGGCCGAGACGATGAAGCGGAACTGATGACGGTCGTCACGGCCCCGATCGAGGAAAGCACGGCCGTCCTCCGTGTCACGCTCGGCCGAATAGACCCGGCCCTTCTCACCGTCCTTGGTCACGCCGTCCCGTTCGAGGTAACGCAGGTGTGCATCCACGGCTTTGGCGCTGACGAACTGCCGTCCGCGGACGGCTCCGCGCTGCGGGTTGAGTTTTACGACGCGGGCCTTCACCGCCACCCGCCGCGCCCGGGTGCGCGCCCCGCTCCCGTCCCGGCTCCACGCGCTCCGATCCTTCAGCGTCAGCGCCGTTGCAACGCCCCGGCCGCGCGCGTTGAACCGGCCGCCTCCTCTTCCCGGAGCCGAAGTTACGGTTCGGATTGCCGCCGGCCCGACGTATGGCCCGCTGGACCTCACCGACGAAGCTGGTCGGGCGTCCACGTCCCGCGCCGATCCGGCGCCGCTGCCCGCCACCGCGATCGCGGACCTTGCCGGGACGGATACGAAAATCGTCTTCGTTGCGCGCCATGAGACGACGATTGGAAGTCAGCACCTCACTCGGAAAGAGAAAAATGCAGATCGTCGTACAGTAGCGTAGAACGCTTGCGCCGGCGAAGCTTCGGCAATCTCCCATCCTCGCACGTCACGAGCGACGGCTCTCGGAGCATTGAAAGAGAACGATAATCGGAAAAAGCGCCGCTCGCTACTTCTCGACGTGAACGTCGGACGAGTCGACCTAAAACAATGTGCAGACAAAAACTTAGGAACGCAGTTCCGGAAGCGGGAAACCCGCTTTATCTTGCAGTCTCCGGTTGGTCTGCCCTCGGCCCTGGATCGCACCTCTTGAGACGGGCCAATCTGGCAAAGTACTCGTTTGGAGTTGAAGTTATCATTTGCGAGTTCAGATATCCGCACACTTTACAAATGATTGCGTCCGACGCGCGACAGTACAACCCATCGGCTTGCAGCCAAGTCGGCGGCGGTCCGTCGAACCTAAGGCGTACTAACCGCATAGGACGTGCACTCCATGGAACAACCGATGCAACGCGATGCCCGCACGAATAGCGACGCGGCGCCAGGCCGTGCGCTGCCCGAACCGAAAGCCGGTCGCGGGAACCTGAGGATTGCCGCTCTCTCCGACCCATCGGTACCGCGGTTTGTGAGCCAGCCGACTTGCGTTATGGTGGACGAAATTCAATCCGCTTGAGGATCGCGCGCCCGCTTTGCACTGCGCTTCTCCTGAGACGATCGACGAGTGCCACCATGGCGATCGACACCGACCGAATCGATGACCACGTGCTCGCTCTGCTTCTGCTGGGGCGACATGATGGCCAGCGCGTTTGGAAATCGTTCGACTGGGATACGATGGATCGGCTTCACAAGAAGGGGTTGATCTCGGACCCGGTCGGGCGCGCCAAATCGGTGGTTTTGACAGACGAAGGGCTGGAGAAGGCCGAGCGGATGTTTCGGGATTTATTTGCAAAAGATCCGTGAGGCGGGGCCGAGAACTTGAACCCTATTTGCAGATTTTCATCGACATGAACGCAGCCCGGAACGCAAGCAACGTCGCAAAACAACTCATCTCGAAAGAAACGATTCGTGCGCTCGCGAACGCCGAATCCTTTGCGCGCGGTCGGAGCTACGCTAGCGACGGCGCTGTATCCGACCTGCTTCGACGCGGCGACCGATTGACCGCGGAAGTCGAGGGCAGCGAGTTCGAACCCTACCAAGTCTCGATCCGGCTGCACGGTGACGGCGTTGCGGATGCGCATTGCACCTGCCCCTACGATTGGGGCGGATATTGCAAACATATTGTCGCCGTCTTGCTGAAATTTGCCGACGAGAAGACGCCCGTTATCGAACGCAAGCCCATTGCCGAGCTCCTTGCAGAGCTCGATCAAGGGCAATTGATTGAGCTCTTGGAGAAGCGAACCGAGAGCGATCCTGCGCTCGTAACCTGGATCGAGGCGGAACTGGCAACAGCGATCCCGGCGCGACCGCCGCACCGCCCGGACACTGGTCGGCGACGAACGCCGGTCGACCCTGCGCCGGTACGTGAACAAGCCCGCGTCCTGCTCGCCGCACGCAATCGGCGGGGGCGCTATTGGGACGGCTATCGGTCTTCAGGCGACATCGAAGAGCTGCAGCGCCTGGTCGAAAAGGCCGTGCCGTTTCTCGAGGTGGGGGATGGTGCTGATGCGCTGCGGATCCTGGAGCCGATCGGCGAGGCCTTTGTCGACGACTGGCTCGATCACGCCTACGATTCCGACGAGCACCTGTACGAGCTCTTCGCCGATCTCGGCCGCCTTATGGCAGAGGCGGCGCTGATGAGCGAGCTTGCCGCCGACGAACGCGACGCCCTGGCGGAGACACTGCAGGAATGGCAGGGCCGCCTTGAGGAGTATGGTATCGACGAGGGGTTTCACGTCGCCATTCGGGCGCTCCAGACCGGCTGGGACGATCCCGCACTCGCTGCGGTCATGGCCGGGAAAGGCAGGTCATGGCCGCCCTCGGGCGCGAACGACTGGCTGGAGGATCAGCTGACAGCGGCGCGGTTGCGGGTTCTTGAGGCCTGCGGCCGAACGGAGGAATATCTGAATCTCGCCCGCGCGGCGCGGGCGCATACGAGCTACGCGGGCATGCTGGTCAAGCTCGAGCGGACGCCGGAGGCCATCACCTATGCGGTGAAATCGTTCAAGAGGCCCGACGAGGCGCTGGTCTTCGCAAAGGCGCTACGCGAAGCGGCGGCGCATGACGATGCGCTGAAGATCGCCGACGCGGGCCTTGGGCTTGCCGGCGACGACGAAAATGAACTGGAAGGTTCTTCCGTCGTCCCGCTGGCATGTTGGCTGCGCGACTACGCAGGTGGAATTGGCAGGACGGCGGTCGCTCTGAAGGCCGCACGGGTGGCATTCGAATATTCGTTGTCGCTGGAGAATTTTCGCGCCGTCCAAACGTGGGCCGGCGTGGATTGGGATCCGATCCGAAAGGGCTTGCTGGAGCGCCTGGCCAGCGCCCACCATGCCTATGACAGGATTTGCATCTACCTCTGCGAAGGCTTGATCGATGAAGCGGTCCGCATCGTTGGCGATCAGTTTGGGCACGGCGCTCACGACGAAACCCTCATGCATCTCGCCAGCGCGGCGCACGCGAGCCATCCCGAATGGGTGATCCGTCTCGCGATGCATCAGGCGAACAGTATCATGGACGCGAACCGAGCTGGCCATTACACGCTTGCAGCCCAATGGCTGGAGAAGGCTGCGCTAGCGCACGAGGTTATGGGTCGCGAGGACGACTGGCGGGCTTGCCTCGACGAACTGATCGAGCGGCACCGCCGCAAGTACAAGCTGCGACCATTGCTGGAGAGTTTGCGAGGAAGGTAGGAAAAGACCGGGCAGCGGAATCTTGACAAAATGTCCGCTATAAGAGACAATACGCATGGTAGAGGTTCGACAGACTGACGTTTTTACCGAGTGGTTTGCAGGGCTGCGGGATCGCGAAGCGCGTGCTCGCATCACTGTTCGCATCCGCCGCCTCTCGCTCGGCAATCCCGGTGACGTAAGGCCGGTGGGCAGCGGCGTGTCGGAGATGCGGATCGACTACGGCCCTGGCTATCGCGTGTATTTCGTCGGACGCGGCGACATGGTGGTCGTCCTGCTCTGCGGCGGTGACAAACGACACCAGGATCGCGACATCGCGCGCGCCCTCGAACTCGCGCAGGAGATTTAGAGAGGACGACATGGCTCGCAAAACCAGCCGTTGGGATGCTGCCGACACCCTGGAAACCAAGGAGGACATCGCCGCCTATCTCGATGCCGTTCTTGAGGATGGCGACCCTGATTTGCTCAAGGCCGCACTCGGCGATATCGCCCGCGCCAAGGGCATGACCGAGATTGCGCAAGCCGCGGGCCTCGGCCGCGCCAATCTCTACAAGGCGCTATCGCCGGATGGCAACCCGGAGTTCGCGACCGTTGCCAGAGTCCCTGAAAGCTCTCGGGCTTCGGCTCTCCGTTGCTGCGTAACACGTGTGAATAAGCCTACAAAAGCGCCCCGCACTGCAAACACTAAGCGCCAAAGGCGGAAGTCCGCGCCGCATGATCCGAGCGCTCGAACGCAGACACCGTGATGATCGCCGGGACATGCGGCGGCACGCATGTCGATGCGCCCCTCGAAATATTCCTACGCATCGTAGAATAGCGTGCTTTTGGGCTGTTTGGCCATCCCGGCCCATGTGGCAACGTATCGTCGAACCTGACGTACCAAACGTTGCGTAAAGAGCATTCCAGCTCCTCGGACAATCGACGGATGCCACGTCAGAACCGACCATGCCCATCGCGGCGGCTAGGCTGATCCCCGAACGTGCGGTTTCCGCTCCGCACTGCCGCCGCGACCACCCCCAGCGGAGCGCCTTGCGGAGGGTGCGACTGTGGTCGACAATTCATCGCGAGAATGTTCACCGGCGGGCTCTATAGGTCGCCCCGCCGCTGAGAATTCCATTGCAGAAGCGGCGCGCCCGACCAAGCACGCATCAAGATCCCCTACAATCTGTTCCCCAAGCGACATTATGGCGGGGCGCGCGGCGCGCATCCCGGCAGTCGATGAGCTGCGCACCCTAAAGCCGCTTACCGTTACCGTCGCCATGGCGCGAAGGATCAGCGGGCTTGGCAATACGACATTGTGGGCCCTGATCAAGGACCGGACACTGCAAACGGTTCGTATCGGCCGGCGCACGCTGATCAACTATCGATCTTTGGAAATGTTGCTTGAGCCCGATACCGGGACGGGCCCGAAGTCGTGTCCCGGTCGGGGCTCTCCGCGCATCGGCAAGGCCAGCGATCGCGTGCCGGGAGGCAGGTAAATGGTCGGGTACGTCAACGGTCACCAAACCGAAAACGGAGAGACGGGCGGCGTATCGTTGATTAGCGCAGCACTCCCGGCAAATCCGGCAGATTGCAGCGATTTGCAAACAGCGCTGCTGTTATGGTGCGGGAAGATCGCAAAGGATGCGACTGGTGTGCGCGGTTTGACAACGCTGCAAGAAGCATGTGCTGACATGGCAACGCGCGTGCCGCCTGTCCATTCATTGCGGACTATTGTGATCGGCACCTTGCTACGTTGTGCCGACGATCACTTAGGTGATCGACATAGCGCGGAAGCGATCGACACGATTTTCCTGAAGGTCTTTCCGGACCAACTGGCAGACGATTACGTTACCGATGCCGAACTGGACGCCACGGCCGTCGCAATCGATACGTGCTCCGAAACGATTGCCGAGATTGCGCGGCTCGCCAAGCTGTCATCGGTTGAGTATGACCGCGAACGCGGTGGCGCCGCGAAGCGGCTCGGCATACGGGCAACGACTCTGGACGATGAGGTTAAGGCGCGTCGCGGCGGCGTCGACGTCAAGGGCCAGGGCCGCACCTTTGAGCTTCCGGAAATCGAGCCCTGGCCCGAGGCTGTCGATGGCGCCGCGTTACTCCTGGAAGTCACCGCTGCCATTCGGCAGTTTGTGGTCATGCCAGACGGTGCAGCAGAGATCGTGGCTCTTTGGATCCTTCATACGCATTGCTTCGATTGCTTTATGCATTCGCCCCGGTTGGCGATCACGAGCCCGGAAAAGGGATGTGGAAAAACCACACTGCTGGATGTGGCCGCGCGTCTCGTGGCGCGGCCGCTCGCCACCTCGAACGCCACGGTGTCGGCAATCTTTCGGGTGGTCGAGATGGCCCAGCCGACTTTGTTGATCGACGAGGCCGACACATTCCTCAAGGAGAACGACGAACTGCGGGGGATCCTCAATACCGGTCACCGCAAGGGCGGTTCCGTACTGCGCACCGTCGGCGACGATTACGACGCCGCGCAAATTCTCGACCTGGGCGCCCGCCGCCATCGCGATGATCGGACGATTGCCGGACACGTTGGAGGACCGCTCAATAGGCTGCAGCATGCGTCGTCGCAAGGTGAGCGAACGCGTACAATCATTTCGCGACGACCGTGCAGAGCCCCTGATGGTGCTAGCGCGAAAGATGGCACGCTGGGCCACCGATCATGATCGGCAACTTCGCGCGGCCGACCCGGCCGTGGAGGGGCTGCAGAACAGGATCGCCGACAATTGGCGTCCATTGCTGGCGATCGCGGACGCCGCCGGGGGAACCTGGCCGGACCGCATGCGGCAGATCGCGACCGCGGCCGTAGCTACCCGTTCCGAGCGGTCGATCCGCGCGCTGCTGCTGAGCGACATCCAGGCCGCATTCAGGGCAAAGGAAACCGACCGGATGTCGAGCGAGGAACTCACCGAATACCTGACAGGCCTGGATGAGCGGCCATGGGCCGAATGGCGCCGCGGCCAGCCGCTCACGAAATCCGGTCTGGCCCGCCTGCTTACCCCATTTGGAATTCTGTCGGGAACAATCCGGCTCGACAATGGTCGGACCCCGAAAGGGTACTACCTGGTGTCCTTTGGGGACGCCTTCGAGCGTTATCTCGACGTTCAAAACGCCACACCGCCACAACCCAATAACCACGGGCCTTGTGGCGTTTTATAATCCGCCACAAGGGTTGAGGTTGTGGCGCTTTAAAAACGCCACAAGCCTACAGCCGCAACGGTTGTGGCGGTGTGGCGTTTTGAAAGTCCTAAAATCGGGTTTTGCTCGTCGGCCTTGAGTCCCGCCCCATCCGACCGAACGACATCGCGACCCCAACGATGGATCCAATTCGGGGACACCGCCGAGTTCCGTTCCAGCGACAGTCGCCTCTGGGACCAAATCCGAAGCAGCAATGAATTAGCCTTTTGGTCTCGTGGTTGCTAGCTGGTAGCTTTGTAAGGAAATCAATTTCTAGGGTGAGAAGTAACTGTTTGATTTCGTTGGTACAGTTGGGTGGGCTCGAACCACCGACCTCCTGTTCCACAGACAGGCGCTCTAACCAACTGAGCTACAACTGCATCCTTGGCCGGCCCCGAAAAAGGGGTCGCCGAACGGGGCGGAAACTAGGTGCAACGCCCGCTTTGGCAAGGCCGGAGATGACCCAACCGGCATCGTCCCGCGAACGACAGGGTCTGCTGGAACTTCCGGCATCAGCCATCCGCCCAAAAGCAAAAAGCCCGGGCTGGCCGCCCGGGCTTTTGTTCGAGCGCGAGAACGCTCGATCAGGCGGCCGGCTTGAACAGCTTCGAGGCGTTGGCCTTGATCGGCTCGACGGTTTCGGTCGCGACCTTCTGGGTCAATTCGGCGAGTTCCTTGGCCTGGGCGGTGATCGCCTCGAACTGCTTCTTGGCGTGCGAGGTCCACAGCTCCATCGCTTCCGAGGGCGATTTCACGCCCAACAGCTCCTGCGCGAAATCGAGCGTCGCGGTGGTGTTGGCCTTCATCATTTCCATCAGCTTGGCGGAGTATTCGCTGGCGCCCTTGCTGGCGGTGGTGAACACCGCCTCGATGGTGCCGTTGTGGCTTTCGGCGACATCCTTGAACTTGGCGTAGCTGTCGCGGGCCTGCGAAACGCCCTTTTCGGCGAACGCACGCATCTGCTCGGGAACTTCGAAGGGAATGATCGAGGCGGAGAACGGATCGGTGGGATTTGCCATGGCATGTATCCTTCGCAATGGGGTGAAATGGATGTGACCCCTTGCGCGCCCGGCAGCAATGCCGGGAACGTCGACCTGGATCACGCTAGTGGGAGATGCCCTTCGTCGGGCACTCGTACACTTAACACCTATATCATGTCAATTTTGTGCAACGCAACGCAATCTGCGTAATTTAGGTGCAATGCCGCATGGCTGACCCGGAATGGATGCGGGCACCTCTCAACCCGGGTTTGCCGGGTTCAGGCCGAGAGCCTCCCGGTCGCGCTTTCCGGGAAGGGAGAGGTAAGCTGGTCAAGCTTTGGCGGCAAACTCGGCTTGTCAGACCTTGGGCTTGGCGGCTTCCATCGCCGCCCGGCTGACGATCTGGCCCATTTCGCTCGCCTGCTCGGCCAGCGACCGCATCTGCGCCTGCACATATTCGCTGTGCAGCCGCATGATTTCGGTCAGGTCCTTGGCGTGCAGCAGCGACTGCGCATAGTCCAGCGAGGCCTGCACGTTCTTTTCGGCATAGGAGATCGCCTTGGCGCCGATGTCCTTGGCGCCGGCGCGAACCGTCGCCCCGCGCTCCTCGATCGAGCCCGCGGTCGCTTGCGCGCTGGTCAGGAATTTCTCAAAGGCCTTGCGGGCCTGATCGAAGCTCGCTTCCGCCATCGATCGCATTTCCTTCGGAATCTCGAAACGGTCACGCCCTTCTTCGCTCATGGTCCCACTCCTGTTGTGCATATCCCGGGCCATCCGCAGCCCTGTCGATTGCCCAAGGCAGGCTATCGGCAAAAGACCTTCGCCGGTATGACGCGGCGGCCGACCGGTTCCCATCGTGAACCTCTGATCGCCGTTTGCAACACCCCAACGCGGCAGCCGCCGATGCGGTTCAGCCGAATTAAGGTTATCGCGGCTTTGGATACCTGCCGTGGCCGCCAGACCGTGGACCTGCCGTCTCCCGCGGGCGATACTAACGATCCGTTAAGGCTGTCATCGTTGGCCGCCGATATCTGACGCCACCGTCGAGCAAGCCAGCCAGCCGGTCATGTCAGTGCGATGAACAATGCGGAATTCCAGTTGCGAGGCGTCGGCGATCCGCGGCTGGCGGTGCATGCGACGAGCGCCCTGCCCGCATGGCTCTGGTCGACCGACGGCACGCGGATTCTGTGGGCCAATCCGGTCGGCGCCAGACTGTTCGGCGCGGCCAATGGCGCGCAGCCTCGCCGGCAAAATCTTCGGTCCGGCGGATGCGCACCGGCGCCAGGTGGCGCAGCTCGCAGGCCGGCTGCCGCCGAACGGCGCGATCCGGCTGGAGCGGCTGCGCGGCTTCGGCGCGCCGCTCGGCATGCTCGTCACCTGCGGCTGCGCGCGGCTCGAATTTGCCGATGGCAGCCATGGCATCCTGGTCGCGGCCGCCGAACCGGTCGGCCGCGCGATGCCGCTGGTCGAGCGGCTGCAGCGCCTGGTCGAGGGCATCGATACGCCGATCGCCGCGTTCGCGCGCGACGGCATGTTCGTCGGCGCCAGCGACGCCGCGCGTCCGCTGCTCGGCTTTCGCAATCTCTCCGAGGCCGGCCTCGACGAGGCGCGCGAGCGACGCGCTGAAGCAGGGCCGCGTCGAGACGCCGATCGGCATCGGCCACATGGTGCTGCAGCGCGTCGGCACCGGCGCGGATGTCGGCCTGGTCGCGCTGATCGCGCGGGCAACGCCGCAAGCGCCGTCGGTCGGACCGGCACAGCCACCGGTCGCGCCGGCGGCGGATCGGCCGATGCCGGACTACGAACAGCCCGCGATATCGGGCGAAGCGCCGGCCGAATTTGCGCTGATCGACGAATTCGCGGAGCGTCAACCGAGCGACGGTTGACCCGCGAGCACCGAACCCTTGCCGAGCCGGTCGCACCGGCGGACCAGCCGATGCCCGACTACGAACAGCCCGCGATATCAGGCGAAGCGCCGGCCGAGTTCGCGTTGATCGACGAGCCCATCGTCCCGAGACGCGCTACCCGAACCTGACTTGCTGAAGGCGGTGCTGTTCGACATGCCCGATGTCGAGGCGTCGGCGGCCGAGACTGCGGTCGAAGCGGCGGTACCGGAACGCGAAGTCATCAGCGACGAACCGTCGCCGTTTGTCGAAGCCGTTGCCGACGAGCCGACGCCGTGCGCCCGCTGCGGAGCCGCCAGCCGACCGGCATCGGCTCGACGGAGCCGTCGCCGAAGCCGCGCCGGCATCCGCTGCGCTTCATGTGGCAGATGGATGCCGACGGCCGCTTCTCGCTCGGCTCCGACGAATTCACCCGCCTGATCGGCGCGCGCACCGCCGCCGGCTTCGGCCGGCTGTGGAGCGAAATCGCCGAAACCTTCGGGCTCGATCCCGACGGCCGCGTCCTCAAGGCGATCGCCACCCGCGACACCTGGAGCGGCATCACCCTGAACTGGCCGGTCGATGGCGGCGGCCGGTTGCCGGTGGAATTGTCGGGCTTGCCGGTCTTCGACCGGATGCGGAATTTTGCCGGCTATCGGGGCTTTGGCGTTTGCCGCGATCTCGACGGCCTGGCGCGGCTTGCCGCGCTGCGCCGCCTTGAATTGTTCGGGCGGCGCAGCCGGCGCCGCAGACGCCTGCGGCCGACATCGTCCAAGCAGATCTTGCCGAAGACTTGCCGCCGCGGATCTCGCCTCGCAGCCGGATGCCGACATCGCCCGGCAGCCCTGAATCGCGCCGAACCGATCGCCGTTGAGACTTCACCACAAACCGATCTGGAAACACCCGTGGAAACGCCCAAAGAACGTCCTGCCGTTTCGGCCGATCGGCGAACCGAAATCGCCGGTCGCTGACGCCGGTGGAAAACAGCGCCTTCGACGAACTCGCCCGGCAATTGTCGGCGCGGCTCGAAAACGAAAACGGCGACCGCTGCCGCGACGCCGGCGCAACATCCGGAGACGCCCGATGGCCGTCGATCGAGCCAGCCGGCACGCGCCGAGAACCGGTCAGCGACACAACCGGATTGGCTGGCGCCGCCCGAACCGCCGGCGCGCGGCGAAACCCGGCGCGACCGGACGCTGCTCGATCTGCTCCCCGTCGGCGTGCTGATCTATCGGCTCGACCGGCTGCTCTATGCCAACCCGGCGTTTCTCGAGCGGATGGGCTATCCAGAGCCTGCATGCGCTGGAGGAGGCCGGCGGTCTCGACGCGCTCTATGTCGAGCCCGGCGTCTCCAACGCCAGCAGCACCTCCGACACCGGCACGCCGGTGACGATTTCCGCGCCGCAAGCCTCGGCGGAACACGCGGCGGCGTCGGCGATCGACGCGCGGCTCTACACGATCTCATGGGACGGCGATTCCGCGCTGGCCCTGATTTTCTCCGGCGCGGCGACGGAAAGCGCCGATGTCGCCGCCGCGATCGGCGACAGCGCCGATCGCCGCGCCGGAACCCTCGCCGGTCGGCCACGCCAATGCCGAGGAACTCGGCGCCATCCTCGATACCACCGCCGAAGGCATCGTGATGTTCGACGCCGAGGGCAACCTCAATTCCTGCAACCGCAGCGCCGAAGCGCTGTTCGGCTATGACGGCGACGAACTCGTGCAACGCAATCTCGCCGAACTGTTCGCGCCGGAAAGCCAGCGCGTGGTCAGGGATTATCTGGAGAGCATCAAGGGCGCCGGCGTCGCCAGCCTGCTCGATCACGGCCGCGACGTGCTCGGCCGCGCGCAGCCGGGGCGGCCTCATCCCGCTGTCGATGACCATGGGACGGACGCGGCCAGACGGCCCGAATTTCTTCGCGGTGTTTCGCGACCTGTCGCAGAGCAAGAAAGAGCGAGAGCGAACTGCGAGCAGGCGCGGCGGCTGGCCGATCGCGCCGCCAACGCCAAGGCGGACATGCTGGCGCGGATCAGCCACGAGGTCCGCACGCCGCTCAACGCCATCATCGGCTTTGCCGAAGTGATGATCGGCGAGCGCTTCGGCGCGCTCGGCAACGAGCGCTACGTCGAATACATGAAGGACATCCGCGCTTCCGGCGAACGCGTGATCGCCATCATCAACGACCTGCTCGATCTGTCCCGGATCGAGACCGGCAAGCTCGACCTCGCCTTCGCCAACCAGAACCTCAACGACCTGGTCGAGAGCTGCGTCGCGGTGATGCAGCCGCAGGCCAACCGCGAACGCATCATCATCCGCACGTCGCTGGCGCATGCGCTGCCGCCGGTGGTCGCCGACGCCCGCGCGCTTGCGCCAGATCACGCTGAACCTGATCGGCAATTCGATCCATCTCGCCAATGCCGGCGGCCAGGTCATCGTCTCCACCGCGCTGTCGGATTTCGGCGAGGTGGTGTTGCGGGTCCGCGATACCGGCCACGGGCTCAACGACAACGAAGTCGCCGCCGCCATGGAGCCGTTCCGCACCCAAGCCCCGTCGGATCAGGCCTCCGACAGTTCCGGCGTCAGCCTTTCGCTGACCAAGGCGCTGGTCGAGGCCAACCGCGCGCAATTCCACATCAAGACCGGCCCGCATTCGGGCACGCTGATCGAAGTGGTGTTCTCGCAGGAGATGGCGAAGGCATAGAGTTCCGTCGCCGCTTTATGGTGCCCTCACGCGACCGCCTTGCGCTTGCCGCGCCGCTCGCTGCCGGCCAGCAACGGTCCGAACGCTATGGCGAATCCGATAAAGGCGGCGGCCCATGCGACCGCGGCAACATGCAGCAACACTTCGCTGTGGGCCGGGTCGATCGCCGCGCAAATACGCGACAGGGCTGCGACGATGATCGCCGCAAAGATCGCCTGCGTCGCAGGGGACGCTGTGAGTTGCTGGCCGGTATGCCCGAGCGTCGCGCGGCTCATCACCGCCAGCGGCATGATGCCCGCCGCCCCCACCATCCAGGCATGAATGCCGGCGCCTGCCGGAACAAGTTCGAACGCGGAGGCGGCACACAAGAGAAACCCAAGCGGCACGAAGGCGTAGCCGATATGCAGGATCAAGAGCAGCCGCTCTCGCCAGGTCCTGTCCCCCGCCCAGCGTCCAAGCCGGACCAGATGCAGCAATCCGGCGACGGCAAGCGCGGCGCCAACGTAGCGGCTGGCGGGAATGACCACCCATGACGCGAGCGCCAGCGCGCCGATAGCGATGACGATCGTGTCGAACCGGCCGAATGGCACCGGAAGCCGGCCGGGATTTTCGCGCGCCAGCCAGTTGCGGGTGAAACTCGGAACAATGCGACCGCCGATCAGCGAAATCAGCAGCACCACCACCGCGATGCCTATGCGGTTGCCGAAGTCGGCGGCGCCATGGAAATGCGCCTCAAGGTGAAAGGCCAGATTGCCCGCAAGCAGGAGCAAAACCAGCATCACCACGGCGAGATTTCGCCAGTTGCGGCCGGCGACAATCTCGCGGGCGGCCGCCAGCGCGACCAGCGCCAGGAAGCTTGCATCGACCAGCATCGCCGCCAGCCAGCCAGCCTCGACGGAAAACGTCACGCAAAGCCGTCCCGCGATCCAGACGATCAAAAGCACCAGCAACGGCGTTCCACGGATCGGCAATCGCCCGGTCCAGTTCGGGATCGCCGTGAACAGGAATCCCGTGATCACCGCCGGCAAATAGCCGTAGAGCATTTCATGCACATGCCAGTCGCGCGGCGCAAATGCCGACGTCAGGCTCATCTCGCCAAAGAACACCGGCAGCCAGACCAAAACCGCCAGTCCCGCGTAAATTGATCCCAGCAGGAAGAACGGCCGGAAGGCGTTCGCGAACAGCGCTGGACCGTCGTAGGTCAGCCGGGTGGGAACTGTCGTCATGGCTTTTTTCCTGAACGGACCGGATTTGCCTGGCGCGGTCTGGGCTGCGAGCTGATCGAACAACGCCGGGAACCGCGATTGCAGACTTCCGGGAACAATCAGGGGGATACCGTGCACCATTGTTGTGCCGGCGCAAACATCCGCTTGATCGGCCGACAAGTCGACCGTGCGCTGCAAGATGTCGCCGCCCCTCGCTCAGGCAGCACCTCCGAAATGCGGCCCGCAAGTAACAATATCGCTATCGGGGTGAAAATTTGCGTTGGCGCAAAGTATGAAGCGCCATTCGGGACGATTGTTTATCGCACGACAAATTGGAGCTGGTAATGAGCCTGTACGTCCTGGATGCGCTTTTGTCGATCATTGGAATTCGCGGCCACGTTCCCCATTACGACGCGTTCCGCCCTAGCGGCAACGAATCGTCGCCCGGCACAGGCGTCTTGCTCCGGGTGCTGGCCGCCTTCGTGATCTCGATCGTAGTTCTGTCGCTGGTTCTGTGGACCGCGGTCTGGCTCACTATCAGATTTCTTTAGCGCTCTCTTGGCGCCTCGCGGGATAGGCACGCCAGCGGCAAGGCCGGAGTTTCACGTTGCTGCATGCGGCGCCGGCAGGAAATCGCCGATCGCGTCCAGAAAAATCTCCGGCGATTGCAGTTGCGGAACGTGCGCGCACCCCGGAATGATCTTCAGACGCGCGTTTGGCAAGCCGATGGCCAGTTCGCGGGACATCGGCGGCGGCGTTGCCTCATCATGTTCGCCGACCAGCACGAGGACGGGAACCTTGACTTGCCCAAGCTCCGGCCGCAGGTCGAGTTCGGCCAGCGCCGCGCAAGCCGCCTGAAATACTTCAACGTCGGTTTCCAAAAACGCCTCGCGACGATCGCGCATCAGGTCAGGATGCCGCGCCTGAAATTCAGACGCGAACAGCCGGCGCATCGCGACCTCGGTAATGGCCGACAATCCCCTGGCTTTGGAGGCCGCGGCCATATCGCGGAAGGCCTCGCGTCCGGGTTCCGAAAACGCCGCCCCGCAATCGGCGAGAATGAGCCGGGTTGCAATGCCGGGATGCCGAATGGCCATTTGCAGCGCCACGAACCCGCCATAGCCGTTACCGAGCACGATTGCTTCCTCTCCGCCGGCGGCATCCTTGACAGCCTCGGCCATTCGATCGGCGACAGCAGCGAGACCTCCGCTGACGGCCTGCGATCGGCCGAAGCCGGGCAGCTCGGGAACGATCACCCGAAAGGACTGCGACAGGCGGGGAACGATGGCATCGAAACTCGCGCGATCCGACAGCAGCGAGTGAAACAGGAGGAGCGCCGGCCCCTCGCCGGACTGCGCTGCAGAGACTGTCCCGTTGGCTAGAAGTCGGCTCATTGCGCTCTCTCCGTCCGAAGCTGGAAAGCGCCCCGGTGGGAGGCGGCGTTCGTCAGCGGTTGATTGATAAATCAAAATTCGCACTTTTCAAGCCTTCATCACTTGACGTGATATTTCACAACTGCAAGATTGTTGCATCGATGCAAGGAATTTTCGATGCTTTTGCGGGACAATGTCTACGAAAGCCTCCGCTCTGATATTCTGACGTGTCGCCTAGCGCCGGGCGATGATATGCGTGAACACGAACTCGCCGAGCGCTATGCCGTCAGCCGCCAGCCAGTGCGCGAGGCATTGCTGAGGCTGGAGCGCGAGCATCTCGTCACCGTGCAGCCGCGTCAGGGCTACCGGGTCAATCCGATCTCGCTGGCGGACGCGCGCGACCTGTTGCGATTCCGGCTGGCGCTGGAGCCGGCTTGCGTCGCTGAGGCGATCGAGAATGCGCCGGACGACGTTCTGAAGGCGCTCGACGAGTTCAGGCGGTTCGCGGGCAACCACGAGGACTTCATCGCCTACAATCGCGCCTTTCACTCGGCCTTGGCGCATGCTTCGGGCAACCGCCGCATGGCGGCGGCGTTGTGTGACCTGATCGGGCAGGCCGATCGTCTGGTGCGTGTCAGTGTCGCCAATATCCGGGGTCACGACCCGGCGCAGCTCGTCGCCGAACACGTCGCCCTGATCGAGGCGATGCAGCGGCGTGAGGCGCGAGATGCCACGCGCATCATCAAGGCGCATATCAGCCAAACCGAAAAACGCGTACTGCCGGCGCTCAAGCGCAACGCGGTGATCGTCGAAGGGAGAGATGCTTGAATATTTCCGGCAAACCCGCCGCAAACGAGGTTGAAATCCACGGCAATTTCGTCGACGGCCGCGAGATCGAAGCCGGCTCTGGAGAGATGCTGGATGTGCGCAATCCCGCCACCGGCGACGTGATCGCGCGGATTCCGAATTCGAGCGCCGAGGATGTCGATCGCGCGATGAAAAGCGCACGCGCGGCGTTCGAAGGCCACACCTGGGGCGGCATGGACATTCGCGCCCGCGCCCGGCTGGTCAATCGCCTAGCGGATGCCTTCGAGGCCAACCTGGAATTGTTATACCGGCTGGAGACGCTGAACAACGGCCGGCCGCTCAACGAGACCCGCGCGCAGCTGTCGCGGCTGCCGGATTTCTTTCGCTATTTCGCAGCGCTGGCGCTGGCGCGCCGCGACGCGGTGATCCCGGTCGAAGGCTCGTATCTGAATTATACGTTGCGCACGCCGATCGGCATCGTCGCCAACTGCACGCCGTTCAATCACCCACTGATGATCATGTGCAAATCGCTGGCCGCCGTGCTGGCGAGCGGCTGCGTCACTGTGGTGAAGCCGTCGGAATACACTCCGCTGACGACGCTGAAGCTGGCACAGATCTTCACCGAGGCGGGGCTGCCGCCCGGCGTGTTCAATGTCGTGCTCGGCCTTGGCCAGACCGCGGGCAGGATGCTGGCCGAACATCCCGACATCAACAAGCTGGTGCTGACGGGCGGCACCGAAGCCGGCCGCATCGCCGGCGGCGCGGCGGCAAAAGTGTTCGCGCACCAGACCATGGAGCTTGGCGGCAAGACGCCAGTGATGGTGTTCGATGACTTTAACGTCGATCAGGCCGTGAATTATGCCGCGTTCGGCGCCTTCATCGGCGCGGGCCAGACCTGCGTCTGCGCCTCGCGCCACATCGTGCAGGCCTCGATCTATGACGAGTTCGTCGAGAAGCTGAAGGCAAAGACGAAAAGCATTCGCATCGGCGATCCCTTCGACCCCCAAACCCAGCTCGGGCCCGTGATCTCGGCGCGTCAGCGCGACCGCGTTTTGTCGTATTCAAGGTTCGGCCGCGAAGACGGCGCACGGCTGGTGACCGGCGGTGTCGCAGCCAAAGTGCCCGGCCATGAGAACGGCTATTTCGTCGAACCGACGGTGTTCGCGGATGTGAAGCCGGACATGCGCATCTTCCAGGAAGAAGTGTTCGGCCCGTTCACCTCGGTCACGCCGTTCAAGGACGAAGCCGAAGCGTTGCGGCTTGCCAACGATTTACCGTTCGGGCTTGCGGCCGCGATCCGGACCCGCGACGTCGCCCGCGCGCATCGCGTGGCCGCCAGTGTCAAGGCCGGCATCGTCTGGATCAACGATCATCATCGCCTCGACCCGGCCTCGCCCTGGGGCGGCGTCGATGACTCCGGCGTCGGGCGCGAGTTCGGCACCGAAAGCTTCGACGACCATTTCAACGTCAAGAGCGTGATGGTTGCGACCCACGATCAGCCCTTCGACTGGTACCGCGACACGGCGACCCAGCGACGATTGAATTAGCCAAACAGCGCGCGGCCAACCTGCGTCCAAAGAAGACCGGCGCTTAGTTGAATATCAAAAGGGGGGAATTTCGTATGGCTCTCGCGGTAAACGCCGGCGCACGTCTCGACCGGCTCCCGATCTCATCGTTTCACTACCGGATTTTCTGGCTGGTCGGCGCCGGCATGTTTTTCGACGGCTACGATCTCTATGTCGCCGGTGGCGTGCTGGCGTCTGCGATCCAGACCAAATTCTCGACCGTTCCGCAAAACCTGCAATTCATTTCACTGACCTTCGTCGGCATGACGCTGGGGGCCCTGATTACCGGATTTGTTGGTGACAAATTCGGGCGGCGATTCACTTATCAGATCAATTTGCTGATCTTCGGGCTGGCGTCGCTGGCGGCGGCGTTCGCGCAGGACATGAATCAGCTCATCGCCTGCCGCTTCGTGCAGGGCCTCGGCCTCGGCGCCGAAATCGTGGTCGGCTATTCGACGCTGACCGAATTCGTTCCGCCGAAGACGCGCGGGCGCTGGCTGTCGATGATGGTGTTCGTGGTGGTGGCCGGGTTCCCGGTGACCGCCTTGCTCGGCTATCTCGTCATCCCGGCCTGGGGATGGCGCCCGATGTTCGTCATTGCCGGCGTCGGCTCTCTGATCGTCTGGTATCTGCGCAAGAAGCTTCCGGAATCGCCGCGCTGGCTTGAATTGCAAGGCCGCACCGCGGAAGCCGAATCCCTGATGCAGGAAATCGAACAGGAATCCGCCGGTGGCGGGACGTTGCCACCGGTGGTAGTGCCGGCGCAGGTCGCCCAGGTCACCGCATCCGACATGCTGAAGCCGCCGCTGCTGCAACGCATGGTCGTAGGCTCCTGGGTACTGATCACGGTCAATACGTTGATCTTCGGCTTCGTGCTGTTCCTGCCGCAGTTCTTCCTGCGCCAGGGGCTGACCATCGCCAATTCGCTTGCCTATACGCTGGTGCTGTCGATCGCATCGCTGGTCGGCTGTGCGCTCGGCGCCTATGTGTCCGACGCCATCGGGCGGCGCTGGAGCATCATCGGCGCGTCGATCGTGACCATCGTCAGCGGCTACATCTATGCCCGCTTCGACGCATCGTCCGATCCGGGGATCGTGCTCTCCGTCGGATTCGTACTGATCGTCGCGATCTACGTGCAGACCGCGATCCTGTTCGGTGTTTATACGCCGGAGCTGTTCCCGACCGAGATCAGGTTGCGTGCCAACGGCATCTGCAACACGCTCGGACGGGGCGCAACCGTGGTCTCGCCCTTCATCGTCGGTTCCCTGATGGCGTCCTACCAGCTGCCGGGCGTGCTCTGGCTGATGATCGGCCTTGTGGTCGTTCAGATCGTGGTGGTGTGGGCCTGGGGCGTGGAGCCGCGCAATCGCGGGCTGGAGGATGTCGCCGCCGCGACGGCCTGATGGCGCCATCGTGAGCGGAGTGGCGGATGAACCCGTCCTCCTCCTTACCCCGCCAGACTAGATTGCGCGCTCAAACCGGCGGAAACCCGCTGCGCCGGTCAGAGCTTCGAAACCGGCGTCGCGCTTCTCGCTTGCAAAGACGAAGCCAGCCTTGGCGTAACATCGCTCCGCAGCCTCGTTACCAATCAGAAAAGGTATCGACGCCCGCGAAAACCCTGCTGCCCTTCCCGTTTCCAACGCGCGGTCAATCAGCGCCTGCACCAATCCTCGGCCTCGATAGAAGGGGTCCGTGGCAACATGCTCGATCAGCCAGTCGCCATCGTCGCCCTGAACCCAGCAGGTGCGGAAGTAGGCGCCGCGTTGACGGATGGCGTCCACTTCGGAAGCGCCGAGCCCGGTCTCGTGAGCGACTTCCTCGAGCGCGCGCCATGCAGCAGGGCCGGTACCAGCATCAGGCAGCGCGCATAGCGCGGCGGCAGGCCTGTCGTCGACTTCGGCGATCAGGAATTGCGATGTGTGCCACATGGACACCGTGCGCGCGACGGCAATCCTCGCCATGAAGTCGAGGCAACGCGTCTCGGGCCAGCCCAGCGCAATATCGAACCAGCCGCGCGGGCGATGACCGCGCATCGAGGACAGGATGGTCCGGGCAATGAAATCTGCGTCGTCAGGACGCGCAGACCGTATCGTCATGCGCGCCCCATTGCGACTGGCTCACACGTTTTTCAGCGCGACCCGGAATTCGGCTTCGGTATTCGACTTCACCTCGTCGAGCGTGACGCCGTCGGCGAGCTCGATCAGCGCCATGCCGTCATTGCCGTGCTTGTCGATGGTGAAGACCGCGAGATCGGTCACCACCATGTCGACCACCCGCTCGCCGGTCAGCGGCAGGTTGCACTTCTTAAGGAGTTTCGCGCCGTCCCTGGCGGAATGCTCCATCACCACCACGACGCGCTTGACGCCCGCGACCAGGTCCATCGCGCCGCCCATCCCCTTCACCATCTTGCCGGGGATCATCCAGTTGGCGAGATCGCCGTTCTGCGCCACCTGCATGGCGCCGAGGATCGACAGGTCGATATGTCCGCCGCGCACCATGCCGAAGGAATTGGCCGAGGAGAAATAGCTGGTCGACGGCAGTTCGGTGACGGTCTGCTTGCCGGCGTTGATCAGGTCGGGATCCTCCTCGCCCTCATAGGGGAAAGGTCCCATCCCGAGCATGCCGTTCTCGCTCTGCAGCACGACGTCGACGCCGTCGGGGATGAAGTTGGAAACCAGCGTCGGGATGCCGATGCCGAGATTGACGTAATAGCCATCGCGCAATTCCTTTGCGGCGCGGGCAGCCATTTGATCGCGGGTCCAGGCCATCAGACTTCCTCTCCGGTTGCGGCGGCGGCGGCCTCGCGCTTGCGCGTGGTGCGCTGCTCGATGCGTTTGTTGGCCGTTCCCACCTGAATGATGCGCTTGACGAAAATGCCGGGCGTATGGATTTGATCGGGATCGATCTGGCCGGCGGGCAAGAGATGCTCGACCTCGGCCACGGTGAATTTCGCCGCGGTGGCCATCATCGGATTAAAATTGCGCGCGGTCTTGCGGTAGACGAGGTTGCCCGCGGTATCGCCCTTCCAGGCGTGGACGATGGCGAGGTCGCCGAACAACCCGCGCTCCATCAGGTAGTTCTCGCCGTCGAATTCCTTCACTTCCTTGCCCTCGGCGATCAGGGTGCCGACGCCGGTCTTGGTGTAGAAAGCCGGGATACCCGCGCCGCCGGCCCGGATGCGCTCGGCCAGGGTGCCCTGCGGCGCGAATTCCAGCTCCAGCTCGCCGGCGAGGAATTGCTGGGCGAACAGCTTGTTCTCGCCGACATAGGACGAAATCATCTTCTTGATCTGCCGCGTCTCGAGCAGCCGGCTCAACCCGATACCGTCGACGCCCGCATTGTTGGACACAAAGGTCAGGTTCTTGACCCCGGAGTTGCGGATCGCGTCCGACAAGGCCTCGGGAATGCCGCACAGGCCGAAGCCGCCCGACATGATCATCATGCCGTCCCTGAGAATGCCGGCGAGTGCCGATTTGGCGTCGGGGTAGACCTTGTTCATGAGAATGCGACCTGATGGAGGGACGCGCCGGAGTCCAGCACGAATGGTGATTATTAGGCAAAATCTTCGCAATGCGTCAATGATGGGGGTCAACGTCCAGCCGAGGCGGTTGGGAACGCCAGGCAGGCCTTGACGACGGCCCTTGAAGACGGCCTTGAAAGCGTCAAGAAAACCCATCAAGTTGCCGATGTTGGCATGGGCGCCATCCCGGTCGGCTGTTGCCGACCTGGACGACACTATTTGCCGGAATCGGGTAAGTCCGGATTCGGCAGGCGCCCCGCCCGTCCCTTTCAACAGCGCCCCGGCGACCCGGCTTCGGTTTAACCCAGACTTGGATATGTCATTGACGATGGCCCAAGGAATGAAGCGCCTGGGGACGCCGATTGCGGCGTTTCTCGGCCTAACACTGCTCGGCCTGATCGGGTCCTCCTGGTTTCTCAACCGGGACGCCCTGCGCCAGGCGGTGGAGGCGCAAATCCGGGCCGTGACCGGCCTCGATCTGTTGGTCAAGGGCAGTATCGACGTTTCGGTTTTTCCCGGAAGCTACGTCTCGTTTCATGACGTCGGGCTGAAGGGCGGGGGGACTGCCGACCCCGCGCTCAGCGTCGACGTCCTGACCGCGAATTTGCGGTTGCTGCCGCTGCTGCTGCAGCGGTTCGAAATCGCCGACGTCATGATGTTGCGCCCCCGCATCCATGTCGTCCGCACGGCCGATGGCGAGAGTAACTGGACGCCGTTCATCGACACCATCGTGCGCAACATGAAGCCCGGCGCCGATAACCAGGTGTCGTTCTCGGAAATCCGGATTCAGGACGGCGTACTCGATTATGAGGACGCCGCCAATCACATGTCCGAACAGCTTGGCGATATCGACCTGTCGCTGGCCTGGCCGTCGATCTCGCGTTCCTTCGCCGCGACCGGGCAGTTCGACTGGCGTGGCGAGCGCATCGATGGCTCCATCAGTGCCAGCGACTTCGTCGCAGCGCTGTCGGGCGACCGCTCCGGCCTGAAGGCCCGGCTCGCCAGCGCGCCGCTGAAGCTGGCGTTCGACGGCACCGTGGCCAATCGCACCAGCATGATGATGGAAGGCACGCTGACCGTCGACAGCCCCTCGCTGCGCAACGCCATGCGCTGGACCGGTCAGGCTCCGCCGGGAAGCAACGGGTTCGGCCGTTTCGCGCTGAAGGCGCGCGCCAATGTCGTTGGCGCGTCGATCGCGCTGACCAACGTCAATGTCGAACTCGACGGCAACGTCGCCGAGGGCGTGATGACCTACGCCAATAACGGCCGCCAGACGCTGCAGGCGACGCTGGCCGCAGGCAGCCTCGATTTCACCCCCTATATCTCCACCTTCCGGCTGCTCGCCAGCGGCGCGCGCGACTGGAACCGGCAGGTGTTCGACTTGAACTCGCTGTCGTCGACCGACCTCGACATGCGCCTGTCGGCGGCAAAGGTGACGATCGGCGCGTCGAAACTCGGCCGCACCGCGTTCGGCGCCAACCTGCGCGGCGGCGCGCTGGCGCTCTCCGTGGGCGAGGCGCAGATCTACGGCGGCATCGCCAGGGGCTCGTTCGGGATCGCGCGCTCGGATGCGGTCGCCGACATCAAGGCGCAGTTCCAGTTCATCGACGTCGATCTGCAAGCCTGCGCGAGCGAACTGTTCGGCGTCACCAAGCTGTCCGGCCGCGGCAATCTCAACGTCTCGCTGGTCGCCTCCGGCTCCAGCCCGTTCGGCCTCGCCCAGTCGCTCGACGGCACCGCGACCCTGACCGGTCATGACGGCGCGATCTCCGGCTTCAACGTCGAACAACTGCTGAAGCGGCTGGAGCGCCGGCCGCTGTCCGGCGGCGGCAATTTCCGCTCCGGCTCGACCCCTTACGACAATCTGACCATCGCGGTGAAGTTTTCCGAGGGCATCGCCACCGCCGAGGACATCCATGTCGAAGGCCCGGCGGCGCATCTCACCCTGACCGGCACCGCCTCGGTGCCGGCGCGCGAATATGACATGAAAGGCGTCGCCAGCCTGAATTCGGTATCATCAGGCGCGCCCGGCTTCGACCTGCCGTTCGTGGTGCAGGGCCCCTGGGACGATCCGCTGATCTTTCCGGATCCGGAAAGCCTGATCCGGCGCTCGCCTGCGTCCGCGCCCTTGCTCGACGCGGTCAAGGACCGCAAGACCCGCGATGCGGTGCGCTCGGTGCTGGAACGCCTCACCGGCGGCGGACCGAAACCTGCCACCCCCGATGCCGCCGCCGCGGCGCCCGCGGACGCACCGGTCGCCGCCGAGACAGCGAAGCCGAACTGAGTGCAAGGACGCCCGGACCGGCGATTACCGAGACGGCATAGCAACCCAATTTCAGGTCCGGAAGTGATGCAAGATTTTGTATCCGTGTCTGCCACGGGCGGACATCATCCGCCCGTGGCGTGGAGTTGAGGCAAACGGCGCGGGTCCGGATCGACGGCCGCGTTCTTGCGTGACTGGTAGATTCGCAAAACATCCCGGGATGTCCCGGTCTGGAGACGAGCGAACTCTTCTCTCATGTCGTCGAGGTTACGTGCGGAGATGCGGTAATCCTTGGCACCCAGAAACAGCAACGCCATCGCGGTTTCCCACTCAAAGCCGAGGGCTTTGGCCAGGATCAGCGTCATCTCGCCGTTGCTGCTAACCAGGGCTCGCTCCACGACGTCGACAGGCAATGAGCACAGCAAGGACAGTCCAACCGTGGCCTCTTCGATCTTGTGCGCTCGCGCGTATTCCAGGATGCTGCTCTCGTTCAGAGAGCCATATCGATGCAGGGTTGCCACGGCCCGCTTTGCCGTGAAGTAGCTCTTCGATGCCGGCCCGAACCTGGATTGCAGCGCGCCTGCGACAGCGGTCACCGAAGTCTGAATCTGGTTCACCAGATCGGGACGCTCCCGCTCGAGCTTCTGTCTGACGTCGTCTGAGGCCTTTGCGATCAGCTGCTGGAAGATGTGTCTTGGAATTTCCTTCCGCAGGCCGAGTTGTTCGGCGAGGATCGAATTGGTCTCCGACCGCTTGATCATGTGCAGGAAGCCGAAATCCGAGAAACTGGCGCCATTGTTCGCCGCGACCGAATTGACAACCTCGCGGTCGCCGCGCGTTACCAGTTCGTCCGTCACGGCGACGGGGATGGAACTTCGTTCGGCGATCGCCAGCAGATGTAGCTGGCTCTTGGTTCTGATGGTCGCAACCAGCGTCTGGGCATCGAGACGCCGGGAGTGCCGAAGGACCGGGCCCGCAACATCGATCGAATCATCAAAGGCAAGTTTCTTGACGACGTTGATCGGGGCATTGTCGGCGTGGGCCAGCCGCTTGGCGAGCTTGGCTCTGGCCGCCTGCTCGATTTCGTTCGCCAGCCGCCCGATCACCTCACCGAAAACCCAGATCTGATCTTCAGTATAGCGGCCCGCCATCAATATATCGGTCGCGTGCCACAACGCCCGCAAGCGGCTTTCAGGCGAACCCGTCAAAATGGCTTCGTCTATTTCCTGCAAAAAAGATCTGTCTTCAGTCATCGAGCTCTCGCCAATACAGTTCCTCGGGCTTCAACTAAGATTTGGAAGACCGGTCGCGCTTCAAAAATAAAATGCCCTGCCTATCTGCCGAAACAGCTGCCATGCGGTACTGGCATAATAGCCGTCGAAGAAGTAGGCATCGAAGCCGTAGACAATGCCCATGGCAATAAGCGCCGCAAACGCCATCGACGAAGAATTCAGCAATGACCCTTTCGTCGGCCCCGATCTCGCCAAATGCGCGAAGCGCGGGGCTCGTATGGGTTTCTTGACCGGGATTTCGATGCCCGGTCGTCGATCAACTCCGGCTCGTTCCATGATCCTGCTTCTTCGGTGACTCGTCTTGTCGTAGTTAATTTGGCGTTGACGGTGGCGGTTGTCGCGATCCAGCGCGCAAGAATGCTCCAGCGGGTTTAATGCAACAGATTAGCATTAGCCTCTTAAATTCGGGTGAATTCAAAACAGCGCATTTTAGGCATCATCCGCCACGGGGCATAAAGCCCTACCCGCAGCTCCCGATGGTGAGCCTCGAAAAACGTCCTATTGCATCGTGGCGCCGGATATCTCTACCAGCCGCCGCCATTTGACGAGTTCGCTCTCGATGAAGGCCTTGAACTCCGCCGGCGTGTCGCCGACCGGCTCGCTGCCCTGCTCGGCGAGTTTCGTCTTCACGTCGGCCGAGCGCAACGCGTCGACGGCCGCGCGGTTGATCCGCTCGATAATGTCCGGCGGAGTCTTGGCCGGCGCGAGCAGCCCGTTCCAGAGCCTGATCTCGTACCCCGGCAAGGTCTCGGCGATCGAGGGAACGTCAGGAAGCAGCGGCGATCGCTTCGCCGTGGTGATGCCGAGCGCCCGCACGTTGTTCGCCCGCACCTGCTGCAACACTTCGACCAATGGCGCGAAAATGACCTGGAGTTGCCCACCCAGGAGGTCATTCACGGCGGGCGCGCCGCCCCGGTAGGGAACATGGATCATGCGCACGCCGGCGAGCGAATTGAACAACTCGCCGGAGATATGCTGCGAGGAGCCGTTGCCAGCCGAGCCGAAGTTCAGCTTGTCGGGATTGGCCTTCAGGTACGCAACGAAATCAGCAACGTTGTTTGCCGGCACCGATGGATGGACGACCAGCAGATTCGGGATGAAGGCCGTCAGCGTGATCGGCGCGAAATCCGTCCGGACGTCGAAAGGCAAGGTCTTGTAGAGGCTCGGATTGGTCGCGAATGTCGTGCTCGTCGCCATCAGCAGCGTGTAACCGTCCGGATCGGCCTTCGCGGTGGCATCGGCAGACAGGTTGCCGCCGGCTCCCGGCCGGTTCTCGATGATGACAGGCTGACCCAGGCGCTCGGAAAGCGCCTGGGCGATGATGCGAGCCGTCACATCGGTACTTCCCCCGGCCGCATAGCCGACCAAAATCTTGATCTGCTTGGTCGGCCAGGCCGTTTCGGCGTGCGCGGCCGCGGCGAGCAAAGCCATTCCAGACGTGAGCGCGAGCAAGAACAGGCGCCGCATGGTCCGCCCTCCCTCCCGTCGGCTTCTTGACGAGCCTGATCGGTATTGTTCAGTTGTAGAGCGATTCATCTCCAAGAACGGCTTGCCGAAAACGCGTGGTCAGGATGCCGCCGTCGGCCGGCGGCAGCACGAACACCAACGCCTCGGAATTGATCTTCACCTGCGCGAACACCGGCCCCTTGCCCTGATGGGCGAGATCGCGGATCTCCGTCACCTCTTCCATGGATCTCACGATGCGCGAGGTCCGGATACCGGCCGCGAGCGCCATTCCGGCGAGGTCGACGCCAGCGGCGGTATGGGTTTTCTGCATGCCGGTCTCGCCGAACCGCTCGTTGTCGAGCACCGCGATCGTCAGATTTGCGGGTTTCTCGACCGCGATCGTGGCGAGCGCGCCGAGGCTCATGAGCATCTCGCCGTCGCCGGTGATGACCAGCACCTTCCGCTTCGGCTGCGCCAGCGCCAAGCCCAGTCCCATCATCGAGGCGGCGCCCATGGCGCCCCAGAGCGGAAAATTGTTGGGGTTGTCGCCGGCGGCCGAGACGTCCCAGTTCGGCGCGCCGAGGCCGGCGATGACCAGAAGATCGCCGCGGTCGCGCAGCAGCTCGACGACGACGTCGCGACGATGCAGCAGGGCATTCGGATTGGTCATTTGCGGGCAAGCTCCTTGAAGTTCTTGGCGCCGAGCACGCGCTGCCCGATCAGGACCGCGGCCGGCCGCCAGGTGTTGAAGGCGAGGTTCGCCGCCCCCCAGACCGTCTGCGCGACCAGATGCGGCTCGTCCGCGCGCGTGACGATGACGCCCATGGCCTCGAGCACCGCCTGCGTTCCCTGCCCCATCGGCACCTGCCAGGGGTTGAACTCCCCCCAGTCGCCGCGCATCGTCACCAGCATCAGAAGCGGCATGTGACAGATCGCGGGCAGCGACAGCATGTTGATGCAGTTGCCGATGCCGCTCGACTGCAGCAGGAGGACACCGCGTTGCCCGCCGAGCCAGGCGCCGGCGAGCATGGCCACGCCTTCCTCTTCCGTCGTCAGGGTGACGAGGCGCGTTTCCGGATCGGCTTCGAAGGCACGAATGAGACCTTTATGCCCGGCATCCGGCACCATCCCGACCTGGCGCACGCCCGCCTCTTTAAGGATGCGGTAGACCTCGTCCGACCACGTCGGCGGTGGCGCAGACGCCTGGCTATCCGGTTTAGCTCCCAACCCTGCCATCGCGCGGCACTCCCTCACATCGCTTCAAAATCCGATCTTTGCCCAGAGTAGAGGGCATTTGCAAATCGCGCGAAGCCCAATGTGGTTATGGCTTGTATCGCAAAATGGAAAGGCTACCCGCCGTTCACTATAAGCGTTATGAGCCCGTGTAGCCGCACCTCGGCGACCGCACAACTCATTAAGCCCTGGCCTTGCACCGCCGCTTGTACGCGCGGGTGAATTCTTTCAGCGCACCGGTTCCTCGCAGCAATGCCATGTAAAGCGCAACGATGCGCAGCCTGCCCAGCCGATCCAGCCGCACATGGGCGAGCCATTTAGCCGATTCGTTAAGGCGCGGAGAGGGATGGCCAGTGGCGTTTTTTTGAGAGTTACGTCACTTGTTGAGCCACAACAAAATTAGGGATTTCAGCTTTACCACTCAGCGCAAACTGTTCGTTCTGAATGCCGATGATGCAGCGCCGAGCTTCACCCAGAAATACAATTTTGATACCGGGCAGGATAGAGCTCGAGGGAGGTAACACTATCCCTTGCCTCATCCACAATTTCTCAATTTCCGGCGCCTCGCTCGAGGTTGCAAACCCCACAGATGTACCCGACCTCGTCACTCTGGCCGCTGCCGAGATGCGCATTCCCTGCCGGGTAGTGTGGCGTGAGGAGACGCGGATCGGGTTGGCGTTTGAATAAAGGGCACGACTTTACAAGCGAGAACACCGCCGCTTTGCCCGCTCTGCCCACTGGCGCTGATGGGCGGCGGCCGGGCAAGCCTTGCGTGAGCGCCAGTTGCGTCCGGTGAGGGCCGCCCACCGACCTGTCGCCCCCGATGACCCAAACCTCAACGGCAAATCGTTACCCATTTGATCGGCATCGTTTTCAACACATCGACCTAAGGAACTAATTTGAGCTTTTACCCATTTAGAATGATTGTCATAATGTACTCTCGGGTGAGACGATTTGGATATCGAAATGGCAGGGTTCATAAGGAGATACATCCCGTACCATGCTGATCAAACCAACGACCGACCTGCTTCAAAGATTTCCCGCTGCTTCATTCTTCAAATTCCGAGGAATTCGGCCACGCGATAGTCAGCCGCCTCGGTGCGAAGAAGGCCTATTCCCTTGTTTCCGATGGTTTTGAAGGTGAAGCAAATCTGTTGCGATTGCAAAGTTTGAAGCTGGCCTTCGTCAGGATGAATGTCCGAGCCTTTACGGAATATCGCGATAGCGTTGATTTTCGGCAACGATTTATTCTCAGCGGGTACGCTGAAACGATAGTGGACGGCCGCGACCTTGATTTTCGCACGAATGACTTGCTGGTCATTACCCCCGGTCAAGCGACGCTGCACAAGTTCAGTGACAATTTTAGCCAGCTATTGATTGCATTGGAACCGGCCGCAGTGGAACGAAAGCTTACAGCGTTGTTAGGCGCGAGACCGAACCGCAAAATTGAATTCGCACCTCGATCTGACCTTTCCCGAGAGCATATACAGCGGCTTCGAGATTTGGTTGTTTTTCTCTCACAGCAGCTAAGTAATGCGGAAGCCTCCATGCCGAAGATACTTCTTCAGGAATTGGAAGAGGCAATCTTGATCGCGTTCCTATCCGTGAACGAGCACACGTTCAGTCGGCATTTGCTTGAGGACGCGTTGTTAGCGACTCCGCGTAAGGTTCGGCGGGCGGAAGAATACATCGAAGCCAACTGGGACAGATCAATCAGCATCGAACAACTCGTCGAAGTCACTAACGTCAGCGCGCGCTCGCTGTTCCGAGCGTTCCGCAGAACGCGTAGCTACTCTCCCAAGGGCTTTGCCAAAATTGTAAGGCTTAGACATGCCAAGGCATTCCTGGAAACTGGAGATCCCGGGACCACAGTGATAGGCACGGCATTGAGGTGCGGCTTTTCAAACCCTAGTCATTTCAGCAGCGATTACCGCAAGGTTTTCGGCGAAAATCCGTCGACTACGCTGGTGCGCGCATCTTGGGCCAACGATGTTTCGCGCGGATAGGGCGATGCGAGCCGGCTGTAAGGCGGGGAAATGCACTAAAGCTCACAGAATTATTCGATGAACCGCATTGTGCTAAAACCACATTGACCCCGTTGGCGCTTTCGAACGTCGCCGATTAGCCGCGGGGACACGACCTAAACTCAGATAATTGATTTCCGGAAAAACGTTCAAAACAACTTTTTTTGGCACTTATGGGGCAACACTGGCAGGATTTGGGTGGAGAAGTTTTAGGCTCAAAATCTAGCATTTCGAATGGTCATCCAATCACGTTAGTTAAGTCGTGAGTTGAACCCCATCCAACAGTGACAACGCTAGCGCGATAGGGGCCGCCAAACACTACCGCACGTTTGGCGGCCCCTTTTTGCTTCAAGCTCCGACGCTGACATTGAGCCTCGAACACGTACGGGTCCGGGACTCTTTGTCTGGTTGTCTGACCGCCGGACAACCCAATGACCTCAGCTTGTAGCGCGGACCAGCGAGAGCCTAATCTGCTACTCACCGACATAAAATGGCGCGTTACGCCTTCGGCTGTTTCGATCATAATCGGCACGCCGTCCGCAACCTGACTGAAACAAGGTGAAGTCGTGCCCGAAAGAACCCTATCGTCGGCTTTGACATTCTGGGCGAAATTTATATTTCCAGCGATCTGGATATCGGGCTTCGGAGTCGGGAACATTCTCCTTTGGTCGGGCGGCTTCGTTGATGCAAGCCACGCGGCGCCGCCCCCGCAGATCAAGTTCGTGTTTGCGGGTTTGTGGATGGCAGGAACGGCGTTCATCCTGTGGGCCAACGCCGGCTTGAAGCGGGTACGCATCGACGAACGACAGCTCCATGTGTCCAACTATCTTCAGGAGATTGATATTCCTTTCAGCGCGATCACGGATGTCAGCCAGAACCGCTGGCTGAATTCCCGACCGGTCACGATCCAATTTGGGTACCCTACGGAGCTGGGCGACACCGCGACATTCATGCCCAAGCAGCGCATTCGAGTCCAGTTCTGGCGCGTCGACCCGGTCGTCAACGAGTTGAAGCAACTGGCTGGAATAGTCGCACCGGGGCAGGCCCCTCCCCGGTAATGCGGTATCTCTGGTGTCCCGGGATCGACGCAGCGCTCTGACGGATATTGTGTCTTTGCCGCAACAATTTTTTTGTTCCTTTGAAGGAACAGCATTTTTAATTCGCGCGCACGGCTCGCCGGTGCAAGTCTGTGGAGACCGGGCAGGGGCATCGTTCATAGACATTCAATTTTGAGCCCGGTGGGCCGCCGGACATGTTTCCGGCGGCCCCTTCAATTGGCTTGCGCCAACAGAAGACCGCCTGCAGGCGGCGCCGACGAATTGAGAGTCGAATCTTAAGAGGGGACTGTCTAAGAGGGGGACTGTCATGAAAGGCCAAAGACCCGAGCGACCCGACAATGCACGGAAGGTGCCGCAGGCCGGCATTGCGAAGCGCTATCTCGATCTGCAAAGGCTTCGCGATGAAGTCCGGAATGCAGAGATACGCTTCGCATCGAGAAGCTTGAAGAAGCCTCGGGATCGAAATCAACTCGCCAATTGATCAGGCGGGTACTCCTTCTCCGCTCGCAAAGCCGAGCTACGCCGCCAGCACAGCCTTTCTGACAGCTTGCGGCAGCGTGATCGAACGGAAGAATGCCTTCGGATAGCCTCTCATCGGGCGCGCATTCGCGCGACCAGGTGGCTCGCGATGACGGCCTTGGCTCGATCTGCTGATTTTGATTCAAGCACAAGGGCGGATTGCCTGCAGCGCTGCCGGGACGAGCAAGTCCGCGCCGGCTTCGACATCGCCATTAAGGCGGCGTTAACCGAATCTCTTTGCAAAACGCGAACGAATACCTGCGATTGATTGGCAGCTATGGAGGGAGACATGAGTAACATCGGTCCCACATACCCGGCGCATATCATCGTCAGCCTGGCGGAAGTCAGGCTCGTCGCAGACGTAACGTCCAACGCAACCACGGCAACGATCAAGTCCGATCAAAATCAGATCGAAGCCGCGCAGGAAATCGAAGCCGAGGAGGCCAAGGCCTCCAGCGTTGATATCGTTACGTGACAGGCCTGAGCGTCGCGCTTTCGGCGCGAGCGTGAGCAGCCGCTCCCGCTGACGGCCGACGGCCGCTTCGATTTCGGCAAGCCACCAGGTAACTGCGAGGAGCGCTCGTTGCATCATGGCCTATGGAGACCGAAAGAGCGACCGCGTCGATTTCGAGCGTGGCATCCAGGTTTACATGATGGGGATCGACGGAACCTGGCGCCGAGACTGCCTGATGATCGATGCGTCGCAAACGGGCGCGCGCTTGCGCATCGACGGATCTCTCGAAGGATTGGATCTCAAGGAGTTCTTCCTGCTTCTTTCGTCGACGGGTCTCGCGTATCGCCGCTGTCAACTGGTGCGCGTCGATGGCGATCAGATCGGCGTCGCGTTTCTGATGCAAGACAAGTGCGCCATAAAGCAAGCCTCAAAACAGCGGCCTGCCAACCAGGCACGTCGGGCGGATTAGCCGACCCACGAGCTATGAGATGACGCTGGTGGGCGGCTGTGGATGCGATCCAAAAAGGACGAGGCCCAGACGGGGTGATCCGGGCCTCTAACGCAAATACCGGAACGACTCCCGCGTGTGCCGCTCGGCAAGTGCTCAAAGCGAATGATAACGGTTCCATCATTCGCCATGTTGATCCAGGACAAAGCTGACGGACGCGGACATCGCCAGGGCGCGCGCGAGATGCCGGGGTGATGATCAGCGACGAGAGAAAAGGCCCGCACGGTTCCGTTTCGTGATGGAAACGAAACCGTGCCGGGCAGCGCACTGCGCACAACAAGGGGGGCCGGTCGTGCGCAGGCAAGCGGCTAACTGTCCAGCGGCTTCTCGTCCTTTGCCTTTTCTTCGGCGAGCAGTCGCAACAGCATCTTGTGCCGATCCTCATCTCGCGACGGATCAAGCTCGGATGCTGCGATCAGCTTTTGGTAATGCGCGATGTTTTCGCTGCGCACGAAGCGGTGCATTTCGACCTCCCAGGGGTCGTGAGCGCGAAAACGCAGGTTGCGCCTGGCAGGCGATGGTGTCCAGTAACCGCCGACGTTCAACCATCACGAATTATGTCGGCAGCACGCAAGGCGGATCAGCGACGCGTCATCCGCCGTGCTCCGATAATAAAGGGCGGGTTCCACCTTCCGCCTTCGCTCTTCGAGCTACGGTGGACGGGTTGCTCTTCGAGCTACGGCGGACGGGTCGGCTAACCCGCCCTGCGAGCTGCGAGCTTGATTCGTCCTTTGCCAAGACATCGCCTGCAGGCCGCGGGGTAGATTTTGCGGCCCGGTTGTGCCGGTTGCTTGACCATTGGGAATCCCTTGCCTTCACAGGCCGGACAAATGGCTTCCGTCGGAACTTCACTGGATTTTTTCATAACGATGAAGACTCGCTGGGTCTAATTTTTTTGCGGCCAATCGATGCGACTGTAACGCAACCGCCGCCGATCCATTTCTTCGCTCAGTGCATCGGCGTACTGCTTCACGCCGTCGCCCGCAAGGCGATAGCGGCCGCCCGATTGCATATCCGCCTGGACTTGCTGCCGAACGTTTTCGTAAAATACCATCAAGCTTTCGTCTTTCGATCTTGAAAAATTCATTTGTCACCCTGACCAAAAACAGCGCCCAAACATATTCCGGAAAACCTGATCGCATTCCGCCCAGCCGGTTCGTCCGGCAACCGGGCCTATGATTTCCCGGCAACCAATAATCGCGGCGGAACTGATAATATTTGCGTCTTCGGCGTCGAAGCGCCGACCGCAATTGAAACGGAAATTCCCACTCATTGGCAAAACAATAGAAGGGCAGTCTAGCGCGTGGGGCGGATTGGCGAAAGCGTAATTCGCCGTTAGCCGACCGGGTTACGCCTTTCAACTTCCATCTTCCACTTTCGCTCTTCGAGCTACGGCGGACAGGTCGTTTGAAAGCCATTCCAGTTTTCCTGGGCACCGGAATGGATTGAGCTATCACAATATAGTGGGCTAAAATCCCCGTCTCGCGGCGGACAAGGTAGGGACATGTTTGGAATATTTCGATCCAAGCATCAGCGCACCGTGGAGCGTACCGGAAAGGACTTGAGCGAGGGGTTCGAGAAGATCCGCGAAGCCCTCAATCTTCAAGTCGATCTGCTGATGTTTTTTGATGGAAAGCAGGAATACGATCTTCTCGCGGACAGCTACTTCGTACGTTATGTATTCGGCATGTTTGATGCCGTTACGATAATCCTCGGCGTAGAACTTCGGAAAAGACGTGGGCGCGGCCTCATCGAGAAGTTTTTTATCGGCTACATGATGGCGGAGTTCGGGCTGGACGAAGGGGACGCACGCAAACTGTTTGCTGCGGTTCTCGAGCTCTACAACAAGAAGAGCCCTCGGGACGCCGCCATCATGGATGGCGGCTCGGATGGCGTCACGAAGTTGCTGCAAGGCGGCGAGACAAACCGGCTGCTGCACCATTTCGGTTATTTTGTTTCCGACGCCGAACTGACCCCTGCCCAGATACAGGAATTCCAGGCTTTCCGTCGGCGCGACCGCTATGCATCGACACAGGAGACTTGATCCCGGGCGGATCTCGCGCGCAACGCGCATTCGCCGATCCGGGGTTCGCGCTTTCGGCGCGCCCCGGAATGACGCAAAGAAGAAATTTCGCCTTTGGATTCAAACTGATTTTACCTGTCCAGCCCCATCGTAAAAAATATTTCCCTTCCCGCTTCCCCCAAATCACCTCCATATCCCCCACCATCCCGTCCCGAAAGGGGCGTTTCGCGATCGTCACGAACGTTAGGCCGGGATGCGGTGGACGCAGGCAGTGCTGCTGACGAGAGCGCTGATCCTGCGGACGGCCAAGTCGTGTGGTCCTGACGCCTCGACGCCGGCGTCAAGCTCTCGAGAAGCAAGCTTCTTGGGGGCGACGGTGACAAAAGAGCCCGATCGCCGGGGAGATCACGAAGTAAGCCGTTAAAACCATTGCGTTCGGGAATGCCGGGTGATCCCGGTGAACTCGCGGTGACTAACGCGCGTGCTTCCTACCAATACACGCGCGGCTGCGGGTGCACCGGCACCCGGCATTCCCCACGCCCTCACTTTCCGGGCGAACAATTCCTGCACACCTCGGGCGCAATGCGCCGCGGGAACGCGGGGGTGTGTTTGACGTCTTTGCGAGCGCAGCGACGCAATCCATTCTTTCTTTGCGCGGCAAGTTGGATTGCTTCGCTGCGCTCGCAATGACGCGCCGGCCTGACCAAGGCCCTGGCCCAGGTCGCCGTTCTCCCACGCAAGGCATCCATGCGCCATCTGGATCAGGCAGCGGTAATGCGTTAGTCTTTTGCCCAACCGGTCAAAAAAATCGGCAGAGGAGGGAGAGCAACGTGAAATCCAGGGGAATACGCGCGCTTGCATTGGCGGTCTCGGCGGCCATCGGACTTTATTACGCGGCGGCGCCGGCGATGGCGCAGGACAAGAAGATCACGGTCTGGTTCAGCAAGGGCTTCTACAAGTCCGAGGACGACGCACTGCTCGAGGCGATCAGGAAGTTCGAGGCCAAGAGCGGCATCAAGGTCGAGCTGTCGCAATACGCCATCCAGGACATGATCCCGAAAACGGTGGCGGCGCTGGATTCCGGCACCGTGCCCGATGTCGCCTTTTCCGACAGCTACGACGTGCAGGCGGGAGGCAAGTGGGCGTTCGAGGGCAAGCTCGAGGATCTCTCCGACATCCTGGCGCCGATCAAATCGGCGTTTGCGCCCAACACGCTGGAGACCGCCTATCTCTACAACGACGTCACCAAGAAGCGGGGCTATTACGGCTTCCCGATAAAGCAGCAGAGCATGCACGTCCAGATCTGGGGCGACATGCTGGCGCAGGCCGGCTTCAAGCCAAGCGACATCCCGACCAAGTGGGAGGATTACTGGTCGTTCTGGTGCGACAAGGTGCAGCCCGCCATCCGCAAGGCCACCGGCCAGCGCATCTACGGCGTCGGCCAGCCGATGGGCGTGGAATCGACCAATTCCTTCCAGTCGTTCTACACCTTCATGGACGCCTACAACGTCAAGCTGGTCGACGACGACGGCAAGCTGCTGGTCGACGATCCCAAGGTCAGGCAAGGCCTGATCGGCGCGCTGAAGGACTACACCGACACCTACATCAAGGGCTGCACGCCGCCCTCCTCCACCACATGGAAGGATCCCGACAACAACGTCGCCTTCCACAACAGGACGATCGTGATGACCCACAACTTCACGATCTCGATCGCGGCGAAGTGGTTCGAGGATTCCACCAACCCGGCGCTGACCCCCGAGCAGCGCGCCGCCGGCAAGAAGGCGTATGAGGAAACCATCATCACCGCCTCCTTCCCCAACAAGCCCGACGGCACGCCGATCAAGTATCGCTCCGACGTCAAGACCGGAGTGATCTTCACCGCCGCGAAGAACAAGGCGGAGGGCAAGGAATTCGTCAAATTCCTGCTGCAGGAAGAAAACCTCGGCCCGTACGTCGAAGGCGCGCTCGGCCGCTGGTTCCCGGTCACGACAGCCGGACAGAAGAGCCCGTTCTGGCAGGCCGACCGGCATCGCAAGGCGGTCTACACCCAGTTCATGGGCGGCACCACGCCGTTCGACTTCACCAAAAACTACAAGTTCACCATTCTCAACAACGAGAACGTCTGGGCCAAGGCCATGAACCGCGTGGTGAGCGAGAAGGTGCCGGTCGACAAGGCCGTCGACGAACTGATCGCCCGCATCAAGCAGGTCGCGGGCTGACGTAACGATGGAGGCTGCCGCTGCAGCATCTTCCGGCACACTGTCGTCCCGGCGAACGCCGGGATGACGGTGGCCACAATCTCCACGTCGTCCCCACGAACGCGGGGACCCATTCGCCGTGTCGTTTGTTTTGAGAGACGCTGTTCGATGACTTTCGCGCAACCGCCAGCGCCGGTGGTTATGGGTCCCCGCGTTCGCGGGGACGACGGCGTACTGGAAAACTGTCAAGCGCCGGCCGGCATCTCGCTCTGAGAGTACCGTAATATGGCGATCACGCTTTCGACCTCCGATCAGGCGTTACCGGGCTCCCCGCCGTCGGCGCGCCTGACGACGCCGCAGGTCTGGGGCATCGTGATGCTGGCGCCCTATATGCTCGTGTTCCTGGCCTTCGTGGTCTACCCGGTCTGCTACGGGCTGTGGCTGGCGCGCCATCCGTCGAGCTATGTCGCGCTCTACAACGATCCGATTTTCGCGCGCGCGGCGGTCAATACGCTGATCTTCCTGGTGATCGGCATCAACTTCAAAATGCTGGTCGCGCTGGTGCTGTCGGGCTTCTTCATCCAGGAACGCTCGTGGATCAAATGGCTGTCGGTGCTGTTCATCCTGCCCTGGGCGGTGCCCTCGATCCCGACCATCCTGTCGGTGCGCTTCATGCTCAATCCGGAATGGGGCATGGTCAACCAGCTCATCTTCAAATTCACCGGCGAGGACGGTCCGAACTGGCTCAACGATCCGACGATCGCGCTGACCATGGCGATCGTGATGCATATCTGGAAGTCGCTGCCGTTCTGGACGCTGATCCTGATGACCGGCCGGCTTGCGATCCCGCAGGATCTGTTCGAAGCCGCCGACGTCGACGGCGCGAGCTGGTGGCAGAAATTCCGCTTCGTCACCTGGCCTTCGGTGCGAACGCTGTATCTCACCTGCACCCTGCTCTCGATGATCTGGACGCTCGGGGATTTCAACAGCGTCTATCTGTTGACCGGCGGCGGGCCTGCCGACCTGACCCACGTGCTCTCGACGCTGGGCATCCGCTATCTCAGGCTCGACCAGCTCGACCTGTCGATGGCCGCGATCGTGTGCGCGCTGCCGCTGGTGCTGCCGCTGGTCTATTTCATGATGAAACGGCTATCCCGATGAAGCTCCCCGCCTTGCGCGATATCGGCACCGAAGCGCGCCTGCTGCTGATCGGCATTCCCGTGTTCATCTGGACCATGCTGCCGATCTATCACATGTTCCTGTTTGCGATTTCGCCGAAGGAAGACGCCTTCGCCGGCAAGTTCTGGCCCGATCATCCAACGCTGCACAATTTCGGCATCGTATTTCGCCAGCAGCACTATTTCCTGAGGGATTTCTGGATTCAATTCTGGAATTCGCTCGTCATCGCGGTCGCGGTCGGCGCGCTGACGCTGTTCATCGCGACCGCGGCGGCGTTTGCGATTTCGCGGCTGCGCGTCCCGGGCAGCCGCTGGGTGATGAATCTGGCGCTGTTCACCTACTTCATTCCGGCGGCGTTCCTGGCGGTTCCGATGTACCGGACCATGGGCAATTACGGCCTGCTCAACAGCCACTGGTCGCTGATTCTGGCGATGGTGACGATCGCCTCGCCTTACGCGATCTGGGTGCTGAAGCAGGCATCCGACAAGCTGCCGGTCGAGCTCGACGAGGCCGCGATCGTGGATGGCGCGACGACGTTGCAGCTGTTCCGGCTGGTCTACGTCCCCCTGATGATGCCGTCGCTGGTGGCGATCGGCACCTATGCCGTGCTGCTCGCCTGGAACGAATATCTCTACGCCTTCCTGCTGCTGTCGAACGACAAGGAGATCACGCTGCCGGTCGCGCTCGGCAACTTCCTTTCGGCTGACGATTCGCCCTGGGAATTGCTGATGACCACGGGCTTCATCTACGCGCTGCCGCCGGCCGCGATCTACTACGCCTTCAAGCGCTACATGGTCGGCGGCCTGACAGCGGGCGCGGTGAAGTCGTGACCCATCTACAGCGGCGCGGCGCTCTCGCCGCGCGAACTCGACAGTTTCGAGGCCAGCGACGCGAGGATGATGACCACCGCGATCAAGCCGATCACCAGCGTGCAGATCGCGTTGATCTCGGGCTTCACGCCGAGCCTGCACTTCCGAATAGATCCGGATCGGCAGCGTCGCCGAACCGGGACCGGTGGTGAAGCTCGCGATCACGAGATCGTCGAGCGACAGCGTGAACGCCAGCATCCAGCCGGCGGCGATAGCGGGCAGGATCAGCGGCAGCGTCACCGCGACGAAGGCGCGGGCCGGATCGCAGCCGAGATCCATCGCCGCCTCCTCCAGGCTGCGATCGAGCGCGCCGAGCCGCGACTGCACCACCACGGCGACGAAGCACATGGTCAGCGAGGTGTGGGCGATGGTTACGGTCCAGAAGCCGCGCCCGGCGTCGACCGCCACGAACAGCAGCAGCAACGAAAGCCCGGCGATGACTTCGGGCATCACCAGCGGCGCATAGAGCATGCCGGAAAACAGCGCGCGTCCCGGAAAACGCGCCCCGCGCGACAGCGCCACCGCGGCGAGCGTGCCGAGCAGCGCCGCGATCGTGGCCGATGTCGCCGCCACCCGGAAGCTCATCCACGCCGCCTCCAGCATGGCGCGGTCGTTGAACAATTCGGTGTACCAGCGCAGCGACCAGCCGCCCCATACCGTGACCAGCCGCGAGGCGTTGAACGAATAGATCACCAGAATCACGATCGGCAGGTACAGAAACGCAAGGCCCAGCGCGAGCGAGACCGCGTTGAACCGAGACAGCCCGTGGAGCGCGCGCCCCGTCATCGCGCCTGCTCCAGCTGGCGGCGTTGCAGCCGGTCGTACAATATCAGCGGCACCACCAACAGCAGCAGCAGCACCACCGCCGCCGCCGACGCCACCGGCCAGTCCTTGTTGGTGAAGAATTCCAGCCACAGGGTCTGGCCGATCATCAGGGAATTGGAGCCCGCCAGCAAATCGGGAATCACGAATTCCCCGACGATCGGGATGAAGCACAGCAACACGCCCGCGCCGACGCCCGGCAGCGACAGCGGGAACGTCACCAGCCAGAACGCCTGCCGCGGCGAAGCGCCGAGATCGCTCGCCGCCTCCAGCAGCGCCGGCTCCATCTTGGCGAGAACGGCGTAGAGCGGCAGGATCATGAACGGCAGATAGGAGTAGACGATGCCGAGATACATCGCGCTGTCGGTGGAAAGCCACACCACGGGCACCGTGACCAGATGCAGCGCGAGCAGGATTTTGTTGAGAAGGCCATCATGCTGCAGGATGTTGATCCAGGCATAGATGCGGATCAGGAACGAGGTCCAGAACGGAACGATCACCAGCATCATCGCCACCCCCTGCCAGCGTCGAGGCAGACGCGCCATGCCGTAGGCGATGGGGTAGCCGATCGCGAGCAGGATCGAGGTCGATACCGCGGCGACGAGGAGGCTGCGCAGATAGGACAGGACATAAAGATCGTCGGAAACCAGCAGCCGGAAATTGCCCAGCGACAGCTGAGCGGCCGCCGCCTTGACCGCCGCAAAACCCTGGGTCAGATCGAACACCGGCACATAGGGCGGCTGCGCGATCGCGGTCTGCGACAGGCTGATCTTGAGCACGAAGCCGAACGGCACCAGGAAGAACAGCAACATCCACAGATAGGGCGCGATGGCGGCGAGCCGCGCCGGACGCGTGAAGATGCGCCGGGCGCTCATTGCTCCAGCACCACGCAATCGTCGGGCGTGAACCACGCCACCACGCGCTGGCCCGCAGCGTAGGCATCGATATCGATCCGCGCCGTGTTCGCCATCGACGAGCGCAGCACCGCGCCGCCATCGAGCTTCACCTTGTAGCTGGTGACGCCGCCGAGATAACTGACGTCGGTGACGACGCCTTCCAGCCGGTTGATCGAATGGGCGTTGACGGCGTCCGACGCCGGGCCGCGCCGCGACAGCTTGACCTTCTCGGGACGGATCGCGACGCAGACGATCGTTTTCGCGATCTGCTGGCGCGGTTCCGCGACAACGACGGTTCCGGCGTCCCTGGTCGAAATCATCAGCCGACCCGCCTCGCGCGATTCGAGTTGTCCCTCGAAGATATTGACCTCGCCGACGAACTCGGCGACCCACCGCGAAGCGGGCGCCTCGTAGAGCTCCCGCGGGGTCGCGACCTGTTCGAGACGGCCGGCATCCATCACGCCGATCCGGTCGGCCACCGTCATCGCCTCTTCCTGATCGTGGGTGACGATGACGAAGGTCATGCCGAGGCGGCGCTGCAATTCCATCAATTCGAGCTGGGTGCTCTCGCGCAGCTTCTTGTCGAGCGCGGCCAGCGGCTCGTCCAGCAACAGCACCTGCGGGCGGCGCGCCAGCGAGCGCGCCAGCGCCACGCGCTGCTTCTGTCCGCCGGAGAGCTGATCGGGCTTTCGTTTCTCGAGGCCCTCGAGCTTGACCAGCGCCACCATCTCCGCCACGCGGGTGTCGATCCGGGAACGCGCCATGCCGGCGCGCCTCAGGCCGAAGGCGATATTGTCGCGCACCGTCAGATGCGGAAACAGCGCGTAGTTCTGAAACATCATGTTGACCGGCCGCTGGTGCGGCAGAACCCGGGCGATATCCTTGCCGTCAAGCAGGATGCGGCCCTCGTCCGGAGTTTCGAATCCGGCGAGCATCCGCAACAGCGTCGTCTTGCCGCAACCGCTGGGTCCGAGGAGGGCGAAAAACTCGCCGGCCCGGATATCGAGCGACAGCCGATCCACCGCCCGGAACACCCCGAACTTCTTCACCACCGCGTCGATGCGCAAAAGCGGAATATCGGGCGCGTCTGCGCCCGGCTCGGGTTTCGCTAATTCCTCGGACATATTCCTCGCCAGCCAAATCGTGGCTGCACGCTAGCGGTGGATCGGCCCCGGCTCAACCGCGCTACAGCATGCAGCCACAAGATTGTCGCCGCCGCCCCTAGA
>CAWGKJ010000063.1:0-65892 GCA_963823115.1 uncultured Alphaproteobacteria bacterium | reverse complement strand
CTCCACGATGAACAGCGCGGTGGCCTTGGTCGATTTCCGCAACGAATCCAGATCGACATATTCGTTAAAGCCGTGAATGGCCTCGCCACTGGCGCCGAAGCACAGGCTCGGGATGTTGCAGTTCAGCCCGTAGAACCGCGTATCGGTTAGCGCAGTGAACACGAGGTCCTGCACCGCGCCGCCATAGACCGAGGCAAAGGCCTTGCCGAATGCGGCCTCCGCTTCCGCCGAATCCTTCAACTCATAACCTTCCGAGAGGAATCCGGACCATTCCACGTCCGGCGGGTTGTTGGAGAGGAAACGGTGATCGCGCGCCGCCGTCGAGACGCAAGCGAGAATTTCGTTCTGGCAGTCGGCGACCGACCAACCCGGCAGGATCGCGATCCGGCAATCGACATCGCACCATGCCGGCACGCTGGAGGCCCAGTCGCCGCCCCTGATGATGCCGGGATTGAGGTTGATCGGATGCGTCAGCGTCTTGAAAAGGCGATCGGCTTTCGCGCGCTGGTTCCATTCGGCCTCGAGTTTCTCCAGCGCCTGAATCAGGTGATAGGCCGCCGTGATGGCGTTCGAGCCCGAGCCGGCATGCGCCACGTGAACGGGATAGCCGCGCACTTTAAGGCGAAACCAGATCACGCCGACCTGCGAGCGCACCATCTTGCCGCCGGTCGGCTCGGGAATGAAACAGGCATCGGCGCGATAGCCGCGCTGCAGGGTCGAGAGCGCGCCGAGGCCGGTGCTCTCCTCCTCGATCACGGACTGAAAGTGAATCCGCGCCGTCGGCTTGAAACCGGCGGCCTTGATCGCGTCGAGCGCACAAAGCGCGCCGATGGTGCCCGACTTCATGTCGCAGACGCCGCGGCCGTACATCTTGCCGTCCTTGATGACGGGTGAAAATGGCGGCGTCTCCCACAGTTCCAGCGGTCCAGTCGGAACGACGTCGCAATGGCCCTGCAGGATCAGCGATTTTCCGGCATTGTTGGAAGGCCGGTAGGTGCCCACCACGGTGCGCGCTCTGGAAAAATCATGCTCGATCGGGCCAAAGCCGCGTAGATCCTTCAGGTCCTCGATATCGATATGCCAGTCGTCGACCTCGTAGCCGCGCTGCCGCAGGAGATCGCCGATCATATCCTGGCACGGCCCTTCCGCCCCGCGGGTGGAGGGAATTGCAACAAAATCCCTCGTAGTCGCCAGCTGCGCGTCGAAATTGGCGTCGACGGCGTCGAGGATCTTTTGTCTGATATCGATGGCGTTCATGTCCGTCACATTTCCATGTCGCTTTCAGAATCGCCGGCCCGCACATACACTTCGGGGCCAGATTTCGCGAGCATGGAGACATAGATGCCCGGCAATCGCAATATCCTCTACCTCATCATCGGCGCGTTGATCGTCGCGGTGGGCGTGCTCGGCTACAATCTCTACCAGACCAAGAAGGAACCGGAAGGTTTGCAGATCAATGTCGGCCCGAACGGGCTGAAGATACAAAACAAGTGAAACGGGCCGCCCCGAACATGAAGATTTCGCACCTCAGACGTATTGTGTTGCTGTTGCTCGGCGGCGCCGCGTTGGCCGCGCAGACAACCTCCGCGATGGCGGAACAGGTGGCGCGCGAGCAGGACATCGTCAATTTGCGGCTGGGGCAGCGCATCCTGGTCGACGACGGATCGTGCCCGGCGGGGCAAATCAAGGAAGTCTCCGGCGCCAAGATGGTCGCCGACGGAATCCTCCGCGTGCAAAGGTGTATCCCGCGCCTCAAGAAATGACGGACGCGCATCGATCGCAGCCTGACGCGCCGGACAGGGTGACCGAGAAATGCCGGCGAGCATAGCTGCCAGTTGACCTCAAATCAGGATATCAGGGAGTGAGCCTAGTTCGCCGGCTCGAACATGCATTGCAGCGTCGGCTTTGCAATCTTCGTGAAAGTCGTACCGATCTCGGATTGTTTGGATGCCGGCACCCATTCGGTCTCGATGGTCGGGACGCCGGTCTCGCTGATGCCGCGCAGCAGCGCTTCGCGCAGGTCATCATCTTCGACGACAGCGGCGGCATGATCGTGCAGGCACCCGCAAACGGATTCGGGATGGGCCCAGCGTCCTACCATATGGGGTACGCACAGGCGTACGAATTCGGCGCGCGGATCAGGAAGTCTTGGTATCGACCGGAATTGAACCTGGTGGATTTCGACCTGAGGGACCTGCGGAGCTTGAGCCTGCGCCGAACCGGCTAACGCAAAGCAAACCGCAGCCGTTGTAGTACCGATACGAAAAAACATGATGACCTTGCCGACTACCTTCCCTGGGTTTCAGCTCAGCGGCGAATTAGCGAGCCGCAACGACGATGGAATGGAGAGCTGAAGTGCCGATCGGCGCGCCGTTGTAGGCGAAGGTACCGACGCCCGGCAGGCCGTGATCGGACGAGCCAGCCAGCGAGGGGCCAACAAGTACAAAGGCGATGGCAAGGATAAACCTCAAGGTTCGCATTCGACGGTCTCCGGGTATACCTGTCGGCGCTTTCGGCCGTTCTCGTTGAGGCGTTGATAGCCATGCGGTGTTTCCGGATGTCTGCGCGAAAAGCGAAAAATGGTTTCGTGGCATGGGAGAATTGTTTCGTTGCCCCGGTCCAACGAAACAGCGTCACGATAACTTCAATGATTTCAATTAGATATTCCGCAAACTCGGCTCCTCGTCGGTCATTGGCCTGTCGTTCACAGGGCTAGCGCTGCTACCCAATCAGGCGCCGGGACGCCGTCCGACTTTTTAACCTTTCTCTGGTGGAGAAGCCTCTCGGCGGCGCGAGGCTCTTGAACCCAAGCATCTGGTCAGCCGACTTAATCGAGCGCCGTTGCAACTTTTCCAGGCAGTTGCGCGTTGTGTCTGTCCTTCAACAAAGGATTTCAGTAGTGGGCAACGGCAACATTGACGTTGGCAATCAAACCCCGACCCGCGAACCCGGCGATACCAGCGGCTTGGCCCGTGGGGATGGCCGCTCCGAGCTGCGGATCGGCGGAGAAAATCCCCCGAAAGCGAAATGGCCCAGGGTTTCCGGGGCGATGTCGCTGCAGCGTGGCGACATCGCCCGCGGCAACGAATCGGCGCCGCAAAAATTCGTCCAGCTGGTTGGTTACCGCGACCCCGAGGCCCGACGCCTGCCGTGGGTCCGTATCCAGCCTGCGCCGGTAAAGTCTTGAGTTAGAGAAGCTTCACTGAATGAACTCACCGCATTTCTGAACTGCGGTATCGGCGACGCCCCATGGCATGATCGGTACCGAGGACGTCGAGTTCTTGGGTGATCCTTCGATCAGCTTGTCCGAATAAACCATATAAACCAGCACGTTCCGCTTGGCATCGCAGCCGCGGACGATCTGCATCTTCTTGAAGAACAGCGAGCGCCGCTTGCGGAACATGTCGTCGCCCTGCTCCAGCTTGCCCCTGAAACGGATCGGGCCGATCTGGCGGCAGGCCAGCGAAATGTCCGAGACTTCCTCGGCAAGCCCGAGCCAGCCCTTGAACCCACCCCTCTCGGGTACGGTGAAATGACAGGCCACACCCTCGACCTCGGGGTCGTCGACGCCATAGGTCGCGAGCTTGTCGTTGGGGCTCATCCACTTGAAAACGGTCGAACGGCGGAAGATCAGGTCCGGCTCGTCGGCAGCGAATACCTGACAACCCGGCCAGAACACCAAAGCAAGCACCAGCAAAGCCGAAGGTTTCCACCTATTGCGATATGGGTTTAGGGCTTTGCATGTCATGTCAGTCTCCGTTGCCGCACTTTCACCCATGTAGGTGCGGACAACCGGCGCGGGAAGGTTGCCGATCATGGGCGGCGCCCGGCTGTTTAATCCGGTGTGAGGCTTTTTTGCTACGCTTTGGCCGAAAACCGCAAGTATCAGAAGCCTTGCGCTGGTGAACGCGTATTGCGTCTGCGACACTGAAAATATCGATTGGCAGGGGATTCGAGAATGATACGCGTGGGCGGGCATGGGGCTCCTGTTGCCGGACGGCTTTGGCGAATTGCCGCTCTGACGGCAGCCGGCGCGATCGGTGCCGCCTCCCAAGCCGAAGCCGCGCGGTATTACTGGTCAGATTCCGATCCCGGGTATTATCGGCCCGGACCGACGGATCCGCAGCGGCGGGCCAAGCCGCGCCGCCATCAAGCCAAGAAGATCGAGGCGCCGGCGAACGAGTTGGCCAAGCCGCAGGGACCGCTGATCATCGCGATCGCGATCGAGCAGCAGCGCCTGAAGATCTACGACGCCAACGGATTCTTCGCGGAAACCCCGATTTCCACGGGCATGAAGGGGCATCCGACCCCGATGGGCGTTTTCAGCGTCATTCAAAAACACAAGCTGCACCATTCCAACATCTATAGCGGCGCCCCGATGCCCTACATGCAGCGGATCACCTGGTCGGGCGTCGCCATGCACGCCGGCGTGCTCCCCGGCTATCCGGCGTCGCACGGCTGCATCCGCATGCCGATGGCCTTCGCCGTGAAGATGTGGAACTGGACCAAAATGGGCGCGCGGGTCGTCGTCACCCCCGGCGGGATCACCCCTGCGAGCTTTTCGCATCCGCTGCTTGTCGCGCAGAAGGTCGTACCGCAGCCCACCACCGAGCCACAGGCGGATGTGCCGCCAGCCGCCAAATCAGACAAGGCCTCCGACGCCGGTAGCGCCATCAAGCCGGCGACTTCAGGGGTGAACCTGGAACTGAGGTCGACCGTCGGACATGACGGCGGCGTAAAGGCCGCCACGGATGAACCGTCGGCCCCCAAGCCGTTGAGCGATCCGACTCGTACCGCTGATGCCAGCGGCGATATGCCCGCAACCAAGACCCCCGTCACGATGACCGACGCATCGCCAACCGGTGGCAACGTGTCGCCGGTCTCGGGGGATGCGGTTTCCGTCAAGACGGATGAAGCATCGAAGGCGGATACAAAATCCGAAACCGGCAAACCGCAAGCCGAACCAGCCACCGCGAAGCCCGCCGAGACGGCTTCGTCCGACACAACGCCGGCTGAGGCTGCAGCAGCGCAAGCCGGCGGTGAGGCCGTGGGGACCAAAGTGTTGGCCGCGGAAACCATAAAGGCCGAAGAAAAGGCCGACGAGAAAAAGATCGAAGCGAAGGCGGATGATGCCAAGGCAGACCCGCAGAAGCTGGACGCAACCAAATCTGGCGAAAGGCCCGGCGAAAACGTCAAGGCGGGTACGAACGTCGGCTCGGTCCCCGATGCAAGAAAGGATCAGGGCCGCCTGCCCGACACGGCCAAGCCGGCCGCCTCGAAAGCCGATACGGCATCGTCAGCGGCGCCAAAGCGTACCGGCCAGATCTCAGTGTTCGTCAGCCGCAAGGACTCCAAGCTCTATGTGCGACAGAATTTTGCGCCTCTGTTCGACATGCCCGTGACCATCGCGCCGAGCGACCGGCCGCTCGGAACGCATGTGTTTACGGCGCAGATCGACAAGGATGACGCCAATCTCGTGCACTGGTCGGTGGTCTCGCTTCCGGTGCCCGTAAAGTACGCGGAGCGGCGTGACGAGGATATTCGCTCTTCGCGCCGGCGGAAGATCGCAGCCGCCCCGGTCGAGGCGAAGCCATTGCCGGTGCCGGACAGCCCCGCTGAGGCACTGGATCGCCTCACGATCCCTGCGGATGCGATGGCGCGAATTGCGGAAGCGCTTTCGACAGGCAGTTCGATCGTCGTCTCCGATCAAGGTATCGCCGCCGGCGAAACCGGCGAGGGAACGGATTTCATCGTTTCGCTGCGCTAACTCAGCGACCATGCCTCCGCGTCACTTAACGGTCACGGCCATCTTTACCGATGGATGGATGTTGCAGCGGACCCTGTAAGCGCCGGTCTTGTCGAACTTGTAGCTCAGCAATTTGCCCGGCTTTTGCAGGCCGAGGTCTGCGCTTTCTTCACTGCTTGGCCCAAAGATGTGGATGTTGTGTATGACATCGTCGTCGTTGGTGAAGGTTATCCGGTCACCTTTCGCCAGCGACGCCGACGCCGTGTTCAGAGCCAGTCCGCGCTGGATAACCGTAATCGTGGTTGCCGCAGGTACGGCGACAACTAGTCCCATCAAAATGGCGACGGCAACAGGGAGACGAATGTGCATGCTGACTCCTTCGATGATCGACGCGGCTAGAATTTCACCGCGGTCCAGAGACTGAAGTAGAAGTGGTTATTTCTGCTCGCACTGGCGTAGCTGCCGTCGAAACTGAAATAGTCTACGTACTGCACGGCCAGCCGCACGTTCATGTTCGGAAATGGAAAATCCGGTTTGCCCCAGGGCACATAGGCGACTTCGAGAATCATGCCGTCCGAGTTAGGGCTGCCATTCGGGGTCGTCCAGTAACTGGCGTCGGCGGTGCCGATAGTACGAAAATACTGGACTGATGGCGTGACAGTGGCCGCTATGCTGTAGGAAACATCAAAACGCATCGTATCCAGCCAATGGTCAGGCAGCGCCCCCAGAGCGAGCGCGTCACTCACCTGCATTTTGGCGTTCTCGTGGATATAAGTCGCATGCGCGGACAGTCTGTCGCTGGTCACCTTGCTGGGATCGGAAATGAACTGGTAAGTCGCATCAAGCGCGACATCGGTCTTGTGAACAGTGAAGCCGAGGGTCTGGTCGCCACCCGGAACGACATTGCCGGACAACGCATAGGCGCCGATCTCCGCATGATGCCTCTTGTCCCCCCACCCCTTAATCAGGGCAACCCGCACATACGGGACGAAGGCTGTCGTTTGATCGCTATCGTCGGGCACCTGGCCCAGCGCTCTCAGCGTGGGGGCGTTAAGTCCCTTGTAAACGTCGCTCTCCAGATAAAGGAAGTCATTCCACAGTGTGTAGGCGCCTACGCCAGCGACGCGCTGTCCAAGACTGCCGTCGACCAGAGTTGAAGCCGTCGGAGTCGGCGCCAGCGCCGATCGGTTGTACGGAAATCCCCAGGCGGGCGTCGAGTTCCAGGGATCCTGCACAGTCGGGTTGTTGTTGGCTGTTATGCCCCAGAGCACGTCCTGACCAAACAGTTCACCCTCGCCTACGTGGCGGATATCGACATTGTTCAGTGCGGCCCGCTGTGCCACGCCATCATAATTTAACTCGATGAAGCCGCCGAGATTGGGCGCGATTTTTCCCGCATAGTATAGCGACGCCTGATCGACGGCGAAGTTGTCGTTATCCTTAAATCCGGGCGCGGCTCCGCCAGGCTGCGGCTGCAAGGTGTGGGTGAAGGAGGCTTGCGTTGTCCACGCGAAAGGCAGTCCATGGTCCTTGCCATCGTTGGCAGTATAACCGTGCAGCTTGAAGTCGCGCCCGAAGGGGGTCAATTGAGGTCCGAATGCCCCGATATGGCAGGCGGCGCAAGGCTGGCCAGTCTGGATCGCGAAAGACGGTAAGGCCAGCGCCGGTCCCGTTACCGAAATGGCAAGCAGTGCCGCCGGCAGAGCCCGCCAACGCCAGCTAAACAGGTCTAAGCAACCGGGGCGCAGGCGATCCGCGCTCGGAAGCGGCGTTCCAATCGGAACCCTTGAGTGCGGCGCTATAGCGCTGCGCAACAAGTTCAAGAACATGTTCCGCATCCCGAGCCTGGAGTATGAACCCGTGCTGCGAACAAATCTCAATATGGTTAACAATCCGTCAAAGGTCCCAAATCGCTTTCCGCAGCGAGCGTTGTGCCGAATTGCGTGCCTCGGCTAGCTAAAATCGGCCGCGCCCCGGGGCAGATGACCGCCCAAGGCCCCCACCAGCAAAAATCGTCCACTTTACTTTAATGTTGGCAGTCTAGTGTCTGCGAATGATTGGCAGGTGCGGGAGGGCGAAGTTGGCCTCTGCTGAGACTGGTATAGGTACGGAAAACGCTCAAATCCGCGACGGCCGGGATTTCGTTCGGCTGGGCGACAGATACGCGATCTCTTTTCGCCGCAAGTTTCAATTCGTCACGATGAGCCTGCTGGCGGCCAGTCTGATGATCGGCCTGTTTGCGCGCTACCAGCAACACGCCATCATCGACTATGCGATGACCATCTACGACACCGCATTCATCTCCACCAATTATGTCAGCCTCGCGCAGATCTCGTTTCAACATTACGTCGATGATCGGTTCCGCGGCGCGGAACCAAACGACACTGCCAAAGCCAATGAGATTCTGGAAAGCGTGCTGGACGATATGGACGTCGCGATCGAAAGGTCGAGTTCCCCCCTCACGCGCGCCGAGGGCACGCAAATCAGGGCTGATATCGCCGATCTCGTCAATCTTGGAGCGGACGCTCCTGATTTAAAGGGCCGGATAACCAATATTCAAAAACGATTGGAGCGGTTGCACGAGAAGAACTCGGACATTGGCTTGCAGGCGCGAGACGACATCGAGGCATTTTCCTTCAAGTCCGATTTGCTGCTGCTGTGTTCGATTCTCACCAGCGTCACGCTGGCAGGGCTGGTGCTGTTCGCGATCCATCGCATGATTGGTTCGCTGAAGCAGCGATCAAGCGACCATCTCTATGCAGCTCTGGAGGGCATGCCACAGGGGCTCTCCATGTTCGACGACAAGCAGCGCCTGATCGTCTGCAACGCGAATTATGCCTCGATGTATGGGCTTGGTGCCGAATTGATCGAGCCGGACACCTCGCTGCGAGCCATTCTGGAGCACCGGATCAAGAATGGAACAGCGCCGATCAACGCTGAGAACTTTGTTGAGGAAGAATTGGCGCTGGCAGATCAGCCCATTGCGACCGCTCTGGAGCATCGGCTGCAGGATGGACGCATCGTTGCATTGACCAGGGCGCCGCTCAGCACCGGTGGTGCAGTGACCATACATATGGATGTGACGGAGAAGCGCAATTCGGAAGAGCAGATCGCGTTTCTCGCCCATCACGACGCACTGACGGGCCTGGCAAACCGCATTCAATTGCGAGAACATATCGAGCAAAGCCTGGAAAACGTGAAGCGCGGCGGCAAAGCGTCCGTGCTCTGTTTGGACCTGGACAACTTCAAGAGTATCAACGACACGCTCGGCCACTCCATCGGGGATGAGTTGCTGTGTGCGGTTTCCAAACGACTTCGCGATCTTGTGCGCAATAGAGATTTGGTTTCCCGGACCGGCGGCGACGAATTTTCGATTGTGCTATCCGGTACAGAGCAGCCGATCGAAACCGCTGCCGCCCTGGCCGCGCGCATAATCGATGCCCTGAGCCTGCCGTTCGAACTCGGCGATCATAATGTCGTAATTGGCTCGAGCGTCGGAATTGCCATCGCACCTGATGACGGCAACAACGCGGATCAACTTTTGAAAAACGCCGACATGGCATTGTACCGGGCGAAAGAAGATGGCCGTGGCAGGTTCCATTTCTTCGAGCCCGAAATGGATGTGAGAGCCCAGGCCCGACGCATTCTCGAGCTTGACCTTCGCAATGCCATCACCGCCGGAGAGTTTGAAGTTTTTTACCAGCCTGTCGTCAATCTGGCAGAAAACAGGGTTTCTGGATTTGAAGCCCTGCTGCGCTGGAACCATCCGACACGTGGAAGAGTCCCGCCAACCGAATTCATTCCGTTGGCTGAGGAAACGGGGCTGATTGGTCCGATCGGCGAGTGGGTGATCCGGCAAGCCTGCGCCGAGGCCAGGAAATGGCCAACCGATCTGCGGGTAGCGGTCAACGTGTCGCCAGTACAATTCCGTAACAAGACATTGGTTTCCGCTGTCGTGTCCGCCCTGGCGGCCTCTGGATTACGTCCGGATCAGTTGGAGCTTGAAATCACCAAATCGGTATTGATGAAGAACAACGATGCAACAGTGGCGGTGCTGCACCAGGTACGAAGCTTGGGCGTCAGGATCTCGATGGATGATTTCGGGACCGGATATTCGTCGCTGAGTTATCTCCGCAGTTTTCCGTTCGACAAGATCAAGATTGATCAAAGCTTTGTTCGTGACCTCGCCCAAAGGCCCAATTCGATCGCCATCATTCGTGCGGTCGCAGGGCTTGGCCGCAGCTTCGGTGTGACCACGACGGCAGAAGGCGTCGAAACTCAGGAGCAGTTGGATAAGATGCGCGCGGAGGGGTGCACCGAGGTGCAGGGATATTTCTACAGCAAGCCCCTGCCCGCTGGCGAGATCGCGCAACTGCTATCTGGTTTCCAGGAACGGGTGAAAGCGGTAGCGTAGCCGCTGAACTGGAACGGCCGGCCATTCAGCGACCCGTCGCTTTGCGGCGGCTGCTGCGCTAGAAGACCGTCGGCATGACCTCCTTTCCTACCCCGGCCTCCACCAACAAGCCGCCGACCGACGCCGCGAAGGATGCCTTCGACCGGCTGACGTTCCTTGGCTGGCGATGGGGCCTGGCGGCGATCGCAGCCGGCCTCGCGGCATCTTTCTTTCTGTTCGGCTACGCGCTGATATACTGGCGCAACGCCGACATGGATTTCATGGTGATCTACAACGCGCTTGCCCTCAATGACGGCAAGCCGCAGCTGTTCTTCGATCACACCGCCTACATCACGATCCTGTCGGTGGAGCTCTGGTTTCGGCTGCTGCATGCGCTCGGCCTGCTTGACGCATGGTCGCTGTCGGCCATTCCGTCGGCCTCCGATGTCCCGGCTTTCGATGCCGCCATGACCCATGCCGTTCGCGCCGGGCGGCTTCTCGCCTTCTTGATCGCGACCGGGAGTGTGCTGGTTTTCGCAGGCCTTGTTCGCCTCATGGTGCGCGACTGGCGCGTCGCCCTGATCGCAACTCTTGCGTTAGCGTTCTCGGGCGGCATCGCCGTGCACTCCCGGATATTGCGCAGCGAACTCGTCGCGGCGTGCCCGGTCATCTTTGCGCTGATGATCCTGATCGTGATCGGACGCCGCGCCGGCACCGCCCGTCCGCTCGCAATGGCGGCTGCGGCGGCATTGTGCGTATTCGCCCTCGAGAACAAGGTGCAGGCCATTTTGCTGATCGGCACGCTGCCGCTGCTGGTCTTGCCCTTCGGAAGCGCTGAAAGCGCAAGCGTCGCGTTCTGGCGCCATCCGCGATCGGGCTTTTTGGCGGCAGGCATGGCGGCCATCGCGGCGCTATCGGCGATATGGGCCGCGTGGCCGCTGATCGTGACCGGCTTTGACCGCGCCTTGCTCGACGCCGCACACTTCCACCCCCTGTTGCTGGGCCGCTTCGGCGTCTATCAGGCGGCGCTGCTGGTCTTGGTCGGCGGGTGCATGATCGCTTACGCCGCGATCTGGCGCATCAGCGCGGCGGAGACACTGGCGTCGATTTCGGCGGTTGCCGTCGGCGCGGCGATGACGCTGCTTGCACTCGGCCTCGAATACAACAGCAGCAATGTGATTGCCGTGTTCAATCCGCTGGAAAAAATGCTGACCTTTGCGGACGCGACCACCACCGACGCCGCCAACGGGTCGAGCCTCGCGGACATTCTGTTGCTCCTGCTCGACGGGCTTGCATCGGTACTGGCGCGCTACACCTTCGTGCTGCACTCCTCGCCGCGCCCGACGGTGTTCCTCACCTGGCTGATCGTCCCCGGAATTGTCTATGCGTGGCGGCGCGGCGAACGGCTCGCTGCGCTTCAGGCCCTGGTGCTGCTGCTCGCCGCGATCGGAATCGACACCCTCGGCGTGCGGCGCGGGCTGAAATCCGAATATTTCATCTTCACCGACCCCCTGATCGTGCTCTCGGGAGCGATCCTGCTCGATTGCCTGAGCGACCTGCGCTTTCGCAGATGGACCTACCCCGTCGCCATGGCCTTGTTCGGACTGCATATCGCCGTCGGCCAGGCCGAGCCGATGAAATATGCCTTCATGCGCCGGGGACCGGAACCGATCTGCGAGTGGAACCGGCACTACCTTCCGCTGCTGCCGGTGCCCTGGTGCAGCGTTCCTCCGGCACGGCCATAACGGCCTGTTGAAAAGCGGTCGCGCGCCGGCCGGCAAATCGGCCCCCTTGATAAAAGCCGTTGCCGTGGCGATGCGGGTCCAACTAGGCTAGTATCGCCACGGGCGGGAAATGGCTCGGACGAGGTCGGAAAGCCAACGCCGGGCACGGGATTCAGGGTCGGGATCAGGGTAAAGGAAGAACACGATGCGTATTGCGGCAGGATTGATCTTTGCAGGCGCGGTTTCGCTGTTTTCATCAGGCGCGGCATGGTCGCAGACTGCGGCCGGCAATAACGCGGCAGCTCCGCAGGCGGCGCCTGCCGCAGCACCAGCCCCCGCAAAGGCCGCTTGCGCCAATCCGAATGCGCTCGGCATTGCGCGCGTCGTGGAAATCGACACCACGGGCGGACCGGGGTTCGGCTTCGAGCACTTCAAGCAGCTGGATTTCCTGCGCGACCACGAGGTGGTGCTGACGTTCGACGACGGCCCGTGGCCAATCAATACGCCTTCCGTCCTGAAGACGCTGGCGGAGGAATGCACCACCGGCATTTTCTTTCCGATCGGCAAGCACTCGACCTATTATCCGGAAATCCTGAAGCAGGTCGCCGCGGCCGGCCACACGGTCGGATCGCACACCTGGTCGCACGCGACCCTCACCAACAAGAAACTGACCGAGGATCAGCGCAAGGAAGAGATCGAAAAGGGTTTCAGCGCGGTGAAGTGGGCCCTGGGCGCCTCGCCCTCGCCGTTCTTCCGCTTCCCGGCGCTGCAGCATCCCCCGGAAATGGTGACCTATCTCGGCACCCGAAATATCGCGATGTTCTCCTGCGACCTCGACTCCTTTGATTTCAAGGCGCGCAACCCGCAGCAGGTGATCGACGTCACCATGAGAAAGCTCGACAAGCTCGGCAAAGGCATCATCCTGATGCACGATTTCCACAAGCACACCGCGGAGGCGTTGCCCGAGCTGCTGCACCGGTTGAAGGCCGGCGGCTACAAGGTCGTTAAAATGGTTGCCAAGGCCCCGGTGCAGACCATCGCGCAGTATGACGACGAAGTTCTCAAGGACGCCAAATTGCCGACGGTGAGCTCACGGCCCGTCTCCAGCGTGGTGCAGACGATTTCGGAATAGAATTCGCCGGGCGCCGTGCCGGTGTTGCGCATCGACGGCTACGTCATCGTGTCCGCGGACGGCATGCTGGCGGATGCCGCGCATGCGATGCCGGGCGAATTGAAATTCGAGGGCGACAAGCAATTCTTCGCCGCCGCCCTCGACCGTGCCGACCTGATCGTGCATGGCCGCAATTCTCACGAAGACCAGCCGAACTCACCACGGCGAAAGCGGATCATCCTGACCCGGAGGATTGCCGCGATCGCGCCGGACCCGTCCAATCCGAACGCCACGCTGTGGAATCCAGCCGGCGCCACGTTCGAAGCCGCCTGCGACCGCGCCGGCGTGCGGTCCGGAACGGTCGCCATTATCGGCGGACCTGACGTGTTCGGAATGTTCATGGACCGCTACGACACGTTCTGGCTGTCGCAGGCGCCGCGGGTGCGGCTACCGGGCGGCGAGCCGTGCTTCCCCGGCGTACCCGAGCATTCGCCCCAGCAAATCCTGGCGGCGCACGGCCTGAAAGCCGGCGAAGCCCGGATCCTCGACAGCGCCGATGACGTCCGCGTCACGCCATGGCGGCGCGGGGATCAGACATCGCCATAGGCGGCTTCGACCGTCCGCGACGCCCGGCCATAGCCGGCGATCATGAACAGCGCGCCGATGATCGACAGGTTCTTCAGCGCGTCCACCAGGGTCTTGGCATTTTCGGGCGACGGCTGATTCCAGAAATCATGGAAATAGTAGGTTGCTGCGCCGACGAAGAAGATCAAAAGAATGGCGAAGAATCGCGCGCCGAAATTCAACGCGATCATCAATCCGCTGATGACCTCGAAAGCTCCGGCCGCAACGGCCAGCATCTGCGGCGTCGACATTCCCGTCATCGTTTCCAGCTGCGATGTATAGGGAGCGAGCAACGCGGGAATGACGACTTTGGCCGAGATGAATTCCGATGTGGCCTGAATGGCGAACAGCTTGGTTGCACCGGAATAGATGAACAGCACCGCAAACAATATCCGTCCGAAAGTAACGAAGGCTGGCATGGTCGGCCTCATGGAGCTTGCAAATCGGGGGCGCTGTCGGCGCAGCGATTATGAGCGTTCCGCTCCGGCTTTTCAAACGATCAAATCAACTCCGGGATCACCCGGGAAACGGCACCCACCCCGCATGAACGGCCGGGTGGGCTTTCGCCCGGAAACGCTCGCTAGCCGAACAAGGTGGGTTGCGGCCGGCCGGCCCGCTCCTGGGCCTCCACCACGGCAACCGCGGTCATATTGAGAACGCCGCGTGCGGTCACCGACTTGGTGAGAATGTGCGCCGGACGCGCGGGGCCGATCAGGATCGGCCCCACCGGGAGGGCATCGGCCAGCGTCTTGATCATCTGATAGGCGACGTTGGCCGTGTCGAGATTCGGCATGATCAGGATGTTGGCCTCTCCTTCGAGCTTCGAGTGCGGCAGGATCAGCTTCCGCGCGGCTCCCGAGAGCGCGGTGTCGCCCTGCATTTCGCCGTCCGCCTCGAGCTCCGGATGGTTCTGCTTCAGAAGCGCGGTGGCGCGGCGCATCTTGCGCGACGAGTCGGTATCATAACTGCCAAAGTCGGAATGTGACACGAACGCGATCTTGGGCTTGATGCTGAAGCGCTGGACATGGAGCGCCGCCAGCGCCGCCATTTCCGCAAGCTCTTCGGCGCTCGGGTTCGGCCGCACGTGGGTATCGGCGATGAAATAGGCGCCCTTGCTGGTGATCAGCAGGGTCAGCGCGGCGAAGTCGCTGACCCCAGGAAGAAAGCCGATTATCTCGCGCACGTGGCGCAGATGGCTCATGTAGCGGCCGTCGACGCCGCAGATCATGGCGTCGGCCTCGCCCCGGATCACCGCGAGCGCCGCGATCACGGTCGCGTTGGTGCGGACCATCGTGCGCGCGGTATCGGGGGTGACGCCGCGCCGTCCGGCGACGTCGATATAGGACTGGATATAGGATCGATAGCGCGGATCGTCCTCGGGATTGATGAGATCGAAATCCCGGCCCGCCTTGATCGATAGGCCGTACCTTTTTATTCGCGCCTCGACCACCGAGGGGCGGCCGACCAGTATCGGCCGCGCCAGCTTCTCCTCGAGCACCACTTGCGTCGCATGCAGGACGCGCTGGTCCTCGCCTTCCGCGTAGATCACCCGGACCGGCTGGGTCTTCGCCTTGGCAAACATCGGCTTCATGACTAGGCCGGAGCGGAACGCAAAGCGTTCGAGTTGAGCCGAATAATCCTCGAAGCTCTTGATCGGACGTGTAGCGACGCCAGAATCCATCGCCGCCTTGGCTACCGCCGGCGCAATGCGCAGGATCAGCCGCGGATCGAACGGGCTCGGAATCAGCGAGCCCGGGCCGAATCCTTGCGCCTCGCCGCTGTCGAGACCGGACGCGGCCGCCGGCGGATCGCGCGCGAGCTGGGCGATCGCGTCGACCGCGGCGTGCTTCATTTCCTCGTTGATCGCGGTGGCGCCGACATCGAGCGCGCCGCGAAAGATGAACGGAAAGCACAGGACGTTATTGACCTGGTTGGGAAAGTCGGAGCGCCCGGTGCAGATCATGGCGTCGGGGCGCGCTTTTCGGGCTTCGTCCGGCATGATTTCCGGGGTCGGATTGGCCAGCGCCATCACCAACGGCTGATCCGCCATCTGCTTGACCATCTCGGGCTTCAGCACGTTGGGAGCCGACAGGCCGAGGAAGATGTCGGCGCCGCCGATCACCTCGGCCAGCACGCGTTTGTCGGTTTTCTGGGCATAGACGGACTTCCAGCGGTCCATCAGCGTGGTGCGGCCCTCGTGCACCACCCCGTCGATGTCGCAGACCCAGATATTCTTGCGCTGCGCGCCCAACGAGACCAGGAGATTGAGGCAGGCGATCGCCGCAGCGCCCGCGCCGGAAGCGACGATCTTGACGTCCGAAAGCTTCTTGCCGTTCAGCAGCAACGCATTGGTGATGGCGGCGCCGACGATGATGGCGGTGCCATGCTGGTCGTCGTGAAATACCGGGATCTTCATGCGCGCCTTGAGCTGCGCCTCGATCTCGAAGCATTCCGGCCCCTTGATGTCCTCGAGATTGATGCCACCGAAGGTCGGCTCCAGTGCGGCCACGGTCTCGACCACGCGCTCGATGGTGTCGGCGGCAATTTCAATGTCGAACACATCGATGCCGGCGAATTTCTTGAACAGAACCGCCTTGCCTTCCATCACCGGCTTCGACGCCAGCGGGCCGATATTGCCAAGGCCCAGCACCGCGGTGCCGTTGGAGACCACGGCCACAAGGTTGGCGCGGATCGTCAGCGACGCCGCCTCCGCCGGATTTTCCGCAATCGCGGTGCAGGCCGCCGCCACACCGGGCGAATAGGCCAGCGCGAGGTCGCGCTGGTTGGCGAGCGGCTTGATCGCCTGGATCTCGAGCTTACCCGGCCGCGGCAGCCGGTGATAGGCGAGCGCTGCGGATTGGAGATCTTCAGAACGAGACGTCATCAATTTCCCCCGCTGGCTTGTTCGCCCCGAATCTCACGCTTCGGTGGCCAAGGCTTCGGTTCTGATTAAACCAGAACCGAAGCCCTGGCTCTTTTGTTTGACGCGTTTTCTTCACGCGAACCGGCTCCCACTTCGCTTGAAAACGCTATGGCCTCAGTTTTGCGGCAGATTGAGCCGGATGTGAAGCTCGCGCAACTGCTTCGGGGTTACCTCCGACGGCGCCCCCATCAGCAGGTCTTCGGCACGCTGGTTCATCGGAAACAGCGAGATCTCGCGCAGGTTGGTGGTGCCGCAAAGAAGCATGACGATGCGGTCGACACCCGCGGCCATGCCGCCATGCGGCGGGGCGCCGTACTGGAACGCGCGGTACATGCCGCCGAAGCGCTCGACCACGTCCTTCTCGCCGTAGCCCGCGATCTCGAATGCCTTCACCATCGCCTCGGGCCGATGGTTGCGGATACCGCCGGATGCGATCTCGTAACCGTTGCAGGTGATGTCGTACTGAAACGCCTTGATGGTCAGCGGATCCTGCCCGTTGAGCGCGTCGAGTCCGCCCTGCGGCATCGAGAACGGATTGTGCGAGAAGTCGACCTTCTTGTCTTCCTCGTTGTACTCATACATCGGAAAATCGACGATCCAGGCGAGTTCGAACCGTTCCTTGTCGATCAGGTTCAACTCCTCGCCGAGCTTGGTGCGCGCGAGGCCAGAGAACTTCCAGAACTTGTCGGGATCGCCGGCAACGAAGAACGCGGCATCTCCCTCTTTCAAGCCAAGCTGCGCGCGGATCGCCGCCGTTCGCTCCGGGCCGATGTTGTTGGCAAGCGGACCGGCGCCCTCGCCGCCTTCGCGCCACATGATGTAGCCGAGGCCGGGCTGGCCCTCGCCCTGCGCCCAGGAATTCATGCGGTCGCAGAACGCTCGGGAGCCGCCGCCGGGTCCGGGAATGGCCCACACCTGGTTCTTCGGATCCTCGAGCATCCGCGCAAACACCTTGAAGCCGGAGCCGCGGAAGTGCTCCGAGACGTCTTGCATCAGAAGCGGGTTGCGCAGATCGGGCTTGTCGCTGCCGTATTTGCGCAAGGCTTCCGCGAACGGAATCCGCGGCCAGTTCCTGGTAACCGGCTTGCCCTTGGCGAAATCCTCGAACACGCCCGTAATCACCGGCTCCATCGCCGCGAATACGTCGTCCTGGGTGACAAAGCTCATCTCGACGTCGAGCTGGTAGAACTCGCCCGGCAACCGGTCGGCGCGCGGGTCTTCGTCGCGGAAACAGGGCGCGATCTGGAAGTAGCGGTCGAAGCCCGACATCATCAGCAGCTGCTTGTACTGCTGCGGCGCCTGCGGCAGCGCGTAGAACCGGCCGGGATGGATTCGGGACGGCACCAGGAAGTCGCGCGCGCCCTCCGGCGAAGACGCCGTCAGGATCGGAGTCTGGAATTCGAAGAATCCCTGTTCCTTCATCCGCCTGCGCATCGAATCGACGATCGCGCCGCGGGTCATGATGTTCTGGTGCAGCTTCTCGCGACGAAGGTCGAGGAAACGGTACTTAAGCCTTATATCCTCTGGATATTCCTGCTCGCCGAACACCGGCAGCGGCAGTTCGCCGGCGGGTCCCAGCACCTCGATTTCGCTGACGTAGATCTCGACCGCACCGGTCGGCAATTCCGGGTTATCGGTGCCTTCAGGGCGCCGGCGCGCCTTGCCGTCGATCCGCACCACCCATTCCGAGCGTAGGCTTTCGGCCTCCTTGAAGGCCGGCGAATCCGGATCGACCACACATTGCGTCAATCCATAATGATCGCGCAGATCGATGAACAGCAATCCGCCATGGTCGCGAATGCGATGGCACCAGCCCGACAGTCGAACCGTCTGATCGATGTGGCTGTCGCGGAGCGCGCCGCAGGTGTGGGACCGGTAACGATGCAGCATGGAATTTCCAAAAAAACAGATGTCGGAGGGTCGAATCGGGGGGCCGCAGGCGGCGCCCGGCAAAGAGGTCAGGGTTTACCCGAGGCTATCAGGCGCGGCAACCGAATGCGCCGCCAAAACGACCTCCCAACCGCAGGCCCCAACCCCGAAAAAGTGACGGAAAACGCCGGATCCGGGCGCCGATGCGTCCGCAAACCGGTTGCCTGGTTGCGATACATTCCTATGTTGATGATCATGACGGTGCATTTCCCCTTCCAAAATACCTATGCGGCCCTGCCGGCGAGCTTTTTCGCCCGCGTCGCTCCGACGCCGGTCACCTCCCCCCGCCTGATCAAGCTGAACCGGGGGCTCGCGACCCAGCTCGGGCTCGATCCGGACCGGCTCGACAGCCCGGAGGGGGCGGAAATCCTCGCCGGAAAACGGATTCCCGACGGTGCCGACCCGATCGCGATGGCCTATGCCGGCCACCAGTTCGGACAATTCGTCCCGCAACTCGGTGACGGCCGCGCCATCCTGCTCGGCGAGGTGATCGACGCCGACGGCGTCCGCCGCGACATTCAGCTGAAGGGATCGGGCCCGACGCCGTTTTCGCGCCGGGGCGACGGCCGCGCCGCACTCGGTCCGGTGTTGCGCGAATACATCGTCAGCGAAGCGATGGCAGCACTTGGCATTCCGACCACGCGCTCGCTCGCCGCGGTCACGACCGGCGAGCGCGTGCTGCGCGAGACGGCGCTGCCGGGAGCTGTCCTCACCCGCGTCGCGTCCAGCCATATCCGGGTCGGAACCTTCCAGTATTTCGCCGCGCGCGGCGATATCGAGGGCGTGCGGCGGCTCGCCGATCACGTCATCGCCAGGCATTATCCGGAAGCGGCCAACGCCGATCGCCCCTGTCACGCGCTGCTGGAAGGCGTGATCGCGCGGCAAGCCGATCTGGTCGCGCGCTGGCTGCTGGTCGGTTTCATCCACGGCGTCATGAACACCGACAACACCTCGATATCGGGCGAGACCATCGATTACGGCCCGTGCGCCTTCATGGACCATTACGACCCGGCGCAAAGTGTTCTCCTCGATCGACGAGATGGGCCGCTACGCCTATGCCAATCAACCCCGGATAGCGCAGTGGAATCTGGCGCGGCTCGCGGAGTGCCTGTTGCCGCTGATGTCCGACGATAAGGATCAGGCGATCGAACAGGCTCAGTTCATCCTCGGCGAATTCGCGGAGAAGTTCACGCGCGCTTACCAGGCCGGACTGCGCCGCAAGATCGGCCTGTTCACGATGCGCGACGGCGACGAGGCGCTGGCGCAGGACCTGCTCGCCTCCATGGCGAAGAACGAGGCCGACTTCACCCTCACCTTCCGCCGCCTCGGCGATGCCGCGCTCGATCCGGACAATGACGGCGTACGGCAATTGTTTGCCGACCCCGCAGCCTTCGACGAATGGGCCGTTCGCTGGCGGCAGCGCATGGCCTGCGAGCCGCCATCCGCGGCCGAGCGGCACGCGGCGATGTGCGCGGTCAATCCGGCCTTCATTCCGCGCAACCATCGCGTAGAAGCGGTGATCGAGGCCGCGATCAGTCGCGACGATTTCGCGCCGTTCGAGGAACTGCTGACGGTGCTGTCGAAACCCTACGAGGACCAGCCTGAATTCGCCGGGTATGCCGATCCGCCAAAGCCGGAGCAGCGCGTGCTGCAGACATTTTGCGGAACGTGAGGCGACGCCGGAGCGGACGATCGCCTGGTCCGCTGCGGATTCGATTTCCATCAAAGTCCTGGGCCGTCATTGCGAGCGAAGCGAAGCAATCCATCTCGCGGCGTAAAGCAAGAATGGATTGCTTCGTCGCTGCGCTCCTCGCAAAGACGTCTTTATGACCTGCCTTCGCGCTCCCGAGGCGTTAACCTTGCATCCACCATGGCCCGAGCCGCCCCGCCCTTAACCACATCGATTAACAACCCCTCAATCCGCTCCCGACAAATCTATCGATCCGCTGGGGAGGATTTGTCATGGACGCATTGGTATTTGAATTCATGGGATTGGCGGTGTTGGCACTCTGCGTCGTCGTGCTCGCCGTTCCGTCGTCGCGGCGGCCGTCCGCCCGTCGCGTCAGCGACTACTGAACAATCCCGTTTTTCAACTGCAGTTTGCGAAGACGATGGATTTCGCGATGGGCTCAGCCCGTCCGGGCTATCTCAAATCGAACGCTTGAGAACTCAATCCGGCGGTGTCGCCCCGCCATAGGCGGGGACTTCGACGCTCACGCCGAGGGTATGCGCAAATTGGGCTTCTGTCATTCGCGCGCCAGCATAGATTTCTAGAACGAAATGCTGCAGGCCGTTACCGCGCCCATCTATGATGGGCAAACCAACAGGCCCAGATACTGTCCGGGCAAAACGACTTGGGAGGAGCACAACCTGACCCCGTCCGAACGGTCGCTTCAGCGCGCCTATTCCATTTCAGACCTTCGAACCCTTGCTCGAAAGAGGTTGCCAAGATCGCTATTCGACTTCATTGACGGTGGCGCCGCTGACGAACGCACCCTGAATGGAAATACCGCGGTTTTCGACCAATGGATGATGATGCCACGCGTCTGCGTGAACGTTGCCGAGCGTCATCTCCGACGTTCCATTCTCGGCAAAGAAGCCGCGTTGCCCTTGATACTATCACCTACCGGGCTCGCCGGTTTTTTCTGGCGCGGAGGCGAAACGGCCGCCGCGCGAGCCGCAGCTCGTTGCGGTCTCCCGTTCTGTTTGTCGACCAATTCGATAGCATCTCTCGAAGATGTTGCTTCCGCCGTGCCCGACAGCGAGCGTTGGTTTCAACTGTACTTCCTGCGCGACCGGGAATGGATGGATCAACTGATCAAACGGGCGGCCGACGCCAATTATCGCGTGCTCTGCCTGACGGTGGATCTACCTCTCACGGGCCGCCGGGAACGCGACCTGAGAAATGGCTTCTCGTTGCCGCTAAGACCGACCGCGCGTACGCTGCTGGACGTTGCGAGGCATCCCCGATGGGCGCTTGGCGCGTTACGATCGAAAATCGGCTTTGGCAATTTCAAAAGCACTCCCTCGGACGGATTCACGACCGTCGCACAGCACGTCGCATCACTCTTCGATCCTTCCGCTGATTGGGACGCGGTTGCCCGCATCCGCTCCATTTGGAAGGGCCCTTTGGCCATCAAAGGAATTCTGCATCCTGGCGACGCCGTGACAGCTGTTGAACTCGGCTGCGACGCCGTAATCGTCTCCAACCATGGCGGGCGGCAACTCGACGGTTCGCCGCCAGCCCTGACTGCGTTGCACGCGGTGTTAGCCGCGGTCGGCGACCGTACGGAGGTAATACTAGATGGCGGTATCCGGCGTGGCTCCGACATTCTCAAGGCGATTTCGCTCGGCGCCTCGGCAACCGCGAGCGGCCGGGCGCTTCTCTGGGGACTGGCTGCTGGAGGCGAGCAGGGCGTCCTCCGCGCTACCGAGATACTTCGAGAAGAGATGGACAATGGCCTGGCGCTGATCGGGGCTCCCAATCTGGGAAGCCTGACCCGTGATCACGTTCGACATCGATCAGAGATGGAGGTTTCCTGGTGAGACGCATCGCTATAACTTGCGTGCTACCTAAGGAAATCACCGAGGAGTTTTCACGTGAGTTTGACGTCCTGTTTCTCTTGCGGAAGCCACTTACCTCTGCAGGCGAGCTGCAATCCTTCGCCAATGATCTGGCTGGCTGTGAAGCGCTTGTTGTGGCGCCTCCGTTTGCCGTTGACCGGTCACTTATAGATCAGCTTCCGTCCTCCCTCAAAGTTATCGCCACCTATTCGGTTGGATATGATCACCTCGACCTCGTAGCAGCCAGGGCCAAGGGACTTTCGGTGTTGCATACCCCCGACGTCTTAACGGACGCGGTCGCCGAAGTCGCACTCCTGCTGGCGCTCGGGGCTGCGCGGCGTGTCACGGAATCAGCACAGCTTGTACGAAGTCGACATTGGCCAGGTTGGACGCCGACCCAGTTGATCGGACAAACCCTGACCGACAAGGTCATGGGCATCTTCGGATACGGCAGGATCGGCAAAGCCATTGCAATCAGAGCCCGGGCATTCGGCGCACGCATCTGCTTCCATGATAGCCGGCCGAAAGCAGCTACTGACGGGGAGTTGGCGATGCTTGTATCGGACGAGCAGGAATTCCTTGGATCCTGCGACGTTCTCGTCCTGGCCGCGCCTTTGAAATCAGCAGACCAGGTATTTTCTGGATCGTCGCCGTCTGGCGTTGATGAAAAGCTCGGCCATTGTGGTCAACATCGGCCGAGGCGATCTGGTGAGAGACGACGATCTCATCCGCGCACTCCGCGACGGACGGATTTTTGCCGCGGGCCTCGACGTGTTCAGCAATGAGCCCGAGATTGATGATCGCTATTTCGATCTTCCAAACGTGTTCATGCTGCCCCACATCGGCAGTTCCACGATAGAAGCTCGAGTTCATGATGGGAAGAACACTCATTGCCGGCATCACCGAACTGTTTTCGGGTCGTGTCCCGACTAATTCTCTGACGTGACATGCTCCGCAAGAAGAAGCCGCCTTCACTGGCGGTACAACACGAGACCCCTAAGGGAAGGAAATAGAATGTTGACATTCCATAAGAGCCGAACGGCCCTCTGTCTGGGTATTCTGCTCTGCTCAGCCGTGGCTGCGCATGCGGCCGATGCAATCAAGATCGGGGTAATGAACGATCAATCTGGAATTTTCTCCGATCTCGCCGGCCCCGGTTCCGTTGTTGCCGCGCAGATGGCGATCGAAGACGCCGGCGGACAAGTTCTGGGCCGCAAGATCGAGGTGCTCGTTGCCGATCATCAGAACAAGCCCGACATCGGCGCGTCCATCGCCCGCCGCTGGTACGAATCGGACAATGTCCAGGCGATCGTTGACATACCCGTTTCCTCGGTCGGACTTGCTGTGCAGAACGTCGCCCGCAGCATGAAGCGGATCGTGATGTTCTCCGGATCGACCAGCTCCGAATTGATCGGAAAAGCCTGCTCGCCTACTGGATTTCAATGGACCTTCAACACGGTGTCAGCCGCCAAAGGGACGGCATCGGCGATCCTCAAGGATGGCGGCGACACCTGGTTCTTTGTAGCGACCGATTATGCGTTTGGACACGCCCTAGAGCGGGACGCCACTGCTGTCATCGAACAGAATAACGGAAAGGTTGTCGGATCGGTCAAACACCCCCTCGGAACCACGGATTTCGCCTCCTACCTCCTGGCAGCACAAGCTTCGAAAGCCAAAGTGGTAGCACTGGCTTCCTCGGGATCCGATCTGATCAATGCGATCAAGCAGTCAGAGGAGTTCGGATTGACCGCCGGCGGCCAGAAGGTCGCGGCGCTTCAGACTTTCATCACTGACACGCACAGTCTCGGTTTGGAGAAGGCAAAAGGGTTGCTTCTCACGTCGGCATTTTATTGGGATTTGAACGATGCCACTCGAGCATGGTCACGCCGTTTTGCCGAGAGAAACAGAGGCAGGATGCCTACCATGGTACAAGCGGGCGTCTACAGTGCGGTCTCACATTATTTGAAATCGATAGCAAAGGCCGGAACTGACGATGGCCTCGCCGTCGCTAAAACGATGCATGAGATTCCCGTAAACGACTTCATGACAAAGAATGCTCGCGTCCGGGGTGACGGATGGGTCCTTCGCGATTTGTATCTTTTCCAAGTCAAATCTCCCGCCGAATCCAAGGCGCCATGGGATTATTACCGCCTTATACGCGAGATTCCTGCTCTCGATGCGGCACCGCCGGAAACCACGGAGTGCAAGGCGGACTAGCGTAAATTGAAAGCCGACAGCACGGAATGTGTCCACTTCGTCCGGAGTGACACTTTCGGTGTCTGAAAACTGTCCGCCTTCCAAGGAAGGCGGACATCTTTGCTGCGGAGCGTTACAGACTCGTCTTTAGCGACCCAAATTACGAAATAAATTACGGTGACAGATGTGGACTGCACCCTGGAACGAGAAACACATCTGAGACCACGTCCCGCACAATGACTGCTTTGCCACGCACGCCGTCGAAGCGGTCGTCGCACACTATCCGCGCCATATCATGGCGTTTCCTCAGAACCAAAGGATTGTCGCATGTCTCTCATTCGAATTGCAGCAACTGCCGGCGCCGGCCTGTTCTCGTCCTCGCGCCCGCCTCGGCCGCACCGATCAACCCGGCCGCACCGCAAACGACGAGGCCCGACGCCTCCGTCGAGCCGATCTACTATCGACATTACAATAACGCGGCTGTTCCCGAGGCTATCATTGGCGGCATCATTTCCGGCGTGATCGGCGGCGCGCTCGGCGGCAGCTGCTACTACAACGACTGCGGCTACGGCGACGGTTACTACGGCGGCGGTGGATATGGCGGCGGTGGATATGTCGGCGGCGGCCGTGTCTATCGCGGCGGTGGCGGTCATGTCAGCGGTGGCGGTCATGTCAATGTCGGCCATGCCGGCGGCGGCGGACACGGCAGGCGGTTAGCAGCTCGGACCACGTGTCATCGCACCTCAGTCCATGATTGGCCGACGGCCTGCGATGGCCGAGACCCTCGGATCGAATCCCATAACCGCTTTATCCATTCCAGCATTGGAGCTTCACATGCAATACCTGAATGTTTCCGCTCTCGTCATCGCATCAACGATTCTCGCCGCCGGCTTCGGTCCAGCCCAGGCCGAAAAGGACGGGGGCCGCGGGTCGGTCTATGATCGCATTTGCGCGGCGCCGACCGAGCACGGCCATCACCACAAGATGGCGGAGCGACTGGCGAAAGAACTTGATCTCACCGACGCGCAGAAGGCCGCCTACAAGGAATTCGTCGATGCGCGCACCAAGGCCGTCGACGACACCAAGACCACCCTTTGCGCCACCAAGCCGGATCTCTCGACGTTCGAATCCCGGCTCACGTTCCACCAGAACATGCTCGAGGCACGGCTCGCCGCGCTGAAGGTGGAAAATCCTAAGCTGCTCGCGTTCTACAAAAGCCTCGACGCAGACCAGAAAGAGAAGTTCGACCGGTTCCGCAGCCGCCGGGATCGCGAATAGCGCCGGCCATTTTCATGCGTCCGCGGCCTGCAATGCACAGGCTTCCGCGCGCGGATGAGCTGAGGCCCTGAATACCAACCGCGTTTCGCCCCGCTGGCGGATAGCCGGGCCTTTGAGTCCGGCTTATCCGCTGAGCGTTTCCGGAAATGCTGGTTCGCTGGTTGATGATGCTGGCGGCAGGTTGCGCCGGATCATGTCATCGGACCGCGCCTGGCGCGGACCCCTGGGGCGGCCCGCCGGCGGGTTTACGAAACGGCGAATTTGTCGAAGCGATTCAACGCGATTTGCCCTGTCCAGTCCTGCCTGCAAAAATATTCCCCTTTTCGCTTCCCCCAAATCAGCGCCATAACGCGCGCCGTCTCGTCCCACTCAAGGGGCGTATCGCGATCGTCACGAACGCGGGGCGGGATGCGGTGGACGCTGAGGGCGCCTTTGACGAATGGCGCGTGAGGCGGACGGCGAAGTCGTGTGGTCCTGATGCCCCGACGCTGGTATCAAATCGGTGGAGGCAACTCCGCCGATGACGGTGGCAAAAGAGCCCGGTCACCGAGGAGAGCGCGAAGGAAACCGTTAAAACCACTGCGCGGGGAATGCCGGACGTTGCCGGCGTGACCGTGGTGACTAACGCGTGCGCTTTCTACCAATGCGCACGTGGCTGCGGACGCGCCGAGCGTCCGGCATTCCCTGCGCCCCCTGATTTCAGGGGGTGGAAATCCACGCAAACCTCGGGCGCATCGCGCGGCGAGAATGCGGGTGTATGCCCGGTCAACCGCGTTCGCGGCCGGAATCGCCTGCGAAAAATCCCTGTCCGCATCATTGCAGGGCTCGAATTCGTCGCAAGACCCTTGACATATCAGCGCTTTCGGCAGAACGCGGTCTCAAGAAGCGTTATGGACCGTTCATGGATCTGATTGCCACCACCTCGGAACTCGCAGCCGTCTGCGCCCGCCTCGCCAAGCATCCGGTCATCACCGTCGATACGGAATTCCTGCGCGAGACGACCTATTATCCCCTGCTCTGCGTCGTGCAGATGGCGAGCGCCGAGGAAGCGGTCGTGGTCGATACGCTGGCAGCCGGCATCGACCTGAAGCCGTTCTTCGAACTGATGGCCGACGAGAAGGTGCTGAAGGTCTTCCACGCCGCCCGCCAGGACATCGAAATCGTCTGGCACCAGGCCGGCATCGTGCCCCACCCGATCTTCGACACCCAGGTCGCGGCGATGGTACTCGGCTATGGCGATTCCATTGCCTATGACCAGCTGGTCGAGCGCATCGCCGGTCACAGGCCGGACAAGACGCACCGCTTCACGGACTGGTCGCGCCGGCCGCTGAGCGCGGAGCAGATGCATTACGCGGTTTCCGACGTCACCCATCTGCGCGATGTGTACGCCGCACTCGACGCCGATCTCAAGAAGCGCGGCCGCAGCGAGTGGGTGAGCGAGGAAATGGAGGTCCTGACCTCGCCGAAGACCTACGACTTTCATCCCGAGCGCGCGTGGGAGCGGCTGAAGACGCGGGCGCGCAAGCCGAAGGAGCTCGCGGTGCTGATGGAGATCGCGGCCTGGCGCGAACAGGAGGCGCAGAGCCGCGACGTTCCGCGCAGCCGCGTTCTCAAGGACGACGCGGTCGGCGACATCGTCACCCACGCGCCGACCAGCCTCGAGAAGCTGGCGAATTTGCGCTCGCTGCCGAAGGGCTTCGACCGCTCGAAATGGGGCGCCGACATCGTGGCTGCCGTGCAGCGCGGCCTCGCGCGCGATCCCGCGACCTTGCCGAAAATCGAAAAGCCGCGCAACAATTCAAATGGCGGTGCGACCGTCGAGCTGCTGAAAGTCCTGCTGCGGATGACGTCGGAGCGCCATGCCGTCGCCAGCAAGGTCATCGCCACCGTTGACGATCTCGAAGAGATCGCGGCCGACGATAACGCCGACGTGTCCGCGCTGCACGGCTGGCGCCGCGAGCTGTTCGGTGAGGCGGCCCTGTCGCTGAAGCACGGCCGGCTGGCGCTCGCGGTCGAAAAGGGCCGCGTCGTCAGGGTCGATCGGAACTGACCTGCAATTCCACAGCTCGCCAGTTCATCGCGCTACCACTTCAGCTCGACGCCGAGGGTGCCCTGGTGCGACTGCGCCGCGGCGCGGAATTTGCCGTCATAGTTGACATAGAGGCGAGCCGTATCGCTGAGGCTGAGGGAAGCGGACGCGCCGGCATCCGCGCCGTATCGGCTTTCACCGATGCCCTGCACGGTGATGCTCTGGGTCCCGAGGCTGACGGTGACCGAAGCAAAGTTCTGCGCGACATTGTCGACGAACTTGCCGTAGGCGGACAGGTCGAAAACCTTGCGGTCGAAAATCCAGTAGTGCCCGATCTCCGCACCCAGGAGGATGCGCGATCGGTCCGCCGTCGTACCGGTCGCCGACACCGGGTCGAGACCCCCCACTTCCTGGAGCGATCCGGTCGCGGCGCGCACATATTCGAACGCGGCCTTGGGCACGACACGGCTCTGGTCCAGGTTCCAGTAATAGCTGAGTTCAGTCAGCGCGCCGTCGATCTGGGCGCCATAGCCGGCGCTTGCGGTACCCGACCCGGTGTCCCGGCTCGAATTGATGTTTCCGAATCCATGGACCAGCGCGACGGCCCAGGTCCACGGCCCCTTGTCGACCGAAGCGTTGAAGCCCAACTGGGTGAGATCGAGGGTCGCCGACTGCAGTGCTAGGGGAACGTCGATCGCGCTGCGGCTTTGGTCGACGGACATGCCGACATTGACGCCCGGCGCAAGGCGCGCGCCGAGCCCCGCGACGCCGCCCCAGGTCTGGCGCCGGTCCCCGACGAAATCGGCCTGCGCGCCGTTCCGGACCGAGATTCCGTAGGCCTCACCCCAGCTCCGAAACCGCGGCGAGTCCGTCGCTTCGGAAGCGCCGCCGCCACCCGGGTTGGTCCGCAATTCCCTGCCGAAACCGGATGACGCCTGGTTTCCAAGCCGCTCCAGGAAATTGCTGCCGAGATTCGTCACGGCTGCGCCGGCCGACAGATCGGTATCGATATCCGTGAGCGCCGGCGTGGGTATCGGGGTCGGGACTGGGTTCGGCCTCAGCCCTACCGAGGCCGCCAGGGCGGGCGAAAACACCGCCACGGCGGCCAGCATGACGCCGGAAACGGCGGCAATGGCCGCTACATGCCTGCGGCCGGTCCCGATCTGCTTTGCTCGCGAAGGCCGCGATGAGCTGCACATAAACGCTATTCCCAAGAGGCGCGCCAACTCTCCAAAAATGCAAAAATCCCAACGGCCGAAGGCGATTTGCCCCGAGTTATCCCCGAGCGTCAATCGGTCTTGATCCTTCGAGGGGCGCGATTGCCGGTTATTGTTGTTCTGCCGCCACAGGTGATCGGGACTATCCTGATCCAGGCTCGATTGCGCGTGCCTGAGCAGGAATTCTCATTATGGCGGTTTGACTGATTATTGTCCTGGTTTGTGAGGGTTGCGGATTTTGTGTTTGGGTTTGTTCAGGGGGGAAGCGGGGCGTGTTTGGCGAAGGCGAGGGTGAGGAGCAGATCTTCCCAGGATGGAAAGATCAGGAAGACGGTGATCGCGGCGAGCTTGCTGAAGAAGTTGTAGCGTGGCCCCTGTTTTTTGCGGGCTGTGCGCCAGAGGTCATCGGCGATATCGCAGATGGTATGGAATGCGAAGGCGATGAGGTTCAGCGCGACGAGGACGGTGGCGAGGTTTGCTTTGCCGTGTCCGAAGTTGTGCTCGAGGTTGTAGCCGTTGTTTTTCAGGACATTGAAGGTCTCGTTCTCGATTTTCCATCGCGAGCGGCCGCAGGCGGCGATATCGGCGACGGTGTCTTCGTTGACCTCGAGATCGGTGATGAAGCTGTTGCGATAGGTGGTCTCGCCCTTGGCGTTGATGATCTCGATCTGCAGCCAGTTGACATTCAGGGCGTCCTTGCCGTCGCGCAGCGGCACGGCGCAGAGCCAGGTGTGGCGATAGGTGAAGCGCTGCTTGCCGCGTTTGACGGCCTTGTCGAGGACCCGCAGGTCGATCCCTTTCTTGTATTCTTCGATCAGGACGTGGGATGAGGGCTTGCAGACAAAGATGAAGCTGCCGCCGGCACGCGTCACCGCCTCGCAGAGGGGCTGACGCGAGAACAGGTCGTCGCCCAGGTAGATCGGACGAAGCCTGGCGTAATGTTCGCCGTGGGCGGCGAGCCAACGCTTGGCCGCCGCATTTTCACAGTCCTGCTTCTCCTTCCCGTCCTGGGGAAGAATGAACTCGGGCTGAAGGGGAATGACCTTGTCGTGGCCCGGCGCGACTAGGGTCGCGCCCAGCATGGAATGGAAATACTCCGTCTCGCCCTTGCCGCGCAGCCGGGTCGAGCAGTGGGCGCAGCGAATGGTCCTGGAGCAATGATGCTCCGTGCCGTCCAGGGCGATCAGCACATGCCCGCCTAGCCGGCGGAAGTCATCAAGGCCGCCCGGCGCCTGCGCGAGGCGTTCGACCGCCTCTGCGAACACCGGATGCAACAAGCTCGGCGAGGCGGCGTCCAGCATGTCCCGGATATGGTTGTCGCTGGGGATCCTGGAGACCCCGAACAGGCTCTCGCAGTTGGACCGGCCGTGGCCCTCTTCAAAGCGCCGCTGATGTGCCAGGAATGAGGGGCTCTGCATAAAGAAGACGCTGAATGCCGCCATTCCGATGTCACCCATGGAATAGCGCGTGTTCAGGCCGCGGCGCTTGTCCGGAAAGCCGCCCAAACACCGCCGCAAGGACCCGATCATGGTCTCCAGAGCGCCCATGCCCCAGTCGAATCAGAGAAGTCAGCGCCACGCCAGCCTTATCCCACCCGCCGAGTCACTCCGTCGCACCAAACTCAGCCAAGATGCAAATGAGACTCTATACGAATTGAGAACCGCTGGTGCCTGAGCAGGGCACCGAGTCCAGGTTAACATCGGAGCGGGCCGAGGATTTGGAGCAAGTAGAGCGGATCCCAGGAGGCCCGCTTGCGCCTTCGCTTGATGGATCGCTTGTCGCTGGCTTGGCGTATCAGGTTGAGGGCAAAGTGACGGACGACAGCCATGTTTTTGGCGCCGTGGCCAGCGCGCAGTCGAGATTGGTCCTCATTGAAAGTCATGTCGAGCGTCCAGTGAAGGTTGTTCTCGATGGCCCAGTGGCTGCGTACGGCGTCCGCGAAGGCGTCGACCTGAAGGATCCGTGACGAGATGTAGGAGCGCCGTTCGGTCTCGATCTTGTCACCGCGCTCCGTCCGGCTCTCGACCATTGCGATGGTGGTGAGCTTGGGGAAGCGGAATGCGCCCGGATAGGAGCGCTCGGGGGTCATCCAGTCGACCTCGTGGGAGACCGTGTGGGTTCGGATTTCCAGCCTGCCGTGTTCCTTGTCGATGGTCTGCGACTGCTCGATCGTGTTGGAAGGTGCGGTATCGAAATAGCTCTTGATTTCGGCATGAAGGGTCGGCTGGTTGTCCTTCACGGCCAGAAGGTAGTCGGCTTTGGCATCGAGGATGCTCTGAGCAATATTCGGATTGCATCCCATGGCATCGATGGAGACCAGGGCGCCGGCGAGGTTGATGCGCTCCATCAGCGCCGGGATGGCGGTGATTTCGTTGGATTTTTCGTCGGTCGCCTGTTGACCCAGCACCAGTCGGCGGGTGGTGGCGAACGCCGAGACCAGATGCAGGGCCTTCTGTCCCCGCTTGCGGTCGTGGCTGCGCCGCGAGGTCTTGCCATCGATGGCCACAAGGTCGGGCTTGTCCGGCCAGCATTCGGCCACCCACGACGAAAAGCAGGCCGCAAACAGATCCGGATCAATCCGGTTCATGACCGTCCGCAGCCAATCGGCGCACGGAATGCCGAAGTGAAATTCACAGAACCGTCGCAGGAACGACAGGTGAGCCTCACCCCAATCGACGATATCGTCATAGTCGTCGCCGCTCGCGATCGTGCCGCATACCACCAGGAACAGAACCTCGCGCAGCGGATAGGCGACTTTCCAAGACTGCCGCATATCCTTGATCGCCGACAAGTGGTCGAGCAACAGGCGCAGCTGCGGCTTGGTTGAAAAGGTCTCCGTCTCCATCGGCCCCTCCCGAATTGAAAAGGCCAAGAGAATCAGGTCCGCCGAACCAACGAAAGATGCCATCCAGCCAAATCAAGCCAAAAACCGCGTTAACCTGACTTCGTCGCCCTGGGTGCCTGAGCCGGAGGCTTGCTAACGCGCAAATTTCGTGTTGCAATAATCGGTACAATCGGATTTAGGCCGATCGGCTGTGCGTTTCGCGACTGAGAAATTGAGCAGACATCAGACAAAGCCCGCTTGTGGCGTGGCACGCGAAAAGCGTGGCCGCGTCTTTTTTACGTCCAGACCAGGAGACAGGCGATGCAAAAAGGCACCGTCAAGTGGTTCAACCCGACTAAGGGTTATGGGTTCATCAAGCCGACGGCCGGCGATAAGGACGTATTCGTCCATATCTCGGCGGTCGAGCGCGCTGGCCTCTCAACCCTCAACGAAAATCAGGTTGTAGAATACGACCTTGTAGAAAATCGCGGCAAATCATCCGCGGAAAATCTGAAGGTCTCTTAAGCCTCGTCACGATCCGCGCAAGCAATCTTGATGTACCCCCGGCCGCTGCCGGGGGTTTTTGTTTTTGGATTCGCCCCCGCCCCCGACAGTTCAGGCCGCGGCCTTGCAGCCTGCGATTTCGCTGAGCTCCGGATAGAAGCGCGCCGTCATCCGTCCGACGTAACCGCGCAGGTTGTCGTGGCCGGCGGCCGCCTGTTGCAGCGGCGACTTGAAGACCGGGCTCATCGAACCAACGACGAACGCAAAGATGGTGGCGTCGGCGCCGGCAGGTTCGGCTCCCATCAAGAACGGCTTGGCGCCGAGGTAGTCGGAGATCGCCTGGAGCGAACGCGACCCCAGTTCAACGATCTCCGTTGGATTGTGCCGTCCGGCGCCCTGGCCGTGCAAGGCCTTGCGGACCCGACGCCGGATCATTGCGGCGACGAGCGGCCGGATGGGAGCAGGCGCGGCGTTAAAGAATACTCTGGGGCCGCTGTCGAAATTCGCGTCATCCATCCAGCGTATATGGACGATGCACCAGTAGAGATGGTCCTCGGCCATCTTCTCGAAGGCCCACGCGATCGCGCGCTGTTCTGCGTTGAGCGATTTGTCAAAATCGATCCCGTATTTTTTCTCCAGATGCCAGCGGATGAAGGTGGAGTCGCCGAGCAGGCCGTCGTCGTCTTCGATATACGGAATCTTGCCCTTCGGGGCTTTCGAGAAACTCATGGGATGTTTTTCGAAAGGCAGATTCGCCATCCGCAGCAAGGTCTCCACTTTGGTGACGAACGGGCTTGCATCGGGGAGACCGAAGTTGGGGCCACTTCCAAACAGCTTGATCATGCTGGCTCCACAATTTGCATCGCAGTTGAAAAAGAAAGCACCGCTGGCGTCAGCCAATCGCGGGCGAAATCAGGGCTTCACCGCCATCGCGCGGCGTCACCGTCTTGCAAACATCGCCTTCCAGCCGGATCTGGCCGCCGGCGACCAGCCGCAGGGCAGCGGCGTAGATTCGGTGTTCGATCGCGAGAATCCGTTCCGCCAGCGTCTCCGGCGTGTCGTCATCGCGAACCGCGATCGCACCCTGCATCAATATCGGGCCGGCGTCGGTCGCGGGAATGACAAAATGCACGGTGGCACCGGATATTTTTACTCCGGCGCGCAGCGCCTGGGCTTGCGGCTCGAGGCCGGGAAACGATGGCAGCAGCGAGGGGTGAATGTTGAGCATCCGGCCGTACCAGCGTTGCACGAATTCGACGGTCAACAGCCGCATGAAGCCGCCGAGGCAAATCAGGTCGATCTTGTGCTGGTCCAGCGCCGACTGCAGCGCCGCCTCGAACGCCGCGCGGTCCTTGCCGAAGGGCTTGCTTTCGATGGTAACGGTGGGGACACCGCTTGCCCTTGCTTTTTCAAGACCGCCGACATCGGCCCGGTTGGAAATCACCACGACGATCTCGGCCGGGAAATCCTTTGCCGCCGCGGCCTCGATCAATGCGGCCATGTTCGATCCGCGCCCGGAAATCAGGATTGCGACACGGCGCTTCATGGCCTCACCATGCGAGATCGATCTCACGATGCGAGATCGAGATGACCGTTGTAAACGACGCGGTGACCACCCTTGGCATCGATCACCTCGCCCAGATGCGTGACGGTCTCGCCGCCTTGCGTGAAAATGTCGGTGACTTCTTTCACCGCGCCCGGCTCCACGATGGCAATCATGCCGACGCCGCAGTTGAAGGTGCGCAGCAATTCGAGTTCGGCGATGCCCCCCTGCTCCGCCAGCCACTTGAAGACCGGCAGCACCGGAAGACGCGCAAGGTCGATCCCGACGCCAAGATGTTTCGGCAGTACGCGCGGAATATTGTCGGTGAACCCGCCGCCGGTGATGTGGGCAAGCCCCTTGACCGCGCCGGTCTCATGGATCGCCCGCAGGCACGATTTGACGTAGAGCCGCGTCGGGGTCAGTAGCGCGCCGCCCAGGGTCATGACCGGCGAAAACGGCGCCCGGGCTTCGAAGCCGAGACCCGAGTTCTCGACAATCTTGCGGACCAGCGAAAATCCGTTGGAGTGAACGCCTGACGAAGCCAGCCCGAGCACCGCATCGCCCGCAGCGATATCGGATCGCGGCAACAGCCTGCCGCGTTCGGCTGCGCCGACGGCGAAACCTGCAAGATCGTAATCGCCGTCCTTGTAGAGGCCGGGCATTTCGGCAGTCTCGCCGCCGATCAGCGCGCAGCCGGACTCCCGGCAGCCTTCCGCGATCCCGGCCACGATGGCGGCGGCGGCCTCCGGATCGAGCTTGCCGCATGCGAAATAGTCCAGAAAGAACAGGGGCTCGGCGCCCTGCACGACGAGGTCGTTGACCGACATCGCCACCAGGTCGATTCCGATGCCGCCATGCAAACCGGTCTCGATGGCGATCTTGACCTTGGTGCCGACGCCGTCGGTGGCTGCGACCAGAACCGGATCCTTGAAGCCGGCAGCCTTCAGATCGAACAGCCCGCCGAAGCCGCCGATTTCGGCGTCGGCGCCGGCGCGGGCCGTGGCGCGAACCATCGGCTTGATGAGATCGACCAGGCGATTGCCCGCATCGATATCAACGCCCGAATCCGCGTAAGTCAGCCCGTTCTTGCGGTCGATCATGGCCTTTTCCACATGATGGCGGCTGGTTACGTCGGATTCCGCTCATGTGCAATGGCTCGCAAGCGGCGCGCGCATATACTATGTAGACAAGAACCGGTTCGGGGCTGCAAAGGGCCGGATCTTTCGTTAAATCAGGCCGGTAGCCGGGAAGCGCCGTGTGAGTATTCCGAATATCATTACGCTGGGCCGGATCCTGCTGGTGCCGGTCATCGTCTGGGCGATCGCATCCAACCAGATGGAAATTGCATTTGCGACCTTTATCGTGGCCGGCGTCAGCGATGCGGTCGACGGCTTTCTCGCCAAGCATTTCAATATGGCGAGCGAACTGGGCGCCCTGCTCGATCCGCTGGCCGACAAGGCACTCCTGGTCTCGATTTATGTGGCGCTCGGAATCTGGGGCGCGGTACCGCGGTGGATCGTCATCCTCGTGGTCTCGCGCGACATCATGATCGTCACCGCCGTGATTGTGTCATGGTTGTTCGGCAAGCCGGTGCCGATGAAGCCGTTGATGGTATCGAAGCTCAACACGGTGGCGCAGGTGGCTTTTGCCGCATTGGTGCTTGCATCGCTCGGCTTCGGCTTCAATCCGACGCCGTACGATCTGATCCTGATGGGCTTTGTAACGGTCTTTACTTTGGTTTCTGTATCCCTCTATCTCGTGGAGTGGGTGCGGCATATGAGCACTATCGAAGCAAGCTAGAGCGTTTTCGAGCGAAAGCCTGCCCCGCACTTGATGCGGGGTGGACACCGGTTCGCGTGGAGAAAACGCGTCAAGACTAGAGACCAACGTGCGCCGGCCGTTTCCGGTATGGAGTAATTGCGTGGCAGCCCGCGTCGAACCTCGTCAGCTTGCATTTGCGCTGCCGCACGCGGAAAGCCTCACCCGCGACAATTTTCTTGAAGGACCAGCCAACGCGGCCGGCCTGGCGCTGGTCGACAGCTGGCCCGAATGGCCAAACCGGATCATGCTGCTGGTGGGACCGGAGGGCTCGGGCAAGAGCCATCTGGCCGCCATCTGGGCCGAACAAGCGGGCGCACGCTCGATATCGGCGCATGCACTGACCGCGGCCGCAGTGCCGGGCGCGCTGGCGACGGGGGCGCTGGTAGTCGAGGATTTGAATCCACCGGATTTCGATGAACGCGCGATGTTCCACCTGATGAACCTGGCGCGGGAGGACGAGGCTTTCGTTCTGATCACCACACGGGTGCCGCCGTCGGCGTTTCAAATCGAGCTGCGCGATCTGCGCTCACGTCTGCGCGCCGTGCCGGCGGTATCGCTATTGCCGCCTGACGATCAGCTGTTGCGGGCGCTGATCATCAAGTTTTGCGCCGACCGTCAACTGACCCTCGATGAGAACGTGGTCGGCTATCTTGCGACCAGAATTGAGCGCTCCTATGCGGCCGCAAGGCGGGCGGTCGAGCTCCTGGACAGCGAAGGCTTGCGGCTGGGCCGGCCGGTCACCCGGGCGCTGGCGGCCGAATTGCTCCGCGACGCCTGATTCGTCCGGGCTCTCCAGCATCTTGACGGCGCCGGCGCGGAGAACATCAATGTCATTGAAACGTCATTGCGATAACACATGGTTTGCGCCGCCTTGTGCGCAAAATCGTGCCGCCGCCTGCTTTGGGATGGACCGAAACTTTATGGAATCCGCGCAAGCTATTGTAACTAAAGAAAAAGAAGCGGAAGTCGAGGCCGTTCCGGCAATCGCCGATAGCCCCGAACGCTTCATTAATCGCGAGCTTTCCTGGCTCCACTTCAATCGCCGGGTGCTGGAAGAATCGGTCAATCCCGGCCACCCCGCGCTCGAACGGGTGCGGTTTCTGTCGATTTCCGCCAATAACCTTGATGAGTTCTTCATGGTCCGGGTCGCCGGCATCAAGGCCCAGGTGCGGGAGGGCATCACGGAGCGCAGTCCTGACGGGCTGACCCCCGCCGAGCAGCTTATCCTCATCAACGAGGTGGTTTCGAAGCTCGCCAGCGACCAGCAGGCCATCTGGCGCGATCTGCGCGGCATTCTGGCCGAAGTGGGCATCGTTCTCGTCGATGGCCGCGACGTTACCAAGACCGAGCGCACCTGGATCGAGGATCATTTCCTCCACAATATTTTTCCGCTGCTGACGCCGCTCGCCATCGACCCGGCGCATCCCTTCCCGTTCATCCCGAACCTCGGGTTCACCATCGCGCTGCATCTGGCACGGGTCTCCGATGGCAAGCCAATGAACGCGCTCATTCGCATGCCCGGCAAGATCGACCGTTTCATTCGCCTGCCCGCCGGCAAGGACGGCGCGGTGCGGTTGATCACGCTGGAGCAGGCTACCGGCCTGTTCATTGGCCGGCTATTCCCCGGCTATCACGTCAAAGGCCAGGGCGCTTTCCGCATCATCCGTGATTCCGAACTCGAAATCGAGGAAGAGGCCGAAGACCTGGTCCGACTGTTCGAAACCGCACTGAAGCGACGGCGCCGGGGGTCGGTGATCCGGCTCGAAATCGATGCCAAGATGCCGGAAGAGCTGCGAGCCTTCGTGCAGCATGCGCTTTCAACCGCAGACGACGAGGTGCTGCTGGTCGACGGCGTGCTGGCGATGAACGAGCTGTCGCAACTGACCCGGCTCGACCGCCCCGATCTCGAGTTCCCACCCTATGTGCCCCGCCACCCCGAACGCGTGCGCGACCATGGCGGCGATATTTTCGCGGCGATCCGGCAAAAGGATCTGATCGTTCATCACCCCTATGAATCGTTCGACGTCGTGGTGCAGTTCCTGCAGCAGGCCGCCCGCGATCCCGATGTCGTTGCCATCAAGCAGACGCTCTATCGCACCTCGAACAACTCGCCGATCGTGCGCGCACTCGCGGAGGCTGCGGAGGCCGGCAAGTCAGTGACGGCGCTGGTCGAACTCAAGGCGCGGTTCGATGAGGAGGCCAACATCCGCTGGGCCCGCGATCTCGAGCGCGCCGGCGTTCAGGTCGTGTACGGATTTCTCGAGCTGAAAACCCACGCCAAGCTGTCGCTGATCGTGCGCCGGGAGGGCGGCAGCCTTGCGACCTACGTTCACACCGGCACCGGCAACTATCATCCGGTGACCGCGCGCATCTACACCGATCTTTCCTATTTCACTTCCGATCCGATCATCGGACGCGACGCCGCGCGCGTGTTCAACTACATCACCGGCTACGCCGAGCCGAGCGACATCGAGAAGATGGCGGTGTCGCCGCTCACGCTGCGCAAGCGAATGATCGAACACATCCGGGGCGAGACCAACTATGCGCGCAACGGCAAGCCGGCCGCGATCTGGATGAAGATGAACTCGCTGGTCGATCCTGACATCATCGACGCGCTATACGAGGCATCGCAGGCCGGCGTTTCGATCGAACTGGTGGTGCGCGGAATTTGCTGCCTGCGGCCCGGCATTCCCGGCCTTTCGGAGAATATCCGCGTCAAATCGATCATCGGCCAATTCCTCGAACATGGCCGAATCTACTGCTTCGGGATGGGACAGGGCCTGCCGAGCACAAAAGCTGTTGTGTATATCTCGTCCGCCGACATGATGCCGCGCAACCTCGACCGGCGCGTCGAAATCCTCTGCCCGCTGCAAAATCCCACGGTGCATCAGCAGGTTCTCGAACAGATCATGGTCGCAAATCTCAAGGATACCGAGCAGAGCTGGCAGTTGTTGCCGGATGGATCGTCAACGCGTATGAAGGCCGCGAAGGGCGAGGAGTCCTTCAACCTGCAAAATTACTTCATGACGAATCCGAGTCTGTCAGGCCGTGGAAAGTCGCTCAAGGAATCTTCGCCGCGCCGCCTCACGCGCCGTACCGAGCGTCAGCATTCGTCATAAGGAGTCTTTGCGGTGAAACGGCCGCGGAAGCGCGCATCCAGCGTTGCGGTCATCGACATTGGCTCCAATTCGGTGCGTCTCGTCGTCTATGAATCGATGGCGCGCAGCCTCATCACAATTTTCAACGAGAAGGCACTCTGCGGATTGGGCCGGGAGGTTCAGACTACCGGGCTCCTGGCGCCGGATGCCGTGGCCAAGGCCTTGACGTCGTTGCGGCGTTTTCGCGCTCTCTGCAGGGTGATGAAGGTCGGCCGGGTGCACGCGATTGCCACCGCCGCCTGCCGCGATGCCACGAACGGTGCGGATTTTATCGCCAGGGCCGAGCGCATCTGCGGCGGAAAAATCGAAATCCTGTCGGGCCCGCGCGAGGCGAGATTATCGGCGCTCGGCGTCGTGTCGGGCGTTCACAAGCCGGACGGCATCGTCGGCGATCTTGGCGGCGGCTCGGTGGAATTGATCGACGTGCATGGCAACCGCGTTCGCGGCGGCGTGACGCTCCCGCTCGGAAGCCTGGCGCTGCAGGATTTGTCGCAAACATCGCTGAAGCGAGCCGAGCGCATCGTCAAGGCCGAGCTTTCCGGCGTTGCGCTGCTAAAGGCCGGCCGCGGTCGCACCTTTTACGCGGTCGGCGGAACATGGCGCGCGCTGGCGCGTATCCACATCATCCAAAGCGGATACCCGTTGGGGGTGATGCACGGTTATTCGATACCGGCACAGGACGCGCTTGATTTCGCGCAGCGCCTACGCCGCCTGGTATCGGCGAACATGCTGGCCAACATCGAAGTCGTGGCCGTTGCCCGGCGGCCTTTGCTGGCCTATGCCGCCCTTGTTCTCGAATACATCATCGGTGTCGCAAAACCGAAGAATATCGTATTCTCGACCTTCGGGGTGCGTGAAGGCCTTCTCTACGAAATGCTGCCGGAGGCCGAGCGCTCGCGAGATGGATTTATCTGCGCTGCGCAGGAACTGAACGAACTCCTGTCGCGATCCGCCCGCCATGCCAAGGAATTGATCGAATGGACCGATCGTCTGGTGCGGGTCATAAGGTTACGGGAGACCGATGAGGATCGCCGCCTGCGCCATGCCGCTTGCCTGCTTTCGGATATCGGATGGCGGGTGCATCCCGATCATCGAGGCGAGCAAACGCTCTACCTTATCATCAACGGAAATTTCGGCGCGATCAGCCATCAAGGCCGGGCGTTTGTCGCGCTGTCGGTATTCTACCGCTACGCGGGCTTGAGTATACAGAACGAACCGCCGGCCACTATTCGAGATTTGGTGCCGCCGGCGATGCTTGAGCGCGCCCGCTTGCTCGGCGCCGCATTTCGCGTCGCCCATCTGATATCGGCGGCGCGGCCGGGCGTATTGCCGGCGACCCATTTTCGCAGCCAGGGCCGCAAGCTGATGCTGGTTTTCGAGCACAGGCTGGTCGATCTGGTTGCCGATCGCGTCGGCGGCCGTTTCAAGCAGTTGGCACGACTGGTCGGCCGCTCCGGATCGATCGTCACACGCTAGGTGACCTGGCCACCCGTTCTTGCCGAACCGCTTACGGCCGGTCGATCAACCCAACCGCCTCGGCCGCGGCCGGCAGCGCAAGTTGTTCAAGGTGCTGCAGCTTGCGCTTCCGCCAGATCGACCCGGCAACCAGTACGACGATCGCGCCCAATATCGAGGCGACGTATTCGATGAGATCCGCGTCCAGGCTGAAGCTCGGCGACACGCCGAAAATCGCCGAGGTCGCTTCGAAATTCAGCACGACGTGGCCGTCGAGAAGCCGCTGCACGAACGGATGAAGCGCCGGATCGCTCGCAATTACGTCGCCCGCGATCCAGCCGAGCAGCAGCGCGCCCAGCCAAACCAGGATCGGAAAGCGGTCGAGCACCAGCATGATCAGCGCGGCGCCGGCGATGATCATGGGAATGCTGATGGCCAGTCCGAGGATCAAAAGCGAAAACTGGCCGTTCGCGGCAGCCGCAACCGCAATGACGTTGTCCAGGCTCATCACGATGTCGGCGATGACCACGATGCGGATCGCATGCCAGAGCGTGGTGCCAGCGGCGATCTCCGCGTCTTCGTCCTCGGGCACCAGCAGCTTGGCCGCGATCACGAGCAGCGCGATGCCGCCGACCAGCTTCAGGTAGGGCAGCGCCATCAGGGTCGCGACGACGCCGGTGAAGGCAATCAGCAGCACCACGGCGATGCCGGCGCCGATCACCATGCCCCACAGGCGATGCCGGCCGTGCAGGCCGCGGCAGGCCATCGCAATCACCAGCGCGTTGTCGCCAGACAACAGTACGTTGATCCAGATGATCTTGCCGACCGCGAGCCAGAAAGCCGGCCGTTGTACGTCCGTCTGAAGCTGGCCGAAAAATGCGCCGATATTGGCGGGATCGGCAACCTGCATGAGCCAATTCACAGCCTACCCCCTTGGCGCAAGCAACCGCCCCCAGCGCCGATCGGTCGACTAAACCTGCGCGCCCACGCCGGTGTCAATCAACCGACGATTTCGTTGCCTGAGAAAAACTGTGCGATCTCGATGGCCGCCGTCTCGGGAGCATCGGAACCGTGCACCGAATTTTCACCGATCGACTTCGCGTGCAATTTTCGGATCGTGCCCTCGGCCGCCTTGGAGGGATCGGTCGCGCCCATCACATCGCGGTGCTTGAGCACGGCGTTTTCGCCTTCGAGAACCTGGACGACGACCGGAGCGGAAATCATGAATTCCACCAGCTCGCCAAAAAATGGACGCGCCTTGTGGACGGCGTAGAAGGTTTCGGCCTGCTCGCGGGTCATGCGAATCCGCTTCTGGGCGACGATGCGAAGCCCGGCCTTCTCGATCAGCGCGTTGATCGCGCCGGTCAGATTGCGCGCGGTCGCGTCGGGCTTGATAATCGAAAAGGTGCGCTCAATCGCCATGATCTCGTCCTTGAAAAGCTGATGGGAATTGCGGCGCTTATATCGGCGCCGTCGGCGAACGGCAAGCGATGAGGCGAAATGCCCCGCTGCCACGGTCCGGCAATTGACGGCGCGGAATTACAACAATTTCACGCTGATGAACCCTTTCTGAAACGAATGTCCCGGTTTCGTTCACCTTCCTGAGGCTAGGCTTCGATTAACCGAACGCCTCATCGTTGGGAGGCGTCACCGGGAGCAGTTCCACCGATGGCGCCAGTGGCGCCCAACCCGAGGAGACGACCATGTTACGCAAACTCTCGCTTGTTGCAGTTGCCGCGGCTTCGCTCGGTGTCGCCGCATTGGCACCGACCTCCGCCTCCGCCTGGGGCGGTTGGCACAACGGCTGGCATCACGGCTGGGGCTGGGGTGGTCCCCGCTTCTTCGTCGGCGGCCCGGCCTATGGTTACGGCGGCTGCTATGCACGGCAATTGGTCCCGACGCCGTGGGGACCCCGCTGGCGCCTGGTAAACCGCTGCTATTGAGCCCAGCCCTCATTTCCAGATGCCGTCGAAAGCCCCGGCCCCGCCGCGCCGGGGCTTTTCGATATGGCGGATTGCGAAGGCTATATTTCGCTCACAAACGGGTTGCGTTTAGCTGCCGCAGCGGTGACAACCCCGCATGCTTTCACTTACCGAAATATCGGTCCGCATCGCCGGACGGCTTTTGATCGATCATGGCACGGCGCAGATCGTGCCGGGCGCCCGCGTCGGCTTCGTCGGCCGCAACGGGGTCGGCAAATCGACGCTGTTTGCGGCGATCCGCGGCGAATTGCCGATCGAAAGCGGTTCCATCGCGATCCCGCCGCGCTGGCGCGTCGGCAGCCTCGCCCAGGAAGCCCCGAATGGGCCGGAAAGCCTGATCGAGGTCGTGCTCAAGGCGGACCTTGAGCGCGACGCCCTGCTGAACGAAGCCGATACCGCCCACGATCCGCACCGGATCGCGGATATCCAGACCCGGCTCGTCGATATCGACGCCCATTCGGCGCCGGCCCGCGCGGCGGCGATCCTCAGCGGCCTCGGATTTTCGACCGCGGATCAGGCGCGGCCCTGTCAGGAATTTTCCGGCGGCTGGCGGATGCGCGTCGCACTGGCCGCGACGCTGTTCGCCGCTCCCGACCTGCTGCTGCTGGACGAGCCGACCAACTATCTCGACCTCGAGGGCACGCTGTGGCTCGAAGACCATCTCGCGAACTATCCGCGCACCGTGATCGTCATCAGCCATGATCGCGACCTGCTCGACACCTCGGTCGATCAGATCCTGCACCTCGATCGCGGCAAGCTCACGCTCTATAAGGGGACCTACTCTTCGTTCGAAGAGCAGCGCGCCATGCGCGAAATGCTGGACGCCAAGCACGCCAAACGCCAGGCCGACGAGCGCAAGCGCCTGCAGGCGTTCGTCGACCGCTTCAAGGCCAAGGCCTCGAAAGCCCGTCAGGCCCAGTCCCGCGTCAAGATGCTGGAGCGGATGAAGCCCGTCACCGCGCTGGTGACGCAAGACGTGCGCGAGATCTCGTTTCCGGTGCCGGACAAGATGCTGTCGCCGCCGATCATCGCGGTCGACGACGTCTCGGTCGGCTACGATCCGAAAAAGCCCGTCTTGAACCGGGTTACGTTGCGCATCGACACCGACGACCGCATTGCTTTGCTCGGCTCGAACGGCAACGGCAAGTCGACGCTGGTCAAGCTGCTTGCCAACAAGCTGCCGCCGTTCTCAGGTCGCATCACGCGGGCCGACAAACTATCAGTCGGATATTTCGCACAGCACCAGGTCGATGAACTCGATCTCGACGCTTCACCCTGCGATCATGTCCGCAAGCTGATGCCGGACGCTCCGGAAACCAAAATACGGGCGCGGACCGGGGCGATCGGCTTCTCGGGCAAGGCCGGCGACACTCTGGTGAAGAGCTTGTCGGGCGGCGAAAAAGCCCGGCTGCTGCTGGGACTTGCGACCTTCTTCGGTCCCAACATGATCATTCTCGACGAGCCGACCAACCATCTGGATATCGACAGCCGGGCGGCGCTTGCGGAAGCGATCAACGAATTTCCAGGCGCGGTCATCATGGTCTCGCATGACCGCTACCTGATCGAAGCCTGCGCCGATCAATTGTGGGTGGTGGCCGATCACACCGTGTCGAACTATGACGGCGACCTCGACGATTACAGACGCATGGTGTTGTCGGCACGCGGCATGCGCAGCGGTTCGCGGGACCGCGGCGGCAATGAGCGCGGAGGTGGCCGCGACAGGGCTGCGCGCAACAAAACCGAAAAGCGCGTGCCGCTGAAGCAGAAGATTTCGGAAGCCGAGGCCGAGATCGCGCGCATCAACGAGATCATCGCCAAGATCGACACCGCGCTCGCCCTGCCGGATATGTTCAAGCGCGACCCCAAGCAGGCGGCCCAACTCACCAAGGCCCGGGCGGGTGCTGCCAGCGCGCTGCAGCGTGCAGAGGAAGAATGGCTGGAGGCGAGTTCGCAATATGAAGAAGCCGCCGGCTGAGTCCGTTGAGGTGCAAAAGTGTTTTTGAGCGAAGGCCTGCCCTGCAGTTGATGCGGGGTGGACACCGGTTCGCGTCGGGAAAACGCCTCAAACCAGAAAAAAATGGAGCCTCGGTTCCGATTCAATCAGAACCGATCAGGCCGCCCTGGAACAGACGGGCACGATCACGTCGCCGCCGGTTTCTTCTTTGTCTTTGACTTCACCGTCTTCGGCGGCGCCTCCGGCTCCGTCCCCCGCTCGATCGAACTCAGGCGTCCTGCCGTGAAGGTATAAATTCCGGCGCGTTGCCCCTGCGAATAGGTGATAACCGCCACCCGATCGCCGCGCGGATTGTTGGAGAGGCTGACGCTGGCAGGCGCGCCGATGCCGCGCACCACGTCGCATTCGGTATGGCCAAGTGCTACCGTTCCCGTTGTCGATGGGACCGGCGCGCCAGCCGCGCCGCCGGTCGCCGCATTGGCGTCCGCAGGGCTGCCGGGAGGCGCCATTCCCGGACAAAACCCGTCGGCGCTGACCAAATCTTCCGCCGTGACCGGCTTGTCGGGAGTGAGAGGCGGCGCATCAATCGAAATGTTTCTAATGAACAGCCGGCCGGGACGCGAGAACCATTCTGCGTCTTTCGTCATAAAATCGGTCGCGCCCGAGCAGCCCGCCATCACGGGGGCAAACACGAGCAGCGCCAGCAGTCTTTTCCGATAAGGGTTTTGGTCACGCACGATGAACTGAATTCCCACCCGTCGCGGCGCATGATCCGCCAATGTGTGAGCGGTTTGGCGAAAAGATCACGCACCATGTCATAGTTCAGAAGCGCGGTCGGACGTAAAGCCGCTTCCCACTCTTGCCGACCGCACCCTAAGCGCTTGTCCCACCATCACTTTGCGGCACGACCGTGGCTATGCGCAAGCGCGCAGGTTGAAACCGCAGATTATCATTAATTGCCGGATATCGCTAATCCCGCCGCTGCCATCGGCCCCGCTCGTCGGCCTGCCAATAGGTGACATCGAATCCCCGCGCCTTGCAATCCGTCCAGGCGCCCCGGGCGACAGCGAGCGCATCGCCGTCGTCGCCGTTGAAAATCAAAACCATCCGCTCGTAGGCATCGGCGTCCGCGGGCAAAGCTGCGTTGTCGATCAGGAACCTGACATTAGCTCCGTTCGGATTGCCGTCTTCGACCGCCAGCACGATCGGCTGGTCCGGCGCATCGGCGACGCGCCAGGTGGCGTGCGGCAGGAATGAATCGTCGCGATAGGTCCACAGATGCGCGTCGAGCGCATCGGCGCGCTCCTGCGACGTCGACTGCACGACCACGCGCCAGCCCCGCTCCAGCGATTTTTCAAGCAGGGGCGGCAGGACGCTTTCGAGCGACATGTTCTGCAGATGGTAAAACAGAACTTCCGTCATCGCTTCGCTTCGTAGTACTCCGTAACCAGCCGATCGAGCAGGCGAACGCCAAAACCCGAGCCCCAGCTTTGATTGATGTCGGATTTCGGCGCGCCCATCGCCGTTCCCGCGATATCAAGGTGCGCCCACGGCGTTTCGTCGACAAAGCGCTGCAGGAACTGCGCGGCGGTGATCGAACCGCCGTGGCGGCCGCCGGAGTTCTTCATGTCCGCAAACTGCGAGTCGATCTGCTTGTCGTATTCGGGGCCGAGCGGCATGCGCCAGACCCGTTCACCCGTCGCAAGCCCGACCTTGGTCAAACGATCGGCCAATTCGTCGTTGTTGGAGAACAGTCCCGAATATTCGGTCCCGAGCGCCACCATGATCGCGCCGGTGAGCGTCGCCAGGTCGACCATGAATTTCGGCTTGAACTTCTTCGCCACGTACCAGAGCACGTCAGCCAGCACCAACCGGCCCTCGGCGTCGGTATTGACGATCTCGATGGTCTGGCCCGACATCGACGTCACGATATCGCCGGGGCGTTGCGCATTGCCGTCGGGCATATTCTCGACCAGGCCGATGGCGCCGACCACGTTGACCTTTGCTTTCCTTGCCGCTAGCGCATGCATCAATCCGACGACGCAGGCCGCACCGCCCATGTCGCCCTTCATATCCTCCATGCTCCCTGCCGGCTTGATGGAAATGCCCCCGGTATCGAAGCAAACGCCTTTACCGACGAAAGCGACCGGCTGGTCGCCGCGCTTGCCGCCGTTCCAGCGCATGATCACAGTGCGACCGGGCCGCGTCGAGCCTTGGGCGACACCGAGCAGCGCACCCATCCCGAGCTTTGTCATGGCCTTGACGTCGAGTACCTCGACGCCGACACCGAGTTTGCGCAACTGGCTCGCGCGGCGCGCGAACTCCTCCGGAAACAGGACGTTCGGCGGTTCGTTCACGAGTTCGCGCGCCATGATGACGCCATCGACAATGTGAGCGCCGGGAGCGAAGGCCTTTCGCGCGGCAGCCACATCGCCGACGGCGAGCGAAACGTCGGCCCGCAAGGCAGCGTCCTCGCCGTCTTTCTTTTTGGTCTTGTAGCGATCGAATTTGTAGGCGCGCAGCCGCACGCCGGAAGCAACCGCCGCCGCCTGTTCGGGTTTCATCGCCCCATCCGGCAATTCCGCAACGATCGTCACGGCGTCACTGCCGGCGCGAAGTTTGCCGGCAGCCGCGCCGCCAAGCCTGAGAAAATCGTTGTCCTTGATGGCCGACAGCTTGCCGGCACCGACAACGATCAGGCGCGCGGCCTTCAGCCCCTCCGGCGCCAGAATATCGAGCGTGGACCCGGTCTTGCCCTTGAATTGATTCGTGGCCGCGGCGCGGGTGACCAGATTTACCGCCGCGCCTAACACCTTGCGGGTCGCCGCGCCGAACTTCAGCATATCGTCGCAAAAAACCACCAAAGTGGCGCGCGGGGCGGTGGAAAACGGAACGAATCCGACCTTGACGGCGTCGGGCATAGCTAATCCTCCAAAATCGGGGCTGCCGCTGGTCGGGAATCAGCCGGGCGGTGCTTGGAATGTTCTCTTCGGCTGCGATTTACGTCCGTCAAGAGCATGGTCGGGCCCACTATGGCCTGTTGCTGGCTTCGCTGCCAAGCACGGCAGTGGCTCGATGGCCACATCTGGCGAATTATTAACCATATCTTGAGCGCGCCATGTCGCAGCCATTTTGTTGAGGGATCAAAGGGATGGTAGTGAGAGAGTAAGACGGCCGGGAGCAATGGCGGCGCGACCAGGGGGATCCCGATTTCGGGATTGGTCGTGAGCCGCAGTTCCAGTCGGCAGGGCGGGATCGTGCGGTGGCGATGGGGTCGATCGACAAGTACATTTTTCGCACGACGCTCGCGTCGTTTGCGCTGGTCCTGGTCAGCCTGACGGGGGTGATCTGGATTACGCAGGCGTTGCGTGGCATCGACCTGATGACCAGCCAGGGTCAGACCATCATCACCTTTCTCGGCGTCACCAGCCTGGTGATTCCCGCTCTCGTGCTGATCATCTCGCCGATCGCCCTGATGATCGCGATCTCGCACACCCTCAACAAGCTCGCGACCGACTTCAGAGATCATCGTGATGAACGCGGCCGGCTTCTCGCCGTTCCGGCTGTTCCGTCCGTTTGTCTATGCCACCGTCGTGGTGGCGATCCTGGTCGCCTTCATCGCCGCCTATCTCGCCCCCGACGGCATGCGCCGCCTGAAGCAGTGGGATGCCGAAATCACCGCCGACGTACTCGCCAATATCCTGCAGCCCGGCCGCTTCGCCCAGCTCGATCAGAACCTGACCGTCCGCATTCGCGAGCGGCAACCGGGCGGCGTCCTTGTCGGCATCTTTGTCGACGACCGCCGGGATCCAAAGGAGCGGGTCAGCATCATCGCCGACCACGGGACGATCCTGAAAAACGAACGCGGATCGTTTCTGATCCTAGAGGACGGAAATCTGGAACGCTTCGAGGCCGGCAGGCGCGATCCCGCGCTGGTGGCGTTCGGCCGCTATGCGTTCGACATGTCGAAATTCTCGAATCAAGGCCACGACGTCACGTTGGGCATCCGCGAGCGCTACCTCTGGGAATTGCTCGCGCCGAGTGCCGACGACCCGGTCTACATGCAGTTGCCCGGACAGTTCCGCGCCGAGTTGCATGACCGCTTCATGGCGCCGATCTATCCGTTTGCGTTCGCCGCACTCACCTTCGCCTTTCTCGGCGCGCCGCGCACGACGCGTCAGAGCCGCAATTTCTCGATCGGTAGTTCGATTCTCGCCGTGTTCGGGCTGCGAATGGCCGGATTCGCCTGCTCGGTCATGGCGGTAAAATCGCCGCTCGCTCCGACCCTTCAATATCTCATGCTGGCGGCAGCCATCGGCGCAGGCCTCTGGATCATTATTGGTGGCGTCGTGCTGGAGCCGCCGGCTGCGTTGATGGAGGCTATCAACAGATCGAACGCGCGGCTCTTGCGGCTCTTTGGGCGGCCTGCCGCAGCATGAGCATGATCACCAACACGCTTGGGCGATATTTTGCCGGTCGCTTTGTGATCGCGGCGCTGGGCGTGTTCGTCAGCATTTTCGTGCTTCTGGTGCTGGTCGATTACATCGAAATGGTCAGGAAGACGTCAGGGCTGGCTTCGGCGTCCGCCATCACGGTCGCGGAGACCTCGCTGTTCCGCGTGCCGCAACTGCTCGAAAAAATGATGCCGTTTTGCATCCTGATCGGGGCGATGACCTGCTATCTCGCGCTTTCACGGCGACTGGAGCTCGTGGTCGCGCGCGCTGCGGGTGTCTCCGCGTGGCAATTCATTGCACCCGCGCTGGCAAGCGCTATCACGCTCGGGATTCTGGCGACGACGGCCTACAACCCGATGTCCGCCAATTTGCGTGAACTCTCCAAGCGGATGGAGGCGGAGCTGTTCGGCTCCGCCCCTGGTGGCGGCGTCCAGGACGCATCCGGTTTCTGGATCAATCAGGTCAACAGCGACGGCCAGGTCATCATCAACGCGGCGCGCAGCGAGCAGCAGGGCGTGCGCCTGACCGGGCTGACGTTGTTCAGGTTCGATACCAACTCCCAGTTCAAGGAGCGAATTGAAGCGCGTGAGGCGACGCTCGAGGACGGACGCTGGGTTTTCAAATCCGCACGCCGGTATTCCCTCGACGGACCGCCGGTCGATCAGGACAGCTTCTTCCTCGCGACCAGCCTCACCCCCACCCAAGTCCGCAATAGCTTCTCCACGCCAGAGACTGTGTCTTTTTGGCAACTCCCGAACTATATCCGATCCTCGGAAAGCTCGGGATTTGCGACCGCCGGATACCGGTTGCAGTACCATAAGCTTATCGCACAGCCATTTTTGCTGGCCGCAATGGTCATGTTGGCTGCAGCCGTATCCTTGCGCTTCTTCCGTTTTGGCGGCGTACAGAAGATGGTTTTGAGTGGCGTGGGCGCAGGCTTTCTGCTCTATGTTCTGTCGAAAGTAACTGAGGATTTAAGCAAGGCTGAGTTGATGCATCCGATCGCTGCGGCGTGGTTGCCCGTGTCCGTGGGCGGCCTCACCGGCTTTTTGGCCTTGCTGTACCAGGAGGACGGGTAGTGGCCGTTGTCGCCGCCCGCCAGAGACTGTTGTCTGCGTTCAGGCGGTGCACCCTCGTGCGCCGTTATCGGATACCTTTGACCGCAGTCAGCGGAACCGTTTTCGCCCTGCTTTTCGGGTTCGTTCTGGCCGTCGCGCTCGATATTGCGACGTCGCCGGCCTCGGCGCAGGGCTTTACCTACAATCCGAGACCCCCTCGGGCGGCGGCGCCCCATCCTGCCAATGACGGGCGAATGCTCGTCCAGGCGGTCGAGGTGGATTACGACTACAACAATTCGCGGGTGTCGGCGGTCGGCAACGTGCAGATGTACTACAACGGCACAAGCGTCGAGGCCGACAAGGTCATCTACGATCAGAAGACCAAGCGGCTGCATGCCGAAGGCAACATCCGCATGACCGATGCGGACGGCAAGATCACCTACGCCAACATCATGGATTTGAGCGACGACTACCGCGATGGGTTCGTCGATTCGCTGCGCGTCGATACCGCCGACGCGACGCGAATGGCCGCGACGCGTGCGGACCGCTCAAGCGGCAATTATACCGTGTTCGAAAACGGCGTTTATACCGCCTGCGCCCCTTGTAAGGACGATCCGAAAAAGCCGCCGCTGTGGCAGGTCAAGGGCGCGCGCATTATTCACGACCAGACCGACAAGATGCTGTACTTCGAGAACGCGCAGCTTGAGTTCTTCGGCGTTCCGATGGCGTATCTGCCGTATTTTTCGACGCCCGATCCGACCGTCAAGCGCAAGACCGGATTCTTGATGCCGGGCTACACGTCGGTTTCGGGCTACGGATATGGCGTTGAAACCCCGTTCTTCTGGGCGATCGCTCCCGACTACGACGCGACCTTCAGCCCGCGCTTCACGACCAAGCAGGGCGTGCTGTTCCAGGGTGAATTCCGTCAGCGCCTGCTGGGTGGCTCATATCAAATCCGCGCCTATGGCATCGACCAGCTCGATCCCGGAGCCTTCGCCGGTCAGCCCGGTGACCGTCAGTTCCGCGGCGGCGTCGAAACCAAGGGCGAGTTCGCGCTGAACGATAAATGGGTTTGGGGTTGGGAGGGCATCGCGCTCACCGACTATATGGTTTTGTCGGACTACAAGCTGGCCCAGTACAAGGATCCGCTGCAATCGTTTCTGACCTTGCCAACGGACGCCGTTTCCCAGCTCTATCTGACGGGGGTCGGCAATCGCAGCTACTTCGACGCGCGCACGATCTACTACCTCAGCCTTTCTGGCAGCCAGTCTCAGGTGCCGATCGTTGCGCCGGTCATCGACTATTCGAACGTGATCAACCACTCGATCCTCGGCGGAGAGGTCAGCTATAAGACGAACTTCACCAACCTGACTCGCGAAAGTGCGGTTTTCGATCCTATCACGGCATCGGCCAGCGCCAACGGCTCATGCCTGGCAACAAATTCAGCCGATCCGGCCAAGAGTATCGTGCCTGCGAACTGCCTGCTTCGGGGCATGCCCGGCACCTATACGCGATTGACGGCTGAAGCGGATTGGCGGCGTTCGTTCACCGATCCCGCGGGCGAAATCTGGACCCCGTTTGCGAGTGTCCGCGCCGATGCCGTCAATGCCTCGATCTCGAACCAGCCCGGCGTTTCGAGCTTCCTACCGGTCGGCGACACCCAGGCCTTGCGGGTGATGCCGACGGTCGGCCTCGAATATCGCTATCCCTTCATCAATATTCAGCCCTGGGGCACCACGACGATCGAGCCGATCGCCCAGGTCATCATTCGTCCCAATGAAACCTATGCGGGCAAGCTTCCCAACGAAGACGCCCAGAGCATGGTGTTCGATGCCAGCAACCTGTTCAGCGTCGACAAGTTTTCGGGCTACGATCGCGTCGAAGGCGGCGGCCGCGCCAATGTCGGCGTGCAGGCGACCACGCAATTCGACCGCGGCGGCTCCGTCAATGTGCTGTTCGGTCAATCCTACCAGATGTTCGGCCTGAATTCATTTGCGGTCGCGGACGTGACCAATACCGGGGTCGATTCCGGCCTCCAGAATGCGAAATCCGACTATGTCGCGCGCGTGAATTATTCGCCCAACAGAACCTATACGTTCAGCGTGCGCGCGCGCGTGGACGAGGCGACCTTCAACATCAATCGTTTCGAGGCTGAGGGCCGCGCGGCGTTCGACCGCTGGTCGGTCAGCCTGATGTACGGCAATTATGCCCCGCAACCGGAGCTGGGATACCTGAACCGCCGCGAAGGGCTGTTGAGCAGCGCGTCGCTCAAGCTGGCGGCGAACTGGGTGGTGACGGGATCTGCCCGTTGGGACCTGGTAGCGAACCAGATCAACCAATACGTCGTCGGCGCCGGCTATGTGGACGACTGCTTCGTGCTGGCGGCCAACTATGTTACCTCCTACTCCTACGCCACTACCACCGCGCCGCCGATCCTCGGCCACGCTTATATGCTGCAGATCGGCTTGCGGACCATTGCCAATTCGGCCCCTCAGTAGAACACGTGTCGACGCGCAAGCCGGAGGACAGGTTCCCGGCGTCGCCGCCGCAATTCGAATCGGCTGATTATGCGAACATGACCATGACGACCACGCTCTCTCATCGCCTTTCGTCTCTCATCTTCGGCTGCGTCGCGGGGCTCGTCTTGATGGTCTGCGCCTCGCCGTCGCGCGCGCAAACCGTCACCGTCATGGTCAACGGCGACCCGATCACCGCCTACGACATCGAACAGCGCAGCAAGCTTAACTTCCTGACCACCCACAAGCCTGCCGACCGGCAGCAGGTGATCAACGAGTTGATCGATGAAAAGCTGAAGATCAAGGAAGCCAAGAAGTTCGGCGTCGATCCTACCGCGTCCGATATCGATCAGTCTTACGCGGGGATGGCCGGACGAATGCGTATCACGCCGGAGCAGCTGACAAAATCTCTCGAAGGTCAGGGCATTCGGTCCGACACGCTGAAGTCCCGCATCAGGGCCGATATGGTTTGGACCAGCCTGGTCCGCGGGCGCTACAAGGAAAGCCTCCAGGTCGGCGAGAAGGACGTCGCCGCCGCCGTCCAGGTCAGCGGCGGGGACGCGAAGGAGGAAGCAGAGGCCTTCGAATACAAGATGCAGCCGATCGTTCTGATCGTTCCGCGAGGATCTGCGCCGACCGCCGTCGAAGCCAGACAGAAGGAGGCCGAAGCGCTGCGCAACCGCGTGCAGAGTTGCGCCGAGGCGAACGCTTTCTTCCATTCGATGCCGAATGCCGCGATACGCGAGACCGTTACCAAGACCTCGGCCGACATACCCGCTGTTCTTCGCGAAGTACTCGACAAGACTCCGATCGGCCATTTGACGGCACCCGAGGTGACCAAGCAGGGCGTTGAGATGGTTGCACTGTGCGGACGGAAGCCGACCACCATCGACACGCCGAAGAAGCGGGAAATCCGGGAAAAGATGTATGCCGAGAAATACGAGGCGAAGTCGAAATGGTACCTGCAGGAAATCCGCAAAGCCGCGATGATCGAATATCATTGACGCATGGCAAAGCCCCTCGCGCTGACCTCAGGCGAACCCGCGGGTATCGGGCCCGATATCACCATCAAAGCGTGGTTGCGGCGGAATGAGCTGAAGCTCCCGGCATTCTACCTGCTCGGCGATCGCGACTTCCTCGGTCACCGGGCGAAAATCCTCGGATTGAACGTCAAGCTCGCCGACGCGCGTGCCGAAGATGCCCTGGCCATATTCGCTGACGCATTACCTGTCGTAGCTACCGGCCATGCGGCAACGGCGCTGCCCGGCCTGCCGGACGACGCCAGTGCGGCCGCAGCGCTGGCTTCTATCCGTCAGGCCGTCGGCGACGTTGCCGCCGGACGGGCCGCTGCGGTCGTCACCAATCCGGTTGCCAAGAGCGTGCTCTATCGCGCCGGCTTCCGGCATCCCGGCCATACCGAGTTTCTCGCCGAACTCGCGGCGACCGCAGCACAAGCACCGCAACCAGTCATGATGCTGTGGTCCCCTGCCCTGGCCGTCGTGCCCGTAACCATCCATCTTTCGTTGCGTGACGCGATCGCGCAGCTGTCGAGTGAGCTGATCGTCACGACGGCCCGCATCGTGGCCGCGGATTTGAAAGCCCGCTTCGGCCTCGCCAATCCGCGGCTTGCGGTATCCGGCCTCAATCCCCACGCTGGAGAAGACGGCTCGCTCGGCACCGAGGACCAGACCATCGTAGCGCCTGCCGTCGAAATCCTGCGCGGCGAAGGCATCGATGTCCGGGGACCGCTGCCCGCGGATACGATGTTCCACGACGCCGCTCGCAAAGCCTATGACTGCGCGATCTGCATGTATCACGACCAGGCGCTGATCCCGATCAAGACGCTGGCTTTCGACGACGCCGTTAACGTCACGCTGGGATTGCCATTCATTCGCACATCACCGGATCATGGCACGGCCTTTGACATTGCCGGCACCGGCCGGGCCAATCCCTCCAGCCTGATTGCGGCGCTGCGGCTGGCAGCCCGCATGGCGGCGGCTGGGCCGGCATGAGCGCGATCGACGACCTTCCGCCGCTTCGCGACGTCATTCGTCAGCATGCGCTGTCGGCGCGCAAATCGCTTGGTCAGAATTTCCTGCTGGATCTCAACCTTACCGCGCGGATCGCGCGCGCCGCGGGCCCCCTCGAAGATGCGACGATTGTAGAGGTTGGCCCAGGTCCCGGCGGCCTGACGCGCGCGTTGCTGGCGATGGGCGCACGGCAGGTCATCGCGGTGGAGCGAGACCGGCGCGCGCTTCCGGCCCTCGATGAGATTTCGAGGCGCTATCCGGGACGGCTGGAGATCGTCTGCGCGGACGCACAGCATTTCGATCCACGGCCGTTGCTCGGGACCACCCGCGCGAAGATCGTTGCCAACCTGCCCTACAACATCGCCACCGCGCTCTTGGTCGATTGGCTGTCGATCGAGCCGTGGCCGCCCTGGTATGACATGATGGTGCTGATGTTTCAGCGCGAGGTGGCCGAGCGTATCGTCGCGCGCGAGAACGACGAGGCCTATGGACGGCTGGCCGTGCTCGCCAACTGGCGCGCCGAGACCAAAATCCTGTTCGACATTTCTCCCGCCGCTTTCGTGCCGCAGCCCAAGGTCACCTCATCCCTGGTGCGATTGGTGCCGCGCAGCGCCCCGGAGCCCTGCGATCGCCGGGCGCTGGAGCAGGTTGCCGCGGCGGCATTCGGCCAGCGGCGCAAAATGCTGCGGCAAAGCCTCAAATCGCTGGGGGTCGACCCGGCCAGGCTGGCGGCGGCCGCGCATGTCGATCCAACGCGGCGGGCCGAGACTATACCGGTCAGCGGCTTTGTTGCCATGGCCCGCGATTTGACCGATATACGAAACACAAAAATCAACGTTCCCTAAGGAGAATACGCCATGGCGCTTATGCGACGCCAATCTCTGGTCAAATTCGATGCGCCATTGTGCGAAACCATCGTCGAGACGCCGAAGCCGGTGGCCAAGGAAGTCCTGGTCCGCATCGAACGCTGCGGGCTGTGCCACTCCGACCTGCATATCCAGGACGGCTACGCCGACCTCGGCGGCGGCAAGAAGCTAGATACCACCCGTGGCATGACGCTGCCGTTCACGCTTGGTCACGAGATCGCGGGGATCGTCGAGGAAGTCGGCCCCGAGGCTTCGAAGGACCTGATCGGCACCAGGAAAGCGGTATTCCCGTGGATCGGCTGCGGCCAGTGCCGCGACTGTGCCAACGGCGACGAAAATCTCTGCCTCAAGCAGCGTTTTCTAGGTGTCTCCATCGACGGCGGCTTCGCCAGCCATGTGCTGGTGCCCGACGCGAGATACCTGCTGGATTACGATCCGCTCCCGGTCAACCAGGCAGCGACCTTGATGTGTTCCGGCGTGACCGCCTATGGCGCGCTGAAGCGACTGGTCGACCGGCCACGGCAGCGCAATCTTCTGCTGATCGGCCTCGGCGGCGTCGGCATGATGGGACTGGCCTTCGCGCAAGCCATGTTCAAGCAAAAGATCTCGGTCGCGGATTTGAGCCCGGCTGCGCGCGAGACGGCGCTGAAGAATGGCGCCGACGTTGCCTACGATCCCTTGGAAACAGACGTGGTCAAACGCATCATCAAGGAAACCGGGGGCGGCTTCGACGAGGTCGTCGATTTTGCCGGCAACGAGAAATCGATGGCCTTTGCGGTGTCGGTGGTCGCGCGTGGCGGCAAGATCGTTGTCTCGGGATTGATGGGCGGCAATTTCAGCCTGCCCATGGTGCAATGGATCTACAAGCGCATGACCATCGAGGGCTTCATGGTCGGCACGCTCGCCGAAGCCCACGAGTTGATGGCGCTCGCACGCGCCGGCAAGATCAAGCCGACGCCCATGAAAGAAGAACCGATGGCCAACGTCCAGAAATGGATCGACGAGTTGCGGGCCGGCAAAGTGGTCGGGCGCATCGTACTGAAGAACTGAGGCAGGTCGTGCCGTTCGGCGACGCACTTGAAAACGACTAGCGTTGCTGAAGGAAACGGCGGCGCTTTTCGCTGTTCCCGACAGCTGATAATCTGTCGCCATTGTCTTTACGGGATGCATTGGTGATGCGCCGACCGTTTTCGAACCGGACAGGAAATCGCGGCAGGCTGCCTCTGCTCATTACCCTGCTCTCGCTGCTGTCAGCCGCTCCCGCCGTTGCGGAGAAGCGCATCGCGCTCGTGGTCGGCAACTCCGCCTATCAAAACGTCACCCGGCTCGACAATCCCGCGCAACGATGCGGTGCTGATGGCCGAGACGCTCGTCGAACCTCGGCTTCACCCTCGTCGGAGGACGCGCCCAGCTCGATCTCGACAAGTCCGCGCTGGACACATGCCGTGCAAAACTTCGGGCGGCAGGTCCAGGGCGCCGACGTGGCGTTGTTCTATTATGCCGGCCACGGCGTTCAGGTAAGCGGTTCGAACTATCTGGTGCCGGTCAACGCCAATCCGACGCGCGAGGCCGACGTCGATTTCCAGATGGTGGACATCAACCTCGTGCTGCGCCAGATGCAGGGATCGGGCACGCGGCTCAACCTGGTGATCCTCGACGCCTGCCGCAACAATCCATTCGGCGGACGCGGACTGCGCGCTTCCGAGGGGGGCCTTGCCCAGATGCGAGCACCGGAGGGCACGCTGATCTCCTACGCGACGCAGCCCGGCAGCGTCGCCCAGGACGGCAGCGACGGCCACAGCCCCTATACCAAGGCGCTTGGCGACGACCATCAAACAAGCGGGGCTCGACATCTTTCAAACCTTCAACCAGGTCGGCCTCGCGGTGAAACGGGAGACCGGCGGATCGCAGCAGCCGTGGGTGTCGTCGTCGCCGATCGACGGCACCTTCTATTTTGTTGCGCCCGCTGCGGCGGCGCCGCCAGGCAGCAATTGCGCCGCCGCCACGCGCTTACCGATACACTGCGCCCGGATCCCGACTTTGTGCCGATCAAGGATGGGACGCTGCTGCGCGAATTGAGCGAACGGCTCTACGAGCACAATTTCGACCCGGAGCCACCCGACAGCAAAAACGGCATGAAGCTCGCTATCGCAAAATTTCAGGAGAAAAGCAGCATGGCGCCGTCAGGTGAAGCAACCGAAGGGGTGCTGATGCGCTTGCGCAAAATGGAAGACCTGAAGCCGTGGGGATCAATCGTCTATGGTCCCGACAGCGACAAATGGGGGATTTCCTGGAATCATACGTCGCGCAGGGCGGCGGTTGAGGACGCGCGCTCCAAGTGCGGGGCGAGCAAGTGCCCGATTGAGTTGAGCTTCTACGGAACGGGATGCGGGGCTTTCGCGATTTCAGGCAAGTCATGGTCACTGGTCCAGCGTGACACCGTGCAAAGGGCCAAAGACGCTGCGCTTGACGAGTGCAGCCGGACCGATAAATCCTGCCGCATCATCGGCGCGGTTTGTGCCGATGGATCTGGCCGCTAGATTTCACCAGTCATTGGAAGTGCTCATGCAAAACGCTTTTCGACGCCGGATAAAAATCGCTCTTCTCTGCGTCTCGCTGGCCGCCGCATTCGGCCCAGGCATCGCGCTCGCACAATCCGGCAGCGCCGGCGGCAGCATCGGTAATGACGAAAAGTCATTGTCCGGTTCGCGGCAAGCCCCACGATCGGTTGAACCGGAGCGGCCTGCACGGCGAAGCAACCCCGAAGCAGAAGGGCCTCGCCGGTCGGCGTCGCGAAGTAGCGGTGGCGGTGGCGGCAATTTCGACGGCGCGTGGATCGTCGTCAGCAATGGCGTAACCTGCTCCGGCAGCAGCACGGCTGCGGTGGTTGTAAGCAGCGGCAAAATCATCGGCGAGGGCGTTAGCGGACGCGTCAGCCCCAACGGCGCCGCCAGCTCCGTCGGCAACTACAACGGCATCACCGTCTTCAGCTCCGGCCATGTTTCCGGCCGCAGCGGCTCCGGAACGTTCAAGCGATCGGACGGCTGTAGCGGAACGTGGACGTCGTCGAAACAGTAGCTCCACCCCATATTTTTCAGGCTGATTTCAGGATTCTCGCCGATGCAGAGGCGAGCCCGAATTATGCCTCATGCTGTCCGGAATTGCGGCTCATTGCGACCCAACTCTTTGCGGAGACTTGGGGCGTGATTTGTTGCGTATCGTCACCGGAGGTTCACATGCCGCGAACCGCGAAATTCGTGTCAATAATTTTCGCCAGTGCTTTCGCAGGCGCCCTTCTCACCGCGATATCGCACACTACGGCACGCGCGGCAGACGACTGCCTTTCCGGTCCCAAGGATGAAGCCCCTCAGGGCAGCCATTGGTACTACCGCATCGATCGCGCCACCAAGCAGCATTGCTGGTATCTCCGGGAGGAAGGCGAAAATCGCTCGCCAATGGTCCTGCCAAGCGCGCCGCAATCCGAAAAACCGGTTGCGCCGAAAGCCGAGACGGCGGCGCAAAATTCGATCGCTGACGCTCGTGCCGAACTGCCCGCGCGGACGCGCGTCGAACAGCCAAGGCACAGCGACGAGCTGACACCTGCCGATGCGGCGATCAGCGAAAATAGCGGGGGTGCAGGAGCGCTGCGCGCGCAGGCACCGCAATCCGTCGTCGCCTCACGCTGGCCCGATTGGTCCGATGTGTTCCCGTCGACCACTCTGCCGCCGAACAAGCGCGATCCTGTTGCGAACGCAGGCCCGACGCCGCAAACGCAGCCGCCGTCCGTCCTCGCGGTCGGCCAGTTCGCAGCAGCCGACACTTTGTCAGCAAACGCGGCCTATTCTGCACAGGTGCGGCTGGCAACGCTGGTGGGAGCGCTGATATTCGCGGCTATCTTGGGAGGCGTCGTATTCAAACTCGCCAACCCGCGAAAGCCCCGACCAGGCAAAATTCGGGCGCGTCGGGGCTCGATCTGGGAGCCGACCGATGACGATGCGATCGCGCTATCGGATCACCCGCAAACGCATGCGCTCTCCTACCGGGGTGGTTTCGCGCACGGCCGGGCTGACGATCGGAACCAAAGGATCGCGCAGTTTTTCGGGCAGCTCTCCAAACGCGCTCAAACCTGATGGCTGCTATTCTTCTAGTTGCCGCTGCAACTCTCGCACGAACGTCGTCAAACCTGTCCGGCGTTCCCGCTTCAGCCGCTCGGCCTTCAGGATCGACTGCACCTCGGCAAACGCTTCATCGATATCGTGATTGATCACGATATAATCGTATTCGGCCCAATGGCTCATTTCGTGACTGGCGCGGCTCATCCGTCCGCGGATCACGTCATCAGAATCCTGCGCGCGCGAGTGCAGGCGTTTTTCCAGGTCGGCGGCCGATGGCGGCAGGATGAATACGCTGACGACATCGGCCCGCGCCTTTTCCCGCAATTGCTGCGTGCCCTGCCAGTCGATGTCGAACAGCACGTCCTGCCCTGCCGACAAGGCGACCTCGACCGGCGCGCGCGGCGTGCCATAGCGGTTGTCGAATACGGTGGCCCATTCCAGCAATTCGTTTCGCTTCACCATCGATTCGAACCTGGTCTTGTCGATGAAGTGATAATCACGGCCGTCGACCTCGCCGGGACGCATCGGCCGCGTAGTCGCAGACACCGACATCTTCAGGCCGGGCGTCCGCTCGATCAGGAGGCGCGACAGCGTGGTTTTCCCCGCCCCCGACGGCGACGACAGCACGAACATCAATCCGCGTCGCTCGACCCCGTTGGGCCCGTGGCCGCCCGCCGTCATGCTTCACTCCAGATTTTGAACCTGTTCGCGGAATTGCTCGACCACGTTCTTCATTTCGAGGCCGGTGTTGGTCAATTCGAGATCGTTGGATTTGGAGCAGCAGGTATTGACCTCGCGGTTGAATTCCTGCGCAAGAAAATCAAGCCTCCGTCCGACCGGGCCGCCCTTGCTGATCATTTCGCGCGCCTGCGAGATGTGCGAGGCGATGCGATCGAGTTCTTCGCGGATGTCGGCCTTGGTCGCGATCAGAAGAGCTTCCTGGTTGAGCCGGTCGGGATCGAAGCGATCGGACGCATCAAGCAAAGCCGCGATCTGTTCGGCAAGCCGCGCCTTGATCGCCTCGGGCTTGCGGCCGGGAGCAGCCTCCGCCCTCTTTGCCAGCCGTTCGATCTCGTCCATCCGCTGGCTGAGGATTTGCCCGAGCGTTGCGCCCTCGCGCTGGCGCATCTCGACCAGGTCGAGCAGCGCCTGATCGAACGCTGCCGCGGCGGCGGCCTTCGCCGCCTTGTCCTCGGTCTCGTTGCTTTCCGGGTCGGCGACCTCGATGACGCCCTTGAGTGCCAGCAGGCCGTCGATGCTCGGCGCCACCGCATCGATCTTGCCGGCGAGTGCACCAGCCGCTTTCACGATCGATGCCAGAACCTCTTCGTTGATCCGGACCGTCGAGGCCGCGCTGGTACGCTTTACGCTCAAATTCGCATATACCGTACCCCGTGACAGGACCTCGCCGGCGCGCTTTTTGGCAAAGGCTTCGAGGTCGTCCCATCCGGGCGGCAGCCGCATGCGCAGGTCAAAGCCCTTGGCGTTGACGGACTTCAGTTCCCATTCGAATGCGTAGGGTCCGCTGGCACCGTGGCTGCGGGCAAAACCGGTCATGCTCGACAGCGCCATCGCGTGGATTTCTCCGGCCGTTACGGGGATGAGATTCGCAAAGCTTGGTACGGCGCGACCTTAGCGCTTATTCCGCAAAAGTGGATACCGGTTTTGCAAGCGGAATGGTCGCACCTTACCTGTCAGAAACGCCTTCGGAGAAAATGGATTCAGCTCCGGCGCGCTGTGCCTGTACCCGCGTTACTCCTGAACCACCGGAGGGGGCGACGGGGTCGATTGGGCCGCGCCCTGGCGGGCTGGAGGGACCACACGAGCGGGTTTTTTCGGCGGGACAGGCTTCGTCGTCGTCGCGGCGGTCGGGCTGGTGTCGGCTGGCGCGCTTGCGGCAGCCGGCGGGGGATCGTCAGCCGGCTCCACCGTGTCGTTCTGAATTTGCTTTTCGATGGCGCGCAGCTTGGTGACATTCTTCTGGTGCTGGTCGTAGGTTTCGGTGAAGGCGTGGCCGCCGGTGCCGTCGGCGACGAAGAACAGATCGCGCGTACGCGCCGGATTGGCGGCGGCTTCCAGCGAGGCGCGCCCGGGATTCGCGATTGGCCCCGGCGGAAGGCCGTCAACCACGTAGGTATTATAGGGCGATGGCTGCTGGATTTCCGAGCGCTTGATCGGGCGTCCAAGCGTTCCCTTGCCGCCGACCAGCCCATAGATGATGGTCGGATCCGACTGCAACTTCATTTTTTGCCGCAAGCGGTTGACGAACACCGCGGCGACGCGGCTACGCTCGTCCGGCTTGCCGGTTTCCTTCTCGACGATCGAGGCCAGCGTTACCAGTTGCTCCGGCGTCTTGATGGGAAGGTCGGGACTGCGCCGCTCCCAGATTTCTGCGAGCACACGCTTTTGCGCCTGCTGCATGCGTGCGATCACCTGCTCGCGGGTGGTGCCGCGCGGGAATTTATAGGTTTCCGGCAGCAACGTGCCCTCGCGCGGTATTTCGCGGACCGAGCCCGAGAAGATGTCATTGTCCGAAAGCCGCGCCACGATCTGCTCGGAGGTCAAGCCTTCGGGAATCGTGACGGCATGCTGGACCACCTTGCCTTCGACCATGGTACCGATCACGTCGTGCAGGCTGGCGTTCTTCTGAAATGCGTATTCGCCGGGCTTGAGCTCCGAGCGTGCCTTCAGCGCAAACACGCTGCCGATGAACGCCCAACGATTGTTGTCGATCACGCCTTCACGCTGCAGGATATCGGCAATGTCGGTCATTCCGGCGCGGGCCGGAATGTTGACGATCTTGTCCTCCTGCAACGGGCCGGGAGCCTCGATCTTCTGTTTGCCGTAGATGTAGGCGCCGCCCACGCCGATCATCAGCACCAAAATGATGGTGATGACGGCATTGCCTACAACGACGAACGGGTTGCGGGCGCGCTCGGAACGCTTCGGCGGCGGCGGAACCTGCTCGGGTTCCAACGCGGCGCGCGGGCTCCTTGGCGAAATGGGCGGCCTCTCACTCATCGATACAACCTGGATCCTGTCGGTTTAATCGCAGCCTTGCGAAATTCCCGCGAGCTTCCGATAGTCTACGCCCATAACTAGGATTTATCACCGAATACGGCGAAACGGTGGACTCTTCTCTTGGATGCCGCGTCAGTTGGTCACGCGCTGCAGAAGCAAGGATGCATTGGTGCCCCCGAAGCCGAACGAGTTCGATAGCGCGACATTGATTTCGCGTTTGCGCGGCACTTGCGGCACGAGATCGATAGCCGTTTCCACCGACGGGTTATCGAGATTGATTGTTGGCGGAGCGATGTTATCGCGAATTGCCAGCACGCTGAAAATCGTCTCGACCGCGCCCGCGGCACCCAGCAGATGTCCGGTTGACGATTTGGTCGACGACATCGACACCCTGGAAGCAGCGTTGCCCAGCAGCCGCTCCACCGCGCCGAGTTCGATTTCGTCGCCGATCTGCGTCGAGGTGCCGTGTGCGTTGATGTAGTCGATATCGGAGGAACTTATCCTTGCGCGCTTCATGGCGGCCCTCATGCTGCGGTAGGCGCCATCGCCATCCGGCGCCGGAGACGTGATATGATAGGCGTCGCCGGAAAGCCCGTAACCGATCAGCTCCGCGTAGATTTGCGTGCCGCGATTCTTCGCGTGCTCGTACTCCTCGAGTACCACGATGCCTGCGCCTTCTCCCATCACGAAACCGTCGCGGTCCCGATCGTAGGGACGCGAGGCTTTTTCAGGAGTATCGTTGAAACCGGTCGACAACGCGCGCGAGGCGCAAAATCCCGCCATCGCCAGCCGGCAGATCGGGGATTCCGTTCCGCCCGCCACCATCACATCCGCATCCCCAAGCGCGATCAGCCGGCTCGCATCGCCGATGGCGTGTGCGCCGGTCGAACACGCCGTCACCACGGCGTGGTTGGGGCCCTTCAGGCCATGCTCTATCGACACATAGCCCGAGGCAAGATTGATCAGCCGTCCAGGAATGAAGAACGGCGAAATCTTGCGCGGGCCGCGCTCCTTGAGCAGCAGGGCAGTGTCGGCGATGCCGGACAGGCCGCCGATCCCGGAGCCGATCATCGTACCGGTAGCGCATCGATCCTCTTCGGTGGAAGGATGCCAGTTGGCATCGTCGAGCGCCTGGCGCGCCGCGCACATGGCGAAAATGATGAAATCGTCGACCTTGCGCTGGTCCTTCGGCTCCATCCACTGGTCGGGGTTGAATGAGCCGTTGGTGCCGTCGCCGCGCGGAATCACGCAGGCGATCCGGCTGGTCAGATCGGACACGTCAAACGTATCGATCTTCCTAGCGCCGCTTTCGCTATTGAGGATGCGCTTCCAGGTCGGCTCGACGCCACATCCCAATGGCGACACCATGCCGAGGCCTGTGACGACAACCCGCCTCATATCCAGCACTCCAGCCCGGAATTCGCGGCCAACAACAAGAAACCGGCGGACCGCTCGACCGCGGCCCGCCCGGCTTCGTCATCACCGCGCAGGGCGTCAGCTTTTCGCGTTCTTCTCAAGAAATTTTGTGGCGTCGCCAACCGTCAAAATCGTTTCCGCAGCATCGTCGGGAATTTCACAACCGAACTCTTCTTCAAACGCCATCACGAGCTCGACGGTATCGAGGCTGTCGGCGCCGAGGTCGTCAATGAAGCTCGCGTTGTCGACCACTTTTTCGGGTTCAACACCAAGGTGTTCGACCACGATCTTCTTAACTCGCTCGCCAATCTCACTCATCGTTCAACCTCGTGCTTGTTCCCACTGGACCCGTCCCCAAGACGATACGAGCCATCCTGGTCGTTAAAGTTTCCTTCGCAATCGCGCATAGTCTTGATTTGGCCTTGTCACCCGACAAAGGCCCGGCGAGAGACGGCAGGCTCGGCACGCCAATATACAGGGTTTCAAAATCCTGCAATGGCGTTCTTTGCCCATCCGTTGATGGTTCGGTTATCACACTTCCAAAGCCTTGACTATAAGCCTCGATTGGCGCCTGAAACGGCCTTTAGCCCCGCTGAAGACGGCTGGTAACCGGCTCAAATCATGGCCATTCCACCGTTGACGTGAATTGTTTGCCCGGTGACATAGGCCGCTTCATTCGAGGCGAGATAGACCGCCGCCGCCGCGATATCTTCGGGCGTTCCAAGCCTTGCTGCAGGTACCTTGGCAAGGATGGCTTCGCGTTGCTTGTCGTTCAGCGCATCCGTCATCGGCGTCTTGATAAATCCGGGGGCTATGCAGTTGGCGGTGACGTTGCGCTTGGCATATTCCGCACCCAGCGTCTTGATCATGCCAATCAGTCCGGCCTTCGACGCCGTGTAATTGCCCTGGCCCGGATTGCCGGTCACGCCGACGATCGAGGTAATGGCTATGATGCGGCCGAAGCGTTTGCGCATCATTAGTTTGGTCGCGGCGCGGGCGAGACGGAATGTCGCAGTCAAATTGACCTTGATGACCTCGTCCCAGTCCTCGTCGCGCAATTGTACGAACAGATTGTCGCGGGTGATGCCGGCGTTGGCGACGAGAATGTCGAGCTGGCCCATGGCCTGCTCCGCTGCCGGCACCAGCGCCTCCACCTCCGCGGCGTCGGAGAGATTGCAGGGCAACACATGGACCCGCCCGCCCAGCTTGCCGGCAAGCGCATCCAGCACCTCGCGCCGCGTCCCGGAAATGGCCACCGTCGCACCTTGTGCGTGCAGCGCTTGCGCGATCGCGCTACCGATGCCGCCGGTCGCACCGGTGACGAGCGCCGTCCTGCCTGTCAGATCGAACATCGTGGTCCCCCCTCGTCAGGCCGTCTTCGCGGCAGCGAGTGCTTCTTTCGCGGCAGCCAGATCGTTCGGCCCGCCGACCGAAATACCAACCGCACCATCGGCGATACGCTTGACCAAGCCGCTCAGCACCTTGCCGGCGCCGATTTCGAAAAACCGTGTGACGCCATGGCTCGCCATGTAAGCCACCGATTCGCGCCAACGCACGGTTCCCGTGACCTGTTCGACGAGGCGGCGGCGGATCTCGTCCGGATCGGTAATCGGCGCCGCCAGCACGTTCGACACGAGGGGCGAAACCGGCGGCCTGATGGTGACATCGGCCAGGGCTTTGGCCATCACTTCGGCCGCGGGCTGCATCAGCCGGCAATGGAACGGCGCCGACACCGGCAGCAGCATGGCCCGCTTGGCGCCCTTGGTCTTGGCGATCTCCAGCGCGCGCTCGACGGCGGCCTTGTCGCCGGAAACCACGACCTGCCCGCCGCCATTGTCATTGGCGGCCTGGCAGACCTGCCCCTGCGCGGCTTCGTTCGCCACCGCCATCGCGGCCTCATAATCAAGGCCGAGCAAAGCGGCCATTGCGCCGACACCGACCGGCACCGCCTTCTGCATGGCCAGGCCGCGGGCGCGCAGCAGACGCGCGGTGTCGGAGATGCTGAGGCTGCCGGCCGCGGCAAGCGCGGAATATTCGCCGAGCGAATGCCCCGCAACGAACGCGGCGTCACGTCCTACCGAGAAGCCGGCCTCGGTCTCCAGCACGCGCAGGGTCGCCAGCGAAACTGCCATCAGGGCTGGCTGGGCATTTTCAGTGAGCTGCAGGGTCTCGGCCGGGCCGTCCCAGATGGTGGCGGTGAGCTTTTCCCCAAGCGCCGCATCGACCTCGTCGAAGACCGCGCGCGCAGCCGGAAAGGCCTCCGCCAGGGCTTTGCCCATGCCGACAGCCTGGGAGCCCTGCCCCGGAAAAGTGAATGCAGCCGTCATCGACACCCCTGGGCCCGCTGGAAATACCTGAAGTTGGGCCGAAAGACACCGCAGGGGCCGCTTGTGTCAAGCCGCCGCAGGCTCCCGCGGCCCATATCCGACGCCCAAAGGCGT
>CAWGKJ010000062.1:0-51516 GCA_963823115.1 uncultured Alphaproteobacteria bacterium | reverse complement strand
CCAACGATCTCGGGGACAATGCCACCGTCGAAGCCTGCCGGCGGGTGATCGATGCGAACCTGAACGGGACGCTCGCCTCTCCGCACGATCTACACATCGTCACCGAATATTTCAGGTGAATGCCCGGCGCCGCCATCGCCGCAACGTGTAGATCAAGGCCGTCAACAGAGCTGCCAGCACGGCCACTGCAAGCGCTATGACGCCAGCCATCTGCCGCACCAGGATTTGCCAGTTATTGATCAACAATTGGCGCAAACCATCATAGTCCGCCGGAGGTTCCACCACTCCATTACGGACAATGAAGGTCGCGTACTCGGCCTCCATTTCCTTGCGTATGTCGGGAAGGCTGGCTGACAGATCGTGCTTCTCGGTCGGATCTTCGTTCAGTTTGACCAGGCGCCAGTCGGCGGCGTCACCCCAGGGGCCGGTGTTGAGAACCAGCTTGTAGCCACCCTTGAACAGCGCCCGGCCGCCAGTGCTCTCAAAGCCGACGGCTTCGGCGGGCGCATGGATGAACTCCGTCTTTCCCTCGAGATACGGCAGCAACGAAGTTCCAGTCGGCCGATGAAGCTTCCTGCCCTTGTAGTCGTCGCCAGGCAGCGGGATGCCGGCAATGTCGAGCACCGTCGGCAGGAAGTCCGTCACATAAGCAAACTGGTCGCTGATCCCGCCCGGCTTGATCTGGCCGGGATAGCTGATGGCTAACGGGACCCGCATGCCGCCTTCGAATGACGTGCCCTTGAAGAACGAGAACGGAGTATTCGACACCTGCGCCCAGTCCTGGCCGTAGTGCACGTAGCTGCCCTTCTGGCCCAGCGTCTCATATCCCAGTGCGAAATTAAGGTGATACCAGAGCCTGAACGGCAGATTGAGTTTCGACAAGTCATACGCGTCGGCGCCGTTGTCGGACATGATGATGAATACGGTGTTGTCCAGCAGTCCCGCTTTTTTCAAGTACGCGCGGAAGCGTCCGGTGTGCTGGTCCACATTGTCCAGCATGCCGGCATAGACAGCCATTTTCTTGGCGTAATCGCGCCGATCCTGATCGCTCAGGTCGTTCCATTTTCTCGAGCCCGGGGCATTGGGCAACTCCAATCCGGCCGGCACCAGTCCCATCTGCACCTGGCGCTGGTAGCGTTCGGATCGCATCTTCTCCCAGCCGGCATCGTAGCGATGCAAATATTTTTCGATGTCAGGGTTCGGCGCCTGCAGGGGTGAATGCACCGCCTGGGTTGCGATCATCGCGAGGAACGGCTTGCCGCCGGACTTTCCCTCCTCGATGTATTGAATCATCTTGTCGAAGTAGTGCCGCGTCGAGAAAAAGTCCGGGGGCAGCTCAGCACGATGGCCGTCTTCCCACCACACGGCCTCCATATTGAAGGGGGCGTAGACCTTCGCCTCGAAATTGTCTGCGCCCGTCTGCTCCAGCGAGATGTAGCGGTCCCAGCCCCTCGCCCCGGGGGAGCGTTCCAGACCGTTGCCGATGTTCCATTTCCCCGCATAGTAGGTCGCGTAGCCGCCGTCGTGCATCAGCTGACCGAGACTGTGAGCCTGATCGCTGAGGTAGCCTTCGTAACCCGGCTTTCCCTTTTGATTGTCGGCGATGACGACCTGGAGTGTGCCGGCCCCCGCGCGATGATTGTCGATACCAGACTGCAGCATCACTCGCGTCGCTTCGCAGGTCGATGCCGCGTGAAAATTGGTGAAGCGGACCCCCTCCTCGGCGATTTGATCCAGATTGGGCGTGGCAATCTCGCTCCCGTAGGATCCGAAGTCGCTGAACCCGGCATCGTCGATCAGAACGAAGACGATGTTGGGGCGGGATTTCTCCGCCGCAATCGCTGCGGACGTTGCAAAGAGCTGATGCAGGAACGCGGCAAATAGTGCGCAGAAAATCCATGCGATCCGGCCAGTGTTAGCGGCGACAGGCAGGTTCGGTTCTCGGCTGACACTCACCAAGCGGCGCTTCCTTTTAATTTGATTTCGCCCACTAATGAGGCGACTACCCCATCCACTACCCCAGGAAGCGCTGCCCGAACAGTGCCAATTGGTTTTCCGAAGCGGATAGCCCCTGCCCGCGCTTGCACGATGGCGGGCGCGTTCCTATCTGTCGGTGCTCGTCCCTGAGCGGGTCGACGTGCCGCGTTATCCTTTCCCGCATTTCCAAATCAGGCCCCTCATCCCCACATGTCTCCCATCATTTCAGTTGCAGATCTGTCGAAGACCTACGGCTCCGGTTTCGAGGCACTGAAGAATATCAACCTGGATATCCGGCGCGGCGAGATCTTTGCGTTGCTCGGGCCGAACGGCGCCGGCAAGACCACGCTGATCAGCATCATCTGCGGCATCGCCAACCCAACTTCAGGCAAGGTTATGGTCGACGGCCATGACATCATCAAATCCTGGCGCCCCGCGCGTTCGCTGATCGGCCTGGTGCCGCAGGAACTGCACACCGACGCCTTCGAATTGGTATGGGCGACCGTGAGCTTCAGCCGCGGCCTGTTCGGCAAACCCAGAAATCCCGATCATATCGAAAAAGTGCTGAAGGACCTGTCCCTGTGGGACAAGAAGGACGCCAAGATCGTCACGCTGTCCGGTGGCATGAAGCGCCGGGTGATGATCGCGAAGGCGCTGTCGCACGAACCGCAGGTGCTGTTTCTCGACGAGCCGACCGCCGGTGTCGACGTCGAATTGCGCAAGGGCATGTGGGAAGTGGTGCGCACGCTGCAGGCTTCCGGCGTCACCATCATCCTCACCACGCATTACATCGAGGAGGCCGAGGAGATGGCCGACCGGATCGGCGTCATCAACAGGGGCGAGATCATCCTGGTCGAGGAAAAGGCCGGCCTGATGCAGAAACTCGGCAAGAAACGGTTGAAGCTGCACCTGCAAGACAGGATCGATGCGATCCCGCCTGTTCTCGCGCCCTACAACCTCGAACTGTCGGAGGGAGGCTGCGGACTCACTTACGATTACGACACCAAGGGCGAACGTACCGGCATCACCAGCCTGCTCGGCGACCTCCGCGGCGCCGGTATCAAATTTTTCGACCTCGATACCACCCAGTCTTCGCTGGAAGACATCTTCGTCAGCCTGGTGCGGGCGCCATGAATTTCAGGGCGATCCGCGCGATCTATCTGTTCGAAATGGCGCGTACCTGGCGCACGCTGTTGCAGAGCATCGTTTCGCCGGTGGTTTCGACCTCGCTGTATTTCGTGGTGTTCGGCGCGGCGATCGGCTCGCGCATCACCGAGGTAGAAGGGGTAAGTTACGGCACCTTCATCGTACCTGGGCTGGTGATGCTGTCGGTGCTGACGCAGAGCATTGCCAACGCCTCGTTCGGGATTTACTTCCCGAAATTCGTCGGCACGATCTACGAGATATTGTCGGCGCCGATTTCCTATTTCGAGATCGTGCTCGGATATGTCGGCGCGGCCGCTACCAAATCGGTCATCCTCGGTCTGATCATTCTCGCCACCGCCCGTCTGTTCGTGCCGCTGCACATTCATCATCCCTGGTGGATGCTGACGTTCCTGGTGCTGACGGCGGTGACCTTCAGCCTGTTCGGCTTCATCATCGGCATCTGGGCCGACGGTTTCGAAAAGCTGCAGATGATCCCGATGCTGGTGGTGACGCCGCTGACCTTCCTCGGCGGCAGCTTCTACTCGGTGAACATGCTGCCGCCAGGCTGGCGCACCATCACGCTGCTCAACCCCGTGGTCTATCTGATCAGCGGCTTTCGCTGGAGTTTTTACGACATCGCCGACGTCAGCGTGGCCCTCAGCGTCACCATGACGCTAATGTTCCTCGCCATCTGCATGATCGCGGTGTGGTGGATCTTCAAGACCGGATACCGGATCAAGAATTGACGCGATAGCGAGTCATTCCAGGGCGCGCGCAGAGCGGGCAATCCCCGAATCCAGGGATTCCCAGATGTGCAATTGCCTATCTGACGTCTGGTCCTTCAGACCATCCGGGATGACGTTTCAAGTTGCCGACTAGATTCACCGATAGCAGTGGAAGTGATCGTAGCGATCGTAGAAGCCGCGGCAGCGATAGCCGCGATCCGGAATTCCGAGTACGCCATTCACGGCGCCCACCGCACCCCCAACGCCGGCACCGACCGCTCCGCCAACAAGCCCGCCCACCGGACCGGCGGCCCGGTTGCCCTCGTACGCGCCCTCCTGCGCGCCGCGCACAATACCCTGCGCATGCCCGAGTTGGGGGATCGCCAGCAATGCAAGAGCCAGCGCCGCACCCGCTAGACGGAGCTTAGCAGGCGAACCGGTCCGATACCGCGATCTTCGTCGTCTTCATCTTGTTCTCTCAATTCCTTTGGGCTCGACCGACACTGGACCGGCGAGGCGGGCATCTGTAACGGCGCTAGGACCAAAAGGTTGCGTGCCTGTGGTGAATTCGGACAGAACGGCCCCGGCAATGCCCGCGGAAAATGGCGCGGCACACCGGTTGCGCCCGCCTCCGCCTTGTTTGCGCCCGCCTGTGCATCAACGATGCCTAACAGGCCGCTGGAACAAAAGCCGGATTTCTGGCATATTGACGCGGGGGACGGTGGGAGCAGTGCGGCAGTCAAGGCCCGGAGGCCAAAAGTAAAATGCGTTCCTTCCTTGTTGCATTGGCTGGTTTGATGCTTTTTGCGGCCACCGGCACCGCGCAGGCCAACGTCTCCATCACCGTCGACAAGAATGCCCAGATAATGACCGTCGCGGTCAACGGCGTCGAGCGCTACCACTGGCCTGTCTCGACTGGCCTCCCATCGTATGAGACGCCGAATGGCAGCTTCCGCACCTTCCGCATGGAGGAAGACCACTACTCCAAGGAGTTCGACGACGCGCCGATGCCGCATTCGATCTTCTTCACCAAGATCGGCCACGCCATTCACGGTACCGATTCCGTGAACCGTCTCGGCACGCCGGCTTCGCACGGCTGCGTGCGGCTATCGCGCGACAACGCCTCGACGCTGTATGCGCTGGTGGAAGAGGAAGGCGTGCTCAACACCACCGTGACGCTCACCGGCTCCTCGCAGGTCGCGCTGGCGCGCAATCCGCGGACCCGGACCAACGCCGCCATCGCGCGCCGCGACCCAGCCGAGCAATACGCGCCACAGTACAACGGCGCCGGCGATCCGGTCGTGCTGACCCCGCGGCAAGCCGCGCCCGGCCAGTACCCGCAAGAGCGGCCCGACGACGGATACATCTATCCGGCCGACGGCAGCTCGGACGTGGCGCGCTATCCGGCGCCGCGCAGCAGCCGGCATCTGTATGACGCGCAGGCCTATCCGCAGCCGCAATATGCGCCGCCGCAGGTCTACGCACCGCGGCCGTATTACCAGCCGCGCGGGCTGTTCACCTATCAGGACTAACCTACCCAATGTCTGCTTTGCCAGGGTTGACGACCATCGCATCAGGTCCGCTATCTTGAGAGATTGAGCGCGTCGGTTCCGCCGGAGGTCGTCCGATTGGATGAAACTCACTACCGGTTCTCGATGTGTGCAAGAATCTTTCTTTTTTGTCCGGACGGTTGTTGGAGCTACAGCAAAGTTTTACTTTAGTCGGCTCTTGTTGAACATTTTCGGACCGTGCTGCTGCAAGCCACTGCGGGGCCGGTTGACCAACCAAGGCGCGCGTCGATGAAAAGCGGCGGCGAACGCTAGCCGGATATTTTTATATGCTCGTGATCAATCCGATCTATGTGGCTTCGGGATTCGGCGTCGGCCTCCTTGTCGGCATGACCGGTGTGGGTGGCGGCTCACTGATGACGCCGCTGCTGATCCTGCTGTTCGGCATCCACCCGGCGACGGCGGTCGGCACTGACCTGCTCTACGCAGCCGCCACCAAGACTGGTGGCAGCGTGGCGCACGGTTGGGCGAGGAGCATCCACTGGCCGGCGGTGATCCGCCTCGCCAGCGGCAGCATCCCGGCCAGCATCGTGACGCTCGTCGTTCTCTGGCGGCTTGATCTTAGCGGCGAATCCTCGCGCAGCCTGGTCAACCTGGTGCTCTGTTTTGCGCTTTTCCTCACCGCGGTGTCGCTGTTATTCCGCAAGGCGATCATGCAGCGCTATCGCTGGCGCCTGGAGCAACTCGACGCCGGCATTACCGCCCGCGCAACCGTGCTGGTGGGCGTAGCGCTGGGCGTGCTGGTCTCGATTTCTTCGGTCGGGGCCGGCGCTGTGGGCGTGACCGCGCTTCTGCTGCTCTACCCGCAGCTGCCGATGACGCGCATCGTCGGCTCCGACATCGCGCACGCGGTGCCGTTGACACTGGTTGCCGGGATCGGACACTGGGCGACCGGTGCAATCGACTGGCGCCTCTTGGGCGTACTGCTGCTGGGCTCCCTGCCCGGCATCATGATTGGCAGTTATTTCGCGCACCGCGTGCCGGAAACAGCACTACGACTGGTGCTCGCCGCGACTCTGATCCTGATTTCCGGCAACCTCGCTTCCCATGAGCTGCCTTCGTCGTTCTCGATGATCACAGCTTTCGTCCCGAGCGCGGCACGCTAGCGCGCTTTTCGGTGACGCTAACCCATCGCCACCGCATCGCCGTTGGCCCCGTGCTTGTGCCGATCGAGCCACAACGTGCCGAGCGCGAACGCCAGCCAGCCGAAATTGTAGACAAAGCCTATTGTCAGAACGACCCATCCGGGAATGGGGCCAACGGCGGCGCGATCGGAAAATTCCGCCAGGCTCGCCGCGGGCGTCGGATGGATCGCTATTTTGCCATAATAGGCAATCGCCTGGACGGCAAGAATCCAAACGTAGTTGCGACGCAATCGTCGTCCGGCCGCGCGGACGAGCGAAATGTGATGACGGGGCGCAGTGTAGTCGCGCGCGAGGATCGCTTGCCAGTTTTGGTCGCGCGCTTCCCCTGTGAATATCGGCGCGTAGAAATTCGTCTCAAGCCATCGAGCTCGGGCGCGCCAGACATTGAAATAGCGATAACGCCGCGCCTCCATGCCGAGAAACACGGCGATGAGAAGCCCTACGAGCAGGAGTGGCAGGGGTGAAGCCTCCGGGCTCGAAAAGGTTGTCGACAGCGCGATGCCCATCGTGACGATCGACCAATTGGTCGTGTTGTCGAGCCGCGTTCGCCAGATCGTCGAGCGATAGACTTCGCCGCGGTAGAGATGCGCGATGGCGCCCATTTCGGCGGGATCGAATGTGTGTCGGGGTTTTGCTTCGTTGGAAACCATAAGAGACATGATGGTACTCCGGTTTTCCGAAAAACATTTCCGCAAATGACCGGCATTGACCGCGCAGCGTCGACATCATCGACGCCGATGAACCAATCCGGATGCCGCAACTATGCTAGCCCTGAGCCCGGATTACCAGCATCAGGAATGACGCGCGGTGCAGTGCAACATCCCGACCCAGATCCTTCGTTAGGTCATTACCACAAGCGACGATTTCGTCATGCTGACCTCGCGGCAGCAGGCGCCCCTCCCGCATAGTTCGCTCATTCGACCAGCCGATACATGCGCGGTCGCGCGCGAACGGGATCGAGCAGCGACCAGTCGCCCTGCTCGACAACATGGCCTTTCGGAAATGGCGGGCGCGGTTCCTGGCCGAGCGAGCGCATCACCCGGTCGTCGCGGTAATAGCAAAGCAACACCACGCGAACCAGGGCGCCAAGCGGCGCGCCACCGGCTTCGCGAAACGCGGCGGCAACCTCAGCACGGCGCTCCGCGCCAAGATCGGCGAAAGCGCCGCCCGCAAGCCGGGCCAGATGCGCCAGCGCGCGGCAGACATCGCCGCGGTCGCGCTCAAGACTTCGCAGGATGTCGCCAAAAATCCGCTCGTCGTCGGCACCCGGCACACCATAGGCCGCGCTCGGAGGGACGATCATGCCCGCCAGAGCGCAGAGGTCGCGGACTTCGTCGGCGGAAATCTCATCGTTTGGCATGGCGATCGCTCTCAGTCGAACAAATTGGCGAGGCGTTGCTTGATGCTGTCGGCGATATAGAGCGCCAGCGCCTGGATGGTCGAGGTCGGGTTGACGCCGCCGGAGGTCACCCAGATGCTGCCGTCGACGATGAACAGGTTCTTCACGTCATGGCAGCGGCCCCATTCATTCACCACGGAGCGCTCGGGGTCCGCGCCCATGCGCGCGGTGCCGAGCAAGTGCCAGCCGCCGTTCAGGATCGGGCTTTCGACGGCGATGTTGCTGGCGCCGGCCGCAGCGAGGACTTCCTTCGCCCGCGCGATACCGTGCTGCATCATCTTCCGGCTGTTCTCGCTGATGGTGTAGTCGAGCCTTGGCGCGGGGATGCCGCTGGAGTCCTTCAGCACGGGATCGAGCGTGACGCGGTTGTGCTCCTCGGGGAGATCCTCGCAGATCGCCGCAAGACCGATGCGGCGGTTCACGAGTTTCCGGTAGGCCGCGTGATGCTCTTCGCCCCAGGGCAGCCGCCCGGCATTGGCGCTGACGATGGCTTCCATGATCGAGCCGACACCGCGGCCGAACTGGAAGGTATAGCCGCGCACAAAATCGCGCTTGGCATCAGTCTCATAAAATTCCTGGCTCCAAAGACAGAGCGGCGGGCCGTGATTGCCGTCGAGCGCTTCATCGACATAGCCGTAGGTCAGGGCGTAGGGATGAAACATCAGGTTCTTGCCGACCAGCCCTGAGGAGTTGGCAATGCCGTTGGGGAATTTCGCCGATACCGAGTTCAGCATCAGGCGCGGCGTGCCGACGCCGTTACAGGCGAGGATGACGACTTCGGCGGGCTGAAAATGCTCTGTCCCCTCGGGGTCGTAATAGACCACGCCGGAGGCCATGCCGTGCGCGTCGGTCGTGATCTCCCGCACCCGGCACAGCGTACGCAGTTCGACGCCGGCGCGGATCGCAAGCGGCCAATAGGTGATGTCGGTGGAGGCCTTGGCGCCCTGCGCGCAACCCGGGGTGCAGTGACCGAGATTGATGCAGCGCGCGCGCCCTTCGTAATCGGTGGTGGCGATCGTCGAGTTGGATGGCCACCAGTGCCAGCCCAACTGGTTCATCGCCTTGCCGAAGCGGGTGCCCGATTTGCCGAGCGGCAACGGCGGCATCGGCGGCTGTTTCGGTGGATAAGCGGGATCGCCGGCGAGACCCGAGACACCCATCATGCGATCGTTCTCGGCGAAGAACGGCTCCAGCGTCGCGTAATCGATCGGCCAGTCGTCGGCAACGCCGTCGAGCGTGCGCACCTTGAAGTCGGAAGGATGCAGGCGCGGAAAATGCGCCGTGTACATGATGGTGCTGCCGCCGACCCCGTTGAAGTTAACCACCTTGATCGGCGAGTTGGCGTCGTTGATCGGATAGTCGGTCGGCCGCGCGCGGCGGTTGGGATTGATGGCGAAATCGCTGAACAAGCGCGCTTCCCAATCGCGCCCGTTACTCGGATAGTCCGTCGGTTTCACCCAGTCGCCCTGTTCGAGGCAGAGAATCCGCATCCTGGTATCGGCGAGACTCCATGCCACGGCGGCGCCTGATGCTCCGGAGCCGATAATCAGGACGTCGACTTTATCGTGCATCTTGTCGTTCTCTTGCTGCCGTTGCGCGCAAAGTTCGTCTAGCCGCCGTCTGCCGCTCCCTCCATGACATCGCCGAACAACTGCCAGCGCTCGCCCTTGAACCGCATCAGCTGCAATTGGGAAATGGGCTGAAAATCCGTGGGGCTGGTCGATATCTTCACACCGGGAAGCAATCCCCCCTGCTCCAGATTATTGAGGCTGGCGGCCTGCTTCATGACGTTCTCGCGGGTCAGGTTGTCACCGCATCGCCTGAGAACTTCAACCATGGTCTGTGCCATGTTGTATCCCGTCAACGCCGAGGCATCGACCGGATTGACCTCCGGCAGATATTTCGCGAGCAACGCCTCGAAATCCTTGATGCCGGGATCGTTGTTCCATTGCGGGTCGCTGACATCCTTGGCGTAGGCTGCAGAAATCACCCCCTGGGAATAGTCCAGACCGGCGGGCCGCATGACGGTCGCCGTCGAGGCACTGACGTTCGATACAATGACCGTGCCCAGCCGCCAGTTCATCTCACCCAGCTTCTTGATCGCCTGGGCGCCGAATTTCGGTGTCGTAAAAAAGACGATGGCATCCGGGTTGGACGATTTCAGCTTGACGATGTGGGATTTGATGGTTGGCTCGGCCAATTCATAGCTTTCCTCCGCGACCAGGCGCGCGAGGTTGGCGCCAAGGCCATCCTTCAATCCCTTCAGGTAATCCTTGCCCATATCGTCGTTCTGATAGAGCACGGCGATCCTGGCTTCGGACTTTTCCTTTGTCAGATACTTCGCGTAGATGCGGCCCTCGCTTTGATAGCTCGGCAGCCAGCCCATGGTCCAGGGAAAGTGCTTCGGATCATCCCACTTGGTGGCGCCGGTCGCCACGAACAGCTGCGGCACTTTTTTCGCGTTCAAGTATTTCTGGACCGCGGTGTTCGACGCCGTGCCTAACGTGCCGAACAGCAGCAGCACCTCGTCGCTCTCGATCAGCTTGCGGGTCTGTTCGACCGACTTAGGCGGGCTATAGGCGTCGTCATAGGAGATGAAATTGATCTTGCGGCCGTTGATGCCGCCGTTGTCGTTCACTTTCCTGAAAACGGCCGCCATCGCCTTCCCGACCGTGCCATATGCCGAAGCCGGGCCGCTGTAGGGAACGAAATTCCCGATCTTGATCTCGGTGTCGCTCGCACCGGTGTCATACTGCTTCTGAGCCAGCGCACCGCGACCTGCGCCGGCGACAACAATCGCCGCAAGCAAAAGCGTTGCTACGCATCGCTGGGTGATGATGGGCATTTCGCGAACTCCATAGAACAGATTATCTTGATTTTGGCCCGGATGCCCCGGAGGTCAGTGATATTCGCGGTTTTCCGCCCGCGTGCAAGCTGCTCCGGTGCCGCAGCCAGCTTGAGAATTGCTCGCAAGGCACACTTATCCGCGCAGATCGGCTTCGAACGCTGTTCTCGATCGAACCGAGCTATCAGCTGACGATACGAATGCTCACGCAGAACGAATCCCGGAGAAACCCGTCATGATCGGGGCCCCAGAAGCCAAGCCCGCTGCAGCATCAGGGAAGCCGGAAATGAGTGACTCGATCCACGATCGAATTGCGGTGACTTTCAACATGACCGCGGACGACTACGCGCGTTACTTCGCCGTTATGAGCCGGCACGAGTCAGGGTGGACAACCACCCTCATCTTTGTTGCAGCCTTGTTCAGCGCAATTCCCGTAGCCTTGACGTTCCGATCGATCGCGGCGCATCAGTCGGGCAACTCTGCAACGGTCGACTTGATCGGCCAATTCAGCCTGGCTGCATTCCTGCTCGGCACTATCGCGATGGTTGTCGCCGCATTTTTCGCGCGTCGAATTGCGAGGAGAAAGTATTTGGTCGGAACGCCAAGTGCGTTGGAGTCCAAGACGGCCGTCGTCGATGCCACGGGTATCACCCTGACCGGCCAGTTATCGCAGGCGATGTGGCAATGGGCCGCCGTCAGCCGGTTTACGAGCGAAGGCGATCTGCTCCTGATCTGGATTGGGCGATCATCGGCGGTGGCGATTCCCGTTCGGAGTTTCAGAAGCGACGGCGCGCGCGAGGCGGCGAAGGCGTTTATCCGCGCGCGGCTAGCGGACAAGCAACCGCCCGGGCGATTGACTTCGCAAACCTGCATTCATATAGACGACTATATGAATTCGGACTTGCGCTTACCCCTATACCAGCAGTTGCGGGACACATTCGCGGCAGCCGTCGCGCAGGGCCAGTGGCGCCCGGGCGACGCGATCCCGTCCGAAGCCGATCTGGCAAGGATCCACGGCGTTGCGATCGGCACGGTGCGCAAGGCTGTGGACCAGCTGGTCGCCGAGGGCGTGCTGGACCGGCAACAAGGTCGTGGGACGTTTGTGAAGCGGACGCGATTCAATGCCTCGATGTTCCGGTTTTTTCGTTTTCAATCCGAGACCGGCGAACGCCGCGTTCCCGTAAGCCGTATCCTGCGTCGCGAAACATTGCCTGCGCCGTCAGCCGTCGCCTCGGCGCTGCGAATTCGCCCTGGCGATGAAGTCATCCACCTGACGCGGCTCCGGCTGCTCGATGACCTGCCCCTGCTCGCAGAAGATATCTGGCTGCCAAGGAGCAGCTTCGAGCCGCTGCTGGCGCTTGAGCCGAATGAATTCGGCGATCTGCTCTATCCGCTTTACGAGGAGCGCTGCGAGCAGGTGGTCGTCGCAGCCGAGGAGACGCTGACGGTCGAGATCGCCGATCCCATGAAGGCGCGTCTCCTGCAACTTCAACCGCACGCGCCGCTGATCGTCATCGAGCGGCTTGCCTACGATCTGATGCGTCAACCGCTGGAGTGGCGGCGCTCGCGCGGCGCCGCCGACAAGTTCCGTTACCATGTGGAAATTCACTGACGACGAACGCCGAGCCAAAACGGCCGGCGCGGTTCTGGGAGGAAACGATGTCGAACTGGTACCAGGAAAGCTCCGCACCGGAGCGCAAGACATTTTGGGCGTGTTTCATGGGCTGGGCGCTGGACGCGCTTGACGTCCAGATGTTCAGCCTTGCGATCCCGGCACTGATCGCCACCTTCGCCATCAGCAAGACGGAGGCAGGGCTATTGGGATCCGTCACGCTGTTTGCTGGCGCCTTCGGCGGGTGGATCGCTGGCGCGCTGGCGGATCGCTACGGGCGGGTCAAAGCTCTGCAGATTACCATTCTGTGGTTTGCTTTCGCCACCTTCGCCTGCGCCTTCGCGCAAAGCTATCCGCAATTGCTGGTCCTCAAGACCATTCAGGGCATCGGCTTCGGGGGCGAATGGGCCGCCGGCGCGGTGTTGATGGCCGAGGTGATCCGGCCGCAGCATCGCGGCAAGGTGCTGGCCGCGGTGCAAAGCGCCTGGGCGGTCGGTTGGGGCGCGGCGGTCATCCTCGCCACGGTGCTGTTTTCGCATCTTTCCCCTGACATCGCCTGGCGGGCGATGTTTGCCGCCGGCCTGTTGCCTGCCCTGCTGATCTTCTACGTCCGCAGGGGCGTGCCGGAACCCGAGCGCGCGATCGCCGCGACAGCGCAGCAAGCGTCTCCCCTGCAAACCCTGCTCGGCATCTTCAAGCCCGAGGTTCTGCGCGCCACCATGATCGGCGGCCTGTTCGGCGTCGGCGCCCATGGCGGATACGCCGCTCTCACGACCTTTCTGCCGACGTTCCTGCGGGAGGAGCGCAAACTGTCGGTGCTGGGCAGCGGCGGTTACCTCGCCGTGATCATCGTCGCGTTCTTTTGCGGCTGTGTCGCGAGCGGCATTCTGAGCGATCGTATCGGCCGGCGTGCAAACGTGGCTGTGTTCGCCTCCGCCTGCGTGCTGACCGTGCTGATCTACGTGTTCGCGCCGCTGACAAATGCGCAGATGCTGGTGCTCGGATTTCCGCTCGGTTTCTTCTCCGCCGGCATTCCCGCCAGCATGGCCGCACTATTCAGCGAACTTTATCCCGCGGGCGTTCGCGGCACCGGCGTCGGGTTCTGCTACAATTTCGGCCGTATCGTCTCGGCGGGCTTTCCGATCATGGTCGGATATCTGAGCCAGCATTTGGGGCTCGGAGCGGCCATCGGGCTGGACGCGGCTTTCGCGTACTCTCTGGTGCTGGTCGCCGTGCTGTTGCTCCCGGAAACCCGCGGCAAGGCCTTTTCCGATACTGCGCCGTTGGCGGCTCGCACGCCGAACCTCGCTGCGCATTGAAAAGGACAGCACGATGACGAGAGCTGCTCAAACTCGCGTCAGCCGGCGCACGTTCGGCAAGTCTCTTGTGGCAGCAGGTATCGGTTACGCCGTCCCCGCGCGCGCTCAGCTATCTCAGAAGCAACCAATAATGACCGACACGCATTCGCACGTTTTCCATCGTGGCCTTCAGCTCGCGGATTCCCGCCGCTACGCCCCTGGCTACGACGCCCCTCTCGATCTCTATTTGCAGCAGCTCGACGATAACGGCATCAACCATGGTGTACTGGTACAGCCGAGTTTCCTGGGAACCGACAACTCCTATCTGGTGCAATGCGTTCGCGCCGCGCGCGGCCGGGTGCGCGGGATTGCCGTGGTCGCCCCCGACGCAACGTCCGATGATCTTGACCGCCTGAATGATTCCGGCATCGTCGGATTACGGCTCAATCTGGTCGGCAAGCCGCTGCCCGATCTCGCGTCTCCGGTCTGGGGCGGGTTGCTCGAACGTGCGGCAAAGCTGCAGTGGCAAATTGAGGTGCAGCGCGCCGCAACCGATCTGGCCGCGCTGGTGCCGGTACTGCTTTCCTTTGGCGTCAACGTCGTGCTGGATCACTACGCACTGCCCGATGCCAGGACGGGAACAGCAGACCCTGGTTTCGTTGCCCTGACGAAACTTGGCCAATCACGCCGGCTCTGGGTCAAAATTTCCGCGCCCTATCGAATCGGCGAGGACAGCAACCATATCGCCCGCGAGGCCTGTCTGCTGCTGCGCGACTCGCTGGGCCGTGACCGTCTGGTCTGGGGAAGCGACTGGCCCCATACCCAGTTTGAAAGCACCCAGACTTATGCGAAAAGTCTTGCTGCCTTCGCCGAGATCGTCGGCGACCCAGATGACCGTTCGGAAATTCTGCGAAATCCGCGCGAGCTCTTCCGCTTCGGTTAATTCTCCCCGTCGCGCAGCCGCCGCCACACCGCGCCGAGCACGTTGGAATAATCGTCGGTCCAGACCCGCTGTTTTTCGTCGGCCTCGGTCAACGTCCAAACGTCCGACGATGCCAGCTTGCCGACGTCGGCCTCCTTGCGCGCGCTGACCACGACCGAGGTCGCGAAGATGTATTCGTAATCGCGATTGGAATCCTCGTTGTAGACCCAGCTCTTGAGATCGTTGGCTTCCGCAATGCCGACGATGACGCTGGCCAGTTCCAGATGCCGGTTCGAGACGTGCATCACCACCGCGCCCTGTGGCGCCAGCTTGTCCTTGTAGATCGCCATCGCCTCTTGCGTGGCAAGATGGATCGGGATCGCGTCCGACGAATAGGCGTCGACGATGATCAGATCGTAGATGCCGTCCGGCTCCCTGGCGAAAGTCAGCCGCGCGTCGCCGATCACGGGCTTGAGGTCCGGCTCGCAGTTCTTGATGTAGGTGAAATATCTGGGATCGCGCGCGGTATCGACCATGGTTTGATCGATCTCGAAGAACTTCCAGGTCTCGCCGGGCTCGGAGGCGCAGGTCAGCGTGCCGGCGCCCAGCCCGATCACCGCGACACGCAGCGGTGCGCCCTTGCGCGCGCGCACCGCCGCGATCGCCTGCCCGATGCCGCCATCCCTGTGATAATAGGTGATCGGTTCCGGCCGCCCGGTTACCGGCGTGCCGTCATCGTTCTTGAATTTCTGCGCGCCATGAATTGTGGTGCCGTGCATCAGCACGTGATACTGGCCGCGCGGCGTCACCACGATCTTGTGGACGCCGAAAAAGCTGCGCACGGTTTCCACCCGCCCGTCATCGGTCGGATAGGCCCGGATCAGCACCAGCGCCGCCGCGACGGTTGCGAAGATCTTCCAGCGGTTGGCGTTCAATCCGAGCGCAAGCAATGCCGAGAGCACGCCGACCGCGCCGATCATCCAGACCCGGTGTTCATCAAGCCAGGCCATTATCTTGCCGTCCGAATAGGATGGCGCGATCAAGGCCACCGCCAGCACGGCGAGAAACGACCAGTACCAGCGGCTCCAGCGCGCGAAACGCTCCGCGCCGCCGGGCGGGCGGCACAGCGCCGCCGATGCCAGCAGGATCGGGTATTCCGCGATCCACGAAAACGCATACGGCGCGATCAATCCTGCGAACAACCCGCCGACCATGCCGCCGAACGACAGCGCGACATAGAAACCGGTGAGATATTTCGCGGCCGGGCGGGTGCGCGCCAGTTCGCCATGACAGGCCATCGCAATGACGAAGAAGCAAAGCTGGTGACCGCCGAGCGTCAGCAGCAGGTTTTGCTCGCCGCCGACCGCGAGCAGCACGATTACGCCTGCTATCGCCAGCGGCTGCAGCATCAGCATCCATTTGTGCGGCAGCAGCGGACGCGACTGGAACACCAGCACCCAGGTCAGCAGATAAAGCGACAGCGGCAGCACCCACAGCAGCGGCGCGGCGGCGACATCGGTTGAAATATGCGCGGTCACCGCGATCAACAGGCCCGACGGCACCGCGGCGAGAAAGACCCAGCGTGCCCGCAACATCCAGGGCGGCGCCGGCGCGGCGGCGTCTTCGGCAGGCCGATCGACGGCGGCGGCCGGCGAGCGCAGCAACAGCACGGCGCAGGCGGCGATCAAAACGATCAGCACTGCGTAGCCGCCGGTCCAGATCAGGTTTTGCGTGCGGAGCGTAAACATCGGCTCCAGCAGCACCGGATAGGACAACAGCGCCAGGAAGCTGCCGATATTCGACGAAGCGTAGAGGAAATAGGGATCGGGACCGTTGGGGTGACCGGTGCGGAAGAACCATGCCTGCAGAAGCGGATTGTTGGCGGCCAGCGCGAAGAACGGCAGCCCGATCGAAACCGCGAACAGACCCAACAGCCAGAACGCATAGCCCGATGTCGGCGGTTCGCCCCACCCGCTCGCGATCGACAGCGGCAGCGAGAGCAGCGCGACCACTAGCAGCACCAGGTGGACCGCCGCCGGAATCATGCGGCTGCGGATTTGCGTCAGATAGTGAGCATAGGCATAACCGGCGAGCAGCAGCGACTGAAAGAACACCATCGCCACCGACCACACCGCCGGCGAGCCGCCGAGCCGCGGCAGCACCATTTTGGTGAACAAGGGCTGCACCGAGAACAGCAGCAGCGCGCTGACAAAGATCGCCGCCGTATAGACGATCAGCACCAGCCGGTTTCTACCCGCGGAGGCCTGGTCCGTGGCCGCGGACGGATCAGGTGAAGTCATGGAAACTCCGGCATTGAACCCGGCGGGCGCCGGCGGCGGAAATCCGGCAAGGGCATGCCAGAGACGCTGAGTTGAGCATATGGCACCATGGCGGGCAAGAAACTGCAAAACCGTGGACTTGACGCGGCGTCAATACGGCGCGACAGCACCACTAATCAAACCTTCTTGAAGCGGACATGAACGAAACGGACGTTGTCATCATCGGCGCCGGCCATAACGGCCTCACCTGCGCGGCCTATCTGGCGATGGCCGGCCTGCGCGTGAAGGTGGTCGAGCGGCGCAAGGTGGCCGGCGGTGCCGCGGTGACGGAGGAATTCCATCCGGGTTTCCGCAATTCGGTCGCGGCCTATACGGTCAGCCTGCTCAATCCACGGATCATTTCGGATCTGGGGCTGCATGGTCACGGACTGCGGATCGTCGAACGCCGCGCGCAGAATTTCCTGCCCTCACCCGACGGCAGCTATCTGCTGACAGGAGAAGGCCGCACCCGGGAATCCGTCGCGAAGCTGAGCGAACGCGACGCCGTCAGGATCGACGCGTTCTCGCGCGAACTCGAGGTCATCGCCGACGTGCTGCGCGCTTTCGTACTGCGCGCGCCGCCGAACCTCGTCGAAGGGTTCGGCACCGGCGCGATCCGCGAGGCCTTCAATGCGCTCGGCACCGCCGGCATCCTGCGCAGGCTGACGCTGCAGCAGCAGCGCTCGCTGCTCGATCTGTTCACACGATCGGCCGGGGAGATGCTGGACGAGGCGTTCGAGAACGATCTGGTCAAGGCGCTGTTCGGCTTCGACGCCATTGTCGGCAATTATGCCAGCCCCTACGCCGCGGGCACGGCCTATGTGATGCTGCATCATGCGTTCGGCGAGGTGAACGGCAAGAAGGGCGTCTGGGGCCACGCCATCGGCGGCATGGGCGCGATCACGCAGGCCATGGCGAGCGCCGCCCGCGGCCACGGCGTCGAGATCGTGCTCGATGCAGGCGCGCGCGAGGTGATCGTCGAGCGCGACCGCGCGGTCGGCGTCATCCTCGATAACGGCGAAACCATCCGCTCCAGATACGTTGCCTCCAGCGTCAATCCGAAACTGCTCTATACGCGGCTGGTGCCGGCGGATGCGCTGCCGCCAACCTTTCTCGATCGCATCAGGAATTGGCGCAACGGCTCCGGCACCTTCCGGATGAATGTCGCCTTGAGCACGCTGCCCTCGTTCACGGCGCTGCCCGGCGCTGGCGATCATCTTTCAGCCGGCATCATCATCGCCCCGAGTCTTGGCTATATGGATCGCGCCTGGCAGGACGCGCGGACGCAGGGCTGGAGCCGCGAGCCGGTGGTCGAGGTTCTCATTCCCTCGACACTGGACGATACGCTGTGCCCGGCCGGCCAGCATGTCGCCAGCCTGTTCTGCCAGCACGTCGCGCCGGAGTTGCCGGACGGTAAGTCGTGGGACGACCACCGCGAAGCGGCCGCGGACCTCATGATCGCGACGGTGGACAAATACGCGCCGGGCTTCGCTGCCAGCGTCATGGGGCGGCAGATCCTGTCGCCGCTCGACCTGGAGCGCCAGTTCGGCCTGCTCGGCGGCGATATCTTCCATGGCGCGCTGACGCTGAATCAATTGTTCTCGGCGCGGCCCATGCTCGGGCACGCCGATTATCGCGGGCCGCTGAAAGGGCTCTACCATTGCGGAAGCGGCGCGCATCCCGGCGGCGGCGTCACAGGCGCCCCCGGCCACAACGCCGCGCGCGTGATCATGCGGGATCATCGCGCGCTGTTCGCGTGAGCCTGCTGCCGTGGCGGCGGGTGTCAGAACCGCTCCATGATCTGAAAGCGGTAGTAGTCCATGTCGCGACCTTTGGCGGCCTTGATATAGTCCCCGGCGAGCGAATGCGAATAGACGCCGTGAAGCTGAAGAAAAGGCGACAGGTCCCAGATGAAGGCCAGCTGGCCGATCTGGGCAACGTTCGCCGCCTTTGAACCGGGAGCGGTGATGATCGTGCCGGGGGGCCCATAAACCGAATCTGCGAGACTGGCCCTCGAAACCCAGTTCCAGCTGGTTTCAATCAATGGACCGTTCGGGACCTTCACCTGTACGTAGGGATTGATATTTGTAGCATTCAGCAGCGACAGCAACGACATTTCCGTGATCTCGCTGGCCGCCGGATAAGGCGCCGAGAAGGTCGTGAATACTGAACTCTTCAGGTTGCTGTCGCCTGACGCATAATGCGCGCGCAGACCAAGCCGCGGCGCCAGGGCGAAGCTGTCGAAGCCCTTGCTAACCTGGCTGAAGAAGCCCCATGCCGATATTTCGGCCGGGCTGAAGGTGCCGAGCTGGTTGAAGGTACCGAACTGGTTGGCGGCTTCGACCACGTAGTCGAGCGTCGCCAGCGTGCCGGCGACGCGCCCGCCTGCGGTCCAGCGATCCTCGCGTCCGGTTCCCCGTGCATAAGTGACACTGTCCTGCTCGCGGCCGAGCAGGTAGAGATCGATCGTGGCCGGAAAACCCTGCGGTTGTTTTGCCCGCAGATAGGCTCCGCGGAAGTATTCGACGGTGGAGGTCGTATCGTCGAACAGCCCCGGCGCGGTGACGACCGGACGTGCCGCAAAAGCCCGCAGGATATAGGTGTCATCCCTGTACTCGAGCAGGCCGCCGTCGAAGGATCGACGAAGGTTGGTGGGGTCGCGCACCGCCATCCACCGCGACGGACCAAGCCACAGCTCCTGGCGCCCAAGCCGCACCGTCGTCGTGCTCCGGTCCACCGGCAATATGAAATCGACGAAGGCCTGACGCAGGTCCGGCAGGCTCTGGTCGTACGCGCGCTGAACCGGGCGCCCCTGCTCGGCAGCGGCATCGAATTGCGCGAATGCCCGGAAATATTCCGTGAGATGCAGGTCGCTATGGAGAAACAGACGCTCCTGGTTCGAGCCGAAGAACTTGCCATTTGCACCGATCCCGAAAAGATTGGGACCATAGCCGTCGAAGCGATAGCGCGCCTCGCCGCCGAGGCTCAGGTAGTTTTCGGGCGCCCCGCCCAGGTGGATGTATTTAAAGCGCTCGTAATCGGTCAGCGGTTCGGTCTTGCGGGACAGCCAGAGATAGTTTTCCTCCCACCGAAAAAGTCGAAACGCGATCGCCTCCTTGGGCCTGGAATCGTCACCGGCGACTTCCTGCGCCTGCGAAGATTCAAAGGAGAGAATTTCAGCCGCCGCGCAAATCAGACCGACACTGATCGCGACGCTGCATGCCCGGCGCATCGAACGTTTCTCCCCTTTGCCGTCCCGCATCTTAAGCGGCCGCCGGCGCATGATCGCCGGGTACCACGTATGCGCTTCTTCTTTTGCACGGCAGCGCGGCAGCGCGGCAGACTGGCTGCCGGTGGATGATATTGCAATATCAATGCGCGAATGGTTCGAAGTTTTGATCGCGATCAAATCGATCGAGCGGGCCCTTGAAGGGCCTTTAACACTACAGTGGCGGCCCACATCCCGGCGACGGCGCTGCACAACGGCGTGCGAGATCGTTCGGGATCATCGGCACTTCTTGCGCGAGCGGATGGCGCAAGCGAATAGCCCGTCAGCTTGAGTTACGGCTGTGGATGGTGCGGATACCTACGAAGCGGGCACGCGGAGCCGTGATGAGAGCTGAAGCGAATCTGAAATCCTGTAGCGGTTTTGCTACCACGGCGACTAAACTGCAAATCGCCGCCGCGTGCTGCGCGGCCTTAGACGGTTCAACCAGCTTGTGAGGACGTGCCCGGCCGCCGCACCGCGCGCGGTGATCGTCGGGGTCATGGTGCGATATTTTCGTAAGCAGGCAAACGGGTTGATAGGCTATGCCGTGGACTCACCTTTATTCTCTACGATCAGGAAGAAGGAGAAACAAATGGTACCGCGTTTCGCCCATCAGGCCCGGATCCTGGTCGTTGGACTGCTGTTGTGCCTGTCCGCAACCGCGAACGCCGCCGACTCCGGCCAACTCAGGAGCAAAGGCAAGGCGCTGCTTCAGGTAAATTGCGGTCGCTGCCATGCGATCGGAGCCGTCGGCAGGAGCCCGCTCAAAGGGGCCACGCCGATGCGCGATATCTACGCCCGGTTCGCGCCGCGCGAGCTGCAGGCGGAACTCAGGGAAGGCATGGTTTCCCGGCACCGGACCATGCCGCAGATCGACTTTGCCGAAGAGGACGTCGACGCGATCCTTGCGTACCTCTATGCGCTTGCGGTCAAGAAATGACGTGAAATCGGGATTTTAAGCCCGGTACCTCCCCGTATGAAGCTGTTGAAAGGCTCGTGGATAAGCTGTGGATAACCCGTTGATAATCCCTTGGAAAAACCGCTGGGTTTATCGGGCAAATCATGGGGACGAGGCTGTGGGTAATCAGGGTATGTTTCGGTGTATGAAGCTGTGGACGACCCTTGCACCAGGAGTTCACAAGCTGTGAACACGAAACTCTGCGCCACTTCCCCGGACCCTCGATGACCGCCACCCTCACGCCCTCTACCCACCGCGCCACCTTCGCCATCGGCAACGAACAGGCCGCCAAGCGCGTCGTCGATCTCCTTAACGAAAGCTTCTTCGAGGGCCAGGCCGCGATCGCCGCATTCGAAAGTCCCGGCGGGCGCTGGGACATCACGGTGCATTTTGACGAACCGCCGGACCAGGCATCGATCCGGGAGCTTGTCGGCATCGCCGCCGGCGGCGAGGTCGCGCAGCACATCGCGTTCGACGCGGTCGAAGCCAAGGATTGGGTCAAGGCAACGCTGGAAGAACTCGTTCCGGTCCGCGCCGGGCGGTTCATCGTGCACGGCCAGCACGACCGCGCCAGGGTGCCGCCCAACAAGCTCGCCATCGAGATCGAGGCGGCGCTGGCGTTCGGCACCGGCCACCACGGCACCACGCGCGGCTGCCTGCTGCTGCTCGATTCCGTACTGAAGGCGTACTGTCCGCGGTGCGTGCTCGATGTCGGCACGGGCACCGGCGTTCTGGCCATCGCGGCGGCGAAAGCGCAGCGTCGCAACGTGCTGGCGAGCGATATCGATCCGCTTTCGGTAAAGGTAGCGCGGGACAACGCCCGGCTGAACGGTACCGGCAATCTGGTGCAGACGATCCGCGCGACCGGATTCTCGGCGCCGCAATTTGCGCGAACATGGGCCGTTCGATCTGGTGCTGGCGAACATTCTCGCCAATCCGCTGCGGCAGATGGCAACGCCAATGGCTCGGCATCTGGCACCATCGGCGCTGGTCATTCTGTCGGGCTTGCTGCCGCATCAGGCACAGAGCGTAGTCGCCGCCTACCGCGCACGCGGGCTGGTTCTGAAACGGCACATTCAGATCGAAGGCTGGAGCAGCCTGCTGCTGCACTACGTGGGATGAAAGCTAATCCGGCCGCCCCTTAATCTGGCGGTCTATGCTGGCGGCGGGCTGACCGCAAGTTTCTCATCGCGCAAGCTGCGCTTCAAGCGCGCCGCAACGAAACGATCCAGGATTTGGACGATGACACCGCGCTGTCTCTGGACAATCGGAGCAATGGGGCCGCGGCGGATTGGCGGCGAAATCTTCTCAAATGTAAAAACAGGCATTGTGTATCCCCTCGTCGCTGAGTTGAAACACTCCTGGAACTCTCCCCGGATATCGCTGGACGAACTGCCTGGTGACAGCAAATCGTTCCATCCCGTCTAACGCAGGTGAAATAATTCAAGCATATTATATGCCAAATTGGGCCGATTTGTCACGCATTGCGGAGTTCTCCCCGCAATCCTAAGATAGCCCGGCAATGTTCGAAGCCCATTTCCAGACATTCGAAGAACCTGAAAGTGGCGTCGCGCTAACCGCGCGGCTCTCGGCTTTTCGCGCGGAGCTGGCGCGGCGGAACTTGACCGGCTTCGCAATTCCCCGCGCCGATCAGCAACAAAACGAATATGTCGCCCCGTCGGAAGAGCGGCTGGCCTGGCTGACCGGCTTCACCGGATCGGCAGGCCAGGCCATCGTGCTGAAGCAAGCGGCCGCGGTGTTCGTCGATGGCCGCTACATCCTGCAGGCGGGAAAACAGGTCGACCGCAAGGCCTGGAGTATCGAGCCACTGGTCGATCCGCCGCCGGAAAGCTGGCTGGCGAGGCATCTGAAAGCCGGCGACCGCCTGGGATTTGACCCGTGGTTGCACACTTTTGCGGCAGCCGAACGGCTGGCTGCGGCCTGCACCAAGGCGGGCGCGGAACTGGTCGCGGTCGAAACCAACCCCCTGGACGCCGTGTGGACCGAGCGCCCGCCCCCGCCGCTCGGCCCGGTTTCGGTTCATGGCAAGCCATTTTCGGGCGAAGCGGAAACCGAAAAACTCGGACGTATCCGGCAGGAGATCGTTCGCCTCGGCGTCGACGCGCTGGTGCTGTCGGATTCGCACGCGGTGGCCTGGACCTTCAACATCCGCGGCGCCGACGTCTCGCATACGCCGCTGCCTTTGTCCTATGCGCTGGTGCCGAAGGACGGCCGTCCCACCGTGTTCATCGATCACCGCAAACTCTCCAACAGCGCCCGCGACCATCTCGAACGCACGGCCGATGTCAGGGAGCCGGAGGCGCTGGCGCCAAAACTCGGCGAACTGGCGCAACGCGGCGCATCGATCGCGCTCGACAGCGCCACCGCCGCCGACGCGCTGAGCCGGCTCATCGCCGCCGCGGGCGGCAAGCCGGTGCGCGGCAGCGATCCCGTCAGCCTGCTCAAGGCCGTCAAGAACGCCACCGAGATCGAGGGTGCGCGCCGCGCGCACCGGCGCGACGCGGTGGCGCTGACTCGATTCCTCGCCTGGATCGACCGCGAAGCACCGGCGGGTGCGCTGACCGAGATCGACGCCGTCGAAGCCCTGGAGACCTTCCGCCGCGACACCGGCGCGCTGAAGGATGTCTCGTTCCCGACCATCGCCGGCACCGGACCGAACGGCGCGATCGTGCACTACCGCGTCACCCGCAAGAGCAACCGGCGGATCTCGCCGGGCGCTCTGCTTCTGATCGATTCCGGCGCGCAGTATGAGGACGGTACCACCGACGTCACCCGCACCATCGCGATCGGCGCGCCGACCGGGGAAATGCGCGACCGCTTTACCCGCGTGCTGCGCGGTCACATTGCCATCGCGCGCGCGGTATTCCCCGACGGCACCACCGGCGCGCAGCTCGACACGCTGGCGCGGCAATTCCTGTGGCAGGCCGGGATCGATTTCGAGCACGGCACCGGCCACGGCGTCGGCAGCTACCTCTCGGTGCATGAAGGTCCGGCGCGGATTTCCAGGCTCGGCACGACGCCTTTGAAGCGCGGCATGATCCTGTCCAACGAGCCCGGCTACTACAAGACCGACGCGTTCGGAATCCGGATCGAAAACCTGGAACTGGTCGTCGGCACCGACATTGCCGGCGCCGAAAAGCCGATGAACGCCTTCGAGACGCTGACGCTGGCGCCGATCGACCGCCGCCTGATCAATCCAGACATGCTGAGCGGGGACGAGTTCGCCTGGCTCAACGACTATCATGCAAGGGTGCGTCACGAGGTCCGCCCGCATGTCGACGAGGCCGTCAAGGTGTGGCTCGACAGCGCCACCGCGCCGCTGTCGCTGTAAGACGCCCCCTCCCTGAAAACGGAATGGCCGCATTCCGAAACGACCGTATTCCCGCTCGGGGATAACGCTACAGTCCGATCCACAAGATTGGATCAGACCGCAATGCACGGCGTGACCGGCGGACCGCCTGAAGCGGCCAAAGACAGTAGGCGCAGCGCAACATCCCGCACCATGCTGGTGCTGCTCGTCGTGATGAACGGCGTCGCGCCGATCTCGCTGTATTTGCTGGTGCCGGCACTGCCGGTGCTCGCCACCGCTTTCGGGCGCGACATCTCGATCGCGCAGATGACGGTGTCGCTCTACATGGTCGGCATCGCCTGCTCGCAACTCATCATGGGACCGCTGTCCGACCGCTTCGGGCGCCGTCCGGTGCTGCTGGCAGGTCTGGCGCTGATGGTCGCGGCCAGCGCCGCCTGCATCTTCGCCGAGACCTTGCCGCAACTGATCGCGGCGCGGTTCCTGCAGGCGCTGGGCGGCGCCACCGGCATGGTGGTGAGCCGCGCCATCATCCGCGACCTCTACAGCCGCGAGCGCATCGGTTCCATGATCAGCCTGGTGATCGCCGTCATGATGATCGCGCAGATGCTGAGCCCGCTGACCGGCGGCCTTTTGGAAACCGCCTTCGGCTGGCGCTCGATCTTCTACGTCATCACCGCCGCATCGGTTGTGATCGCCGTAGCCATTGCGCTGACGCTGCCGGAGACGCGGCGCGTCCGTGCCGCGGGCAGCGGATTTCGCGGCGATGTCGGCCACCTCTTCACCAGCCGTGCCTTCATCGGCTACGTGCTGTGCCAAGTGCTGGCCTCGCAGCTCATCTTCACTTTCGCCGGCGGCGGGCCCTACATCGTGGTCATGCAGATGGGCCGCTCCAGCGCCGAATACGGCGCATGGTTTGCCATCACCGGTTTCGCGTATCTGATCGGCAATCTCTTCTGTGTGCGTTTCGCGCCGCGTCATTCGCTGGAGAAACTGATCTGGTTCGGGCTCGCGCTGCAATTGCTGGGCGCTCTTCTCAATCTCGTGTGGGGCATCGCCGGGCTCAACATGGCGCCGTCATGGCTGTTCGGCACCCAGATGCTGGTGATGTTCGCCAACGCCTTCGTGATGTCGAACTCGGCGGCCGGCGCCATCAGCATCCGCCCCGAGGCCGCCGGCACGGCATCGGGCGCGATGGGATTTTTGCAGATGGGGATCGGCTCGCTGTTCTCGCAGTTCGGTGCCTGGCTCGGCGGCCATTTCGCAACGCCGGTGGCGCTCAATCTGGCCATCGTCATGCTGTCGCTCGCCTGCGCCTCGTCGATGATCTTCCTGGTGCCGCGCCGCGACGTGGTGGTCAGCGAGGAATTGATCGAACAGACGGAAAAGGAAGAGTTGGGATTGCTGTAGAAATGCTGTCGTCGCCCGCGAAGGCGGTCGGCCGATGCGCCACCCATTGTCATTGCGAGCGAAGCGAAGCAATCCGTAATCGTTCACGTCGTCCCTGCCTAGTGCGCAATTGCGCACGGGCGCAGGGACCTATACGCCGCGGCCTCGCGGTTTTTGGCAAGGTGGCCAACGGCTTCCGCTCCAACAAAGACTTGTGGTTATGGGTCCCTGCGTTCGCAGGGACGACGAACAGTATGGTGCATTCGCAGATTCACATTTCAACAGCCCACTGAGCGCCGACACAGTTTCGCGATCTCGCGGCCGGATAAGCCTGAGGTTTGCTCTCAAATCCCGCCATCCCCAATCGGAGGGCGCAGGGAATGCCGGGCGCCCGATGCGCCCGATAGCCGCGCGTGCGATGGTAGAAAGTGGAAAGCACACGCGTTAGTCAGGTCACACCGGAATTACCCGGCATTCCCCACGCAATGGTTTTAACGGTTTCCTTCGCGCTCTCCCCGGTGACCGGGCTCTTTTGCCACCGTCGTCCAGCGGAATTGCTTCCGCGAACTTGACGCCAGCGTCGGGGCGTCAGGACCACACGACTTCGCCGTCCGCCTCAGGCGCTTTCGTCAGAAGCGCCATCCGCGTCCACCGCATCCTGTCCCGCGTTGATGACGTTGCGCAACGCCCCTCCTGTCGGGCCGGACGCGATGGATATAGATTTGATTTGGGTCTTCGGAAAATCGGAATATTTTTGCCGGCAGGGCTGGACAACGGACAATCGGAACACGAACTGATTTGCCCGCCAGGCAGCGAGAGGCGCGTTGTGTCGCCTTACTGCAGTGCTGTGAAGCAACAAATTCCGCATCGATGGATGTCCGCTTTGAAACGCATTGCTGACTCGAGTTGGGCATCGCGCCAGGTCCGGCCCCACAGCAGACCTGCCGCCAGCTGGATGGCAGGATCAGGCTCTATTAACGAGCAGGTGTGCGAATGAGCCGATCAACAATGCCAGAGCCCTCATCTACGAGCTGTTGACCGCTCATCCAGACATCACGGCCCGAGATTTTCTCCCGCATCCTGGCGAGCCAGACCATGTTGACGCCGCGGATGCCGATGTCGTTACGGAAGAAATCGTCAGTCGCTTGGGTCTCGATCGCCTTGACAGCTTGCGAGAAGATGGCTTCCTCGAACGCGCTGAACTCCTGTCGCTTGATGTTTTCACTGGCGCTACTGTTCAAGCTGGCCTGGTGAAACATGAAGAGGGCTTCGGGATCGGCCATGCGCTTGGTGCCAGCGAGAAAAATCGGAACGCACATTGAGGCGCAGACGCCGGCCTTTTGGACGAGCGTGTCAATCGCGCGACCACGCGTACGGATCGCGGCGACAACACGCCGTCCATGTTCGATGGAGCCACCCGGCGAGTTGATGATGAGGACGAGCCGACGTTGATCGGCCTTGTAACGATCGAAGGCCGCGGCGACACGCTCGCTCATCGGCTCCTGCACGGGCCCGCTCCAGCCGAGCACGATGCGGCTCGGCTCTTCGCTGACTGACAAGGTTTGTCGAGATGCCACATCTCCGGAGCCAGAAGGCAATTGGAAAAACGCCCAAAATAGCAAGACGCCGCAGATCCAGCCAAGGATTTTGATCAGTGACACGATCTACCTACTCAATCCATACAGAGTGCACCTGCGTAGTGCGGCCAATAAGTCCCGAGTGTTCCTCTCAAACCGCCACGGACTGGACGAAGAGTGTTTTCGAACTCGTTGGCAAGGGTTACGTGCGCGCTCAGAAGGTAGCCATTACGAATTGACCGCCTTCCGGAAAGTGGACAGCGCAACGGCACCGAACAGGGCCATTATGCCCAGCGCCGAAATAAACGACAGCGTGCGGTTCCAGAGCTTTGCATCCGCTGCGTAGAAGATCGAGACCGCCGTGCGGTCGGCCGTTGAGCGCACCGGCACCAGAGCCTCCCCGCCACCGCCCGTAAAAAGCATCATGAAACGATGATCGATTGGCGCTTGCTCGGGCTTGGCGACCGACTTGATTTTGGCACTGCAGAAGGTGATCACGAAATTTGTTTGCTCGCACTTCCCATCCATGGCTCGCAAATCATACGCTGGCTGCCAGGTTCCGGACAGACGATGGTCGCGCAGGAGATCCGGACCATAGCTTACCAACAGGCCGTAGAGCGCCGCGCCACAAGCAAGCGTTGCTATGAGCGAACGAAACGGGAAGCCTGTCGCTTGAGCGGTCTCGGTGGCGACTTGGCCATGTGCGACAGGTATGTTGACATTGAGAGCTTGTGCAGTTGCACCAACTCCGGATTGACGCTTGCCGAACGCCATCGTGATCTCTCCTGACACTATGGGTCGGCTGCCACCTAAGAATAAATCCCGTAATATTTCGCTAAAACGCATCGGAGAATTATCGTGATTCACACATCGTTAACCCGTCTTCGCGGATTCGCGGTCGAAAAAGCAGATTTTGAGATTTTTTGGACGGCTAAGTATCTGATTTACAAAGGGCGACGACTTCAATTTTGGCCAAAAACGGCTGTAGTGAAGACCTACCCGATTCCCAAGCGCGGCATGATGCGGATAAATTCGCTGCATCATGTTTCTGCGACGCACCGAGCGAAGGAAGAACGGCAAGGCGCACAGTTACTGGAACGTGGTCGAGAACAAGCGTCTCGATAACGGTCGGGTGGTGCAGCGGCATGTTCTGTATCTCGGCGAGATCAACTCCTCGCAGGCGGCAGCGTGGCGCAAGGCGATCGAAGTGTTCGACGAGGATGCGGGGCGTGCCCGGACGCTGGCGCTGTTTCCGGAAGATCGATGCGAGGCGGTCGCGGGCGATGCATCCATCGTTCAGCTTCGCCTGTCGGAGATGCAGCTTTGTCGTCCGCGGCAATGGGGCGCGTGCTGGTTGGCCGGGCAGTTGTGGCGGGAGCTTGAGCTCGATCGGTTCTGGGCCGATCGCCTGCCGCCGAACCGGAAGGGGACGCGGTGGGACCAGGTCCTGCAGGTTCTCGCCAGCTACCGACTGATCGCGCCGGGTAGCGAATGGCGGCTGCATCGGCAATGGTTCGGCAGCAGTGCGATGGCCGATCTCTTGGGCGCGGACTTCGGATTGGCGGAAGAGCACAAGCTCTATGCCTGTCACGATCTGCTGCTCGATCACAAGGAAGCGCTGTTCTCGCATCTGGTCGGGCGCTGGCGCGATCTGTTCAACGCCGACTTCGACGTGCTGCTGTACGATCTGACCAGCACCTACTTCGAGGTCAATGCATCGGACCTGCCCGAAGGCAGCAAGCGCCGCCACGGCTACAGTCGCGACAAGCGGCCGGACTGCCCGCAGGTGGTGATCGCGCTGGTGGTGACGCCCGACGGCTTGCCGCTGGCCTACGAGGTACTGCCTGGCAACACCGCCGACAGCAAGACGCTGCGGATGTTCCTGGGCAAGATCGAGCAGCAATATGGCAAGGCGCGGCGGGTCTGGGTAATGGATCGCGGTGTGCCGACCGAGGCCGTGTTGGCCGAAATGCGCAACAGCGATCCGCCGGTGCAGTATCTGGTGGGAACGCCGAAGGGACGCCTGAACCGGCTGGAGAAGCACCTGCTGGAAAAGCCCTGGCAGGATGCGCGGGAGGGCGTGAAGGTCAAGCTGTTGGCTGAGGACGGCGAGCTTTACGTCTTCGCGCAAAGCGATGATCGGGTCAGCAAAGAACGCGCGATGCGGCGGCGGCAGCTGAAATGGCTGTGGAAGCGGCTCCGGCAAATCGCCACCATGGAAATCTCGCGCGAAGAACTGCTGATGAAACTCGGCGGTGCGCGCTCCAAAGCGCCGGCCGCATGGCGCCTGGTCGATGTCGAGATCGACAAGGAGCGCCCGAGCTTCACCTTCGCGCTCAATCGCAAGAAACTGAAAACGACGCGGCGGCGCGAAGGCCGTTATCTGCTGCGCACCAATCTCACCGACAATGATCCCGCCCAGCTATGGCAATATTACATCCAGCTCGTCGCCATCGAAGAGGCCTTCCGCAATCTCAAAGGCGATCTGGCGATTCGTCCGATCTTCCATCAGGACGAGAAGCGGATCGAAGCCCACATCTTCATCGCCTTTCTGGCTTACTGCATGCAGATCACGCTCACGCGTCGCCTTCATGCTTTGGCACCCGGGCTGACCGCGCGGAGCGCGCTCGAAAAGTTCGCCGCCGTCCAGATGATCGACGTTCATCTGCCGACCACCGACGGGCGCGAGATTCTCCTTACCCGCTACACCCATCCTGAACCTGAACTCCAGCTCTTGATCGACCGGCTCAAGCTGCGCCTGCCACCGCAGCCGCCGCCCAGGATCACCACAGCCGACGTCAACCAGGCCAGCCGCTGTAGTGAAGACCTTTTGACCTAAACCATTGATTTATAACGAGCGGGGATCTCAAAAACCCGCCAATCCGCGAAGACGGGTTAAACGCGAACACGTGAAGACACGTGATGTCGCCTTCGGGTCAAAAAGCCGACCAGACGATCCCTGAATGAGACTTCCGCTCTAGCGCCGAGACCAGACATCGCTCGATGTGGTCGGCATGTCCGTTTCGTTCGCCACGAACGAAAACGAAAGAGATGTTACTGGATCGGCCGCTATCGTCGGTATCGACAGCCGCGGGTATGGCGGGCGCCAAACCTTCCACCGGCCAGAAACCTCACCCCCCGATCAGCTTCAGCCACTCATCCTCGGTCAGCACCTCGACGCCGTGCTTTTTCGCTTCCGCCAGCTTCGAGCCGGCACCGGGACCGGCGACGACGTAGTCCGTTTTCTTCGACACCGAGCCTGCGGCCTTGGCCCCCAACCGCTCGGCCATCGCCTTGGCTTCATCGCGCGTCATCTTCTCCAGCGCGCCGGTGAAGACGACGGTCTTGCCGGCGATGACCGAATTGCTTTTCGGTTTTTCGGCATCGAGGATGGTGACTTCTTTGGTCAGCCGCTCGACGATGCCGCGGTTATGGCTCTCGCCGAAATAGGCCTTGATGCTGGCGATCACGGTATCGCCGATCTGGTCGATCGCATCCATCTCGGCGATGGCCTCCTCGTCGTCGCGCGCGACCTTGATGCAGGCATCGTGAAAGGCTTTCCACGAGCCATAGCCCCGCGCCAGCGCCAGCGCGGTGGTTTCGCCAACATGGCGCATGCCGAGTGCAAAAATGAAGCGTTCCAGCGAAATCCTGCGCCGCTCCTCGATGGCGGCGAACAGATTGCGCACGGAGGTCTGGCCGTAGCCTTCGATTTCCTCCAGCTTGATCTGGGCGTTGCGCGCTTCAAGTGTGAAGATATCGGCCGGCTCCCTCACCCATTCCTGCTCGAAAAAGAATTCGATCTGCTTCTCGCCGAGCCCCTCGATGTCGAAAGCGCGACGCGAGGCGAACAGCTTCAGGTGCTCGATCTTCTGGTAGGGACAGGCGAACTCGCCGGTGCAGCGGGCGCGGGCGCCCTCCTCGCCGGTCGCGGTTTCCTCGCGCACGACTCTAGTGCCCAAATCACATGGACACTCGGTCGGAAATTTGTACTTTTCCTTTCCGCGTGGCTTGTCCGCGACAACGTCAACGATTTGCGGGATCACGTCGCCAGCGCGCTGGACGACGACGGTGTCGCCGATCCGGATATCGCGGCCCTCGCGCAACTGTTCGCCGTCGCCGCCGATGCCACGGATGTAATCCTCGTTGTGCAAGGTGACGTTCTGCACGATGACGCCGCCGACACCGATTGGCTCGAGTTTCCCAACAGGTGTGAGTGAACCTGTCCGCCCAACCTGGATCACAATATCTATCAACTTAGTCATGGCGCGCTCGGCCGGGAATTTGTGCGCAATCGCCCAGCGCGGCGTGCGCGACACGAAGCCGAGGCGCTCCTGCCAGTCGATGCGGTCGACCTTGTAGACGACACCGTCGATGTCGTAATCGAGTCTGGCGCGCTGCTCCTCGATCTTGCGGTGAAACGCGATCAGTTGTTCGACCGAGTGGCAGATCCTGGTCAGCGGATTGGTCTTGAAGCCGCAATGCTCGAACCAGCCGATCATGCCGGATTGCGTATCCGCTGGCATCCCGGTCATTTGCCCCCAGGCATAGGCGAAAAAGCCGAGCGGACGCGAGGCGGTGATGGCGGGGTCCTTTTGGCGCAACGAGCCCGCCGCCGAATTGCGCGGATTGGCGAACGGGGTTTCTCCGGCCTCGACCTGCTTCCTGTTGAGCGCCAGGAAGGCGTGCTTGGTCATATAGACCTCGCCGCGCACTTCGCAGATCCCGGGCACGTTGCGGCCCTTCAGTTTCTTCGGCACGTCCTCGATCGTGCGGATATTGGCGGTGACGTCCTCGCCCTCGGCGCCGTCGCCGCGCGTGGCCGCGGTGACGAGTTCGCCCTGCTCGTAACGCAGTGACATCGAGAGCCCGTCGATCTTCGGCTCGGCGCTGAAGTCGATCCTGTCGTCCTCGCCGAGCTTGAGGAAACGTCTGATACGGCCGACGAAGTCGAGCACGTCCTCCTCGGCAAAGGCGTTGTCCAGCGACAGCATCGGCACCGCGTGCCGGACCTTCCTGAATTTCCCCGATGGCGCTGCACCGACCTTCTGCGACGGCGATTCGCCGGTGACGAATTCAGGAAACCGCGCCTCGATGGCGTTGAAGCGCTTGCGCAGCGCGTCGTATTCGGCGTCCAAAATGGTGGGGGCGTCTTCCTGATAGTAGGCCTTGTCGTGACGCTCGATCTCGAGCGCCAGCCGTTTGTGCTCGACCCTGGCCTGCGCCCTGGTGAGGGTGTCGACATCGGGGAGGGCTTTTAGTTTTGCTGTCCTGGCCATGGTTCTTGAATACGACGAAGAGTGTTCGGAGAAAAGCCGGCGGCGCGGCATATAACCTCTCCCCGCTCTGCGCGGGGAGAGGTCGGAGTCGGCGCGGAGCGGCGACCCCGGGTGAGGGGCAAGGCACTGTATTTAACTCGTCAACAGTCTCACAAGCGGACAGAGCCCTCACCCCGCCCCTCTCCCCGCAAGCGGGGCGAGGGAGAAGACTAAGCCGTCGCCGCGCGCAGCAGGCGCTCGGCGGCGGCGCGCGCCTCGGCGGTGATCTCGGCGCCGGCCAGCATGCGGGCGATTTCCTCGCGGCGGTGATCGGCGGCGAGCGCGTTGACGCGGGTGGCGACGCGCTTGCCCTTGTCGAGCGCTTCCTTCGAAATCAAAAGATGCTGGTCGGCTCTTGCTGCAACTTGCGGCGCGTGTGTCACCGCCACCACCTGCACCTGGCCCGCGAGCCGCGCCAGCCGCGCGCCGATCGCGTCCGCCACGGCGCCGCCAACGCCGGTGTCGATTTCGTCGAATACCAGCGTGGGCGCCGAGCCGCGATCGGACAGCACAACCTTGAGCGCCAGCAGGAATCGCGACAGCTCGCCGCCGGAAGCGACTTTCATCAGCGGTCCCGCTTTGGTGCCGGGATTGGTCTGGACCCAGAACTCGACGCGATCGAAGCCCTGCGGGCCCGGCGACTTCGGATCGGAATCGATCTGCGTCATGAATTTCGCACGTTCGAGCTTCAGCGGCGCGAGCTCGGCGTTCACGGCCTTGTTGAGCTTTTCCGCCGATTTGGCGCGCGCAACGGAGAGTTTTGTCGCGGCCGCGCTGTAGCGCTGGTCCGCTTCCGCCGCGGCCGTCTCCAGCTTTTTCAACTGGTCGGCGCCGGCATCGATCAGCGCCACGTCGGCGGCGTATTTTTCGGCGAGCGCCGCCAGGCTGTCGACCGGCGTCGAATATTTGCGCGACGCCGCGCGCAGGGCGAACAGCCGCTCCTCGATGCGTTCAAGCTCGCTCGGATCGAAGTCCGCAGCGGTCAGCGCGGCATTGAGGTGCTGGTCGGCCTCCTCCAGCGCGTTGATCGCGGCGTCGATGGCCTTCACCGCGGGCTCGATCAGCGCCGGCGAACTTGCGGCCCGGCGCTCCAGCCTCCGTACGGCTGCCGATAATGCAGCGACCGGCGAATGCGTGCCGCCGACGGCATCCTGCGCCTCGCGCAGATCGGCTGATATCTTCTCGCCCTGCATCATCGTGGTGCGGCGCCCGGCAAGCGCCGTTTCCTCGCCTTCCCGCGGCGCAAGTTTCTTCAACTCGTCGGCGGCATGGCGCAGATAGTCCGCCTCGCGCGCGGCACGCTCCATGTCGGCGCGGTGCCGATCGAGCACCGTGTTGGCGGCACGCCTGGCGTCCCAGAGCTGTTCCAGCGCCACGACCTCTTTCTCAAGGCCGGCAAACGCGTCGAGCAGGCGGCGATGGGTGGAGGCGTCGACCAGCGCGCGCTCGTCATGCTGGCCGTGAATTTCGACCAGTGCCGAGCCGACCGACTTCAGGGTCTGCACGCTGATCGCCTGATCGTTGATGAAGGCGCGGGTGCGTCCGTCGGCAAGCTGCACGCGGCGCAGGATCATCTCACCGGTATCGTCGAGCCCGTTATCGCTGAGTATTTTCGATGCCGGATGGCCCTTCGGCACATCGAACACCGCGGTGACCTGGCCCTGCTCCACGCCGTGGCGGACGAGACCCGCGTCGCCGCGGCCGCCGAGCGCCAGCGCGAATGCATCGAGCAGGATGGATTTGCCCGCGCCGGTTTCGCCGGTCAGCACCGCAAGGCCACGGGAAAATTCGATATCGAGCCGTTCGATCAGGACGATGTCACGGATCGAAAGACGCGCCAGCATGCGAGGTCAGTTCCTGGTGTGGTGGTTCGGACGTTGTCTTCGTCCCCGCCGCAACTCTATCAAAAACTTCGGATTCGCGAAAACTAGCCGAGACCCAGTTTCTTGAAGGCTTTGGAGATATAGGAGCCCTGATTCTCGCTGGGCTCGACGCCGCCGGCTTTTACAAGATTATAGGCGTCCTTGTACCAGCGGCTGTCAGGAAAATTGTGCCCGAGTACAGCGGCCGCGGTTTGCGCCTCGCCGACGATGCCGATCGCCATATAGGCCTCGGTCAACCGGGCCAGCGCCTCCTCGACATGCCGCGTGGTCTGATACTGGGTGACCACGATCTTGAAACGGTTGATGGCGGCGGTGTAGTCGCGCTTATCCATGTAATAGCGGCCGACATTCATTTCGCGGCCCGCGAGCTGGTCGCGCGCGCCTTCGAGCTTGGCCTTGGCGCTGACGGCATATTCCGAGGTCGGATATTTGCGAACCACCTCTTCCAGCGCGGCGATGGCCTTCTCGGTGCGGCCCTGATCGCGGGTGATGTCCGGAATCTGGTCGTAATGCGAGGCCGCGATCAGATATTGCGCGTAAGCTGCGTCCGGACTGCCGGGGTGCAGGGTGACGTAGCGGGTCGCCGCCCCGATGCAGCTGTCATAGTCACCGGCATTGTAGAAGGCGTAGGCCGACATCAAGAGCGATTTGCGCGCCCACTCGGAATAAGGATGCTGGCGGTCGACCTCCTCGAATTTCTTCGACGCCGCCTTCGGATCCTTCTTCTGATTCATCAGGAACAAGCCCTCATTGTAGAGCTTGTCCGCGGGCTCCTCGACGAAGGTGTCGTCCTTGGCGAGAAATTTGTCCCACAGCGCGCCAGTGCCGCATCCGCTCAAGGGGATCGCTAGCATGATCAGCCCCGCGGCCAGCCGCAGCCGGCGGCCGGCGTTACGGCCAGTGTCAGCCGAAATCTTGCGTAATTCGTGCGTCATACGCTGTGCCGACATAGATTTAAGACCTGACGCCTGTGATGCGGTGTCCGCGCCCCGCGCCCTTTTGGGCGGTCATGGACGCGATGATTGCCGTGCCCCGTGGCGCTTGCCGTGCGACCGGGCCTGTGTAGCCGAAAAATGTCCGTTAACCAACCGGGTACGCAGGCATTTCGCCCGGATTAAGGCGGCTGGGGTCGATCGCAGCCGATCATGGTTACTTTGGCAAATCGGGATCGGCCTTGTCCGGCTACGCCCGGATGGCTTCGGATATTGGAAGAGATGGGCCAGCAGCCGTCCGCAGGGACGGCCAGGACGTTGCGAAGCCGAAAATCAGGACATTTTGAAGCCGAAAGTCAGGACACGTCGGGGCCGTAGGCCGGGGCGATCATCCCCCCCACCATTCCACTGCCGATTTCGGCGTGAACGCGGGAACGACGGGCCGTTTCGGCCTCGATCACCCGCCAGGCGCTGCGATCGGCCATCAAGGCCGTGAGCACCGCATGGTTGAGCTTGTGGCCGCCACGCACCGAGCGATACGCGCCGAGCAAAGGCAGCCCGGCCAAGGCGAGATCGCCGACAACATCGAGTACCTTGTGGCGCACGCATTCGTCGGCGTAGCGCAGGCCTTCGGTATTAAGCAGGCGGGTTTCGTCAAACACCACCGAATTCTCGAACGAGGCACCGAGCGCAAAACCGGCGCTCCAGAGCCGCGCGACGTCGCTCATACAGCCGAAGGTGCGGGCGCGGCAAATCTCGCGGCGGAACCTTTCGGGGCTGAGGTCGAGCGCATAGTTCTGACGGCCGATCACCGGGTTGGCGAAGTCGATTTCGATCTCGGCACGGAAACCGGCCGCATAGGGGCGCATTTCACCGAACGAATCGCCCACCGCGACCTGTACCGGTTTCAGCACCTGGATGAAACGGCGCGACCCCGACTGCGTCAGGATACCGGCCTGATCGATCGCAGCCACGAAAGCGGCGGCACTGCCGTCCATGATCGGCACTTCCGGACCGTCGACCTCGATCGTGGCGTTATCGACGCCCATGCCACGCAAGGCAGCGAGCACGTGTTCCGCAGTGGAAACCAGCGGGCCCTCGCGGTCGCCCAGGACCGTCGCAAATTCGGTGGAACTGACGGCTGCCGCGGTGGCCTGAACTTCGCGGTCGCAACCATCCAGACCGGTGCGGATAAAAATAAAACCTGCATCTACTGGTGCAGGTCCGAGGGTCAGATTTACAGGTTGACCAGAATGAACGCCGACACCCGTCACGGTGGCTTGCGACCGAAGCGTTGTCTGCCGGCTAAATTTCATACGAAAACCGCCCACTACCGACTCATCCAGAGATCAGTACGACCCGATTTCGCGCGCCGACCCGACTCTGGTTTCCCCAAGTCATGGCGGAGCATAGTCACTGCCCGAAAGCGCGCCAACTCACGCTTTTTTACCGATTGTTACCCTATCTCTGCCGTATTCGCGCCAAACGTTAACCAAACTACGCCACGCTCGTTATCCATTTCGGCACCGCCATACCATCACGAAATCGATAATTAATCATTTAAAATCAGTTGTTTGCCGCAGAAGCCGCGCCCCCGCCATTCAGAAAAATGAAGGTCCCGGCGGGCAAGCCGGGACCGTTTTTCGTCGACCGAACTGTAACAAACGTCAGTTGACCTGCCGGCGCAGGAAGGCCGGGATATCCAAATGATCGTCGCCCTGTGGCGGCGCAGCAACAGGTGCCGGGCGACCGTGAGTGTCCAATCCCTGGGGTGCGGGCCGGCGAGCATATTCGGATACCGGCTCATTGGTAGCGACCTGCTGGGCAACCGAGCGCTGGGGCTTCCGTTCCGGCAGCGGAGGCATCGACGCCATCGCCGGACCCGAGGCACGGGCCGCGATCGGCGGCTCGGTTTCTTCGTCGCGGCGGCCGAGGCCGACATTGGCGAGACGCTGCAACAGCGACATCCGGGTCTTTTGCGGATGATCCTCCTCGACCTCGCCGCGGGCCTGCCGGATTTCGTTCTGCGCGGTCATCGGCAGATCTTCGAACTTCGGCATCCGTGGCGCACGAACCGGTGGACGTTCGGCGGCTTGCGGGATGAAGGTTTCCGGCGTCGCGGGCTCTTCGACCTCAACCCGGGCGACGTCGTGGTCCGGGAACAATGACGGCTTCTGCGCGATCGTGCGAACCGTGACATCGCCATAGGACGCGGGCTGCTGCAGCGCTGGCGCGACCGGCTGAGGGGCTTCCGGGGCAACCGCCGCGGCGATGGCCGCGAGTGCGGCGCGTTCGACGTTGTTCGAAGATCGCTGCGGCGCGGCGGCGGGAGCCGCTTGCGCTGACGGCGGCGAATCCAGTTTCTGGGCACGCTCGGCCAGGCGCGCATTGTCGGCGCGCAGCCGGGCCGTCAGGTCCGCCAGACGATTTTCCGGAGTCGCTGCGCTGGTCGCGGTCGCAGTCACAGCCGGCGGCGTCGCGTTGCGCGCGATCATCGCCTGTTCGATGCCGGTGGCAACGACGGAAACGCGGATGATGCCGTCGAGGCTCTCGTCGAAGGTAGCGCCGACAATGATGTTGGCGTCCTGGTCGACTTCCTCGCGAATCCGGGTTGCGGCCTCGTCGACCTCAAACAGCGTCAGGTCCTTGCCGCCGGTGATCGAGATCAGGAGCCCGCGGGCGCCCTTCATCGAAGAATCGTCGATCAGCGGATTGGCGATCGCAGCCTCCGCCGCGGTCAAGGCGCGCTTGTCGCCGGAGGCCTCGCCTGTACCCATCATCGCCTTGCCCATTTCGCGCATCACGGCGCGAACGTCGGCGAAGTCGAGGTTGATCAGGCCTTCCTTGACCATCAGGTCGGTGATGCACGCGACACCGGAATAGAGCACCTGGTCAGCCATCGCGAAGGCATCGGCAAAGGTGGTCTTTTCGTTGGCGACCCGGAACAGGTTCTGGTTCGGGATGATCAGGAGCGTATCGACCACCTTGTGAAGTTCGGCGATGCCGGACTCGGCGGTGCGCATGCGGCGCTGGCCTTCGAAGTGGAACGGCTTGGTGACGACGCCGACGGTGAGGATACCCATTTCGCGCGCGATCTTGGCGATCACCGGCGCGGCGCCCGTGCCGGTGCCGCCGCCCATACCGGCGGTGACGAACACCATGTTGGCGCCGGAGAGGTGGTCGCGAATTTCATCGAGGACTTCCTCAGCCGCGGCCGCGCCGACATCCGGCTGCGAACCGGCGCCAAGGCCCTGGGTAACCTGGGTACCCATCTGGATGACGCGTTGCGCCTTCGACATGGTGAGCGCCTGCGCGTCGGTATTGGCGACGACGAAATCGACACCCTGCAGTCCCGCGGTGATCATGTTGTTGACGGCGTTGCCGCCAGCGCCGCCGACGCCGAAGACGGTGATGCGCGGCTTCAGCTCGCTGATGTCAGGGGGGGTAAGATTGAGTGCCATGGTTGCCTCTCGATTACGCGCGCGTTGGTCCGCCCCGGCCGACGGCCGCGGGGTTTGGTGGAAGTCGAATGGGCCAGGGAAGATCCATCAGAAGCCCTCGCGAAGCCATCGTCCGACCTTTCCGAAATAGCCGTCAGTCCCTGTCCCGAGCTGCCGCGTATGCCGCGGTTCGACATGTTCAAGATGAGCGTATTGCGGATAGACCAGGAGACCGGACGGCACCGCGAACGAGGCGCTCTTGGCCTCGCTGGGCAGCCGGCCAAAGCCGAGGGGACGACCGATACGCACTGGCCGACCGAGAATCTGGGTTGCGAGTTCGGCGACGCCGGTGAGCTGCGAAGCGCCACCGCTCAAGACGACCCTCGCCCTGGGCTCTGCGGCAAAGGGGGAATCCGCGAGGCGGTCCCTGACCATCTCAAAAATCTCCTCGGCGCGGTGCCGAACGATGTTCGCGATCGTGGCCCGGGACACGATCTGGGGAACATCGCGCTCGCTGTCGCCGGCAGTCGGCACCGACATCAGCTCACGCGCGTCTGACCCGCCGGTCAGCACGGTGCCATATAACGTCTTGATTCGCTCGGCATCCGCAATGCATGCGTTGAGGCCGCGTGCAAGATCCATCGTCATATGCTGCCCGCCGACCGCAAATCCGCTGGCATGCACGAAACGTCCGCCGGAATAGGTCGCGATCGTGGTGGTTCCCGCCCCCATCTCGACCACGGCGGCGCCCAGATCGGCCTCGTCGTCGGTCAGGACCGACAGGCCTGCGACATAAGGACTCGCCGCCATGGCTTCGACGTTGAGATGGCAGCGCTCGACCACCAGCATCAGGTTCCTGGCGACCGTCGCATCCGACGTGACCACGTTCATGTCGACGCCGAATTGGCGGGCCACCATGCCACGGGGATCGCGAACGCCCTTGACGCCATCGAGGGTATAGCCGACCGGCAGCGCATGCAGCACGGTGCGACCCTCGCCGGTGGCGTGGTGCATGCCGGCGGAAGTCACGCGGGTGACGTCGTCTGAGGTCACCGCGCCGCCGCGAATGTCGGCCGCGGCTTCGATCAACTGCCCCTGCAGCCGGCCGCCCGATACCGAGAGCAGCACCGACTCGACCCGGACCTTGGCCATGCGCTCGGCCAGTGCCACCGCCTGGCGCACCGCCTGCTCGCATTCGGCGAGATCGACCACCGCGCCGGCCTTCATGCCGCGCGACTGGATTTGGCTATATCCGATCAGCTCGACGGCATGGGTTCGTCCACGCAGGGCATCGTTCGGCGGGCACGGCTTCAGCCGCGCAATCATGCAGGCGATCTTGCTGGTGCCGATATCGAGGGAAGCGACCAGCGCGCTGCGCTTCTGCGGCATCGGGCGCGTCTTCGGCGTCTGGCTGCGATCAAGGCCGGTCATGCGTCACCGGCTTTCTTCTTCGGCTTCTTGAACAATTCTTCGCGGGCCTTGGCCGCATCATCGGACAATTGCACCGTGAGGCGGTCCGGCAGGCGCATGTCAACGGCGACGATGTCGCGCGAGAACAGCCGGTCTTCCTTGTCGAGCTTGCTCAGCGCCGCCAGCGCATTGCCGACATCCTGTTCCGGCAGCCTTATATCGAGACCGTCCCTGAGCCGCAAATTCCAGCGCCGCTCGCCGACGAATACTGCGGCTTTGGTGAGGCTGCGCACCTGCGGATAGCGCGCCAGCAGCGCAAGAAAGTCCTTGGCACGGGTTTCGGCGCCCTTGCCGACCACCAGTGGCAGCGAGATGAAGCGGCGCGACATATAAGGTTCAAGCACGGCGCCGTCATCCGCAATCACCGATAGCCGGCCACCCTGCTGCCACAGCGCGAACGCCGAACGTTCGACGATATCGATCTGGAGCTCGCCCGGATAAAGCTTCAGCACGGTGGCTTCGGCGATCCAGGGATTGCCCTTGAGCTTGTCGCGCACGGCTGCGGCGTCGAGGAACAGCAGCGAGGAGCGGCCATTGACGCCACCGATCGCGAGCACCTCGTCCTGGGTCAGTTGCTTGCGGCCATTGATGGCGACGGCGGTGATGCGAAATCCGGCGGAATTGGCGACCGCATTGCGGGTGTCGCTCAGCGCCGAGGTGAATTCCTCGAGATGGCCGCCCTTGACGATACCGAAGCCGGCGCTGCCCATCAGCAGCAGGACGGTGGCGGCGACGCCAACGCGGTTCGGAAGATAGCGTTCGAGCAGTGCAATCAGCCGATGCGGCGGTTCGCGCTCGAGAGGCGGTTTCGCGGCCGTGCGGTTCCGGCCCAGCCACTCGCGCAACAAGACGACCGCGCCGATGGCGGCGGCCTTCAGGTCAGCTTGGGGCCTCGGCGATCTCTGCGACCGAGCGAGGCGTCCTGCACCATCCATTGCACGAGCTCGTCAAATGTTGCCCGCAAACGCTTGCGAGTTCTGGCACAAATGGCGTCTCGGTCATGCCGGGCAGGGTCGGCCTCAAGGCAGAAGAAGCCACCTGTTCCCTCGATGCGGTCGTCGAAGCGGAAATCCGCGACAGCTCACGCCCCGGCAGCCAAGCGCCATATGCGCCGCCAGCGTTAACCTTCGGACTTCCTGGTAAACAAAGTGTAAATCTGCTGCAGGTGGGAGGCGATTTGATCCGCCTTCTGAGTAGTTCGTCACCGGCCCTTGGCCGACCCCCGTACATGAAACTTTCTCCAGTCCCATCCGATCGATAATATAAGTCGCCGTCGGCAAAGAGGTCGGTTTTTCTATGGTGTTGAAGAACCCGTTGAGTAGTTTGACTCGGGCGCCTCGATCACCCCCACTTTGGCCAAGGAGCGGCGACGCTCCTGGAGCATGTTGTTTAGAATTCCTTTTCAGTGAGGCTCCCACGCCGGCGGCACTGGCGTTAAGGAGAATCATATGGATGTAATGTTCGATTGCGTCGCCGGTCTTGATGTTCACAAGGCGATGATAGTGGCCTGTGTTCGCCGGATGTCTGGTGGCAAGGCGGAGCGAGAAAGTCGGACGTTTGAGACCACGACGTCCGGTCTTTTAGATTTATTGGCGTGGTTGACAGCGTCGCGCTGCAGCCATGTAGCGATGGAGGCGACCGGGGTCTATTGGAAGCCGGTCTGGAACATCCTCAGCGACGGGGATTTCGAGCTGATCCTGGCCAATGCGGCGCATATCAAGAACGTGCCCGGCCGCAAGACCGACGTCAACGATGCGGCCTGGATCGCCGATCTCATGGCCTGCGGTCTGATCAAGGCAAGCTTTATCCCAGAACAACAGATCCAGGATCTTCGTTCGCTGCTTCGCGCCCGCAAGCAACTAACCCGCGAGCAGACCCGTTATACCCAAAGGATCCAAAAAACGCTGGAAGAGGCAAATATCAAGCTAAACTCAGTGATCAGCGACATCATGGGGGTATCAGGTCGCAAGATGATCGAGGCGATGATCGCTGGCGTCAGAAATCCTTCGAAGCTGGCAGCCTTGGCCGATCGGCGACTGAAAGCCTCGCCCAAACAGCTGTATGATGCTCTCCATGGCCGGCTGACGGATCATCACCGCTTCATGCTCAAGCTTTATCTGAGCCAGTATGACGCCTTGGACGCCGCCAGCATCGAGATCGACCGGCAGGTAGACGCGGCGATTGCCGACATGGATGCCGAGGTGGAGGCGGGTCACGCCACCTTTCGATCCCTGATCAGTCTGCTCAGCACCATACCCGGCGTCAGCGCTTTGTCGGCTACTACCATCCTGTCGGAGATCGGCACGGATATGAGCCGCTTTGCAGAGGCGGGGCATCTTGTGGCATGGGCAGGACTATGCCCGGGCCAGAACGAGAGCGCCGGCAAGCGAAAGTCCTCGCGTCTGCGCAAGGGCGCTCCCTGGCTGAAAACGATGCTCGTTCAGTGCGCCTGGTCAGCCGTCAAGAAGAAGGACAGCTATTACAAAGCGCAGTTCAACCGGCTAAGGGCTCGCGGTGGGGCGAAGAAGGCGATCTGCGCCGTGGCCGCCTCCATGCTCACCGCGATCTACCACATGCTCAAGAACGGCGTCGAACACCATGATCTCGGAGGCGACCACTTCGACCGGCGAGCCACCGACGTCAAAGCCAAGCGGCTCGTGTCACAGCTCAATAAACTTGGCTTCGACGTGGCGCTTCGACCTCTTCAAAAGGCCGCGTAATGTCAATGCAGTACAGGTTTGTTTCTGCTTAGTTTGCCCCGAATTCGTAAAGCTTTGGCGATGAACGATCGCGATTTCCCCGGTCCCTTCCGGTCGGGGTTTGCACTACTTATGAGAGCGTCTTTCTGCCATCACAATCTGATCTTGCAAAAAATCGACAAACACGATGCCCTGGGCCTTGAGCGCCTTCGGATAGAGCGAGGCTTTGGTCAGACCCGGCAAGGTATTGGTTTCCAGATAAATCGGCCCCTGGTCCGAAACAATGAAGTCTGAACGTGAATAGCCGCTGCAGGACAACGCCCTGTGTGCCCTGACCGCGTGATCCATGATTTGCGCGCTGATTTCAGGGGCAAAACGTCCGGGGCAAATCTCCTGCGTCGCCTTGGCGATGTATTTGGCCTCGTAGTCGAACGCGCCTTCCGCTGGAATGATCTCGACCGGCGGAAGCGCGATCAGCGAGCCGTCCAGTTGCTCCAGCACGCCGCAGGTCGCCTCGCTCCCCGCGATGAATGGCTCGATCACATATTCTTCGATCTTGGCGGCGCGACGCACGGCGACGAGGTCCTGGATCGCGTTGACAAAGATCAGTCCGTAGCTGGAACCGTCGCGGGCCGGCTTGGCAATCAGCCTGCCGTATTCGGCCAGCGCCTTCTCCAAATCTTCCAGGGCAACGCCGGCCGGCGCCTTCACTCCCGCTATCTCGGCAAAGCGCTTGGCGGCGATCTTGTCGAAGGCGAGATGCGACGAAGCCGATCCGGAACCGGTGAATGGAATCCCGCGCATCTCGCACATGGCCTGAAGCTCGCCATTCTCCGCCGTGCCGCCGTGAAGACCGAGCACCAGCAGGCGGTCCTCCGCCTTTGCCTTGTCGAGCGCCGCCTCGATCCTGCCGATGCTGGGCGTGCCCGGCTTGAACGGCTGCTCGAACGGCCGCGAATGCTTCAGAAGCATCTCGGAGGAGGCCTCATGCACGGTGTCATCGACATCCCAGAACCACAGATCGGCGTCGGGCAAGGCCGCATGCAGCGCCTGGGCTGACGCCACCGACACCAGGCGCTCCTTGTTCGTGCCTCCGAAAAGAATGGTAATCCGCATCACTCTGGCTCGATTCCGATCCGCTTGATCTCCCAGTGTAGCTCAATTCCGGAATTTTCCTTCACCCGCGCGCGGACGGTTTCGCCGAGGGTTTCGATATCATGGCCGGTTGCCGCGCCGGTGTTGATCAGGAAATTGCAGTGCATCTCCGACACCTGCGCGCCGCCGACGCGCAATCCCCGGCAACCCGCCGCATCGATCAGCCTCCAGGCGCTTTGACCCGGCGGATTCTTGAAGGTCGATCCGCCGGTCTTTTCACGGATCGGCTGCGCGGTCTCGCGGTGGTTTTGCACCTCGTTCATCCGCGCGCGGATTACTTCCGGCGGCGGCGATCGTCCCGCGAAAACGCGCCGAGGTGAAGATGATCGAGGGATCGACGCCGCTGTTGCGGTAGACGAACTTCATGTCCGCATTGGTGAACGCATGTTTCTTGCCGTCGCGGCCGATGCCGGTCGCCTCGATCAGGACATCCCTGGTCTCGCTGCCATTGGCGCCGGCGTTCATGCGCAGCGCGCCGCCGATGGTGCCGGGAATGCCGTAGAAGAATTCCAGTCCGCTGATATTGGCCGCCGCCGCGGCCTCCGCCACGCGCTTGTCGAGCGCGGCGGCGCCGGCGCTGACGATATCGCCCTGGACACTGGTTTCGCCGAAACCACGCGGACTGAGCCTGATCACCACGCCCGGCAGGCCGCCGTCGCGCACGATCAGGTTGGAGCCGACGCCGACGGCGTAAATCGGCAGTCCAGCCGGCAGGTGCGCCAGGAAATAGGACAGGTCGTCTTCGTCCGATGGCGTGAACAGCACCTGGGCCGGGCCGCCGACCCGAAACCATGTCAGCTCGGCAAGCGACTGGTTCGCCAACAGCCGCCCGCGCAAGGCAGGCATCGCGGCTTTGAGATCGGGCGTGATGTCGGGAAAGGTTGCCACCTCTACCCCAGTGCCTTCAATTCACCCGGCAGCGCGTAGGCCCATTGCGTGATGTTGCCGGCGCCGAGGCAGACGACATAATCGCCGCTGGCTGCGATGCCGTGGACGACACGGCGAGATCGGCGGAATTTGGCAGCGGGATCACCTCGCGATGGCCATGCGCGCGCAGGCCCAGCACGAAATGATCGCGGTCGATGCCTGATATCGGCGCCTCGCCGGCCGGATAGACCTCGGCGACGACGACGGTGTCGGCGTCGTTGAAGCAGGTGCAGAATTCCTCGAACAGCGATTGCAGGCGGGTGAAGCGGTGCGGCTGCACCACGGCGATGATCTTGCCATTGGTGGATTCCCGCGCCGCCTTCAGCACCGCCGCGATCTCGACGGGGTGATGGCCGTAGTCGTCGATGACGGTGACGCCGTTCCATTCGCCGGTCCGGGTGAAGCGCCGCTTCACGCCGCCGAAGCCGGCGAGCGCCTTTCGGATGGTATCGTCCGCGAGCCCCAACTCGTGGGCCACGGCGATCGCCGCGGTGGCGTTGAGCGCGTTGTGCCGCCCCGGCATCGGCAGATGCAGGTCAGCGATCTCATGCGCGACCTCGGTCTTACGGTCACGGAACGCGACCTTGAAGCTGGAGCCGCCGCCAAACGGGTTCAGATCGATCAGCCGCACATCGGCCTGCGGGTTTTCGCCATAGGTGATGATGCGACGGTCCTCGATCTTGCCGACAAGGACTTGCACCACAGGATGGTCGATGCACATCACGGCGAAGCCGTAGAACGGCACGTTCTCGACGAAGTTGCGGAACGCGTCCTGTACAGCATCGAACGTCTTGAAGTGATCGAGATGCTCGGGGTCGACATTGGTGACGATGGCGATGTCGGCCGGCAGTTTCAGAAAGGTACCGTCGCTCTCGTCGGCTTCCACCACCATCCACTCGCCTGCCCCGAGCCGGGCGTTGGTGCCGTAGGCGTTGATGATGCCGCCGTTGATCACGGTCGGGTCGAGATCGCCGGCATCGAGCAGAGCCGCGACCATCGAGGTCGTGGTGGTCTTGCCGTGCGTGCCGGCGATGGCGACGCAGCTTTTCAGCCGCATCAGTTCGGCGAGCATTTCGGCGCGGCGCACCACGGGAATACGCTGGGCACGCGCCGCCATCAGCTCGGGATTGTCGCGCTTGATCGCGGTCGACACGACGAGCACATCGGCACCGGCCACGTTCTCGGCCTTGTGGCCGACGGTGATCTTGATGCCCTTGTCGCGCAGGCGGCCGACATTGGCGTTCTCGGAGGCATCGGAGCCCTGCACGGTATAGCCGAGATTGCTCAGGACCTCGGCAATGCCGCTCATGCCGATACCGCCGATCCCGACGAAGTGGATGGGTCCGATCTCGCGCGGCAGTCTCATGGTTGTTTCCGTATGTTCTCGTCATGCCCGGGCAGGTTTTGACCGAGATCGACACTTGTTGGCCGTGGAGATTTAAAGCCTGTCCGGAATTCGAACCTAAGACGGATCTCGGGATTTCACTAGGCCGTGAACCCATAAATCTGCCGGGCTGACGCCACGCCAGAGTCCGCTATGCCTTGATAGCCGACGTATTGCTGCATAGCAGCGCAACGACGCGATGTGCCACAACCGGACTTAACCATCACAACAAAAGGCACTGTTGCTCGCGCAATCCAGCAGTGAATCAATTTGAAAGTTCGCTCGTGGAATAGGAGGTGAAGCCGAATACTGCAAAGTAAACGATTGTGTATAAAACGACCGTGGCGTCCATCCCAGCGCCAACCCAGAATCCTTGCGAAAAGGGGTGGCTTATGTTCGTCGCTACCAGAAAAACCATGAACGATTTTTCGAAACCGCTGTAGATAAGAATTGGTTTCCGCCAGTCCTTGCGAAACGCAGCGATGATCATGAAGACGCCCATCAATCCGACCATCACGCCCCAGTGCTGCAGAACGATTGTGTAGTCTTGGACGAAACCGATCTTCGCGATCCTTTCCACTGCCCAACGCGGCCAAAACGCATACAGTCCAGCCAATGCCGTCCCGATCCCGGTGAGAACAAAGAACGGTCGAAAAGTAAGATCGAAAAAGCGCCTCATCGTGAAGCTCCTTTCAACAAAGCAGTGATCCTTGACATTGCACTTATTCAAGGGAGGCTGGCACGCAAACGATGGACCATCCGGCCAGCGTCGCCTGCGGCGCAGGCGGGTAAGTGTCAAGATCAAAAATAACGCGGCTGAACCGCGCCGGATGCGTTAAGCTTCCTTAGAACTCCACGTCTGATTTGGCATCTGCTTTGGAGGATAATCAATGAAGCAATCTCGCCAAGGTTCGATATTCAAGTTCGTCAAAGCCCCCACGCTTTTGGCTGCAGTTTTAATTGGTTTTGCGTGCGGGACCGCTGCTGCAGATACGCTCAAGGGGAGGGTTCTCGGCGGTGGCCAGCCGATCATAGGTTCGACGGTCACTCTCTGGGCAGCCAGTGCGGACGCGCCGAAACAACTGGGCCAGGCCAGCACCGGCCCTGACGGCAGTTTCACCCTCGACACAACTAGCGAGCCCGGCATGGTCTCGCTCTATCTGATCGCGAAGGGCGGCCACAACCAGCAAGGAGGTGACAATCCCGCAATCGCGCTGATGACGGTGATAAGTAACAAACCTCCGGCCACCGTCACGATTAACGAGATGACGACCGTGGCGTCGGTGTGGACCCATGCGCAGTTTCTCGAAGGCTCCACGATCAAAGGACCGGCACTCGGTCTTCGCATTGCTGCCGGCAACGTGCCGAATTTCGTCGATCTACAGACCGGCGGATACGGCGGAACAATCCAGGACGGCTTAAACAGCACGCAGACGCCCACGATGGCCAACTTTGCAACGCTCGCCGATGTGCTTGCCGGATGCGTCACGCGCGTGACGCCCGATGCGTGCCCCCAGCTCTACACGGCGGCCACCCCGCCAAAGGGCGATGCCCCGAATGACACGCTGGCCGCTGCGCTGTCGATTGCGCGCAATGCGGGGTTCAAGCCGGAGCGCGTCTTCGCGTTGCTGGATGCGTTCTATCCGGTGCCCCAGGGCAAGCGCATGCGCGAAACCCCGTTCATGCCCTATCTGAGTTTTGCGCCGGGTTCGTGGGTCCTGCCGCTCAAGTTCTCCGGTGGCGGTAACGCGGGTGGCGCTAAGGTGATGTTCGACAGCGAGGGCAACGCCTGGAGCGGCGATAACTTCCTCGTCGGGTGGCAGGGGCACGACGATCTGTGGAACGGCAACTTGTCGAAGTTCGCTTCGAACGGCCAGCCGCTTTCCCCGATGACCACTGGGTTCACTGGCGGTGGCCTGCTCGGCCCCGGGTTCGGGACAACGATCGATGCCAACGACCGCGTGTGGGTAACCAACACCAGCGGCCAGACGATTTCGCTCTTCGACAAGGACGGCAAGCCACTTTCGCCGCCCGAGGGCTACAACTTCGGGGGCAAACTCCGTACGATGCAGGGCATTATCGTCACTCCTGGTGGCGATGTTTGGGCGTTAGATTTCGGCGACGACAAGGTCGTGTTCATGCCGAAAGGCGACCCGAGCAAGGTGAAGTTCTATTGCCAATCCGCCGACGGCAAACCCAACAAGGACAGCCCCTGCAAGCTCAACGGTCCGTTCCACCTGGCGATCGACCAGCAAGATCGCATCTGGATCACCAACGCCCTTGGCGACACAGTAACACGCTTTCCCGCGAGTGATCCGACTAAGGTCGAAGTGTTTCCCACCGGCGGCGCCAGCGGCAAAGGTATGGCGATCGACAGCAAAGGCAACGCCTGGATTACCAACACGGCAGGCTCGGGAATAACCTGGGAAACAAAGGCGCGTGTTCTTGGTCTCAAGTTAACCGATCGACCGCTCTCGGCGATCGACCATGTTGTAGTTCAGGATTTAGTGGATCATCCGGGCTTGGGTAGCGTGTCGATGCTGCAACCCGACGGCAGCCCGGCACCGGGATCTCCGTTCAATCCGGGCAGTATCTGGGGCGCCTGGGCGGTGTCGATCGATGGTAACGACCATGCCTGGATTTCCAACTTCGCGCCCGGCGGTGGCCTGACAGAACTCTGCGGTGCACGGACTGAGACCTGTCCGGCAGGCATGAAGACCGGCGATCCGATCTCGCCGCCCGGCGGCTACAAGGGTGGCGGCATGCAGTTGCTGGTCGATGCCTCGATCGATCCGGCGGGCAACGTCTGGGTCTCTAACAACTGGCAGGACGTCCCGTCGTGTTACGGAAAACCCGAAGAGGGTCTTTCGACCCGTTGCGGTGGCCATGGCATCGTTGTGTTCTACGGTATGGCCAAGCCGGTCCGCGCGCCGCAGATCGGGCCGGCCAGACAACCGTAGCCTGCTGAAGAAGCCGATACGATCAACACTCACAATTGATACAATCGGAATTGTCTGATGAAATTGAAAGCCCCGGCATCGACCGGGGCTTTTTTGTTCAGTGACCATCGAATGTCGGAGAATGGGATGGACCGGCCGTGCTCCCGCCCAGAACCGCTCAGAGAATGAGCGGGGGGCTTAGAAGCACGAGGAGCACATCGCTATTCCCATAAGACAGCCGCTACAGTCGCACACACCATTGGCATCGATACGGGCAAGAACACCCTGCATTTGATCGGCCTCGACGACAAGGGGGCAATCGTTTTGCGGGAGAAGGTTGCCCGTGGGCGGATCGCAGCCCGGCTTGTCAATGTGCCGCGTTGCCTGATCGGAATCGAAGCTGGCATGGCGACGCATTATGTGGCTCGAGAGCTAATTGCGCTCGGTCATGACGTCAGGCAGGTACCGCCAGCCTACGCCAAACCGTTCCGGCAAGGCCACAAAAACGACTTCAGAGACGCCCACGCGATCGCGGAGGCTGTGCAGCGGCCGTCGACACGCTGCGTTCCAGTGAAGACCGACGATCAGCTGGATCTCCAAGCACTGCACCGGGTGCGATCTCGTCTGGTCGGCCAACGAACGGCTGTGATCAATCAGATCCGTGGCTTTCTCCTGGAGCATGGCATTGCAGTACGTCAAGGGCTTCGCTTCCTCCGCCAACAGCTTCCAGACATCCTGGCTAAACGCGGCGACGTACTGTCACCTCGCATGATCAGAATCATCGGACGGCGCAGGCTGGCGCAAATCCGACATCAATCGCTGGATCGCCGATCCGGTATCATGGCGTCCGATAGGCCAGTTCGATCAGGTCTGTTGAGGCTGGCGCAGTTCATCTTCTTGCTGCGGGCAGAAGCGGCACGGCCTCGTCTGCTTGCGGATATGGACCCGGAGCGCCGCCATCCCGTCAACGCCGAGCCGCTTCGCGGTGGCGCTCTGCGCCAGCATTGACCGGATGCCGTCGCCCCGGTGATAGCTTGTCAAGCAGACCAAGGCGGATTGTGAGCATGGTCGCGCTCCGATTCCGGAACGAAGAAGTAGCGGCGGGCCGGGAAAACATTCTTGAGAAATGGGTTATAGGGTAGTACAACTACTCTAAATTGGAATGACGGAATGATCGTTAGCTTTCGGGATGGCTGGCTGCGGGATTTCTTTGTGGACGATGCTCTTTCAAGTAACATCCCGGCCGATCTTGAAGCCGGCTGTTCAGCAAACTACAGATGATCGATGACGCGACGACCGATCAGGACTTGCGCGTGCCGCCCAGCAATCACTTCGAGAAGCTGCGCGGCAATCTGGCGGGCTTCCATTCGATCCGCGTCAACCAGCAATGGCGGCTCATCTTTCGGTGGGATGCTGAGCGAGGGGAAGCGGACTGGCATCTATCTGGACGACCATAAATATTGATGAGGAGGCAGACCATGTTGACGACGAAACGCAAGCCGGCCACCGTCGGCGAAATTCTGACCGAAGAATTCATGGAGCCGATGGGCCTGACGCAAGGCGCGCTAGCGAAGGCGATGGGCGTACAGCGCAAACACGTCAATGAGTTGTGCAACAACCGCCGCAACGTCACCGCCGCGACGGCGCTCATCCTTGCCCGGGTCTTCGGCAATAGCCCCGATTTCTGGCTCAATGTGCAGCGGCGCAGCGATCTTTGGGAGGCGATGCACTCGCCAAGGAACGCCAGCGGATCAAACGCGCACGCCCGCTGAAGCGCGCGGCATGAGCGAACTGATGCGTATGGAGCGACGACGCAAATGCCGCAGTTCGCAAGTATTTGCCGCCCTTTGTACGACGAAGGGAATCAGGTCTTCTCCTTCTGGCTTCGCCGCCG
>CAWGKJ010000061.1:0-92822 GCA_963823115.1 uncultured Alphaproteobacteria bacterium | reverse complement strand
CCCCCATCCAATCGACGCGACAGAACTTGCTGGATCACCCGAACGGATGACGCGCTATTTTACACGTTTGCCCTGGTGGGCATCCTAACGCAAAAAGCGAAGGAGCAAAACTTTGTTCAGCATCAGGCGACCACGCCAGGTGGCGGGATCGCAGACCGCCGCTCGCTACCTTGGAAATGGAGGCTGATACAAACGACAGACTTGACCTCGCCTGTACCAACAAGAGTTTCATCATCCTTGCCGGACTACTTGCAAGCGCAGCTGCTCTTGTCGCCCTCACGGCGCTGATCGCAGTAGGGTCACCTCTTGGCCGAGTAGTGATCTGATTTGCTCAAATCGTCTCAAGTGTACGCATAGCCGGAGGCGAGCGCGCTGGCACCGGACAATACTTCTCTTTCGTCAGTGCGAAACGGATCGCGACCAATTCGGGAGTTCACGTTGGGAGCGTTGCTTTGGTGGAGTTTCTACGAGGAGCGCTCGATGTCGGCAGCGACAGCGCCGGCGGATTGCGCAATCCCGCCCATTATTGCGGAATCTACTCGCACAGGCCGACACACGGGATCGTACCAAGCAAAGGCCGGTCATTGCCCGGGCATCGAGGTTATCCCCGATCTGATGGTTTCGGGACCGATGGCGCACAATGCGGAGGATCTGGGGATCGCACTCAATATCGTGGAGCGGCGGAGGGGTCAGTCTTGGACGCTTACTCACACTGCTCAACACCGAGGGCAACGAGAAAGGTTTTCCAAACGTCTCAGACGTGACCGGAAATAGCCGGATCAAAATGGAGGAGGTTTGCAAAACCAGGCGTGAGATTTCAACGGTTTAGCCCGAAAACCGATAGGCTACCGTTACACCATTCCCCAAAATCTATTAGTATTTTCAAGTACTTATAGGGATTCTTGACAGTTCTTGCGATGGATTAGGCAAGTCCGGCGCAAGCGTGCGCCGTTCTACTCGCAAGCTCCCGGCCTTGGCAAGCGCGCGGCGCGGCTTCTTGCAATTGGGCTACGGCCATTTGCGCCGCCGGTTGCGCGGCATTCGGGACGTCGACGCTGCGTGACGCCGTCACGCCAGAAAGTTCGGCGGCGACGCGTGCTGCCGCTGCGCGAGGGCAACGAAAAATCAAAAGGTCCGACTATTTTATCTTGTCGTAAGCGGCGGCGAAATCGGCAAGCGGCATCGGAATGGTGATGGTTTCCTTGCCGAGGTTTTGAAACGACACCTTCAACTGCTTCCCCGATTTCAGCGGCGCCAGCAGGTCGGGCGCGATCGGGGTGCTGGCGTAGCAGCCCCGGTTCTCACAGGTCTGGATCTGCAGGTCGATGGGCTTGCCGTCATCGACCTGCAATTTGGCGCCAGTCGGCAGATTAAGTCCGAGCGGCAACTGCACGAGCGCAACCGGCGTATGGGTATCGCCTGGCACTCGAATGTTGATGAGCACGATCAACTGTCCGGTCTTGGCGAAGACCGCGGTCTGCTCCATCACGCATTCGAGCGGGGCGCCACGGCTTGCGCTGGTGCATCGTGCGGCCCAGCCGGGCTGCGGGCGCGTTTGCCGGCGGAGTCTCGGCCTGAGGCGCTGCCGGCGTCTGGGCCGCGCTGCGGCGCAGCCTTTGATTTGGCTGCCTGCTGGGCGTGGCCAGGCGATCCGAAGGCGGCGAGGGCGACGAGGATTGCAAGTTTTGCGAATATGTTCATCGGATCCGGCTCCGAGATGAGGGGCTCTCCCGGATGTGCCGGCATGCGATCAATGTCAAGTCACTCGGCGGCTTGCTTGATGGAGCCTTGCTCGCCCTCGGGCTGTTCGCCGATCGTCATTTCCCGATCTTCCCCAGCCCGCAAACCAGTTCGAGAGCCGGTCGAGATAGAGATACACGACCGGCGTCGTGAACAGCGTGAGCGCCTGGCTGACGATCAGGCCGCCGACCATCGCGTAGCCGAGCGGCTGGCGGATTTCCGATCCGGTGCCGGTGCCCAGCATCAGCGGCACGCCGCCGAGCATCGCCGCCATGGTCGTCATCATGATCGGGCGAAACCGCAGCAGGGCAGCCTTTCGGATCGATTGCTCCGGCGACAGGTGCTCGTCGCGCTCGGCCGAGATCGCGAAGTCGACCATCATGATGCCGTTCTTCTTGACGATGCCGATCAGCAGGATGATGCCGATCAGTGCGATCAGGCTGAAGTCGTAGCCGAACGCCATCAGGATCGCGAGCGCGCCGACGCCGGCCGAAGGCAGCGTGGACAGAATCGTGAGCGGGTGGATGTAGCTTTCGTAGAGAATGCCGAGGATCAGGTAGACCACGACGAGGGCCGCCAGGATCAGCAGCGGCACGGTGCCCAGCGATTGCTGGAACGCCTGCGCGGTGCCCTGGAAGCTCGAGTTCAGCGTAGCCGGCGCGCCGAGTTCGGCCATCGCCTTCTGCACGGCATCGGTTGCCTGGCCGAGCGCCACGCCCTGCGCGAGGTTGAAGCTGATCGTGATCGCCGGGAACTGGCCCTGATGGCTGATCGAGAGCGGCCGCACCGGCACGCTGGTCCAGGTCGCGAACGTCGACAACGGCACCTCGATCGCCCGTGGTCGGCGACTTGATATAGATCTTGTCGAGCGTATCGAGGTTGCCCTGCAGCTCGGGCAGGACCTCCAGGATCACGTGGTAGCTGTTGAGCTGGGTGAAATACTGCGTGACCTGACGCTGGCCGAACGCGTCGTAAAGCGTGTCGTCGATCAATTGCGGCTGGATGCCGTAGCGCGACGCGGTGTCGCGGTTGATCTTCAGCTGCAGCGTGGTGCCCTGGCTCTGCTGGTCGGTGGCGACGTCGCGCAGCTCGGGCAGCGTCTGCATCCTGGCCAGGATCTTCGGCGCCCATTCGTTCAGCTCGTCGAGATTGGCATCCTGAAGCGTGAACTCGAACTGCGTCCGGGTCGGCCGGCCGCCGAGCCGCACGTCCTGCGCCGCCTGCATGTAGAGCCGGGCGCCCTCGACCTTTTCGAGCTTGGGACGCAGGCGGGCGATGATCTGCTGGGCGGAGGCGGTGCGTTCGTTGCGCGGCTTCAGCGTGATGAACATGTTGCCGTTGTTGCCGGCCCGGCCGCTGCCGCCGATCGCCATAGCCACGCTGGCGACATCGGGGTCTGCCCGCACGATCTCGCCGAGCGCCTCCTGCCGCCGCTTCATCGCGGCGAAGGAAATATCCTGCGAGGCTTCGGACGTGGCGGTGATCAGGCCGTTATCCTGCTGCGGGAAGAAGCCCTTGGGAATGATGATGAACAGATAGACCGACAATCCCAGTGTCGCGAAGAAGATCAGCAAGCGTCGTCAGCTGCCAGCGCATGGCGATGATCGAGCCCGCGTTCATAGGCGTGGAGCAGCGCGTCGAATGCACGCTCGCTCCATTGGTAGAACCGGCCGTGTTTGGTTTCGCCGTGCGCGCGCAGGAAGCGCGATGCCATCATCGGCGTCAGCGTCAGCGACACCACCATCGAAACGAAGATCGTCATCGCCAGTGTCACCGCGAATTCGCGGAACAGGCGGCCGATGATGCCGCCCATCAGCAGAAGCGGGATCAGCACCGCGACCAGCGAAATGCTGATCGACATGATCGTGAAGCCGATCTCGCTGGCGCCCTTGAACGCGGCGGCAAGCGGCTTCTCGCCTTCCTCGATATAGCGCGTGATGTTTTCGAGCATCACGATGGCGTCGTCGACGACGAAGCCGACGGCGATCGTCAACGCCATCAACGACAGGTTGTCGAGGGTATAGCCGAACACCCACATCAGGGCGCAGGCGCCGAGCAAGGCCAGCGGCACGGTTACGGTCGGGATGACGGTCGCCCAGAAACTGCGCAGGAAGATGAAGATGACCATGACGACGAGCGCGATGGTGATCAGCAGCGTGAACTGCACGTCCTCGACCGCGGCGCGAATGGTCTGGGTGCGGTCGCTGATGATCTCGATCTTGATCGCCGGCGGAATCGCGGCCACCAGCCGCGGCAGCAGCGACTTGATCCTGTCGACGGTGTCGATGACGTTGGCGCCGGGCTGCTTGAAGACCACCAGGAACACGCCGCGCTTGCCGTTGGCCCAGGCCGCCTGCTTGGCGTCTTCCGGTCCCGTGACGGCCTGGCCGATGTCGCGAATCCGCAGAGGCCCGCCGTTGCGGTAGGCGATGATGACGTCGTTCCAGTCCTTCGAGTCCAGCAATTGATCGTTGGCGTAGATCGTATAGGCGCGCGTCGCGCCGTCGATGTTGCCCTTCGGGCTGTCGACCGTGGTGATCGTGATCTGGTTGCGGACGTCCTCCAGCGACAGGCCTTTGGCGACCAGTTTGGCGGGATCGACCTGGATGCGGATCGACGGCTTTTGCTGGCCGCCAATAATCACCTGTGCCACGCCGGAAATCTGGCTGATCTGTTGCGCGAGCTGGGCGTCGACGGCGTCGCTGACCGTGGTCAGCGGCAGCGTGTCCGACGTCGCCGACAACAGCAGGATCGGCGAGTCCGCCGGGTTGACCTTGCGGTAGGTCGGCGGGCGAGGGAAGGTTTTTCGGCAGCTGGCCGCTGGCGGCGTTGATGGCGCCCTGAACGTCGTTGGCGGCACCGTCGATGCTGCGGTTGAGGTCGAACTGGATCGTGACCGCCGCCGTTCCCAGGTAGCTCGTCGAGGTCATCTGCGCGATGCCGGGAATCTGCGCGAATTGCCGCTCCAGCGGCTGCGCCACCGAGGAGGCCATGGTTTCGGGGCTGGCGCCCGGCAAGGTCGCGGTGATCTGGATGGTCGGGAAGTCCACCTGCGGCAGCGGCGCGACCGGCAGCAGCGGATAGGCGACGAGGCCGACGAAAAGAATGCCCGCCATCATCAGCGAGGTGCCGATGGGGTAGCGAATGAAAGGTGCTGAAATGCCCTCGCTCATTCCGGGCTTGGCCCCGGGTTGCGCCGGATCCGAACTTGCCACCGCCGTGCTGACGAGGGTGCCGGGCTGGACCTTGTACTGGCCGGCCGTGATCACCTGCTCGCCCGGCGACAGGCCCTCATCGACCACGGAGCGTCCGTCGATCGATTGGCTGACCTTGACCTTGCGCAGCTCGGCCTTGTTGTCCTGATTGACGGCATAGGCGTAGAGCCCTTCGGTACCATGCTGGATCGCGTCGTCGGGAACCACCGTCGCATCCTTCAGCGTCTTCACCAGAAGCCGCGTAGAGACCGACTGACCCGGCCACAATGCATGGTCCTTGTTGTCGAACACCGCCTTGAGGCGAATGGTCCCGCTGGTGGTGTCGACCTGATTGTTGACCACCGCCAACGTTCCCTCGGCCAGTGGTTTCTTGCCGTCGGTCGTGATCGCGATCACCTTGAGCGGCTGGATCGATTGCGCCTCGTTTATATAGGGCAGTTGCTCTTCCGGCGCGGTGAAAATGACGGCGATCGGCTCGATCTGGGCGATCGTCACGATGCCGGTCTGGGTCGAGGCGTTGACGATGTTGCCGATATCGACCTGACGCAGGCCGGCGACGCCCGAGATCGGCGACTTGACCGGCGGTGTAATCGAGCTGGGTCTGGGCGTTGAAGATGGCGGCATCGTCGGCCGCGATCTGCGCGGTCAATTGCGCAACGGTGGAACGCTGGGTGTCGGTCTGCTGCCGGGTCGCGAATTCGCCGAGCTTGGTGTAGCGCTGCAGATCCAGATTGGCGTTGGCCAGATTGGCCTCATCCTGCGCCTTCTTGGCCTTGGCCTGGTCGAGCGCCGCCTGGTAGGGCCGGGGATCGATCTCGACGAGCAGGTCGCCCTGGTTGACCAGCTGGCCCTCCTTGAAGGCGATCTTGTCGATCTGGCCGTCGACGCGGGTCCGCACCACCACGGTATTGAAGCCCTGGACGGTCCCGAGCCCGGTCAGATAGACCGGAAAATCCGTCTTCTCGACCGGCGCGATGGTGACGCGAACGGCGGCTGCGCGCCGGCTTTTGCGGCACTTTGCTCGGCCGTCGCGCTGGTCTCCGCCGTGAAATCGGTGCCAGCCGAAATAGCCCAGCCGCACGACGGCCGAGATCAGCAAAACCCAGCGGATCGTCCGTGACTTCTTCATGTTGGCTCATGGGCTCAAAAAATTAGAAGTAGCGGGCTACACAACGGTTCCCAGAGTACCTAGATATAATATGCGTGCACTTAATGTGTAAACACACTATAACTTGAGAATCCTAAACAATTGGAAAGCTTTGGAGGACCGACCGACCCATGTCTCTCGATCTGAAACGCCAGCTGGTTGCGCAACTTGTCGAAAGCTCGCGCCTGCTGCGCAACTATATCGATCATCGCGCCAAGGGCCGCGGCACCACGCGCGCGCAGTGGATCGTGCTGTTCCGGTTGCGGCAGCAGGAAGGATTGTCCCAGGTCGATCTGGCCGACGTGCTCGAACTGCAACCGATCTCGCTGGTGCGCCTGCTCGATCGTCTGGTCGAGCACGGCCTTCTCGAGCGACGGCCACGATCCCAGGGACCGGCGCGCCAACCGGCTGTTCCTCACGCGCGAGCGGCCGCCAGCTTGTCGATGATCTCGACAGTTTGCGCGACTCCATTGCGTCAGATGTGCTGCAGGATATTCCGGCCAGCGCCATCGAAACCAGCCTGCAGACGCTCCAGGACATCAAGGAGCGGATCAAGGGCTTTGCCGAGCCTCCCGGCGCATCGCGGCCAAGTAATCTCGGTCGCCCGAAGCGCGGATGCTCGCCGCGACGATTTCGGCGTGTCGCTGAGCAGCGGTATGGATGCCCTGAAACGATCAAATTGAACGGTATCTATTGCGATTCCGCTGCCGGGGCGATAGCCAATACTTTACTAGGCGCGATCCCCGATATGTTATACTGTAACATGATCGATGCTCAGATACGCATCCAGACGCTCTGATCAAGGCACATGCCGGCATGAAATGGTTTCGATCAAACATCAGGCTTGGATCGCGGCTCGCGCTTTTCGCGCTGGCGATCCAGTTCCTGCTGTCGTTCGGGCACTTCCACGGCAGCAGTGGCGCGCAGGCGGTCGCATCGGCGGTCGCGAAGCAATCGGGGCTTCACGATACGGCTTGGTTTTGCGGCCACGCGTTTCGGGACGCATCGGACAAAGTTCGCAGGCGAACGCTTCCGGCGCCGTTCGGTCCAAGATCCTCCTCCGGCCATGGGCCCGCCGGCCAGCCAACCGATGGCTGCGCAATCTGCGCCGTCATGGCGCTGGCCAACGCAATGGTGGCCGCAGCACCGCCTGATCTGCCGGGGCCTCAAGCCGCGCTTTCCTGTATTTGACCTGCCGGCGCCGAGTTCGTCGATCCGAAGTCCGCACGCGTCGCGTTTCAACCGCGCGCTCCGCCGATCGCCTGAGGTCGATGGCTGGCTTCGGCGCCTTTGCGCCCGATCCGGCCGCGTCGTGGTGACACCCTCCGCATCCCGCACGAGCCGTATCCGGCCGGATGCATCCTCACAATCTGATCCGCTATTGGACCGAACATATGAACACCTCACCTTTTCGAGCGACCTATGCTGATGCGTCGCGCTGGCGATGCTGTCGCTGGCATCACCGTCGTGGGCACAGCAAAATAGCCCCTGCGCCCCAGCAAGCCCCCGCGCTGTCGCAACTGGCGGCGTTCGGCGCATGGCCCCCGCGGCCAGGCCCCGATGCGCCGGCTCGCTTCCATCCGCGCCGGTGTCCGCAGTAGCAACAACCCGGCTGACGACCAGGCGCAAATCGACGACGCCGGGCGCGCGAGCTGTCGCCCTGGTCGATGTTCCTGTCGGCGGATATCCTGGTCAAAGCTGTCATGATCGGGCTTGCCTTCGCCTCGCTGGCGACATGGACCATCTTCATCGCCAAGATGATCGAGCTGTCTCTCGTTCAGCGCAAGCTGCGGGCGGCGCTCGGCAAGATCAGCGACGCGAAGTCGCTGGCGGAAGCGCAATTCGCGCTCGGCGCAAAGGACAGCGTACTGTCGTCGTTGCTCGCTGCCGCCATGCGCGAAGGGCGGCTGTCGGCGGGAATTTCCAGCGATAGCGGCATCAAGGAACGGGCGGCGTCGAGCTTTGCCGAAATCGTGCGCGCCGAAGCGCGCCGGATCCGGCTCGGCATGGGAGTGCTTGCGACCGTTGGTGCGACGTCACCATTTGTCGGCCTGTTCGGCACGGTGTGGGGCATCATGAACAGTTTTATCGGCATCTCGAAATCGCAGACGACCAATCTTGCGGTGGTTGCGCCTGGCATCGCCGAGGCGCTGCTCGCCACCGCGTTCGGTCTCGCCGCCGCGATCCCGGCCGTCATCATCTACAACCACTTTTCGCGCGTGACGAAGGGCTACCTCGAACTGGTCGGCCGGTCGTCGGGCGCGGCGGCGCGATTATTGTCGCGCGATCTCGATCGCACCCATGTCAGTTCTCTTGGCAGCGTGCATACGCGCGCGGCGGAGTAGGCGATGGGCGCTTCGATCGCAGACACGGACCTTGATGACGACGGCGATTTCGCGGAAACGCACGAGATCAACGTCACGCCCTTTATCGACGTCATCCTTGTCCTCTTGATCATCTTCATGGTGGCGGCGCCGCTGTCGACCGTCGATCTTCCGATCGATCTGCCGTCGTCGACCGCGACCCCGCAGAAGAAGCCGGACAAGCCGACCTATGTCAGCATCAAGCCCGATCTCGCGCTGGCGATCGGAGAAACCCGGTCAAACGGGTCGATCTGGTTCGCTCGCTCGATGCGATGGCAGACGCGAGCAAGGATCGCTTTATCTTCCTGCGCGCCGATCGCGCCGTGCCCTATGGCGAGCTGATGGACGTGCTGGAAATCCTGCGCGCCGGCGGCTATTCGAAGATCAAGCTGGTCGCGCTGGAAGGCGTTCCGGAGAACTGCGCCTTCGCGCCAGAAATCCAAAACCTTGAGCGGCTGACGTATCGCGATGTCCGACCTCGATAACGAAAAAAACCTTCGCGGCGGCTGTGGATTTTCGCAGGCGTAGCCGCGCTTGCGCTTCACCTCGGCGGTGCCGCGCTGGCGGTTGCGCATCTGCGGGCCGACGATCTCGACGACTCCCTCGGTGCACCTGCGATCGAGATCGGTCTGGAGATGATGTCGCCGCATCTTGAGGCTACCGATCTGCCGCCGGGGCCGGACACCGAAGCTTCCGTCGCCTCGCCCGCGCTCGCCGAACAGAAGGCCGAGCTGAAAGAGACGGAGTTGCCGAAGGATGTGCCGACCGAAACCGAAAATCCGGATCGGGCGGTGACGCCGAACGATTCCAGCAAGCCGAAGGAAGACGATACCAAAATCGCCGCCGTGCAAGCCTCGGCCTCAACGGAATTGGTCGCCGCGGAGGCAACCGCGACGCCCAGTACAGAGGCCATTCCAGGAGGGACCGCGCTCGGTCGCTCCCGCGCAGGGCACCGGAGAAAGCGCGCGGCGCATGCGGGCGACCTGGCAGAAGGAACTGCTCGCCCATCTGGACAAGCACAAGCGTTATCCGGCGGAGCGCTCGCAGAAGAGCGCCGAGATCCTTGTCGGCTTCGAGCTGGACAGGATGGGACATGTTCTTTCGACCAGCATCGTCAAGGGATCGGGCGATGCGGCGTTCGACCAGGCGGCGCTGGCGATGGTGCGGAGATCCGATCCAGTACCGCCGCCGCCGCCGCTCGTCGCCGACGAGGGATTGAATTTTACCCTGCCGGTGATCTTCAAGATCAAGGGGCGAAGTTGAAGTCTTGGACGCTGATAGACGATTGGCAGCCTTACCGCTAATTCATTAGGCGCGCGGCGGCGGCGCTTGATAGGTTGGCAGGCACCCTTCGAGTGTCTTGGATGTCCGCCCCGATCGATCAAGCCGGCCCATCTATTGCTCTGCCATATCCGCATGCGACCAATTCAGTCAGGGCGGCTTTTTTGCGTCAGCCAGCCGTCTGGCTGGTAGCCTTTCTGGTCGCTGTCTTGCATCTTGCGACTGCGGGCGGCTACGACGCCCATCGCAACGAACTGTATTTTCTCGCCTGCGGCTGGCACCCGGATTTCGGCTATGTCGATCAGCCGCCGCTGGTGCCGCTGATCGCTGCCGCGACGCAGATTCTTGGCGTAAACATCTGGCTATTGCGCCTGCCGGCAGGGATAGCAGCCGTGGGGTTTGTTTTCCTCTGCGCGGCTTTTGCGCGCCTGCTCGGCGGCGGCGCAAGAGCGGCGTTCATCGCCGCGCTGGCAGCAGGCATTGCGCCCGGTCTTGTCGGGCTGACCTCGAAGCTCACAACGTCCACCTTCGAACCCATCGCCTGGACGGGTGTCGCCTATTTGCTCATGCGCGCGCTTCTGAAGGACCGGCGCTCCGATCTGGTGTGGACCGGCCTGCTGGCGGGAATCGCCATGGAGGCCAAATGGGGAATTGCCGTCTGGCTCGTGGCGCTGGCGGCTGGCGTCCTGGCAACGGCGGCGCGGCGCATGCTGGCGTGGCCACAAACGTGGCTGGGCGCTTTGATCGCGGTCTGCCTGACCGCGCCAAACCTGCTGTGGCAATGGTCGCACGGCTGGCCATTTTTCGATGTGATCCTGCCCCACCTCGAAAGTCAGAAGAACTACACCGGCGCGCCCTGGGAATTCGAACTGCGGCAGGCCTACGCAATGAATATTGGGCTTGCGCCTCTTTGGTTGTCGGGCGTCATCGCGCCCTTTATTGACCGGAGGCTTGCAGTCGCGAAATTGCTGGCGATTGGATTCGTGCTCGCCAGCGCGTTCTACTATTTTGAGCGCGGGACGAACTATTACCTCTTTGCCGTTTATCCAACGATGTTCAGCGTCGGCGCCGTCGTCTGCGAGCGATTGGGGCGCTGGATCGTGAGGCTCTGGCTCGCCGCCGCTGTCGCGGTCAGCGCGCTGGTCGCGCCGGTCGTGCTGCCCATTTTCGATCCGCCGTTGCTGCAGCGCTACATGGAGATCACTCGAACCAAACCGAGACCGGCCCAAGCGTCCAGCGTCGGCGCGCCACTCACGCAGGGCTTCTCGGACGAACTTGGGTGGCGCGATATGGAAAAGGCCGTCGCGGCCGTCTTTCGCGGTTTGTCGCCGGAAGATCAGGGGCGCGCTGCGATCATGGCTTCGAATTACGGTGAAGCCGCCGCGCTCGATGTCTATGGCCGCGAAGACGGACTCCCACCGGCGCTGAGTGGCCACAATCAATATTGGCTCTGGGGCCCGCGGGGCTACGATGGCTCGCTGATCATCTATGCTGGCGGCAATGTCGAACGTTGGCGCTCGCTTTGCGGCTCGGTCGAGACCGTGAGCAGCTTTGGCGGCCCCTATGTCATGCCATACGAGAACAATCGGCCGATTTTCATTTGCCGCGACCTTCGTGTGCCGTTGGGAAAGCTGTGGAGCAGGCTGAAGCGATTTCGGTAGGCGTCCGAAATCACCAGCTACCCGGACTTCGCCTCATCGCCAAAAATATCTGATGCCAACATAGACCACGACGAGACACGCGAATATCAGCGCCACGGGAAGCCGGGGTTTGGTTTGCGGACCGCGCATGGCCTTCTGCTGGCTTGGCTTGCGCTGGACCGGCGGTCGCTTGAAGGCGGTAACATTGTCCGCCACCGGATCGCTCGAACGCGCGGGAAGCTCGGGCGGCGCGCCGGCCCCGCCCATCTCCCCATAATAGCTCGTGTAGATCAGACTGATCGTGGCCTCGGTCGCCTCCGCCTCCGTCATCGTCTTGAGCAGTTCCTTGTAGCTTTCAAGAAAGTGCTGGGCCTCCGCGGGCAGGGCGGATGCGCCGTTTAGCTTGGCCATCATTTTCCAGGTTGCGATATCGGCCCGCGCCCTGGTGTCGGCGCGTCGTGCGATCAACATGTCCGCAGCTCTGATCAAGACAACCTCAGCCTCTTCAGGGGTTTCCGTTAGACGTCAGACTATGCGTTGCCGGTTACCACCAGAAGCAAATGGATCACATAGCCGGTCGATTTCCGGATTATCGTTGAAATAACATCAAGATTGAGACCGAACTGCGAACCGGCCAGCGGAAGCACGATCAGAAATCCGATCAGGATCAGCATCCCGAAGGGCTCCAGCCGTGCGAGCGGGGCTGCAAGCACCTTGGGCAGCAGTCCGACCGCGACCCGTCCGCCGTCCAGCGGCGGGATAGGAAGCATGTTGAAGACCGCTAGCACGACGTTGATAACGAGCGCGTTTTTGAGGTTGTCGAACAGCCATTGCGCCGCTCCCGCCGGGACGTAGTCCACAAAGTGAAACGCCGACGCGGCGAGCAAGGCAAGGGCAATGTTGGTGGCAGGTCCCGCCAGCGCCACCCAGACCATGTCGATCCGCGGGTTGTGAAGCGCGCGGAAATTCACCGGCACCGGCTTGGCGTAGCCGAACAGGAACGGCGAGTGCGACAACAGCAGGATCGCCGGCATGATCAAGGTGCCGAACGGATCGATATGCTTGAGCGGGTTGAAAGTGACGCGGCCGAGTTGCCAGGCAGTGTTGTCGCCGAGGGCGTGGGCGACAAAACCGTGCGCTGCCTCATGGAAGGTAATGGCGATGATGAGCGGCAGGACCCAGACCGACAGATCGTAGATGGTGATGTTCACGGATGTCCCGATCCCGGTATCTGCCGGCCTCTTAACCTAATATGTCGCCCGGCCGCCGGAAATATCGAACACCGCGCCGGTGGAGAACGAACAATCCTCCGAGGCCAGCCATGCTACCATCGCCGCGAGTTCTTCTACCAGCACGAATCGGTTTTTCGGAATCTTCGATAGCATGAAGTCGATGTGCTGCTGCGTCAGCTGGTCGAAGATCGCGGTTTTGGCCGCGGCGGGGGTTACCGCATTGACCGAGATTTCGTGGCCGGCGAGTTCCTTGCCGAGCGATTTCGTCAGCGCGATCAGGCCGGCCTTGGACGCCGAGTAGTGGGCCGCGTTGGGGTTGCCTTCCTTGCCGGCGATCGAGGCGATGTTGACGATGCGGCCGTAGTTCTGTTTGACCATCGAGGGTACGATCGCCTTGCAGCAGATGAAGGGCCCGTCGAGATTGATGCGCAGGACCTTGCGCCATTCGTCGAGGTCGGTTTCCCACACGGTCTTGTTGATGCCCGCGATGCCGGCATTGTTGACGAGGATGTCGATCTTGCCGAGCGCCTTGAGCGTGGCGTCTCTCGTTTTCTCGACCGCGGCAAGATCCGACACGTCGACCTTGAAGGCGGTAACGCCTGCGCCGATTTCCCTGGCGGTCTTCTCGGCGAACGGCTGGTCATGATCCCAGATCGCGACCTTCGCGCCGGAAGCAACGAAGCGCTCGGTGATCGCGCGCCCAAAGCCCTGCGCGCCTCCGGTGACGACGGCACAGCGGCCGTTCAAATCGATTTTGTTCATGTTTCTGTTCCTTATGATTAGAGCGTCCAGCCGCCGTCGATGACATGCGCCACGCCGGTCGTGAAGGCACTCTCGTCGCTGGCGAGATAGACGGCGAGCGACGCGATTTCCTCGGGTGTGCCGAGCCGTCCCATCGGCTGCCGGGCCACGAACATCTCGCGGCCTTGCGGACCGGCCGCAGCGGCGCGGTTCAGCATCGACGGTGTCTCGATGGTGCCGGGGCAGATGCAGTTGCAACGGATGCCCTTGGCGATGAAATCGACTGCGACCGCGCTGGTCAGCGCCGCCACCGCGGCCTTGGTCGCGCCGTAGACGTAACGATTGGGCGCGGCCTTGAACACGCCGGCGGCGGACGAGATGTTCACGATCGAGCCCCCGCCGGATTCCAGCATGCCCGGCAGGAAAGCCCTGAGCGTCCGGTGCATCGACTTGACGTTGAGGTCGAACGAAAAATCCCAGTCCTCGTCGGAACAATCCAGCACCGTGCCGTGATGCACGAAGCCCGCCGCATTGAGCAGGATGTCGGTCTTGCCGACACGTTTTGCCATCGCCGCGACCGCTGCGCTGTCGCGCACGTCGAGCAGCGCCACTTCGGACACGCCATCCTTGGCAAGCAGCGCGAGGGTTTTTTCATCGATGTCGGTTGCAAAAACCGCCGCTCCTTCACGCGCAAAGGCGATGGCGCAGGCGCGCCCGATCCCCACAGCGGCGGCGGTCACGAACGCGCGTTTGCCTTTGAGGCGATCTCCCATTCCTGGCTCCTTATCGTTCGATCGAATTTATTGAAGCGGCAGATTTCGTCGTTGCGAGGAACGAAGCGACGCAGCAATCTATGGTCGCGAAACGGATTGCTTCGTTACGCTCGCAATGACGTCGATCACTAATGATTATCCCTGGCCACGCCGACCCGATTGGCGATGTCGTGATAGCGCGTCGCGAACTCCATGCACGCGCCGGTGGCTTGCTGGCCGACGGTCGAGCGATAGAGCTCCTGCCACGGCGTCTGGTTGGCCGGGTAGGGGAAGCCGCCCTTGGCTTTCAGTTCGGCGCGCCGCTTCGCAAGTTCCTCGTCGGAGATCAGGATGTTGGCGCTGCCTTTATTCAGGTCGACGCGAACCTTGTCGCCAGTCTTGAGGATGGCCAGCCCGCCATCGGCGGCGGCTTCGGGCGTGGCGTTCAGGATCGACGGCGAGCCGGATGTGCCGGACTGCCGGCCGTCGCCGATGCAGGGCAGGGAAAGGATGCCGCGCTTGATGAGCGCGGCCGGCGGCTGCATGTTCACGACCTCGGCGCCGCCGGGATAACCGATCGGACCGGTGCCGCGCACGAACAGGATGCAGTGCTCGTCGATATTGAGCGAGGGATCGTCGATCCGAGCGTGATAATCCTCGGGGCCTTCGAACACGATGGCGCGTCCCTCGAACGCGTTCGGATCCTTCGGATTGATCAGATAACGGTCGCGGAACTCCTTGGAGATCACGCTGGTTTTCATGATTGCGGAATCGAAGAGATTGCCGCGCAAGACAAGGAAGCCGGCGTCCTTCACCAGCGGCTTGTCGTAAGTCCAGATCACGTCGCTGTCGGGCTTGGGAGCATTGCGGCAGTTGGCGCCCATGGTGTGGCCATTGACGGTCATGGCGTCTTCGTGGATGCGCTTGTGCCGCATCAATTCGCCTACCACGGCCGGTACGCCGCCGGCGCGATGATATTCCTCGCCGAGGTAGAACCCCGCCGGCTGCACGTTCACCAACAGCGGAACGTCGTGGCCGAATTTCTGCCAGTCCTCGATCGACAGTTCCACACCGATATGGCGGGCGAGCGCATTGATATGGATCGGGGCGTTGGTTGAGCCGCCGATCGCCGAATTGACGACGATGCAGTTTTCGAAGGCCTTTCGCGTCAGGATGTCGGACGGCTTCAAATCTTCCCAGACCATCCCGACAATGCGCGCACCGGTCTCATAGGCGATCTGTCCGCGTTCGCGGTAGGGGGCGGGAATCGCGGCGCAGCCCGGCAGTGACATGCCGAGCGCTTCCGCCAGCGAATTCATGGTCGAGGCCGTGCCCATGGTATTGCAGTGACCAATCGAGGGCGCCGACGAGGCCACGATATTCATGAACTCCTCGTAATCGATCTCGCCCGCGGCGAGGTGCTCGCGCGCTTTCCAGACCACAGTGCCGGAACCGGTTCGCTCGCCGTTGAACCACCCGTTCAGCATCGGTCCGCCGGACAACACGATGGCGGGAATGTTGACGGTCGCCGCCGCCATCAGGCAGGCGGGGGTGGTTTTGTCGCAGCCCGTGGTCAGAACCACGCCGTCCAGGGGATAACCGAACAGGATCTCCACGAGGCCGAGATAGGCAAGGTTGCGGTCGAGCGCGGCGGTCGGGCGCTTGCCGGTCTCCTGGATCGGGTGCATCGGAAATTCCATGGCGATGCCGCCGGCTTCGCGGATTCCTTCCCGCACCCGGTGCGCCAGTTCGAGGTGATGGCGGTTGCACGGCGAAAGGTCGTTGCCGGTTTGCGCGATGCCGATGATCGGCTTGCCGGATTGAAGTTCGTGCCGGGTCAGGCCGAAATTGAGGTAGCGCTCGAGGTAGAGCGCGGTCATGCCCGGGTTATGGGGGTTGTTAAACCATTCGCTGGAACGGAGTTTGCGCCTGTTGACGCCGGTAACCGGCTTGTTCATTGTTTCTCTCCCCGCACTGCAGCACTTGTGACGCAGCCTAACTCGCGACAGCGGCCTCCTCATTTCGGAAAGGCATCCCGCCGCAAACCTCGTAAGATGTTAGCCGCGCGCAAAAGATAGCGCTACCATTTTCTTTTGCCAGATCAATTTAACCGGGCACCGCTGATCTCGACCATCGAGCGACCCGGGCCGACGAGCTTTGACGGATCACGAGTTCGAAACCGAGATCGACAACCGGTTGCAGTGGGCGACTACCTTCGATCGCGGCCGTCACCATGGTGACGGCGTTCCGGCCCATTTCGTAGCGATTGGTTCGTACGCTGGTCAGGGAAGGGACGGCGGCAGCCATGAACTCCAGGTCATTGAAGCCGACAACCGCCATCTCTTCGGGAACGGATATTTGCCGGCGCTGGCATTCGAAGAGAACGCCCAGCGCAAGGTCGTCGTTGATACAGAACACCGCGTCGAGATCAGGCGCCCTTGAGAGGAGGTCGGCGAGAAGCGTCCCGCCCAGCGTGACGGAGGTCGGCACGGGGGTGGTAACAATGAGGCGTGGATCGAATAGCGAAGCAGCCTTCATGGCGTCGCGGTAGCCTTCGAACCGCCGCTGCACACGAGGATCCATTCGCGCGCCGAGAAATCCTGTTCGCTCAAATCCTTGCGCAATAAGGTGGGAAACGGCTGCAAAAGAGGCGTCGTAGTGCGAAAATCCCACCATCATGTCGGCCGGGTCAGGTCCGATTTCCATGATCTGCACGATCGGGCAATTCATGGAATCCATAACCGAGCGGGATTCCGCGGTCTGGTCGATTCCGGTCGCGATCAATCCGGCCGGCTTCTGTGCCTGAAACAGGCGCAAGAGCTTTTCCTCTTGCAGGATGCTATAGCGCGTGTTGGCAAGCTGGATGCTGTAGCGGCTCCCCTGCGAGGCATCGTAGATACCGCGTAGCACGTCGGCGAACACATTGTTGGTCAGGGACGGAATCAGGACACCGATCACCTCGGTGCGTTGCGACGCGAGCGCGCGCGCAGCCAGGTTCGGCATGTAACCCAGTTCTTTCGCCGCGCTCTCCACCCGTTCCCGTTTGCTGACGGATAGCGCTTCTGGATTTCTAAAGAACCGGGACGCGGTGATGGGGCTCACCCCCGCAAGCTTGGCAACCTCTGCGAGCCGGACTTCGCCAGACTTCGTTCGTTTGCGTTCCATGACGCGCTCTTATCACAAGAACGGAGGCGGTGAAACAATATTGACAGCGCTACCAACGGATTGCTAATAGCATTTGAATTGCAGAGAATGCTCTATCAAGATCAAGTTCGGCTTCCGCTTCGAAATCGAAAAAGCAAGAGCAGCGACGGCTTTCGCCGTACGTCGCCGGGAACTATTAAGGAGGGAATTGTATGTCGTCGGTGCAGATTTGCGACGTCCGGAAATCGTTTGGTGCCTTTGAAGTCCTGCACGGCGTGTCGATTCCGATCGAGGATGGCGCCTTTGTCGTGCTGGTCGGCCCATCCGGCTGCGGCAAATCGACCCTGTTGCGGATGCTGGCCGGACTCGAAAACATCACCTCCGGGACGATTTCGATCGGCGACCGCGTCGTCAACAATGTCCAGCCCAAAGAGCGCGACATTGCGATGGTTTTCCAGAATTATGCGCTCTATCCGCATATGACGGTCGCCGACAATATGGGATTTTCGCTCAAGCTGCGCGGTGCAAGCGCCGACGAAATCGGCAAAGGGGTCAAGCGCGCTGCGGAAATCCTTGATCTGACGCCGCTGCTCGATCGTTATCCCCGGCAATTGTCGGGCGGGCAGCGCCAGCGCGTCGCGATGGGACGGGCCATCGTGCGCGATCCCCAGGTGTTCCTGTTCGACGAGCCGCTGTCCAACCTTGATGCCAAGCTGCGTGTCGCGATGCGCACCGAAATCAAGGAACTGCACCAGCGGCTGAAGACGACCACGGTCTATGTTACCCACGACCAGATCGAAGCCATGACCATGGCGGACAAGATCGTGGTGATGCATGACGGCATCGTGGAACAGATGGGTACGCCGCTCGAACTTTACGATCGCCCGGACAACCAGTTCGTCGCCAGCTTCATTGGTTCGCCGGCGATGAATTTCCTCAAGGGCAGGGTCAAGGCGAATGGCAGCGCCAGCTTCGAGGGGCCGAACGGCCTGAAACTGCCGCTGGCGTCAGCCCCCGCCAATTCAGACGGCCGCCCCGTGGTTTACGGTGTGAGGCCCGAGCATTTCACGATCGCGGATGATGGCGCCGAAGCGGAGATAGTGGTTGTGGAACCGACCGGATCGGAAACCCAGGTTTTTGCCAAACTCGGGGGCGAACAGGTCGTGGCCGTGTTCCGCGAGCGTCATCAATTCAATCCCGGCGAGAAGATCCGGCTGAAGCCGGATCCCACGGTCATTCATCTGTTCGACGAGGCGACCGGCAAGCGACTATGAGTTATCGATGAAGCTATTGGTCGATGAAAGAGCCAATAAAACAGGGAGAAGACTTGAGATGAGCGATTTTACAACCGACCGACGTTCGCTGATCAAGGGTGGCGCGACCATGCTGGCTGCCGCCGCAACCATGTCGAGCGAACAATTGCTGGGCTATGCCAAGGCTTGGGCGCAGGCCTCGCAGTGGAAGCCGGAAGCGGGCGCCAAGATCAATATGATGCGCTGGAAGCGTTTCGTCGAGGCCGAGGACGTCGCGTTCATGAAGATCGTCGACGCCTTCCAGAAGGCAACCGGCGTCACGATCAACGTCTCCAACGAGTCCTATGACGACCTCCAGCCCAAGGCGTCGGTCGCCGCCAACACGGGGCAGGGCCTCGATCTGGTCTGGGGTCTCTATTCCCTGCCATTCCTGTTCCCGAGCAAGTGCGTTGATATGACCGACGTTGCCGATTACCTCGCCAAGGTGGGCGGCGGCTGGACCAAATCGGGCGAGGCCTACGGCAAGCTCGACAACAAGTGGATCGGCATTCCGGTAGCCGCCACCGGAGGGCTGGTGAATTACCGCATTGCCGCCATGGAAAAGGCCGGTCACAAGGTATTCCCGAAAGACCTCGCCGGCTTTGCCGATCTGGTGAAGGGCATGAACAAGAACGGCACGCCCGCCGGCATGGCGCTCGGACACGCCTCGGGCGATGCCAATGGCTGGCTGCACTGGGCCTTGTGGGCGCATGGCGGCAATTTGATCGACAAGGACAACAAGGTTGTCGTCAATTCGCCGGAGACGGCGAAGGCGCTGGAATACGTCAAGGGGCTCTACGAAAACTTCGTTCCGGGGACCGCGTCGTGGAACGACAGTAACAACAACAAGGCGTTTCTGGCGGGCCAGCTTCACCTGACAGTGAACGGCATTTCGATCTATGTCGCTGCCAAGACGGATGCACCGCAAATCGCCGCGGACATGAATCATGCCCACCTGCCGGCGGGCGTGGATGGCCAGACGAGAGAACTGCATCTCGGCTTCCCGATCCTGGTCTTCAACTTCACGAAGTATCCGCAAGCGTGCAAGGCGTTCACCGCGTTCCTGCTCGAACCCGCGCAGTTCAATCCGTGGATCGAGGCAGCGCAGGGCTATCTTTCCCACTTCCTGAAGGGCTACGACAGCAACCCGGTCTGGACCGCCGATCCGAAGACCACACCGTACCGCGATGTCGCCGCGACCGCGGTGACGCCGGCCGGTATCGGCAAGATGGGAGAAAATGCCGCTGCCGCGATCGCCGACTTCGTCGTCGTCGACATGTTCGCGAACTACTGCACCGGCCGTGAGGATGTGAAGACGGCGATGGCTTCGGCGGAACGGTCGGCCAAGCGCATCTTCCGGTAAGTGAGACCCCAGGCGCGGCTTGCCGCGCCGGACTGGTCTTGTTTGTAGATCGGGGCGACGCACGGCGTAAAGCATTCCAACGCCGGGCGTCGTCCGCTGATTTGGAGTTGGAGCGGAATGAGCACCGTCCAGACATCGATGCCCGTACCGGCTGCCGGCGCGGATACGCTATCGCTGTGGTCGCGGTTGCGGACCAACCGCAACTGGGTGGCGGCATGGTTCATGCTGCCTGCCGCGGCGTTTCTGATTCTGTTCCTGGCCTATCCGCTATTCCTCGGCGTCTGGATGAGCTTTACCGACGAGCGCATCGGCCGTACCGGCGTTTTCATCGGCTTCGAGAACTACCAGTGGCTGTGGGATGACTCCATCTTCTGGCTGTCGGTGTTCAATACGCTGCTCTATACGGTCGTTGCGAGTGCCATCAAATTCGCCGTCGGCCTCTATCTCGCGCTGCTCCTGAACCGCCACATGCCGTTGAAGGCATTCATCCGCTCCATCGTCCTGATCCCCTTCATCGTACCGACCGTGCTCTCGGCGATCGCGTTCTGGTGGATTTATGATTCGCAGTTTTCGATCATTTCGTGGTCGTTGATCAAGCTCGGCCTGATCGAGCGCAACATCGACTTCCTCGGCGAAACCAACTGGGCGCGCGGCAGCGTGATTTTCGCCAACATCTGGCGCGGCGTGCCATTCGTCGCGATTACGCTGCTGGCCGGTCTGCAGACGGTGTCGCCCTCGCTTTACGAGGCGGCCACGCTGGATGGCGCCACCAACTGGCAACGCTTCCGGTTCATCACCTATCCGCTGCTGACGCCGATCATCGCCGTCGTCATGACTTTCTCGGTGCTGTTCACTTTCACGGACTTCCAGTTGGTCTGGGCCTTGACGCGCGGCGGTCCGGTCAACGCAACGCATCTGATGGCCACCTTGAGCTATCAGCGTGGCATCATCAGCGGCCGGCTGGGGGAGGGCGCGGCGATCGCCACCGCCATGATCCCGTTCCTGGCAGCGGCGATCGCGATTTCGTGGTTCGGCATGCAGCGCCGGAAATGGCAGCAAGGATCGAACAATGACTGATTCAACGTTGCCGTCGAAAGTGCCGGCCTCCGTCCATGGCGACGATAGCGACGGCATGAGCTATCTGGAGTCGTTGCCGCGCCGGCTGGTGACACTCTATCTGCCGCTGTTCGTGATCCTGATCGTGCTGTTGTTTCCGTTCTACTGGATGGCTTTGACGTCCATCAAGCCGGATGAACAACTGATCGACATGGAGAAGTTCAACCCGTTCTGGGTGATCCATCCGACGTTCAAGCACATCAGCAAGTTATTGTTCGAGACCCAGTATCCGAGGTGGCTCTGGAACACGATGTATGTCGCGGTCGGTGCTACCGCGTTGTCGATCTTCGCCAGCGTTCTGGCGGCCTATGCCATCGTGCGGCTGAGGTTCAAGGGTGCGGACACCGTTGGCGTGCTGATCTTCTTTGCCTATCTGGTGCCGCCGTCGATTCTGTTCATTCCGCTTGCGTCTGTCATCCAGGCCTACGGTCTGTTCGACTCGCCGCTGTCCCTGATTCTCGTCTATCCGACGCTGCTCATTCCGTTTTCGACGTGGCTGCTGATGGGATACTTCAAGACCATTCCGTATGAGCTGGAGGAATGCGCGCTGATCGACGGCGCGACCCGGTGGCAGATCCTCGTCAAGATCATTCTGCCGCTGGCGATTCCCGGCTTGATCTCGGCGTTCATTTTCTCCTTCACGCTGTGCTGGAATGAATTTATCTACGCACTCACCTTCCTGCAATCGACGCAGAACAAGACGGTCCCGGTGGCGATCGTCAACGAGTTCGTCGATGGCGATATCTACAAATGGGGTTCGCTGATGGCGGGCGCTCTGGTGGGCTCGCTGCCGCTTGTCATCCTCTACGCGTTCTTTGTCGAGCACTACGTTTCGGCGATGACCGGAGCCGTGAAAGAGTAAGCGCGCGAGCCCACGATTAAAAATCAAGAACAAGAAGGAGTTGGGTTTTGCATATTCTGGTTCTGGGCGCGGCCGGTATGGTCGGCCGCAAATTGACCGAGCGGCTCTTGCGCGACGGGCGTCTCGGCAGCCGTAATATAACCCGCATGACGCTGCAGGATGTTGTCGCGCCGGCGCAACCCGCCAAGACGGGCTTCTCAGTCGATACGATGACGTGCGACTTCGCCGTAACCGGCGTTGCCGCAAAACTGGTCGCGGATCGCCCCGATGTGATCTTTCATCTGGCGGCGATCGTCTCCGGCGAGGCTGAGCTCGATTTCGACAAGGGCTATCGCATCAACCTCGACGGCACGCGGATGCTGCTGGACGCGATCCGGCTCGTGGGAAATGGCTACAAGCCCCGTGTCGTGTTCACCTCATCGATCGCGGTGTTCGGCGCGCCGTTTCCGGAAGCCATTGGCGATGAGTTCTTCCACACGCCGCTGTTGAGTTACGGCACCCAGAAGGCGATCGACGAACTCCTGCTCGCCGACTATTCGCGCCGCGGTTTCATGGACGGCATCGGCATCAGGCTGCCGACCATCTGCATCCGTCCCGGTCTTCCCAACAAGGCGGCTTCCGGATTCTTTTCCAACATCCTGCGCGAGCCGCTCGCCGGCAAGGAAGCCGTGCTGCCGGTCTCCGAGGACGTTCGCCACTGGCATGCCACGCCGCGCTCCGCGGTCGGCTTCCTTCTCCATGCCGCGACCCTGGATAGCGCGGCGGTCGGCCCACGCCGCAACCTCACCATGCCCGGGCTTTCGGCGACCGTAGGCGAACAGATCGCGGCGCTGAAGCGGGTAGCGGGGGACAAGGTGGCGGCCCGGATCAAGCGCGAGCCGGACCCTTTCATCGTGGGCATTGTCAGCGGCTGGCCGCGCAATTTCGAGCCGAAGCGGGCGCTTCAGCTCGGCTTCACCACCGCCGAGAAGACGTTCGACGACATTATCCGGATTCACATCGACGACGAGCTTGGTGGCAAGTTCGTCGCCTGAAGTGCGGACGCGGTCATGACCAAAGTGGCCTGCATCGGCGAGTGCATGATCGAGCTGAAGCAGGCCCACGGCGGCCTGTACTCGCGGGGCTATGGCGGCGATACGCTGAACACGGCGATCTATCTCGCCCGTCTCGGCGTCGGCGTCGACTACATCACGGCGCTGGGCGACGATCCCATGAGCGACGAGATGCTCGCGGGCTGGATGGCGGAGGGCGTTGGAACGAAGCAGGTGGTGCGGCTGCCGGGCAAGTTGCCGGGCATTTACATGATCCAGACGGACGCCAGGGGCGAGCGCCGGTTCTTTCACTGGCGGGAAGAGCGCCGCCGCACGCAGTCTGATGGATTTGCCCGAGACCGACGGCATCCTGGATTCGCTTGCGACCTATGACGTCGTCTATCTCTCGGCCATCACGCTGTCGATCTACAGCGCGCAGGGGCGGACGAAATTGATTGGTGCGCTCCACCGCGCCCGAGAGCGTGGCGTCCGCGTTGCCTTCGACACCAACTTCCGCGCCCGCGGCTGGCCCGATCCCGACGTCGCGCGCGCCGCCTTTCGCGAAGCGTTTGCAGCATCCGATATTGTGCTGGCTTCGACGGAGGATTTGCTGCCGCTCTATCCGCACGAAAGCGACGAGCAGCTGATGGAGCGCATTCGCTGCAACGAGGCGGTACTGAAACTCCTGAAGCCCGGCGAGCATCGTGCGGTTTGAAGGAGTTTCGCGGGAGGTGAAGGCTGAGCCCGTGACACAGCCCGTTGTCGATACCACGGCGGCCGGCGACAGTTTCTCGGCTGGCTACATCGCCGCACGGCTTGCGGGCGCGGAGCCAGGTTGAAGCCGCGCGGCGCCGGCCATCGTCTGGCCGGCGTCGTTGTGTGCTATCCCGGCGCGATCATCCCGCTCTCGGCCATGCCGGCCAATGCGGCGTCGGGACAGGCAACCTCGCGCAAGGCGTCTCCATGACCACGACATCGAAGCAGGAAAAACTCGCGGCGATGTTCAAGTCGGCCCGTGTCATTCCCGTTCTTACCATCGAACGGCTTGAAGACGCAGTGCCGCTCGCCAAAGCACTCGTTGCAGGCGGTGTGCGCGTGCTGGAAGTCACGCTGCGCACGCCGGTTGCGATCGAGGCCGCCAAGACGATCATGGCCGATGTGCCGGAGGCCATCGTCGGAATCGGCACCATCCTGAATGCGGATGATCTTGCGCGCGCGGAAGCGCTCGGCGTCAAATTCGGCATCAGTCCCGGCGCCACGCCCGATTTGCTGAAGGCTGCCGCCGCAAGTCGGCTTACCCTTCGCGCCGGGTATCGCGACGGCATCCGAGCTGATGCAGGCGCTGGCCCATGGCTTCGATCTCGTCAAATTCTTTCCGGCCGAACAGTCCGGCGGTATCAAGGCGCTTCGTGCTTTGGCGGGGCCTTTTCCGGAGGCGCGGTTTTGTCCGACCGGCGGTATCGGAGAGGCCAATGCGGCTGCCTGGCTGAGTGAGCCAAACGTGGTCGCGGTGGGCGGTTCCTGGCTGTGCCCGGCGGCGGATATCAGGTCCGGCAACTGGGCCGGCATAACTGCCATCTGCAATCGGACCATGAAATTGCTGAAACCCTGAGTGAAGTATTCCGGCCGATAGGCTACAAGTCGATCCGAGCAAGACAGGGAGAACGACCATGACAGCCAGCATCGTCGGATGGGCGCACACGCCGTTCGGCAAGTTCGATACCGAAACCGTGGAGAGCCTCGTCGTTCGCGTCGCGACCGAGGCGCTCGCCGACGCCGGCATTTCCGCCGCCGATGTCGATGAGATCGTGCTCGGGCATTTCAACGCCGGCTTCTCGCCGCAGGATTTTACCGCCTCGCTGGTGCTGCAGGCCGATCCGCATTGCGGTTCAAGCCGGCCACGCGGGTCGAGAATGCCTGCGCCACCGGATCGGCGGCGGTGCATCAGGGCATCCGGGCCATTGCCGCGGGCGCGGCGAAGATCGTGCTGGTGGTCGGCGTCGAGCAGATGACGCGGACGCCGCCGGCCGAGATCGGCCGGAACCTGCTGCAGCGCGTCCTATCTGCCCGAGGATGGCGACACCCCCGGCGGCTTCGCCGGCGTGTTCGGCAAGATCGCGCAGGCCTATTTCCAGAAATACGGCGACCAGTCCGATGCGCTGGCCATGATCGCCGCCAAGAACCACAAGAACGGCGTCGCCAACCCCTATGCGCAGATGCGCAAGGATTTCGGCTACGAGTTCTGCCGCGCCGAAAGCGAGAAGAATCCGTTCGTGGCGGGTCCCCTGAAGCGCACCGATTGCTCGCTGGTGTCGGACGGCGCGGCGGCGCTGGTGCTGACCGATGCGGAAACCGCCAAGTCCATGGGCAAGGCCGTCAACATCAGGGCCACCGCGCATGCCCAGGATTTCCTGCCGATGTCGAAGCGCGACATCCTGCTGTTCGAAGGCTGCACCGTGGCGTGGCAGCGCGCGCTGCAATCGGCCGGCGTGCAGCTTTCCGATCTTTCCTTTGTCGAAACCCATGACTGCTTCACCGTCGCCGAACTGATCGAATATGAGGCGATGGGGCTGACGCCGCGAGGGCAGGGCGCGCGCGCCATCAAGGAAGGCTGGACCCAGAAGGACGGCAAGCTGCCGGTCAATCCCTCCGGCGGATTGAAAGCCAAGGGCCATCCGATCGGCGCCACCGGCGTCTCCATGCATGTGATGACCGCGATGCAGCTATTGGGTCAGGCGCCCGAGGGCATGCAGATCAAGGACGCCAAACTCGCGGGCATCTTCAACATGGGCGGGGCGGCGGTTGCGAATTACGTCTCGCTGCTGGAGCCAGCGAAGTAATCGGCTTGAGACTATCGAGAGGCCTGAGCGATGAACATTGCCGAATGGCTGGCGGCGACCGCGCGCGTTCGTCCTGACGCGCCGGCGCTGCTGACCGGCTTCGACCTCGATGCGGACTACGCCACGTTTGCGCGCCGGGCTGCGGCGATCGGTGCCGCGTTGTCGCGCGAATACGGCATCGCGCCCGGCGATCGCATCGCCCTGTTCGCGACCAATTGCACGCAATACCTCGAATGCCTCTACGGCATCTGGTGGATCGGGGCGGTCGCGATCCCCATCAATGCCAAGCTGCACGGACGCGAAGCCGCCTGGATTTGCAGCGATGCCGGCGCCAGGCTGGCGTTCGTTTCCGACGATACGATCGCGGCCTTGACCGAAGCCCAAAGCGACCTGCCGGCGGCGATGAAAATGCTGTCGGTCGACAGTGACGACTATCAGACGATGCGAGCCGGCGAGGGCGCGCCGGCGCCACTACCTCGTGAGGTGAACGATCTCGCCTGGCTGTTCTATACCTCGGGCACCACCGGCCGGCCGAAGGGCGTGATGCTGAGCCACGGCAATCTGGTGGCGATGTCGCTGTGCTATCTCGCGGACGTCGATCAGGCGACGCCGAACGATACCTCGCTCTACGCCGCACCGATTTCGCACGGCGCCGGCCTCTATAATTTTCCTCATGTCCGCATGGGCGGCCGGCACGTCATCCCTGAATCCGGCGGCTTCGATCCCGATGAAGTGCTCAATCTCGGCAGGCAGCTCGATAACGTCGTGATGTTTGCGGCTCCGACCATGGTGCGGCGCCTGGTCGATGCCGCGAAGAAACGCGGCGAGAACGGCGAGGGCATCCGCACCATCATGTATGGTGGCGGGCCGATGTATCTCGCCGATATCAGGGACGCGATTGCGACCCTGGGCCAGCGCTTCGTCCAGATCTACGGCCAGGGTGAATTGCCGATGACGATCACCTCGCTGAGCCGGTACTGGCACAAGGCCACCGATCATCCGCGCTATCTCGAACGCCTTGCCTCCGTCGGGATTGAGCAAAGCGTGATGTCGGTGCGTATCACTGGCGCCGATGGCAAGCCGCTGCCGGCGGGCGAAACCGGCGAGGTCGAGGCCAAGGGCACCGCCGTGATGCTCGGCTACTGGAACAACCCGAAAGCCAACGCCGAGACGTTGAAGGACGGCTGGCTGCGCACCGGCGATGTCGGACGGCTGGACGAGGATGGATTCCTGACGCTGTCGGACCGTTCGAAGGACGTGATCATCTCGGGGGGCACCAACATCTATCCGCGCGAGGTCGAGGAGGCGCTGCTGACCCATCCCGACGTACGCGAGGTCTCGGCGATCGGGGTTCCCGATCCCGATTGGGGCGAAATCGTCGTTGCCTGTGTAGTGCTGGAAGACGGCGCCGTTGCCGACGACGCCAAACTGGATGCGCATTGTCTCGCCTCGATCGCGCGTTTCAAGCGGCCCAAGCGCTACGTCTACCTCGACTCCTTGCCAAAGAACAATTACGGCAAGGTGCTGAAGACGGGGCTGCGGGTGATGATGAGGAAACCGTAGGCCCGCGCTTCGCTTGGCCGGGACGACGGGTAGGCTGTTTCGCCAGCGCATACGCCCATACCCCTGGCGCGCTTGATCTTGCGGATGCGCTGCCGTTACTGGGCTTCGGAAGTTGCGACGGCGTTATCAAAGCGGCGCCCGGTACACCTGAGGGCTAGACTTATGGATTTTTCGCTCACGGCCAACCAGGAATTGATCCGCGACGCGATCGGGAAAATCTGCGCGCGGTTCGACGACACTTACTGGCTGAAGAAGGACAAGGAGGGCGGCTATCCCGCCGACTTCCACCGCGCGCTGGCCGACGCCGGTTGGCTGGGCATCTGCATTCCCGAAGAATATGGCGGCTCGGGACTGGGCATCACCGACGCTGCGATCATGATGCGCACGATTTCGGAGTCCGGCGCCGGCATGTCCGGCGCTTCGGCCGTGCATATGAACGTGTTCGGGCTCAATCCCGTGGTGGTGTTCGGCACCAAGGAACAATGTCGGCGGATGCTGCCGCCGATCATTTCCGGCGCCGACAAATCCTGCTTCGCGGTCACTGAGCCGAACACCGGACTGAATACCACGCAGCTGAAAACCCGCGCTGTGCGCAAGGGCGACAAATACATCGTCAACGGTCAAAAAGTCTGGATATCCACCGCGCAGGTCGCCAGCAAGATTCTGCTGCTGGCGCGAACCACGTCGCTCGAAGAGGTGAAGACACCGACCCAGGGCTTGAGCCTGTTCTACACCGATTTCGACCGCCAACGCGTCACGGTGCATGAGATCGAGAAGATGGGCCGCAAGCCCGTCGACTCCAACGAACTGTTCTTCGAGAACTTCGAAATACCCGTCGAAGATCGCCTCGGCGAGGAAGGCCGCGGCTTCGAATACATCCTGCATGGCATGAATCCGGAGCGCATCCTGATCGCGGCCGAAGCGGTCGGGCTTGGCAAGGTGGCGCTGTCGCGCGCCTCGGCCTATGCGAAGGAGCGCATTGTCTTCAACCGACCGATCGGCAAGAATCAGGGGATCCAGCATCCGCTGGCAAGGAACTGGATGGAACTGGAGGCGGCGTGGCTGATGACGCTGTCGGCCGGCTGGCAATATGACCAGGGCAAGCCGTGCGGGCCAGCCGCCAATGCCGCGAAATACCTCGCCGCCGAAGCCGGCTTTCATGCCTGCGAGCAGGCCGTCATGACTCACGGCGGTTTCGGCTATGCCAAGGAATTCCACGTCGAGCGCTATTTGCGGGAATCGCTCATCCCGCGCATCGCTCCGATCAGCCCGCAGCTCATCCTCAGCTTCATTGCGGAGAAGGTGCTGGGCCTGCCGAAGTCGTACTGACATGAGCTTTATCACCGGCGTCGGACTGACGGCTTACGGCAGGCATGAGGGTTCTTCCTCGCTTGACCTCATGAGCAAGGCCGCCGCGCTTGCGATCGCCGATGCCGGCCTCAAGCGCAGCGAGATCGACGGTATCCTCTGCGGTTACAGCACAGTCGCGCCGCACATCATGCTGGCGACCGTGTTCGCCGAGCATTTCGGCATTCGTCCGGCCTACGCGCATGCCGTGCAGGTCGGCGGCGCCACGGGGCTCGCGATGACGATGCTCGCGCATCATCTGGTTGAGTCCAATGTGGTCCGGCATGTGCTCGTGGTGTCGGGCGAGAACCGGCTGACCGGACAAAGCCGCGATGCATCGATCCTGGCGCTGGCGCAGGTCGGGCATCCCCAATACGAGGTGCCATTGGGGCCGACGATCCCGGCCTATTACGGGCTCGTCGCCTCACGCTACATGCATGAATACGGCGTGACGCAAGAAGACCTTGCCGAATTCGCGGTGCTGATGCGAAGTCACGCGCTGACCCATCCCGGCGCGCAGTTTCATGACCCGATTACCGTCGCCGACGTGATGGCTTCGAAACCGGTGGCGCTACCGCTGAAACTTCTGGATTGCTGTCCGGTGTCGGACGGCGGCGCGGCATTCGTCGTCAGCCGCGAGCGGACCGGCGAGACAAGCGTTCGTGTGCTCGGTTGCGCGCAGGCGCATACGCACCAGCATGTCACGGCGGCGCCCGCTTTAAGCGAACTCGGCGCCGAGATTGCGATAGCGCGGGCGAAGGCCGCATCCGGCGTCGCGATATCCGACGTGCGTTACGCGGCCGTCTATGACAGCTTTACCATCACGCTGGCGATGTTGCTGGAAGACCTTGGTCTTGCCGGTCGCGGCGAGGCGGCGTCCCGGGTGCGCTCCGGATATTTCAGCCGCGACGGTGCGATGCCGCTCAATACCCATGGCGGACTGCTGAGCTATGGCCATTGCGGCGTCGGCGGTGCGATGGCGCATCTGGTCGAGACTCATTTGCAGATGACGGGACGCGCCGGACCTCGCCAGGTGCGTGACGCATCGATCGCGCTGCTGCACGGCGATGGCGGTGTATTGTCATCGCACGTCAGCATGTTTCTGGAGCGGGTGCGATGAGCGGCGGCAAGCAGGCCCTTCCTGACTGGACCACAGGGGAAGAGGCGATCGTCTATCAATCCTGTACCGCCTGCGGGAGCCGGCAATACTTCCGTCGCAGCTTCTGCGCGGTTTGCGGTGCTCCGGACCCCGTGGAGAAACGTGCCAGCGGCGAAGGCTCGGTTTACGCCACCTCGCTGGTCTGCCGGGCCGCCACGCCTGAGACGCGCGCGCACGTTCCCTACAACATCATTCTGGTCGATACCGCCGAGGGCTTTCGCATGATGGCCCACGGCGACAATGATCTTTGCATCGGTGACAAGGTTACCGCGCGCTTTGCGCGCTTTGCGGGCCGCCTGATTCCGCATTTCGCGAGAGCAAAACCATGAGCCGTCTCTAGGGCGCTCTTGGCTGCATTGCGAGCGGAGCGAAGCAATCCAGAGCCGACGCGGAACTGCTGTCTGGATTGCTTCGTCGCGTTCGCAATGACGTTTCAGTCTTCATCTCCAGTAGAAGATGAAGCTGGCGATGACGAGCATCGAAGTCACCGCCAGCATTTGCGCGAGCGTTTCCGAGGCCGCCTTCTTGATGGCTTCCTTCATGCGATTCTCCCTAGACCTGGGCATGGCTAATCGCTGCGCGAAAGCGCCTGCGACTGCCAGACTTTTACTCGGAACACCCCACGTCGAGTATTCGCCTTGATAAGTCCCCACTCAACGAATATCGACCGTGCCAAGGTCGGCCAGCAATACGGCGTCAATTTGGCCCGTGCGCAGCCGATTTGTGCGCGAGCGATGGAATTTTGATAGCGGCTGCTCTCGCGTTCGCTGCCCGCCGGATCGGCGCAGGCTGTTGATCCGGCATCAACCGCCGGATACTCTTCGATTGGAACTGCCGTTCGAGCAGCTTGCGACAAGCAAACGAACCCAAGGTGAACCATGGCCCGGATCGACTATTGCGACACTTCGAAATCCAGCGAACGCACCCGCGAAATCCTGGGCAAGAACCGCTACGCCAACATTTTCAGAATGATGGCGCATTCGCCGAGCTATTTTGAACAATATTGCCGGCTGGGCGGAGCGATCCGGCACAAGGGCGAACTGGATCCGGTGGTGCGCGAACTCGCCATCACGCGCACGGGAATCCTGTGCGAGGCGCAATATGAGGTGGTTGCGCATAAGCGCATCGGCAAGAACGTAGGGGTCACTGACGAACAGAACGCCGCGCTGGAAGACTGGAAATCCGCCACCTGCTTTAACGAGGTGCAGCGCGCGGCGCTGGCCTTCACCGACGAAATCGTCAGGCTGCGCAGCCCGACCGATGCGACCTTCAACGCCATTGCCTCCAAACTGACGCCGGCGGCGCTGGTCGAACTGCAGCTTTCCGTCGGTTTCTACATCATGACGTCGAAGTTCCTCGAAACCTTCGGCGTCGACATGCAGCCGGTCGAGGAAGTGATCTGAACGCCGGCGGCAGTTTCCGCCTGCCGTCAGGTCTCGATGATCGCCAGGACCTGTCCTTCCGCAACCACGTCATCGAGGCTGACGAGAATCGTTTTCAACTTGCCCGCGGCAGGGGAAGCGACCGGGATTTCCATCTTCATGGCTTCGACGAATACGACGTCGTCGCCATCGCCGACGCTTCCGCCGACTTCGACGGCAATCGCGCAGACGCGCCCGGCCACCTCGGTCACAATCTTGATCTCAGGCATTTCACTCTCCGGGACAGCCGCTGCGCGCAATACCAATTGAACTGCGCGCCTTATGAAGGGCGGAAGACGCCCTCGGCTTTTTGTTGTCGCAGCAGATTGCCTGAGGTAGCCTGTTCTGCAAGTGGAATTTTATTCCGCACAGCGGAATTAAAAGGCAGGGCATGGGACGACGCTCGGAGCGGCTCAGCAAACAGGGAATGCTCGCCAGCGATCTGGCAGGCGAGGGCGACGTCATTCAGGTGGTGTCGCGCGCGTTCGACGTGTTGCGCTGCTTCGAGGGCCATGAGGCGCGGCTCGGCAATCTGGAGATTTCCAATCGCTGCGGGCTGCCGCGATCGACGGTGTCGCGCCTGACCCACACGCTGACGCGGATGGGCCAACTCGTCTATCTGCCGCGCGACCAGAAATACCGCATCGGCCCGAGCGCCGTCGCGATGAGCACCTCGATGATGCGGGGCTTGCAGCTTCGCAACCTGATCCGCCTGCGGCTGCAGGATGTCGCCGAACAATTGCCGGGAACCGTCGGCTTCGTCATTCCGGATCGCTTCCACCTCGTCTATCTCGAATTTGCCCGTGCCGCCAACGCGCTCGGTCTGCACGAGAGCACCGGCAGTCGGATCGCCATGGCGAGCACCGCCGCGGGCCACGCCTATACGGCGGCGCTCGATGCCGATGTCGGCGACGCCCTGCTGGCGGAAATGGAGCGTGAAATTCCCGAAGGTGCCAAACTGCTGCGGCCCCGTATCGAAAGCAACCGCCGCTTCCTGCGCGAACACGGCTATGTCGTTGCCTGCGGCCTGTGGAGCCCGCATATCAACGGCCTCGCGGTGCCGCTGTGGTCACCGCAATATCAAACTTTCGTTGTGGTCACGATCGGTCTTCTGTCCGCGATGTATGACGAGAAGCGGTTGCACAAGGAGGTTGCGCCGCGGCTTCTGGAATTGGGCACGACCATCGGCAGCATGCTCGGGAGCGCCGACGGCGAGTTCTTCGGCAATCGCTCGGAGAACAAGTCGCTTCCTGTACCGCCCCCTAACAATAATAAAATCATCAAGACGGAGGAAATGAATGACCTGGAAGCCGGAACTCGACGACCTCGCCCGTCGCGAAGCGTTCGCGCGCGAGATGGGAGGCGTTGACAAGGTCAAGCGGCAGCGCGACCAGGGCCGGCTCACCGTTCGCGAGCGTATCGACAAACTGGTCGACTCGAGGAGCTTCCACGAGATCGGAGCGATTTCCGGCACCGCCGAATATGACGAGAACGGCGAACTCAACAATCTGACGCCGGCCAACTGCGTGTTCGGCCGCGGCAAGATCGATGGCCGGACGGTGGTCGTGGTCGGCGACGATTTTACCGTGCGCGGCGGCTCCGCGGATGCCTCGATTTCCACCAAGCCGCTGATGGCGGAGGAGATGGCGCACGACTTCCGCCTGCCGATTATCCGGATGATCGAAGGCTCCGGCGGCGGCGGCTCGGTGAAGACCATCGAGACCAAGGGTGCAGCCAATCTGCCGGGCGGCATCGGCGGCACGCGCGGGTACTACATGATGACTGCCAATCTGGCGCAGGTGCCGGTTGTCGGCCTTGGGCTCGGCTCGGTTGCAGGCTTGGGCGCGGCGAGACTGGCTGCCAGCCATTATTCGATCATGACCAAAGACTTCGGCGATGTTCGTCGCGGGCCCGCCCGTTGTGAAACGCCTTGGCCAGGATCTCAGCAAGAAGGAACTCGGCGGCGCTGATATTCAGACCCGCGCCGGCGGCATCGATGATGCCGTCGATACCGAGGAAGAAGCGTTTGCCAGCGCCAAGCGCTTTCTCTCCTATTTGCCGTCATCGGTCTACGAGCTGCCGCCGACGCTTCCGTGCGACGACGATCCGGAGCGCGCGGAAGAATCCCTGATGAAGGCGGTGCCGCGCAATCGTCGCCAAGTCTACAAGATGCGGCCGATCATCGAAGCCGTCGTCGACAAGGGTTCGTTCTTCGAGATGGCATCGAATTTCGGCCGCCCGGTCATCACGGGATTCGCCCGGCTGGAAGGCCGCGCCGTGCTGCTTCTCGCCAGCGATCCCTACCACTACGGTGGCTCGTGGACGGCGGAAGCCTGCCAGAAGGTGGTGCGATTTGTCGATCTCGCCGAAACGTTCCACCTGCCGGTGGTTTATCTGATGGACTGTCCGGGCTTCATGATCGGGCTCGAAGCCGAGAAGGCGGCGACCATCCGCCACGGCGTGCGCGCCATGGCTGCCGTCAACCAGACTACCGTTCCCTGGTGCACCATCATCGTGCGCAATGCCTTTGGCGTCGCCGCAGTTGTGCATCAGCCGGCGGATCGGTTCTCGCTGCGCTACGCCTGGCCGTCCGCCTATTGGGGTTCGCTGCCGCTGGAAGGTGGCATTGAGGCGGCCTATCGCGCCGAGATCGACGCCGCGGACGATTCCGCAAGCCAAGCTGAAAGAAATCGAGGACCGCCTCAACAAGCTGCGCTCGCCGTTCCGGTCGGCGGAAAAATTCTGGGTCGAGGAAATCATCGACCCACGCAACACCCGCTCGCTCTTGTGTGAGTTCGCCCGGCTGGCGGAGCCTCTCCGCACGCTGGGCCCTCCGCGCAACATAACGATCAGGCCGTAAGGCGCGAACAATGAGCAGCGAATAGCGAGTGAGAATTCGCTATTCGCTACTCTGCATTCGCCGCTTTTATGGAATCGCCGGCTTCGGCTGCCGCGAGATGGTCAATGTCATCAACGCCGCGACGACACACAGTGCGCCGGCGACAAAGAATGCCGGCAGGTAGGTCTCAAGCACGGTTCGCGACAGACCGGCGCCGAACGCTGCGGCGCCGGCTCCCAATTGGTGACCGGCGAAGATCCAGCCGAACGCCAGGTTGGCGCGTTCCGGCCCGAACCGCTGCGCGGTGAGCCGCACCGTCGGCGGCACGGTCGCGATCCAGTCCAGCCCGTAGAACATCGCAAACAGCGACAGGCCGTAGAACGAGAAATTGCTGAATGGCAGGAACAGCAGCGACAGACCGCGCAGGCCGTAATACCAGAACAACAGCCAGCGATTGTCGTAACGGTCCGACAGCCAGCCCGACACGATCGTGCCGAAGAAATCGAACACGCCCATCGCCGCAAGCAGGCTCGCCGCCTGGACCTGCGGAATGCCGAAATCGAGGCACATCGGAATCAGATGCACCTGGACCAGGCCATTGGTGCTGGCGCCGCAGATGAAGAAGGTCGCAAACAGGATCCAGAAGACGCGCTGCTTCGCCGCGTCGCCCAGCGCGCCGAGCGCCGCCGCCATGATTGGCGCGGTGTTGGGAGGCGCCGCCGGCAGCGGCGCGGTGCTCTCGTCGCCGAACGGCCGCAGCCCGACGTCGCCGGGACGGTCCCGCATCAGGAGCAGCACCGCCATCGCCGCGACGGCGAGCATCACGCACATCAGCGCCAGCGCGATCCGCCAGCCCATCCGTTCGGTGATGCCGGCGAGCAACGGCAGGAATACGAGTTGCCCCGTGGCCACGCTCGCGGTGAGAATGCCGACCACCAGCCCGCGCCGCGCCGTGAACCAGCGCGCCGCGATGGTGGCCCCTAACACCAGCGCCGTCATGCCGGTGCCGATCCCGATCACGACGCCCCACAGCAGCATCAATTGCCAGATCCTTGTCATCGCCAGCGAGGCCAGCAGCGCCGAGGCCACGATCAGCAGCGCCGACAGCGTCACGTTGCGCAGGCCATAACGGTTCAACAATGCGGCTGCGAACGGCGCCATCAGCCCGAACAGGATGAAACGGATCGACAGCGCCGAGGAAATTTCCGCGGTACTCCAGCCGAACTCGTGTTGGAGAGGCACGATGAAAACGCCGGGCGCTCCGACCGTGCCGGCGCTGATCAGCGCGGTGACGAACGTGACGGCGACCATCATCCAGCCGTAATGGATGTTGCGGCGGGCGAGGGTGGCCGACAGCCAGTTTGAGATCACGAGAGCTCCTTGTTTGACCATCGTATCCTGACACGATGGCCGGTGGTCCGGAATGCCATACTTCCCTCATTTTAAGACATGGAACTCCGGGCGCGCCCAGGAAAAGGGCATTTTATATGACATTTATCATATAATTCATCGCAGGAATTGCAACGGTGGCCCGGCATAAGTCTTCGTGAGGTGGCGCCGCCCCCGGGTTTGTTGGAGAGGGCACAAGGGCGACCACCGGCCAGCTGGAGTGCGGTAGGACCGCCTGTTCAAACACCTCGAGCTTGAAAGAAGCTTCATCGCAAGGCAGCATGGGCTTGGCAAGGAACGCCGATCATCTCCGCGATTGACCGAAAGAGATACCGTCATGGAACAAGCCCGACGCACCCAGCGGACAGAATCCAACGAGGTTCTCTACGACGTCGATGACGGCGTCGCCGTCATCACGCTCAATGCGCCGGAGCGGATGAACACGATCTCCGGGCCGATGCTGAACGACCTCACACGCCTGCTCGTCAGGGCCAACGAGGATCCCGCGGTGCGTTGCGTCATCCTCACCGGCAACGGACGTGCATTTTGCGCCGGGCTCGATTTGCGCAAGGAGAGAAGCGGAGAAGGGCTCAGCGCAGCTTCCTCGAAGACGACGCTGGATCTGCGCAACACGCCGCCGACGGTCCTCCAGGCGATGGACAAGCCGACGATTTGCGCGGTCAACGGCGGTGCGGCTGGATACGGGATGGATACGGCTCTCGGCTGCGACATTCGCATCATGGCGGAATCGGCGAAGCTCGCGGCCGCCTTCGTCAGGCGCGGCGTGGTGCCGGAATCGGGTGGGACGTGGTTCCTGCCGCGGATGATCGGATGGGCCAAGGCATCTGAATTGATCTTCACCGGGCGCACGCTCGGCGCGCGGGAATGCCTCGCCTGGGGTCTCGCCAACGAAGTGGTGCCGGACATCGAACTGATGGCGCGGGCGCGCGAGGTGGCACGGGAGATTGCGGCCAATGCGCCGCTTGCCGTTCAGGCCGCCAAGCGGATGATGCGGATGGGTCTCAACGAAACCTTTCCGGACCATGTGCATCACGTTTATCTACAACTGCTGCCGCTTTTCAAAACGCAGGATATGCAGGAGGGCATCAAGGCCTTCATGGAGAAGCGCGAGCCGAAATTCGAAGGCCGCTAACGCCGCGCGTTGCTCTCTGCTTATCTTTTCCGGTCGATAAAGCCTTGCATCAGCCGTTGCGGTTCACCGGTCAGGAATGATTGCCCGAATACGCCGATGCTGAGGTTGACCGATTCCTTCAGCGGTAGTTCCTCCCATTGCCGGAGCAGGGCTTTCTGGGCGCGCAAGGCTTCCGGACCGCATTCCAGCAGGGCCTTGATTGTGTGCTCGACCGCGGCATCGAGGCCGCCTTCCGGTGCGACCACGTCGACCAATCCCCAGGCAAGCGCGGTCGGGGCGTCGATATTCTCCGCGGTCATCACCAGCCAGCGGGCGCGGCCCCAGCCGATCAGGCGAGGCAGCAGCGCCGCGTGAATGACGCTGGGAATCCCGACCCTTACCTCGGGCATGCCGAACCTGGCGTCGTGCGCGGCGATCCGGAAGTCGCAGGCGGCTGCGACTTCGAGACCTCCGCCAAGGCACCAGCCGGGCATCCGCGCGATCACCGGCTCCGGAAACGCCCGCACAGCCTCGCAGAGGTCGCGCAGGCCCGTGATGAATTTCTCGGCGGAAGCCTGATCGAGTTTTGCCATTTCCCTGATATCGGCGCCGCCGATCATGCTTTTCTCGCTCTGGCCTGACATGACCAGCACCCGGATCTGCCGTTCCGTCGCAAGGACCTGTAGCCCCTCGCGAACGCCGTTGATGACCGCCGACCCGAGGATGTTGAGCGAACCGGCATTGCAGATCGTCAGGCGAACGACGCCGCGCGGGTCGCGTTCGATGCCGCAATAGGGATTGAGCATGTGCATGAACGGTCTCGCTGTTGGCAAGCGCGCGCCGGCGCGGATCGTGCTACTTCCCCGGCAGGACGGTGCTTGTCAAGTATCCCACGAAATGCCCCGCCGTTGCCCGAGTAGTCGCCTCTTTCAGACGGCAACGGCGCGAAATAGATGCAGCTTTTTGCCGCGCCAATGGTTATTGTATGACCGCAAACATTTCATGGGATGCCGATGCGCTACTCCAGGGAACACAAGCTCGAGACCCATGCGCGGATCGTGAGGAAGGCCTCGGTGCGGCTTCGCGAGAAGGGCGCGCACGGCATCGGCGTCGCCGATCTGATGAAGGACGCGGGGCTGACCCACGGCGGATTCTATGCCCATTTCGATTCGCGGGAAGCACTGGTCATCGAGGCATTTGCCTATGCGATGGATCGGTCCACCGAGCACTGGCGCAAGATCGCCGAGCAGACACCGCCGGACAAGCGGCTGGCGGCAATTGTGGATTCATACCTGACGACGCTACACCGCGACGATCCCGGCCATGGTTGCGCCGTGCCGACGCTGGGCGCGGAAATCGCCCGCGAGAGCCCGAAAACCCGGAAAGCCTTCGCAACCAAGCTGGAGCGGATGATCGACATGCTCACCGGGTTTATTCCGGAGATCCCGCCCAAGGCTGCGCGGAAGCAGGCGATGGCAACGCTCGCGACCATGATGGGTGCCCTGGTGCTGGCCCGCATCGCTGGTACGGGGGACTTTTCCGACGAGATTCTCGGCGCCGGGCGCGAGGCTGTGCTCAGTCGCGCAACTCAGGCAAAACCCGCGGCCAAAAGATCCCGGCCCCGGTCGAACTAGGCAGCAGGCGTTCGCCTTCTACGGATTCCACACCGTCTGCTCCGTCCAGCCGAGTTCTCCGAATTCTGCCGCCCGCAGATGCGCCTCATCAATTGGGAAGAATTCATCTAGCTGGGGCGGCTTGATCGCTGTTTCGGCAAGCATGGCGTGTGCCTGGCCCCTGTGATGGATCTGATGCTGAAACAGATGCATCAGCAGACGGTCACGCCGTTCGGTCTGTACCCGAGTATCACGATTGACGCGCACCACTTCGTCGAGACCGTCTGCGGTCAGACCATCGCAAACGCGTATAAGGCGTTGATCAACGGCTGATTGCTTTGCTCGAAGATCGGCAACGGTCGTGCACGGCACCGGGTTCTCCCACGCTTTCGGCCCAAGCCACCCACCTTCGAGCGCGTCAACGTAGAAATGATCGATAATCAGGATGTGATTGAGCGTTTTCTGCAGACTTGGGAAGAATCCCGTGCGAACCGCCTCGAATTCAGTCTGAGATATGCCTTGGCAGGCAACCAATAGACGATGGTTCGCCCAGGCATTGTTATAGGCGAACGCCCGGTAAGCCTGAACGATATTGGCGGGCAAAGGTGATCTCCTGCAAAACGGGACATCAAGTTACTCTAACCCTTATGCTGGGTTCCGCTGAACAGCGAACGTTCGCTTTCCACCGTTTCGTAGATGTAGTCGGCGACGGCGCGAATCCGCGCCAGATCCTTGCTGTCAGCGTGCATCAACAGCCAGAACGTGCGCGAGATCGTGACCTCCTCGGGCAATACCGAACGAAGTTCGGGATGCGCCGTGGCCATGAAGTGCGGCAATACCGCGATTCCGAAACCGGAGATCGTCGCGTTGAGCTGCGCGATCAAATTGGCACTGCGGAGCCTGGTGGATATTTTTGGCGAGACCTGCGGCAGGTAATCCAGCTCGGGGGTGAACAGCAACTCCTCGATGTAACCGACGAAACGATGCGCGGGCAGGTCACTGCGGGTCGTGATTTCAGGTGCCCGGTCGAGATAGGCCGGCGCGGCATAGAGCCCGAGACTGTAGTCGAGCAGCTTGCGCCCGACGATCCGGCCTTCCTTCGGCATCGACAGGCTGATCGCGATATCGGCTTCCCGCTTTGAGAGGCTGAACAGCCGTGCGGTGGCGACAAGCTGGAGATCGAGATCGGGGTACCGCTCGGCGAATTTCACCAGCCGCGAGGCCAGGAAGTGACTGCCGAAGCCGTCGGGCGCGCCGACGCGCACCGTGCCGGTCAAATGGGCGCGGGAACCGCCGACCGCTTCCTGATTGGCGACGATGGTGGATTCCATCGCCTCAGCGCTGTCGGCGACGCGTTGGCCCGCTTCGGTGAGGAGGTATCCGGTCTTGCGGCGGTCAAACAGTTTGGCAGAGAGATGCCGTTCCAGCCGGTCGACACGCCGGATCACGGTGGCATGATCCACGCCAAGCTGCTTGGCGGCAGCGGAGACCGACCCACCCCGCACGATCGCCAGCACGAAACGGAAGTCGTCCCAGTCGATCGCGCCGCCGCCTTGATCCAGCATTTCCGCACATCTATGGTGCAATATATCGGACTTGTATCCTATAAAATGCGGGTCAAAAAGGCCTGTAAAGTGATCTTGCCGGGATGAAGCCGGACCAGGGAGGTTTTCATGCGCACAATCGGACATTTCATCGGCGGTCGTGAGGTCAAGGGCACCTCAGGGCGGTTCGCGGACGTTTTCGAGCCGATGACCGGCGAGGTCCAGGCCCAGGTGGCGCTGGCCTCCAAGGCCGAGCTTCGCGCCGCGGTCGAGAACGCCAAGGCGGCGCAAGTGGAGTGGGGCGCGACCAATCCGCAGCGCCGCGCCCGCGTCATGATGAAATTCCTCGAACTGGTCGCAGCGCGACTACGACAACCTCGCAGATCTCCTGGCGCGCGAGCATGGCAAGACCGTTCCCGATGCCAAGGGCGACATTCAGCGCGGGCTGGAGGTGGTCGAGTTCGCCTGCGGCATTCCGCACCTGATGAAGGGCGAATACACCGAAGGCGCCGGTCCCGGCATCGACATCTATTCGATGCGGCAATCATTGGGCGTTGTCGCCGGCATCACGCCGTTCAATTTTCCGGCGATGATCCCGATGTGGAAATTCGCGCCCGCAATCGCCTGCGGCAACGCGTTCGTGCTCAAGCCGTCGGAGCGCGATCCCGGGGTGCCGATGGAGCTTGCGAAATTGATGATCGAGGCCGGCCTGCCGCCGGGCATCCTCAACGTCGTCAACGGCGACAAGGAAGCGGTTGATGCCATCCTCGACGACCCCGATATCAAGGCGGTCGGCTTCGTCGGCTCGTCCCCGATCGCGCAATATATCTATGAGCGCGCGGCCGCCACGGGAAAACGTGCGCAATGCTTCGGCGGCGCCAAGAACCACGCCATCATCATGCCGGACGCCGACATGGACCAGACCGTCGATGCGCTGATCGGCGCGGGCTACGGCTCAGCCGGCGAACGCTGCATGGCGATCTCGGTGGCGGTGCCCGTGGGCAAGACGACCGCCGATCGCCTGATGGAGAAACTGATTCCGCGCGTCGAGAACCTGAAGATCGGCACGTCGATCGATCCGTCCGCGGATTTCGGTCCGCTGGTGACGCGGGACGCGCTCAATCGCGTCAAGAACTATGTCGAGATCGGCATCAAGGAAGGCGCCAAGCTCGTGGTCGACGGCCGCGGCTTCAAGATGCAGGGCTACGAGAACGGCTTCTACATGGGCGGCTGCCTGTTCGACAACGTCACCAAGAACATGCGGATCTACAAGGAAGAGATTTTCGGGCCCGTGCTCTCGGTGGTACGCGCCCACGACTACGACGAGGCGCTGAGCCTGCCGTCCGATCATGACTACGGCAACGGCGTTGCGATCTTCACCCGTGACGGCGATGCCGCGCGGGATTTCGCGGCCAAGGTCAATGTCGGCATGGTCGGCATCAACGTGCCGATTCCGGTGCCGATCGCGTACTACACCTTCGGCGGTTGGAAGAAATTCCGGCTTCGGCGATCTCAACCAGCACGGGCCGGATTCGATCCGCTTCTACACCAAGACCAAGACGGTGACCGCGCGCTGGCCCTCCGGCGTCAAGGAAGGCGCGGAGTTCTCGATCCCGACCATGAAATAACCGGCGCATGATCGCGTAAACGGGCGCTGACATCAGATGCACTTCGCTCTCAACGAGGACCAGATTGCGGTTCGCGATATGGCGCGGGATTTTGCCGCGGAAAAAATCGCGCCGCATGCGCTCCGGTGGGACGAAGAGAAGCATTTTCCGGTCGATGTGATACGCGAGGCGGCGACGCTCGGCATCGGTGGCATCTACATCCGCGACGACGTCGGCGGTTCGGCGCTGACGCGGTTCGATGCGGCGCTGATCTTCGAAGCCCTGGCGCAGGGCTGCCCGACCGTGTCGGCGTTCATCTCGATCCACAACATGGCGTCGTGGATGATCGACGCTTTCGGCAGCGACGGCCAGCGCAGGAAGTGGCTGCCGAAGCTCTGCACCATGGAGCTGTTGGCGAGCTATTGCCTGACCGAGCCCGGCGCCGGATCGGATGCGGCGGCACTGCGCACGCGCGCGGTGCGCGATGGCGACCACTACGTGCTCAACGGCCAGAAGCAGTTCATCTCGGGCGCCGGCAGCAGCGACATTTATGTGGCGATGGTGCGGACCGGCGCGGACGGGCCCGGCGGCATCTCCACCCTGGTGATCGAGGGCGACACGCCCGGGCTCTCGGTCGGCGCCAATGAGCGCAAGATGGGCTGGAACGCGCAACCGACCCGCGCGGTGATTTTCGAGAATGCGCGGGTGCCCGTCGCCAACCGGCTGGGTGACGAAGGCATCGGTTTCAAGATCGCGATGGCGGGCCTCGATGGCGGCCGCATCAATATTGCGGCCTGTTCGCTGGGCGGAGCGCAGTCTGCGCTCGACAAGTCGCTGGCTTACATGAAAGAGCGGAAAGCCTTTGGAAAGCGCCTCGATGAATTCCAGGCGCTGCAGTTCCGGCTTGCCGACATGGCGACCGAACTGGAAGCGGCGCGTACCTTTGTGTGGCGCGCAGCCGCGGCGCTCGACCGCAAGGACGCCGACGCCACCATGCTTGTGCGCGATGGCCAAGCGCTTCGGCACCGATGTCGGTTTCGAGGTCGCCAATCAGGCGCTGCAACTGCACGGCGGCTATGGCTACCTCAGCGAATACGGCATCGAAAAGATCGTGCGCGATCTGCGCGTGCATCAGATCCTCGAGGGTACCAACGAAATCATGCGGCTGATCGTGGCGCGCAAGCTGATCGAGGGCGCGCGATGACGGCACCTGTTGCGGCTGTCGCGGAGCCCGACCTGATCGTTCGGCGGGAAGGTTCGGCCGGGATCATCAGGCTCAACCGGCCGAAGGCGATCAACGCGATGACTTTGGAGATGTCGATCGGCATCGACAAGGCTTTGGATCAGTTCGAGGTCGATCCGGCGGTAGCGCTGGTGCTGCTGGAAGGCGCCGGCGAACGCGGTTTGTGCGCGGGTGGGGACATACGCGGGCTGTACGAAAGCTCGCGAGTCCGGCGGCGACCTCGGCAAGCGCTTTTGGCGCCAAGAATACATCATGAATGCGCGTATCGCGAAGTTTCCCAAACCGTACGTAGCTTTCATGGATGGACTGGTGATGGGCGGCGGCGTCGGTATCTCGGCGCACGGCAGCCACCGGGTCGCGACGGAAAAGACCAAGCTTGCGATGCCGGAAGTCGGTCTGGGTTTCTTCCCGGATGTCGGCGGCACCTGGCTCTTGTCGCGCTCGCCGGGAGAGGTCGGCACCTACTTCGGACTGACCGGCCAGACCATGAATGGTCCCGACGCCATCTATGCGCGTTTTGCCGACGCCGTCGTCCCCTCCAGCAAGCTTGCCGCGTTGCGCGAGACGCTCGTCAGGCTTCGCGCGGGCGCGACTTCCGTTGAGGTGAAAGCCGCGATCGATGGTTTCGCGACTGGCGAGACCGCCGGGCCGGTTGCTGCGACCCAGTCGCAAATCGATCGCTGGTTTGCCCATGACCGGATGGAAGATATTGTTCACAGCCCTTCAGCGGGATGGTTCGGAGCTGGCGCAATCGACACTGAAGGCATTGAATGAGAAGTCGCCGCGCGGCATGGTTGTCGCCTTGAGACTTTTGCGGCTGGCGCGGGATTCGTCTTCGCTGGAGGAGTGCCTGGTGCGGGAATATCGTGCCGCGCTGGAGGTGTTCGCCAGCGACGATTTTCGCGAAGGCGTGCGAGCGGCCGTGATCGACAAGGACCGCAATCCTCGTTGGTCACCGTCGCGGATTGAGGACGTGACGCCCGATATCGTCGCGCGTTACCTCGCCGAAATCGGTGCCGACGAACTGGTGTTCGATAAAGCAAAATAGAAACGCCCCAAGCGGAGGGAATTCAATATGGCAAACATCGCATTCATCGGTCTCGGCAACATGGGTGGGCCGATGGCGGCCAACCTGATCAAGGCCGATCACAAGGTGATCGCGTTTGATCTCGTGGCAGCCTCCCGCGATCAGGCCAGGGCCGACGGCGCTGTGATCGCCGAAAGTGCGGTTGGCGCGGTCAAAGGTGCCGACATCGTCATCACCATGTTGCCGGCCGGCAAACATGTGATGTCGGTGTGGACCGACGTCATTCCCTCGATGACCAAGGGCGCTTTGATCATCGACTGCTCGACCATCGACGTCGAAAGCGCAAAGCAGGCCCACGCGTTGGCGGCCAAGCATGGCGCTGCCTCGGTCGATGCGCCGGTATCTGGAGGCACTGGTGGCGCCAAGGGCGCGACGCTGACCTTCATGTGCGGCGGCGGGGAGAAGGCATTCGCTGCCGCCAAGCCGGTGCTGGAAAAGATGGGCAAGAAGATCGTGCATTGCGGCGGCGCCGGCGCCGGACAGGCGGCGAAAATCTGCAACAACATGATCCTCGGCATTTCCATGATCGGGGTCGGCGAAGCCTTTACGCTTGCCGAAAAGCTTGGGCTGTCGCATCAGGCGCTGTTTGACGTTGCCTCGACCTCGTCGGGACAATGCTGGTCGCTGACGACCTACTGCCCGGTGCCGGGTCCGGTTCCGACCTCGCCCGCGAACAACGAATACAAGCCGGGTTTTGCTTCGGCCCTGATGCTGAAGGACCTCACGCTGGCGCAGGACGCGGCCAAGGCCGCCGGTGCCGCGACGCCGCTCGGCAAGCACGCGCAGGAAATCTACAAGGCGTTCGATGCAGCGGGAAATGGCGGGGTCGATTTCTCCGGAATCATCCAGCACGTCCGAGGCCTCGCCGGAAAATAGCCGATAGCCCAATGACCACATTCCAGGACGCGCGCTCCTTTCTGCTCGAGCACCGCACCGACTACGATGCCGCGGTCAAGGGGTTCCGCTGGCCGGATCCGGTGCCGTTCAATTGGGCGCTGGACTGGTTCGACGCGGAGCTGGCGCGCAATCCGGAAAGCAGCGATCGCCCGGCGCTGTGGATTGTCGATGCCGGCAGCAATCGCGAAACGAAACTGTCGTTCGGAGCGCTGTCGCAGCGCTCGAATCAGGTGGCCAACTTCCTGCGCGCGCAGGGGCTGAAGCGTGGCGACCATCTGTTGCTGTTGCTCGGCAACGTTGTTCCCTTGTGGGAGACCATGCTGGCGGCGATGAAACTCGGGGTGGTGGTGATTCCCGCGACCACGCTGTTGACGCCGGACGAACTGCGCGACCGGCTCGATCGCGGCCGCGCCAAAGTGGTGGTGGCGTCGCAGGACCAGGTGACGAAATTCGCCGGGATCGGGAGCGATCAACTCATTCGCATCGTGGTCAACCCGGCCTCGAAGCAAGACGGCTGGCTGGCTTATGAGCAGGCCGCGGATTTTCCGGAAACCTTCGAGCCGGACGGTCCGACCAATCCCGACGATCCGATGCTGCTGTATTTCACCTCGGGCACCACGGCGAAGCCGAAGCTGGTGCGGCACAGCCAGCGCAGCTATCCCGTCGGCGGATTGTCGACGATGTACTGGCTCGGGCTGCAGCCGGGCGATATCCACCTGAACATTTCCTCGCCAGGCTGGGCCAAGCATGCCTGGAGCTGTTTCTTTGCGCCCTGGAACGCCGGCGCTACCGTGTTCGTGGTCAATCAGCCGCGCTTCGACGCCAAGGGATTGCTCGCCACCATCGGCCGCTGCGGCGTCACCACGCTGTGCGCGCCGCCGACGGTGTGGCGGCTGTTCATTCAGGAGAAGCTTGCCGACTTCAAGGTGTCGCTGCGCGAAGTCTGCGGCGCCGGCGAGCCTCTCAATCCCGAAGTGATCGACCAGGTGCGCGCGGCGTGGGGGCTGACTATCCGCGACGGCTACGGTCAGACCGAAACCACCGCGTTGGCGGGGAATTCGCCCGGCCAGAAGGTGAAGGTCGGATCGATGGGCCGGCCGCTGCCCGGTTACCGCGTGCAGATCACCGATATCGACGGGCAGGTGACGAAAGAGGGCGAGGTGACCCTGGTACTCGGCGCCGACAGGCCCGCGGGCCTCATGCAGGGTTATCAGGGCGACGACGGCAAACTGAGCGGCGCGGACGGCAATCTCTATCGCAGCGGCGACGTGGTGTTTGCCGACGACGAGGGTTACCTGACCTTCGTCGGCCGTTCCGATGACGTCTTCAAATCGTCCGACTACCGGATCAGCCCGTTCGAACTCGAGAGCATCCTGCTGGAGCATGAAATCGGTCGCGGAAGCCGCCGTCGTTCCCAGTCCCGATCCGATACGTCTTGCCATCCCCAAGGCCTATGTGCTGCTGGTGTCGGGCGCGGAGCGCTCGTCGGCAACCGCGCTGTCGATCTTCAGGCATCTGCACACGCGGCTTGCGCCCTTCAAGCGCATCCGGCGGATCGAACTCGTGACGGAATTGCCGAAGACGATTTCCGGCAAGATCCGCCGCGTGCAGCTGCGCCGGCTGGAGCATGACAACGATCGCAGTGACGCGCTGCGCGGCCAGGAATTTCGCGAAGAGGATTTCCCGGAGTTGCAGAACCTGCGCTCGGCCGGATCAATGGAGAATTGATGCATGAATGAAGTCTGGAAGAAGCCGCCGATTTCGCTTGAAGCCTACCAGAACATGGTCGGCCACGAAGTCGGCGTGTCGTCATGGCATCTGGTCGACCAGAACCGGATCGACGTCTATGCTGACGTGATCGAGGACCACCAGTTCATCCATGTCGATCCCGAGCGTGCCAGAAAGGAAACCCCGTTCGGCACCACCGTGGCGCACGGCTTCCTGACGATGTCGCTGCTGAGCATCATGTCCTACGAGGTGATGCCGGTCATCCAGGGCACGACGATGGGGGTCAATTACGGCTTCGACAAGCTGCGTTTCATCTCGCCGGTGCGTTCCGGCTCGCGCGTCCGCGGCCGCTTTACGCTTGCCGAAGCCAAGCTGCGCAAGCCGACGGAATTGCTGTCGCGCACCAATGTCAGCGTCGAAATCGAGGGCGAAGAAAAGCCCGCGCTGGTGGCCGACTGGATCGGCCTGATCTATTTTGCTTGAGAACCAGGAAATGCAATCATGACAATCAGGTTTGACGGACGCGTCGCCATCGTCACCGGCGCGGGTAATGGTCTTGGACGCGCACATGCACTGGGGCTGGCGAGCCGCGGCGCGAAAGTCGTCGTCAACGATTTCGGCGGCGCCCGCGACGGCACCGGCGGATCGCTGACGCCAGCGGAAACCGTGGTCGAGGAAATCCGCAAAGCCGGCGGCACCGCGATGGCCGACGGCGCCGACGTTTCGAACTTCGAACAGGTCACGGCGATGGTCGCTCGCGCCACCAAGGAGTGGGGCAGCGTCGATGTGCTCTGCGCCAACGCCGGCATCCTGCGCGACAAGTCGTTCGGCAAGATGGAGGTCGCCGATTTCGCCAAAGTGCTCGATGTGCATCTCGTCGGCACGTTTTATTGCTGCAAGGCGGTGTGGGATGGCATGCGCGAGCGCAATTACGGCCGCATCGTCATGACCACTTCGTCCTCCGGCCTGTACGGCAATTTTGGCCAGGCCAATTACGGCGCGGCAAAAACCGGCATGGTCGGGCTGATGAACGTGCTGGCGGAGGAAGGACGCAAGAACAATATCCGCGTCAACATCATTTCCCCGACCGCGGCGACGCGGATGACCGAGGAATTGCTGCCGCCGCAGGCCCTGGCGCTGATGAGGCCGGAAGCGATCACGCCGGCGGTGCTTTATATGCTGGCTGAGGACGCGCCGACCCGCACCATCATGGGCGCCGGCGCGGGCTCCTTCGCGGTGATCAAGATCATGGAAACCGAAGGCATCAACCTGGCCCAATCCGAATGGACGCCCGACGCGGTTGCCGCGCATTTCGCCGAGATCAGCGACATGTCGACGGCCAAGGCGCTGGAAGGCGCGTTCCAGCAAACCCAGAAATATGTCGCGCAGGCCGCGGCGAGGGCGGGGATTAAGCTGTAGAACTCGAGCGTGATGATGCCCTCTTGGTGAGGGCGCGCTTGCGCAGCGCGAACCATGAGGGTCTGCGCCCAACAACGTCGAGATTCCCGGCGATAGCGCAAGCGCGCATCGCGAGGTCGAGGCGAATGACGCGTCTCCCGGGATGACGTTAACCGACGCCGATATGTCGATCCGTGTCTGCCTCAACTCACGAGTTCGCATCTGCCGTCATCGGCGCCGGCCCTGCCGGGCTGATGGCGGCCGAGGTGCTGGCGCGAGGGGGCGCCGGCGTCACGGTCTATGATGCGATGGCCTCCGCGGGCCGCAAGTTCCTGATGGCGGGACGCGGCGGGCTCAATCTGACCCACAGCGAGCCGTTGCCGGAATTTCTGAAGCGCTACGGCAAGGCGATGCCGCAGCTCACGGCCGCTATCGAAGCGCTTTCGCCGGATGACTTGCGCGCATGGAGCGAGGCGCTGGGGCAGCCGACCTTCGTCGGCTCCAGCGGCCGGGTGTTCCCGAAGGCATTCAAGGCCTCGCCGCTACTGCGGGCATGGTTGCGGCGGCTCAGTTCGATGGGCGTGCAATTCGCGCCCCGTCACCGCTGGATCGGGTGGGATCAGAATGGCCATTTGTTGTTTCGGACCCCCGACGGACGACGCGCCGTCGAGGCACGCGCCACCGTGCTTGCGCTCGGCGGCGCAAGCTGGCCGCGGCTCGGGTCCGACGGGGCGTGGGTGGAAATCCTCGCGGCAAAGGCTGTGGCGATAACGTCGCTCCGGCCGGCCAATTGCGGGTTTAACGTCGCGTGGTCGGACGTCTTCCGCGACCGCTTCGAGGGCCACCCGCTCAAGGGTATTGCGCTCTCGTTTGGCCAGCGCACCGTGCGCGGAGAAGCCGTCATCACGCGGACGGGCATTGAGGGCGGCGCGATCTATGCGCTCTCGGCCGATTTGCGCGAGGCGATCCTCGATTCGGGCGAAGCGACGCTGCACATCGCATTGCGGCCCGATCGAGAGACGGGCGATCTGGTGGCGCGCCTATCCACCCCGCGTGGCAAACAATCCTTTTCGAACTGGCTGCGCAAGGCCGCGCAACTTTCGCCGGTCGGCATTGGCCTGTTGCAGGAAGCGGCGATGGCATCCGACCTGTCGCTGTCGTCGCTGTTGCCTGCCAGCCTCGCAGGCTTGATCAACGCCGTGCCGATCCGGCTCAACGGCACAGCCCCGATCGCGCGCGCGATCTCGACCGCGGGCGGGATTGCATTCGGCGAACTCGATGCCGATTTCATGATCCGCCGCTTGCCCGGCGTCTTTGCCGCCGGCGAGATGCTCGACTGGGAGGCGCCCACCGGCGGTTATCTGCTGCAGGCCTCGTTCGCGACCGGCGCGGCGGCGGGCAGGGGTGTGCTGAAATGGCTGGAGAGCTAGCCCGTCTTCGCGGATTGGCGGGTTTTTGAGATCCCCGCTCGTTATAAATCAATGGTTTAGGTCAAAAGGTCTTCACTACAGCGGCTGGCCTGGTTGACGTCGGCTGTGGTGATCCTGGGCGGCGGCTGCGGTGGCAGGCGCAGCTTGAGCCGGTCGATCAAGAGCTGCAGTTCAGGTTCTGGATGGGTGTAGCGGGTAAGGAGAATCTCGCGCCCGTCGGTGGTCGGCAGATGAACATCGATCATCTGGACGGCGGCGAACTTTTCGAGCGCGCTCCGCGCGGTCAGCCCGGGTGCCAAAGCATGAAGGCGACGCGTGAGCGTGATCTGCATGCAGTAAGCCAGAAAGGCGATGAAGATGTGGGCTTCGATCCGCTTCTCGTCCTGATGGAAGATCGGACGAATCGCCAGATCGCCTTTGAGATTGCGGAAGGCCTCTTCGATGGCGACGAGCTGGATGTAATATTGCCATAGCTGGGCGGGATCATTGTCGGTGAGATTGGTGCGCAGCAGATAACGGCCTTCGCGCCGCCGCGTCGTTTTCAGTTTCTTGCGATTGAGCGCGAAGGTGAAGCTCGGGCGCTCCTTGTCGATCTCGACATCGACCAGACGCCATGCGGCCGGCGCTTTGGAGCGCGCACCGCCGAGTTTCATCAGCAGTTCTTCGCGCGAGATTTCCATGGTGGCGATTTGCCGGAGCCGCTTCCACAGCCATTTCAGCTGCCGCCGTCGCATCGCGCGTTCTTTGCTGACCCGATCATCGCTTTGCGCGAAGACGTAAAGCTCGCCGTCCTCAGCCAACAGCTTGACCTTCACGCCCTCCCGCGCATCCTGCCAGGGCTTTTCCAGCAGGTGCTTCTCCAGCCGGTTCAGGCGTCCCTTCGGCGTTCCCACCAGATACTGCACCGGCGGATCGCTGTTGCGCATTTCGGCCAACACGGCCTCGGTCGGCACACCGCGATCCATTACCCAGACCCGCCGCGCCTTGCCATATTGCTGCTCGATCTTGCCCAGGAACATCCGCAGCGTCTTGCTGTCGGCGGTGTTGCCAGGCAGTACCTCGTAGGCCAGCGGCAAGCCGTCGGGCGTCACCACCAGCGCGATCACCACCTGCGGGCAGTCCGGCCGCTTGTCGCGACTGTAGCCGTGGCGGCGCTTGCTGCCTTCCGGCAGGTCCGATGCATTGACCTCGAAGTAGGTGCTGGTCAGATCGTACAGCAGCACGTCGAAGTCGGCGTTGAACAGATCGCGCCAGCGCCCGACCAGATGCGAGAACAGCGCTTCCTTGTGATCCAGCAGCAGATCGTGACAGGCATAGAGCTTGTGCTCTTCCGCCAATCCGAAGTCCGCGCCCAAGAGATCGGCCATCGCACTGCTGCCGAACCATTGCCGATGCAGCCGCCATTCGCTACCCGGCGCGATCAGTCGTAGCTGGCGAGAACCTGCAGAACCTGGTCCCACCGCGTCCCCTTCCGGTTCGGCGGCAGGCGATCGGCCCAGAACCGATCGAGCTCAAGCTCCCGCCACAACTGCCCGGCCAACCAGCACGCGCCCCATTGCCGCGGACGACAAAGCTGCATCTCCGACAGGCGAAGCTGAACGATGGATGCATCGCCCGCGACCGCCTCGCATCGATCTTCCGGAAACAGCGCCAGCGTCCGGGCACGCCCCGCATCCTCGTCGAACACTTCGATCGCCTTGCGCCACGCTGCCGCCTGCGAGGAGTTGATCTCGCCGAGATACAGAACATGCCGCTGCACCACCCGACCGTTATCGAGACGCTTGTTCTCGACCACGTTCCAGTAACTGTGCGCCTTGCCGTTCTTCCTTCGCTCGGTGCGTCGCAGAAACATGATGCAGCGAATCTATCCGCATCATGCCGCGCTTGGGAATCGGGTAGGTCTTCACTACAGCCGTTTTTGGCCAAAATTGAAGTCGTCGCCCTTTGTAAATCAGATACTTAGCCGCTGGCGGGCGGTGAATTGGACGACGAAAAGTTTCGACCGAACAAAAAGCCCCGGACAATGCCGGGGCTTTGAGTTTCCTGTAGATGGAAAGCTGGATCAGTACTTCGCCATGACCGGGCCGCCGAAGTTGAACTTGTAGTTGAGGCCGAACAGAAGTGTCTGAGCGGTCAACTTGGTCGAGACGAGGTCCCCGACACTTCCTGGTGCAGCGAGAGGACCCGGAATATAGGCGAAGTTCTTGGTACCGAAGTTCATGTAGTTGTATTCGCCAAACACCGACCAGCCGGGCGCAAACATCCATTCGAGGCCGCCACCGACGGTCCAGCCGGACCGGGTGTTGGCCAGCGAGCTTTCGGAGAGGAAGTTGATCGCCGGAATGGTGACGGTGCTGTCGGTCGATGTCCAGGCACCGCCGCCCTTGACGTAACCCAAGACTTGCGGAGCGAACAGGTAACCCAGGCGTGCGGTCGCCGTGTACATGTTCTTGGTGCGGTCCGCAGAGGAGTACGTCGGGAAGGGAGGAAGAATGTGACTGCTGTTGATGTTGCCAAAGTCGAACATGCCCTGCACGCCGACCACCCAATTTCCGGCAAACTGGTAGTCGCAGCCGATCTGGCCGCCGCCAATGAAATTACTGCCGTTGGCGGAACCGTAGTCCTGGGCAGGAAGGACAGTACCGTTGACCAGGCCGATGCGGGTCTGTTGTGTCTTGGCCCAGCCGCCGCCGACGTTGCCGCCGAGGTAGCAGCCAGTCCAATTGTAGGCGATCACGGGCATGGGAGCAGGAGCCTTCGTGTACGGGCGGGCTGCCAAGTCAGCGGCAGACGCCGATCCAATTCCAAGGATCGCGCCGACTGCCACAGCGGCTGAAATAATCGACTTCGAATTCTTCATGAGGTTCCCCCAACGGAGTGCAAATGGCGTCCAAGACTCGGAGCGATGTATACTTCCCGGCCAAAGCCCCGTCGCCGCGCGTTTTCAGAATCCGAGCCGAATTTTGCAGAGTGTTGCAAGACAGTTGCAGTCGCAAAGAGGCCATCAAGCGATGAACGCTACCGAATTACCTCAGACAATTGATTTCGACCTGCGGCGCAAGGTTGCGCAACTTTCGCCAGTCGGCTTTGGCCTGTTGCAGGAAGCGGCGATGGCGTCCGATGCATCGCTACCGTCGCTGCTGCCTGCTCGATTGGGAGGCGCCGACCGGCGGCTATCTGCTGCAGGTCTCATTTGCCACGGGGGCGGCGGCGGGGAGGGGTGTGCTGAAATGGCTGGAGAGCCAGGGCACGTGCTCTTAAATCCAAATCACAATCGATCGGTGGCGCGACATTCTCCTGCTGGATGAAGGTCACCAGCACGATCGTGATAGGCGCAAGCTCCGGGCGACTGTGTGGCTTACGTGGACGACAGCGGACTCGTGCTTGGCCGGGGGCGTATGTGGCGAAACCACGGAATGAATTGGCCCGAAAGATGTTCTGGTGGCCAATGACGGCCGCGAAAACAGCGCGACCGTTGTGACTTCAATCGGCATTCCGCGCATCTATGTTTCCTGCGTAGTCGACAGATGCAAACTGGCTTACTGTTGAGCTGCAGTCGCGGGCGGTACGCAGAGTTTGCGGCGTAGCGACAATCGTTTAGGCGCCAGGAAGATCCGTGACCACCGGGCAATTCAATTTCAACCGCCAGCGAGCGGGTTTTTTTGAAAAAGAGCGTGTCAGAGGCATCCTTGCCGCCGTTTCATGCGGCCTTCTTTGGCTCATCTATCTGGCGATCTACCTGCCGTTCCTTCCAACGGCGGACGAAACGATCGGCCACGACTATGCGTTGCATTTTCCTAATCTGCTGACCGGATACTTCTGGTTCTTGCACAATGGTCTCTCGGCGATTCCGTGGTTTTCGCCCAGCCAGTGCGGGGGCTTTGCCTATTTTGCCGATCCGAACGTGGGCTATTTCTCGGTCCCGCAATTTCTCGTCTTCCTGGTATCGCCAATGCGGGCGATCCAGCTGACGTTCCTGCTGTTCTCGCTGATCGGCCTGGCCGGTTCCTACGGGCTGATGCGGCACGCCTTCCGGTCTTCTCGCGCCGCAGCCGTCTTGGCGGCGGGCATCTTCCTTTTCAATGGGTTCTTCGCCTATCGCATGCTGATCGGGCATCTGACATTTCATGCGTTCACTTTGATACCGGTGATGGCCGTCGCGGTTCTATCGGCTGAGACGGATCGCCGCCCGCCTCTCCAGGAACTCGTCGGTCGTGCGTGCGTTGCTGGGGCCTGCCTTGCCTATATGTTCCAGTCGGGCATGGTTCACGGCATTCCGCCGGCGCTGCTGGCGATGGTTGTCATATTGATGATTCATGGACTGTGCTTTGGCTGGCGCTGGCGATCATGGCTGCTGCTCGCAGGCGCCGGCGCACTTTCGCTGGCATTGTGCGCCGGAAAGCTGGTTGCCGAGTTGGCCCTGCTGTCGAGCTTTCCTCGCGATTCCTATCCGCTTCCCGGCGTCGCCGGTCTCTTCTCCACGTTCTGGGTTGCCGCACAGACGCTGTTCTTTTCGCCTCCCGTGTATGCGGCCGACGTTTTGACCAACACGATGTGGGCGCTCGAACGGCACGAATGGGAATACGGCGTCTCTGCGGCGCCGCTCATCCTCGTTGCGGCTGCGGCCGCCGTGGCAGCGGCCAATGTCGTCCGTCGGCGCAAGCTTCCGCCTTTCAGGGTCGATCGCGTATTGGCGGTTGCCACAATCGCCATCCTGCTGTCGATCCCGATTGCGCTCAATTGGTATCAACCGGACTGGAACCGCTTGCTCAAGGCGGCCCCATATTTCGGCAACAGCAATACGCTCCTGCGGTTCTTTAGCGCCTATATCCCCGTCGTTGTCGTTCTCGCCGGCCTTGCGCTCGATCAATTGCCGCTGACGGCGTTTGCACAAGGGCAGGGCCGTCTGCTGCTCGCCGCGATCGGTCTTGGCATCGTCGTGTCGCAAAACGTGGCAACCGATCGGGCCTACTATGCAGGACAGGGCTACGAGATCGCTCCGGTCGAGGCTGCGTATGCTCGGGCCCAGCTGACGCGCTCCGTTCCGGCCATCGAAGCAATCGGAGGTTCCGGCGATGCCGTAGGTGGCAATGATGTCATGATCGAGGGTCGATCGCAGCTTGATTGCTACCAGCCATTGTTCGGCTACCGGCTTGAAAGCTTCCCTGCCGCGCCTCTGCAGCAAGGCAGCGTTCTCACCGAAATCGGGCAAGTCATCAATGTGAAAAATCCCGCCTGCTACCTATTTCCCGTGGAAAACGGTTGCAGACCCGGCGATCATTTCACGATCGCGCAAGTGGAGGAGGCCAAGGCGTTCCTGAGCTATCGGCCTATTGCTTTCGAGCAACCGTACCGGCAGCAGTTGGCAATCTGGTTGAGCCTGATTTCGATGGTCTTCACGGCAGCGGCGCTCCTGGCTGCCGGCCTCGGGTCTATTGCCCGGCGGGCGAAGACAGGTGACGTGCGACGACGATAAGCTTCAGGAGCTTCAACGCAGCTTCCCCCTCGCCGCGACCGGGAGTGTGCCGATAATTTCGTCGCCGCGGACCATCACCACTTCGTCCATCATGTTGACGACGACGCAGACGTGGTTCGGCACGATCCGGACGACGTCGCCGACATTGGGCCGGGTATTGCTGCGCGTCAGATCGAGGAAGCCATGTTCCTCGGCGAAGCGCGCGATTTTGGCTTCGGGATGTTCGAGGATCAGCCCGTGGCCCTCGAGGCCGCCGGTGTCTGACGTCAGGGTTTTCGAGCCGGCATCGAGAATACCGCGGTCGGGGCCGGCGCGGCTGACCACGGTCGAATAGATGTTCAGCGCGCAATCGTCCCAGGTCGCGACCCCGGCGGCGACCTGCATGCGGTCATTGTAGATGTAGGTGCCGAACCGGTGCTCGGTGGCGCCCCTGAGTTTGCCGACGTTCTTCAGGTTCGGTGTGCCGCCAGTGGAGACCATTGTGGCATCCAACCCGTGCGCGCGGACGCCGGCCAGCGCCTCGTCGTAAAACTTTTGCGCGTCATCCCAGCCGGTTTCGGTCGGGTACAGCATGAAGCCGGCAAAGGTCAGTCCCTTCGAAGCCGAGATCTCGCGTGCGAGCGCGATGGCTTCCGCGGGAGTCTCGACGCCGGCGCGTTTGCGCCCCGTATCGCACTCGACCACGACCGACAGCGGCCGGCCGGAAGCCGCCGCCGCCTGCGGTAACCCCGCGATCACGACTGAATTGTCGGCGGCAACCGTCATGTTGGCCTTGGCCTGCAATGCGCCGAGCCGCGCCATTTTCTCCTCGCCGACCAGGTTGTAGCTGATCAGGATGTCGTCGATGCCGGCCTCCGCCATCACCTCGGCTTCGCCGAGCTTCTGGCAGGTGATGCCCCTAGCGCCGGCCTCAATCTGAAGCTTCGCCAGGACAGGGCTCTTGTGGGTCTTGATATGCGGACGGTTGGCAACACCGGCGGCATCGCAGGCCGCCTGGATGCGCGCGATGTTGCGCTCGACACGATCCATGTCGATGACGGCGACCGGTGTACCGTATTCGCGGGCGATTTTGGCGGCAAGCGGGGTGGTCATGAATCAGGCCTGTTCAATCTCTTCACGTAGCACTTCAAGCTCCAGCCATTTGTCCTCGGCCTCCTGTAGTTCTTTGTGCGCTTTTGCAAGCGCATCAGAGGCTTGATTGAACTTCTTGCGATCCTTCTGGAACAGGTTTGGATCGTCAAGATGCCGCCGCTGTTTGGCGATCTCGGCCTGCAATTTGGCGATGGTTTTCGGCAGCGTTTCCAGCGCGTGCTTTTCATTGAAGTTCAGCCGGCGCTTCGGGGTAGTCGAGGGCGCGTTGACTTTCGCTACCTTGTTGTCTTCGACGGCGGGCGCCTTCGCCGCCTCGCGCTTCAAGTCTGCGCCGCGCTGCGCCAGCATGTCGGTGTAGCCGCCGGCATATTCGATCCAGCGGCCATCGCCTTCGGGCACGATTACCGAGGTCACCACGCGATCGAGGAAATCACGGTCGTGGCTGATCAGAATCACCGTGCCGTCGTAGTCACCCAGCATTTCCTCCAATACGTCGAGGGTCTCGAGATCGAGATCGTTGGTCGGCTCGTCCAGCACCAGCAGGTTGGAAGGCTTTGCCAGCGCGCGCGCCAGCATCAGCCTTCCGCGCTCGCCGCCGGAGAGCACTTCCAGGGGCGTGCGCATCTGCTCCTGCGCAAACAGGAAGTCCTTCATATAGCTGACCACATGCTTCGGCTTGCCGCCGACCATCACATGGTCGCCGCGACCGCCGGTCAGCGCTTCCGCCAGCGTGGACTTGGGATCGAGGCTTTCGCGATGCTGGTCCAGCGTCGCCATCTCGATATTGGCGCCGAAGCGGATGGTTCCGGTGTCCGGCGCACTGGCGCCGGTCAGCATGTCGATCAGTGTGGTCTTGCCGGCACCGTTCGGCCCGACGATTCCGATGCGGTCGCCGCGCTGCACGCGGATCGAGAAGCCGTCGACGATCTTGCGGTCGCCATAGGTCTTGCTGATGTTCCTGGCTTCGATGACGAGCTTGCCGGACTTGTCCGCCTCCGCGGCGGCGAGGCTGGCATTGCCGGCGGCGCCGCGGTAATCGCGCCGCTGCTGGCGCAGCGTGTAGAGATTGCCGAGCCGTTTGACGTTGCGCTTGCGGCGGCCTGAAACGCCGTAACGCAGCCAGTGCTCCTCGTTGACGATCTTGCGGTCGAGCTTGTGCTGGTCGCGCTCTTCCTCGGCCAGCACCTCGTCGCGCCACGCCTCGAACCCACTGAAGCCGCGGTCGATCTGTTTGATCTGGCCGCGGTCGAGCCAGGCGGTCGAGCGCGACAGATTCGACAGGAAGCGGCGGTCGTGGCTGATGATGACAAGCGCGCACTTCCGGCTGTCGAGTTCGCTCTCCAGCCATTCGATGGTGGTGAGGTCGAGATGGTTGGTCGGCTCGTCCAGCAAAAGGATATCGGGCGAGGGCGCCAGCACGCGCGCCAGCGCCGCGCGGCGGGCTTCGCCGCCGGACAGATGCGCGGGGTCTTCATCGCCGTGAAGGCCGAGCTGCTCCAGAACATAGCGGGCCTGATAATGGTCGTCGCCGGGGCCGAGGCCCGCTTCGACATAGGCCAGCGTGGTGGCGAAGCCCGCAAAATCCGGCTCCTGCGGCAGATAGCGGATGGTCGCGCCGGGCTGTACGAAACGGCTGCCGTGATCGGGCTCGACGAGGCCGGCCGCGATCTTCAGCAGCGTCGATTTGCCCGAGCCGTTACGGCCGATCAGGCACACGCGTTCGGATTGCGACACCGACAGCTCGACGCCTGACAACAGCGGCGTGCCGCCGAAGGTCAGCTTGATGTCTTTCAACTGGATCAGCGGCGGCGCCATGGCTATTGCTAACTCTGGGCTTGCGCGGATTGCCCGGCGCGCTGGCGCTGGATGCGGCGAATCGTCTGGTCGAGAGCCGACAGGAACGTCGAGCGGTCGCGCGGCGCGAAGGATTTCGGACCGCCGGTCACCTCGCCCGAAGAGCGTAGATCGGTCATGAGATTGCGAACCGCAAGGGTCATTCCGATCGATTGTTCCGTAAACGGCTTGCCGTTCGGCGCGATCACCTCGGCGCCGGCTTTCACGCAGCGGCTCGCCAGGGGGATATCGGACGTAATGACGATATCGCCTTTCCCGGCGCGTTCCGCGATCCAGTCGTCGGCGGCGTCCATCCCAGCGCCGGCGGCGACGCGCTCGATCAGCGGGTCCTGCGGCACTCGGATGAAATTGCCCGCCACCACGCTGACGGGCAGGCCATGGCGCGCGGCGACGCGGTAGATCTCGTCCTTGACCGGGCAGGCGTCGGCGTCGACATAGATGCGGATGCTGTTCAAAATCGGTGTCATCGGTTGGGATTTGTCGGGGACGCGGGCGGCCCGCTCTCGTACGGGGCGTCGTACCCCATCGGATGAGAAATTGCGAGTAAAACACCACGCGGAACAAGCTTGCCATGGCATATTCTTCGCGTACGATTATCGAAGCCAAAGATGACAAAAACAAAGGAAACAGGCATGCCAAGCCGGCTCGAACCCTACCGCGTCCAGGCCTACAACACGGCAAAACTCTCCGAAAACAAGATGCACGACGACACCGTGGCCAAACGGTTCGGATTTCAGCGGCGGGCTGGTGCCGGGCGTCGATGTGATGGCCTACATGATGCACCTGCCGGTGGCGAAATGGGGGCGTGCGTTTCTCGAACGCGGACTGATCGACGCGCGCTTCGTCAAGCCCGTCTATGACGGCGAGACCGCCGACGTCAGGGGCGAGGAGAGCAATGGCGTGCTGTCGATCGAGGTCGAAAGCGGAGGCCAGCTCTGCGCGACCGGCAGTGCGTCGTTGCCGGCGTCGGCGCCGTCGGTCTCGATTTCGGATTTCCTGGAAGCCGCTGCGGTGACCGAACGCCGGCCAGTGAATGAGGCCTCCTATGCGCTAGGCAAGTGGCTGGGTACGCTGCCGCGCGCCTGGGCCGGGGAAGACGCCAGGGAATATCTGACGGATGTGCGCGAGAGCGATCCGATTTATTTGGCGGAAGGGCTCGGCCATCCCGGCCTGTTGCAGCGGGTTATGAACAAGGTTCTGGTCGACAACGCCATTCTTGGGCCCTGGATTCACGTCGGCAGCCGGATGCAGCTTCTCAATGCGGGCCGCAGCGGCGATGAGTTGATCGCGCGCGCGAAGGTGACCGCCAATTACGAAAAGAAGGGCCATCGCTTCGTCGAGCTCGACGCGCTCGTCGTCGCCAACGGCCGCACACCGCTGGCGCATTGCCAGCACGTCGCGATCTACCAGCCGCGCGAGCAGGCGGCGGCGTAGGGGCTTAACCTCGCCCCGCAAGGGGCGAAGTGAGAAACCTCACGCCACCTTCTTCTTCGCATCCTGGATCGCGCGCCAGACCCGCTCCGGCGTCAGCGGCATGTCGATATGCGCGATGCCATATTCGGAGAGCGCATCGATCGCCGCATTGACGATGGTGGCGAGACTGCCGGCGCAGCCGGCTTCACCGCAGCCCTTGGTGCCCAGCGGATTGGATTTGGCGGGGACGGGATGATCGCCGACTACCATCATGGGGATGTCCTCGGCGCGCGGCAGCGCATAGTCCATGAACGATCCGGTGATCGGCTGGCCGCTTGAGTCGTAGCTGACGCATTCCATCAGCGCCTGCCCGATGCCTTGCGCGACGCCGCCATGCAACTGGCCGGCGACCAGCATCGGATTGACCACGGTGCCGAAGTCGTTGACGCCGGTGTAGCGGACGATCTGCACGACTCCGGTTTCGGGGTCGATCTCGACTTCCGCGACATGGCAGCCATTGGGGAAGGCCGACGGCACCGGCCCGGAGGTGTGGTCGACGTCGAGCGACGACGGCACGCCCTCCGGTATCTTGCCTTCGCGCAAACGGCGCGCCAGTTCGATGATGTCGATGCTGCGATCGGTGCCGGCAATCGTGAAGCGGCCATTGCCGAACTCGATGTCGCCTTCCGCGGCTTCCATCAGATGCGCGGCGGCGCGCTTGCCCTTCTCGATCACGAGTCTCGATGCCTCCACGATCGCCATGCCGCTGGCGGTGATGGAGCGCGAGCCGCCAGTGCCGTTGCCGCTATGAACGATGTCGCTGTCACCCTGTTCGAGCTTGATGCTATCGAAGGGGACGCCGAGTTGCGCACAGAGCACTTGCGCAAACGGCGTCGCATGGCCCTGGCCATAGTCGAGCGTGCCGGTAATCAGCCGGACCGAGCCGTCATCCTCGAACACGATCTTCCCGAGTTCAACGTTGGGAGGCGCGGTGACTTCGAGATAGGAGCCGACGGCGATGCCGCGCAGCTTGCCACGCTTGCGGCTTTCTTTCCTGCGCTTGGCAAAATTGGCGTGATCGGACATCTCGATCGCCTTGTTTAACACGCCCTGAAAGTCGCCGCTGTCATAGGTGACGCCGGAGGACGCCGCGAACGGCATCTGCGCCGGCCTGATGAAGTTGCGCTTGCGCAAGGTCAGCGGATTGATGCCCATCTCACTGGCGGCGCGATCGATCAGGCGCTCCATGAAATAGTTGGCTTCGGGGCGCCCGGCGCCGCGATAGGCGCCCATCAGCGTGGTGTTGGTCAGCACGGTCTTGATGTCGATGGTCATCAGCGGCGTGCGATAGACGCTGGCGATGTTCTTGCCGACATTGAGCGAGAGCGGCAGCGGTGCGACGCCGGTGATGTAAGCGCCCAGGTTGCCGTAGCCGCTTATCTTGATCGCGAGGAACTTGCCCTCGCTGTCGAGCGCCAGCTCGGCGTGAATCTTCTGCGCGCGGCCATGGCTGTCGGACAGGAAGCTGGTCGAGCGCTCGTCGGTCCATTTCACCGGACGGCCGAGTTCCTTCGCAGCGTGCAGGATGCACATATATTCGGGATAGTTGATGTTCTTCATGCCGAACGAGCCGCCGACGTTGGCGGTGAGCAGGTGGACTTTGTCGTTCGGCACCCTGAGGTTCTTGGCAAGATTGGCCCGGTTTCCGGCGACGCCCTGGGTCGGCACCTGAATTGTGTAACGCTCGCTCGCCTTGTCAAAGGAGGCGAGCGCCGCGCGCGGTTCCATCGTCACCACGGCGACGCGGGTGTTTTCTATGTCGAGTCTGGTCACATGGGCGGCGCCAGCGAAGGCGGCTTCGACCTTGGCGGCGTCGCCGTAGTGATAATCCAGCGCCACGTTGTTGGGGATATGATCGTAGAGTTGGGGCGCGCCTGGCTTTGCCGCTTCCTGTGGGTCGGTGACGGCCGGCAAAGGATCGATGTCGATGACCAACGCTTCGCCCGCATCGCGCGCCTGCGCCAGCGTCTCGGCGACCACGAACGCGACGGGGTCGCCGACATAGCGCACCTTGTCGGTCATCAGCGCAGTTCGGTTGGTCTGCAGCAGCGGCGTGCCGTCGCGGTTCTTCAGCGGCAGGCCGCAGGTGAAGGGGTTATAATTGGCGGCGACGATGTCGATGCCGGTCCAGACGCCGAGCACGCCGGACATCTTTTTGGCGGCTGACGTATCGATGCCACGGATGATCCCGTGAGCGTGACTGGAGCGCACGATCCAGGCGTAGGCTTGGCCAGGCAAATTGAAATCGTCGGTATATTTACCCTTGCCGCGCAGCAGCGTGTCGTCCTCCTTGCGGCGGACCGGCTGCCCGACACCGAATTGTTGCAGTGCGATAGCGTTTTCCCGCGAAACTGAAGACGTAAGATCTTGCATTGAAAAGGTCCCCGAAATAGCTGTTTTTGCACGTTTTCGCAGCTTGCCAACCAGATAACGTACCGATGTCCTGACGACAACGCCTGATTGGGCATGGTTCTATATGAAGGCCAGTTGCGCCGCCGCCACGCACTGCTAAAGTTTCCGTGAACAGAAATTCCTCGTCGGCCCGACAGGGCCGCGGAAAGACACTTTGGATGATAGATGACACGCGGCTTCGCGACGGTCTAATGCCGCGCGGAGACGACCGCCAAGGGCCGCCGCGTAACGGTCACGGGCAGGTGCCGCGCAGCGCCGTGAACGGATCGGTCGCGACGGCAGGTTCCGGTGCGCCGGAAGCGGCCCATGCACCGGCCGCCGGAACCGGCGTCTACGCGGCGCTCGACCTTGGAACCAACAATTGCCGCCTGCTGATCGCCTGTCCCACCGGCGACGGGTTTCGCGTGGTCGATTTATTCTCGCGGATTATCCGGCTGGGGGAGGGGATCTCGACGACCGGCTGCATCAGCGACGCCGCGATCGAACGCGCCATTGCCGCGCTCAGCATTTGCCGCGACAAAATCCAGTCAAGAAAGGCAAAGCGCCTCCGGCTGATCGCAACCGAAGCCTGCCGGGCGGCGTGGAACGCCGACGGTTTCAGGGATCGGGTCGCCGCCGAAACCGGCATCCGGCTTGAAGTGATCGATCGCGAGACCGAAGCGACGCTGGCCGTGATCGGCTGCTCGCCGCTGCTCGATCCGCAAGGGCGGGGCGCCATCCTGTTCGATATCGGCGGCGGGTCGACTGAACTGGTGCGGATCGAGCGCGACCCGGACCAGCGGGACGGCGCGCCGCGCATCAAGGCATGGATGTCGATTCCGCTCGGGGTCGTTACGCTGGCCGAGCATTTTGGCGGCAAGGACGTCACCCTGCAATCTTATGCGTCGATGGTGCGGGAAGTCGCGCAGCACGTCGCCCCCTTCGCGGCCGAGCACGGCGCAGATCTCAGGGATATGCACCTGCTCGGGACGTCCGGCACGGTGACGACGCTGGCCGGCATTCATCTCGATCTGGTGCGATACGATCGCCGCCGCATCGACGGGGTTTGGTTGAGTGATACCGACATCACCGCGACCATCACGCGACTGCTCGGCATGAGCTATCATGAACGCGCCAGCAACAACTGCATTAGCGTCGAGCGCGCCGACCTGGTGCTGGCGGGCTGCGCCATTCTCGATGCGATCCGCAATGTGTTCCCGCTGCCACGGTTGCGCGTCGCCGATCGCGGCCTGCGCGAGGGGATGCTGGTCGAGATGATGCGCGAGGACGGCGCGATCAGCGGCTTCCGATAGGCGCTTCGGCACGCAATGTGCTAGAGCGGCATCTGTTCTCGAGAGCAGGCAAGCAACCGATATGGCCAAAGATACCACCGGGCGGCTGCACGTCACGGTCAAGACGGGCGGCAAGCGCAAGCTGTCCTCGAAGCTCTGGCTGGAACGGCAGCTCAACGATCCCTATGTGGCGCAAGCCAAGCGTGAGGGATTGCGGTCCCGCGCGGCCTTCAAACTGATCGAGATCGACGACAAGTACCATTTTCTCAAACAGGGCATCATGGTGGTCGATCTCGGTGCCGCGCCCGGCGGCTGGAGCCAGGTCGCGGCCAAGCGCGTGGGCTCGGCCAATGGCAAGGGCAAGGTCGTCGCCATCGATCTCCTGGAAATGCCGGAGATACCGGGTGTCAGTTTCGCGCAGCTCGATTTTCTAAGGGAGGACGCGCCGGCCAGATTGCTTGCGATGATGGGCGGCCGAGCCGACGTGGTGCTGTCGGATATGGCCCCCAACACCACCGGCCATCGCAAGACCGATCAGCTGCGGATCGTGGGTCTGGTCGAGGCCGCTGCGGCCTTTGCCGCCGAGGTGCTCAATCCCGGCGGAACGTTCGTTGCAAAGGTGTTTCAGAGCGGCGCGGACGCCACGCTGATGACAGAGCTCAAGCGCGACTTCGCCACCGTCAAGCACGTGAAGCCGGCGTCAAGCCGAAAGGACTCTTCCGAACGCTACGTGCTGGCGATGGGGTTTCGAGGGCAACCAAAGGCGTCAGCCCAGGAGTTCGCATGACTGACGATTTTCGCGACAACGAGGCTCGCAATCGATTCGAACTCGATATGGATGGCACTGCGGTTATTGTCATCCGGTTTCGACTGGGATTGAACCGGTCTTGCTACCGGTGACACAAGTGGAATATTGGATGATCAGACTTACCCTGATCGCGCTGTTCGCATTTCTGATTACCCCGGTGAGGGGCGCGGCTCCGCGCCCAATTGGCCCGCTTTCGGAGCGCGTCACCTTTCCCAGCGCCGATGGCGTAACGATGCTGGTCGGCTACGTCTTCAGACCGCAAGGCCCCCACGCCGCAAGAATACCGGCGGTCGTCATGATGCACGGGCGAGCCGGCGCTTATTCGTCGGCGGCGGACGGGGACTACAGTGCCATGACACTTTCGAGGCGCCACCAGCAATGGGGGCATCTCTGGGCGCAGCAGGGCTATCTCGCCATTCTCGTGGACGGCTTCGGTCCGCGCGGCTATCCGCAAGGTTTTCCGCGCTTCAGCTATTTCTCCCGGCCCGCGACGCTCAACGAAGTCACGGTTCGCCCGCTGGACGCTTATGGTGCGCTCGCCTGGCTTCGCAAGCGCGACGATGTCATTCCGGATCGCATCGCGCTGCAGGGATGGTCGAATGGCGGCAGCGCAGCACTGGCCACCATGGCCTCGGCGAGCGCGCCCGGCGTTGCGACGCTGACGCCGGTCACGGGTTTTCGGGGGGCGTTGGTGTTCTATCCTGCGTGTGGATTGCAGGGTCAGTTTGACGACGGCCTCGTTCCCTATGCGCCGGTCCGGGTGTTTCAAGGCTCCGCGGATGAAGAAGTCTCGCCGCACTATTGCGGTGAATTGGTCGACAGCAGCCGCGCGCGAGGCGGCGATATCCAGATCACGTTCTATCCTGGTGCGACCCACGATTTTGACGATCCTGGCAAGGATCGCCGCGATGTGCCGGCGAACGCCGCGGCAGCCGCGGACGCGATACCGCGTGCTACCGCGTTTCTTGCGGGCATTCTGAATCCGCCAGGCCTCGCCAAGTAGGAAGAGGCCTCGGCAAATAGGTATTCTCTGCCGGGGATGCCTGCGTCCGCCAGCCGTCACGCCCCGGCAGCATCTCCAAGCTTGTCCTGCGTCCTGGTCTCGAAGTCGCTGGCGTCGTGGCGTTCGTGCAGCTGGCTCGAGGGCTCGCCCCAGGTGCGGTTGACCATGCGGCCGCGCTTCACCGCCGGGCGCTCGGCGATCGCGTCGGTCCAGCGCTGCACGTTCTTGTAGTCCTGCACGCCGAGGAACTCGCCCGCGCCGTAGAGCAGGCCCTTCGCCAGGCCGCCGTACCAGGGCCAGACCGCGATGTCGGCGATCGTGTACTCGCTCGCCCGCCAGATACTCGCTCTCCGCCAGGCGCCGGTCGAGCACGTCGAGCTGGCGCTTCACCTCCATCGCGAAGCGGTCGATCGCGTATTCGATCTTGGTCGGCGCGTAGGCGTAGAAGTGGCCGAAGCCGCCGCCGAGATAGGGCGCGCTGCCCATCTGCCAGAACAGCCACGACAGGCATTCGGCGCGCGTCGCTGGCCGTCGGTCGGCAGGAAGGCGCCGAACTTCTCGGCGAGATGCAGCAGGATCGCGCCGGACTCGAACACCCGGATCGGCTTCGGGCCGCTGCGGTCCATCAGCGCCGGGATCTTGGAGTTCGGGTTGACCGCGACGAAGCCGCTGCCGAACTGGTCGCCTGTCGATCCGGATCAGCCAGGCATCGTACTCGGCGCCGCTGTGGCCGAGCGCCAGCAGCTCCTCCAGCATCACCGTGACCTTCACGCCGTTCGGCGTGCGCCAGCGAATAGAGCTGCAGCGGATGGCGGCCGACCGGCAGCTCCTTGTCGTGCGTCGGTCCGGCGATCGGGCGGTTGATGTTGGCGAACCGGCCGCCGCTCTCCTTGTTCCAGGTCCAGACCTTGGGCGGCACGTATTCGGATGGGTCGGTCATTCGTTTGGCTCCGGGGGTCCGACGAACCGCCAGTGGTCAACAAAAACAGCTATTTGGCAACCTTCATCCGGCCCCGATCCGGAGGTCCGACGTCAGTCATGACATCGACGGGAAAAATCGGGCCGCGCCGCTTCCGTATTCCGGCAAGCGCTGTTAGCGTCGGTTGAACCCGAGGTGGACATGAGGCGCGAAGCAGCCTTGTCCGTGCGTCCGGGAAGATGGGAGGAAATGCCGTGTTTTCACATGTGATGATCGGAACCAACGACCTGGAAAAAGCCAAGGCATTCTATGACGCGCTGCTCGGTACGCTCGGCGTGGCGCCCGCGACGGTCGACCGCCATCGCGATTTTCTACCGGACCAAGACCGGCGTCTTTTCGGTGACGAAGCCGATCAACGGCCAGCCGGCGACGCCGGCCAATGGTGGCACCATCGGCTTTGCCTGCAGCTCGACCGAGCAGGCCGATGCCTGGCACGCGGCCGGCATCGCCGGCGGCGGCACGCCCTGCGAAGATCCGCCGGGCGTTCGCGAGGGTGCCACGGGCAAATTCTATCTCGCCTATCTGCGTGATCCCGACGGCAACAAGATCTGCGCCCTGCACCGGATGGGCTAGTTTTGGGGAGCACTTCAGACCCCGGAAAATTCCAGCACGGGCTGGCCTAGTTTTGGGGAGCGCTTCACGATGTAGGTATCCCCTAAGCAGAAACCGGGGCTTTTTAGGAGGCAGACCGCTTGAGGTGGCCGTTGGGGTTGCTCACGCGGCCCCAATTTTTGCGGTCATCCCAAATTGTCGATCCTGTCTTTCAATTCCACATACTCATCGACTTAACTTCTTCTCATGCCAATTGCTGAATTGTGCACCCCTTGTAACACCCGTTTGAGCCACACAACGTCTCTTTCCAACCTTGCAATCTTGTTTTCCGATCTAAGTATCGACCACGCAAACCACGCCGCCACCGAAATAAAGCAAACGTATTTCACCAAATCATTCATTGCGTGGCTTTGATCTTCATTGAGCCACATTGCTACAGCGACTACGGCAAGCGCCAAACCGATTATGTGCGAACTCCAACACACCAACTCTAACCTTATCTTTTGTTCTCGATCACCGCCCGCTTCCAGAAGCTTGCGTCGCTTCTCCTCATCATGCAATTCTGCATCGCCGCCGTAGACTTCAGCAAGATCCCGAACCCGTTCCAACTTCTCCAACGCCTGAGAAAGATCTTCTCTTCGTTCGTAACGTTTTCGAATACCCCACAACAAAACCAAAACCGAAATAACAAAGACTGCTTCTGACATGATTTCTCTCCATCCAAAGCGCTCTTCGCAAGATATTTGCAGGCGAGAATTGCCATCGATCCTGCAAATACTGTTTTAGTCTTTTATTCCTCTTCCGCATCCATTTCATGCGGCGCCTTGTCGTGACGGCCCTTTTATCCGCTGAAACCAAACGCCGGGACCAATCTAACAATCTGGGTTGAGCATCTGTAAAGCCGCTTCAAAATTCCACGTCCTCGATCAAACCGATGAGGATTGGCCTTGGGAGGCTTGACGTGGTGTCCTCTGTGACCCCGAATGATCGAATAGTGGCGTTGTTTGTTGCGGTGCGTCGGTCACGACAACCCTTGGCGGACATTGCCTCGCGCGATTGCAGCGTGTCTGGCCGCTCGCCGACAAACGTTGGCTCGACGAAAATCAATCCCCCCTGCGATCTACCCCAGCCGCTGATCGCGCGCGTCTTCAGTGCCTTCGCTTGCGGCCTTGGCCGCAGCTTTTGCCACGCCCTTGCGGCTGGAAATCTCGACTGCCTTGCGGCCGGAGATCTCATGCCCGGCATCGTCGGGCATCTGCCAGAAGAAATATGCCGACAGTCGCCGAGACGATCGCGACCACGATGAACGCCGGCGCAAATTCGGCGGCGCTGAGTTCGTGCACATGGCGCACCAACATGGTCGATTCCACCGAGAACGCGCCGACGGCGACGCCGGCGGAAATCGCCAGCTGCTGGTTGACGCTGACCAGCGTGGTGGCGCGGCTCATCTGGCCCGGCTCGACTTCGGCATAGGCCAGGGTGTTGATCGCGGTGAATTGCAGCGAGCGGAAGAAGCCGCCGACCACCAGCAGGATCATGATCAGCAGCAGCGGCGTCGTGATCGTGAACAGTGCGCAGGCGGCGAGGAAGACCGAACTGACGACCGCGTTGATGGTCATCATGTTGCGGAAGCCGAAGGTTCGGATGATGCGCGCCGCCAGCGTCTTCATGCCCATGGCGCCGGCCGCCGAGGCAAACGTCACCAGGCCGGATCGGAACGGCGACAGGCCGAATCCGACCTGCATCAACAGCGGCAGCAGAAACGGCAGCGCGCCGATGCCGAGGCGAAACAGAAAGCCGCCGATGATGCTGGCGCGCATCGTCGGCAGCCGCAGCAGCGAGAAATCCAGCACCGGCGAAGCGGTTCGCCTGGCGTGGATCACGTAAAGCGTCATCGAAATGGTGCCGATCGCGACCAGCGCGATGACGATCGGTCCATGGCAGCAGATTGAGGCCCGCGACCGAAAGCCCGAACGCGATGCCGCCAAGCCCGATGCCGGCCAGCACCAGCCCGTAGAGATCGAAGCGCTCGGGGTCCTCGCTGCGGATCGGGTCGATGTAGCGCAGCGCCATGAAGATGCCGAGCAGGCCGATCGGAATATTGATCAGGAAGATCCAGTGCCAGGACAAATAGGTGGTGATGAAGCCGCCGAGCGGCGGACCGATCACCGGCCCGACCAGCGCCGGCACCGTGACCCAGGCCATCGCGTTGACCAGCGCGCTCTTGTCGATCGAGCGCAGCAGCACCAGCCGCCCGACCGGCGTCATCATCGCGCCGCCGACGCCTTGCAGGATGCGCGCGATCACAAAATCGGTGACCGAGGAGGACAGCGCGCAGCCGATCGAGCCCACCATGAAGACGCCGATGGCGATCGAGAACACCATGCGCGCGCCGAAGCGATCGGCGGTCCAGCCGCTCGCCGGAATGAAAACCGCGAGCGACAGCAGATACGAGGTGATGGCGAGCTTCAGCGTCAGCGGGCTGGTGCCGATATCGGCCGCGATCGCCGGAAGCGAGGTCGCGATGACCGTCGAATCCATGTTCTCCATGAACAGGGCGGTGGCCACGATGAGCGGGATCAGGCGTTCTTTGTTCATCGGGATTTCGGGGCAGGGGGGAGAAAGCGGCGGGAGCTGGGGCTGTATCACCCCCTTGCCAGTCGAGGCTATTGCGGAACCGCGGAAACCACCTAAATCCTGCGCACCACCGCCGGAGATCCGCGATGATTTATGTCCTCGCCGCTCTGTTGCCGCCGCTCGGGCTGCTCCTGAACGGGCAGCCTTTTTCGGCGATTTTCAATCTGGTCCTGATCGTCTTTTGCGCGATTTTCGGGCTGATTTTTCATGTCCTGCTGCTGGTGCCGTCGGCGCATGCGCTGATCGCGGTTCATATGAAGCGCGAGGAGCGCAGGCACCGGGAGGTGGTGGAGGCGATCCGCCAGCATGGCCCGCCGCCGGGTTATCCGCGCTGACGCCGGCATCGGCTTGGCGAAAGGCTGTGTGCATGGCTGGCAAACGCTTTGATTCGGCGGCCGCCATGCTATCGACCACCGCCAACCCTACCGATGGGCTTCAATTCGACGGCGATGCCATCAGCGTCGCCGAGGGTCCTGTTCATCCCTTAGGTCGTAGCGCGGCGAACGGGCCGCCGAATGGAGTTGGTGATGGCGGTGCAGGGATTTCAGGGAATACGCGAAGCCTATACGTTCGACGACGTGCTTCTGAAACCGGGCCTGTCGGATATCCTGCCCTCGGAGGCCGATATCCGCTCCCGCGTCACCCGCGCCATCCCGCTCAACATTCCGATCATCGCTTCCGCGATGGATACCGTCACCGAAGCGCGGATGGCGATCGCGATGGCGCAGTCCGGCGGCATCGGCGTCATCCACCGCAATTTTGACGTCGACGGCCAGGCCGCCCAGGTGCGGCAGGTCAAGAAGTTCGAATCCGGAATGGTCGTCAATCCCCTGACCATCGGTCCCGACGCGATGCTGTCGGACGCGCTGGCGCTGATGAAGGATCACGGTTTTTCCGGCATTCCCGGTGGTCACCGGCGCGGCCAAGGGCGTGCCGGGCAAGCTGGTCGGCATTCTCACCAACCGCGACGTGCGCTTTGCCACCGATCCGCGCCAGAAGATCTCCGAACTGATGACGCACGAAAATCTGGTGACGGTGCGCGAAGGCGTCAGCCAGGACGAAGCCAAGCGGATGCTGCACAAGCACCGAATCGAGAAATTGCTGGTGGTCGACGATCAGTACCGCTGCGTCGGATTGATCACCGTCAAGGACATGGAAAAAGCGGTCGCGCATCCCCTGGCCTGCAAGGATGCGCAAGGCCGGCTGCGGGTCGCGGCCGCGACGACGGTCGGCGAGGGCGGTTACGAGCGCACCGAGCGGCTGATCGACGCCGGCGTCGATCTGATCGTGGTCGACACCGCGCATGGCCATTCCTCGCGGGTGCTGGAAGCCGTCAACCGCATCAAGCGGCTTTCCAATGCCGTGCAGGTGATCGCCGGCAATATCGCCACCGAGGAGGGCGCGCAGGCGCTGATCGATGCCGGCGCCGATGCGATCAAGGTCGGTATCGGCCCGGGTTCGATCTGCACCACGCGGATTGTCGCCGGCGTCGGCGTGCCGCAACTGACCGCGATCATGGATGCGGTGGAAGCCGCGAAGAAAGCCAACGTGCCCGTGATTGCCGATGGCGGCATCAAATATTCCGGCGATCTGGCCAAGGCGCTCGCCGCCGGCGCCGACATCGCCATGGTCGGCTCGTTGCTGGCCGGCACCGACGAGACGCCGGGCGAAGTGTTTCTGTGGCAGGGCCGCTCCTACAAGGCCTATCGCGGCATGGGCTCGGTGGGCGCGATGGCGCGCGGCTCCGCCGACCGCTACTTCCAGCAGGACATCAAGGACACGCTCAAGCTGGTGCCGGAGGGGATCGAGGGCCAGGTGCCCTACAAGGGTCCGGTCGGCAACGTCATGCATCAGCTCGCCGGCGGCTTGCGCGCGGCGATGGGATATGTCGGCGCGAGAAACCTCGCCGAATTCCATGAGAAGGCGCAATTCGTGCGCATCACCGGCGCGGGCCTGCGCGAAAGCCACGTCCACGACGTCACCATCACGCGGGAGAGCCCGAATTACCCCGGCGGGGTGTAGTTCCCAAGGCCCAAATTGCCCCCACAAGGGCGGCGAAACGCGGTAAAGTGCGGGGATCGTTGCGCGGCCGCAAGGCGTTGCGCCCGCGGCTGCGCTGTCGTTTCCAGAGTATCCTTTCCACACGGTTCAAAAAAGAAGTTGGTCATTATGGTCGATTGGTCGGACGACAGGATTGCTGCGCTTTCGGATCAGGATCTGAAGAATCTGCTTGTCAACGCGGAGCGCAAATCCGTCGCCGCCGTCATCGCGCAATGCAAGGCCGAGATGGAAAAGCGCGATGCCGCAAAGCCGCGCAAGGCCGCGAAGCCGCGCACCGAGGTGAAGGAATTCGAGCACGATATGTCCGGGCAGCTTGCTGCCGTCGGCAAGGAGATGGCCGAGAAGTACGATCTGTCCGAAGAGACCGCGAAAGCAAATTCGGCCGGCGTGAAGGGGTTTCGAGCGCACAAGCTGCTTGGACACCAAGGGCTATGCGAAACTCGGCGGCATGCAGCGCGACGGCTCGGTCGCGGTCGATCGCTATATTTCATATCGGCGCGGCAAGGACATCGTCTCGCTGAGCGTTTTCCTGCTGAAGGATCAGCCGATCGAGGCCCACGAGTTTCATGTGATCGCGCCGAAGGCCCTGCTCGACGGCGCAAAGCCGGTGGCCGAGATTCGTCCCACCGCCACCGAGGCGCAGAAACAGTCCGCCGATAGCGGGCTCGCCTTCAAGGATTTGCCGAGCGCAGCGGCGGCATTCGACGCGGCATTGGCGAAGATCACGGCTTAATTCGAAACCGTCATTGCGAGGAGCGAAGCGACGAAGCAATCCATTTGTGTGGCAACAATGGATTGCTTCGTGCCGCTCGCAATGACCAAAACAACAATCGGAGGAAACAACCATGTCCCAGGCAAAACGCATCGTTCTCGTCTCTCGCCCCGTCGGCGAGCCCAAAGCGTCGGACTTCCGTATCGAGGATTGTGCGATACCGGCAGCGGGCGAGGGCCAGGTTCTGCTGCGCACCATCTGGCTGTCGCTCGATCCCTATATGCGCGGGCGCATGAGCGATGGCCCGTCCTATGCGACGCCGGTGCCGATCGGCGGGGTGATGGAGGGCGGCACGGTGTGCGAGGTGATCGCCTCGAACAATCCGGGCTTTGCCAAGGGCGACATCGTGCTGGCGCGCGCCGGCTGGCAGACCCATGCGCTGTCCGACGGCAAGGGACTGACCAGGATCGATCCGAAGCTCGGACCGGTCTCGACCGCGGTCGGCGTGCTCGGCATGCCCGGCATGACCGCCTATACCGGGCTCCTGGACATCGGCAAGCCGCAAGCCGGCGAAACCGTCGTGGTGGCGGCGGCCTCCGGCGCGGTCGGCTCGGCGGTCGGCCAGATTGCGAAGATCAAGGGCGCGCGCGCCGTCGGTATCGCGGGCGGCAAGGACAAATGCGATTACGTCAAGAAGGAACTCGGCTTCGACGATTGCCTCGATCACCGCGATCCCAATCTGGCGGCAAAGCTGAAGGAAGCCTGCCCGAAAGGCATCGACGTCTATTTCGAGAATGTCGGCGGCGCGGTGTTCGAGGCGGTGTTTCCGCTGCTCAATGCGTTCGCGCGTATTCCCGTGTGCGGCCTGATCGCGCAATACAACGACACTGAGGCAATCGTGCCGAAATGGGCCTCGTCGATGATGCGCGCGGTGCTGACCAAGCGTCTGACCATCCGCGGCTTCATCGTCAGCGATTTCGCCGCGCGTCATGCGGACTTCCTGCGCGACATGTCGCAATGGGTGCGCGAGGGCAAGGTCAAGCACCGCGAATTCGTTACCGAAGGGCTCGACAGCGCCCCCGCCGCGTTCATGGGGCTTCTGAAGGGCGCCAATTTCGGCAAGCAATTGGTGCGGGTCGGGCCGGACAGAGCGTGAGCCGCGGCGCCCGACAGTCGGGCGGGCCGAAATGTGGCCCGATTCCCCTGCTTTTCGGATTAATCCACGACAATTCCAATGTTAAATTTGTCGATGTTAATCCGTCATAAAGATCGAAATGGCGGGCCGTCGCTGGCCCGCCTGCCGGTAATGGCCTCTTAAGCAAACCTGCCTAGTCTGCCGATCCGGCGCACGCTTGACCCTTCATGAATATTTTTCGCGAGCCAGCTCGTGAATTTCACGATCGGTCGACGCGGGAGCGCACCGTCTCACAAACGCTCCCGGTCCGGTTCATGATGAATGCTCCTCATAATCCCAATCGCAGCCTCATTCGCATCTTTTGCCTGTCGCTGAGCGGCCTGCTGTTGGTCTACTCGACCATCGCGGTTTACAGCCTGTTCCAGCTCGAAAACGTCGTCGCGGCTGAACTGGCCGCCGGCCTGCTCCGGGTCGCGCTTGGGCTGATTGCGGTGGGCGTCCTGTTCCGCTGGGGCTGGTTCGACGAGCCGCTGGGAAGCCAGGTCGGCGCCATGGGCGCCAGCTTCGAGGCCGATTACGCCAACCTGGATACGAAGACGAAGATCAGATTGATCGTTCTGGTGACGATGCTCAGCCTTTTGCTGGAGCTTGTGCTGATCCGCTGGCTCGCGTCGGTATTTCCAGTCTATTCCTTCTATAAGAATTTCACGATGCTGGCGTGCTTCCTGGGGCTCGGCGCGGGTTACGCGGTCGCGGAACGGCAGCCCTGCGCTCCGGCGATCGTATTGCCGATGCTGGCGCTGTTTGTCGGCGTCATCACGCTGTTGCGTTACGATACCGGCGCCGCCTACCTGATCTTCTCGATCGGCTGGCTGAGCACCTTCGACCTCCCGGTTTACTTCCTGCTCGGGGCGAGCTTCATCATCTGTGCCTGCATTTGCTATCCGGTGGGTCAGCTTTGCGGCAAGCTGCTGCACAGCTCGAACTCCCTGAACGCCTATAGCCTGAATTTGGGGGGCAGCATTCTCGGCGTCATCGCCCTGTTTGCGATGAGCTTGTACTGGACGCCGCCGGTGATCTGGTTCGCCGTGACGGGCGGCATCCTGCTGCTGTTCGTGCTTTCACGCGATCAGTTCCTGCCCGTCGGGATCGCGAGCTTCTGCGCGCTGCTGACCATCCTGGCCTGGCCGGTGCAGCCCGAGACGCAGCGGATCTATTCGCCGTACCAATTGCTGGAGCGAACGGCCAAGGCCGACGGACTGATGCAGATCCTGTCGGGCGGCAGCTACTACCAGAAGGTCTATAATTTTTCGGACAGCAAGCGCGCTCAGGAGTCCGACGCGGATCGCTATGTCCGCGCCTATTACGAGTTTCCGTACAACTTCAAGAAAGCGCCGGAGCGCGTTGCCATCGTCGGCTCGGGCAGCGGCAATGATGTCGCGACCGCGCTGCGGCTGGGCGCCGCTCATGTCGATGCTATCGAAATCGATCCGGCGATCGCGTTTCTCGGGACCAAATATCATCCCGAGCGCCCGTACGACGACCCCCGCGTAACGTTGTCGATCAACGACGCGCGGAATTTTTTCCGCACCGCCGACCAGAAATACGATCTGATCGTTTATGGCGTTCTGGACTCGCATACCGCGCTAAGCCATGCGTCCAATCTGCGCGTTGATTCCTATGTGTATACCCGCGAGGGAATTGCGGAAGCCTTCAAGCTTCTCAAGCCGGACGGCGTGCTCTCGATCTCGTTTACGCTGGTCAACGATGCGCTGGGGTTCAAGCTGTCGAAAATTCTCCGCGAGTTACCGGGCGCCGGGAAGCCGCTGGCGGTGCGGGTGCTGTATGACTATTCGAAAACGACCGCGTTCGTCGTCAGGAAGGGGTCGGCCGTGACCATGCCGAATGTGAATGCCTTCGCGTCCATCGGCTTTACGGACGTCTCCGACTATTTCTCGCAAAGTTATCCGGAGTCCGCGGTCCCGACTGACGACTGGCCGTTCTTCTACATGATCGAGCGCGCCTATCCCGTCACCTATATGATCGCACTTGGGATCATTCTCATCCTGAGCTATTTCTTCGTGCGCAGGACCATCGGTTTCTCGGATCCCATCGACCGCAGCTACCTTCCGTTCTTCTTTCTCGGCGCCGGCTTCATGCTGGTGGAGACCAAGGCCATCACCGAACTCGGGCTGCATCTCGGCGGCACCTGGTTCGTCATTGCCGCAGCCATCATGCTGGTTCTGGTCATGGCGTTCCTCGCCAATCTGATCGTGACGCGAACGACGCGCGCCCTTGCAGGGCCAGCCTATTTCGGATTGTTTGTCAGCCTGCTGGTCGGATACGGTCTTGCGACCAGTCACGGCCAATGGGTGTTCGGGCCACCGCTGGTGCAGTTGGCGCTGAGCTGCTTCGTGCTGACGATACCGCTGTTCTTCGCCGGCATCATCTTCTCCAGCATGATTGGCGAAGCCAGAATCAACATCTCTACGGCGTTCGCCTACAACCTGATGGGCGCGCTGTTCGGCGGCGTGATGGAATACAATTCGATGTATTTCGGATTTGCGTTTCTCTACCTGCTCGCCTTGGGATTTTATTCCCTGGCGTGGGCGTTTTCATGGAGCGGCGTCCAGCGCCGCGTGCTCGTCAGCCAGCCACAAAATCTCTAGGCCGGCCGGGTTCTGAGCAACTCAGAACCCGGACCCTTTGCTGTGTTTTCGTTACACGAACCGCCGCCGGATCGCGTCCGGACCGGGCTTTGGTTCGGGAGCGCTTTAGTAGCAGGGCGGGTAGGGATAGAGGATGGCCGAATCAAAGCACTTCGGGATTCTGTCGGCAACTGGACCATAATTGTCGACGACCACGGGTGCCGCAACCGCTGCGGGGGGCACTGCCGCGGCACGATGATGAACGGCTTTCTTGGCGGCGAAGGCGTCGGTTGAAACCATCGCGACAGACGCGACGCCGACGATAACGGATGTAGCAAACAACACGGTAGCTCGGCGCGACATTGCTAATCCCTTTCTCAGGCTTGCTCAGGTGGATCAGTTTCGGTGTCCCAAAGGCTAGCACGAAGTCAGCACCGGGCCCAGCTTTTCGAGGCGGCGCCGGACAGACGGCTGATCTGAACAACCTTCAACGCTGTCGGATCAGGCGGCCGCTCGGTCGGTGCTGGGGCGGCGCAACATGACAAGAAACCGGTTGACCTCGGCGGTCAGATACTGGGCCTGCTGCGAGAGGTTCCCTGAGGCGGCCATGGCAGTGCCGGCAAGCGTCTCGGTCTCCCCCGCTGTCACGCTGACGTCGTGCACGTTACTGTTGATTTCGCTGACGCGGGCGAAAGCGCGGTCGAGATGGCTTGCGATCTCGCTCGTCGCGGCGGTCTGGTGATGCACGGCTCCGGCCAAATGTTCCGTGATCTCGCTCATCTCGGCAATGACCGAACCAATCTGCGTGATCGAATTGACTGCGGTTCTCGTTGTGGATTGCGCCTCAACAATATGCGCCGAAATCTCGTTGGTCGCCCTTGCGGTTTGATTTGCAAGACTTTTCACCTCTTGCGCCACCACGGCGAAGCCGCGGCCAGCCTCTCCGGCGCGCGCCGCCTCGATAGTGGCATTGAGCGCGAGGAGGTTCGTCTTCTCGGCAACTGCCGTGATCATTTCCACCACTGAGCCAATGCGTTCTGCCGCGCCGTTGAGCCCGCCAACAACCTCACTCGCTTCCGCGACCATTTGCACGGCCCGCTGTGCGATCTCCGCCGACCGGCTGACGGCCTTGCCGACCTCCTGCGCAGAGACCGACAATTCGGTGGCGGCGGCGGCGACCGTCTGCATGTTACCGGTGGCCTGATCAGATCTCGTCGAGACCATCGTCGCGCGCTCGCGTGTGGTTGTAGCCCCCCGATTGAGCTGCCCCGATGTTTGACCGATGTTCGACGATGCGTCCGCCAGTGCTCCGACGATCGCGCCTATGGCCGCCTCGAATTGAGCGGTGTCGGTATTGAAAGCGGAAACCCGCGCCTGTATCACCTCCGTGGTGTCATTCATGGTCGTCGCCGCGACCCGAAGCGCGCCGTGAAGCCCCTGGGGCAAAGTACGGCGATAGTATTTGTTGTCGCGCAATGCGGCCATCGCCGCGGTGGCTTCGCGCACGAAGGCGTCGCAACGGTCGATCATATCGTTGAGTCCATGTTGCAGCCGCCGCAACTCGCCGTGGTCGCCAACCCGCAGTACCCGTGCTTCGAAATCGCCATTCGAAATAGCGCGACACACGACCGCCGCGCCGCCGACGATCTTCTGGGCCCGACGAACGAAATAGGCTGCGACCAACATGGCCGCGCCCGATATGACGGCCGCAACCACAGTAACTCCGGGAAGATCGGCAAGGGCCGCAACTGCCGCCACGACCTGTACGATCAGCGCAATTCCGATACTCGCCAGCGCCCTAGAATGAGAAGATAAGTTCGTCATACGAAATGTTCCTCGCGGCGATGAAATCGGTGAGTGCTCGATGGCCCGCCGCAAGCGAATCCTTGCCGTTGCGGTGTCTCTGTTCTTCGCGCAGCAGCCCGGTGTAGAGCGGCGCGATCACCTCACGCACGATGCGTGGATCGGGTACCCGGCGGTTGGAATGAAGACCAACAATCTCGCGGTTGACGTCCAGCGATGGCGTTACATGTGCAAAGACCCAATAAAAATCGCCATTCTTTGCCAGATTCTTGACATAGGCAAAGACCTCGCGCCCTTCCAGGAGAGTATCCCAGAGATATTTGAACACGGCCCGCGGCATATCCGGGTGCCGGATGATACTGTGCGGCTGGCCGAGTAACTCCGCCTCGGAATATCCAGCAATTTTGCAGAATACGTCGTTGGCATAGGTGATATGACCGGTAAGGTTCGTCTTCGAGACGATGAGGTCGTCAAAGAAGATTTCCTTTGCATGCTGATGCAACTGGATCGCGTTCGCCATGGGTTTTCGCCTCGATCGCGATTGGACCCGCTTAAACCGGATCGATTTTTCAAGGTGGCAACTTACGTCGTGATTCCTGAGTGATTTGCTAACATGAAGTGCGCCCAGCGGAATAGGCGCCGAGTTCGCACACGCATCGCGAAGGCTTCGCAGATATCCGTTTGGGCGCGGAGCCGATGACTGCGGCTGCTAGCTTTTCGACTTAATGTAGATCAACAATCTACATCAAGACCCAGCAGCGAATCCAGATCGACATCGATCTGGCCCGGCGCCCGGACGTGAAGCACCTCGAAGCTGTCGGGCTGGAAGCGGTATTCCACCAGTCCGACTTCCTTGGTGGCGATTGCTTCCTGTCGCTTGTCGGAAATGATGAAGCCGGCGGAAGGCGCCCAGACGTGACGCGTGTGGCGATAAGTAAAATCCCGACGCTGGTGAACGTGGCCGCTGGCGACCAGCCGCAGGTCGACGGCGCGGAGCATCTCGACCAGACGGCTGCGCGCCGGCATCGGAACGTAGCGGATCGCCGTTGCGGCGAGTTCGGGATCGTCGGGCAAATTCAGAAAGAGCGGCTTGTGCAGGAACAGCGCCACCGGCCTTCCCTGGTGCCGGAGAGCTGCGAGGCGAGCCAGTCGAACTGTTCGGCTTCGCTCGCAAGCCCCGTGTTCATGACCAGCGAATTGAGGCCGATGAAACACCATCCGGCGGCGTCAAAGCGCCAGCGGTCTTCGCCGAAGATCGAGAGAAATGCCTGCCGGTCCTGTTCCGTGGCGGGCTGCGGACGGCGGCGGACCTGCCGCGTCGGGTTGTCGCCGATATCGTGGTTGCCGGGCAGGATAGCGGCAGGGGACCGGCAGCGCAGCATGCAGCTCACTCGCAAATTCGAGATCGTCGCGGTTGGTCGGGGCATCGAAGGCAAGGTCGCCGCTGTTGATGACGAGATCGGGGCGCGTGGCATCGATGTATTCGCTTACCCGATGAAAATTCTTGGTCAGGTCAGGCAGGCGGCGGGCGAGGTGGGTGTCGGAAATCTGGGTCAGGCGGAATTCGGGCATGCGACGCTCCTCCCGGGCTGACGATACGTCCGCCCGAAGTCGGAATCATGAAATCCGATACGTCACACAAACCCTGCCTGTTTGATGCCGCCTAAAGCACGCGATAGCGGATCGCGAAGGCGTCGTTCTGCCGGCTGCGCGTTTCGTTACCGCCGTTCGGGGCGGCGACGCGATCGGCGAGATGCCAGGGGCCGAACTCGTCGGAGGGGGTTGGATCCGCCGCGAGCCGCAGCCTGAATTCGCACTGGGCCTGCCCGGGCAGATTCAGGATGACGACGCGGTCTCTGGTCCGATAGTCCAGCGGCACCGAACCCCGAGCACGCTGCGGCCTTCGTCGTCGGATGCCAGCGCACCTTGCATCTCCGCGAGCGTCTGGTTCCGGTCGGTGTGCAACTCCACCTGGCTGTCGGCGATCGCCGACGCCGCCGCTTTCGGCAGGCGGATCTCGAATTCGACCGCGGGCTTCGCCGGGTTGATGCCGAGATAGGCGAGCGCGGCATGCCGCATGTCGTAAGCCACGAAGGCGAGAAGCCCGAGCGCGAGCAGCGGCGGCAAGCGCCATGCCTGACGACATCGCGCGCGCTGCGATACCGGCTGCGGAAATAGACCGACAGAACGATGGCCACCGCGAGCGCCGTGGCGACGCCCGATAGCCCCGACATCACCATGCCGAGCAGGCCGTCCGGGCCGTCGTCGGCGAAAAGGCCGGTGCGGTCGCCGACCATCTTGAGAAACGAAGCGACGGAATTGCCGGGCAGTTCGGCCAGCATGGGCCGCGTCCGCCAGGATCGGGAAGGTCAGGTTCATCGCAGTATCTCGCCGGAGCGCCAGAGGCCTGTTCGACACGGAAAACCGCTGGAACTATCGTGAGTTGGTCACGGCATCGGCGATTGTGGTTCAACGCGACGGGGTTGGATTTGTTGTCAGGGGGAGGCGCGGTCGCTATAGCGGGGGCTCGGCGCCCTGCCTGGGGGAGAATTCCGATGTCAGTTCAAATGGTTTTGCTGCCGGTCTTCGTGCTGGTCGGGCTCGCCTTCGCGCTGCTGCTGGGGATGGCCTCGGCGCGCACCCGCGCGGTCACCGGCGGGGAAGTGAGCATCAAGGATATCGCGCTGGGCCAGCCGAACTGGCCGGCGCGCGTCACCCAGATCGGCAACTGCTTCAGCAACCAGTTCGAACTGCCGCTGCTGTTCTATGTCCTGATCGCGCTGGCGTTGCCGCTGCGCCATGCCGACCTTGTGATCGTGCTGCTGTCCTGGGTGTTCGTGGTCACCCGCTTTGCCCATGCCGGGATCTTCGTCACCTCCAACAATGTCCGGCAGCGCGGGCTGGCGTGGTTCGCCGGCGTGCTGGTGCTGCTTGCGATGTGGATCTACTTCGCGCTGAAGATCCTGTTGCTGATCTAAGCCCGTTCTCGAACCGAAAGCTTTAAATGACTCCCGCAGCGCGGCTCTCCGCCGCCATCGAACTGATCGACACCATCGACACCGAACGCGTTCCGGCGGCCAAGGCGCTGAAGGAGTGGGGCACCGCGCATCGCTATGCCGGCTCCGGCGACCGCGCCGCGATCTCCGGCCTGATCTGGGACGTGCTGCGCCGGCGCGCCTCCAGCGCCTGGCTCATGGACGCCGATACGCCGCGGGCGCGCCTGCTCGGCATGCTCAAGCTCGAGCGCGGCATGGACGCCGACGCCATCGCCGCTCTGTGCGACGGCGGCCGCTTTGCGCCGGAGCCGTTGACCGACGCCGAGCGCGCCGCGCTGACCGCGCGGTCGCTCGATGATGCGCCGGCGCACGATCGCCGGCGATTATCCGGAATGGCTCGACGGCTATCTCGCGCAGGTGTTCGGCGACGACCGCGTCGCCGAGGCGACCGCGATGGCGAGCCGCGCGCCGCTCGATCTGCGCGTCAACACGCTGAAGGCCAAGCGCGAGAAGATGCTGCGCCTCGCTGGCGCATCTCGGGGTCAAGCCGACGCCGTGGTCGCCGGTCGGCCTGCGCATCGAACTCGGCGCCGACGCCCGCAATCTCGGCATCCATGCCGAGGAGGATTTCATCAAGGGCGCGGTTGAAGTGCAGGATGAGGGCTCGCAGCTGGCGGCCCTGTTGTCGGCGGCAAAACCCGGCGAGCAGGTGATCGATCTCTGCGCCGGCGCCGGCGGCAAGACGCTGGCGCTGGCGGCGATGATGCAGGGCAAGGGCCGGCTGATCGCGACCGACCACGACAAGCGGCAGCTCGCGCCGATCCACGAGCGGCTGTCGCGCGCCGGCGTCCACAATTGCGACGTGCGCACGCCGAAGGGCGAGGGCGACACGCTTGACCGACATCCATGCCTCCGCCGACCTCGTGCTGATCGACGCGCCCTGCACGGGAACCGGCACCTGGCGGCGCAACCCCGACGCCAAATGGCGGATGCGCCCGGGCGCGCTCGAGGTGCGGCTGAAGGACCAGGCCGAGGTGCTCGACCGCGCCGCGGCCTTGGCCAAGCCGGGCGGCCGGATCGCCTACATCACCTGCTCGGTGCTGCCGCCGGAAAACGGCGAGCAGATCCGCGCCTTCGTCGCGCCGCCATCCGGAATTTTCCGTGGTGCCGCCGGCGCAGACCGTGACGGCTGCTGTGGGACAAGGCGGAAGAATTCGCCGCCGCCACGCTGCAATCGCCGGAAGGGCTGTTGATGACGCCGCGCCGCACCGGGACCGACGGGTTTTTCGTGTCGGTGCTGAAAGGAATGCGTCGTAATCCTGAAGCGCGATCGCGCATTTAAAAACCGATCGGAGAATATAATCGAGGCTGTTCATGAAGCGGCATCGTTTCTTCGTGCCTGTTATGACATCGTCGCCGGCGCTTGGCTGGCGGTCCGGCCCTTGCCGATGAGACCGTCAGCATCGGCGGTTCGCGCGCCGTATTGATCAAGCCGAGTGCGCCGCGCGCGAGCGTGATCCTGATGCCGGGCAGTGGCGGCGCGATCGCCGCAGGCGATCACGGCGAGATCCACGGACTGCATCGGCAACCAGCTGGTTCGCACCCGGCACGCCTATGCCGCCGCGCGGGCTGGCGGTGCTGGTCGTCGACGCCAACACCCCTCTCGCTGCCGCCGTGCAGTACATGGCCGCGATCAAGCGGCCGGTCACGGTCATCGCCACCAGCCGCGGCACTCATCCGCGCCGCCGCAGGGGATCGCCAGCGGCGCCCGGCCGGACGCGCTGGTGCTGACCTCGGCGTTTCTCAGCCCGGAATCCGGCAGCAGCCAGAACGTGATGTCGATCGTCGGCTCGCCCTCGGCGCTGCCGCGCACGCTTGTGATCCATCACCGCCAGGATAGCTGCAAGTTCACCTTGCCCGCCGGCGTCCAACCCCTTCGTCAAATGGTCGGCCGGCCGCGCGCGCGCGGTGTGGGTGAGCGGGCGAATGACCAGGCGATCCTGCAGGCCGCGCCCATCACGGGTTCAACGGCCTCGACGGTCAGATCGTCGGGATCGCGGCGGGGTTCCGTTGATCCCGGGGATACGGCGCATCGGACGCGCCCTCAATCGACGATGAATAGGGTGGCGCCGGTGTTCGTGACGACCGGTGCGGGGCGTCGCCGAAATCGGACACCTGGTAGCTCATGCCTGGCGCAGCTTGAATGTGCGGCCGTCGCGCAATTCGGTTTGCGAGTTCGCCCTTCAGACACGTAAAGCACGTGGCCCCGGTCGCACCAGTGATCGGCGAGGTAGCCGGCGGTGTATTCGACCATCCGGATACGCAAGATCGCCGATATCCAGGGTGCGCCAGAGCGCGTGACCTGTTTCGCCCGGGTGCGTCGTCGCGGCGACCTGGCTCCAGTCTGTGACGGTGAAGGGCAATGTCGGAATTTTCATGCGGAAAAGCCCTGCGCTATGAACTTATGAATCTTAAGCCACGGTGACCAGGTGATTGGCCGAGCCTTGAACGATCTTGCCTTCCGCATTGAGCCGTAAATATTCGCAGATCTTCGCGCCCGTCTCGTTCTGGTAGAAGACCACCAGACTGTCGGGGCTCACATATGTATCGATCAGCTCGAAATGCAGGCCGGGCACCAGCTGAAGCGCTTTGGCCCAATAGGCGCGGACGTTCGCTTTGCCGCGCAACGTTCCGCTGGGGTCGAAGCCCAGCGCCGGGATCTTGTCCGAGGTCATCTCGAAATCCTCGGCATAGAGTTCGAGAACGCGCTCGAGATCGCGGGAATTCCAGGCCGCGATCCATTGCCGCCCGAGGGCGGCCAGATGCGCGACATCGTGATGCTGACCTGGCATGGTTTCCTCCATCGCTAAATTAGGTCAATAATACTGACCTATCTGGATTTGTCCACGCCCGCGGAAGAATGTGGGCCAGTCGATTTTGCCGCGGTTGCGAGGCCGCCGCCCGTCGCGTACTTCCTTGCCATGACAGCAGCACAGCCAGCCGCAGAGTCGACGCCCTCGGTGGCCTCGGCGCATGACAAGATTCTGATCGTCGATTTCGGCAGCCAGGTGACGCAACTGATCGCGCGCCGGGTGCGCGAGGAGGGCGTCTATTCCGAAATCGTGCCGTTCCAGAAGGCGGAAGCGGCGTTCGTTGCAGATGAAGCCGAAGGCGGTGATCCTCTCCGGCGGGCCGGAATCCGTGCACGAGGAAGGCTCGCCGCGCGCGCCGCAAGCTGATCTTCGATTCCGGCGTTCCCGTGCTCGGCATCTGCTACGGCCAGATGACCATGGCCGCCCAGCTCGGCGGCAGCGTCGAGGGCGGTCACCACCGCGAATTCGGCCGCGCCGACGTCGAGGTCAAGGCCGAAAGCCGGCTGTTCGATTCCACCTGGGGCGTCGGCGAAAAGCATCCGGTCTGGATGAGCCATGGCGACCGCATCACGCAGATGCCGCCGGGCTTTGTCGTCGCCGGCATCTCGCCGAATGCGCCGTTCGCGGTGATCCAGGACGAGAAGCGCAAGTATTACGGCCTGATGTTCCACCCCGAGGTGGTGCACACGCCCGACGGCGCCAAACTGATCCGCAATTTCGTCCGCAAGGTTGCGGGCCTGACCGGCGACTGGACCATGCGCGCCTTCCGCGAGGAGGCGATCGAGAAGATCCGCGCCCAGGTCGGCAAGGGCAAGGTGATCTGCGGCCTGTCCGGCGGCGTCGATTCCGCCGTGGCCGCGGTGCTGATCCACGAGGCGATCGGCGACCAGCTCACCTGCGTGTTCGTCGATCACGGGCTGCTGCGGCTGAACGAGGCCGAGACCGTGGTCGACCTGTTCCGGCACCACTACAACATCCCGCTGGTTCATGTTGATGCGTCGAAGCTATTCCTCGGCGAGCTGGCCGGCGTCACCGACCCCGAACAAAAGCGCAAGACCATCGGCCGCCTGTTCATCGACGTGTTCGACGCCGAAGCGAAGAAGATCGGCGGCGCCGATTTCCTGGCGCAGGGCACGCTCTATCCCGACGTGATCGAGAGCGTCTCGTTCACCGGCGGCCCGTCGGTGACGATCAAGTCGCACCACAATGTCGGCGGCCTGCCGGAGCGCATGAAGATGAAGCTGGTCGAGCCCTTGCGCGAACTGTTCAAGGACGAGGTGCGCGTGCTGGGCCGCGAACTCGGCCTGCCCGAAATCTTCGTCGGCCGCCATCCGTTCCCCGGCCCGGGCCTCGCCATCCGCTGCCCCGGCGACATCACGCAGCGAAAAGCTCGACATCCTGCGCAACGCCGACGCCGTCTATATCGACCAGATCCGCAAAGCCGGCCTCTACGACCAGATCTGGCAGGCCTTTGCGGTGCTGCTGCCGGTCAAGACCGTCGGCGTGATGGGCGACGGCCGCACCTACGAATACGTCGTGCGGCCTGCGCGCGGTGACCTCGACCGACGGCATGACCGCGGACTTCTATCCGTTCGACATGAAGTTCCTGGCGAGACCGCGACGCGGATCATCAACGAGGTCAAGGGCGTCAACCGGGTGGTGTACGACGTGACGTCGCAAGCCGCCGGGGACGATCGAGTGGGAGTAGAGGGGACGGACCACTGGCGGCTATAGCATAGGTGCTGGCGGATTTCCGTAAGTTTGCTACATTGCCGAGCAATGGAGCGCTCATGGCCTAAGCTCGGTCTCGCCTCCGCTGAAGCCGTCCGAGCGCCGCCAAGAACTGAAGTTCGCGTATCGGCGCAGACCGTAAAGAGCGCGGACGGCCGGCTCAGACTATTCCATAGTGTAATCTGACGTCAAATCGGCGGCGATTGGCTACGTCTCGTCAGAACTATTGGACTTGTGGAAGGGTCTCAGGCGGTTGCACTTCGGCGATCAAGATAAGCGTCTAGTCGACGTAGCCCCGGGCATTACCCTCGCAAAATCTTGGCACCGCGGCTCTGGATTGAGGCCGCCGAACGGTTCGACGTAACCGCCGTTTGTCGCTACCGTAATGATGATTTTGGCCTTCCGTCGGTTTAATGCCGCGCACTGCTCCCACCATCTCCGACGCGAACAGATGTTATCGATCGGGATCGCCCTTGGTGAGTAGTTCGATACCCGGCGAAGCTCTGAACCGGTGTCGAAGAAGCAATTCGAGCTAGATGTTCCTCTATTGGCGGAAGCTTCAGATCCTGGGCGATGCCACGAGACCGCCCTCAATGACAGGACGCCCGAGTGCCGTGTGGGATAATGGTCATGAGGCCCGGGAAATCCTTGAAGAGCCCGATGTCAGGAATTATGAAGTCGTGGTATCTCCGTTGACTCTAGCTGAGCGCCGCCTCGGCGTGGAAATTGGGGTTCATCTGAACTGACGTCGACCATGGCGGGCACATCGAGCTCATCCATCTTCTCGTAAGAAGGATACCGACCACCGTCGGCGAGCGGAGGTTCCAGTCCAGCTACCCATTGCTTTCTACCTTTGCACGCGAGGCCGCGGGTGCATCGGATACTCGGCTTTCCCGCGCCCCGGTCCTTGGAGGGACGTCCAGGCACAATCGGGCGCATCGGCGCCGCGAGATCGAACTTGCACGTGTTCGGCTGCATGAATCCGGGCACTGGGCCGTTGATCGTCTGGTTTATGACTTGACGCGACGATCGAGCGGGAGTGGTCTGCGCTCGGCCGCACAAGCCGGAACGGAACCTACTTCGATGAAATCCAAGCGCCGAAACCTGAATTCCGCGACCAAGCCGAACAAGGAACCCAAGCTCTCGCGCACCCATGCGCCCGCCAATCTTTCGCCGGTCGACTGGCAACGCGGCTTGCGCCGCCAGTTCGGCCGCGAGCAGGCCTTCGGGCTTGAAAATCTCAGCAGCGAACCGTTTTTCTCCGAGTTTCGGGTCAGCAATCCTGTTTCGAAATCCAGCTATCGCGTGGCGATTCGAGGCTGGGCCCAGGCGGCAATTTCTGTTCCTGCCCCGATTATGCCACCAGCGAGTTAGGCACCTGCAAGCACATCGAATTCACGCTCGCCCGGCTGGAGAAAAAGCGCGGCGCGAAGACGGCGTTTGCACGCGGCTATCAGCCCGCATTTTCCGAACTGTATCTGCGCAATGACGGCAAACGCCGCGTGCATTTTCGCGCCGGAACGGATTGCCCGCCAGCGCTGAGGGAGGCCGCCGCCGGATTGTTCGACGCCGAGCACAACGGGATGCTGCCCGACGAGCGCCTTGGCGAGCTCGAGCATTTCATGACCATGGCGTCCAAGTCCGGTCATGAGTTACGGGCCTACGACGACGCTCTCGATTTCGTCGCGGGACGGCGGGATGCGGACCGGCGGGCCGCAAAGCTCGAGCAGTTGTTCCCACGCGGCGCTGCCGATCCCAAGCTGCTGGCGCTTCTGAAGGCGCCGCTCTATCCCTATCAGGCCGAGGGCGCGCTGTTCGCGGTGCGGGTCGGCCGGGCACTGATCGGCGACGATATGGGGCTGGGCAAGACCATACAGGCGATCGCCGCGACAGAAATACTGGCACGGCATTTTGGCGTCTCGAAAGTGCTGGTGATCTGCCCGACCTCGCTCAAATACCAGTGGCAAAGCGAGATTGGGCGTTTCTCGGGGCGACAGGGTGAAAATGCGGCGCGCGTCATCAACGGCGGCCGGGCGCAGCGGCAGAAGGACTATGCCCTGGACGACTTCTGCAAGATCACGAACTACGAGAAACTCAAGCCCGATCTCGACCTGATCGCCGCCTGGGCGCCCGAACTGGTGATCGTCGATGAAGCGCAACGGGTGAAAAACTGGAACACCATCGCAGCACGCGCCTTGAAACGCATCGATAGCTCCTATGCGATCGTGCTTACCGGGACGCCCCTGGAAAACAAGCTGGAAGAACTGATTTCCATCGTCCAGTTTGTCGATCAGCACCGGCTGGGGCCAACCTGGAAGCTGCTGCACGAGCATCAGGTCAAGGACGAAGCCGGGCGCGTCACCGGCTATACCGGGCTGGAGAAGATCGGCCAAACGCTGGCGCCGGTCATGATCCGCCGGCGCAAATCCGAGGTGCTGCGGCAACTGCCCAGCCGGACCGACCAGAACCTGCTGGTGCCGATGACCGAGCTGCAAATGCTCTATCACCAGGAAAACGCCGACGAGGTGGCGAAAATCGTCCGGCGCTGGCGCAAGACCAGGTTTCTGTCGGACAAGGATCAGCGGCGGCTGACTGTGCCCTGCAGAACATGCGCATGTCGTGCAACAGCACCTATCTGCTGGACCAGGAAACCGACCATGGCGTCAAGGCCGACGAATTGGCGGCGCTGTTCGACGAATTGTTCGCCGAGCCCGAGGCCAAGGCGGTGGTGTTTTCGCAATGGACGCGGACCCACGACATCGTCATCCGCCGTCTCGAAGCGCGTGGGATCGGCTATGTCTCCTTCCACGGCGGCGTGCCGTCGGACAAACGGCCGGCGCTGGTCGAGCGGTTTCGTGATGACCCCGCCTGCCGCGTGTTCCTGTCGACCGATGCCGGCAGCACCGGCCTCAATCTGCAGCATGCCTCGACCCTGGTGAACATGGACTTGCCGTGGAACCCGGCGGTTCTCGAACAGCGTATCGCGCGCATTCATCGCATGGGTCAGATACGGCCGGTGCGGGTCATCAATTTCGTGGCAAAGGGCACCATCGAGGAGGGCATGCTTTCGGTGCTGGCGTTCAAACGCTCCTTGTCGGCAGGAATTCTCGACGGCGGCAGCGGCGAGATTTCGCTCGGCGGTTCGCGTCTCAACCGCTTCATGAAGGACGTGGAAAACGTCACCGGGCATATGGGCGAGGGCGAGGCCGTGACGCCGGCCGAGGAAGTGGGGAATATCGTCACTGCTGATGACGCCGGATCCGTGGAAGATGTAAATGCGGATGTAAACATTGGCGCTGGCGAGATGGCGATCGCGCGGACCGATGGGGCCGGAGCACCACCGCGCGATGCAGGTCCCGATCCGTGGCAAGCCTTGGTGCAGGTCGGTGCGCAGTTGATCGGCGCTCTGGCGGCGGCCAACGGACCCAACGCTGCGACGCATCCATGGATCGAGCGCGATCTGGCCACCGGCGCGCAAAACCTCAAAATACCGCTGCCATCACCGAAAATCGCGAAACAATTGGCCGATGCGCTTTCGGCGCTCGCGGACAATTTGCGGGGCAGGATTGAGTGACGGGCAAGGGCGGATGGCGAACATGCGCGGCGAGGCGGAACAGGTCACCTACGTTCTCACGCTCAAAGTGCGTTTTGGTCGCGGGTGCAATTTCATGAAGTCATTGGGGTAGCTACATGCGGCGCGCCAAGATCGAGGAACAAAACCGTCTCATGGTCAGACGCCCAGCGCGAACTCCGGACCGCTGCAGACGTGGTGACGAAGGCGTGGACGGCCTTTCCGGAGGTTCAGGCGCTCGCCGTGATAGGCTCGGTCGCAAAGCCGTTATGGAACCATAACGGCTTTGCGACCGAGCCTATCCACGGCGAGCGCCTGAACCTCCGGAAAGGCCGTGCCCACCTTCGTCACCACGTCTGCAGCGGTCCGGAGTTCGCGCTGACGTCCATAGAGACGGTTTTGTTCCTCAATATCTGGCGCGCGGCCATGTAGCTACCCCAATGACTTCATGAAATTGCACCCCGCGACCGAAACGCACTTTTGAGCGTGAGAACGTAGGTGACCTGTTCCCGCCTCGGCCGCGCGTGTTCGCCATCCGCCCTAGGCCATCACTCAATCCCGCCCCGCAGATTGTCCGCGAGCGCTGAAAGCGCATCGGCCCGGGGCTTCGCGATTTTCCGGTGATGTGCAAAGCGTGGTATTTTGAGGTTTTGCGCGCCGGTGGCCAGATCGCGCTCGATCCACGGATGCGTCGCAGCGAGTTGTTTTTTTTTTTTTTTTTTTTTTTTTTTTTTTTTTTTTTTTTTTTTTTTTTTTTTTTTTTTTTTAAAAAAAAAAAATCGTCCAGCCGCGTGGTTCCCCGCGATCGCCATCTCGCCAGCGCCAATGTTCGCGTCCGCATGTACATCTTCCATGGTGCGTCATCAGAAGTGATGATATTCCTCACTTCTTCGACCGGCGATATGGCCTCGCCCTCGCCCATCTTGCCGGTCACGTCCTCGACGTCTTTCATGAAACGGTTGAGACGCGAACCGCCGAGCGCTATTTCCGGGCTACCGCCGTCGAGGATTCCCGCTGACAGCGAGCGTTTGAAGGCCAGTACCGAAAGCATGCCCTCCTCGATCGTTCCTTTGGCGATGAAGTTGACGACCTGCACCGGCCGTTTCTGGCCCATCCGGTGAATCCGCGCAATGCGCTGTTCGAGTAGCGCCGGGTTCCATGGCAGGTCCATGTTAACGAGCGTCGAGGCATGCTGCAGATTGAGGCCGGTGGCACCGGCATCGGTGGACAGAAACACCCGGCAGTCCGGATCGTCACGGAAGCGCTCGATCAACGCCGGCCGCTTCTCCGAAGGCACGCCGCCGTGAAAGCTTACGTAGCCGATGCCGCGTGCTTCAAGCCGGCGAATCACGATGTCGTGGGTGCGCGTCCATTGACTGAACACCACCGCCTTGGCCTTGGCCTCGGCCTGCACGAACAGGTCGTCGAGCAAGGCCGCCAGTTCGTCCGCCTTGACGCCGTGGTCGCTTTCCTGGTCGAGCAGATAGGTGCTGTTGCACGACATTCGCATGTTCTGCAAGGCGCAGGTGAGTCGCCGCTGGTCCTGGTCCGAGAGAAACTTCATCTTGCGCCAACGCTGCACGATCTTGGCGACGATGTCGGCGTTTTCCTGGTGGTAGGTCATCTGCAATTCGGTCATCGGCACCAGAAAATTCTGGTCGGTGCGCTCTGGCAATTGCAACAGAACTTCTGATTTTCGGCGCCGTATCATGATCGGCGCCAAAGTCTGACCAATTCTGTCGAGTCCGGTATAGCCGGTAACTCGGCCGCCATCGTCTTTCACCTGATGCTCGTGCAACAATTTCCAGGTGGGCCCCAAGCGGTGCTGGTCGACGAACTGGACGATTGAGATGAGTTCCTCCAGTTTGTTTTCCAGCGGCGTTCCGGTAAGCACGATCGCGTAGGGACTGTCGATGCGCTTCAAGGCGCGGGCGGCAATGGTGTTCCAGTTCTTGACGCGTTGCGCTTCGTTGACGATGACCATTTCAGGCGCCCACGCGGCGATCAAATCGAGGTCGGACTGGAGCTTTTCGTAGTTGGTTATTTTGCAGAAATCATCGATCAGCGTAGTCCTTCTGGCGCTGCACACGCCCTCCAGCGATCACCCGTGAATGGCGGCCGGAAAAGCGCGCAATCTCGCTTTGCCACTGGTATTTTAGTGACGTCGGACAGATCACCAGAATTTTCGATACCCCGAAATTCCTGGCCAAAATCTCCGCCGCGGCGATCGCCTGAATGGTCTTGCCCAGGCCCATCTCGTCACCGATCAACGCCCGACCGGCGCGCACAGCGAACAAGGCACCCTCCAGCTGATACGGATAGAGCGGTGCTTTGAGCAGGGTATTCAGCAGCGGATCGGCGCCACCTTGAGGAAACGCAGCGTCGAGCATAGCCGCCCGCCGCCCGGCATCGCGCCGCCCGGCGACAAAATCGAGGGCATCGTCGTAGGCGCGAAATTCATGGCCGATCTTCGCGACAACGGCAACAAAATGCTCGAGATCATTGAATTTCTTAGCCGGCAATACCCACTCGTGCTCGGCGTCGAAGAGCAGACTAGCCAACGCCAAGACGCTCGGCGGGCAATCGCTCCCGGCCCGGAAATGGATCGTTCGACCGGAATCATTGCGCAGGTACAGTTCGGAAAACGGTGGCCGATAGCCACGCGCGAAGGCCGTTTTGAACCCGCGTTTTTTCTCCAACTGGGCGAGAACGAACTCGATATGTTTGCAGGTACCCAGTTCGTTGGTGGCGTAATCAGGGCAGGCGCAATAGTTGTCCCCCGGCCGTTTGCCGCGGACCGCCACGCGATAGGCGTCTTCTGACTGCGCGTTGCTTACGCGAAACTCAGAAAAAAAGTGCTCAGCGCCGATATTCTCCAGCCCGAACGCCTGCTCGCGACCGAATTGCCGACGCAACGCACGCTGCCATTCAAGTGGTGAAAGATTGGCGGGCGAGTGCAGAGGACAGCTTCAGTTTGCTTGTTCGGCTTGGTCGCGGAGGTTGAGACTCAGGCACGTGGATTTCATCGAGGGCAGGCTCCGTCTGGCTTGTGCGGCCGAGCACAAAGGGTCCGTCGTCGCGTCAAGTCATAAACCAAGACGATCAACAGCCCAGATGTTTTAGGGATTTTCATGCAGCCGAACACGTGCAAATTCGATGCCGCAGCACCGATAGCGCCCGAGTTGTGCCTGGAGCCTTGTCCCTCCCCGGACAGAGGGCGCAGGGAAAGCCGAGTGTCCGATGCACCCGCGGCCCCCCGTGCAAAGGCAGAAAGCACATGGGTATTGGACGGATCCCTCCGCTCACCAACCAGTGCGGTGGTATCCACTCTACGAGAAGATGGTTGAGCTCGATGTGCCCGCCATGGTCCACGTCATTTCGTGTTGCAACCCCAATTTCCACGCCACGGGCTCTGCACTATATCAACGGCGATACCACGACCTTCATGCGAAAACGGCTGGCATCGAAGCTCTTCAAGGATTTCCCGGGCCTATGATTTGGGATCCCGCACGGCGGCGGCGCGGTGCCAGTATCATTCGGGGGCGCTATCGTGGCATCGCTCAGGATGTGAAGCTTCCGCCACTCGCGGAACATCTGCTCGGAATCATGACCCTCTTCTTCGACACCTGTGTCTATCATCAGCCGGGTATCAAACTACTCACCAAGGTCATTCCAATCGATAACATCCTGTTCGCGTCGGAGATGGTGGGAGCAGTGCGCGGCATGGACCGGAAACCAATCGCCGTTGCGACGACACACGGCGTTACGTCGATCAGGTGGCGGCCCTCAGTGCAGAGAATCATGCGAAGATTTTCGAGGGTAATGCCCGCACGGTCCAGTTCGATGCTCAGAGCCGATCTTGATCGCCGAAGCGACCGGCCTGACCCTTCCACCGTCCGATGGTTCTTGACGTTCAAACCAACGCCACCGATCTGCACGCCAGACTACACTATGGCTCTCTGGCCGGGTCGGGACGCCCCTTTACGGTCGGCGCCGATCGCGCTTCAGTTCACTGGCGGCGATCGAGACGGAGCGGAAGAACCGAGCTAAGACCATGAGCGCTGCCGCGGCAGTTGGCAATAAATACCGCCCAAACCTACGCTATAGCCGCCCGTGTCCCCCCTTCTCCCACTCAATCCTCCCCCCGGGTATTAGGCTGGTCACGTCATACACCACCGGGTTGACGCCCTTGACCTCGTTGATGATCCGCGTCGCGGTCTCGCCCAGAGAACCCATGTCGAAGGGATAAAAATCAACGGTGATTCCATCAGTGGAGGTGACGGCGCGCAGGCCCACGACGTAGTCGTAGGTGCGGCCGTCGCCCATAGCACCAACCGTTTTGACGGTGGCGGCGGCGGGCTCCAGGTGCCTGTGAGAGCCAGCTATGCAGAGATCTCATGATGACAATGAGCCTGGCGCAGGGTGTGGAGCTTTTGTCGTATGTGAGCCGGGCAGCTGGATAGCGAGCCCGAGCCCGGGAATTCGGATGAGCTCAACGAAGATTTCGGGCAGGCCGAGTTCGCGGCCAGCACCCTCACCTCGTCCTTGAACAATTCGCGCAAGGGCTCGACCAGCTTCA
>CAWGKJ010000060.1:0-35295 GCA_963823115.1 uncultured Alphaproteobacteria bacterium | reverse complement strand
CGGCGATTCGCCCTAAGAAATCATGTGTGGACCCCGATCAAATTCGTGCTTCACATCTGGGGTGCGGGGACGCAATCTCAAGACGTCGAAGCGCAATGCTCGTGATGATTGAATTTACGCCGCCAGCCCGACGCAGTAGTTCGGAACAATTATACATGAACGGGAAAGGACTTTCCCTGTAAAATCTTGAGGCTCCAGATCGGATGCGCAGAAATGAATATCGATCTACCTCGACACATGTAAGATCACCCGCGTCTGGGAAATGGCAAGCCACGGAGGTACTTGTGCCATGGACAACTCTAAACTGATCAGCAGATGCGCGTTCGGTGGTGCTGCGATTATGTGTATATTGAATGTTTTGATCGGCAGCAGTCACGGAGCCCCAGGTGGCTTCATCGGCGGTGCAATCGGCGGTGCAATCGGTGGCGGTATCGGAACGGTGGCCGGTATGGTCATCGCGAAGGTGCGAAAGTCGGGCGGGTAAGCCGAAAAACGGGCTTCGTCCGCCAAAGAAGTCCACTGCATCTTGCGATCCCTGGAAAGATTGCACCATGCAGTTGCACTTAGCGAGAAGTGGGTGCGACGAAATGCACGTCAAAATCACCGCGCCAGACAAGTGTCAATGCAACTCAACATGCAATGCAGTGTGTTTCTTATGGCAATTGCGCTGGCTGGCTTAGCGATTGAAGCACATGCCGTGAGTGCAAACGCTGCGAGTTACGGTCAAATTCGATACATACTCAGTAAACAACAACTTATTGATCGGCGATCAAGTGAAAAATGTTCTAATCGAAACGTTAAAGAAACAGGGGCTTCAGCCAAGCGAGCGGGAAGGAGTTGTACCGCGGAGTTATCCGGGAGCTGTACCCGGCAACTGTCGGTAGACGGTGAGGTATGAGGTAAATGGAGGAGGTAAAGATGGGGGACGGATTCACGTTCTTCTTTTTTCTCGTGTTGCTCCCCGTCGCAGCTATTATAGTGAACGTAATAAACCGGAGCTTGGAAAAAGAGAAAAGCATATCAAGCCTATGTCAAGAGAAGAGATAGACAGAGACACATCGGCCTTCTAGGTTTTATTGGTGGATACGTGGTTGGCAATATTGTCAACGGCGTGAGTACCAGGCCTCATAAGGGGTTTTAATTCGTTCAGCTTGCTTGGAACAAGGCTAGGCGCGGTTTTGCTCCGGTGCGGGCCGCCAGCCTTCCCGTTCGCTACGTCGGTCCAAAACCCAAGAAATCCGCACCACGCGGTAGCCGCATAAAAGTCGTTGCTTTTGAGAGAAAGGTTTGGTCGTTCCGTTTGGAATGCGAGGGGAGATTGTTGAAGATGACAGAGGGCTCGTTCAGGTTGCTTGTTCTCGTACTGTCACTCGCCGAGGCCGCATCGGCCACAACATCCTTTGCGCAGCAGAACTGCGCCGAAGACATGCAGAAGCTCGCCCGGGACCGCAATGTGCAGCTTCAAGTGGTCGACGACTTCGCCAAGGCTGCGCATGGCAAGCCCTTGGACCCGGCGGAGTTCTGCGCCAAGTCGGCGGGCCTTATCCACGCCGAGTCCGCTCTGATTGCCTATATGGAAAAGAACAAGGGGCGGTGTTCGTTCCCCAACGACGCGATCAACCAGCTCAAGGAGCATCACGCCAAGAATGTGGGTTTCAACGCGAAGGCTTGTACGGTCGCGGCCCATACGAACGGTGCCCCGTCACGTCTAAACGTCCTCTCAAATATTGTTGCAGACGGAAAGGGTGGTATCGAATATCTTCCAATTATTGCTGTTGGAAAAAAGATGACTTATAACTTATGCGTTAGTCTGTATCAAAATCTTAATCATAAGCCACCTGGGGCATACGAGGAAGCGTACTGCCATCGGGCCGAAGGGGGCAAGTGAGTTCATGGAAATGGCAGATAAGGGACAATAGTAATGCAACACACACCTTATAGTGACACCCGCAGATAATCGTAGCGCCTCTCCTAAAGAGTATCCCTCCGGCGAGGGCCGCGGTTAAGCTGCGGCGCGGCGAATAGCGTAGAGAAGATCCCAGTGACGCCAGCATTGGCGCACATGGAGTCGCTGGCATGACACAGCGTCGGAACCGGACGTTCGAAAAGCGGATGAAGTCCCTGGACGAGCGACTGCTGGCCCTGGAGGCCTCTACGCGCGTCCGAGAAGCTATGACTGCCGCCGGATTGAACCCGCCCGCCCCACCGCCGAAGCGCTCCTTGCTGAAGTCCGCGTCCTCACTGTGGCCAACCGCGATCCGCAAGCCGGGCCGCCCCACCGGGCGCTAACGGCGAACACCGGACAAGGCCTGAGCCAGGCATCGGGCGAGGCCGCCGCGGGCGTTTAGTTTGCTCTTCCCGCCGTTCGTCGCTTACTGGATCGCACTCGATCCGAAGGCTCCTCGATGTCCGATCCCTCCGAATTCGCTGGTAATTTTCCTGCACGGCGTCGGCGCAAACGGGGCCGATCTTGCTCTGCTCGCCGATACTCTGCTTCCGTTTCTTCCCACCTCTGTCTTTGCCTCGCCCGACGGGCCAGAGCGGTTCGACGGCGGCGGTTCGGGACGTCAATGGTTCAGCGTCGCCGGTGTCACCCAGGCCAATCGTTCGGAGCGGGTCCAGCATGCACGTGGGGCGTTTGATCGGGTGGTCTCCAGCGAGATCGAAAAGCATGGTTTCGCCGGGAAATTCGACCGCATCGCGTTCTTCGGCTTTTCGCAGGGCGCGATCATGGCGCTCGATGCTGTCGCGACTGGGCGTTGGCGGGTGCGCGCCGTTGTAGCTGCTTCTGGCCGGCTCGCGACTGCGCCTCAGGCGAAAACTGAACACTTCACCAAGATACTGCTGACGCACGGTGAGAATGATCCTGTCATTCCAGCTCAGGAGACTCGGCTTGCGGCGGAACGGCTGCGAGCTCCTGGTTTCGAGGTCGAGGCAAAACTCTATCCGGGCCTCGGTCATGTCTTGTCTGCCGAAGGCGTCCAGACCGCCGGCAAGTTCCTCGCACGCCAGTTGGGTCACGCATGAAGGAGGGCAGCTCCCGCCTAGCGGCTATGAGACACGGGACTTCAGAATTGTGGCCGATCATTTCGATACGAGTCCGGAGATCAGCCATTGCCTAAGGATGCTCTTCGCCTGGAGAGCGATGACAAACGCCCCACGTGTGCGTCTCGATCTCAGCGAGTGCAACGTCGAGAAAGTCATACGGCCCGCATTGTATGCCGGCCATCGTCTCGAACGCATGGCCCTCCGGGTAGATCGTGAAACAATGAGTGGAGTCCTCCCAAATGTTCCCCATCGGACGACCGAGCAGGTCCGTCAGCCGCCAAACAGCGCCTCCCTGTTCCGCGATGACAGTCACATCCACCTCGGTCTCACCTCACTCGAGTTGTCGCGGAGCGTTCACCATAGTCCAGAAGGTATCCTCGCACGACCGATTCCGCGACGCAGCCGCTCGCGCGCTTGCCCCGATGTTACGCCTCGCGGCTATATTCGCGCCGGCGAGGAGGTCGCAAATGTGCTTAAAGAAGCCGACGCGCGTTTTCATCGACCAGGGCAAGCGATCTGGTTTAAGTGGCAGGGCCGGCTGAGGACGACACAGACGGCCAAAGTCGCTAGCGGGGAAACATGCCCCCACGTCCACGACTCCTTGCGCTCTGACTTTCGCCGTCAGCGGTCGCAATTCTGCACAGCGGCTCACGTCGACTTCGGCCGTCTTCGGCGTGAGGACGATCTGATGGTGGGGATCACGACAAACGCACTATCAGTTCCTGGGCGATAGGGCTGGGTCTTCCTCGAATCTATGCGCCAGCATGGGCAGGCGCGCAAATGAGATCATGCGCCATCCTACCCGGGAACCGAGCCGCGCTGCCGTTACCGTGACATGGCCCTTGCCCCTACTCACGTCCGCCCGGACGCGCCGTAGCCGCAACGGGGGGACGCGCCAGGTTGATGTGTGCTGCCAGCCTGGCCAGGCGCGGGCTTTCTCCCCGCCGCTGTCGCGGGGCCTCGCGCGGTCAAACGGTTCAGCTCGCGCGTCGGCGCGCTCTATAGGGGCCTCTGGGAGCGCGTCAGGGGCGGCGGGGCGGCCGGGTCCGGTTCGGGGACCTCTCCGGCGAAGCCGGAAATGCGGGCGATAGCGGCCGTGGGGCGGCTGGTCAGATAAGCCGAAACACGGATGGCGTTGTCCTTCTCGGCGGCTGTCGCCTCGCGGACAAGGAGGCTTTCGCCGTCCTCTTCGACGGCGAGGCCGACGAGATCGGCGCGGAAGAAGAAGGCGCGGGCGATGTAACGTAATCCTCCGGGGAGGGCCGCGGTTAAGCGGCGGCGCGCGAGCGGCGGTCGGACATCCAGTTCCAGGGCAGGAGTTTGCCGAGCCGGGTCTGCGGCGTGTCGGCGATCTTGGAAAGAGTGTCGGCGAGCCAAGCCTGCGGATCGATGTCGTTGAGCTTTGCGGTCTGAATCAGCGTGTACATGATCGCGGCGCGCTCAGCCCCGCGCTCTGAGCCGGCGAAGAGCCATGATTTTCGGCCCAAGGCCAGGCCGCGCAGCGCTCGTTCCGCCGCGTTGTTCGTAAGACAGATACGTCCGTCTTCGAGGAAGCGGGAGAAGGCCGGCCAACGGGTGAGCATATAATCGATGGCCTTGGCGACGGCATTGTGCCGGGAGAGCTTGGCGCGTTCAGAGCGCGTCCACTCTTCGAGCGCGGCGACGAGCGGCGCGCACCTTGAGCGGCGCGCAGCGAGCCGCTCCTCGGCCGAGAGGCCGTTGATCTCGCGCTCGATGTCGAAGATGGCGTCGATGCGTTTGACCGCCTCCAGCGCGATCGGCGAGATCGGCGCGGCGTTCTTACCCCGCCTCGCGTTGGCGGCGATGTCGGCGAGTTCGAAGAACTTGCGTCTGGCGTGGCTCCAACATAGCGCTTCGACGATCGGGCCCGGTTTCCGATCGGGCTTATAAAGTCTGGCGTAGCCGCTGAAGGCGTCGGCCTGGAGGACGCCGCTCCAGTTCGTCAGATGACGCTCAGGATGCTCGCCACGGCGATCGCGCGAGGCGTAGAACAACGCCGCCGGCGGGTCCTTGCCGCCGAACGGCCTGTCGTCGCGGACGTAAGTCCAGACACGGCCAGTTTCGGTCTTGCCTTTCGCCAGGATCGGCACCGTGGTGTCATCGCCGTGCAGGCGCTCAGCCGACAGAACGTGGCGTTCGATCAACCTGTGCAGGGGCCCCAAGGCGGCGGCGCAGGCGCCGACCAGGTCAACGAGCGTCGATAGGCTAAGATCCACGCCTTCTCGGGCGTAGCGCTCGCTCTGGCGATTGAGCGGCTGATGTTGACCAAACTTCTCGAACAGGATCATCGCCAGCAGATTGGGGCCAGCGAAGCCGCGCGGCGTCACATGGAAGGGCGCCGCCGGCTGGGTGATCGTTTCGCATTCGCGGCATGAGAAGCGCTCGCGCACGGTCTGGACCACCTTCCATTGACGCGGGATAACCTCGAGCGTCTCCGTGATGTCCTCGCCGAGCTTCGACAGCTTGGCCGAGCCGCAGCAAGGGCAGCTCTGCGGCGCTGGGATCACGACGCGCTCACGCGGCAGATGATCCGGGAACGGTTTTCGCGCCGGCCGCTTGCGCGCGAAGGATCTGACCGTGGTGGAGGGTTTCATATGTTCGGCGGCGAGCTCATCTTCCGCCGCGTTGGCCTCTGCCTCCTCGAGCTGAAGCTCCAATTGGTCGAGCAGCCGCGCCGTGCGCTCGGAGCGAGGTCCGTAAATCGCGCGCCGCAACTTTTCGATCTCAAGATTGAGATGCGCGATCAGCGCGCGACCCTGCGCCAGTTCCGCGACGGCCGCGACGGCGCACGCCTTCTCCGCCGCAGCTTCGGTCCGCGCCGCAATCAGCGCCGCTTTCAGCGCATCGAGGTCGTCCGGAAGAGAGGAAAGATCGGCGTCCACGAATCACATGGAATCACAAAATCGGCCGTTTGAGGCGCCCCTTTTTGCGTTTCTTCAGCTGATTTTTCTCCTATCCGACCGCCGTCGGACGCCATGTCTCTTGCGGCATGCGCCAATCGATGCCCGACAACAGATAGGAAAGCTGGGCCGTCGAGATCGTCACCGTTCCGTCAGCCAACGATGGCCACAGGAATCGCCCGCGCTCCAATCGCTTTGAGAACAGGCATAAGCCCTGGCCGTCGCTCCAAAGACACTTGATCAGAGACCCGCGGCGGCCACGAAAAACGAACAGATGGCCGGAATGCGGGTCGCGCCTCAATGTTTCTTGGACGATCAGCGCCAGACCGTCGAATCCTTTGCGCATATCGGTGTGGCCGGTCACTAGCCACACGCGCGCCCCACTCGGGATCGGAATCATCGCCGCCCGAGCGCCTTGACAATCCGGGCCAGCGCCGTCGCGTCGACGTCCGCCCCGACAAGGATCCGCTCGCCCCCGACAAGCACGATCTCCATCCGACCCATCGAGGCCGGAGCTGTGGCGGTCGCAGTCGACGTAGCCTCCACGACCCTCACCGGCACAATGTTCACTGTCTTGCCGACGTCATTGACGTCCGCCCGTTCTCGCCGTCGCCAGGTGAACAGCATATTGGCGTTCAGACCATAACGGCGCGCCACCTCCGCAACGGATGCGCCGGGCGCAAAGCTCTCCGCAATGATCCGTTGCTTCTGATCAGCCGACCAAGTCCGTCGCCGCCGCTCGCCGCCATCCGAGCCTTGCATCCCGGCGTCCGACATCGCGATAGTGTCCATCATCGATTAGTGGACACGATCGCCGCGTCCACATCAACGCACTACCGCCGCTCACCCCGCTTTCGCTAGGCGGCCCTCGCCGGAGGGATACGATGTAACGGCCCCGCGCGCACGGTCGAATTGCGCCGCCGACCTGACGAAAACACCAACTTCATGCGGCAACACGCCGGACTTCGCGCGCTCCTTGAGCCAGTTGGCCGCGAAAGCCGTTTCCTCGCTCTCGGTTCTTCAGCGAGCGCACCAGCGGCGGCGGACCGTTGAAGACGGAAATTGTGTCGTTCCGGTCCTCTGAATTCCCGTCGACATCGGTAACCTTCGACGCCAGGAGGCGGTCCGCCTGCGTGCGGATCTGATGCGATGTCCGATAATTTACGCGCAAGGTGCGGGAACGTCCGCGAATGTCGACGCCGAGCGCCTTCCAGGAAAACGGCTGCTGGAAGATGCGCTGCCCGAGATCGCCAGCAAAGAAGAGGCGTTTCGGCGGCCCCCCCCAACGCGGCGAAGAACCTGACGTGTGCGACGGTGATGTCCTGCGCTTCATCCACGACCGCGAAATCGAAGGCGGGTTTCTTGCTCTTGGTGATCGCTGTCGCGAGCGCCGTGAAAAGCTGCGCCTCCGTGATCAACTTGTGGGCTTTCAACCCGTCGCGAACCCTGGCGAGGATTGACCACAACACCTTTCGCTGCGGCTCGGAAATGCGCGTCTTGCTCCCTAACCGCGCCACGTCGCGATAGGATTCCCAATCCTCCAGCTGCCACGCGTTCCACGATTTGCGCCCACTCAGTCATCAGAAAGTGCAGGCTGAATTTGTGGCCGCCAATCTCGGCGGAGGCCTCCCTCACCAGATCGCGAACCACGTCGTTTCCAGCGACGTTCGCCATGCCCACGTGGGCCTTGTACAGGCGCAGCCCAATCGCGGTCAGCGAATGCACGTCGATACGTTCGGCGAGACGCGGTTCGCCCGCCAGCAACCGCCTGAGCTTCGTCAGGAGTGCATCGGCCAACGTGTCGGAGAAGGTCGTCAGCAAGACTTGGGTGATGGCCGCATTGCATTCGGCGAGCGAGAAGAATGTCAGATGGCGCAATCGGCCGAGAATGTAGGACTGGGCAAATCTGACTCCGGCTTCGACTTTCGCTTTATCCCGCGGCTTTTTTGGGCGTGCTGGAAGAACTCCGACGGAATAGTGCGTCGCCATCGCGCCGTAGGTGCGGTTGATCTCGGGGTCGTAGAACGAGGCCTTGTTGACCCCGCTCTTCAGATTGTCGGGAACCAGCAGCTTCGGCGCGCCGCCGAAGAAGCGGAACATGCGCACATGCGCGCCGGTCCAGTCCGGCAACGCCTGCGTCCAGGTCGCCTCGGCGTAGGTGAGGTTCGAAGCGCCGAGCACGCCGACAAAAATCTCCGCCTCGCGGATCTCTCCGGTCGTCGGATCGGCGATCCCGATCCGCTTGCCCGAATAGTCGACGAACGCTTTCTCCCCGGCGACGTGGTGCTGGCGCATAACGGGGGTCAGCCGCCGTTCGAACCCACGCAGCAAATCACAGAAGCGACTGTAGCCGTAGCCCTCGGAATGGACCTCTCGGTATTCTTCCCAGAGGATCGACATCGTCACCCCAGGACGCTTCAGCTCGCGCGCCAGGGCCGCCCAGTCCGGTTCGGTCCGCCGCCGTTGGCCTTGCGTGACCCCGGCCCGTCCAAACAGCCGGGTTTCCAGAGCCTCTTCGGTGATGTCGTCGGCCAGCGGCCATGCCAGCCCGGCCGCCCCCGCCCGCTTCAGATTGTCCTGGATCGTCGAGCGCGCCACGCCAAGACGTCGCCCGATCTCGCGCGCGCTCACCCCATCGTGGTGAAGCCGCAATAAATGTCGCAATTGTCGCATGCTCAGTTCCCGCTTCGCCGGCATCCCGATCTCCTCGTCGACCATCGACGGGCCAGGAGTGCCGCAGTTGCCGAACCGCGGGGAGCAAACGACGAGAGCCGTGACCGGCTCGGGTGGCCGGCTTCATTTCGGAATGGTGGCCGGGATCAAATCGGAACGGTGGCCGACATCAAATCGGAATCCCTGGCCGGATTGCGTCGGAATTCGCACGTAGCGGCCCGCACACTCGTGCCGTCACCTATATGTGACGCGCTAGCCGAGGGCTTCAGCCGTTTCGTCACCTCCATGACTGCTCCGGTTGCTTCCGGCTGGAGCGTTTGCCGGGTGGGGCTTGCACCCACTGGAACGCGCCGCCTTCTCACGGCGCACACGTAGAGCGGTCATTGCGACTTCCCCTAAACCCGGCGCTCACCGAATGGCCCGCCGCCGAAAAATCTTTCACGTCGGGGATAGCTGACTTTACCCGCGTATCCTTTCAGCAGGTCGGCCTCATTGGAGGCGCCTTTTTGCTTCTCGCTCATAAATTTAGCCCGCCCGCAACATAAAGTCGGGTCATGCCGATCTCGGAGGCGGGATACACTGGCGTCGAGAAACCGAGCCTTACGCCGTAGCGACTTTTAGAGTCCCCGATAGGGGATCAGCAATCCCCACGCCTTTAGGCGGCATGGGATTCCGCGGTTCCCATGTAGATTGGCTGGATGGAAGCGTACAAGCGTGGCAGCCATACCGTCTGGGACTGCAAGTACCACTTGGTTTGGTCGACCAAGTACCGTTTTGCGGTTCTGGGCGGTGATGTTGGGGAGCGGTGCCGCGAGCTGTTGAGGGAGACGGCACAGGCGCATGAGATGGTCATTCATGCAGGGTCGATCAATCGCGACCATGTGCATATGCTGCTGTCGATCCCGCCGCACCTGTCGGTGTCGCGAGCCGTCCAATACCTGAAGGGGCGCAGCTCGCATAAGCTGCTGAGCGAGTTCGGGACACTGCGGAAACGCTATTGGGGTCAGCATCTCTGGGCGCGGGGTTATTGGGTTGCGAGCAGTGGCAATGTCACTGACGAGGTCTGGATGGACTACATCAAGAACCAAGTTCCGCCGGAGCCAGACGACAACTTCAAAGTAGTGAGTTTATGTCCGCCGAACGGCGGACCGATCCGGCTTTCAGCCGTAACCTGAAGCCACCGCCTTTCAGGCGGTGGAGAATTCACATTTGCAGCAGTGCGGTAAACATTCAACCTGCGCAGCCTATACCACCTCAAATTCGTATGTCATCCACTTTAAATCGCTTCGATATTTGTATCCCCCGCGGCAACCCGTCGTGCAATATTTCTGATGGTTTGCTCAAAAGATTTCTTGATAACTCGGGCATTGCCAAATCCGGTCCCCTTCGCGTCGTGTATATTTTGGCATACTTCGCGTACCCTTGCCTGGACATCTTTTGTAATGGTCAACTTCTGCGTGTTTGCAAAAAGGCAAAAAATTTCTTCGAGTTCTGGAGGAGAGTAATCCTCGAAGTTGATATACGTGGTAAATCGCGATTGAAGCCCCGGATTCGATGAGATGAATTGGCGCATTTCGTTTGGATACCCGGCAACAATAACAACAAGCCTATCGCGCTTGTCCTCCATTTCCTTCAGGAGTGTGTCTACCGCCTCGTGTCCGAATTGGTCGACAAATCCTGCGCCCGCTCTTGTCAAGGCATAGGCCTCATCGATAAACAGAACTCCGTCAATCGCTTGATCGATAATCTTTTTGGTCTTGATCGCTGATTGTCCCAAATATCCTGCAACAAGGCCTTCACGATCCGTCTCAACCACATGGCCCTTGCGTAACAGACCGAGTGACGCATAAATCTCACCAATAAGCCGCGCCACAGTGGTCTTGCCAGTACCAGGATTGCCGGTAAACACCAAATGCAAGGAAAGGGCCAATGGCGGCAGGGACTGAGCCGCCCCTTTTTGATTTAAGAATGCTACGTTGACAAGGTTCCTGACCTCTGTCTTTACTGAGGCAAGACCGATCAGGCGGCCTAGCTTTTCCAAGGCAACATTTGTGAACGCCGTTCGCGCCAGCTCGTTATCGCGTAGTACCTTGAGGTTAGTCATGGCAGTCGCCACGCCCTTGGCGGCGGCCTTCTCCCACAAGTCCCGCGCTTTTACATAGTCCTGTGGGACGCCTCGACCATTGCGATAGAGAACACCGAGATTATTCATCGCGACAGCGTTGTCCTTGGCGGCGGCCTTCTCGTACCACTCCCGCGCTTTTACATAGTCCTGTGGGCCGTCGACCATTTTCATAGAAAGCACCGAGGTTAGACATGGCATTTGCGTTGTCCTTGGCGGCGGCCTTCTCGTACCACTCCCGCGCTTTTACGTAGTCCTTTGGCCGCCTTGATCATTGCCATAGAGAACGCCGAGATTATTCATCGCGTCAGCGTTGTCCTGGCGGCAGCCTTCTCGTACCACTCCCGCGCTTTTACATAGTCCTGTGGGACGCCTTGACCACTACGATAGAGATTACCGAGATAAGTCATGGCATTTGCGTGGTCCTTGGCGGCGGCCTTTTCCCACCACTCCCGCGCTTTTACGTAGTCCTGTGGGACGCTTTGACCATTATGATAGAGAAGACCGAGATTAGACATGGCGGTTGCGTCGCCCTTGGCGGCGGCTGCCTCAAACTGTGACTTACTCACTTCGGTTCTCCGGGCAAAGTGTCCTAGGTTCGCGGTTAAAAACTCCGGTATACCGGGGCAGAGGGCCGGTTACTCTGCGACCACGTTTCGGAAGGCCGTTCGGTGGCCAACAGCCGAGGATAAGTATTTGAAATAATCGATCCTGGACTGGTGCGCGTGTGTTAGCTGAGACTTCACCGTCATCCATCGATTGCGGGTTTTCGAAGGCGTCGGCTAACCAACATAAGCCGAATGCCCTGTCGAGAGGCAACAGACATCCTCCAAATAGCAATCGATTTCAAGATCAGACCGCCGTTGAGGAATGACGGCTATTTGCGCCTTGCTGCCGTAGCAACCCGCTACTTCTTGCGCGGCGCTTCCCGCCGAACCTCTCTCGCCGGCTTGTCGGATCGGAGCCCGAGGTAGACCGTATGTCGCAGCAGCCCATCCGCGGTCCAAGTAAGATAGGTGATTTCGGCGACGAGTTGCGGCTCGACCCAATGCACTCGAGAAAGAACGAGCGGTGATCCAAATCGCGTCTTGCGAGGGGGCGGCGCGTCGAGCGGCGAACTTGGTCGCTCTAAAGGGTCCAGACGGCGGCGAATATCGGAAAGCACCTTATCCGACATGCCGGTGCCGACGCGGCCTGAATAGATGAGCCTGCCGTCGTCGGTGTAGTAGCCGAGCAAAAGGGCGCCCAGTGAAGCCGGCGATCCTTCCGGGTCCGAGCCAGCCCACGATGACGAACTCTTGGCGACTGAGCGCCCTTGTCTTTTGCGCCAGAGGCCGCGGTTTCCGGAGCGTAGGGCGCATCACATCGTCTTGGAAACAACGCCCTCCAAATCCAAGCTCGCCCGACATGCCTCCGGATGAGTTCTCCGTCGCCGGTCTCGTGGTCGTTGAACTGGACCCCGGAAATGTCGGCGACCAGCGGTTGCAGAAGCGCTTTGCGCTCGATTAGCGCCAAGGCCGGAAACGATCCCATATCCGTCAAGGTGCAAGATATCGAAAGCGTAGTAAACGAACGTGAACGCCGCGTTCGCCATCGGTGGCCGCTTGGGTCTGAGCGAAGCCCGGCAATCCCGCCGACGTCAACGCCGCAGAGTTCCCCGTCAAGGATAAGCCGTCTGCAGCATTCAGGGGTGCGCCAACGCGGACGCGGCGCTCGGATATTTGTGGGTCCAGTCCAGTCCAGTTCGCGTGAGGAAGTTGCACACGCCCGTTGTCGATGCGCGCAGCCATTCGATAGCCGTCCAGCTTTATTTCATGCAGCCACTGAGGCCCTGACGGGGGCTTCGCGCACCGACGCTGCGACCTAGGGGCGCGCCACGGCGCTAATCACAGCAATGTGTGGTATTGTGCCTGGATGAACAGCCGGGGAAGGACCGCTATTTTGCGCGAAGGGGACGGCTGGAGTCGACGTATTGCAGACGTAGCAGATCGCGGCTTGGACGCCTCTATTGGGTGGGTTGCTGCCCTCCCAAAGGATGCCCGGGAATGGCAGCCCGGCATCGCCGCGTTCGGGTGCCTGCGTTCTCCGCGCTAATTCGGCGCTTGACAGGGTCAGCTGGGTACGGCGTCGCTTGTTTTGAAATCGCAGTCGGCACCGAAGAGCCGCAGCAACACAAATCGGCGTCACTCATCTAGAGCTGGCTAGAATCCAGTCGGTAACGAGTTCGATTGCGGTGTCGTGACCTCCGTCCTATTCGCGTTGCTCACCGCGTTTCCGATCTGGGACGCGAGGTGCGTATTCGCGGTCGCCGGCGTGTTCGGCCCTATTGTGATAATCACGTCGTGAGTGCGGGTTCTTCCGAGACTGAAAAGGGGAGCCGACCCGGTATTCGCAGAGACGCGGAGCAACTTCCATGTCGGCGTGACATTGCCGCTGGATACGATGATAAATTTGATCTCAATTGTCAGCGTGTCCGGCGCGGTCCCCCACCTCCGCCGCCTCCGGAGCCGGACGCCGGCTTAGCTTTTGCGAGAATTTTATTGATTTCTGCCGACTCGTAGCCTTCATCCTTGTACTGTTGCATGAGGCTAGGGGCGACCCCTTGCTTCAAGTATTTGACGATGTCGTCGCGCGAATAGCCTTTGCTCTCAAGCCCCTTCACCTGCTCAAACGAGGCCCCTGACACAACAATGTCGGTGATTTGCGCGCTCGAATACCCGCGCTGACTTCAGATCGTAGCGTTCCTGCTTTAGATAATCTTTGAATTGATCGGCTCGTACAGGGCCGGTGACGGATGGGATGCCGATATTGGCAAATACGGCTCCGACCAACCAGTCAGTAAGCCCCAATCGACTGACTATGTGAGGAGCATCTGGATTGTTGAGAGCGGAGTTTTGCAGTATCGGAGATGAAGTCTGCGCAATGAGAGGAGAACTCTTCGCCACGGAGTCGGTGCCGAAAGTGTCTTTATCGCTATCATATTCATAATTGCAGATACCATTGGGTTCTGTTTTCTTCAATAAATACTGCACCGTATAATACGGGTCGAACTTGTCGATACGCGTTGCGGTGGCAGAAAAATTGGCTCCAAAACCGAGGCTGAACGACTGAGGGGTTGTTGTTGTCGGAGGGCTTATGATTGTTGACCCAACCTTCTGCGCCACACCGAAAGTGCTAACTGCGCTCTCCATAGGCACATTCGAGGCGATGCCCGGGTTCAGCGACGTTGATTCGTCGACTTGAAGTCTCAGGCTAACGTTGGCACCCCAGTCATCTGGCAGTAAGGGAAAAGTATCATGGGAGGTTTCATAATATTTGACTGTCTTAACAGCCGCTTTTAGTTCGCAGTAGATCTGTCTCTTGATTTCGAATTCGATTTGAGCGGTCGCAGAAACAGGAATCTGACGCTTATCGGGGGGGCCAGGCGTTTCTGGGATGTCCTTAGCCCCATCCCAAGCTTCACTGATGTTCGGAACGACCGTCCCGCAGCCCGCTAAACTGCAGGGCAAAAGCGCGAGCGTCCAAACCTGACCCCAAACGCCCATCGGTCGATCCCCAGTCCAAGTATCGGCTTCTACTTATCAGCCAATGCTTTCTTGGCTTCATCAAGCTCTTTTTGGCTTAACGGCGTCGCTTTTTGAAGCGTTTCAAATTGTTCTGGTGATAGAACAATAAGTGCAGGGGGCGCGATGTTCGGACAGATAACACGTCCCCCCTCTCGGATGCACCCAGATAGATCCAATGGGTGCACCTCTTTTGCATGGACTGAATTCCCTCCAAATAACAAAATATCATAGCTGCAACGAGAGCTGAATTGCTGTATCATTCAAAGCTCATGACGGAGTACAGGGCGCGCTAAAAAACATTTTGTTCTCCACGATCCCGTTTAGCGTCCGCCGTTCTCTATGAGCGAACGGCGAATGAAATCTTAAGCTAATCCTTTGATGGTTTTGCCACACTGGGTTTTATGTGCCTTCCTCCTTCAGTAATCCTGCCATTGTTTTCCTGTCCTTTTTCGCTGACGACCTGCTTGCGATCCTTTTTATCTTCGGCGGCACGAGACTTCTTCGTAGATTTGACGGTTTTTGACTTCATTGTAGGGCTCCGATGAAATCATAAGGGGTTTTCAAAAGGTAAGGCCAAGGCTTCGAAAAGGCCGAGGGTGCATCCCGAATCGCCTGCGCCAGCTGACAGTGTGCGCTTTGAGCCGCGATCCGCCATGATCGTCGAGACGGTTTTTTGTCTTATCAACAACATCTGCGAGCGAGCCTGGCTCTATCCGGATTCAATGCCGCGGCGCTTCAGCCGTCGTTTATCAGTTGGCCAGTAGCAATGCCCGCAGCGCAATCGCCCGTTCATCACCCGAACCTGAAGGTCGCCTTCAGGTCGATCTGACCAATTCGCCATGCCGTCGGCGGATTGGCCGGTCTTTGCGCAATTGCGCCGTTGCCGTTTGTGCCGACGGAGGCTCTCGACCTTGAGGGGGAGCGGGCACTAGCTTCTACGAGCTGTCTCCGCCCGAAACTTAGAGGATTTTGGATCGCGAATGATTTCATTCCCCGCGCTAATTTGTAGATGATTGTTTATGCTTCGATTTTGGTCGTTTTCCCCCTGGTCCCACGAATGGGGTCGAAATTAGTGCAAAGCAACGGGAGGTTCAGGTGAAGGACGGGCTTTTGGAGCCGAAGGACGTCGTCCGGGGAACTCAAAGGTGCGCTAATAGAACTGGGAGATTATGTTTACGGTTATTATAGGCCGGACAAAGCGTCACCTTTTTACGTTGGCAAGGGGCGCGGACCACGCGCGCTGATTCATTGGAAAGCCGCCTGCCGTGGTGATAAAACGCACAAACAGTACGAGGGAATTGCTGAAATACTGAAAAACGGTCGCCCTCCGATCTTAAAATTTATTTCCTATAATTTACGAGATACAAAAAAAGCGATGTCTACACCGTGGTGGAGCGTAGCTTGCAGAGCGCATTCGGCATACAAATGATCTGGAACAAGACCGCTGGTAAGGACCGACTTGTACCGCGCGAAGGCTCACTCGTTCAGAAACGGAATGATTCGAAAAATCACCCAGTACTCTCACTTGAGGCCGCAATTTGCAGACAGGCCAACAAACCCCGAAAGGAGATTGCCCCTGCAGATATCGCGTTCACTGAGCCAACGTTGCTAGTTGGATTGTCGAAAACGTATGACCCCGGTTACTCGGAGGAGGAACTGGCCGAGATGGCTCGCATGTGGTGGAAACTCGAAAAATTTGGGACAAAATTCCGACAGTTGCAACAGTCGAGGGAGTCAATATTCGCTGCCTGGAGCAGCAAATTCGGCACGCCGCAGGTGGCTTATTGCGTTGTCCCAGGTTCGCCTAAATGTGGTATCCACCCCTTGTTGAGGCCCGCGATGGGACCCCAAGGGAGGACTCTATGGCGAGGGCGCGATCGCTCACCGAATTTCAGTCGGCGTTTCCCGACGAGGCGAGCTGCGCGGCCTTCCTGTTCGAACGTCGCTGGCCGGATGGGTTCGTTTGTCCCGCTTGCGCCAACGCCCGCGCGGCCGCGCTGAGGAGCCGGGCATACACTTACGAATGCTACGGTTGCGGCCGCCAGACTTCGATCACAGCGGGCACAGCGATGCACCGCACAAGGCTTCCGTTGACGGCGTGGTTCTGGGCAGCGCATTTGATGTCGACACATTCAAACGGCATGTCGGCGCGGCAGCTTGAGGATCAACTCGGCCTCACTTACCGGACGGCTTGGCTGCTGGCGCAAAAGCTGCGGCGATCGATGGTCGACCCAGACCGAGAACCTCTCGAAGGGGTCGTTGAAGTCGATCAAGCGGAAATCCCCTTCCGCGAGGGCGACACATTCTTCGAGCCCGGCAATGCTGGCAAAATCCTCGTCATCGGGGCCGTCGAGGTGATCGATCGCGACACCAATCAGCCCAGGCCGCGACGCAAGCACGCGAAATATCTCGATACGCGTTCCGGCCGCATCCGCCTCGCCATGATAGCGGACAATTCCGCGGCCTCGCTCGAAGCTTTCGTGCGGGCCAATGTAAAGCCCGGCGCCACGCTGTTGACCGACGGCCATTCATCCTATCCGGGCTTGACCGATTATTGGCATGATCCGCGCGTGGTCGGCAAAATGGCCGGACACGCAGTGTTGCCCTGGATTCACCGGGTCTTCTCGCTGATGAAGCGGTGGGGATTGGGCACGTATCACGGCCTGCGCCGCAAGCATGTCGATACATATCTCGACGAATTCGTCTTTCGCTACAATCGCCGCTTTTACCGGCATGCGTCGTTCGAAAAACTGCTCGGCCTGACGGCGCGCCACGCGCCGTCGAGCTATTGGGAGATCGTTGGCCGGGCCAATCCCCGAAAGGGGGAGGCGACGACCAGGCGCGCGCCACGCCACAGAAAGACAGCGGTCGGCATGCGTCGAGATGGCGCGCGCGGTGCGCAAACCGAGGGCCAAAATCACCATGCGATGACCGAGCCACCACTAAACATGGACGAACCTGGGACAACGCAATAAGCCTCCGCCGCAGATAGTCGGAGTTTGGCGGGTCGTCCAAGGCTCATTTGTCCGTAGCGACAGTCGACCGGATCGCTTAAGGTGTAACGTATATAAAGACTATGCGCTCCAGCGAGAATGGTTGGGTGTGTGTCTCGCAGGTTCTGGTCAAAGCTTTGAGGGGCCACGAATCTACCTACCAACAAATCGAAGTCGTAAAGCGTTTGGGCCCTGCCGAGAAGAACTTCTGCGGGTCGATCTCGACCGGTTCGCCGTTCGACGAACGCCCGCTCCTTGCGCAGTCGAGCCATTCCAGGCGGGAAGGTCCGCAAACCGCCCAATCTTGGCGTCCAAGGCCAGAGGCCGTTATGCCCGCTCAACGTCAACTCAACAGCATCCTCGCAGCTCAAGAACGACTCCTGGTCGCCTGGAACAAGACGGTCACCGAAGAACCGCCGGGGGAGAAACAAATCGACTATCACGAAAACAGCGATCAATGGGTCCCGCGCGGCGACGTGCTCCGCTGCATCATCGACGATGGCGGCCCCGAGGGGGAAGTCACCATCCATATCGACGACAAGGAATTGTCACTCGCCGAATTCGGCCGGATGCTCACGGTTCATGCGGGTTGGGGCATGCGGATCGCGTTAGTGCCTGAGGAATTCGTATCCGAGAATCCAAAGGTCGAAATCCGAAAGCCCAAGCGGCGAAAGCGCTGACGCGGCAACAAGGGGCAGAAATGTCTGTCGCCGACGCGACTGCAAGTTTGAAGCGGATGCGCTGGCCCAGACCGCCCCCATGATCTCCTTGAACGACGCGCCCAGAGTTGAAGCGTCCGAGAAGCTTACTTCAGCCTCGGTCTTGCAGGATCACGACGCGTTCAACGCGCACGATAATGAAATCAGCGGACGTCAAATCAAGTGACGGCGATGCCCCGCTATGCTCATTCGTTCGCGAGCACTGAGTTAATGCGAAACCTGTGTGAGCCGCACCGGGGCCCGTCATCTCAAGCCTGATGGTCGCGGCGCATCGATGTTTGGTCTGATGTTTCATGTTTCAAATGTTTCACAGGGCGTCTTCTGTGCGTGCAACGATTGGGGTTATAAAATATCGACGGATTCCGATGGCGCTCGGCGAAACAAATGAAACATGAAATACCGGCCCCACGTCCGAAGCGGGATCGCGACGCGCAGTCCGAGTCACGAAGGAAGAGGCGATGACGCGCGAAGAAGCGTTGGCGATGTATCATCCGGTCCGCGCTTCCGTGCGACGTATTTTGAGCGCGGCGTTCCGAGTGTGCAATCAAGCGGACTTGATGCGAGCCGCCAAGCAGCTCGGGCTGTGGGAAGACGGAAAGATCGTTCTGTCCGAAGACGACGAAGCCGCCGAGATGCTTGCGGACGTCGCGCTCTTCGAGCCGAACCAGCGCGGGCGGCGAGGATTGATACATTCCTCGGCGGCAAGGCGCTTCAACTCGAGGCTGGCGATTTCGAACTGGCCCGACGAACGGGCGACGCGTTCTTTTCCTTGTTTCGATTCAGCGCGCGCCACGAGGTCGCCGGTGTTTGGCTCGAAGACCTTTTGGTCTGCAATCGGAGGCTCTGGCTCATGGACGAGAGCATGGAGGCGTCCGCTTCGAAGGATGTCGCTTTCGGCATGCGCGTTTTCGACGCTGGCGAGTTTCATGTTGGGTTCGGGATCGCCGCGCCGTCGGACGACGAGACGACCGAGTTCAGCGTTGAAGGTGTAGCGCGTAATGGCCGCCCGCCAAGCCCGCGCCAGACCGACCCTCGAGGCGATGAAGCCCTGGTTGGAGGCCAAGCTCGCCGCTGTCTCCGGCAAATCAAAACTCGCCGAGGCGATCCGCTACGCGCTCTCGCGCTGGGCGGGCCTGACCCGCTACCTCGACGATGGGCGGATCGAAATCGACAACAACGTCGTCGAGCGCGCCATGCGGCCCATCGCGCTCGGGCGCAAGAATCATCTGTTCGCCGGCTCGGACGAGGGCGGACGATATTGGGCCATCCACGCCTCGTTGATCGAAACCTGCAAGATGAACGATGTCGATCCGCAAGCGTGGCTCGCCGACGTCCTCGACAAAATCGCCAACCGCCATCCCATGAGCAAAAATCGACGAGCTGCTGCCGTGGGCCTACATCAACAATGGCGCAAAGCGTCAAGCCGCCTGAGAACACCGCTTACAGCCGCTGATAGTGTAGATCATGACAAACGCACTATCAGAGGAACCCGCATGAGCCGGCCTTCTCGCGTCGGACGAAACAGCGACGGTCGCCTCTCGGGTGGGTTGTCACGCCGATCCCTCCGCCCGGACCAATCCAATAGCCCGCGGGGTTCTTTCCAGTTAAAATCGAGGTTGATTGCGGTTTCCAAATCTTGAGCAATTTGTTTAATGTCGCAAAATTCTGGACTGCTTCCTTGCGAATTCGTTACCGCACTGAATAACCTATTTTCGTAATTCCAACGCGCTCGAAAGTAGTAATGTACAGGCTCGTGCGGCGCTTCCTTGATTGCTGATGCAAGCATTTCTATTGCGGCCTGGTTTCCTTCATCAAGCCGGAGTTTGGAAGCAAAACCGAAATAAATCGCCGCTCTGGCACAGGGACCCATTTTTAGTAGCAACTCCGAGCTATTATTGTCGACTTCTCCTATGCGAGCGAGTGAACTAACAAGCATTGAAAAGCGCTCGTATTCCCTCAACGTTGGCCAATCGCTGCGGTGCCCAAGCTGTTTGATTGCAGGCTGGTCAAGAGAACCAACTATCGTGACCAGCCAATGCAATGCGAATTTTCGAACGCGATCTCGCTCCGCAGGCGTGTCTCGGGTCAAGCCAACGAAGGCTTCGGCGAGAGGAGCCCACGCCTCGCAGCTTTCGAAGTCCACAACATCAATTTGGTTCATCTTCTTTTGAAATTTGCTGTAGCGAGGCTTGCTTCTCCGCTTCACTAAGGCGAGGTGACTGCGCTGCCGCCCAGGCCTCATGGTCGTGTTGGGATGCCCGATTATCGCCGAAAGCACCTAATCTCCAAAGGGCTAAGTGTTTCCGCTATGTCGATAGAATAATGTTATTTAAGTTCAGTGCAGAGTTCATCCAAAACTTCCTCTGAGCTTGGCCTCAAGTCCGGTACTGGATCTAGGCATCGCTGAATAATACGTTGTAGTCTCGGTGATCTGTATTTGTCTAATATTTATTTCCCCGCTTTCGACCCACCTTATTCCAACTATCTCTTAGATTTTAATACTTTCTTAAGATTTCCGGCAGGATGCTCTCCTTGGAGCAATTCAGAGGCAATAACTCCCATCGAAAACATGTCACTCTTAATCGGCGCAACATTACCCGCAAGTCGCTCAGGAGCCATGTACTTACGCAGAGCTTTATTACTAAATCCAAGATCGACCCATGCGTCAGCCCACCCCAAGTCCGCGACCCGGACGAACCAAGGGTGAAGCGCGCTTGGCCAACTTGCCCTCTCCTCTAATTGAAATTTACCTTGGAGGTCTTCGTACAGAAGGTTGCTCGGCTTCAAATCGCCGTGCCCTTCGAAGCCATGGTCATATAGGTATTGCAGTCCGTTTAAAGCCTGTGACAGCGCAAGTAGCCGATCTACGATCTGTTCTGGCGACGGTTTACTGACCCACTCTTCAAGCGAACCCTTCATCCGCGGCATCCGCATGACCGGGAGATCGATGGATGCATTCGTGTCGTCTGATAGATGCACAAAATCAAGTCCAAGCGCTGGCAAGACGTTATAGGTGTGCGGCAGCGCTAGCCACATCCGAAATTCCCTGCGGAGGAAGTTAATGTCGTCTTCCGTTGATATTTGTTGGGTAACCTTTTCCGGGACGACGGTCTTTACCGCAAACGTTGCCGGCACCACGGGATTCGTCGGCCTAGCTGTGAGGAACCAGATCAAGCCATAGGTTCCGTACACTGGGTCCGGCTCGACGGCGTAACCGTCATACATTCGTTCGAGCCCTTCACGGAGGGCGTCCGTTGTTATGGCCATGAACCGTCGATGTCCTATTGGGTGGGGGCACTCGGGGAGGGGGGAAGAATGCTACAAGAGCAGCAAAGAATAGCCTGAGACATCATTTTCGAGCGGTGTCGTCTTATCACGCACCAGAGACCCCAATTCCGGCTCAGCAACCGCCCCAGGCGCAATATACTCACGAACGCGTATTGGTTAGGTGTCTGCCCACATGGGCAACCACCAGCTTGCCACAATTTTGATCGGGCAGGAAGTGGATTGAGGCACAAGTATCTGCCGCACCAGCTCCAAGTGTCACGTGCCATTCGAAGAGCTGGGGCCTACCGTCGTAGATGAACGTATAGTCATCGCTCCACTTACCCTTTGATGTCGACGAGATGAAGTTGCTGATACGTTTCCCAAGCCCTTCGTCGCGAAGCATCTGCCGCAAGTCGCTCCGCCCGCGGTTCCGAGCCCATATGGTCCGCGACCTTGTTCATCCTCGAAAGCGCCTCGTAGACCTCGTCTGGCCTCTTGCGGGTGCTAAGAGATACTCGGCCGACGCGATCTCGACGCGGTGCTCCACCGCACAGCGGTCAGCTAGTTGAGCCGTTCGAACCAAGTTACGCCATACCAGCCCATTATCTCCCGGAAAGGCCCACTCCAACTCAAGTGCAGAGCAGTTCGCACTGTACTTCTTTGTCATTAGGGAGTGCCCTGACGGCAACTTCCCAATGACTTCGCACGCGTCCAGATCTAGGTTGATCGTGGTCTGGAAAGCGCGACGATACCTTTCCGTGACCCAGCGTTCGTAGGCTGGCCGAACTGTCTCCTCCCAAGCGGCGTCGCCTGGCGCGTCGAGCCTGCAAGCGTAAACCAACCGCGCCATGCGCTAACCCTCCTATCCCGCATTGTGCATTGCGGGTTGGCAGGAGAAGCATGAGCCACTTATTTTTCGTATAATCTGGTTGCGAAGCCGATTCACGCAACTTGAGCCGAGCTCACCCGCCAAGAACGATCCTATGCTGCCGCTGCCTGGTCTGTCACTGTCACCGGTCGGCAAATCGGTTGTGGTCAAAACCGACGGCGGGCTCTTGTCGTCGGACGGCGGCGTCCTGGCGTTGCGCGAACAGCTTCTTCGGGTCGCGGATCGACTCGCCGACTGCATGGTTGATCCCCGCGCCCCTGATCTGGTGCGGACGTCATTCGCTTTCGGCTGCTGATGATCAGCGCCGGCTAGGAGGATGGGATCGACGCCAATTCCCTCCGCGGCGACCCGATGTTCAAGATGGCGCTCAATCTGACGCGGTCGGACCGCCGATTTTGATCGCAGTCGACGGTCTCGCGGTTGCAGAGCCTGCCGGACGTTCGCGGCTTGTAGCCGCCTGGTCAGCGAGAGCGATGGGGAGAGCAGTCAGCAGATCATTGCCCCTTGAATCCGAACCCAAGCGTCACGCCGCCGATCTCAGTCGGCTTCTGCATAACGACGAAGCCTGCGGGTTCAAGGTGCGCCACAAGCCGCTTGGCTACAATCTCAGCCATGATTTCGTCGGCGTTGTGGACCCGCTTGCGGCCCTGAAAGCAAGGCGTCGGCGAGCGCATCGGCGACCTCGGGGGTCGGCGGGAGTGAGCTTGTCAGCGTCGGGCATGGAGGCTGTCTCCAACAAAGCGCGTGAGCCAAACGATCCGGATGGATTTTATCAGCGGCTCTAACGGCAGTGTTGGGGGGAGGCGCAGCGAATACTCAAGCCCGGTGGGATGTTGGCGTTTACATTCCACCATAGTGAAGATGCCCCGTGGGTGGCCGTGCTGGAATCGCTGTTTGACGCGGGTTTTTACCTTGAAGCGACTTATCCTATCCGCTCTGACGAAACAAAGGGCGAAGGGGAATTTGGCTCGAAGACAATCGAGTATGACATCATCCACGTCTGCCGCAAACGTACCGAAGAGCCCAAGGCGTCAGCTGGGGCCGCATGCGGCGCGAGGTGCTGGCCGATGTGCGTCAATCTTCAAGGGCATGCTGGAAAACCATGCGCGGGCGGGACTGCCAGCAGCGGACCTTCAGGTCATCCGGCGCGGTAAGGCGCTGGAATATTTCTCCCGCCACTATGGCAAAGTCTATGTCGATGAAGGCCGCCCGATCTCGGTGAAGGACGCGCTGGTCGGCATCAATCAGCTCATCGACGAGGACGCGAACAAGACGTCAGAGCCGCCGCCGGTCACTGCCGAACCGATCACGCGCCAGTTTCTGCGCATCTTCGACGGCAAGACCGAGCTTGCCCGCGATCAGATGCAGAAGCTTCTTGCGCGGCTCGGGCATCGCGCCGGACGAATTCACGAGCCGCGGTTGGACGGCTGAAAAGAAGAAGGTTTTCTACCTCGTTGATCCGCTAGTTTTCGCGCGCGACTGGCAGGGCAGGCACCGGCGGCGGCTGACGTCGATCTCGATCAAGCGCTGGTGCTCGATCGGCGCCTGCTACGACGGAAGCGGCATCAATGCCGTCGGACACCCTGAAGAACGAAAACTTCAAGCCGCATGCGGCGCTCAAGAGCCTGCTGGAATGGCTCACCAAGCACGGCGGCGCACAGCCGATGCGCAACGCGGCTTCGCGCGCGCTTGTCGATCTACAACAGTTGGGCCGCCAGCAATCAGAGAGGCCGTTCAGCAGCTGTCGTTGTTCCAGGAGGAGTGGAGCGATGAAGCAACTGCTCGACACCGTCTGGCAGCGGCGCGGCGTCAGCTGGATTTGGGACGACGAAGCCCTTCAGTCAGTCGCCAAGCCGTCCGAAGTGCTTCAGCCTTCGCGCAGCTCATCCGAGCGTCGCAGAGCTGGCCCGACGATCTGCCGAGCAACAAGGGGAGCACGCTCGTCGTCGCCGGGCTCGACGCCTGCCTCGATCTTCTGACGCCTGTCGACGCTGAGGGCTGGTTGGGCAATGAGCTGAAACCCGCCATCCTGTCCTTTCAGGACGCCTATGCAGGCGATGCGGCGCTGGTCTTCTGGCTGCCCGGCGGGACCGAACGGTGTCCAGACTGAGCTCGGCGACCGACGCGGTGCGTCTGGCGCTGCGGCGCGCCGCATCTGCTGATCAGAATGTCGAATTCGGCCGCGTGCTCTGGGGCGAGGCGCGAGAATATCCGCAGGAGATCCTGCTGGCCGACCGGCGGCAAGCCTGCTGGCCTCTTCCATCTGCGGATTACCTGAGGCTGCCTGATGGACGGCCAGAGCTTCGCGCCCGGCGAACGCATCATCCACCGCGAGTTCGGCATTGGCGTTGTTATCGACGCCGCCCGCGATGGCTATCTGCGCGCATTTTTCAGCAGCGGCGAGCGTCGGGTTCCGCTGTCGAGCATCCGGCGACGAAGCTCTCGCGGACCGAGCGAATCCTGCGGGCCGTCGAGGGCGGCGCGCGAACGCGCCCGCAGGCGTCGGCTGTCCTACGAAGCCCATGCCCTGCCGGTGATGGAGAGCGCGTCGGCGCTGACTTCGGCGCAGATCGATCTGCTGCCGCATCAGGTCGTGCTGACGCACCGCGATCGCGACCGCGTCGCCCCGCCGCTTTCTGATCGCCGACGAAGTCGGACTCGGCAAGACCATCGAGACGGCGCTGATCTTGCGCGAACTCGCGAGCCGCGGCGAACTCAATCGCGCGCTTGATGGTCGTGCCCGCAGGCCTGGTGAACAACTGGCACCGGGAACTGAACGAGGTCTTCAATCTCGATTTCGAGGTTTTCGGCTCCGAGGGCGACATCACCGACCGAAAGACCAACGCGTTCGCCAAGCACGACCGCCTGATCGCCAGCATCGACACGCTGAAGCGGCCGGCGCGGATCAAAGCGCCTGCTCGATGCGCCGCGCTGGGATCTCGTCGTCTTCGACGAAGCGCATCACCTGACCGCCTACCGAATCGGCGGCAAGGTTCGCAAGACCGAGAACTACAAGCTCGCCGAGGCGCTGAAGGGCCATACGCGCGACCTCCTCCTGCTTTCCGCGACGCCGCATCAAGGCAATCACTTCCAGTTCTGGATGATCGTCCAACTGCTCAACCCGACGCTGTTCGGCAGCCCGGAGGAGATGCTCGAGCATCGGCACCGCCTGAACACCGTGATGTTCCGCCGCACCAAGGCGGACGCGTGCCGGCCGGACGGCGAGCCGTTGTTCGCGCGGCGCTGGGTCCACACCGAATCCTTCGTGATGCAGGACGAGCGAACGGCGCTTTTACGAGAAGCTGCGCGAATATCTGGAAGACGGATTCGATCTCGCCAAGCGGCAGGGCAACCAAGGACGCGCGCTCGGCTTCCTGATGGCGATCTTTCAGAAGATCGCGGCATCGAGCTTCGCCGCCGTTCGCCGGACCCTGAAACGGCGCATGCTGATGCTCACGTTGCACGAGGCGCTGCTTCGTGATCGCGATCTCGACATCGAGAGGCCGCGAACGCCTCTACGACGAAGCCAGAGCCCTGATCCACACCGAATGGTCGCTGGGACACGACGCCATCGGCCGGAGCGAAGTTGATCGGGTCATGGCGGACCTCAAGTATCGGCTGGCCAAGAAGCTCGACGAGGAGGCGCTGGAAATGGCCTCCGATCCCTATGGCACCGAGTTCGCGTCGTCGCACGTGGAAGACGCGGTCTCGGCCGCGGTCGACGTGCATTTGCCTGAGGAGCGTCTGCGGATCGGCGAGCTTCTGGCCGCCTTTCCCGCAGCAGCGCGAAACGAAGGCTCAGAAGCTGCTCGATGGGCTCGGCACGCTCTGGCGGCAGAACCCGGACGAGAAGATCGTGATCTTCGCGACGTACCTCGGCACCGTCGACTTGCTCGCGACCGCAAATCGAACAAGTTTATCCCGGCCAGGGCGTGGTGGTGCTGCGCGGCGGCGATCACGGCGCGAAAGTTGCGGCGGAACGTCGCTTCAAGCATGAAGGATGGGCCGCGGGTGCTCGTCTGCACCGCCGCGGGACGCGAAGGGATCAATCTCCAATTCGCCCGGATCTTGTTCAATTTCGACCTGCCGTGGAATCCGATGGACATGGAGCAGCGCATCGGGCGCATCCATCGCTATGGTCAGGCGCACACGGCGCAGGTCTACAATCTGGTTCTATCGGACACGATTGAGGGTCGGATTTTCCTGCTTCTCGACGACAAGCTGACGGAGATCGCCAGGACCCTCGGCAAAGTCGATGCACAAGGCAACGTCGCCGAGGACCTGCGCTCGCAAATTCTTGGGCAGCTGTCCGAGCGGCTGAATTACGACCGCCTCTATCAGGAAGCGCTGTCAGATCCCGAGCTCAAGCGAACGGCCGTCGAATTGGAGGCGGCGCTGTCGAACGCCCGCGAAGCGCGAGAGGTGGTCTTCGACCTCTTTCAGGACCTCGATGGCTTCAGCCTAGACGATTACAAGCCGTTCTCGGACATATCGTCAGGCATGGACCGACTGGTTCAATTCCTTGGCGCGGCCGTGGCGGACCGGAATTGGAGACTGGTAAAGGTCGACGCTTCGACCTACGACCTTCTATCCGCCGAGGGGACGCAGAAGAAGCGGTTCACGCTTGATCGCGACACGGTCACCGCGAATGACGCTGTTGACCTGATGGGCCTCGATCATCCGCTCATACAGCAAGAGTTGGGGCGCTGGCGCAGTCTGCCGCCGGAACAGCTTGGTGTTGCGCTGAGCGGGGGCGAAGTCGGAAAAACGCTTCTGTCACTCTGGCTGGTCGAGACCGCGACGGGGACGCAGGAGAAGCGGGTTTCCGTGCAGCCAATCGCCGTGAGGCCCGACGGGACGCGCGTTCCCAACGTCGAGCGCCAAGTCAGCCAAATCCTTCATTCTGTCGCGGCGGCTCCAGCCCTGTCGCCCGACGAACGCCTGTCACTCTTCGCGAACTCTGTCGAACCGACCTTGCAGCGGGAGCTTAAGCACAAGGCTGGAAATCGAGACGGAGGATTTTCGGTGGAGTTGATTGGGTATGTGGAATTAGTAGATTAGAAGTCGGATATGATCCTTGTGGAGGAATCCAGGCGGCTCGACCGAGTATCAGAGGCTATTAGTGCACACTATGGAAAATGTCATATCGCAACCTGCCGCTTGGTTCCCACGCTGAGGGGCCGGACCCGCCCCCTCAGCGGATGGGGAGCAGATGGCGGGAGTCGACGTAGAGTGGTCACTGCGGATCGCGGCCATTCACGCCCACAGTTGGGCGGAGAGCGGGCCTTTATGCACCTGATTTTTGCACCGCGTAAGCTGTTGATTTCCTTAACGGCAATTCGTGGTGCAGAAATCTTGATTGATGAACGCAGAGCATGCCAGCTTTAATCTATAGAGTGAGCCGAGCTTCGAGGCCGTCCTACCCTTCTCCGCGACGCTCAATAGTCTCCGCTATCTTTACAAGTAGTCGCCGAACAACTCTCCTGAGAATCGGCCTATGGACAACCAAATCACCTAACGCGGGTCCGACGATCTCATAGAAACGCACAAACGCACGACCAATCAAACTTTTAACGAGCTTTCGGTCCCTAAACCGTCGTAACAATACAACGTGTTCTTCGTCGGGATCGCCAAATACGGCTGTTGCCACGAAACAAAAGCTACCCTTTTGACTTGAAATGTCGCCGACCCCTAGATCAATTGAGAGGGATATATGTTCCTGATTGTCTAGAACGATGGAAGTAATTGCATATTTTTTTTCTTTACTATATGCGACAAGCACATGCCGAACTGTTTCTGAGGGGGAACACCGTGGGAGATCATAAGAAGACTTTCCTATCGTAATTCCATCTAGACCAAATTCACCAATCTCTACAGAAAATAATATATTGTGATCAGACCTATTTGTTATATCGATGTTATATCTCTTAGTCGATAATTTTGCTTTTCCAGTGTTCGTTAGTTGATCGTTTCGATAAACATTGGTGGTGAAGCGTGGGTCACTGTAAGACATAGTTTTCCCTTCTCCTATTCCCCGGTCATGCAAAGTAATAAGGAGCAACAGTCGGAGCAACGACTTTTAGACCACACTTGAATTTTTCAACCTGCCGGCTTTTGGGTCCACCCTTTCGTTCGCGAAAATGTTATATGGAACCGGAACCCGCGCGGTCCGGCCTCGCGGGTTTTTTGCGCCCGCCGCTGCGCTACGTTTCGTTTCTCAAAACGCCCCGGTTTCCGGCCGGAATCCGCCCGTGCACAATTCTTGATTTTTGAAGCGTACCGGTACCTCTCGTTGCGCTAGCGCGATCTGCGAGAGAAGGAGACGCGCCAAGCGTCCGCTCGCTAACCTCCTCTCCCGCAAGTGACGCACCGGCGGGCATTACCTCGGTCGTCTCAAGTACTCCGCCAGGGTCGCGTAATCCGGGTGAGAAGCGCCATGAAGTGCCTTAAAGAGGTGGACCGCACCAGCGAACGACGTATGATTTGGGAGTTGGTCTTTTAACCATTTTAGGTATTTCAGGACTTCTTTATTACTCAAAATGATTACTGACCATGATTTAGCCATCCGAGGTCCGTCGGTTTTATATCTTTGCTCTCGACAAGCAATCCAACGAATGCCAATCGATAGAGAAGTATATCGAGATGCCGCTCGTCCTCCGAGCCTCGAAAAATCTTTGGGTTGAATTCGAATGGTTTAAAGTCTGGCTTACCAATATCCTTTGTGTAGTCCAGGCGTTGAATAAATTTTCGTCGGTCTTCGTCTTGAATGAAATCCTCATACAATGTAAGCAGAATTTGCACCTGTTGCGCTCTACTCGATTGTTGCAGCTCCAGAATTTGCTCTCGCTGGGCGTTCTGCGCTACCAATAACTGCCGATAAGTCACGTAAATACTAAAGAGCCCTACTCCTCCTAAGAGAACAAGGAGCGCATTGCCAAGGTCTAGTTTCTTTTCGAGGCAGACCTGCGCGAATTGCAACATACCGGAGTATCCATAGCTCGCCCTCCGCTTACAATTTTGAGGGGACCACGACTTGCGCGCCTTTGCCTCTAATTCATCTCGGCCATGATCACTCTCTCCTCGTCGGTGTCGGCGCTCCGCGTCTTACGCCACTGCGCCGGTCTCTCAAAACTCCCGGATTTTCGGCCGGAATCCGCGCGTGCAGATTTCTTGAATTTTGCACCGCTCGAAAACGTCGGCGAGGTTTGCCTGTCTTGCAATTGTGTGATTAGTTCCAGGGCACGCTTCGGGGGCATGTATGGCCAATCAGTCGACGACCTTCAGCCCGAAGGTACAACAACAACTACAATCATATGTTTATATCTATATAGATACCACGAGACGGGGAGATATTCTATATCGGTCAAGGGAAGAACAATCGCGTGTTTGATCACGGTAACGATGTGAGAGATGAGACGCGGAAAGTAAAAGTTCTTAAGCAGTTGACTAATCTTACTGTGTCATAAACTAATTGAGGTGATGTTTTCAATTCACGCCTGATTCGGAGGGGCTGGTGGATCGAAGCGAGGATAGTGCGGGAAGCGAGTCCCGATTTGCGTCTTACGTTGAGCATATGGCGTCGACCCTGGGGCACGCCGATCGGCGGACGCCATTTCGCTCCTACTGTGTGGGGCTCATTCTTCCCGGCGAGCGAAAGAGCGTCGAACCGATAGCGGCCCGCGTCGAGCCCCGCCGGGTCCAAGGCGCGCATCAGTCGCTGCACCATTTTGTCGCCAACGCCGACTGGTCGCAGGAGGACTTACTGCGGCGGGTTCGAACCATTGTTGTTCCCGCTGTCGAGAAGAGCGGCAGGATAAGCGCCTGGATCGTCGACGACACGGGATTTCCCAAGAAGGGAATTCATTCGGTCGGCGTCGCCCGGCAATATTGCGGCCAGCTTGGCAAGCAGGACAATTGTCAGGTCGCGGTCTCGCTGTCGGTCGCCAACGAGCACGCAAGCCTGCCGATCGCCTTTCGCCTCTATCTTCCCGAGGATTGGGCAGCCGACCCGGTTCGCCGCGCAAAGGCCGGCGTGCCCGAGGACGTCGTGTTCAAGACCAAACCGCAAATCGCCCTTGACCAGATCAAGGCCGCACGCGCCGAGGGGGCGCCGGAGGGCGTCGTGCTGGCGGACGCCGGTTACGGGATCAACACGGCGTTCCGAACCGCGCTGACGCGCATGGGCTTGACTTATGCCGTCGGCATTCAGTCGTCGGCGCAGCTTTGGCCGCCGGGATCCGGTCCGCTCCCGCCCAAGGCATGGAGCGGGCAAGGTCGGCCGCCGACGCTGATGCGACGCGACAAGCAGAATAAGCCTCAATCGGCCGGACAACTCGCCAAATCGCTGTCGGCCGACGTCTGGCGGGATGTTGCATGGCGCGAAGGCGTCGACAAAACCCTGCATTCCCGGTTTGCCAGCCTGCGCGTGCGGCCCGCGCATCGCGACTACTGGCGCTCGCAGCCCTATCCCGAAGAATGGCTGCTCGTCGAATGGCCGCAGGGCGAAAGCGCGCCGACCAAATATTGGCTTTCGACCTTACCGGCCGATGCCAACCTTGAGAGGCTCGTCGTAACCGCCAAAATGCGCTGGCGGATCGAGCGCGACTATCAGGAGCTCAAGCAGGAACTCGGCCTCGATCACTATGAAGGACGAGGCTGGCGAGGCTTTCACCACCACATGGCTCTCTGCGTCGCGGCCTACGGATTCTTGGTCTCCGAACGGAGTTCGATTCCCCCCTCAGGCGACAAAATCCTGCTCATCCAGGCGCCTCGCCTATCCCCGGGTTATCGACCCCGCGGATCCGCCGATCCGAGCCGAACGCCACATCAAAGCGTCAATCGCAAGCATCCGAATTAGGTTGGCCCGAAGCATCGCTAGGCGACTCCCTCGCTGCCCGTGCTGCCAAAGAGCCAACTTATGACACAGTAAGACTAAGAGCCTGACTCAAAAGTCTATGGCCTGGCGAGCCGCCTGACGGCGAGTTGGATGCAGGCGAGGGTGATGAAGGCGGCGAGGGTGTCGGCGAGGTTCTCGTAGTCCTTGGCCAGACGGCGGTTTCGGCCGAACCACGAAAAGGTCCGTTCGACGACCCAGCGACGCGGCAAGACGATGAATCCTGAACTGCCGTCGGGACGTTTGACGATCTCCACCCGCAGCGGCGGTTGCGCGGCGACGGCGTGTTCGACCTGGCGGGCGTTGTAGCCGCCGTCGGCCCAGACGAGTTCGAGCCAATTGAAGCGCTGGCGGATACGATCGAAGACCAGGGCGGCGCCGTCCCGGTCCTGAATGGCGGCGGAGTGAACCACCACCCGCAAGGGCAAGCCTTCGGTATCGACCAGAGCGTGGACCTTGCGCCCCTTCACCCTCTTGCCGGCGTCATAACCCACTGCGTCTGCTTCACCTTTCGCGCATCCCCCTTTTCGGCCGACTTGAGCGAGCAGCTGTCGATGACGCCGGCGCTGGGGCTCGCCTCCCGCCCCAGCCGTTCGCGCAGCGCCGCGCGCAGTTCCTCCCAGATCGCCTCCCACACGCCCTGCCGCTGGAAAGCGCGGAAGATGTTGTAGACCGTCGAGCGCGGCGGGAAGACCCGGCGCGGCAAATAGCGCCACGGGCAACCGGTTCGCAGAAGATAGAAGATCGCGTTCATCGCCGAGCGCATGTCGGTCTTGCGCGGGCGCCCGCCAGGCTTGGCTGGCGGAATCAACGGCGCCAGGCGCTCCCATTCGCCGTCGCTCAGATCGCTGGGAAGGCGATCCCCAGCTTGGCGATATGTGCTCCGGTCAGCCTCCGTCCACATCCCGAATCATCCTCAAAAACTGCCGATGACCCGGTGAATCATTCCTTCCTTAACGGCACGCTACCTTTTGAGACAGGCTCTAAGCTAGGGGTTCAGCCAAAAATCGAGATATTACGTCATGGCCTCTCCGCCGGCGAAGCAGTGATAGTGGAGGCCGTGTGCATTGATCTTTTAGGATTGGACAACCTTACTAACGAACTGAAGGGAAAGCATTCAAAAATCTTTGGACGAACCAGCATTGAACGAATTATTCAACGTTACGACGCAACGCCCGCCAAAGTGACGGAGAAATGCATGCAATCAATATAAATCAAACTTATAAGCCGGATATGACCGAACGTGACCTCTACGAATGCGTGCGCGGAATTTGGCCTGTTGGCTCGGATAGAGACAAGGCGGAATATGCGATCTTTGAGGGCGTCATCTTAGAGGTTCACGCAATCTCTGCGTGGTTCAAAGGGGGAGCGGTATTCAGCGAACGGAAGTTCGGAGAAAACGACCGATATGAGTTCGTGGGCAACGTCGATGCGGAATTGTCTAAGAAATATAAGGGAAAATCACTTCCCAACCTGTTCAAAAAAGGCGCGCAATTTCCCGTCAGGTACCTGAATATTAAAGGCGTGAAGGTTGAACCCAAGGCAGCTTAGTGTGGCGCAATTTCAACCAGCGCTTGATGGTGGCGTGACCCATTCTTTCAAAACCTGCGGTTTTTGAGCCGTTTTCGCGTGCCTGCTGGGCGACATGCTCGAATTCGCGCTCCTTGGCCTGGCTGGTGTCCATGAAAAAGCGCAAAAGGTCGTTGGCGTGCGCCTGCCAGCCCTCCGGAAATTGAGATTTCAGGGTATTCGGCGCATGCCGATACGCAACGGCGGATCGTTGAGCTGGTTTGACGTCGCCTCGCGGCTGGCCCGGTGATCCCACGGCGCGACCTGTCCCTAAACGTACGCAACCAATCGCCTCTGCGCGCAGGTGTCGCCGTCGATGTAGCGTTCCGTCGTTTCGATCGAACGATGCCCCGCGAGCAGCTGCACGTCGCGCAGGCTGCATCCCGAGCGATGGATGTTGCGGGCGGCGATCGTGATGAAGCTGCGCCGGCCGGAATGCGACGAGCAGCCCTCGTAGCCGAGCTCCTTGAAGAGCGCCACGAACCAATTCACGATGCTGTTCGCCTTCAAATGCGAGCCGCGATAGGAGCGGATCACCGGCCCGACCGGCTCCGTGGTGCGCGCCAGCCGCTCCAAGGCGCGCCGCAGATCGGGATGCATGGGAATCCGCCGTCCGCCGCGCTTCTTCGCGATGACGTCGCGGACGTGGATCGTGCCGGACACGCGACCCTGCGCGTCGAGCACCATCGACCAATCGAGGCCGGCGATCTCGCAGGCGCCGCAGGCCGGCTTTGATCGACAGCAGGATCATCGCGCGGTCGCGGGCGGGGAACGAGGAGCGCGAGACGCGGCGCAGCATGCGCTTCAGCATGGGGGGCGTGACGACTTTGGCTTGTTTGCCGGGCATGGGGATAGTCTCCTGAGGTTGCTGGGCATGATGGAGCGAGCGCCGTCGATGGCGCGGCGGCGCGGCGTTGTGGTGTGGGTTGGGGAGAGTTCTCCCGCTCGCGGGGTGCTGGCGGGGCGCTCAGTATTCGTCGGCGCGCATGATGGTCAGGACGCGCGTGGTGACGGCGGGATCGGCGGGATCGGGCGAGCCCATCTCGGTCGCGCGGTCGTAGTAGTCGATCTTCCAGAAGCAGCGGACGCCGCCCTCGTCGACCGCGCCGAAGTCGTGTTCGCCGTGGGGATCGTTGTCCTCGGTGAAGGCGTCGAAGGCGCGCACCTTCTGCAGGAGCGAGCGGCGTTGATCGACCGGCATGGCTTCGACGCCGGCGGTGATCATGACCATGCCGCCGACGAAGGTGCGGCGGAAGGCGTCGTTGAGGGCGCGGATGCGTTCGGCGGTGGACACGGTTGTGCTGGTCATGGCTTGTCTCCTGAGGTTGGGGGATGGGATGGCGCGCGCCCGGTTCATGGGCATGCGCGGAACGAAGAGGGGCGACCCGAAGGCCGCCCCATGCGATGGCATTGATGTGGTTCGGCGACTCATTCGCCGCGCTACTTGCCCGAGACGCGGAACTCGGGATGCGGAACGGCGATGTCCTGGGGCCGGCTCTTGAACGCCGGATATCCCGGCGACTTCGAACCACTCGAGCGTGAATTCGCCGGGCTCGATCCGCTTGACGATGGCGAGCCAGAAGCCCTCGAACTCGCGCTTCTCGTTCCAATAGGCGGCCAGGACCCTCGCGCCGACCCGAAGGGTCTCTCGAGCGGTCGCGCTGTCCGGCTTGTTGGTGGCCGGCGCAGCCGGTGTTGCGCGAGAGGGTTCCGGCGAGCTTGGACCCGCCGCGCCGATGTTCGTGTTTTGTTCTGGCGTGGGTTTGGCCGTCGTCGCCGCGGCGTTCTCCGGCTTGGACGGGTCGGGGCGCCCGCTCCTTGCGGACATGCTCCTCGATCCGCCGATAGACCTCCGCGGAGACTGAGCCGACGATCATGCGGCCCGCTGCCCTTGAGGACGCCCTCATGGGCCCCGGCGGCCAGCGCCCTATCCGCATCGGTGTGCAGTTCGATCACCGAGAACTTCAGCGCCTCCGCGGCGGCCTTGACGGCCTCCTTGTCTTCGGCCCGGAACCAGGAGGCCTGGGTCAACGCGGGGCCGCTGGGCGTGCCGTAGACGAGGATCGCGGGCACGGGGTTTGGTTTTGGTTGGGTTGGGTTTGTCATTGATAATAGGCTCCTTGAATCAAAAGGACCCCGAAAGGGGTCCCGGTGTTGAACGCGAACGACACGCGAACGCGATCACGATGGTCGGTGTGGGGATGGGTGACGCCTGTCGCGCGCACGAATTCCCACAATATCATTATGCCATGAATATACTATAATGTCAAGTTAATTACGGCTGCCGAAATAGATGCACAATCATACTGTGCAATAGCTGTAAGCTCAGGCCGCCAAAGGCATGCTTCCCTGGCGGCGAAGATATCGTTTCGTTCCAGGCGGGTCTCGCCCGTTAACGATTTTCACTCCGGAGCCAGCCTAGCGAGGGGGCGGTCAACCTACGCGCGCAATGTTGCTATCGCTATTGCGATGAAGAGGGCACGTTCAGCTACCTGGAGCATCAACGCGGAACACTGGCGATGTCCCGCGCGAGTGTGGGGTCGAATGTGGGGACAACTAGGTTGCGCCAATCTAACAAATTGAACGAAATACGAAAATTATGGTTGATTGGTGCCGCAAGAGGGATTCGAACCCC
>CAWGKJ010000059.1:0-28651 GCA_963823115.1 uncultured Alphaproteobacteria bacterium | reverse complement strand
CGCCGGCGTCGCCGAGCCCCGGAACGATGAACGCATGTTCGTCCAATCCATCATCGATCGCGGCGGTCCACAGTGGCACATCGGGATGAATGCCGCGCATTCGCTCGATGCCTTGCGGCGCGCAGACCAGGCTGACCAGGCGGATGTTTCGTGCACCGCGTTCCTTGAGCCTGTCAACGGCAGCAACCGCAGTATTGGCGGTGGCAAGCACCGGTACGATGACGATCACCAACCGCTCGGCAAGATCGGATGGCGCCTTGAAGTAATATTCGATCGCGGTGAAGGTCTCCGGCTCGCGGTAGAGCCCGATATGCGCAATGCGCGCCGCCGGAACCAGATCGAGCATGCCTTCGGCGAAGGTCAGCCCCGCACGCAGCACCGGGGCAAACACCAATTTCTTGCCGGCGATCTTGCGCCCGGTCATGCGCGCCAGCGGCGTTTCGATCTCCACGTCCATCAGCGGCAGATCGCGCGTGACTTCGTAGCACAGCAGCATGCCGATCTCGCTCAACAGCTCGCGAAACGATTTGGTCGAGATATTCTTGTCGCGGATGAGCGTGAGCTTGTGCTGGATCAGCGGATGCTTGCAGACCGTGACGTCTTCCATATGCCGTCTCCCACGCTCTTTTAAAAAACCGTGCCGTCGCTCAAGACCTTGATCGGCGGCGAACCGTCGGCGCGGCGCTGGCGCGCGATGGCGCGGCCGGCCGACCAGGTGCCGCCTTCGAGGATTTTCGCCAGCGGCAGCGTGCTCGCGTCGATGTTCAGTTTTTCCCGCACCGCCGCGGCAACCCGGTCGAGCAGCGCAACGGTCAACGCGCGCCATTCCACCACCAGCGCGGACGACACGTCGTGCACGCGCGCGGCCTGCGCGGGATCGCGCAAGGCGATGACGCCCATGTCAACGAACAGGCCGCCGTTGCGATATTCGGCGAGGCCGGTGAGGCCGTCGATATCGGTGACGGCGATGCCCGCCCGCTGCAACGGTTCGATCAGCGAATAGGCAAGCCATTGCGACAGCTTGTGCAGCGGCACCAGCCCGCTGCCGGCATCGGATGTGATCATCGCCGGGTGGCGCCAACAGTCGCCCAACGGAATGCCGCCGAGCGTGATACGCGACGGCCAGATCGGACCCAGTTCGTGCAGCAGTTCGGACAAGATCTCGGGCGCGGCGATTGCGCCGCCTTCGGCGAGGCCTTCGAAGTGGTCGAACAATCCGCCCGGCCGGGCGCTGTCGTTGCGCGCGAACACACCGGTGTTGCCCGCGATCAAAGTGCCCAGCGCGCGCAGCAGCGCGGCGCGGCCTTCAAGGCCGACCAGCGGGTTGGCGTCCGTGACCTGGAAGCCTTGCATCAACTGCGCGGGTGTGAGCCGCGCCAAAACGCCGGCGTCGACGCGCAGCGGGTCATTTGGCTTTGAAGAAAAGACGCCGCGCGCGAACATGTCCAGGCTTGCCAGCGCCAATCCCTCCGAGCGGCCGATGCGTTTGCCGCTGGCAGCGTCGGCATAGTGCCATTGCGCGCCGGCGCCGGCATCGAGAAAAACGCTGACCATCGCCAGATCGAATTCGGCGCGCGCCCGCGCCGCACGGTCGGCAAAGCCGGCGCTTTTGGCGACTTCGGCGAAGCGGTCGACGCCGTCGACGACGAAATGGCGCCAGCGGGAATGGAACGGAATATCCAGCGACGGATAGGCCTGCCGCGTCGTGGCGATGACCAGCTCGGCGGTGGCATCGAGCCGCGACAGATCGACGCGAAAATTCGGCAACTGCTCTTCAAGCCCCAGCGCCAGCATGCGTTGGGCGCGCATGCGAACCGCCTGGGCGCTCAATAGCGAAATGGCGGCCGCGGTTTCCGAATCCATGGCGGGCAACGCTTTCGCTCAATATTTGTCGAGCGAGCGGCCGACCGAATCGGTCAGGTCTTGCGGCTTGGGCTGTTCCGGCGAGTAATAGCCGGCGGCCTTCTTGGCGGCGATTTCCACGTGCGCGTCGGCCGGCACGAGATTGTCGGGGATCGGCACGCGTTCGACGATCTCGACGCCTTGCTGCACCAGCGCGTCGTATTTCATGTCGCTCATGGAGACGAAGCGGTCGATGCGCTTGATGCCCAGCCAGTTGATGCAGTCGGGCATCAACTGCTGGAAGCGCGCGTCTTGCACGCCGGCGACGCATTCGGTGCGCTCGAAATAGGCCGACGCCGCGTCGCCGCCCTCCTGCCGCTTGCGCGCGTTGTAGACGAGGAATTTGGTAACCTCGCCGAGCGCGCGGCCTTCCTTGCGATTGTAAACGATGATGCCGAGGCCGCCCTCCTGCGCGCCGCGCGCGCATTCCTCGATGCCGTGGATCAAATAGGGCCGGCAGGTGCAGATGTCGGAGCCGAACACGTCCGAGCCGTTGCACTCGTCGTGCACGCGGCAGGTGATCCGGGTGGCCGGGTCGTTGAGCTTGTCGACGTCGCCGAACAGATAGATCGTGGTGCCGCCGATCGGCGGCAGGAAGACGTTGAGGTCGGGACGCGTCACCAGCTCGGGGAACATGCCGGCGGTCTGCTCGAACAGAGTGCGGCGCAAGCTGGTTTCCGGCGTGCCGAACCGTTCGGCGATGCCGGGCAGGTACCAGACCGGATCGATGGCGACCTTGGTCACGGCGACGCTGCCGTTCGCGTGCACCAGTTCGCCGTCGTTCTTCAGCCGGCCGGCTTTGACCGCATCCTGCATCTCATGCAGATCGAGACGCGCTTTGGTAATGGCAATCGTCGGGCGGATATCGATGCCGTCGGCGATCTCGGTCTTGAAGCTGTCGGCGGCAAGATGGCCCCACGGATCGAGCGAGACGATGCAGCGCGGATCGCGCCATTGCGGATACGGCCCGATGGTCGCTGCGGGATGAGTGTTGGTCAGGTCGGGCCGGCGGATCGGATCGAGCGCCCCGGACGACACCGCCAGAGCGCGGTAAAGCGCATAGGAGCCGCCATGGCTGCCGATCACGTTGCGGTCGCCCGGCCGCGACACCGTGCCGATGATCGGCCCTCGCTCGCGCGCGCTGGCAGCGCCCCAATGGATCGGGAAGCGCGGGGTGCTGCCCGGCTCGGGGTGCGAGGTCAGGCGGATATGGTCGGGTCGGTTGGAACGGCTCATGGCAGATGGCCCAAAAGGCGATGGCCCGCCGAAATGACGGGCCAGACGGTCGGATTTGACTGTTATTCCTGCACAGGGTCGGTCAAGTAGACCCATCCTTGCCCGCCTAATATAGCGATCCTGGCGCGGGAGGCAATGACTCCGGACGCATGGCCGCCGCCGTGGCGCCCGCTCACGGCTTGGAGCCGCCGGACGCGCTTTTCGCCATCACCATTTCCGTCAGCCGGCCGATAATGCGTTCGGCGAATACCGCAGTGGCGACCGGAAGATTGCGGTCGCGCAGCCGGCCGAACACGAGATTGGCATTCGGCACGTCGCGGTCGTCGATCTCGCGCGCGACCAGACCGAGCTTGTTGCCCTCCGGCAAGGTGCCGATGCGAATCTGGAACGAGATCAGCCCGGCATGGCTGACCAGGCCGCGCAGCATTTCGAACGAATTCGATTCCGCGGCGATATTGAAGCTGAGCCCGGTGCGCGCCGCAACCTCCTCGAGCAGTTGCCGGCCGCCGATCGAACGCTCGGGCAGCGCGACCGGATAGGCGGCGCAGTCGCGCAGGCGCAGCTTGCGGCGCGCGGCGAGCGGATGGTTCTTCGCCATGACCGCGACCACACGCTGTTCGAGCGTCATCAAAGGTTGGAAATTGGCCAGAAACGGCGGGCGAAACACCAGCACCAGGTCGACTTCAAAGGCCGCCAAGGCGGCCATAGCATGGACGTGGTCGTAAACCCGCACGTCGAACTCGACCTTCGGGTGCGTCTTGCGGAAATCGTTGATGGCGCGCGGCAGGAAGTCGAGCGCCAAAGCCTGGCTACAGGCGATGCGCACGGTGCCGCGCCGCAGACCTTTGAGGTCCTCGATCTGCGACTTCATGCGCTCCGCGTCGCCGCTTTGCTTGCGCAGGTAATGCACGAACACCTCGCCGGCCGCGGTCAGCCGCACGCCGCGCGGCAGCCGCTCGAACAGCGCCGCGCCAAGTTCGTTTTCCAGATCGGTGATGCGGCGATTGACCGCAGAGGCCGTGACATTGAGGCGGTCGGCGGCCTTGCGGATCGAGCGGGCGCGCGCGACCGCGTCGACATAGGTCAGGATCCGCATATGCTTCATCGCGTCGCACCCGCCCGTTTTGCGGAACAGCAAGTGGTGCCTTTTCGGCACCACTCTAGCAAAAAAACAGCTGTAGAAGGCAACGCTGGCTCGGTCTAGGCTTTGGCGAATTCACGGTTGCCTGGAGCAGATCAATCCCCGAGCCCTGACAGGAGTGCGCTCATGACGTCGTCCCTCCGTACCCTCGTAATCGCGCTTTGTGCCGCGATCGGCATTGCCGTCCCGTTGGCCAGCGCCACCCCGGCCTCGGCCGAGACCAAGCTCAAGATGGTGTTGAACTGGAAGTACCAGGGCCCGCAGGGCTGGTTCTTCCTCGCCCAGGACCGCGGCTACTTCAAAGCCAACGGCATCGACATCATCATGGACCAGGGCAACGGCTCCGGCGCCCCGATCGCGCTGGTGGCGAGCGGCACCTATGACGTCGGCTTCGGCGATATCAACGCGCTGATTCAGTTCGCCGCCACCAAGCCCGCGGAAGCGCCGATCGCGGTCTACGTCATGTACAACCAGCCGCCCTTCACCATCGCGGTGCGCGCCGACAGCGCGATCAAGACGCCGAAGGATCTGGAGGGAAAGACGCTGGGTGGCGCCGCCGGTGACGGGGCACTCAAGCTGTTCCCCGCCTTCTGCAAGATTGCCAAGATCGACTGCTCGAAAATCAAGATCACCAACATGCAGCCGAGCCTGCGCGAACAGATGCTGATGAACAAGCAGGTCGACGGCGTGTTCGGCTACGTCAACACCATCCGCTTTTCCGCCAAGCTGATGGGCGTTGCCGAAAAAGACATTCGCTACATCAAATACGGCGATTACGGCATGGACCTCTATTCCAACGCCATTATCGTCTCCAAGAAGCTGACCAAAGAAAACCCCGCGGCGGTGAAGGGGCTGATTGCCGCGATCAACCATGGGGTCGAGGACGCGCTCAAGGACCCTGACGCCGCCGTCGCCGCCGTGGCCAAGCGCGAGCCGCTGATCAAGGTCGCCGTCGAACGCGAGCGGTTCGACGCGACGCTCAAGGATGAGATGAATTCTCCGGAGATCGCCAAGATCGGGCTCGGCAATGTCGATCCCGGTCCGGCTGAAGAAGTCGATCGACATCCTGGTGCAGGCGGAAGGTCTGCCGCGCACGCCGACGGTGGACGAAATCTACACCGCGAAGTTCATGCCGCCGGCGGCGGAGCTGCCGCACAAGCTGTTCTGAGCAAGTTCGCCTTGGCCGCTCCTCCGCCAGGCGGAGCGGCCAAGCCACGATACGAGCCACGATACAAACCGACGGCGCTGCGGGGCGTGCGATGGATCTCAAGCTCGATGGGCGGATTGCCATGATCACCGGCCCGGCCAAGGGCATGGGCGCGGCCGTCAGCATGGCATTTGCCGGCGAGGGCGCGCGGCTGGCGCTGATCGGCCGCGACGTTGCGGCAATCGAGCCGGTCGCGGCTGCCGCCAAAAGCGCCGGCGCGCAGGCCATCGTCGTGCCTTGCGATCTCACCGACGCGGCAGCATGCGAAGGGCGCGGCGCAAGCGACCAAGGCGGCATATGGCGGCCGCATCGACATTCTGGTCAATGTCGCCGGCGGCTCCGGGCCGGTCGGCAAGAGCGGCGTCGATACGACGCCGGAGGAATTCGACGACATCGTCACGCTCAACATGAGCGGCTGCTTCCACACCATGCGCGGCGTGCTGCCGCACATGATCGCGCAGCGCTACGGCAAGATCGTCAATGTCGGCGGCACGTTCGGCATGCGCGGGCGTGCCGGCCGCATGGCCTACTCGGCCTCGAAATGGGGCCTGCGCGGAATCACCAAGAGCTTCGCGATTGAGGCCGGCCCCTACAACATCAACGTCAACTGTGTCGCGCCGGGAATGGTCGACGGGCCGCGCTTCCGCGACAAAGTCTGCGCCGACATGGCCAAGCGCTACGGCATCACGCTTGAAGAAGCCGCCCAGCGCCATGCCGCCGAATATGCGCTCAAACGCATCACCGTCGATCGCGACGTCGCCAATGCCTGCCTGTTTTTGGCCAGCGATGTCTCGCGCCAGATCACCGGCGTCGATCTTCCGGTCGATGGCGGCTGGGCGATGCTGTGAGGAGCAAGCGATGATGGACATAACCGCCGATCTCGTGATCCATAACGGCACGATCGTCTCGCCCGACGCCGTGATCGGGCGAGCGTCGCCATCAAGGACGGCCATATCCTCGCCGTCGGCGCCGCCGACGCGATGCCGCGGCGAGGAGACATTCGACGCCAAAGGCCTGCATCTGCTGCCGGGCGCCATCGACGTGCATGTGCATTTCCGCGACCCGGGCTATCCGCACAAGGAAGATTGGGCGAGCGGCACCGTTGCGGCCGCGTTCGGCGGCGTCACCACCGTCTTCGACATGCCCAACACCATCCCGCCGACCGGGAGCGCCGAGATTCTCACGGCCAAACACGCGATTGCCGCCGCCAAGGCGCATGTCGACTTTGGACTCTATGGGTTGCTCGGCGAAGACACGCATGCCAACGTCCCAGCGCTGGTCGCAGGCGGCGTGATCGGCTTCAAACTTTATATGGGCAACACCTTCGGCAAGATCCCGACGCCCTCGACCGGCGCAATGCTTGAAGCATTCGAGGTTGTGGCGCCGACAGGAAAGCGGATATCGCTGCATGCCGAGACCAACTCGATCATGGAGCGGCGGCAGAAACGTCTGATGGCGGCCGGCAAGATCGATCCGCTCGCCCATCTCGCCGCGCGGCCGGCAGTCGTGGCCATCGAGGCGGTGAGCCGCGCCGCCATTCTCGCCGAATGGACCGGCGCGCGCATTCATATCCTGCACATCTCGTCGGCCGACGAATTGCGGCCGTTGCGCGAGGCGAAAGCGCGCGGCGTCGATATCACCGGCGAGACCTGCCCGCATTATCTGATGTTGTCGACCGAAGATTACACCCGCGTGCCGGGCGTCATCGCGCGTCAATCCGCCGGTGCGCGAGGCGGCCAACCAGGAGCCGCTCTGGGCGGCGCTGATCGACGGCACCATCGACCTTATCGCGACCGACCACGCGCCGCACAGCCCGGAGGAAAAACCAGCAACGATATCTGGACCGTCGACTGCGGCTTCCCCGGCGTGGAAACGCAGATGCCGCTGATGCTGACCGAGGTGAACGCCGGCCGCATGTCGATTTGCGACTATGTGCGCATGAGCGCCTTTAATCCGGCCTTGATCTGGGGCCTCTATCCGCGCAAAGGCGCGCTCAGCGTCGGCGCCGAGGCCGACATCGCCATGGTCGATCTTGCCCGCGAGCACACCATCGAGGACGCCGCGCTGCATTCGCAGCGCGAAAATCTCGCCGTGGAACGGGCGCCGCGTCAAGGGACTGCCGATCCACACGCTGGTGCGCGGCCGCTTCGTCATGAAGGATCGCGCGCTGGTGGCCGCCACCCGCGGATGGGGCCGCTCGGTGCACACGATCCAGGCGATGCCGCCCGCGGCCGTGCGCAATGCCGAGACGACAATGCGCGCGGTCACCGCCAAGCCGGTCCGTTTGGGAAAGGACGATGCGGCATGAGCTCGCCGGACCACGCCGAGGCGCCGCCGCGGTCGGAAAGCTTCGTCGAGCTTGAAAATGTGACGCTGACATATGGGCGCGGCGACAAGCAGATCGTGGCGCTCGGGCGGACCGATCTGCGCATCATGCCCGGCGAATTCGTCGCCTTGGTCGGCCCCTCGGGCTGCGGAAAATCGACCATCCTCAAGCTGGTCACCGGGCTTTTGAAGGCGACCAGCGGTTATGTCTATGTCGCCGGGCGCGAGATCGGCGCCGAGTCGGTGCGGGTCGGCATGGCGTTCCAAAATCCGACGATGCTGCCTTGGCTCAGCGTGCGCGACAACGTGATGATGCCGCTGAAGATCGTTCCCCCGTTCCGCCAGGAATATCGCACCAAGCGCAAGACCGAGTTCCGCGACCGCGCCGACGCGCTGCTCAAGGAAGTCGGGCTCGCCAGTTTCGGCGACAAGCATACCTGGCAGCTTTCCGGCGGCATGCTGCAAAGAGCTTCGCTGTGCCGCGCGCTGGTGCATGAACCGCAACTCCTCATGCTCGACGAGCCGTTCGGCGCGCTCGATCAATTCACCCGCGAGGAGCTTTGGGCGGTGATGCAGGAATTGTGGATGAAGCTGCGGCCAACCGTGCTGCTGGTGACGCACGACCTCAAGGAGGCCGGTTACCTCGCCAACCGCATTTGCGTGATGCGCACGCGGCCGGGGCAGATCATTGACGACGCCGAGGTGCCGTTTCCGCGGCCGCGCACCATCGACATGTCCTACACGCCCGAGTTCGTATCGATGACGCATCGGTTGCGCTCGCTGATCGTATCCGCCCGTCCGGTGAAGGAGACCCCATGATGAACGCACAGATGCGCCGCCACATGGCATCGACCGCCTTCATCATCGGGTTTTTCCTGCTCTGGGAGGCGCTGTGCTGGATGTTCGGCATCAGCGACATCGTCGTGCCCAAGCCGAGCCAGGTCATCGTCACGCTGGTCGAGCGAATGCCGGCGCTTTGGCCGCACACCGTACAGACGCTGTACACGACGCTGGTCGGATTTGCATTCGGCATCGTCATCGGCATTATGCTCGGCATGCTGATCGGCTCGTCGCGGCTCGCCTATGACGTCGCTTATCCGTTGCTGGTCGGTTTTGCCTCGATCCCCAAAGTCGCCGTCGTGCCGATCTTCGTGTTGTGGTTCGGCGCCGGCACCGTGCCGGCCATCCTCACGGCGATGATCATGAGCATCTTTCCCATCGTCGTGAACGTGGCGACCGGCCTCGCCACCACCGAGCCCGAACTTGAGGACGTGATGCGGGCGTTGCGCGCCAGCAAACTCGACATCCTGTGGAACGTCGGCTTGCCGCGCACCATGCCGTATTTCTTCGCCTCGCTGAAGGTCGCCGTCACGCTGGCCTTCGTCGGCACCGTCATTTCGGAAACCGTCGCGTCCAATCGCGGCATCGGCAATGTGATGATGATCGCCAGTTCGAACTTCGACGTGCCGCTGGTGTTTGCCGGGTTGTTCATCCTGGCCATCCTCGGCGTGACGCTTTACGCGATCTTTTCCTTCATCGAGTCGCGCATCACCGGGTGGGCGCATCGCAAGGATGAATTTGCCATGGGCTGAGCGCCCGCGTCGCCGCCGCATGGCGCGCTAGGATCGCCACAGCGTCGACTTCGCAAGCATCATGTGCGCGCCTTTGTCGATGTTCACAAACTGAGTGACATGCACGTCGCCGACGATGCTGCAAAGCGTGTCGGCATCCTCCGCGGCAAGTCCACTGAGCCGTTCGATCGGCCGCACCGTGTCGCGTACGGCAGTCCTCGCCACGACATCGAGATCGCGGTCGAACACGATGTGATCGCGTGCGAGCGTCTGCGCCCAGGGTCGCGAGATCTGCGTTTCTTTATTGAGGCTCGTAAAGCGACTGCCTAAAAAATCCCTACGCCTTGATGGACGCATAGAGCTGCGGAGAAAGAAATTCAGCGCGATTGGCGCTGGCTTCGGCGGCAAGAAAGTGGCGTCCCCGGGAAGGTGGCGGAGGGAGCGAAACTGCAAACAAAATTCTCTGCTCGTAGTAAAGAGAACTACCGCGTCATCCAACGAATTTGAACGGGGATTAAGTCCAGTCCGGCACTGGCATCACGTCCAGTTAGGATGATCGGCGAATATTGCGCGGGCATGCCCCTATTTTTTCTAGTGCCCCTTCGCTGAAGTTCGAACACCGCCCATAACCGCTTGTTACGCCCCAATGCTATTAACTGACACACCATTCCACTGACGTGCCTTTCCGCCGATAAAAGAAGCCATCAAGCTGGTTGCAGCTGTCCGGCCAGCGCTGGATAATCGGTATATCCCTTCGGCCCGGGCGTATAAAACGTGCTCATGTCCGGCGTATTTAGAGGGGCGTTGGCTTTCCATCGCGCGACCAAATCCGGATTGGCCAGGAATGGCTTGCCGACGGCGATCAGATCGCATTTTCCTGCAGCGAGATCACTTTCGGCGCGGGCGGCATCGTAGCCGCCCGACAGAATTAGCGTGCGCTTGAACGTCGTCCGGAACATCGCCTTAACAGATGCGGGCACCGTCGGCGCGCCCGCCGCCGAATGGTCGACGAGATGGATGTACATCAGGCCCGCCGCATTCAGCTTCTGCGCCAAATAAGTGTAATCAGCTTCCATCTCCGGATAGAGCGGCATGTCGTTGAACACGCCGAACGGCGACAAGCGGATGCCGACCTTGTCCTTGCCGATGGCGGCAATCACCGCATCGACAACTTCGAGCACGAAGCGCGCGCGGTTCTCGATTGTGCCGCCGTAACCATCGGTGCGCTGATTTGAATTCGGTCGGATGAATTGTTCGAGCAGATAGCCATTCGCGCCATGCAGTTCGACGCCGTCAAAGCCCGCAGCCACGGCGTTCTTTGCGCCTTGGCAAATTCCGCGATCGTGGTCTTGATGTCCGCCTCCGTCATCGCTACCGGCGTAGGATGCGGCTTTAACCCCTCGGCGTCAGTGAACATCTGGCCAGCGGCAGCGACCGCTGACGGCCCCAGCACTTTAGCGCCCGCGGGCAAATTAAGCGGATGGCCAATGCGGCCGGTGTGCATCAATTGCATGAATATCTTCGCGCCACGCGTGTGAACCGCATCTGTGACTTTTTTCCAGGCGGCGACTTGCGCATCGGAAAAATACCGGGAATGCGCGGATAACCCAGTCCGTTGGGAGATGGCGATGTTCCTTCGGTAATGATCAGATCCAGCGGACGCGCGCTGCGCATAATACTCCACCATCAGATCGTTCGGGACATTGCCGATGGCGCGGCTGCGCGTCAGCGGGCACATCACCATATGGTTCTGTAGCGGGAGAGACCCCAGCATGGTCTTTGAAAACAGCAGCGACATGAATGCACTCCCGGGAAATCGACGGACTTCCGCCAATGATATGGACCTTCACATAAACCTTAGATGGGGGATCGAACACAAATCGCAATGGGACGGCCGGTAAGACGAAAAGCGGTATCACTGTTGTGCCCATGTTTGCCCAGCGGCGCCCCGCCGGAATGGGACTTTCAAATTTGATGCATGGCTCGGATTAATTTGTGGCAGTCCCTTCCCTGGTAGTGGCGGTATTTAGGAAGGCCATGGAGCAGAGCTCCGCCGCACAATCCTATCTTATTTGCCAAGTCGTCATGCAGGCGGCGAAAGCATGCTCGGGGTGCCGCCAAGATGGAGCCCATGCTGTCGATCATAACGCGCGGGCGCATGGCGGCTCGCCTTTACACATTCGGGGGGCATGGCGGGGGGCATGGCGATGGGCATTGGGCCTTGGCTTGAAGTATTGCCTCGGATCCGAGCGGCCGGTCCGCAAACGCAACTGGCTGACAAATTGCACTTTGTTAGCCAGCTGATCGATCCGATGGCCCCAGATGACTGAGATTCGTTTCGAGCGCCCGCATCGATAAGGTCGGCGTGATCGAATTTCGTTGCGGCAAACGTCAAAGAGGCGGAAAATCACTTATCAGCGCGGGAATCTGGCGACTGCCGGGCTCACGATCGAAAGACCGGGCCATGACGAAACTCACGCAAAGCTACGTGCATGGCGCGTCGACCGTGCCGCTCATCGGCGAGACGATGGGCGCGCATTTCGATCGGCCGTGGCGCGCTGGCGCGACGAGCTGGCGCTGGTGGTGCGGCATCAGCAGGTGCGCTGGAGTTATGGCGAGCTCGGGCGGCGGGTCGATGATCTTGCCGCCGGGCTGCTGGCCTTGGGCCTCGAGCCCGGGGACCGCGTCGGCATCTGGTCGCCGAACAATGCGGAATGGGTGATCACGCAATTCGCCACCGCCAAGGCGGGCCTGGTGCTGGTCAATATCAACCCGGCCTATCGCCTGACCGAGGTCGAATACGCGCTCAACAAAGTCGGCTGCAAGGCGCTGATCACCGCCGATCATTTCAAGACCAGCGACTATGTCGGCATGCTGCGCGAGCTGGCGCCCGAGCTCGACCGCAGCGCGCCAGGCCGCCTGTCGGCCGAGCGCCTGCCGTCGCTCTCGGCGGTGATCCGCATCGGCGCGGACGAGCGTCCCGGCATGTTCCGCTTTGCCGACATCATGGGTGCCGGCGGCGAGCGTCATGCCGGGCGGCTCGGCGAACTCGCGGCGGCAGCTGCAATTCGACGATCCGATCAACATCCAGTTCACCAGCGGCACGACCGGCGCGCCCAAGGGCGCGACGCTCACCCATCATAACATCCTCAACAACGGCTTCTTCATCGGCGAGGCGCAGCGCCTCACGCCGCGCGACCGCGTTGCAATCCCGGTGCCGCTCTATCACTGCTTCGGCATGGTGCTGGGCAATCTCGCCTGCGTCACCCATGGCGCGGCGATGGTCTATCCGGGCGAGGGCTTCGAGCCCTTGGCCGTCCTCGAGACGGTCGAAGCCGAGCGCTGCACCGCGCTCTACGGCGTGCCGACCATGTTCATCGCCGAGCTCAGACCATCCCGAATTCAAGCGCTTCGATCTGAGCTCGCTGCGCACCGGCATCATGGCGGGCTCGCCCTGTCCGATCGAGGTGATGCGGCGCTGCGTCGACGAGATGCATATGAGCGAGGTGACGATCGCCTATGGCATGACCGAGACCAGCCCGGTGAGCTTCCAGACCTCGCATGACGATCCCTTGGAGCGCCGCGTCGCCACGGTCGGCCGGGTCCATCCCCATGTCGAGGTCAAGATCGTCGATGCCGAGGGCCGCATCGTGCCGCCGGGCACGCCCGGCGAGCTGTGCACGCGCGGCTATTCCGTGATGCTCGGCTATTGGGACGATGCCGAGCGCACGGCGGAGGCGATCGACCGCGCGCGCTGGATGCACACCGGCGATCTCGCGACGCTCGACGAAGACGGCTATTGCAACATCGTCGGGCGCATCAAGGACATGGTGATCCGCGGCGGAGAGAACGTCTATCCGCGCGAGGTCGAGGAGTTCCTCTATCGCCATAAGAAGATCGCCGACGTGCAGGTGATCGGCGTGCCCGACCGTAAATACGGCGAGGAGCTGTGCGCCTGGGTCAAGCTGAAGCCGGGCGAGGCGGCGACGGCGGAGGAGATCCAGGACTTCTGCCGCGGCCAGATCGCGCATTACAAGATCCCGCGCTACATCCGCTTCGTCGACGCTTTCCCGATGACGGTGACCGGCAAGGTGCAGAAATTCGTCATGCGCGCCGAGACGATCCGCGAACTGGGGCTGGCCGAAGAAAAGACGGCGTGAGGCGGTTTTGGGCAGCATCAAACAATTTCGTCCCGGCGCTGCGGGCCGAACGCGCTCACCTGTGTCTACCGAAAACCTCATCCGGCGATGAATTTCGGCTTTTGCCAATAAACCCTGTTCGACAAAACGTGAACGCCGGCAGGCTGACCGGCGTCAATACGGATATGTTCCATAAGGATCCGGCAACGCAACCCCGCTTGCCTGATACTCCCTAATGCTCACTAAGCGTACCTAATCGTACCCGATCGCACTTAATCGTAGTGGCGGTGGGGTGTGGAACGCAAAAGGGCCGTCTAGCCACGTTTGACGAATTCCACGGGAGCGGCCGTCTTGGAGGACGCGGACTATCAGTGGGGTTTAAACCATCTAAGGCAATTCACCTGACGGCCGACGGTGAAAGCGCTAGATAGCCAGGTCATGCTCAATCGCGTCGCTATCCTGTCGGGTTTATCGCTCCTGCTAATGGCGGCTGGTGTCGCCATCACCGTACAATTTATCCCTGTGCCGACCGGTACCGAGCCGGCGGCCACGCCCCCGATACCGCCAACCACGACGAAAGCCCCGGTCGCCACGCCGCAGCCTGCTTCACCGCAGTCTAGTACGCCTGTCGCTCCATCAGCCGCGCCCAACATCATCACGCAGCCTGCGACTGTTACGCCCGCGCCAGCGGCCAATGCGTCGGCCGGCCCTATTTCGCAGGTCACCGAGCGCGCCGCCCGGAAAGACCCCGACGCCAGTCGTCAGCGCGCCGCCGGTGGAAAAGGCGGTACCCGTGACAAAAACGCCAGTGTCGCCGCCCAAGCCGACCATCACCGTCAAGGAAGCGGAGAGTGAAGTGCCGGATTGGCTGAAGGCGCATGTGGGCGAAAACGAAGGTCAAATTGCACAATTGGTCTTGCAGAGAGCGCGTACGCTTTACCTGCAAAAAGTGAGCGAAGGCACGATTAAGAATCCGTGCTACTTCGCCATGGACGCTACGCGTCCAAACGAATTAGGTGACGGCAAATTGGGACGCCGGTTTTACATTATCTGCGAATCCGACCGCTCGTTTGATGCGATTTCGGCTGGGCACGGCAGCGGTCGCGATCTCAAGGGCATCGCGGATTTCAAGGACGGAAGACGGTGCGCGAAGAACTTCAGCAACGCGATGAATTCTAAGCTAACCGCCGGCGGGGCCTATGTGACAGCGTGAGATTAAGACGTCTTTCAAAGGCTATTATCGCGTCTCAGGGAGAAAAGACGCGGTCTTGGTACGCTCATTCGTGCAGTTTGACGGCGAAGGCGAAGTCGCAAACGCGAGACAGCGCGAGATCGGCGGACATGTGGCCGAATTGTTGAGGAACGTCTGTCTTCGAAAAGATCCGCACAGCCCCTACGCGGACCATGACGGTTACGTTCCATTCGGCAAGCTGGTGGACTACGCGAGCGGTCGCAGTGACGGGTGCACCAGTTGGTCGCTGGACGACGCCCGAAAAATCCTCGCAATGGTGAAAGACAATCCGACGACGCTGTACATCTATCCTGAGGCCGCCGACATCGACGCCGTCGTGCAAACGGTAAAGACTGGCCGGTCGCTGTCACGCGCGGGATTATATTGGAACGCCTCCTGCCTGAAAGAAATCCGCTCTCCGAAATTTTGGCCGGAGGACTCCCTTGAGCCAATCCTGGCTCAGTACAAGAAGGAACATCCGGCACCGCCGCAACGGCCAACACCGATTTGCAAGACGCAATGAAATTTGTCTGGCGTTCCCGGTCTATTGCACTCCCATCGCGCTGTTCGGGCTCAAGATGCGACGTCGTCGACACTTCAGCGTAGTCACATTCATAAGTAATGCCCATCAGATGATCACCGAGCCGTAGTGCGCATATCATCTCGGTCGCTGAGGGCAGAAATGAAACGATCCTCTGAGCCGCAGCCTTCGCGATCAGGCCGAAATCGCGGTAGCGGCCATCTCGCGCAACTTGGGAAAGCCTTTTTCAATGGGCGATGACGAAATCCCACTGCGCAGGCGCAACTGGAACGAGATCGCTTCGCGGAACCTGTCCGCGTGCTGGCCGAACGCAAAGGTCCGAGGGCTAGATCCCAGGCCACGGCTGTTAGGTCATTTCACGTTTTGTAGGAAACGATCCTTATCAAATTTCCTCTGCGATAGTACCTTCTTGAGATTGGCGCGGTTGGCGCGCGTGGTCCGTTCGACTTCGTCGGCGCTCAGATAATCGAGACTGTAAACATCTGCGCCATTTAAAACCTCGTTCTGCGCCTCGAATTTCATAACGAAAGCGCGCGTCTCGCAGACCAAGTCCTTGTCTTCCTTTGCTAGAGCAGCAAATCCGCTTGGTGTAAGGCGAGAGGCGGATGCGGCAAGCGCCTTAAAATCGCTGTCCGACGGAGTGCACGCCCACGCCTGCGAGGTCAGGAAAAGAGCTGCGGCCGTTAGCAAAAGGGGCACGTAAGAACTCTAACATGCGTCACCTGTGAGTTATCTGTTTGCGTTGCGTCTCTATTGAGCGAAGTGGTCCGGGACTGCCGTCCAAATCTAGCCCGACTTTCGTCTGCTTCGATACTACGTATGGCAGGGTGATCCCATAATTGATTTTCAATAGCCTCGATCCAGGCAGAGACCCCCGCAACTTCATGACCGCTTGTTGCACTTTTCCGACAAACAGACTGCGTCCGGGCTTGTCGCTTATTGGAGCGACAGCCGACAAAAGGCCACGTCGCGGCTGAATTGCCAGGGCGTGATTGACCCGCAACTGCCATCCTGTCGGCAATTAAGCGGGCTGCCGCGTTCAGGAACTGCGCTGAGTTATTAACGTATCCTTACGTGCGGATCAGCACCGGCCCCATTCGCGGGAAACGTGCACTTGATGTTAATTCTCGCGGTGCAGGCTATGTCCGTCTGGAAATCTTCCTGTGATCCAAGCAGCAACTAATGATACGACAGCACCATGCCCGAAATGCAAAACGGGCATGGTGCTTGCCTCATTACGCCGCATCCGATTGCATCCCTCATGGAAAGGCACACCTATCTTTGTGTGCCCTGCAATCAGACCAAGACGTACATGCTTCCGGTCAAAAATTAGACGCTTGGATATTGCCCCGATTTGGACGGCATCTGGTGCCTTTCGCTTAAATATGCGTGCATCTGGCTAACTTGCCCGCGAGAGTTATTCGGTACGTTTAGCCGCACAGGGCGACTAATCCGGAGTGACCATGCGCAAGTTCATTCAGTTTATGGCGAATAAGTCCGGGGCTACCGCAATCGAGTACGGCTTGATCGCCGCCGGCATTTCAATTGCGATTATCGCGGTAGTCAACGGGCTGGGCACGCAACTTAACACCACATTTTCAAGCATCTCGTCGCAGCTTAAGTAGAGCCGCTAACGGCCGAGCGACGCAGAGGCCGCGTCAGTTGGCGGCCTCTTTCATTTTGAACGAAGCGCGCGCTGTTTGTCTTTGACACTTCGTCGACAATCCTGCCGCAGTCGCGTTTTTCTGCATTTGGTCAAGAACAGACGAAGGTGGGCTTTGGGTTGCAGCACGCTTGTTTTGCTTCACGCAAATAACAGTTTGACATAATTTAATTTGCAATCGACCGGATTGTCTGTAATAGGCGCACCTTCAATCGAATAGCAGAGGATTGTTACAGTGGCAAAGACTGCAAAGAAGGTTACGAAACGCGCACGGTGGACCAAAGGTGACCGTCGCATGCTGAAAGCACATTCAAAGGCAAAGACGCCAGTGGTCAAAATTGCCAAGCAGATGAAACGCACGATTGGTGCCCTGCGCCAGCAGGCGCTCAAGCTTGGTATTGGCCTCGGTCATCAACGCTAGAAGAACACCTGACCGAATTTTGGGGAGACAGCCGCGAGGCGGTCTTTCTGTTTGTACTGTTTGCTGCGGTGCGTTTGGTCGCGATTGGCACATCGCGGCCTAGCGGACCCGTACCTTGAAAGGGCGCTCTTGGGGTAACAGATGGGGTAATCGGCCGGCCAGCTTGTGGATAGCTGAAGATTTTGGGTGCTGCGCTTCAGGCTGATGGTGGAAACGAGGTCCGTGGTAACGGCCTCAAGCATCAGAAGGAGAAGCGCAGCATGGACCATTTTGCTGGATTAGACGTATCGGTCAAGGAGACCAGCGTCTGCATTGTGGATGACACGGGCAAGATCGTGCGGGAAGTGAAGGTAGCGAGCGAGCCGGAAGCTCTGCTGCAGGTCTTGAAGAACCCCGCCTACCACTTCAAGCGGATCGGACTGGAAGCCGGACCGCTATCGCAATGGCTGTTCAGTGCTCTCGCCGAAGCGGGCTTGCCGGTGATCTGTGTCGAGACGCGGCACATGCGGGCGGTGTTGAAGGCACAGATCAACAAGACCGACCGCAACGATGCGCGCGGCATGGCGCAGATGATGCGGGCGGGGATTTACCGCCCGGTGCATGTAAAGACGCTGCGCAGCCAGAAACTACGAATGCTGCTGACCCATCGCAAGCTGCTGCAGTCCAAGGCCATCGCCATCGACAATGACCTGCGCGGCACCTTGCGCAACTTCGGCCTCAAGGTGGGTGTGGTCAGGACGGTAAAGTTCGAAGCCCGCATCAGGGAGCTGGTCGAAAACTTGCCCGACTTGGCCGCTCTGGTTGAACCACTGCTCATTGTCCGACGGACGCTTCGCGAGCAGTTCTGCGTCCTGCACCGCCGCTTGCTCGCCATCGTGCGGGACGATGAGGTGTGCCGGCGCTTGATGACGACGCCCGGTGTTGGCCCCGTGGTGTCGCTGACCTATCGCGCGACCGTCGACGTACCGGCGCGCTTCAGGAAGTCCAAGTCAGTCGGGGCGGTGTTTGGGCTGACGTGTGCCAAGTATCAATCGGGCGAGGTGGATTGGAGCGGCAGAATATCACGCTGCGGAGACGAGATGATGCGGGTCATGCTCTACGAAGCAGCTCAGGCCATGCTGCGTTCGAAGAAATGGTCCTGGCTCAAGGCCTGGGCGATGCAGATCGCCAGGCGCCGCGGAATGAAGAAGGCGATCGTGGCGCTGGCGCGCCGGCTCGCCGTGATCATGCACCGCATATGGGTTGATGGCACCGAGTTCCGCTGGACCCGGGAACAAGCCGCAGCGGCATGAGAGCCGTAGCAGGATCAAATACGATAGGAGAAAACTCGAGCTCCACCGAGCGGTGGAAAGATGTCCCTCGCGGGACGATGGATGAGGTGAGTTCGTTTGTCCGCTTGGACCTGCCGTTACTCTGACGGCAAGGCCGCCCAATAGATTGTTCCGCCTCGTCCTCGAATCCCATGATGGAAGGGCCTTGGTGCCGATTCCGAAGAGAAGCACGAGCCCGTGAGCGACATCGACACTGCAGTGGTGGATAGTCTGAAAGCGCTTGACCCCAACGGCCGATTAGAGAAGCGGACAAACGGCGGCGCGGTGCCTCAACGGCTAGGGCGCGATTGACCCAATACGTCATTATTGCAACTGCTAGAGCATGTTCCGGCCCAATAGAATTGGGGGATTCCCAATGGGTTGGGGTTGAGCGAGTCTATCGGCATTGATTCGCTTTGGGAGAGGCCATGATGCCGAAGGCTTATTCTGCTGACATGCGCGGTCGCGTGATCGCGCGGGTCGAAAGTGGCGGTTCGCGGCGTGAGGCGGCCGAACACTACGATGTGAGCGCCAGCACGGCGGTGATCTGGGTGAAGTGCTTTCGCGAAACGGGCCGTTGCGCTGCCAAGCCACGGGGCGGGAGCACATCGCCGTTGGAGGCGCATACCGACTTTTTGCTAGCGCTGATCGAGGATGAGCCGGACCTGACGCTGGACGAGGTGGTCGCGGCGATGCGCAAGCACAAGATTGTCGGCAGCCGCACCGCGGTGTGGCGCTTTTTCGAGCGCCACAAGATCAGCGTCAAAAAAAAGCCTGCGCGCGGCGGAGCAGGAACGCGCGGACGTGGCGCGAGCGCGGCGGCGCTGGATGCGAGAGCAAGGCATGTTTGATCCGGCCCGGCTGGTGTTCATCGACGAAACGTCCGCCAATACCAAGATGGTGAGACTGAGCGGCCGTTGTGCACGCGGCGAACGGTTGGTGAGCCATGTACCGCAAGGACACTGGAAGACGATCACTTTCGTGGCGGCATTGCGTCGAACCGGCATGCGAGCGCCGCACACCGTTGACGGCTCAATGACGGGCGTGAAGTTCAAGGCCTATGTCGGACGACATCTGGCGCCGACGCTCAAGCACAAGGACATCGTCGTGATCGATAATCTCCCGGCGCACAAGGCAGCCGGTATTCGCGAGACGATCGAGGCGCGCGGTGCGACGCTTCGCTATTTGCCGAAATACTCGCCGGACCTCAACCCGATCGAGATGTCGTTCAGCAAGCTCAAGGCGCATCTGCGCAAGTCGGCCGAGCGCACGATACCTCGTCTGCGCCGCAGTATCAGGACCTTCGCGCGTACCATCCCCGCCCGCGAAGCTCGTAATTATTTCAGGCATGCAGGCTACGCGTGAAATCGACCGGAATCTGCTCTAATTGACCCATTGCTAAAGGTCGCCGGTTGAATCGCGTTTGGGATGTAAGAGATTTTACACGACCAAGACCCATAGCGAACATCGATTAGTCATTGCGCGCACGCTGTAATTTGTTATGCTGTCCCGCCAGCATTATAAGCATCATAGAGACTTTGAGTGGCATCGTTGCCCCCAATCGCTTACGAAGAAATCAATTCAGACTACATCCGCCATTTGATAGGCGATGACGCAAGAGTGATTTTGGAAATTGGTGCGCACCATGGGTGGCAAACCGAACAATTTCTCAGTGTATTTTTAAACGCGACAATATACGCGTTTGAGCCTGACCCGCGGGCCATCGCAAAATTTAAATCGCGGATCACTGACCCGCGTGTCCATCTATTCGAAATGGCGATTGGTGCTCTGGATGGGACGAGTAACTTTCACGTCAGCAGTGGACTGCCACCTGGATTAGACCCGATCCAGGCATACGTTACTTATCCTCAAGGATGGGACCAGTCTGGCTCTTTGCGTCCGCCGAAAGCCGTTACCAAAATATACCCATGGTGCAAGTTTAACTCGACAACCGCCGTCGCCGTACTCCGCCTAGATAGTTGGGCACGAGAAAACGGAATCGATGCTGTCGATTTCATATGGGCTGATATGCAGGGAGCCGAAAGCGATCTAATCGGTGCCGGCCAAACAACATTAACAAGAACGCGCTATCTTTATTTGGAATACAGCAACGACGAGATTTACGAGGGGGAACCGACATTGCCGATGCTCCTTGATATGCTGCCAGAGTTTTCCGTTGTCAAACGTTATCCTGGCGATGTGCTTTTGAAGAACATTCACTTCTCGTAAAGGAATAAAAGTTCTGACCGACGTGCTCTCCTTTGAGTTCTAAGCCACCGATTTTCCGTAGTTTGAATGCGAGGCGTCACCAATTCGTACTCGATTTATTTGTCGCGGCAGACCAACGGCGGACGAAGACTGGAGTTGGCCGCCGATGGCTCGGCCGCGAGTGGCACAAGACTGCGTTCGCCGCGTTGCACCATTTAGGACGCGATTGTGAAGGTTTTCGGATGCCGGCCGCTGACGAAGGACGCGGCAAGCACGGGCGGCCGGCGTTCCGAAAACCTCCAAGGGAGGAAACCGCGGGAAGGGATACGTGGGTGATGCGGCGTGCGCTATGGGGATTTGATTGCGGCGGAGGCTGCGTTGGATCTGGGACGAGACAATAGTCGACGTTGGCTTGCGGTGTTGCTGCTCATAGATGAGCGGCTGGCTGTGTCGAACGGTGCAGGCTGTTGCCCAATTTGGTGGGAAAGGCGTGCATTCTGGCGAGTGCCGGCATGTCCGGTCAAGCGCCGGCGAGGAGAACGCGCGAGTTTGCGGGATCGTGACGCGAGCGGTGTCATGATGTGTCGATCCTGATCATCGGACCAGTTGGCCGATGGCGGGGGGTCGAGCCAGGCACGAAGGTCTCGATAATGATCATGCGACCGCCGCAGCATGGGCAGGAACGCGGCAGCACGCGCGGTTCATCTACCGCTGCAGCCTCGGACGTGTCGGGCTGTTCGGCGCGGGCCGGCACGGCGAGCAACTTACGCGCCAGCGCGATGTTGTCGGCGCCGGAGGTCTTGGCCAGCAGACCGTAGTGGCGGATGCGGTGGAAGCCACGCGGCAGGACGTGAATGAGGAAGCGGCGGATGAACTCGTCGGTCGCGAGCGTCATGGTCTTCTGCCGGTGGCGGCCCTTGGCGCGATAGTCCTTCCATTTGAAGCTGACGCCTTCGCGGTCGCAGGCGATCAGCCGGCTGTTGGCGATGGCGACGCGGTGGGTGTAGCGCGACAGGTAGGCGAGCACGGCTTGGGGCCCGCCGAACGGACGCTTGCTGTAGACGACCCATTCGGTTTGGCGCAGCGGTTCCAGATAGGCGGCGAAAGCTCGCGCGTCGGCGAGAGCGCCATGGTTGCCGAAGAATTGGAGACGGCCGGCTTTGTGCGCGGCGCGTAGCATGGTGAGCAACAGTCGTCGGAACAGGCGCGAGAGGACGCGCACCGGCAGAAAGAAGCCGGATCGGCACGAGACCCAAGTCTTGCCGTCGAGCGAGATGCCGCCGCCTGGCACGATCATGTGCAGGTGTGGGTGATGCGTCATGGCCGATCCCCAGGTGTGCAGCACGGCAGTGATGCCGATCCTGGCGCCGAGATGCCTAGGATCGGCGGCGATTGTGGTGAGGGTCTCGGCCGAGGCCTTGAACAGGAGGTCGTAGATCACGGCCTTGTTCTGATAGGCGATGTCGGCGATGCGGGCCGGCAGGGTGAACACCACGTGGAAGTACGGCACGGGCAGCAGATCGGCCGCACGGGTTGCCAGCCATTCCTTTGCTGCTGCGCCTTGGCACTTGGGGCAATGCCGGTTGCGACAGCTATTGTAGGCAATGGTCGTATAGGCGCAGTCCTCGCAGCGCGCGACGTGTCCGCCGAGCGCTGCCGTTCGGCAGTTCTCGACTGCCGACATCACCTTGAGCTGGCCGAGGCTGACATGGCCGGCATTGGCGCGGCGCCATGCCGGGCCATGGCCGCGGAAGATGTCCGCGACCTCCAGCGCTGGACGTGACACGCGCGCCGCGCGTCAGGCGGGCGGCTCGGGCTGCGTGAGCCTGCGCGTGATGTGATCGAGCGGGCTCATGATCTCGCGGATCGTCTTGGTGGCAACCCGCGTATAGAGCGCCGTGGTGTCGAGCTTGGCATGGCCGAGCAGGACCTGGATCACGCGGATGTCGACGTTCTGCTCCAGCAGATGAGTGGCGAAGCTGTGCCGCAACGTGTGCGGGGACACCCGCTTGCCGATCTCGGCCATGTGGGCCGCGGCATGGCAGGCGCGCGTGAGCTGGCGTGTTGTCATCGGCTGAACAGGATTGCGGCCGGCAAACAACCAGCCCCGTGGGCGTGCCGTCTTGTACCAGGCGCGCAAGAGTTCAAGCAGATGCGGCGACAGCATCACGTAGCGATCCTTGCGGCCCTTGCCTTGTTCGACCCGGATCACCATGCGCTTGCTGTCGATATCGGACACCTTCAGCGCCACCACCTCGGAGACGCGCAATCCGCCGCCATAAGCAACGCTCAGGGCCGCTTTGTACTTGAGGCCCGGCGCCGCATTGAGCAGCCGCGCGACCTCCTCCGAACTGAGTACGACCGGCAGCTTGCGAGGCTGATGGATGAATGTCGTGTGCGCGACGATGTCGTGTCGTCCAAGCGTGACCCGGAAAAAGAACCGCAGCGTCGCAGCGCTTTGATTGAGGGTCGAAACGCCGACGCCGCTCGTAGCGAGATGCAGTTGATAGCGGCGAACGTCCTCGAACGTCGCGGTATCGGGCGAACGGCCGAGGAATGCGGTGAACTTTTTGATCCTTTGCACGTAGTCACGTTGGGTCTTCGGCGCTAACTTGCGGATCGTCATGTCTTCGATCATGCGCCGGCGCAACGGGCTCATTGCCTCGTCGGTCATGGGGATGCTCCTGTCTGATGTGAGGTTGGCAAACCCCTCATCTTCAGACAGGACGCGCCCTTTATCACCCCGGCCGCGCCGCTCGCCGCAGTTCCCTACCGCGCGAGCGGTTTAGTCCTTTGAAGCAAAGCAGACAAACGGGCGCTCACCGACCTCAATTAATAAGTACACGGCCTAGGCGAAAAACCCGGTCTAAGTATTCAATGCCGCGGGTTGCTCATTGAACCGGAAATGTAGAGTGCGGCAATGATAACCAGAAACAACGCATAGAGAACAATCACGCGAAACAGCGACCACGTCTTCTTACTTCTGCGCGCCCAGATACCGACGATGATCGCGGGCGTGACGACGAGACCCGATGTTATGCCCGCGATGCGCGCTGGATCCGCGGGTTGGCCGAAACTGAGCCACAGACCCGCATAAATCGCGACAAACGCTACAGCAGCGCAGGCGAATGCTTTGCTGATTGGGTTAGTTGTTGGGCCGGTCAATGAAGATTTTCCATGCAACAGAGTCCGCTAATTCTGTTTTCTTCGTTCCATCTTTTCGCGGTTCGTCTTCGCCAATTCGAATCCCGCGGCTGCCCAGCTGAAAGGATACTATTACCTTTACTTTGAATTTGGGAGTTGCGGTAGCCGTTCCGGTGCGCCCTTTTTCTCATAACGCCCCGGCCGCACGACCCAAATGGTCCCCCTAGCTAGGGAAATATACCGGGGTCATGGTGCGTCTGCTTTTGGTACAAGACGCCGGTCGCGGCATCGCTCTATTTAGTCCGTTGGACAACAGCAGACAAAGAGCGGCGTTGGGGCTCAATTGCTAGGGCGTCAATAACCCAAATGACAAAAGGACCAAATGAAAGAAGGCTACGTTTATCGAATAATCCTCAGCTCGACTTTGCCCATTTCAGGCAGCGTAACAAAGCGTATCCGTGAGTCTCCGTAGGAGCGTGGCGGGAATTTGCACATATCGCCGGTTATGCCGGGACATCGATAAATCCGGCGGGCACCATAGGACGCGGCGCACGGCGGCGATGGCATCGCTGAATGTCACCTCGGACTTGGCGTACCAGGCGGCGGTTCTTGGATGGATGAATCCGCCTGGTCCGTTCAAGCTATTGGCCCAGATGGTGACGAGCGAGAAGAGCCCAAAGAGCGCGGGGGTAGATCTCGCGATCGCGAGGTCCGACCATTGCCGTTGCGTCTCGACGCCGAGATGGTCGCGGGTTTCTTGGAAAGTCGTCTCCATGGACCAGCGCTGAACGAACCATCCGAGAATCTCGACCGGAGCGGCGTCGAGGTTGGTTGACAGAAACGCCTGTGGCTCGCGCTCACCTGATGGATCGCGCACGAGCACCCAGCGGATTGGCGCCGGCGGCAACCCGCTATGATACCAGACCGCGGTTCCCGACACCGTCTCGAGCGTTCGTCGCGTGCCGCCATACCACTCTGGCAACACGAGCGTCGTCCAGTGGGTTGCAGGATTAATGAGCGTCTGGACGAGCTTTTGCAGCCGACGCCCCTTCTTGGGCGGCCGGCCGAGTTGTCCGGGTCGGCGCGGCGGTGCTGGTTCGAACAGGCTCGCATCGAGCCGTAGCCGCGTGACGAGGCAGACATGCCGTCGGATCGCCGCGATCAGATCGAGCGCGGCGAAGCTCGAATCGGCGACCACAATGACTTGGCGCTTCGGCAGCCAACGCTTGGTCTGAAGGATTGCCTGGCGCGCCCAGTCCGTCAGCTTCTTGTGCCGGTGACCGCGCTCGGCGCTCCAGCGCTGCGACGGTGCCAACACCGTCAGGAAGGGCAACGCCCAGCGCCGATCGACCCGTGGAATAGACACCATGACCATGACCGAAAGCCATCGCAGGCCGCTCGCCTTGACGAAGTGTCCGTGGGACGAGCGTACCGGATCCCGGTAGATACCGCGGGCCGCGATCTTTGGCCCCCAGCGCCGCTCGATCGTGTCGTCGATGCCGATGACCACCGGGCCTTCGCGCAACAACGAATCGAGGATCAGCGTCAGTAGTTTGCGCGCGATGGCACGGCTGTCCCAGCGCGCCCGGCTCAGCACATGATGATAGCGCGCAAAACCAGGGCTCGTTCCAAGCCCCATGATACGCAAGGCCGCGCTCACGGTTCGCTTGCCGGGCGCCAGCACCATGCCGGCCACCAGCACCAGCACGTGGTCCCAGACCGGCGCGGTGAAGAAGTCTCGGAACGCGGCCATCAATGAAACCAGAGCCGGCGGTGCAAGCGACGCCGCGGCCAGCGAGGAAGATCGGGAGCGATGTTTTGTCATCGCATCCGTAGAATCGAATTGCGTGAGCGCCTCAATAATCAGAACCATCACGCCACCGCGGCATTTTGACTCGGCCGCGATCGCATCGGTGACCGGGACAGTCGGCCCCCGATCCGGATAATAAGCCCCATGGCCGACGACGACATTCTTCGACGCATCGAGCGCTTCCACTTTGTTCGGGGACCGGTCCGCGCAGAACGGCGCAACCGTGGATACTCGCTCCATCATGCCGACACCGGCGTCCCCGTCGCTCGGCTTCGTCCTACCGGGCGCGACGACCGCGTCGAAATCCTCTACTGGTCCTCAGGGAAGGAAAAGTGGGCGTCAACAGGTCCCTTCGGACGCACCGTTCTTCCGCTCGACGACGCCCTCCGCGTCATCGAACAGGAGGGAATCTTCTGGACCCGCGTTTGAGATAAACTCAAAGCCTCGCCAAAATGGGCAAAGTCGAGTCAGTTGGCCTCACATAAAAGCTGCTACATTGCGCGCCACGTGACATCCAGGCGTCAGATCGACCCATGACTTCTAAGCCGTGGGAAGATGTCCCTCGCGGGACGATGGATGAGATGAGTTCGCTTGTCGGCTTGGACCCGCCGTCATTCTGACGGTAAGGCCGCCCAAGAGATTGTTCCACCTCGTCCTCGAATCCCATGATGGAACGGCCTTGGTGCCGATTCCGAAGAGAAGCACGAGCCCGTGAGCGACATCGACTCTGCAGTGGTGGATAGTCTGAAAGCGATTGACCCCAACCGGCCGATTAGAGAAGCCGACAAAGTGCCGCGCTGGGGCTAACTTGCTAGGGCGTGATTGACCCATCTCGGAAGCGGAGTGTGCATCGCGAAAATCAGTGGAATACGGCCTCATATATCTTTCGATATATTGACACCTTGATCTTGGTAAACGGACATTTTTTTTGCTAGGATTGTGGGCTCAGCCGTGACGAGCGATGGGGGGTTCTTATGATTAAACTTTTTGGACGGGCAACAATTCCTGCTCTGTCACTGGGCGCGGCGCTGGGCATGTTTGTGAGCCCGGCAATGGCGATGAGTTATTCCCCCCCATCATCATCAGGTTACCAACTCACGCTGGGCGGCACCTATCTTTCTGAGAGCGGTCAAACAAGTGGGGGTGGATGTGTGGGTACGGCTGGGTCGGGGGGTACTTGTCCCTACATTCCGGCAGACTTTGCGCATTCAGAAGTCGAGAACGGCAGCGGAACCACGTATATTTTCTACTTCACTGTCGGCATCGGCAGCACCGATTATTTAAATGTGTCAGCGCCCTCGACAGGTACTCTTGAGGGGTTCGATGTGACGACTTACACTTACGTGGGCTCTCCAGCGCCCGGTACATTGGTTTCCGGCCCGCTTTTAATCAATGATAGCACCGGAATTTCACTGGCGTTCACGGCAGGAGCAGGTTTCGAAAATTACTATGTAGAAATCACCCTCTATTGCGGAGATTTGTCGTCTTGCACCGCTGGAAAAGACATAGACCCCACCAACAACATCAGTGACACCAGCACGGCTGATTATACCGTCGTCTCTGGAACCCCGTTGCCCGGCACGTTGCCGCTATTCGCTAGTGGCCTTGGCGTGCTGGGTTTTTTGGCGCGGCGCATACGGAAAAGTGCTCCTGCCGCCAGAGCTACCTGATCAAAACACCTGATCGGATTTCGGAGAGACCGTCGCGCCAGGCCTAAACCCCCGTTTATGGGAAAACCGGGGATTTGATAGGCAGTTTTCCATACAGTCGTGGAAATCGCTTACGGGCGGTCAATCAAGCACGCGGCTGAGAGCCGACGGCGCCGGTAATTTCAGCCGCTATCGGTGGCATCGCGGACAACTGTGGTGCTGAGCCCCCGGTGAGTTTATCGCTAATGAACACAAGCGAGTATAAAATCTTTGGGGACGGTGCGTGAATAAATATCACAGCAGACTTTTTGTGATATTCGTCGACAGTTACTGTGTAAAGTTAGATACGTTTCGGCGCCGGGAAGATGCGTGGGGGCCTTCCGATGCTGTTTCCAAATTCACGGCCGGATGTGATCCAGGCCATCAATCAGCGCTGGTTGCTGAATTTCTGGAACCGTCAGCTCGGCAAACACCGCGTGCCGCGATGGCAAGCGGTCGAGGCTGAGGATCTCAAGCGCTTCGCGGATAATTTAAGCTTTCTCGACGCAGTCGGCAGACCGGAATCCGTGCGCTTTCTGATCCGTTTTTATGGCACAGCGATCTGTCGGGTGTACGGCTTGAGCGACCCGCACGGGCGCTATCTCGACGAAGTCGTCAGGACCGCGAACTGCCCGACCGGACTAAAGCCTTATTATCGGGCGGTGGAGACGGGCCGGCCGGTCTACACGATCCACGATTTCGCCGACCGCGACGGCCGGCTGGTGCACAGCGAGCGGCTGCTGCTTCCCTTCTCAAGCGACGGTGAACGCGTCAATCGGCTACTGGCGGCCTTCGAATTCGTCTCTCCGGAAGGCGCCTTCGACCAGCGCGAGCTGCTAACACTACGGACGGGGCCACCGGTGCTGCGTATGTCCGCAACTATCGCGCCGCATGCGTCTGCCTAATTTCTAGAACTGGCCGTGGGCTGACGATCACTGTGCATGATGACCATCTGTTGACACGTTGCTGCGTTCGCCGCACCGCATCATTTTGTCGTCCGTGAAGAACGCGGATTTCAGACCAATTTGAGTTGATCCGCCTTGGCGAGAGCGAGAACAGGATTTCTGAACAACAAGAATTCAGCCAGACGATGAGGTCGCGGCAGTTGTAGCCG
>CAWGKJ010000058.1:0-8754 GCA_963823115.1 uncultured Alphaproteobacteria bacterium | reverse complement strand
GTTCCGCCGCCCGCCCGCTGCCCGAACCGATTTCTCTTTTTGCAGAATTCTTTTTACAGAATTTCGAAGAGGAAGTCCCGGTTTGGCCGGCGACCCATAGCTCGGCGCCCCGGGAGAGTCCGCGGGCGGCGCCGGCGTGGCGGGCGGCACGGGCATGCGCCGTCTGCAAAATCGGCGATGAAGGCCGAGAGCCGTGATGCTGTGCTCACCGCGACCGTCAAGGCCCGAGGATGGATCGACGACATCCGGCTCGGTGGAATTGCCTCCTTCGCCGAGATTGCCCAGCATGAAACCCAGGGCGAACGGCACATCCTCCTGCTGGCGCCCCTTGCCTTCGTTTCGCCCCGCATCATTGCGGCGATCGTCGACGGTACCGCGCCCGCGGATCTCACGGTCGCCGGGCTCGCCAAGGCCCTGCCGCATTCGTGGGCTGAGCAGGAGCAGAGCATCGGGCTCCTCAGCAGAACAGTTTTCCGAAGAGGCCATGGACTTTACGCCAACGTCACGCTCGACATCCGATGTGCGGCTCTGCGAACCGGTCTTTGTCAGATATCGAACCGGTCTCCGGCACGCCGAAACGGAAATTGGAAAATGAAACGGGTTGAGCAGCGCGGTCAAATAACGTCTTCGTTTCAATGCTTTAATCTGCGGCTGGGATTTGAACTCAGAAATGTCATTCCAAGTTATGTCTTTGAAATGTCAGACGAACTTCCGATGATTTCACAGAATTTGAGCACCAGAGACTTTTCGCGCGCGAGCTACGAAAAAGCTCCGCACAGCCTCTTACGTAGACTACGTGAGCGCCATATAGAACGCGAACCGCGTCTTGGCCAACAATTTTTCGATATTCCAGGCACGAACGCATATTTGAAAAACGTGTTCTGGGGAAATCCTTCCTCAACAGGGGGAAAATTCAACCCTTCATCGTCTTGCCCGAGCCGGGACGAGCCGGAACCAGCTGATCCGACCCGTTCCCGTGGCCGCGGCCAATCTGTGCAGGCTCCAGAGTATCCACCGAATGCATCCTAACCTCCAAGAGAGGTCCCCCGGCTCTGCCGGGGTGGCAGTAGAAGTTCGACAATTACGGCAGTCGTCCATCGATGAGGCTCCCGATTCGTGAGCCACCACGCACACGTGAAGGGAGTTTCACGATGGACGGAAATGAAAACTAGGACGGCGCGGCAATATCCGCAATATCTCGCGAAGCGCCACAAACAAACGGCGTTTCGGGAATTGGGATGGTCTGTTCGAGGCAGTTGAGAGAGATGTCCCTTGAAGTTAGGGACGGGGGGCGCCCGAGATAGCCGCTTTTGAGCGGCTCACATCCTAAAGCCCCCGGCTCTGCCGGGGGATATTTACTTGTGCATTCCGAAAATCCCTGTCCGGCCTGATTTTGCGGCGGTGAATCGCGACCGTCACATCATCCATGGTGAGTTTTGCGATCCTGCCGTTCAAAAAGGGTTGCCTCGAGAGCGTCTTTCACGGCCTAATTCGATGGAAGCGATTTGTACCGCAATTGGCTGGGGCAAGTCTCCGGTTTGATCCAGTCGATGCGAGGGCCATGCCGCGTTCAGCATTGCGTCAGTCCGATTTGTTCGCAGAGGCGCCCTACGAGTTCGACATCTGGACGGACTGGCTGCTTGCGGCCTTCGCCGATGCGACCTCCACTCGGGTTTCCTGCCGCTTGCGGAGCAGGCGATCGAGGCGTGCCCCGGCGATTTTGTCGTTCTCATGTTGGCCGTCATGGCGGCGCTGCTCGATGAGCGGCCGGAGCGGGCGCTGGTCTTGCTGAAGCGATTTTCGAAGCGTGCTTCGGCACCGGCGGAAGATCTCTTGCACGCCCTGGCGCTGAACCAAGTCGACAAACGGGCCGCGGCTAGAGCGCTGTTGGAGAGCAATGGCCTGAACAGCTGGTGGTCGCCCTTGAGGCCTTTCCGGGCGGGTCCGAGCGCCTCCCGTGGCTTATCCGGCAACTCGATGCTATCCTGGGCCGCGAAGTGGCCCTTCCCCGGGCGGCGGCTGACGGCGCGCGTTAAGGTCAAGCCAAGGGCCGCGACCAAGGCCGAAATGGCGGTCGCCCGCGCAAAGCGCTGCCGCCTTCGGCCGTAGCGACGGCGCCGACGCCGCCACCTTTGCCGAGCGTCGATGTCGAAATTCCATTCACCATCGAGTTCGACGTGTCGACGCTGTTGTCGGCCTTGGCGCGCGACATGGAGCCGGATGGCCGCTGGTTCGGCTTGCGCGAACGTTTCGCCCATCTCGGTTTGGCGCAGGGCTTCGACGAGCTCCTGTGCCTGCCGCATCTTACCGGCGTCGAGCCCCTGTTGCATCAGATCGAAACGGTGCGAAAGGTGCTCGAGCAGTTCCGTGGCCGCGTTCTGCTTGCCGATGAGGTCGGGCTCGGCAAGACGATCGAAGCCGGCATGGTACTCAAGGAATATGCGCTGCGCGGCATGGCCGAGCGCACCTTGGTCCTCACGCCGGCTTCGCTGGTTGGTCAATGGCGCGAAGAACTGGAGACCAAATTCGGTCTTGCATTGGCGACCACTTATGACGCGCTCTTGCGCGACGAGCCGCAGGCGTTTTGGGCCCAGGACCGCATCGTGGCTTCGATCGCCACCGCACGGCGGCGCGAACACGCCGAGTGGCCATTCTACAGAGAGCGATCGCGTATCTTTGCAATTTATTGCAAAGGCAAAAATGGTCTCTTGGGATGACTAAAAATGATGCACGTTACCCAGCAACTTAATGACGGGTACCGGACTTATGCCTTTGGGGCGCACCACCGGGGCGCAATCGCCCCATTTCCCTAGGAGAAACATCATGGGCACTCAAAATCATTTCGCGAACGTCGCTGAGCAAGTTGAAAAAGCTCCGCAGAATCAGCACACGGAGGTGCTGATCAGCGGTATCGCTCAGCAGATGCAGTCTTCGAATGACCAGAATACACAACAGCTCGGCGCTGAGCTGGAGAAAGCCAAGGGCCAGCTGGTCAAGGCTTGCCAGCAGTCGTAGACAGCAACTCCCTCGGGCCGGGCCGGTGGTCCGGCCCGAGCTAAAATTCCGGGTTCGGGTTGTAAACGCTATTCGAGGCGTGCCGGTACTACAGCATGAACGTCACCGGGCCCTCGATCGTCCGGTCAGCGTGCTGACCTTGAGCACGGATAGTCGAGCGGTTTCGGCCCGATCGACGGAACAAGGACATTTGGTTCGCGCGCACGCTTCTTCGACTGATGCTGGAGCGGCTGCTCGCCGTTGCCCGGAAATACCGGGAACTGGCGGTGGACAAGCTCAGTCTCAAGCGCACAAATAGTCCGCCATCGGTTGAAGACCATCGCACCTGACGGATCGGTGTCGAAATATGTTGCCCCGGTTGAGACGCGAACACCCGGCCGCCCCGCTTACAAATCAAAGCGCTATCTATTAAGATTGCGTTCGCCGGTGTCTGGGGTGTTGTATGGGGGGTAGCTAATGAAGAAAAAGCGCGCGCACACACTACGCGGCGTCAAATATGACGCCTGGCCATAGGATACAGAATCGTAAAATCGCCCCTGGCGGACACCTTTAGCGCTGCGGCTGAGCACTTCAGTGAAACTGACGCGCCAATTGATGAGGGCGAGAGGAAAACCGAACCAAATGAGAAGGTGCAATAGCAGGCGTGATCTTGCCGGTTTTTCCTCTAGGCTTGTTTGCCTGCTTGCTGTGGGTCTTTAATGGGGCTCACCGGTGGCTTGATAGGACATGGAGGGTGTCGCTAGCGCCGGGGGCGGCGCGTTCGACGCCCGTAGAATAGCTTCCACGCGCAGCATGAAGATTTCGGACAGCATCGGTCGTGCTCCCTGGTTCAGCGCCAGATAGATCCCCTAGGGATTTAGTCAGAAATCTGCGGCTGTCGGTTCAACCGCTGGCGTAACGATTTGCGCGCCCAAGATGGCCGCCGCAATCACTTCCCCCGCGGCAGCGGGGCTGTCTTTACGCCATATCCGCCCCACCGTCCCGCCTGCCCGCCGATGACACGCGGGTCGTCTCGCGCCCTCTTTAGCATTTGATAACCATATCACCGTACCTTCGGCGCCGTACCACGCTGGCTTGCGTACAGAGAGCCGCGGTCCCTTTCGTCCGGCCGCGGCTCTTTGATTTTCGCATGGGTGGCTGGCCCCTCTCAGCGCGCAACGCGCATCGGCTTAGGCTCCCTGCCGTTTCACCCCGTCGAGCCGCCGGATCAACAGCCCCGTCCGAGCATGCGGCAATGTATTGGCCAAACGCTCGTAACTCTCTGAGACAGCAAGCAGCATGCGCTTGGTTGTTGGGTTGGCCATTCGCTCTGCCTCGGCGCGCGTGTTCTTAGCCCGCTCGCACCAGTATTGAGGATCGGGTTTATCGGGGATTTCTAGGCCCGCCATCGTCTTGCCTCGGTCCTTCAAGGGTAATGAACTCCTTTGAATAAGGCAGAAAAAAGCCCCGGACTTTCGGGGCCAGTAGCTTTCAGCAGCCACGCTGAATTTGGTTTACGCCGCAGCAGGCGCAAGCGCCGTCGACGGTCCCGAAGGTCGAGTTCAGATTAGCGCCGGAGGCCTTGGACGACCGCGATGATTGCGACCGCGATGCCGGCGGCGATAAGGCCATATTCAATGGCGGTTGCTCCCGACTCGTCTTTGACAAAGCGCGTTAGAATCTTGCAATTCTCACCGTGAGCCGGCTTGGCTTGCCGGCCGAACTGCGGCGGTCACTCGCCTGCACCAACATCATCGAGAACATGATGGGCACAGTGCGCCGTGTTACCCGCAACGTGAAGCGCTGGAGCTCGGCCTCGATGGCCCTTCGCTGGACAGCTGCGGCGTAAGCGACGTTTAGAGACCATTGAGATTTCAGTTTTCGAAGCAACGGCGGACGTTGCATTCTGCGGCTGAGTTATGCCGGAGGATGGAATGGGTCTGGATGTTGGATCGGACGAGGATCGGGTAAGCGGCTTTGCCGGTCGCCTTGAAGTTATCGAGGGGCCGAGCGGGCGTCGCAGTTGGCCGGACGTCGTAAAAGCGCAGATCGTGCGGGAGAGTTTTGAGCCCGGGGTGACGGTCAGCGAAGTTGCGCGCCGGCACCGGATGTCACCGCAGCATCTGACGTTGTGGCGGCGGGCCGCGCGAGAAGGTCGTTTGTCGGTTCCCGTCGACTGCGATGAGAATGGCGGTGGTGCCCGTTCGTGCCGCTTGCCGTTGATGCGGAGATCGGAGTGAGGCACGGTCCTTTTGTGGACGAGCGCATTTCGATCGAAGTGAACGGGATTGTGCTGAAGCTGCCGGCGGAGACCACGGCGACCCGGATTGCCGAGATCATGTTTGCGCTGGAAGCACGGCGTTGATTATTCCCGGACAGCGCCTGCCGATCGTCATCGCGACGCGACCGGTGGATTTCCGGCGCGGCCACGACGGACTGGCGGCGACGGTTCAGAACGAACTAGGGCTCGATCCGCATTCCGGACTGACGGTGGTGTTTCGCTCCAAGCGCGGCGATCGGGTGAAGATCCTGGTATGGGACGGCACGGGCCTTGTGCTGACGTACAAGCGTCTGGAGAGCGGACAATTTGCCTGGCCGCAGGTTCGCGATGGGGTGATGCGGTTGTCGCGGGCGCAGTTCGAAGCGTTGTTTGAAGGGCTCGATTGGCGACGCGTCGCAATGCGTCGCGTGCGGCCACCAGCTGCGGCGAATTGAATCAGCCAGAACGTTTTGAATGGCCGCAATGGAGCAAATCGGTTATTGTTTCGGCATGACCGAAGCACTTGATCCTGCCCGTCTGAGCAGCCTTCCCGAAGATCTGAGGATGGCATTCAAGACGCTTGTCGAGAAGTCTTTCGAGCTCGATATCGAGCGCGCGGCGCGTCTGCATCTCGAAGCGGACAAGTCCCAGCTCGCAGCGCAGAACGCCGATCTCGAAGCGCAGAACGCCTTTCTCAAAGAAGCAAATTCCCGGCTTGAGCATCTGGTGCAAGAGTTTCGCCGAACACAATTCGGACCGAGATCGGAGAAGCTCGATCCGGATCAGAAGCAACTGGCATTCGAGGACATCGAGATCGCGATCGCAGAAGTTCGCGAATCCGTCGACTCGCCGAACCGGAGCCTCTCGTGAGGCCAATGTCGAACGCCAGCAGCGTCGCTCCCGCGCGCTGCCCAAGGAGTTGCCGCGCATCGAGCAGGTGATCGAACCGGCGAGTATCGCCTGCCCCTGTGGCTGCGGGACGATGGCCAAGATCGGCGAGGACCGGACAGAGCGGCTCGACGTTACGCCGGCCCAGTTCCAGGTGATCGTCACCATCCGTCCGCGCTATGCCTGCCCCAAGGGGCGGGCCGGCGTGAGCCAGGCCCCGGCGCCGGCGCATCTGATCGAGGCCGGATTGCCAACCGAGGCGCTGCTCGCCCAAGTGATCGTGTCCAAGTATTCCGAGCACCTGCCGCTCTACCGCCAAGCCCAGGTTTTTGCCCGCCATGGCGTGCCGATCGAGCGCTCGACACTGGCCGATTGGGTGGGGCGCGCTGCATTTCATCTGGCGCCCATCGTCGATCGGATGGCCGAGTTGCTCAAGCGCTCCAGCAAGCTGTTCATGGACGAGACCACCGCCCCGGTGCTCGATCCCGGACGGGGTAAGACCAAGACCGGCTACTTATGGGCACTGGCGCGCGACGATCGTCCCTTCGGCGGTGCCGATCCGCCGGGCGTGGTGTTCCGCTACGCGCCCGGCCGCGGCGGCGTCCATGCCGAACAGATCCTCGCCGGCTTTGACGGCGTGCTGCAGGTGGATGGATACGCCGGCTATAATCGGCTCGAAAAGTCCGACCGCCAGGGCGGCTCTCCGCTCCGGCTCGCCTATTGCTGGAGCCATGGCCGCCGCGAAGTGATCAAGGCTATGTCGGAGGCCGGGTCGCCGATTGGCGACGAGATCCTGCAACGTATTGCCGCGCTCTACGCGATCGAGAAGCAAATCCGCGGCGCCTCGCCCGAGGTGCGCCGCGCCACCCGGCAGGAACGCTCCGAACCGCTGGTCGCCGATCTCGAAGCCTTTATCCGCGTCCAGCGCGAGCGGCTGTCGCCCAAGTCCAACATGGGCAAGGCGCTCGCCTACTTGGCCAACCATTGGGAAGGACTCTGCGTCTATCTCGATGATGGCCGCGTCGAAATGGACAGCAACCCGGTCGAGAATCTGATCCGGCCGCTGACTCTCAACAGAAAGAATGCATTATTCGCGGGCCACGACGAAGGAGCCCAAAATTGGGCGCGCCTGGCTTCGCTCATCGGCACCTGCAAAATAAATGGCATCGAGCCGTTCGCTTACATGAAAGCCACGCTTGAGGCGCTCGCCACCGGCCATCGCAACGCCGACATCGACATGCTGCTGCCGTGGAATTTCAGCGCGTTGCGCACCGCAGCCGCTGCATAGCCGGCAGCCATCCGCCGCGATTTTCGCCCAAACTACCGCAAAGCTTTGCAACAAATATTGCAATTTTTATTGCAAACATCCCGTCACGGTCGCTGCGTCGACCGACGGCCGGGGTCAAACCGGAGATCCAATGTGCTCCGGACATCGCTTACGCTGCGGCCATGCCTCGAAGCGAAGAAGGGTTTCTGTGATCTGAAGGCTTACAAGCAAACTCCCGCACCGAGTTGCTTCATGTTATTACGAGGGCATTCAAACAAAAGAAAAGCCTTGCTTAGTCAGCAAGGGGTGGATAGTCTAACCAATGGCAGCGGTCGCTTCGTTTTCAAGCAGAGCCCGGATGCCGCGGCCAGTTATATGTTCCATAGGCCTTATGCACAGTATAGCGCGACGGCGCCGCTTGTTCAGTCATTTATCAACAGTGTACATCTAACACTATTGTCCCCGGGGTCGGTGTTAATCGCCAACATCGAAGAGGCCTTCAGGAATTTTCACATCCGGATCGACGTGATACGAAGCGGGCGGCGGAAGTTCCGCGCTTTCCAGGCTTGATGGAGATGATAGTTGCAACACCCGTAAATCTAGCGCGCCGTTCTCCCGCAATAGCGCTTCGATCTGCCCACGCTGGCGGCCTATTTCCCCCGCCGCCTGATTGAGAAGTTGTTTTCGCACCTCAACATCGACTTTTAATCGCATATTTTCCTCGCGCAAATCGCGGGCAATATCGTCGGTCTCAGAGGAGGCCTCGCGAGACCGCACAGGATCCCGCGAAGGTCTGCCGAGACCTCGTAAAATCTTCCGAGGTCTCGCGAGATATTATAGGGTCTCTCCTGACCTCATTAGGTCTCATGTTTTGTTTCTGATCGAAGACCCAGGATTTGAAATCATCGCGATGAAGATGATAGGTCTTTCCCTTGCGCGTTGTCACCAACACGCTCCTGACCGAACTGTCCCTTCGTTCGTCCCACGCCTTGGCCCAGCGCTGTAGGGTACTCTTACCAATCGCGAAGGCTTGCGCCGGGTTGTGATGGCAAGCGCCTCCTGAATGGTGATGGCGTCCTCTTGCCGAATTTCAATTGGGTCTCGCGGAGCCTCGTGAGATTCGATCGGGTCTGATGGCGGCATAACATCATGTTACCAGTGCTCTACGAGGGGATTGGGTCGTTATCCCCAAAGGTGGAATCGCGGATCTGCCAGGCAATTTCCCACGCAGCCCAATGTCGACTATGAATGCCGTTGCTGGGCGACCTCGTTCTTGGTACGTTCTCTGATCTGAGGCGATTTTGCGGTGGCAAGAGATCATGACGCGACGTGCTGTGGCGATCCG
>CAWGKJ010000057.1:0-147178 GCA_963823115.1 uncultured Alphaproteobacteria bacterium | reverse complement strand
CAAACTCTCCGCAATTCAAGCGTGTCCTCACGCAGCACTAACCAATACCGCAGAGATGCGGATCAAAAGCGTGAGCGGTTTAAGACCGAACTCGATCAGAGGCACGGCAAGCCGGTGGTTCGCATTGTTCGGTTGAGGCCCACTGCTTCGGGGGACATGAGGCCCGCTGGCGGCTCTCTCGAATTTGCTGCGAAACATCTACCCGGTGTCATCGCCATGCTGCAGGAGTTGAATGAAAACGGGGCGGCCAATGATTAGCCAGGCCACCCTAGAGGCCACACTTTGGGAAAACGTGCGGAAAGCATATGCGGCCTCCCGGTCCTATCGGGCCGGGGATAATCCAGAATATGCAAAGGCACTAGCGGAATTTGATAGGGTGGCAAATCCTTCCAGCCCCGCAACCAACGTCATTCCGTTCCGTAAAGCGGGCGCGCGGTCATGAACGCCCTCGCAAAGATTGACGACGCAGCGCTGTGCAGCATTGAACTTGAGCAAGAGGTTTTAGGCGCGGCGCTCGTCACAAACTCCGCGTTTGAGGTTATCGAGCGCGCGGTTTCCGCCGATGACTTTTCCGAACCGCTGCACTCGCAACTTTTTGAAACGTTCGCGAAAGCCCGCGATGTTCACGGGATCATAACGCCAGCGCTTGTCATTGCGTCAATGGGCGGCGACGCCAGCGTGATTGTTGCAGAGGGCACGACCCTAGGGCAGTACGTCGCGCGGATTGCGGCGGCGGCTTCAATCCCCCGCAACGCTGCGGCCTATGCAAAGCAAATCCGCGAGTTTGCCAACCGCCGCAAAATTGTGGCGATATCGGAAACCATGTCGCTGGGGGTCCAAAGCAATCAGTCGGCGGCGGATATCGCTGGCACCGGTATCGCGCTGTTAGACGATATCGCGATGCAGGCGACGGCGGCGGCAACGCCGCAAGTCAGCTTGCGCGAGGCTAACGACCAATCGTTGGCGCGGATGCAGTGGGGAATGCAAAACCCCGGCAAGCTGGCGGGCATGAGCTGGGGCCTTGCAGGACTCGATAGCAAAACCGGCGGCCTCAAGCGCGGCGAACTGGTCATAATGGCCGGCCGCCCCGGCATGGGTAAGACGGCGCTGGCGCTTTGCGTAGCGCGTGCGACCGCATCGGCGGGCGAGCCTACCTATTTTAATCGCTGGAGATGGGGGCTGTCAGCCTTTCCGACCGCAGCCTCGCGGATTGCGCCTTTGAGCCAAGCAGGCCGATTCCATACTACGACATCGCGAACGGCACCCTAAACGATGCGCAAGCGCAGCGCGTTATCGAGGCGGCCAGGCGCCAGCGTGAATGGTCCCTCAAGATTGATCCGGCTCCGGGCCTTACGGTCTCACAGATCGCGGCGCGGGCTCGCAGACATAAGCAAACCCTGGAGCGTCACGGGCAGCGACTCGGCCCCGTGGTTGTGGATCACATGCATATCGTTAGGCCATCTAATCGATATTCGGGGGCGCGCGTCAACGAAGTTGGCGAGATTTCTGCCGCATTGAAGGGTCTCGCGAAAGACCTGGATGTTCCAGTTATCGCGCTGGCGCAATTGTCGCGCGGCGTTGAAAACCGGGAAGATAAGCGCCCGACAATGGCGGACTTGCGTGACTCGGGATCAATCGAGCAAGACGCGGACGCAATCATATTTGTTTATCGGGAGGCTTATTATCTGGAGCGGGCAACGGGCGAAACCGCCGACAAGGAGGCCGCGCGAATTGATCGGCTGATTGACGTTAAAGATCAGCTTGAGGCCATCATAGCGAAGCAGCGCAACGGTCCCACTGGCACGGTGCGTCTGTTCTGCGATATCGCGTGCAATGCCGTCCGCGACGTGGGGGGCGTGCAATGAAGGCGGTAGGGCATTTCAACGTTAGCCGCTCCATATTCGATCATCCGATGTTTGACGACCAGCCGCTAACGCGCCGCGAGGCGTGGCTTTGGCTGATATCCAATGCGGCATGGCGGCCTATGCAGGTTTTAGTTCGCAATGGGCGCACGTCGGAATTGCTAAATCTGCAGCGTGGACAGCTTTCCTATTCGCGGTCCTTTCTGCGGCAAGCGTGGCGCTGGACCTCGGAAAAGACGGTTAGGACGTTCCTGGCCCGGCTCGAACGCGAGCGCATGATCGACCTGCAAACGGGCCAGCTTCAAACCATCATTACTATCTGTAATTACGATGTTTTCCAGAACGGAAGGAAGTTGCTGGGGCCAGCAAACGGGCCGGCAGTGGGCCAGCAAAGGGCCGGCAATGGGCCAGAAGAAGAAAACATTATAAGCATTAAAAGAAAGAACGCGCTCCCGAGCTATAGCCCTGAAGGCTTTCGGGAGTGGTATGCGATCTATCCGAAAAAGAAGAGTCCGGAAGCTGCAAAGCGGGCTTTTGCCAAGGCCATCGGCTCTGGCCTGATAGCCCTTCCTGCCCTGATTGAAAAAACCAAGGCGTTCGCCGCAAGTTGGGCAGGCAAGCCGAAGGCGGAACGGCAATTTATTCCGTATCCGGCGAGCTGGCTAAATGCCGGTGGTTATGACGACGAACCGGAAGGCGGCGGCGAGCCCGTACCAGTTGTCGATCCGCGAACCTTCACGGACGCGCAATGGGGCAAGCGCTTACAGTACCTAACAGACAGCGGTGTATGGATGGACGCTTGGGGGCCTAAACCCGGCGCGCCCGGCTGCCTTGTCCCCTCGCATTTGATCCTTGCTCCAGTCTCTGCTTCGACAGGTGCGGCATGAGCAGGATGTCAGAGTTGATTTATCCCAACGCGCCTGGCTTCAAGGTTTCCGGACCGTCCGAACAAGCGGCGGAGGCCATCGGCGGCAACGCCAGCAAATTGCGGGCGGCGGTGCTGGCGCAATTCGCGACCTATACCCGGCGGCGCTACTGCAGACGAGGTTGCAAAGGATCTGAACTTGTCGGTCTTGAGTGTTCGCCCTCGCGTTAGCGAATTGAAGCGGACGGGCAAGATCGAGCAAACTGGCGCGCGTCGAAAGAACGATAGCGGTATGACCGCAACCGTTTGGAGGATTCGCCCGCAACTCTCCCCCTCGATGACGGGGGGCGAATGATCCAGGCCAGCCAGTCTCCGCGTCGGCGCCGAGAAGTTATGACAGCCCTGCCGATCGTATTCGGTCTGCCCGAACTAGAGGCAGCGGCGGCAATAGGCCTCTCCCAAACGAAATTCCGCGAATTGGTGGCTGAAAAGGTCCTACCGGAGCCGCGTGTCGTCGGACGAAAGCTGATTTACGATATTGACGAATTGCGCGCGGCGTTCAAGGCTATACCCCACCGCGGCGGTGAATACGAGGATGACACGTGGGCGGACCTCAAGCCGAAAGCCGCATCCGAAGGCTGAAATACCATCAGGCCTTCACGGATCACCTGGGCGTCATGCGGCATTATTTCCGCCGCAACGGCAAACGCACGCCGCTGCGCGGTCCCTTTGGGTCCGCGGACTTCTGGGCAGACTACAACGCCAGTATAAAAGACTTGCCCGCAACACCCGCGCCACGCGTGACAGAGCGCCAGGGATCGTTTGCCGCATTGGCAAAGCTCTACTTCGCAAGCAGAACGTATAAGGGCTTAGCGCGGTCCAGCCGCAAGAATTATCGCAGGGTCATTGATCATTTCTTGGACGATCATGGCCATCGCCTTGTCAACCAGTTCAAGCGCGAGCACCTCGAGATTCTCATCGGCGACATGGCCGAGAAGCCCGGCGCCGGCACGGTTCTGCTCAAGAGGATTTAGAAGTCCTTGTACATTTCGCCATCTCGCTGAAATGGATTGACTATGATGCCACGCTGGGCGTCAAGGCGTATAGGTCGACGGAAATCCACACTTGGACCGACGCCGAGCTCGAGCAATTTGAGAGGCGATGGGCATCGGGTACGAAGCAGCGCCTAGCCTATTCGCTCCTGCTCTATACCGGGCAGCGCGGGTCCGACACCTACCTCATGGCCCGCACCGATATTGACGGCGACACCATCCAGGTTGCCCAGGAAAAGACAAAGCAGGCCGAGAGCGACGAAAAGCTGGTGATCCCGATGCACCCGCGGCTGCAGCGTGAGCTGGCCCTGCAGCGAAAATTGGATGTTTCGTCATCCTGACCACGGATTGGGGGAAGCCGTTCTCAGTCAAAGGATTTGGGCAGTTCATGTCAAAGGCGATCCGGGCCGCCAAACTCCCGGTACGCTGTAAAGCTCACGGCCTGCGCAAGGCTGCCGCCAGACGGCTTGCCGAAGCTGGCTGCACGGCGAAACAGATACAGGCAATCACCGGCCACAAGACGTTGGCCGAGGTCGAGCGCTACACCCGCAAGGCTGATCAGGTTCGGCTGGCGCGGAAGGCAATGAAAAAGCAGCGGAAAGCTGACGGTGAGTTTGCCACTTCTCCGAAAAGCTCAAATGTTTCAGTGAGGGACTAAGCACCGTTTGGGACTGCCAAAACTGGCAAACCAATTGATTTTGCTCATAAACATAGCTCCGCTAGGGAGCGCCATCAACCCTCATGCCCAGAACCCGCGATCAGTGGTGACGGCGGCCCCAGTGGATGGCTGCCCAGATGCGTTCGTGAAGGTAATACCAGGCTATTTTGGTTACGATCTCGAGGGCGGCAATCGAGCCCGCAATCTCGACCCTGCCCGTGAAAAACCAACTGATCGCAAATGTGTCGAGCGTACCCAAGGTCCGCCAGCTGACGGCTTTAAGCACCGACCTTGCGTGACTCTCGGCTCCGCGGAACAGGAAGATCACCTAGCGCGCCTCCCAAGACTGACGACAACGCAATCTATCACACCACAACCTTGCACCCGCATTTCCGAATTCATCGATGGACACAGCACGTAATTGCGGGCAATTTGCTTGGAGAAACCCGGCAAACTCTTTGATTTAACTAATCAATCATGCATGGTCGGGAGCGCCTCCATTTCGTGACGCGGCTCGATTGGTCAATATAAGGGGGGTCGCGCTGACTTGCGCACTGTGCCAACCCGCAATCGCCCAATCGCCGGAATGCAAATCGATATCGGACCCCGGCGCCAGGCTGGCCTGCTACGACAGGGCCACTCTGCCGGTGGTGTCAAAACCGCCGTTGCGAGCGCAGCCGGTTTCGAAAGTCGACGACGCGAAATATGTGGATTCGATCAGCGCCGAAGACGCGCTGGTGAATTCGCGGCTGAAAAATATTTGCCGGGGCTGCTGAGCGCCTGATGCGGCACGAACCGGTTTCTGGCACGTTAGTCGCCATAGCTTCCCGCCGCACTTCCTTGATAACAGAGAAAAATGGCGTATTTGCCATCCCGATGAATCTCATTGAATCCCTTCCGACCGTCATCGGCACCGCAGCGGTTGCACCCGCACTGCTGATATTGTGGCTGGTGGTTGCCGCCGGCGAGCATCCGGGTCAACCCGCCAGGGTCTGGACTGCGTTTTTCCTGGGGGCCGCCTCCATATCGCTATTGGGCGCGGTGCGCGCGCCGTTTGCGTCCATCCTCGCAGCCCCCGAGAACCCATTGGTTGCGCAAGCTCTGCATTCGGTATTCGGGGTCGCCCTGCCTGAGGAAACCGTCAAAATTCTTGTCATCGTCGCCATTTCGGCACGTCGCCGGGCTTTCGCGGATCCGATGGACACCGTGGTTTATGGGGCGGCTGCAGGGCTCGGCTTTGCGGCCTACGAAAACCTCGCTTACCTCGTGCAGCATGCGGAAATGTGGCGATCGCTGGCCGCGCTGCGCAGCGTGCTGACCGTGCCGTTCCACGGCGCACTCGGTATCATCGCCGGCGCCTATCTTGCCCTCGGACGATCCGGCACGGCGCTTGGCGCGCACCGGCATCACCGCGACTGGGCACGAATCTCAAATCGCATTCTGATGCTATTTGCGCCGCTCGTGCTGCACGCAGGTTTTGATTTCCCGCTGCTGACGCTGCAGCAAAACCCCGATATCGATGCATCCGCCCGGTTAATGCTGGGATCGATGAGCGTCTTGATCGGGGTCAGTTCGATCACGGTTGCTGTACGGCTGGTGCGGCGGGTCGGCCGCCATCAAGCGCTACGCACCGAGATCGCCCGCCACCGGCTCAGCCAGTTGCGGCGGATGTGGGCGCTGTTGGTGCTCGGCGGCGGCGCCGGATTTATAGGACTGACCTTTGTGCTGACGTCGATCCATCACTGGCTTGTGAATTCCGAACGCAACATGGCGCTCGCTCTGGTTCCCATCGGCTTTACCTCCATCCTGATCGGGAGCGCGCTGCTGTTGGCGACCACGGCGATCTATGTTCTCGGCCGCAACCGGATACGCAGCACGGCTGGCGGCTTTTCGTCCGCGCCGGGCGGGGGCTGAGGCGGCCCCCTCCCTGCGCAGGACTATGTTGCGAACAAATTTGTTCCTGCGGCGTTGGCACACGTTATACTGGCAATATTGGCACGTCACATTAGGGCGTCATTCTGCGACATCAGCACCGGGAGATTTGCAATGACCCTTCCCCAGGACATCGCCAAGCTGCAATCCGAAATGAGCGCCGCGGTACGCGAGCATTGGAAGGCCTTTTTGATCGAAGGCATCCTGCTGGTCGTTCTCGGGATCGCGGCCATGATCCTGCCGCCACTGGCGAGCCTTGCGGTCACGATCTACCTGGGTTGGATGTTCCTGATATTCGGCATCGCCGGGCTGGCGCTGACGTTCTGGGCCCGCGAGATGCCGGGGTTCTGGTGGTCGCTGATATCGGCAGCGCTGGCGGTTGCCGCCGGCATCCTCCTGCTGGCGCGGCCGCTGCAGGGCACTCTGACCCTTACCATCGTGGTCGGCGCCTATTTCCTCGCCGAAGGCGTTGCCACCATCATGTATGCGCTGGAGCATCGCCGCGAACTATCCGAGCGCTGGAGCTGGATGCTTGTCTCCGGCCTGTTGGACATCCTGATTGCCGCCGTAATCATCACCGGGCTTCCGGGCTCGGCGGAATGGGCGGTCGGGCTATTGGTCGGCGTCAATCTCTTGTTCGGCGGCGTTTCATTGATCGGAGTGGCGCTCGCCGCGCGCAAGGGGTAGATCAGCAGCCGCGGCAAATGCTCTTGATCTTGCGGTCGAGCGCAGCATCTTCCTTGTTCGCTGGATTGTTCGGATTGCTCAGATCTTTCTCTGACGGTACGTCGCTGGCCCGCGGTTGGCGGTGGCCAACAGGGGCTTCACGCATTGTCGAGGGCTGATTTGCTGCGCCCGACGATCCCGAACTGCCCCCCGTTTGCGCCATGGCAGCCGGGCCGCCAATCAGGAGCATTAGCGCCACCGCCGCGATCGACTTTGCCGTTGGCATTTTCTTCGTTGGCATTTCTTTCATCTTGCTTCTCCCATTTCAAAGAAATGCGTCTGAAACCTCACTTCTAATTAAATCAGAACCGAGGCTCCAACCCTTTTGCCTGACGCGTTTTCCTCACCCGAACCGGTCTCCACTTCGCTCGAAAACGCTCTACCGCGCCCGATCGGGGACCTCGATCTTTGCACAATTCCGGCGCCCCTGGGCGGCGCAGTCCTGAACCTTTCGTACATCGGCCATGGTGCCCAGCAACCAAATTCCCGCCGCCACCAGAACGACGAAAAAACCAAGCATCACCGCGTTCTCGACGTTGCGATTGCCCTGATCCTCCGGCGGCTCCGGCGCCGGCCCTCCTCCCTCTGTCATCTGTCGATCATGGCTTCGGAGGATAGAGATGAACATCACCGCAATAGTCGACGACACGATAGCGCGTTTCCGCATGCGGTTCACGCTCTGCGGAAAAAAAATCTGGCTGCGAAGAAGAAGAACTTGCAGACGACAGGTATTGAGGGCCGACCGGCGACTTGCCGTGACCGCCGGGGATATCGAGCACGTAGTCCGGCTGGCATAGTCCGGAGACCCGCCCCCGCAGCGCACGCATCAATTCCTGTCCACGCGCAAGCGTGGTGCGCAGATGCGCCGTTCCGGGTGCGAGATCGCCGTGATGCAGGTAATAGGGCTTGATCCGGCACTCGACGAAGGTCCGCATCAACGCTTCCAGCACCTCGACGTTGTCATTGACGCCGCGCAGCAGCACCGACTGGCTCACCATGGGAACGCCGGCATCGACGATAGCGGCGCAGGCAGCGCGGGCCTTGTCGGTCAATTCCCGGGGATGATTGGCGTGCAGGGCGACCCAGGTCGTCGCGCCCCTGACCTTCAGTGCCGCGATCATCTCGCCATTGACGCGTGCGGGATCCGCGACCGGGACGCGGGTATGAATCCGGACGATCCTGACATGATCGATTGTCGCGAGGTCCGCCATGATTTCATTGAGCCGCCGTGGCGACAGTATCAGGGGATCTCCGCCGGTCAGGATGACTTCCCAAATCTCGGGATGCACACGGATGTAGTCGATCGCCCCATCATAGGCGGCTTGCGAGAGCGCCGGCGCCTTGCCTGGCCCGACCATTTCTCGGCGAAAGCAGAACCGGCAATACACCGCGCAGACATGAACCAGCTTGAACAGCACCCGGTCGGGGTAGCGGTGCACGATACCCGGCACCGGTGAATACGCGTAGTCCCCGATCGGATCGGCATTCTCGCCTGGCCCGGTCACCAACTCCTCAGCGCCTGGAATGAACTGCCGCGCGACCGGATCTGAGGGATCGCTGGGGTCGATCAGCGCGGCAATATCGGGCGTCACAGCCACCGCATAACGCGCCGCGACCTTTTCCAGATCGGACAGCGCGGCTGCAGGCGCGAGACCGCAGGCAACAAGTTCAGCGGGCTCACGCAAAGTCGCGGCTGACGGGAGAACGATCCTGCTCATGCCTCACCCGAAGGCAGCGTCCACACCACCTGATCGATCCTGAGCGCGCCGCCCGCCAGCATCACCAGCCGGTCGAAGCCGAGCGCGACGCCGCTTGCTTCCGGCATCACGGCTACCGCGTCGAGAAACTCCTCGTCGAGCGGGTAACGCTCGCCGTAGCGCCGTTGCTTTTCATCCATGGCCTGCGCAAAGCGATGGCGCTGTTCGCTGGCGTCGGTCAACTCGCCAAATCCATTGGCGAGTTCGACGCCGCAGGCATAGACCTCGAAGCGTTCAGCGACGCGTGGGTCGGATGGCTTGGCGCGCGCCAGCGCCGCTTCTGGAACCGGATATTCGAACAATATTGTCAAACGCCCCTGCCCCAGATTTGGTTCGACATACTCGACCAGGACTTTGCTGAAAATATCCGACCAAGTGTCGTCATCCGATATTCGTACGCGCGCTCTTGCCGCTGCCGCCAGCGCATCGCGATCGCCGTGGCCGTCCACGACCGACCCAAACAGGTCGATCCCGGCAAAGCGCTCGAACGCGGCTGCTACCGTCAACAGCTCCGGCTCGACAAAAGGATCGGCGCTTCGCCCTCGAAACGAAAAGCGCCCGATGCCGGTCGCCTGCGCGGCATGGGCGATGACGACGATGCTATCGGCCATGACAGCGTCATAGGCCACGTTGGCGCGGTACCATTCCAGCATGGTGAATTCGGGTAGATGCAGATCGCCGCGCTCCCGGTCGCGGAACACCCGGGCAAACTCGAAGATCTTCGTTTCGCCCGCGGCCAGCAGCTTCTTGCAGGCGAATTCCGGCGAGGTCCGCAAGTACCGCGTCGCGCGCGCGCCGTCGGCGCGGTTAAGTTCAGTGCGCGGCGCATGCAGATGGGTCTCATTGCCCGGCGAAACCTGCAAAATCCCGGTTTCGACCTCGGCAAAGCCCTGCTCGTCGAACCATGCCCTGACCGCCTTGGTGACAGCGCCTCGCGCCACTAAAAACGGCCTGATATCGGCGTGCCGCCCGGGCGACCACCACGGCGAAAGCTGGTCGTTCTCGGCCATTAGCGAGCCGCCTCATAAGCCCGCAAAACGCTGGCATCGACCGGCAAAATCAGTATGTTGCAGCCCGAAACCGCCTCAATGGCCTCAGGACGCCCATGTCCAGACCGGTCCCGGGCCAGAATATCAGGAAAAACAGCTTTGAAAGTCATCGCCAGTTCTATTCGCAAGGGCAACGTTATTGAGCAAGACGGCAAGCTTTACGTGGTTCTGACCGCCGAGAACATCCATCCCGGCAAGGGAACCCCGGTCAGCCAGATCGAAATGCGCCGAATCAGCGATGGGGTAAAGATTTCCGAGCGCTACAAGACCACGGACCAGGTCGAGAAAGCGACCATCGAGGACCACAACTTCAACTACCTCTACGAAGACCCCGACGGCTTTCACTTCATGAATACCGACACCTACGATCAGATCCAGGTGCCGAAGGACGTGATCGGTACGGCTGCGCCCTATTTGCAGGAAAACATGACCGTCAAGCTGTCGCTTCACGGCGTCATTCCGGTGGCGATCCAGATGCCGCAGCGCGCCACGCTGGAAGTCGTGGAAACCGAGCCGGTCACCAAGGGCCAGACCGCATCGTCCTCCTACAAGCCAGCCATTCTCTCCAACGGCGTGCGAACCAACGTGCCTCCGCACGTCGGCACGGGAACGCGGATCGTGGTCATGACCGAAGACGGGTCTTACGTCGAGCGCGCCAAGGACTAAGCGATATCAGGTCATGCGCCGGGGGCAGTTGAGAAATAAGGCTGTCCACCGTGCCTCCTTCGGGCTCGTTACCCTTGCGCTGACATCCTTGCTTCTGGTGGTCGCCGGCAGTTCCACGCTGCACGCCGACGAATTCAAGACGCCTGCGATTTCAGCTGTCCGCGTCGAATGGCGAGCTGCGGTCGATCAACTCCGGTCCGAGATCAACACCCAGCCAGCGGTCGCGCCGACATTTACGTTTTCGGCCCAACGCAGGTTCCCCAGGTTCGATCCGCGTTCGCGGCCGGCGCTGGTGCAACTGAACGCAGTGACCTCGCAGGTTTTCCCAGGGATCGGGCGCAGTCCGGTGCCGGTGCTGCTGCCATTCGACACCGCGGCGTTTCTCGACGCCAGACTGAACGGCGCGCCGGCCAGCCTCTCGCTGTCGCACTATCAGGCCGACTTCCGTCCGGTCGACCTGTTCGACGCCGGCCCTGCCGGCTATGACGCGGTTTTTTCGCTCGAGCCCGGCGCCGGCGACGGCATGCCGCAGCGAACCTTCGCCAAGCCGGTCGAAGTACAGATCACCGGCTCGATCCTGGTCTACGACATCAACGATCCCGTCGGCGGCAAGGGCGAACCGGTCAAGTCATTATCCGCACAATATCCCGACCTGCGCCGCTTCATCAGGGAAGGCTATGTGCGCTATGCCTTTACGCGCTTCGGCGTCCCCTATGTGGTGTCGATCCAGTGCCTCGATAGCACCTCGCGCGCGCGGCGACTTTCCTGCCGTGAGGCTTATCCAGTTGCAGAGCGCTTCCTCAAAGCCCTGCGCGTCGCGGGCGGCCTGCCCTCGAGACCGCGAATGGATATGGCCTCTGGCGTTGCCGAGCGGCCGTTGGAGCGGTCGGCTGATTTCACTTATCGACCGAGCGGCGACATCATTGCCAGGAGCGGCTTCCGCAAACAGCGGGGCAGCGCCGACGCCAACGCCTATTCGCAAATTCGATTCCCGCTGGAAAAAGCTCCGGCTTTCGTTCACTCGCAATCGTTCCGAAACCGCAGGTCGTACGACAAACCGATCGACGAACTGGCTGGCAGCATTGCCAGCTATCCTTGGCGGGACAATTTCTGCGAATCCCGCAGTTTCAATGTGGGCCAATGCGCCGGCGGATTTGGCCATCAGGGGCAGGATATCCGCCCGGCGCCGTGTCCAGCCGTCAGCGAAGCAAACGACGAACGCTGCGACCCCAAGAAGCGGGGAGTGGTCGCCGTTCGCGACGGCGTCGTGATCCGATCCGCGAAACAGCAGGCGGCAACGCTGCAGGTTAACACTCGCACCGAACATATCCGCTTTCGCTATATGCATATGAATCCCGCCGCCCTGGATGCCGACGGCATTCTGAATGGACGCAGCGTCGACGAAGGTGAGACAATCGGTGTGGTTTCGAATTTCCTCGACCATCCCAACGGCACCAGCCTCCATCTGCATTTCGACGTGCAGGTGTTTACGCGCGACGGCTGGATCTGGGTCAATCCCTACGTCACGCTGGTCTCTGCTTACGAGCGTTTGATCAGGGGACGCGGGCGCGAGATCGGACCCGAAGCCGCCCCGATGCCTGCCGTGGCGCATGCCTTGCCGGAGGACACTGTTGTCCATATCGACACGCAGGAAGGCGGCGAGAATTAGGGGTCGACGCACAAATCTGTTGGCATCGACGGAGGTTCGCGTTGGCGAGCGTTGCGCACTCCGGTCGGCCGTCGCGCGATGTCCAGACGATTCTGCCGCCCGAAGCGACGAGGACTTCTCGGTATCGCCAAACATTCGGCATTGAGCCGCCACGATCTTGCCCATAAGTAAACGGCAGAGTGAGGGGCATGGATACCCGAATTCTGCTCGTGCTCGCGGCGCTGATGCTGTTCGCGACATGCCTGTGCGCCCGCGCTGAAACATTCGATGATCTCTGGCTGACGCGCATCAAGCCGCCGCCATACGGCGGCGTCGCCACCGAGTTTGACGACACCGTCGCGGCTGACGGCAAACGGCTGCATCCCTATCGGGACATGGTCTGCGCGCACATGCTTGAACCGATTGGCCGACGGCTTCGCGTGACTAACGTTGCCAACGGAAAGTCGGTCGTCTGCACGGTCGCCGATAAAGGACCGAACCGCAGGTTCTGGCCGCGTCGCGAAGTCGATCTGACGCCGCCCGCGTCCAAAGCGATCGGGTGCGACGGCATGTGCCAGGTAAGTCTGGAGCGGGTGGCGGAATGATGGGTCCACGCCCCGATCATTACGCCCCAGTGTGAACTGCCTTTTTCCGCGCCGGCGGAGTCCAGCGATAGCCGACCCCCAACCTGTTCCAGACATTGATCGAGGCGATCGCGGACGTGAGATAGGCCAGTTCCTTCTCGGAGAATTCGGCCGATACCTGCGCATAGACTTCGTCGCTGACGCCCTCGGTCACCCGCGTCAGGGCTTCGGTCCACGCCAAGGCTGCACGCTCGCGGGAGGAAAACAGCGGAGCCTCGCGCCAGACCACGACAAGGTTGAGCTTGTCGGCCGGCATGCCGAGGCTTTCGCCTTGCAGGATGTGATACTGCACGCAGAATGCGCAGCCGTTGATCTGCGACGCGCGCAGCTTGACCAATTCGAGCAGTTGCCTGTCGATCCCGGCCTTGGCAGCGGCCTGCCCCAGCGCCAGGACAATGTCGTAGGCTTCGGGCGCCAGCGTCTTGAAGTCTTCGTATTCGCTGCGGGCATGTGACATTTTCATCACCTTATGTTATAAGAGTTCTTATTTATTATAAGAGTACTGATAATATGCGCAAGAACGTCGCTTCGGCCAGGTCGCGGCCGTCTCGAAAGGCCGTCCAAAAAACGAAAATCATCGGCCGCTGCAAAAAACTCCTCCCGCCGCCGGGAAAAATCCGCGCCGGATTCCGGTCTCGCCGGCGTCCGCCCGCCGCTGCCGGGCCAGGGCAAACGCGGCGAAAAGGGCTACCTCGCCTATTTGCTGCGCCAGGCCCAGGCCGCGACACGGCTGACTATGGAACGCTCGCTGGCCGATCTCGGCGTAACGCCGCCGCAATTTGCCGTGCTCACGATGCTGAACGCCTACCCCGGACTGTCCGGCGCCGACCTGGCCCGGGTGGCGCTGCTGACCCCGCAGACCGTCGGCGTCATCATTCGCAACCTCGAACGTGACGGCGCGATCAGGAATACGCCGCACCCGGTCCATGGCCGGGTGCTGCAGTGGACGCTGACCCGCCGCGGCGTGACGCTGCTCGACAAATGTCGGCGCCATGCCAAAGCCCTGGAGCGGCGGCTGACGGCTGGCTTGAGCGCCAAGGCGCAGGTCGCGATCCGGCGCTGGTTGTCCAAAATCGCCGCAGACCTGCAGTAGGATGGCTAGAGGCTCGGTTCCAGTCTAAAGCCTTAACGTGATCCGGCCCCCTTCGCTCGAAAACGTTTCGGCGTGCCGCTAGACTGGCGCGATGAAACAGCCTGATTCTTCGAACACGCCGACGCGGCGCACCATGCTGCGATCCGGCATTGGCGCCAGCGTTCTGCTCGCGCATCCCCTCGCCGCGTTTGCGGCCGCCCCGCCAGGCTTCGATCAATGGCGTGATGGATTCCGCGCGCGAGCGCTCGCAAAGGGCATCTCGGATACGACCTGGGCCCGCGTCATGGACCGCATCGAGCCTGACATGACCGTGTTCACGCAGATGCGGAACCAGCCCGAATTCAACGAACAGATCTGGCAATACATCAATCGTCGCGTCTCGGACTGGCGCATCATCGCCGGCAAGGAAGCGCTGAAGAAAAACGAGGCGCTGTTTGCGCGGATTGAGCAGGATTTCGGCGTCGAGCGCGGCACGCTGCTGGCGCTGTGGGGTGTCGAATCCGCCTACGGCGATCCGCTGGTGCAGCAGAACCATATGCGGCCGGTATTTCCCTCGCTCGCCGCACTCGCCTGGAACGAACCGCGCCGCCGCACCTATTGGGAAACCGAGCTGATCAACGCGCTGAAAATCGTCGATCGTGGCTGGAGCACGCCGGAAGAGATGCGGGGATCGTGGGCCGGCGCCATGGGACACACGCAATGGATGCCGGAAGTCTGGCTCAATGTCGGGATGGATTACGACCGGGACGGCCGGGTATCGCCGTTCGGCAAGCCCGACGATGCGCTCGGCTCCACCGCGCGCTTCCTGATCAGTCGCGGCAAATACCATCGCGGCGAACATTGGGGTTACGAAGTCCGCGCGCCGGGCGGCGCCTCCGGCCGCAGCCGCAGTTACGCGGCATGGGCAAGCGCCGGCGTCTCGCGCGCCGACGGCCAGCCATTCCCGCAGCCGAATGCCAGCGCGCAAATGTGGGTGCCGGTGCCAGGCGGCCCCAGCTTCCTGCTGGGACCAAATTTCTACGCCGTGCGAAGCTACAATCCCTCGATGAATTACGCGCTGGCGATCTGCCACCTCGGCGACCGCATCCTGGGCGCGCCGCCCTTCATCCAGCCGTTCCCCGGCTCGGAGCGCGCGCTGACGCTGGCCGAAGTCCAGGAAATGCAGGTCCGCCTCACCAAGGCAGGCTTCGATACCGGCGGCACCGACGGCCGCGTCGGTAACGACACCATGAAGGCGATCAGGGATTATCAGGTCAAGATGGGGTTGTTGCCGGCCGACGGATACGGCGGGCTGAAGGTGCTGGCGCGCCTGAGGCAGGCCGGTTAGGGCACGGTCATTGCTGCACATGCAAGGGGGCTTTACGCTCTGCGAACGGCGGCGCCCGCGTTCATGCCGCCATCGATCACGAGTTCGGTGCCGGTGACATAGCTTGACGCATCGGACGCCAGATACAACACGCCGAGCGCAATTTCCGAGGCGTGGCCGGCGCGGCCGAGCGGCGTTGCCAGTCTCGCGAGTTCTTCCGGATCAATCGGCGCGTTCTGTCCGCGTCCCGCCGCCTCCGCCGGAATCTTGACCCATATCGGCGTGTCGATAATGCCGGGATGGACCGAGTTGACCCGGATGCCGTCACCTATTGACGCGCACTCCATCGCGACCGACTTGGCGAACAGCCGGACGCCGCCTTTGGTCGCGCTATAGCCGGCAAGCGTGGCCGCGCCGCGCAGGCCCGCGAGCGACGACATCATGATGATCGAACCGCCGCCGCTCCTGCGCATGGCGGGCAGACAATGCTTCACCGAAAGAAATACGCCATCCAGATTGATCGCGGTCTGCCTGCGCCAGTCCTCCAGCGACATGTCGACGATCGACGGCACCGAGATTCCGATGCCGGCATTCGAAACCAGGATGTCGAGCCGGCCATAGCGCTTCTCGATTTCGGCCACCACTTCCACCCAGCGCGGCTCGCTGGTCACGTCCTGATGAAGATACATCGCCGCATGACCGGCCTTCCTGATAGCGGCGACAACTTCCGGACCCCTGAGTTCGTCGATATCGGTCACCGCGACCGAGGCGCCTTCGCGCGCCAATAGCTCGGCGACCGCGGCGCCGATGCCGGATGCACCGCCGGTAACCAGTGCGACCTTGCCTTGAACCTGCCCCGTCATTTCCGCTCCCGATTCTTGTTGAGGTCTATCTGATCACCGCCGGTCCCTGATCCGGCACGGCAACGTCGAGCACGCGCAACTGCACCCGTTCGCTGCCCTGCCAGCGATCGACGGCGAGCGATCCCGCCACGTGCAGCGGCTGGCCGCAATGCGCCATCAGCGCGTTGCCGAGCTTTTGCCCGACCGAGCGAAACGCGATGCCGTTGACAACAGCCCCGTCGCCGGATTTGAACCTGACGCGGAGATGCGCCTGCCCGATTTCGTCGGCATAGACCAGCTGATGTGACGGCAGCGCGATGACCGGCTCGGGATTGGCGCTGCCGAAGGGACCTGCGCGATTGAGCGTAGCGACCAGTTCCGGCGTCACCGCGCGCGCACTGACGGCGCCGTCGATGAAAAGCTCATTGACATGGCGCGACTGCGCCACGTCATGGGCCAGTGCGCTTTCCATATAGGCGCGGAATTCGGCGAGCCTTTCCTTGCGCAGCGTCACGCCTGCGGCCATGGCGTGACCGCCGCCCTTCATCAGCAATCCGTCTTTCACCGCCTGACGCACCGCCTTGCCGAGATCGACGCCGCCGATCGAGCGGCCCGAACCGGTGCCGATGCCGCCGGGCTCGAGCGCGATGGCAAAGGCGGGCCGTGAAAACTTCTCCTTCAGGCGCGAGGCGACGAGGCCGACCACGCCGGGATGCCAGCCTTCCGAGGCCGTCACGATCACGGAGCCCTTGTCTTCAAGCCCCAGCGAGGCCAGCGCCTCGGCTTCGGCCTGGGCCTCCGCCATCTGTTCGATGACGCGGCGCTCGTTGTTCAGCCGGTCGAGTTCGGCGGCGATCCGCGCCGCTTCCGAAACATCGCCTTCGAGTAACAGCCGCACCCCGAGATCGGCACGCCCGATCCTTCCCCCCGCGTTGATGCGCGGACCCAGCATGAAGCCGAGATGCCAGGCCTCGGGCGGACCGTTCAGCCGCGACACATCCATCAGCGCGGTGTGGCCGACATGATCCCGGCGCCGCATCGCGATCAGGCCCTTGGCGACAAAGGCTCTGTTCAGCCCGATCAACGGCGCGACATCGGCGACGGTGCCGAGCGCAACGTGATGCAGCATGCCCAGAAGATCCGGCTCCGGCATTTCGCCGGTCCAGAAACTACGCGCGCGCAGTTCGCGATTGACCGCAACCAGCGTGACCAGCACGAGCCCGACGGCAGCGAGATAACCCAGGCCCGAAAGATCGTCCGGCCGGTTCGGATTAACCAGCGCGTCCACATCGGGCAATTCATCGCCGCATTGATGATGATCGATGACGACGACCGACATGCCGAGGCGTCGCGCTTCCGCCAGCGGCTCGAGACTGGTGGTGCCGCAGTCCACCGTCACCAGCAGCGTGGCACCTTTGCCCGCGAGCATGCGGACGGCCTCGACGTTGGGGCCGTAGCCCTCGAAAATCCGGTCGGGAATATGAATCAGCGGATCGAGTCCGCAATGCCGAAGGTGCCACGCCAGCAACGCCGCCGAGGTGGCGCCGTCGACATCGTAGTCACCGAAGATCGCGACCTTTTCGTTTCGCGCCGCCGCGTCCGCGATGCGCCTGGCGGCCGCTTCCATCTGCGTCACGGTATAGGGATCGGGCATCAGTTTGCGGATGGTCGGATCGAGAAAATCCTCGACCGCGTCGATCTCGACATCGCGGCCCGCCAGCACCCGCGCCAGCATCTCCGGCAATTGATAGCGCTGCGCGATGGCCAGCGCGCGCGCGGCGCCGCGCGCATCGAGCCGGTCGCGCCACAGCTTTCCGGTCGCGGAATGCGACACGCCAAGAAATGCCGGCGGCGCTTCGACAGGCAATGCGGATGCGGGAAACGTCATGATGCATTCAGCAAATAGGCCACATGGTTGCGGATTCAATGATTCGCATGCATTCGTCGCGACTTATACCCGTCATCCCCCGCGTAACGGCCTGGTATCATGCAGCCATCGTAGCTCGCATGAGCGCATCGATATGCGGGTATAGAAGGTTCAAAGGCAAGCCCCGGATGTCGCTCGCTCATCAGGGCTACTGCCCCGGATACACGTCCGCGACCCCGCGGCGCGTGCGCCCGAGTTGTGCATGGAAACTTCCGCCCCTGAGGGCGTGGGGAATGCCGGGTGCCCGCGCGCCCGAGGCCGCGCGTGTAGTGTAGTAAACACGCGCGTTAGTCACCACGAGTACGCCGAAACCCCCGGCATTCCCGCACGCAATGGTTTTAACGGTTTCCTTCGTACCCTCCCCGGTGATCGGGCTTGTTTGTCACCGTCGCCGGCAGAGTTGCCTCTGCTGACTTGACGCCGGCGTCGAGGCGTCAGGACCACACGACTTCACCGTCCGCAATCAGCGCCCTCGTCTAAAGCGCTCCTTGCGTCCACCTCATCCCGCCCCGCGTCCGTGACGATCGCGATACGCCCCTCGAGTGGGACGAGACGGCGAGGGATATAGAAGTGATTTGGGGTGGCGACGAAGAGGAATATTTTTTCGAAAAGGGCTGGACACCAAATTCGTCGGACCGCCCGCCGGGCAAATCAGTAACGGGCGAACCGGAATATTCTTGCAAATGGGACTGGACAGAACCCAAATCAGCCAGCGTAGCCCGCATGAGCGCATCGATGTGCGGGGTCAGTAAATCGAGAGATCAGCCCCGGATGCTGCTTTGCTCATCCGGGCTACGCTTGCTCCTTCATCGCGTTGCAAGCAATACGACGGTTGGTTTGGAACGGACTACTTGTAGTAACCGACGCCGCATCCCAGGCCGACGACCGCGGTAACGAAGCTCACCTTCGGCACCCACGTTTTGTCAGGGTCGGCCTTGGGAGACATGTAGCTGGCCTCATTGACCTGGCCCTCTTTTGCCGCGGTGTAAAGCTCCTGGCCGTACACCTTGCCGGTTGGGTCCTTGAGCATCCTGCTGTCCGTTCCCAGCAACTGCTTTACGTTGGGATTGCCGAGGGCGACTATATTACCGTCGCTGAGATTGAAGCAGAACGGATAGATGTCCCCCACAAGGAAGCCGTTTTCGCCCTTGTTGATCTGGTCGAGCGTCTTGGCCTTATCGGCTTTGATGGCCGCAACCGTCTTTTCAAGCATGGCCTTAGCGTCTGCCGCAGTACCTTGCGCGAATGCCGTAGTCGAGAACAAGACAGCCATGGCGCCTAGCGCGCCAATCACGAGTTTACGAAACATGAATATTCCTCCCTGCTCTTCGAGCAATTTGCAATTGTCATGCACCGTGCGTAGGCCCGCAAGGATCATATCCAGACATTGCCCCAACGACCAGTCTGCTCGTGCCCGCCGACGAGCTGATAAATGAGGCGGGGTGGCCATTTCCGGGATTTGGCACAACTCGGAGGTGACGCAGTGGTCGCTGCATGTCCGTTGGTGGGTGAACAGCGGAAGACATTTGCTCGCGGTGAGGATTACCGGTTTTGCTCCTAAATTGCGGGCGCTGGCGGGATCGGTCTACTTGGCAGGTTAAAACGAAAAAAAGCGACTCGATGCGAAGCGACCCTAACTCAGTAAGCGTCTTTTACATTTCCTCGGCAAATATCCGCATCATAGAATCCAAATGTCGCAATATGATCAGGGCGATCTTCAAATACTCGCACATTAAACACACATTTTGACTTTCGCTCTGTCATTGCGCCAACAGGTTGTTTCGCTGCCTTCATTTTCTTTATAAAACTCCTAACTTTCGGTGAGTTGAAGACGAGTTCGATCGCACGGTTCTCGTCGGTTGCATCATCCGCCCAGGACCGACTACCGAAGTTCAACCCCGTTGACGATGCAATAATTAGATAAAGAATAATTCGGACAGTTTTCACTTCCACCTGCTTCCCGTATTCCGCCTTCAGCCAACGCAAAGCATTAGCGTACTTGAAGGCGGCCAGCTGACACTGGCCACGAACTGCTGTTTAATCACCGGCTGCTCCGAACAAGACCATGATGGTTCTGCGGGCTTTATCCTATCAGTCCATTGCCTTTAGTTGTCGGTATCGTCTCCAACCTTTGGAGCGAATAAAAACACAAGCAGAAACTTGCCCATGGGTTCATCTCAAAAGGTGGGTTGACGATCGTGTGTCGAGTTAAGTTGCTTTATGGTTCGATGCCACCACTACCATTGGTTAATTCCGCAGGGATGACGTTCGGAAGTAGCTCTTGCGAAGTGCTGCCTAGATCCCGCATTGAACCCATCGTGCATTGTCGGCAACGAATAGCTTGTTTGCCGGCGCCAAACTAAACCGCGATCACATGGTTTGCGGCAATGCAAAATCGGCATTGCATATTCGGAGGAGAAAGGATGCGGCAAAGCTTGGTACTTTCTTGCGCCGTCGGGCTGGTTGCCGGTCTGATTGCGACGGCGCCTGCCGGGGCAACGATCGAAAAAATCATGAACCAATGCCACGGTAAGCTGTGCCCCTTCTTCCGTGCCTCGATCGTGATTCCCGACGGTTGGGTTGAAGACAGGGACGCAACTCGCTATTTCAATTCGCAGTTCCTGCTACCCAAGGGCATCAATTTTGAAAGGGCGGCTGCAAAGATCTATGTTGCTGTAAAGTACAATCGCAAGAAGCAGCCGATTTCTGACTTTATGCCCGAAAACATCGCGTATTGGCACAGTCTCGCCAAAGACGCCAAAATTACCGACCTTGACGCCCTTCCCCGCGGCGATGGCAAGGTCGCATTCGTGCGACACCAGTTCGAGGCCGGAAGTCTTCATGAACAGGGCTACGAATTGCAGGCGGTAACCACAGACAGCGACAATGACGGCAATGAGTTTTTGGTAACCATTACCTTGTCCGCCAACTCGCAGAAGGCCCTGAAAGCAGCCGAGCCGGCCTACTTGGCGATCCTGGGTAAGTACTGAGCTAAGACGCGAGATTTCAGGAAGAGGTCTGTTTCGGGAAGGTCGAACATGGTTGTGATGCGCTGTTTTGCGGTCGCCCTTGTCGCATTATTTTGTTCGGCGGCGTCAGATGCCGGTCGCGCCGCCGAGAGCGTCCGAACCAAGCTTGACTTGGGCAAATGCCACATGGCGCGATCGGGGGATGGTTTTATCGAGAAATTACAACTAGCGGACGGTTGGAAACCAAACTTCTGATTTTCTTTTGCACTCTCAATCAAGCTTACTTTATGGGCCTTTTCTTTCTTCTCGCCGAAGCCAATGGAGATCGAACGATGATATTCCGTTTTAGCCTCGCCTACATCGCGCTCATTGTGGCGGCTGCTCCGGCGTTCGCTGGCAGCGTGAAGGTGCCAGATTGCGAGAGCGAAATCGACAAGGTCACGATATCGGACGCCGAGGGCCAGCAAAAGCTCGACGTGATGAACACGGCGATCAATGTCTGCGCCGCTCAATTCAAACGCGACAAGAAGATCACGAGTCTCGTGCGCGAGTGCGCGAAGTCCGAAGTGGAGCACCAATTCGTGGCCCAGTGTCAGATAGCCGCGTTCAACTATGCGAACGCGCTGTATGGAGTGAAAGCACGATGAAGCGCACGCGGGATTTCCCGGCAAAGACGCTGATACCTGCCGACATTGTGCGGCTCGTAGGCACATCAACGAAGATGGTCGTCGAACGCCTCGATGAGGCGGGCATCTATGCTGATTGCATTTGGGACGATAAAGACGACAACCTCAACTGCTACCTAAGACGAATGCCGTGGGATCGACGCCACGGAATTTTCACCGTCGCTCGGCTGGAGCCGGGAGTGTCGCCTGCACCGTGAGTCTGGTTTTGGCACATTTGAGATATGCCAGGGCAGCCTGGGCGGAGGGCCAAGACATCGCTATTAGACGAGACATCAGCTGCTCGGAGACAGTGCGTAATTATTAATCCAATTTCTACGTTTCACCCAAAGTTGCTCAAGCATCCTTAAATCTCGTGTTGTAATTCCCGGCGAGGGCGTCGCCGCCTAAGTGCGCTCTGGCCAGCTATTTTTGGTTGACCTCTGCGCTGGTTGCGGATGGTTTTCCGACGGCATGATCGATGTCAAGCCGAAGCCATTATCTCAAACCACAGCAAGGCCTAGTTCATATGGAACAAGAATGATTTTTCGGCGCGCGCTCATCGCATTGGCGTTGTTATTGGTCGGTTGCGCCGGCGGATTGACCATCCTTCTGAGTGTTAACCATCCGGTCGGCTATCAACGTCAGATTGATGATGGTGGTCGCGCCATTGAAGCAGGCACTACCGACGCGGCACGGGCGGCAGGCCATATTCAACGCGGGCGCGGGTATGCGGAAATTGCCCGCTATCGTCACGTCATGAGATCGATCGGGGCCACCGACTATATCCGCCTTTATCAGTCCGCGATGCTGGATCTCGATGCGGCGGTACGGCTGGATCCAGACAATCCCGAGACGTTCAATGCGCGCGGCCTCGCATATTTCGAGCACAGCTGGACTGCGATCGAAAACAGATTTGAATCGGAAGATGCCGCAAAGACGTGGTTGGCTCGCGCTAAAGATGATTTTAGCGCCGCAATCAATCGAGATGCGAGCAACGAGACAGCGCTCGATTATCGTGGAATGACCAACGAGAGACAGCATGACTACACAGCAGCCATTGGTGACTACACGCGACTAACCAGGGTCAATACCAGGCTCGGGACGATACGCCTTGCCGACGTGTTCTGCCTTCGAGGGGCCATGTGGATAGGGCAGAAGCAGTACGATAAGGCCGTGACCGATCTTGAGCAGTCAATTTCGCTCGGCGCAACTACCGACGGCTGTGATTGCGATCCTTATTCTCCGCTGCTATGGGCGTATTTTGAAGGTCTCGGAGATTTCGACAAAAGCTGGGGGCTGGTGCATAGCGCTCAAGGCAACCATCGCTGGTTGATGCCAGAACTGGTTGAGAGACTGAAAGTTGCGTCGTCGAGAGATCACTGACGCTATGGTGATGTCGCCCTCTGGCACCCGACATCCCGATGCAGTCGCCGCATGTCTGCTGCGGGGGATGAACGGACTTCGTTCAGCCCACGCGGCGGCAAACGACCTCGCGCGTAGCCGACATTAAAAATCCGATTCAAGCGTGCGACCATTGATGAGCGGCGGCGCGCTCAAGACAGGTGCGCTCGGACCCGCGCAAGGCCGGAAAAGCGCCCACTCCTGCAGCGGCAACTTGCTATTGTTGCATCACACTAGCTTGATTCGGTGAATTAAAGAATTCATATATGACGATTTTCAAGTCAGGCGATCTCGTGGCGCTCAAATCGGGCGGTCCGTTGATGACGGTGGATACCGTCAACACCGATATCCTGGATGATAACAAAATCACCGGAGTTCTCTGCGCCTGGTTTGTGGGAGAAAAGCTGGAGCGGGCGCGCTTCGACCACAGGGCGATCGAGCCGGCCGGCTCGCCGGAACGGCCCGCCGAAAAATGCGAAACCCTTAACGAGGCAATCAACGATTACACCACGGCCCTTGGCGAGGTGGTCGCGGCCATGAACCTCCCGACGGAGGAAGACGACCTGGCTTTCAAGGCAGTTCGCAAGAAGCCAAAATCAGTGCGTGCGCCTGCTCGTGACGTCCTGACAACCATCGTTGCCGGAATTGACAATCCGCTGATCAGTTCCTGATGGCGCGCGCTTTGGCAATTCTTTGAAGTCAGAATGCCACGCCGATGCGTATTCCGCGTTTCCATACGACGCGGCTTCGCTTTTTCACGGTGCCGTAGAGAAATTCGAAACGTTCAGGCAACGCACTCTGCCCACCGATTTCCAGACAGGCGCCGCCAGCGGAGTAATCGATGACCGTGCAGACGATCGCAGGCAAATTCTTCGCAATTATGATCCGGCCCTCTCGGGACATCCGGCCAGATGGCCGGACTCGCTTGTATAAGCGCGGCTGGGTCATGGTATCACTCTCGAAGTCCGGGGGGCGTCATCGATATTGCCAACAGAAGCGTTACGTTTGGGAAAACACAACTGCTGAAGTTGACCGCAATATCTTAATCAAGAATTACGACTTCGATCGGGAGTAGCGGAAACCTTGACCTGTCGTTCAGCAAGCCTGGGCGTCCGCTAGCACCCCAGCCGGTCGGCGATCCCGCCAAAATCCCTGGTGATAATATCCCAATCGCCCGTCGCCTCGAAATCGTATTTTTGCAGCGGGCCGTACTCGGTCGGGCGCGCGACGAAGGCGGTCTTTAAACCCAGTTTCCGGGCGGCCTTCAGGTCGTGGTTGTGCGCAGCAACCATCATCACCTGCTCCGGCGCCAGGCATAGCAGGCGCGCGGCGCCGAGATAGGTTTCAGGATCCGGCTTGTAGTGTTCGAACAGTTCCGCCGACATGACGAGGTCCCAGGGCAATCCCGCGTGCTTCGCCATGTTGGTCAGGAGCGCGACGTTGCCGTTCGAGAGCGGGCTGATGATGTATCTTGTCTTCAGCCGCGTCAGGCCGGCAACACTGTCGGGCCAGGGATTGAGCCGGTGCCAGCCCAGGGTGAGGTAATGCAGGTCGGCGTCGTTCAATCCCTGAATTGAAAGCTGCGCGACCAGTTTTTCCAGCGACTGCCGATGCAGCTTGTCCAGTATCACGTAGCCGCGCTCCGGATGCTTTCTCACCTCATCCATTGACGCGGCGTAGACCGCGCGCCAGCCATCGACCAGCGCGGTCCAGTCCGCCTTGACGCCGCGCCCCTCCGCCCATTTGGTGAAATCCGCGATCAGGCTGCTGCGCCAATCGACCACGGTGCCGAACACATCGAACACCAGCGCCTTTACCGCCGAAACATCAGACATGTTTGCTCCCTGCTGTTCTGGTTCGCCATTCCGGAATGCGACATTTGGCGCAGACATCAGAGGCGCAATTGCGCATCTGAGATTCGCGCATCCCGCGCCCATGAATGACGATTTACTTCGCTCAATCGAGGTGGAATTTCTCGAGCTGGCGGTGTTCGGCCTTGATGTAACGCACGGTGCCCGTGACCGAGCGCATCACCACGGTTTCGGTCTCGATGACATCCCTGCGGAACTTGACCCCCGACAGCAGCGAGCCGGTCGTGACCCCGGTGGCTGCGAACAGGCAGTCCCCCCTCACCATGTCCTCAATGCCGTAGATCATGCGCGGATCGGTGACACCCATCTTGCGGGCGCGCTCGCGCTTTTCCTCGCTGTCGAGAATCAGCCGGCACTGCATCTGGCCGCCGATGCAGCGCAGCGCCGCCGCCGCCAGCACGCCCTCGGGCGCGCCGCCGGTGCCGATATACATGTCGACCCCGGTATTATCGGGATCGGCGCAATGGATAACACCGGCGACATCGCCGTCGGTGATGAGGCGGACAGCGGCACCGGTAGAGCGTACGCCCTGGATGATGTCGGAATGACGCGGGCGATCGAGCACCAGCACCGTGATCGCGGAAGCGTCGACGCCCTTCGCCTTGGCCAGCCGGCGAACGTTGTCGGCCGGCGACGCATCCAGTTCCACGACGCCTTTGGCGTAGCCGGGGCCGATGGCAATCTTCTGCATGTAAACGTCGGGCGCATGCAGCAGCGTACCGCCATCCGCCATCGCCATGGTCGCGATCGCGCCCGGCATGGCCTTGGCGCACAGCGTGGTACCTTCGAGCGGATCGACGGCGATGTCGACTTGCGGGCCGGTATTCATCCCGACCTTCTCGCCGATAAAGAGCATCGGCGCCTCGTCGCGCTCGCCCTCGCCGATCACCACGGTGCCTTCGATCGGCAGCTTGTTGAGCTCGCGGCGCATCGCATCGACCGCAGCCTGGTCGGCTGCCTTCTCGTTGCCGTGGCCGCGCAGCCGCGCCGCCGATACCGCGGCGCGCTCCGTCACCCGCACGATCTCGAGCGTCAGAACGCGCTCCAGCAACAGCTGCGGCGGAACAGAAATATGGGTCGACATCGGCGCACTCCTCAAGACTTCACGGCGGGTCTTTCAGCCCGTCAATTTCTTGCGCATCATCATTTTCAGATCACACGCCAGTTTTTTCGATCCTTATCACCTGCGGCCGGCCGCTGATCACCTTGTCGCGTTGGACCGCCTGCAGGGCGCGATATACCGCGTCCTCGCTGGTGGCGTAGGTGATCAGAATGACCGGCACCGGCGAAGCTTTCCTCTTCGCGTCCGTCGCGTCAACGCCCTCGGGATGGCGCTGCACGATCGATTCGATCGAGATTTTTTGTTCTGCCAGGCGGGTGGCGATGGCGGCAGCGGTACCGGGCAGATCGCGCGCCATCAGGCGGATATAATAACCGCCTTCATGACGCTCCATCGGCGCCTTTTTGGTCGCGCGCAGCGTCGCCACCGGACGCCCGAACGGTTTGGCGCGAATGCCGCGTGCGACGTCGGCGATATCGGCGACCACGGCCGAGGCCGTCGCTGCGCCGCCCGCCCCCGGGCCGACCAGCGTGATCGGCGGGATGCCGTCGCCGTCGATGGTGACCGCGTTGGTGACGCCCATCACCTGTGCGATCGAGGATGATTTCGGCACCATGGTCGGATGCACGCGTTGTTCGATGCCTTTCGTCGTCCGCACCGCGACCCCGAGCAGCTTGACGCGATAGCCGAGTTGTTCGGCGGCGCGCAGGTCCTCCGGCGCGATGGAGGAAATGCCTTCGACATAGACCGCGCCTTGCGCGACCCTGGTGCCGAATGCGAGGCTGGCGAGAATGGCGAGCTTCTGCGCGGTGTCGTGGCCGTCGACGTCGAACGACGGATTGGCCTCGGCGTAACCGAGGCGCTGCGCGTCCTTCAGGCATTCGGCGAACGACAGTCCCTCCTGCTCCATCCGGGTCAGGATGTAATTGCACGTGCCGTTGAGGATGCCGTAGACGCGATTGATACGGGTGCCGGCAAGCCCCTCGCGCAAGGTCTTGACGATCGGGATCGCCGCGCCGACGGCGGCCTCGAAATTCAGCGCGCCGCCATGCCGCTCGGCCACCTGGGCCAGCCGCAGTCCGTGTTTGGCAATCAGCGCCTTGTTGGCGGTGACTACCGATTTACCGGATTTCAGCGCGGCCTCGATTGCCGACAGCGCCGGCTCGCCCGACCCGCCTATCAGTTCGACGAAGCAGTCGATGCCGGGATCACTGGCCAGCGCCAATGGGTTTTTCGCCCAGACGATGCCGCGCAGATCGAGGCCGCGCTTTTTTGCCTTCGAACGGGCGGTAACGGCGACGACACGCACGCCGCGGCCGCAGCGCGCCGAAAGGGCGCGGCCTTGCTGCTCGATGAGGCGGACCACGTCGGCGCCAACAGTGCCGAGCCCCGCAATACCCACTTTCAGGGGTGCGACCATGACGCAAAAACCTGCCGGAAAACGTTGGAGTCGGGCATGATCCGATCCGAAAACCGCCTTCGTCCCCGGGTCAAGGCCGCGGACACGCTTTTCGGGATCATGCCTAACGCCGGTTGGCGAGAGGAACCACGTTGTGCAACGTTTCGATGCCGCTTTCAAGGAAGCGGCGCACGCCGCGAGCGGCCTGGCGGATACGTTGCTCGTTTTCCACCATGGCGACGCGAACGTAGCCTTCCCCATGCTCGCCGAAGGCGACCCCGGGCGACACCACCACGCCGGATTTCTCGACCATCAGGGTCGCGAACTGCATGCTGCCCACGCCGCGGAAGGCCGGGGGCAGCGGCGCCCATGCGAACATCGAGGCCTGGGGCGGCGGAATCTCCCAGCCCGCCCGGCCGAACGATTCCACCAGCGCATCCCTGCGCCTGCGATAGGTGTCGCGCATCTCGCGGATGCAATCGTCTGGCCCGTTCAGCGCCGCGGTCGCCGCGACCTGTATCGGCGTAAACGCGCCGTAGTCGAGGTAAGATTTCACCCGCGCCAGGGCGGCGATGATCCGGTCGTTGCCGACAGCAAATCCCATGCGCCAGCCGGCCATCGAAAATGTCTTCGACATCGAGGTGAATTCCACGGTCACATCGATCGCACCGGGGACCTGCAGCACCGACGGTGGCGGGTTGTTGTCGTCGAAATAGACTTCCGCGTAAGCCAGGTCGGAAAGGATAAATATCTCGTGCTTCTTCGCGAACGCCACGAGATCCTGGTAGAAATCAAGGCTCGCGACATAGGCGGTCGGATTGGAGGGATAGCAGACGACGATCGCCAGTGGCTTCGGGATCGAATGGATGATCGCGCGCTCGACCGCCTCGAAGAATTGCGGCGTCGGTTCCGACGGGACCGAGCGGATAACCCCGCCAGCCATCAGAAATCCAAAGGCGTGAATCGGATAGCTCGGATTGGGACACAGTACCACATCGCCGGGCGCCGTGATCGCCTGCGCCACATTGGCAAAGCCTTCCTTGGAACCCAATGTCGCCACGACCTGGGTTTCCGGATTGAGCTTCACGCCGAAACGCCGGCCGTAATAGGCCGCCTGCGCCTTGCGCAGGCCGGTAATGCCGCGCGAGGCGGAATAGCGGTCGGTCCGCGGCTTGCCCAGCGTCTCCTTCAGCTTTTCGACCACATGGGGCGGCGTCGGCAGGTCCGGATTGCCCATGCCGAGGTCGATGATATCCGCTCCGGCATTCCGTGCAGCCGCCTTGGCCCGGTTGACCTGCTCGAACACGTAAGGCGGCAAACGGCGGATGCGGTAAAATTCTTCCATTAGGACCTCACTCCGGCAACTGGTAAGGACAGAATCGTCGACGCGCTGCAAACGAAACGGAATTCGGCTTCGCCATGAAATCACGCTAAATCAATGATTTAGAGCGAACTCAGGCGCAAACTTGATACCTTCGCCCCGATTTGCGGTTGAATTGGGATTCTTTTAGCACGGACGCCCGGCGGCGCCAGCTATCGTCCGCTCACTTCGCGGCCGCAAGTCTTTGGCCGGCCGCCGACGCCTGGCGCTCCCGCGCGGCGAGAGTTCGGCCTTATCTTGGCCCGCTCTGCCGGCGGCATCGCAGCCTCTTCACGATCCGGCGGCAAATCGTGAACCGGAAGGTAGGCGCCGGCTTCTTTAGGACGCGGCGGCGCATCGGCGGGCGTACCGAGCGACGGCAAATCCGCGATCTGACTCGAGCAGCCGCCGAGCGCGAGCGCCGAAAGCAGCAGCGCGCCCAGACCCAGTGCCCTTATTTGCCGATCCACCGACATCCGTCCGAAATCCCACTTCGCCAACGCAACCTTCGCTGCCAACTGACGCTTATTTCATCAACTATTGTCGCGCCGAAACAATTATCGCCGGAACAACTAAGCCGGAACAACAAAGCTTCAATATCGCCGGGCTCAGGAATATGACCGAACCAAGATATTTTGTCGCAGTGCAACACGATCAACTGCCGCAGATTAACTTCGAATTGCCACCGTCCGATCAACGCGGTGACGAACCCCAAATGAACCTATAGTGTTGCGGACATGAGTGACGTCGACGATCGAAACCCAGGCCGAAAAAAAATTCGACCCCGAAGCCTTCGCGATGAACCTCGCGCGGGCGATGGAGAGCAGCGGCCAGGCGCTGGCAGCCTATCTCAAGCCGCGCGAGAGCGGCGAACCCAAGGACAAGCCACCCAACGAACTCAGCGAGGTGATCAAGACCTTCACCGCGGTCGCGGAATACTGGCTGTCGGACAACGACCGCTCGGCAGATCTGCAGACCAAGATCGCCAAGGCCTATCTCGATCTGTGGGGCTCATCGGTGCGCCGTCTCGCCGGCGAAGAGGCGCCGCCGGCGATCGAGCCGTCGCCGCGCGACAAGCGATTCAGCGATCCCGAGTGGAAGTCGAACCAGTTCTTCGATTTCGTGATGCAGGCCTATCTGCTGACCACGCAGTGGGCGCAGGATCTGGTGCGCAACGCCGAAGGCCTCGATCCGCACACCCGCAAGAAGGCCGAATTCTACGTCCAGCAGATCACCAACGCGCTGGCGCCGTCGAATTTCGTTCTCACCAATCCGGAAGTGCTGCGCGAGACGCTGGCGTCCAACGGCGACAACCTGGTTCGCGGCATGAAGATGCTGGCGGAAGATATCGAGGCCGGGCGCGGCACGCTGCGCATCCGCCAGTCCGATCCTTCCAATCTCGTCGTCGGCGTCAACATGGCGACGACGCCGGGCAAGGTGATCTTCCAGAACGACCTGATGCAGCTGATCCAGTACACGCCGACGACGGAAAACGTGCTGCGCACGCCGCTTCTGATCGTGCCGCCGTGGATCAACAAGTTCTACATCCTCGACCTCAAGCCGGAAAAATCCTACATCAAATGGTGCGTCGATCAGGGCATCACGGTGTTCGTGATTTCCTGGGTCAATCCGGACAAGAGCCTCGGCGCGAAGACCTTCGAAGACTACATGAAGGAAGGCCCGCTGGCGGCGATGGACGTCATCGAGCGGGTCACCGGCGAAATGAAGGTCCACACCATGGGCTATTGCGTCGGCGGCACCATGCTCGCCACGACGCTGGCGTGGCTCGCGGAAAAGCGCCGCGTGCGCGTGACCTCGGCGACTTTCCTCGCAGCGCAGGTCGATTTCACCCATGCCGGCGATCTCCTGGTGTTCGTCGACGAGGACCAGATCTCGGCGCTCGAGCGCGACATGCAGGCGGCCGGCGTGCTCGAAGGCAGCCAAGATGGCGATGGCCTTCAACATGCTGCGCTCGAACGACCTGATCTGGTCCTATGTCGTCAGCAATTATCTGAAGGGACAACCGCCCTCCTCGTTCGACCTGTTGCACTGGAATTCCGATGCGACGCGGATGCCGGCGGCGAACCATTCCTATTACCTGCGCAACTGCTATCTGGAGAACCGGCTGTCCGACCGGCAGCATGGTGCTCGACAACACGCTGCTCGACCTGTCGAAGGTCAAGGTGCCGATCTACAATCTGGCGACGCGCGAAGACCACATCGCGCCGGCGGATTCGGTGCTTTACGGCTCGCAATTTTTCGGCGGCCCGGTGAAATACGTGCTGTCCGGCTCCGGGCATATCGCCGGCGTGGTCAACCCGCCCGCATCGGGCAAGTACCAGTTCTGGACCAACGACAATATCAAGGACGTCACGCTGGCGGACTGGCTCAAGGGCGCGCAGGAGCACAAGGGATCGTGGTGGCCCGACTGGCGCGAATGGCTTGACAGCATCGACGCCGAGGAAGTGCCGGCGCGCGCCGTCGGCAGCGGAGGCGCTGCCTCCGATCGAAGACGCTCCCGGCAGCTACGTCCGGGTCCGCGCGTAGCGCAACGCTGCGCGCTTGGTATAACGAGGCCGTCCCGCCGGGACGAGACTGAAAATCGAATTGAGGGGAAACTGCCTATGACGCGCGAATTGTTCTGGCTGACGCTGACGGTGATTTTGACCGGGTTGTTGTGGGTCCCCTACGTCCTCAATCGCTGCCAGGTTCGCGGCCTCTCCGGCGCGATGGCCAATCCGTCGCGCAACGACAAGCCGCATGCGCGAATGGGCCACCCGCCTGATGTTCGCGCACGACAATGCGGTCGAGAACCTCGTGATCTTCGCGCCGCTGGTGCTGATCCTAACGCCAGATCGACTATTCCACCAAATGGACCGTCTATCGCCTGCGCGGTGTATTTCTGGGCCCGCGTCGCGCATCTGATCGTCTACACGATGGGCCTGCCGGTGTTCCGCACGCTCGCCTTCACCGTCGGCTTCCTGGCCCAGGTCGTGCTGGCGCTGGCGATTTTCAAGATAGTTTGAGAACTTGCTCACGCCATGAGGCAGGATAAGAGAACTCCGGCTTTGCCGGGGTTTTGTCTTGCTCACGTTAGACGCCGCGCCCATGAGGACTCGTCCTTCGAGAAGCGATAAGAACGCCGCCCCTCGGGACGATGTTGACCGTTACGGAAACAGTGCGTTCTTGCGCGCTGCTCTATGCGTCGCCAAAGCCCAGCATCAGCCGCATGTTCTGTACCGCGGCGCCTGATGCGCCCTTACCCAGATTGTCGAGACGCGCGACAAGAACCGCCTGAGGGTATTTCTCACTCGCAAACACATAAAGCTCGAGCATATTGGTCTTGTTGAGCGCCTCAGGTTCGATGCGTCCGCTCTTCGCAGCCGCGTTGTCGAGCGGCATGACCGAGACGTAGGTGCTGCCAGCGTACCGCTTCGCCAACGCGGCGTGGAGGTCGGCGCCATCGGGCTTGCCCGGAAGCGTGTCGAGATGCAGAGGCACCGACACCAGCATGCCCTGCCGGTAGTTGCCGACCGACGGCACAAAGATCGGCCGCCGCGCCAGATTTGAGTAAAGCTGCGTCTCCGGCACATGCTTGTGCTCGAAGCCGAGGCCATAGAGTTCGAAGGCCGGCGCCGTGCCGTGTTCGAAACTTTCGATCATGGACTTGCCGCCGCCCGAATAGCCGCTCACCGCATTGATGGTGATGGGGTAGTCCGCCGGCACCAGCCCGGCATCCACGAGCGGCCGCAGCAGCGCCACCGCGCCTGTCGGATAGCAGCCCGGGTTTGAGACTTTTCGCGCCGCCCGGATCTTGTCGGCCTGATCCGGCGCGAGTTCCGGAAAACCGTAGGTCCAGTCGCCGGCGACCCGAAAGGCCGTCGATGCGTCCAGCACCTTGGGAGCCGCGGCTCCCATGCCGTCAATCAACGCGACCGTCTCTCGTGCGGCGTCGTCCGGCAGGCAGAGGATGACGAGATCCACCTCCTCCATCAGCGCGCGCTTTGCCTGCGCATCCTTGCGCTTGTCCTCAGCAATGCTCCTGACCACGACGTCGTTCTGGCAGGCCGAGGCGCTCGCGAATGCCGAGGCCCGTTGTTCCGGCCGCACCGTCGACGAATACGGTGGGCCGCGTGGCGGTGCTGGAGGTCAGCTGCTGGCCGTTCGGCTGCTTGGTATCGGAGAGGGTCATGGCGTGTTCCTTCAATCCACCGGCACACCGGCAGGCGTGGATGGCTTGTAGTCCAACTGCGGCCGCAGCGCGACCATCTGCTTTGCGATCGTCTGTGCGGCCTCGTCCGGCTGCTGCATGAGCGCCGTCGCAATCGCCACATGATCGGCATCGGATTTGTGCTGGTTGAGCTTGAAGCTGCCCTCGACTTCATCGACCGACATCACCAGACCCGACAATTGCTTCCTTTCAGCGTATCGAGCCGCCCGGCGGTCACTTTCGACGACGTCCAGGGCGTCTTCGGCACCAGCCAGCTTTCAAACTTGGCGCTGAGCGTGTCGATATGCGGACCGAGTTCCTCGTCGGACAATTCCGCACCCTGCCGGTCAGATGCACGGCCTGGTAAAGCCAGGTCGGCACCTGATCCGGCGAGACGTACCAGTCCGCCGAAACGTAGGCATCCGCGCCGGTCACGGCCATCAGCCAGCCCGATTTGCCGTCCGCGAGTTTCGTCAGCGGATTGTTACGCGCGACGTGAAACGCGACTTGCGGCGTACCGTCGTCGGCATAGTCGAGGCAAAACGGCAGCGACGATGCGATCGGCCTGCCGCCGTCCCATGCCGCAGACCGTGCCGAATCCGCGCGCTTGCGCGAACGCAAGGCACGCGGCGCGATCGGGCTTGAACATCGGAGGCGTATACATTTCAAACTCCTGCTTGACGTAGGAGCCGCCAGATCAGACCGCGTTTTTGCAGGAGAGGCCGCGGACCGGATCCGGCGGCAGAGGCGATATCTTAAACGCAGATGTCCGCCCGTACCGCGAGAGCGCGGCGGCGGCGGCGAGCGATGGAAATGGTCGCTGGCGTCGATCATGGGCGCGGCTATAAGGCCGCGCCCGGTTTTCGTCAAGACCGTTAAAGCCACATCCGCACCCGCGCATCGCTTATTCCGGGTAGGATCAAACCGTACGCCACAACCATTCGGCGATCTGTGCAATCACGTCGCCGAACAGCAACAGTGCCGCCGACCAGACCAGCGCCGATACGAAATTGGCGATCTGAAAGCGCCAATACGGCATCTCGAATATCCCGGCAGCGAGCGGCACCGATGCCCGCAGCGGTCCGAAAAACCGCCCGATGAAAATGCTCGGTACGCCCCAGGCTTTCACGAAGGCCTCGCCGCGCGGCAGGATCTCCGGATAACGCGACAGCGGCCACATCTGCGCGACGTGCTCCTTGTATTTGAAGCCGAACCAGTAGGAGACCCAATCGCCGAGCGCGGCCCCGATCCCGCCCGCAACCCAGACCGGCCAAAAGCTGATGCCGGTGACCCCGATCAGCGCGCCGATCGCCACCAGCGCGCCCCAGGCCGGAATCAACAGGGAAATGAAGGCGAGCGATTCCCCGAACGCCAGCACCAGAACGATCGGCGCGGCCCAAACCTGATGATCGCGCACGAAATCGGTCAAAGCGCGCGTAAAATCTTCCATTCCGAACGCCCTTCCCCGGCCAATACCCTGGGAACCCTTCTAAAGTTCGATGCCTAAGAACAGGTAAGCCAGCCCTTTCAGCGGCATCAAGTCACAAAGGCGGGGACAGTGTGTGAACTCACCGAGCCGGCTTGCGCCGCCTCGCAGCCCGCCGTCACTTTTTGAGCCCATCCATGGCATAGTCAGCAGGATCGATTCGTCGCGCCCCTGATGCGTGCAACACATGAAAAATCATGCCAAAGCCATTGAAATCAATCGCTAAAACAAAGACGACAAACGACCTGTTCGGGGCCCCGGAGCCGAAGGGTCGAGCCCCGCTCAAGGTCGCCTCGCGCGCTTCAAGTGCCGAAGCCGGGTATACCGCCCGCGATATCGAGGTGCTGGAAGGTCTGGAACCGGTGCGGCGCCGGCCCGGCATGTATATTGGCGGCACTGACGAAAAGGCGCTGCATCACCTGTTCGCCGAAGTCATCGACAACTCCATGGACGAGGCGCTGGCGGGCCATGCTTCCTTCATCGAGGTGGAACTGGATACCGACGGATTTTTGACCGTTACCGACAATGGCCGCGGCATTCCCGTCGACCCGCATCCGAAATTCCCGAAAAAATCCGCGCTCGAAGTCATCATGTGCACGTTGCATTCCGGCGGCAAGTTCGACTCCAAGGTTTATGAAACCTCGGGCGGTCTGCACGGCGTCGGCGTGTCCGTGGTGAACGCGTTGTCCTCGCGGCTGGAGGTCGAGGTCGCCCGCGGCCAGAAGCTCTATCGGATGGCGTTCGAGCGCGGGCATCCCCAGGGCAAGCTCGAGGACCTCGGCAAGATCAGCAACCGCCGCGGCACCAGGATTCGCTTCAAGCCGGATTCCGAAATCTTCGGTCCCAAGGCCACCTTCAAACCGCAGCGGCTGTTCAAGATGGCCCGCTCCAAGGCCTATCTGTTCGGCGGCGTGGAGATCCGCTGGCGCTGCGACCCCGCGCTGTTGAAGGGTCTCGAGGACGTGCCCGCCGAGGACAGTTTTCACTTTCCCGGCGGCCTGAAGGACTATCTGGCCGCAGCGATCCATAACGACACCCTGGTGCACCCCGATATCTTCTCCGGAAAATCCGGACGCGTCGGCGCTCACGGCACCTGCGAATGGGCTGTCGCGTGGACCGCCGACGCCGACGGTTTTCTGTCCTCCTATTGCAACACCGTGCCGACGCAGGACGGCGGCACCCATGAATTCGGCATGCGCAGCGCGCTGCTGCGAGGCTTGAAGGATCACGCCGAGCGCGTCGGCCAGGGCAAGCGCGCCGCCAGCGTCACCTCGGAAGACGTCATGGTGGGCGCGGCCGTCATGCTCAGCGTGTTCGTGCGCGAGCCGGAATTCCAGGGCCAGACCAAGGACCGCCTCGCGACCGCCGAAGCCCAGCGCATCGTCGAGCAGGCCATCAAGGACCCGTTCGACCACTGGCTGTCGGGCAATCCGGTGCAGGCCAACAAGCTCCTTGATTTCGTCATCGAGCGCGCCGACGAGCGGCTGCGCCGCCGCGCGGAGAAGGAAATCTCGCGCAAGACCGCGACGAAAAAGGCGCGCCTGCCGGGCAAGCTCTCCGACTGCAGCAACACGGCCGCCGAAGGCTCCGAGTTGTTCATCGTCGAGGGTGACTTGGCCGGCGGCAGTGCCAAGCAGGCGCGCGACCGCAAGACCCAGGCCGTCCTCCCCTTGAAGGGAAAAATCCTCAACGTCGCGTCGGCCACCAAGGACAAGATGACCGCCAACGCGCAGCTTGCCGATTTGATTCAGGCGATCGGCTGCGGCATCGGTACGCAGTATCGCGAAGAGGATTTGCGCTACTCCCGCATCATCATCATGACGGACGCCGACGTCGACGGCGCGCATATCGCTTCGCTCCTGATCACATTCTTCTACCGGCAGATGCCGCGGCTGATCGATGAGGGCCACCTCTATCTCGCGGTGCCGCCGCTCTACCGGCTCACCCACGGCAGCAAGACGGTCTACGCCCGCGACGAAGCCCACAGGGACGCGCTGTTGAAGAGCGAATTCAACGCCAACGCCAAGGTTGATATCGGCCGCTTCAAGGGCCTCGGTGAAATGATGCCGGCGCAGCTGAAGGAAACCACCATGGACCCGGCCAAGCGAACCATGCTGCGCGTGGTGCTGTTGGCCGACGACCGCGAAGGCACCGCCGATTTGGTCGAGCGCCTGATGGGTACCAAGGCCGAGGCACGATTCGCCTTCATCTCCGACAAGGCGGAATTCGCCAGCGAGGATTTGCTGGACGTTTAGAGGTCGATATCCACCATTCGACGAGGACGAGAAGACGCTTTGGCGCTGCCGGGAGTGGTTTTGGCGCCGATTTTGGCCTGATTTACGACCTTTTAACCCAAGATGCCTGGAACCGTTTTCCAGCGGGTGTGCCTGCGCGGCAACAGCATTTTCCCAAGATCTGGCTATAGTCCAATCAGGTTTTTGAGAATTGGTGCGTTTGCATTGCGCCACGCGATCGGGTTCGAACGCTTAAAACTGGGGATTTGAACATGAAGAAATTAGTGCTCGCTCTGACCACGGTCGCGGCATTTTCTGGATCGGCTCTCGCGGCCGATATGGCGCCCCGCGCCTACAGCAAGGCTCCCGCGCCCGTGGCGGCAGTCGCAAGCTGGACCGGCTTCTGGATTTCGGGCGGCTTCGGCTACGGCCTTACTGAGACGAGCCATTCGACGGTTGGCGCCGGCACTGTCACTTCGCCATTTTCGATATTGGCCACTGACAATGGCGGAAAGGGCTGGCTTCGGCAAGGTGGGCCTTGGATATGACTATCAGTTCGCTGGGCAATTTCGTGATTGGCGCGTTTGCCGACGCCGACTGGACGATTCATCGGACGTCGGTAACTATAGCTTCCTACTGCCCTGGCGGCTGCGCTGGCCCGATTGGCTATACTGGCTCTCTTAACGAATGACTGGTCCTGGAGCGCCGGTGGTCGCATCGGCTACGTGGCCCTTCCAGGGCTTGCTGACCTACGTTAACGGTGGTTTTACCCAAGCGAACTTCACCCAGGTCAACTATCTCGATGGGGTACTCTTGGCTCGGCTACGGGCCTCGTGCTGCCCAGCCAGCGACATGAACGGTTACTTCCTCGGCGGCGGTACCGAATATGCGCTATCTCTCAGATCCCGGGCTTGTTCTGGAAGAGCGAGTTCCGTCTTGCATGACTATGGCAGCCAGCACCTCTTCGCAGCTCTGCACTGTTACTGGACCATGCGGTACAGCGGCTACGATCCATTCGCATTGATCGCAGCCACACTTATGAACAGACCGCCACCACGGAACTCGTCTATCGCTTCAACTGGGGTCGGTGATCGCGAAGTACTGATCTCTGCAAACTCAACCAGCTCAAAAGCCCCGGCATTGTCCGGGGCTTTTTTGTGCCTTCGTTGTTGACGGCGCCGCGCGGGGGCATGAGGCACATCATCGTGCCCCTTGCCCCCGGGAAGCAGGCGCGCCAGTCTGCACGCCGTTTCACGACCACGCGCGGCCAGCGCCAACGAGGGAATTCCCATGCGCAAATTGCTCCTGATCGTTGGCCTGCTCGCGCTCGCCGTGGGCCTGCTGTGGATCGGTCAGGGCACCGGCGCGATCAACTGGCCGCAGTCGAGCTTCATGATCCGGCAGCTCCAGTGGGCCGGCTATGGCGCGGCCCTGTCCGCTCTCGGCCTGATCCTGATCTGGCAGAGCAAGCGCTAGCCGGAGTGCTTTCAAGCGAAGTGGGAGCCGGTTCGCGTCAGGAAAACGCGCCAAACAAAAACGATCAAGGAGTTCAGCCATGAAGACCGGACTGTTCGATCTCGGCGGCAAGGTGGCGATCGTTACCGGCGGCAATGGCGGCATTGGCCTCGGCATGGCGCGGGGCCTGGCGGACGCCGGCGCCGATATCGCCGTCGTCGGACGCAACGAAGCGAAGTCGATCGCGGCGGTCGCAGACCTCAAGCAGCGCGGCGTCAGGGCGATCGCCGTCACCGCCGACGTCACTGACAAGGCCGCCGTCACCGAAATGGTCGAACGCGTCAGCCGCGAGCTCGGCCGGACCGACATTCTCGTCAACAACGCCGGCATCAATATTCGCAAACCCCCGCACGCGCTCGAGATCGAGGAATGGGACAGCGTGATCAGGACCAACCTCACCAGCGCGTTCCTGTGCTCGCAGGCGGTCTACCCGGCCATGAAAGCCTCAGGCGGCGGCAAGATCATCAACATCGGCTCGATGATGTCGATCTTCGGCGCCAGCTTCGCGCCCGCCTACGCCGCGAGCAAGGGCGGCATCGTGCAGTTCACGCGCTCCTGCGCCTGCGCCTGGGCCGCCGACAACATCCAGTCCAACGCGATCTTGCCGGGCTGGATCGATACCGATCTGACCCGGCGCGCGCGCGAGCAGATCGATGGCCTGCACGACAAAGTGCTGGCGCGCACGCCGGCGGCGCGATGGGGTGCATCGGTCGATTTCGCCGGGATCGCGGTGTTTCCTCGCATCGCACGCGTCCGACTTCGTCACCGGTACCGCCATTCCCGTTGATGGCGGATTTTCGATCATGGGTTAGGGTGCGGGGCGTTTTCTCGGCCTCAACGAAAAAAGCCCCGGACGATGCCGGGGCTTTGAGTTGTTGGGAGGCTTCAGCGGAACTCAGTATTTCGCAACCACGGGCCCGGCCCAGTCGAAGCGGTAATTGAGCTTCAAGAGGACCTCGTTGGTCTCCAGAGCCTTGTGCCCGGTGACGTTTTGATTGATGCAGGCAATAACGGGAGCAGCTTGCCCTATGTTTGCGCAAAAACCGGCTACCTGCCCGAGTCCGAAATCGCCAGATTGGTAACGGGTGTAACGATATTCGCCGCCGATTTCCCAGTTCTTGCTGAGGGCGTAAGCGAAGCCCGCGCCGATGGTGCCGCCCACCAGCACCTGCGTGTCCGATCCTGCCGACGCCGGAAATGGAATTCCGCTGCTGACCGTTGCAATGAAGTTTGCGCCCATCGTCACCTGAGTGAACGCCACGCCTGCGGTCCCGTAGACCAGCAATTTATCAAACGAGCGGCCGACGATGCCTCTCGCGGACGCTTCCCAGCGGGCGCGATTGTCGAAGCTATCGCCGGGTACGAAGGTGAAGCCGGGTCCGACCCGGCGATTCACAATGCTGCCGTGGAGATCGGTCCAGTCGGCATCTCCCTCGACGCCGAACACCCAGTTGCTCACGGTCTGCCAACGGCAACCGACCTGACCGCCGACTGCCCCGGAATTCGCGTCGAAGCTATCGATATCGATGCGGTCGGCCACCGCCGTCTGCTGACCAAGCACTCCGAGCGTTCCCGTCGTCGCGGGCACCGACGCCTGCTCATCCCGGAAGCGACCGCCCTTCCAGCCGGCATTTACACCGATGTAGCAGCCGGTCCAGTTAAAGGCCATGACCGGAGCTGGCGGCAGCGCCTTGACGGGCATATCGGCGGCCGAAGCCACACTGAGCCCACCAATACCTAACGAGATAACTGAGGCGAAAGCTATTCCAATGCTTCGTTTCATGTCGGGCCCCCTCACGCTGCAATTTTGAATTCGGGGCCAGTATGAAGAATGGCGGAGGTTAAGTGACATTTATTCGCATTGTAAGCCGTTACCTGCGCGTTTTTTTAGGACTTCGTTGCATTTCTGCAACGTGGAGCGGAAAATAGTTCCCTTCAGCGCCTGAAACTCTTGATCTCCGACACGCTGCCATCGCGATAGGTCAACTCCACGGAAACGAACTGGGTTGAAGGCGCGAGCTTGAGGTAAGGCTGCGCGTCGTGGGGAATGACGCTGGGATCCCTCATATCGCAGGACGGCATCTTCAAGACCTTGTCCGGTACCGCCGTATCGATGCCGACGCGCACTTCGCGGATCGCGCAGCGATACGACATCAGGTGCGTGTAGTAGACCAGAAGTCCGTTGAACTCGCGAAACGACAGCCAGCTCGTGGCGGTCATGTCGAGGATCTTGCGCTGATCGTGAATCAGCGCCGCCTCCGGATCGAACTTGATCGGAAACGGCCCCTGCAATTCGCCTGATGTGTCGACGTAGCGGACCTGAATGGCCGCCGCCGGCGCGTCGGCGGCGAGCTCGATCGACGGGTTGGGCATGCGCTTGCGGGTTCGCGGATCCAGCGTGTCCATGAATCCTGTTTCGCGGAATTCGCCGGTCTCGCCCATCCGCCAGGAAATCCCCAGCGTCGGATCGGCGATCGAAAACACCACGGTCCAGCCGCCATTGTGGCGGGAGAACATCGCGATCGGCGCGTTGACGCTATCGTTCGACGGCGCGGTGCGCGGCACCGACACCGGCGGCAGCGCCGCGACCTTTTGCGGCGGCTCGGCTGGTTTCGCAGCTTGGGCCTCGGCTTTCGCCGCGCCGTTCAAGAACACGTCGTCAACCATCTGGTCGAAATAAACCGGAATCTGCTTGTGGCTGACGGTCTCCGCCATCTCGCTGACGATCCGGCGTGTGTGCTGGGCGACCTGCACGAGGTTCTCGCCAGGCTGCAGCAATTCCTTGGCAAAGGTTCGCGTGAACACCGAATTGGGATTGTCGTCGTTGTTCGATAGCCGATCGAGCGCGGTCTGCCGGGGCCCCGCCGAAAATACCGAGAACACACCCTCCGGCAATTGCGTCATCGGCGCGAGACCGCCACCGCCGGCGACCGCGCGGGTGCCCGACCGTTCGAACGGATTGTTGCGGCAGGCATCGAACACGAGGATAGCGGTGCGCGCTTTCTTGTTCTGCAGGCGCTCGATAATGCGGTCCGCCAGGACCGAAGCGTCGCGTACCAGTTCTTCCTGGCCTTCGCTGGCAGCCGGCACGTCGGTCGGCAGCAGGAAATTCTGCCCCGCGATTTCGAAGCCGTGGCCGGCATAGAAGAAGAACGCGGTATCGCCGGGCTCGACCGCCTTGTCGAACGCCAACAGCGTTTCACTGAACGCCTGCCGGGTCTGGTTCTCCGCGACCATGACGGAAAAGCCGAGCTGCTTGAGTGTTTCGCCCATGGTACGGGCGTCGTTCACCGCCTTCTGCAGCTTCGGAACGTTCCTATAGTCGTTGTTGCCGATGACCAGCGCGACGCGCTTTTCCGCATGCGCGGGCGCCGCGAGCATCAAAAACGACGCAGCAAGGGTCAACGCCAGCACACCCCTTAACAACAGCCGGTTCTTCATCCGTTTTCCCCACCTTGCGCGATAAGCCACGGTTCGCGCAAATCATTGTCTTGGTCGGCAAATCCGCTGCCCGGTTCAATCCGATACCTCCGCCTGCCGGCCCCATCTCATGACCAGCGGCCGGCAAGGTTCAGCGCGAGCGCCCATAGTGCCACCCGCGAGCTCACAAAGCTCACCGCAATCGCCAGCAGCGATGAGACGATCAGACAAGACGTCGACATCTGCCGATGCCGCAGATGATCGCCCTGCTCCAGATGCGGCGTGATGGTGACCAGACGAAGGCCGACGCGGCGATCAAAAGCGTGTGGCCGGCATAGAGCCAGATCGCGGGAGCGAAATGCGCAAAGCGGCCGACCACGATGGTCGTGAACGGCACGCAGGTGATCAGGAAATGATAGAGCAACCACCAATTGACGTATTCGCGGTTGACGTTTTCCGCCCGCGTGCGGACCTCGATATTCGAAAGCCAGCGCAGGCCCAGCACCCCGAAACTCAGGACGTAGGGCAGGAATTTCGGCCACAGACCGAACAGGCCCTGCAACAGCTCGGCGCCATCTTTCGGGTGAAAATCATCCGGCAGCCGGACTCGAGAATGAGCAACGTCATGGCGACGCCGAATATTCCGTCGCTGAGGGTATCGAGGCGCGCTTTTGAAAACATGGCGTTTCCCGCATGCTGACGCGGCATTCATGCAAAAACATTAAGCTTTTTCAACGCTTCCCGCACCTGCTCCATTGACTTTGGCCAATTCGCCCCTATGTTCCGCCTTGACGCGGCCCGGTATCGAAACGCGATATCTTGAATAAGCCGCCTGTCTGCGTATCCGAAAATCCCGTGCAAATCTGCGTGCCGTTCCGGGGTTGAGCGCGACAGTTATTTCCGGGATTCCAAGCGGCGGTTTCTACCAGAGGCTCAATGTCTTTTTCCCATCTCGGCTTGTCCGACAAGGTGCTCGCCGCCGTCGCGGCCACCGGTTACACCACCCCTACCCCCATTCAGGAACAGGCGATTCCCCATGTTCTGGCCCGCCGAGACGTTCTCGGCATCGCCCAGACCGGCACCGGCAAGACCGCTGCCTTCGTCCTTCCGATGCTCACCATGCTGGAAAAGGGCCGCGCCCGCGCCCGAATGCCCCGCACCCTGATCCTGGAGCCGACGCGCGAACTCGCCGCCCAGGTCAAGGAACAGTTCGACAAATACGGCGCCGGCCAGAAACTCAACGTCGCGCTCCTGATCGGCGGCGTTTCGTTCGGCGACCAGGACACCAAGCTGACGCGCGGCGTTGACGTGCTGATCGCGACGCCCGGCCGGCTGCTCGACCACACCGAACGCGGCGGGCTGTTGCTCACCGGCGTCGAACTGCTGGTCATCGACGAAGCCGACCGCATGCTGGACATGGGCTTCATTCCCGACATCGAACGCATCTGCAAGATGATCCCGTTTACCAGGCAGACGCTGTTCTTCACCGCGACGATGCCGCCCGAAATCGCCCGCATCACCGAAACCTTCCTGCACAATCCCGAGAAGATCGAAGTTTCGAGGCCGGCGACGACGGCCGTGGGCGTGGCCCAGTTCCAGGTCAGCGTTGGCCGCGAGCCGCACGAGAAGCGCGAGTTGCTGCGCCGCCTGCTGCGCGACGCCAAGGACCTCCAGAACGCGATCATCTTCTGCAACCGCAAGCGCGAAGTGGCGCTGTTGTACAAATCGCTGCAGAAGCACGGCTTCAGCGTCGGCGCCCTGCATGGCGACATGGACCAGTCGGCGCGCACCGCGGCGCTCGATCAATTCCGCAAGGGCGAAATTCCGCTGCTGGTCGCTTCCGACGTCGCCGCCCGCGGCCTCGACATTCCCACCACCAGCCACGTCTTCAATTTCGACGTGCCGCATCATGCCGACGACTACGTCCATCGCATCGGCCGCACCGGCCGCGCGGGCCGCGCCGGCACCGCGATCTCCATCGTCACCCCGCTCGATCAGAAATCCATGGTGGCGATCGAAAAACTGATCGGGCAAACCATTCCCCGCGTCGAAGGCAGCGTCGAGAGCCCGGCCGTCGACAGCCCGGCAGCGCCGTCCAGCGGCGAAACCGAACACGCCACGGCAAGTCTCGTAAGGACGCGAAGGTCCGCGCAGGCGGCCGCAAGCCGCGCCGTGAACGCGAACCCCGGCGCTCCGGGCGGCGGCCGCCAGTCCGGCCCGCAGCCACACGCAGCACCAGCCGCGGCATTCACCCCGCCGGTCGCTCCCGCAGCCTCGCGCACGCCTTCGATCGGCCGCGCCGAGGCACCGCAGGCCCCGCGCGATCCCGCGTCGGAGCCTGCCGATCACTCGCATCTGCCGGCGTTCCTGCTGCGGCCCGTTCGCGCTCGGGTCTGAGCAATCAAATTTCGCAGCTGCGAAGGCGACGGCAGGCGTCCGTTTACCGGTCGTTCATTCTCCTCCGTTAACTTGGCTGCGATAATTTTAGTCATTGCTGCGGGAAGCGGGCAGTGCCGCCCGCTATTGGGGACATGATCAGTGGTCAAGGTGCTCGACGAACATGAACGCACGATGGCCTTCGCCGAAGTCGCGCTTGGCCAGATCAGATCGCTCCGGCAAACCGCCATCCCTCGCAATTATGAAATCTGGTACGTCTACGCGACCGGATACAATTCGCCGCTCAACAAGATCATCAACGAGACGCTGGCGCGCAACGGCAAGCTGACCGAAGCCGACCTCGAACAGATCTACGAAACCTATCTTTCGCAGATCAAGACCACCGACCGCATCGACAAGGTCGGCGCGCGCGTGATCGGCGAAATCGACGACGTCATGACGCTGATCACCGCAGGCCCTCGGGATGTCGGCCAACTATGACACCAGCCTGACCGGCGCGACCAAGAAGCTCTCGCTCGCCCAGAACCCCGACCAGGTCAAAGCGGTCATCGAATCGCTGGTGAAATCCACCCGCGACATGCGCGAAACCAACAAGGCGCTCGAAGACCGGCTGTCATTGTCGAAGAACCGAGATCAGCAATCTCCAGCAGAGCCTCGAGGCGATCCGGGCCGAGAGCCTGACCGATCCGCTTACCGGCCTCGGCAACCGCAAATATTTCGACCGCTCGATCGAGACGGCCGTCCAGAATGCGCTCGCCAATGGCGAACCGCTTTCACTGCTGATGTTCGACATCGACCACTTCAAATCGTTCAACGATTCCTATGGCCATCTCACCGGCGATCAGGTGCTGCGGCTGGTCGGCATGTCGCTGAAGCAGACCATCAAGGGCCAGGACATCACCGCCCGCTACGGCGGCGAGGAATTCGCGGTGGTGCTGCCCAACACCGCGCTGCGCCAGGCGCTGACGGTTGCCGACCATATCCGCCGCGCCATCATGGCGAAGGAATTGAAGAAGAAATCGACCGGCGAAATTCTCGGCCGCGTCACCATCTCGGTCGGCGTTTCCATGCTGAAGCCCGGCGACGATACCGATTCGCTGATCGAACGCGCCGATGCCTGCCTCTACGCCGCCAAGCGCAATGGCCGCAACCGCGTCATCTGCGAAGTCGACCCTGAATACGCCGCCGAGACCCGCAGTCAGGTCGCCTGACGATAGTCCCTCGTGGTGGGGGCATCGTGCGCGATCGAACCATGAGGCCATGATTCATTTGCAGCCATCCTTCGAGACGCGCGCTCCTCATAGCGAGGACTTTTTCCTTGCCGATTTGCTTCAGGTTTCTTCGACGCCGGCTTCTTCTTCGCGCCGTCTTGCTGCTCGCAGCCTTCTTCGTTGCAGCCTTCTTGCCGCCTTGCGCGCCTTCGGGACGCTTGCGTAGAGCCGCGCGCTGCGCAGCCGCCAGCGCCGCCCTCGCCCATTCCGTCAGTTCCTCCGGATCGTCATACAGCCGCTCCGGCAAATGCCAGTACGAAGCTGACGGTGACCGTCTTAGCGCGGGTTTGATATTGAAACGGTTTCGAGCCTTCCGCCTCGAACCGCGGAATGGTCTGCTCGTCGGCACGCAAGAAAAGACCGCCACGGAGCGCCAGCGCGAAGTTGGTGCCGTCTGCGGAAATGCCGAAGCCCGAAAACATCGGCCGGATCGTGACGGGACCGAAACCCGCAAACAGATCGATCAGGAAATCGCGATCCACGAGACCCGGCCTGGGTCAGCCATCCAATTTCGCAGCGTGTCAGCTGCACCGAACTCGCCGCAACCGCAGGCGCTGGTCTGGTTCGGATTGTTGAAGATGAACTGCGCCGACATCTTGTCGGCCTTATAATCCATCTCGGTGCCCAGCAGAAACAGCACCGCCTTGGGATCGATCAGTATCTTCACGCCCTTGTCCTCCACGACCTCGTCGGTCGGGCGGACATCGTGGGCATATTCGACCGTATACGATTGCCCGGCGCAGCCGCCGTTCTTGATCCCGACCCGAAGGCCTACGATCTCCGAAGTCGGCCCGCCTGGTCAGTTCCGCGATCCGCTGCGCGGCCGCTTCGGTCAGCTTCATCACCTGCGGGCGGGGCCGCGGCTTCGGCTTGGACGCCGGTGTCGACGAAGTGGTTGTCATGTCTGCCATGTGGTCATTCCCAGCGGCATATCAATGCCGGCCATTATTCCCTGAACAAGTTAAGTCTCAAACCACTAACGCTTCACCACATATTGAGGACGAGGCGCGCCTCGTCGGTCATCCGGTCCGGCGTCCACGGCGGTTCCCAGATCACGCTGACATTGACCACGCCGACGCCACGAACGCTGGCGACCGCGTTCTCCACCATCTGCGGCAATTCCCCGGCCGCCGGACAGTTAGGCGTCGTCAGCGTCATCTCGACGTCCACGCTGCGGTCGTCCTTGATGTCCACCTTGTAGATCAGGCCGAGCTCATAGATATCCGCCGGAATTTCCGGATCGAAAACCGTCTTCAGCGCGGCCACGATTTCGTCGGCGAGCCGATCAGTCTCCTCAGCCGGCAGCGCCGAATGGGTTTCCATGTTGCTGGCTTTGGCTTCGACACTGTCGGTCATGAAAATAATTCCCGCGCCTTGATCAGCGCCTGAGCCAGATGGTCGACTTCCTCGCGCGTATTATACATCCCGAATGAAGCACGGCACGTCGCCGTCACCTTGAACCGCTCTAAAAGCGGCATCACGCAATGGGTACCGGCACGCACCGCGATGCCCTGCCGGTCGATCACGGTCGCGATATCGTGGGGATGGGCGCCCTTCATCTCGAATGAGATCACCGGTCCCTTGCCGCGCGCGGTGCCGATCATTCGCAGCGAATTGATTTCGCGCAGGCGCGCTTGTGCGTAGGTCAAAAGATCGTGCTCGTGCGCGGCAATGCGTTCCTTGCCGATCGAATTGACGTAGTCGATCGCGGCACCGAGCCCGACCGCCTCGACGATCGCCGGCGTCCCCGCCTCGAATTTGTGCGGCGGATCGCCATAGGTGACCCAGTCCCTTGCGACCTCGCGGATCATCTCGCCGCCGCCGTTATAGGGCCGCATCGCCACCAGATGCTCGTGCTTGGCATAGAGCACGCCGATGCCGGTCGGGCCGTAGAGCTTGTGGCCGGTGAAGACGTAGAAGTCGGCGTCGATTTCCTGCACGTCGATCGCCAGGTGAACGGCGGCCTGGCTACCGTCGACCAGCACCGGAATGCCGCGGGCGTGGGCGATCTTCACGACGTCCTTGACCGGCACGATGGTGCCGAGCGCATTCGACATCTGCGTGATCGCGACCAGCCTGGTGCGCGGCGTCAGCGCTTTTTCGAACTCCTCGATCAGGAAATTTCCTTCGTCATCGACGTCGACCCATTTGATGACGGCGCCATGGCGCTCCCTGAGGAAATGCCAGGGCACGATGTTGGAATGGTGCTCCATGATCGAGAGCACGATTTCGTCGCCGGCCTTGATATTCGGCTCGCCCCATGACGACGCCACGAGGTTGATCGCCTCGGTGGCGTTGCGGGTGAAGACGATCTCTTCGGTGCGCGCCGCGTTGAGAAATTTCGCGACCTTGGCGCGTCCGCCCTCATAGGCTTCGGTCGCCGCATTGGCGAGGTAATGCAGCCCGCGATGCACGTTGGCGTATTCGGTCTTGTAGGCTTGCGTCATGCGGTCGAGCACCGCATTGGGCTTTTGCGCGGACGCGGCGTTGTCGAGATAGACCAGCGGCTTGCCATAGACCTTGAGCGACAGTGCGGGAAAATCTTCCCGCACCCGGGCCACATCATACGCACCATTCGAGACTGCCGGATGCATGGTCATCCCCGTGCCTCCAGCCAGCGCTGCGCCGTCGAGATCGCGAGTTCGCGCAAGGCATCATTGGCGATGGATTCGATGGCCTCGCCGACGAATGCCTGGATCAGCAGCGCCTGCGCCTCCTTCTCGGAAAGGCCGCGCGCCCGCAGGTAAAACAGCAGGCTCTCGTCGAGCGCGCCGGATGTCGCGCCATGGCCGCAGGTGACGTCGTCGGCGAAGATTTCCAGTTCCGGCTTGTTGTCGGCCTCGGCCTCGTCGGACAGCAAGCAGCGCCCGCGTCATCATCTTGGCGTCGGTCTTCTGCGCGTTGGGGCGAACGATGATGCGGCCCTGAAACACCGAATGGCCGCGGTCGTCGACCACCGAACGGAAGATTTCGCGGCTCGTGCAGTTCGGCACCGCATGGTCCAGAAACAGCGTGGAGTCGGCATGCTGGCGGCCATTGAGCAGATTGACGCCGTTGGTCTCGACGTGGGAGCCCTCGCCGGCGAACGTGACGTATCCCTGATAGCGGCTGACACTGCCGCCGCTCGTCATATTGAAGGTATTGAGACGGGCATGCGCGCCGATCGTGAAAACGGCGGTGGAAATGTTGGCCGCATCGCGGTGCGTCGACCATTAGCCGGACATGCTCCAGTTCGCGCTCCTTCGCCGATCCAGACGATGACCGCATCGTTGACCTGATAGGACTTGGCGCCGTCGGCGCCAGAAAATTTTCGACCAGCGTAGCGCGGGCGCCCTTGCCGACCTTGAGGAACGAGCGGGTATAGGCCGCCGCGGCCGAGCGCGTCGCGACATGCACGATCTGGATCGGCCTGCTTGCGACGGCCTGTTCGGCAACGGTGATCAGCACGCCGTCGGTCATCATCGCCGCATTCAGCGAGATCATCGCGTTGTCGCTGACATTGATGTTGAGCAGATCGGCGCGGGCCTCGTTGCCGGCATCCTCCAGCACGTCGCGCACTACCTGGACGCGAACGCCTGCGTCGAGGCCGGCCACATCGGACAGTTCGGGCGAATAGACGCCATTCACCAGCACCAACCGGGTGGCGCCGGCCATCGCATGCCCGGCAAGCGCGGCTTCGGCCCGCTCCAACGCAGCCGCATCCGGCGCAGCCGCCGGAGGCAACACCTCGCGCATCAGCACGCGCAGGTCGGTGTATTTCCAGTCTTCGATCCGCCGGTGCGGCAGGCCGAGGCGCTCGTAAGCCTCGAACGCCTGCTGCCTGAGATCGGCGACCTTGCCTGCGCCCGGCAGCCGGTCCCGCGCGATAGCGAAAGCATCGCTCGGCGCGTGTCCGGCTTCGGTTTTTGCCACTGCGAGGTTCATCATCAAATCCGCATCTCATATCAGGCTGCGTCTTCGAACTGCGCGTAGCCGGAAGCCTCGAGCTCCAGCGCCAGTTCCTTGCCGCCGCTCTTCACGACCCGGCCTTTCGACATCACGTGCACGATGTCGGGCACGATGTAGTTCAGGAGCCGCTGATAGTGCGTGATCACCACCATCGCGCGGTCCGGCGAGCGCAACGCATTGACGCCATCGGCGGCGACCCGCAGCGCGTCGATGTCGAGGCCGGAATCCATCTCATCGAGAATGCACAGGCTCGGCTCGAACAGCGCCATTTGCAGGATCTCGTTGCGCTTCTTTTCGCCGCCGGAGAAGCCGACATTGACGCCGCGTCGCAGCATGTCCTGCGGAATGTTCAGCCTGGCCGCAACTTCGCGCACTTTCTTCAGAAAATCCGGCGTGGAGAACTCGCTCTCGCCGCGCGCCTTGCGCTGGGCATTCAGCGCCGTGCGCAGGAAGGTCATGGTCGCGACGCCCGGTATTTCCACCGGATACTGGAACGCCAGGAACACGCCCTTGGCGGCGCGCTCGTCGGGCGGCATCTCCAAGAGGTTCTCGCCCTTGAACAGGATCTCGCCGCCGGTGACTTCATAGCCCGGCTTGCCGGCGATGACATGGCTCAGCGTCGATTTGCCGGAGCCGTTCGGTCCCATGATGGCGTGCACCTCGCCCTTGTTCACGGCGAGCGAAAGCCCGTGGAGAATTTCGCGCTCCTCGACACGGACCTGCAGGTTCTTGACTTCAAGTAGTGGCATCACGTTGTTCCGTTTTCTTCCGTTTTCCTCGTCCTGAGGAGCGCCGAAGGCACGTCTCGAAGGACGTGGCCGATAATCTTTCCTCTTCATCCTTCGAGACGGCCGCTCGCGCGGCCTCCTCAGGATGAGGTCTTACCCAACCGAACCTTCCAGCGAGATCGAGATCAGCTTCTGCGCTTCGACCGCGAACTCCATCGGCAGTTGCTGCAGCACGTCCTTGACGAAGCCGTTGACGACGAGGCCGACCGCCTCCTCCTGGCTTAGCCCGCGCTGCACGCAATAGAACAGCACGTCCTCGGAAATCTTCGACGTCGTCGCCTCGTGCTCGAACAGCGCCGAGGAATTCTTCGCCTCGATATAGGGCACGGTGTGCGCGCCGCATTTGTCGCCGATCAGGAGCAAGTCGCAGGCGGTGAAGTTGCGCGCGCCGGTGGCCTTGCGGTGCGCGGTGACGAGGCCGCGATAGGTGTTCTGCGACACGCCGGCCGCAATGCCCTTGGAGATGATGCGGCTCGTGGTGTTCTTGCCAAGATGGATCATCTTGGTGCCGCTATCGACCTGCTGGTGGCCGTTCGAAATCGCAATCGAGTAAAACTCACCGCGTGAGTTATCGCCGCGCAGGATGCAGCTCGGATATTTCCAGGTGATCGCCGAACCCGTCTCGACCTGGGTCCAGGAGATCTTCGAATTGGCGCCGCGGCAATCGCCGCGCTTGGTGACGAAATTGTAGATCCCGCCCACCCCTTCCGAATTGCCGGGGTACCAGTTCTGCACCGTCGAATACTTGATCTCGGCATCGTCGAGCGTGACCAGCTCGACCACGGCGGCGTGCAACTGGTTCTCGTCGCGCTGCGGCGCGGTGCAGCCTTCGAGGTAGCTGACGTAAGCGCCCTTGTCGGCGATGATCAGCGTGCGCTCGAACTGGCCGGTGTTGCGCTCGTTGATGCGGAAGTAAGTGGAAAGCTCCATCGGGCAGCGCACGCCCGGCGGCACGTAGACGAACGAGCCGTCGGAAAACACCGCCGAATTCAGCGTGGCAAAATAATTGTCCGAGGTCGGCACCACCGTGCCGAGATACTTCTTCACGAGTTCAGGATGCTCGCGGATCGCCTCCGAGATCGGCATGAAGATCACGCCGGCCTTCTTCAGCTCTTCCTTGAAGGTGGTCGCAACGGACACCGAATCGAACACGGCATCGACGGCGATCTTGCGCGCGGGCGAAACCTGCTCATCTTGCGGCTTCACGACGCCTTCCAGGACTTCCACCTCGCGTAAGGGAATGCCGAGCTTCTCATAGGTCTTGAGAATTTCCGGATCGATCTCATCCAGCGACGAGACCTGCTTCTTCGGCTTCGGCGCGGAGTAGTAATAGAGATCCTGGTAATCGATTTTGGGATAGCTGACCCGCGCCCATTTCGGCTCGGTCATGGTCAGCCAGCGCCGATAGGCCTCCAGCCGCCATTCCAGCATCCAGGCCGGTTCGTTCTTCTTCGCCGAAATGAAGCGGACGGTATCTTCCGACAGCCCCTTCGGGGCCTTCTCGGATTCGATTATGGTCTCAAAACCATATCGATATTGATCCACGTCGATCCGGCGAACCCGATCGACGGTTTCCTGTACGGCCGCCATTCTATCCTCCGCTCGCGGTTTCAAGGACCGCGGTGGATCTGTTCTGCACGACTATTACGATGTTTCGCCAAGGAAATCACCTGCCTAGAATCGTTCAAGCAGTGTTTCGTCGCCACCCCTAAGTAAGGTACCGGCAAGCCTTCGCCAAGCCTCGAGGCAGCGATCGATATCCGCGTCCGACGTAGACCAGCCCAGACTGAGCCGCACCGCTCCCTGCGCCAATTCCGGGCCGAATCCCATAGCTTCCAGCACGTGGGATGGTTGCACCTTCCCCGAGGAACAGGCCGAGCCTGAGGAAACCGCGATGCCCGCGAGGTCGAATCCGATCACTGCGGTCTCCGCCTTGAGGCCGGGAACCGTGAACAGCGTCGTGTTCGGCAGTCGCGGCACGTCAGCCGAAAACAAGATGACGCCAGGGGTCAGTCGTAAACCGTCTTCGAGCCGGTTCCGCAGGCCTTCCAGACGCCCTGACGTCTTGCTCGCGCGTGGCCATGGCAGCCTTTACAGCGGCCCCGAAGCCCACGATCCCAGCGACGTTCTCGGTCCCCGCCCGACGACCCAGCTCCTGGCCGCCCCCGCGCAGCAGCGGCTCTAGCCCTGACAGCCCCTCGCCCAGAACCAGCGCACCGACGCCCTTGGGGCCTCCGATCTTGTGCCCAGAAAGCGTCAGAATATCCGCATTTAACTCATTGATATCACAAGTAATCCTTCCAAACGCCTGAATCGCGTCGACATGGAGCAGGCCGCCTGCCTCGTGGACGATCGCAGCCGCCTCCGCAACCGGTTGTCGCGCGCCGGTTTCGTTGTTGGCGAGCATCACCGACACCATTGCAGGAGGCGCGCCTCGGAGTACCGCGCTCAGGCGATTCAGGTCCACCAAGCCGGAACCAGTCACACCGACCGTGCCAATCGCTGAGGCCGGGAACCGCCCTCCCGCCAGTACGGAGGCGTGCTCGACGGCCGAGACCAGCAGCCGCTCGACCGGTGCCCCGGAGCCCCGCCGAAGCCCGGGCGTCAGCGCCAGCGCGTTGGCCTCAGTCCCACCCGACGTAAAGACGACGTTGCGGGGCAGCGCGGCGATCGCGCTGGCGACAATGGCCCTGGCATCCCCGACCAGCCGGCGGGCCTGGCGGCCCTCGGCATGGACAGACGACGGATTGCCGGGCAGATCCCAAGCCGCAGCCATCGCCTCGCGGGCTTCGGGGCGAAGCGGGGTGGTCGCGTTCCAGTCGAGATAGACCCGGTCAGCCATGGAGTATCATATTACCGTAAAGCAGAAGCCTTCGCACGTAAACGACGCCGACCGCAACTCCTCGGCCGTGTACCGTCTTATCGCAATTGGCGATCCCGGCGTCTCCTGGCAATTGACGCGCTAACACTTTGAACGAGTTAAGGGATGTTCAAGACGCTTGCTTTTTGCCCCTCGCCTCATGCTAGAACGCGGCCTCCAGTTCACTTGGCGCCGTTCGCGAACGCCCGACGACGCCCCATCACCCCTTTCTATGCGATGTTTCGTCTGCGGAAAGCGCCAGACGAAACCAGCACAAAGTCGGTTGATTTTGCCAAGGACCATCAATGCCTGAAGTCATTTTCACCGGCCCCGCAGGCCGCCTCGAAGGCCGCTACCACCCGGCGAAGCAGAAGAACGCGCCGATCGCGATGATCCTGCATCCGCATCCGCAGTTTCACGGCACGATGAATCACCAGATCATCTACCAGTGCTACTACGCCTTCGCGCATCGCGGATTTTCCGTGCTGCGTTTCAATTTCCGCGGTGTCGGCCGCAGCCAGGGATCGTTCGATCACGGCACCGGCGAGCTCTCCGACGCCGCTTCCGCGCTCGATTGGGCGCAGACCATCAATCCGGAAGCGCGCGCCTGCTGGGTCGCGGGCTTCTCGTTCGGCGCCTGGATCGGCATGCAGCTGTTGATGCGCCGGCCCGAGGTCGAAGGTTTCATCTCGATCGCGCCGCCCGCCAATCTCTACGACTTCTCGTTCCTCGCGCCCTGCCCGTCCTCGGGACTCATCGTGCATGGCGAGAAGGATGCCGTGGTGCCGCCCAAGGACGTCAACACGCTGGTCGAAAAACTGAAGACCCAGAAGGGCATCGTGATCGACCAGCAGATTATCTCGGGTGCCAACCATTTCTTCGACGGCAAGCTCGAGCCGCTGATGGAGACGGTGACGGGCTATCTCGACATGCGGCTCGCCAACGTTCGCTGACAAAGCGCTATCGATTGATCACGGCTCTCGCTATCACGCCGCCGGTCATCGGGATCGGCACGCCCGTCGTGGCTGGATAGCTGAGCGGCAGGCCTTTCAGGCCTCGCGCCGCCAGAAAGCCGAAGGCCTGCGCCTCCATGGCATCCGCCGACCAACCCAGTGCGTCGGCGGTTTCAATGGTGGCCGGCGTCAGGCGCTCGCGCAGCATCCGCAACATCGTAAGATTACGGGCGCCGCCACCGGCGACGATCCAGCTCTTTGGCTCCTTCGGCAGCAATGTCACGATCCGGGCGATGGCTTCCGCGGTGAAGGCCGTCAGGGTCGCCGCACCATCGGCGGGAGACTTCTCCGGCAGCGCGAGCGCGGCGAAATCATTGCGGTCGAGCGATTTCGGGGGCGCGAGCGCAAAAAACGGATGCTCCAGCGCGCGCCTCACCCATGCCACGTCCACGATGCCTTGGGCCGCCATCCGGCCCTCAGTGTCGAACGGCTGGCCCATGGTGCGAAAGACGTAGTCATCGAGCAACGCATTCCCTGGCCCCGTATCGCATGCGATCAGCGTATCGGCACCGTCGATATAGGTGATGTTGGAGACGCCACCGATATTGACCACGACCAGCGGCCCCTCGCGCTCCAGCGATTGGGCGAGCGCGCGGTGATAGACCGGCACAAACGGCGCGCCCTGCCCACCGGCGGCGACGTCGGCGGCGCGAAAATCATGCATCACCGGGATGTGAATAGTCTTGGCGAGGGCCGCGGCGTCGCCGATCTGCACGGTCATTTTCTGCGCCGGCCGGTGCAGCACGGTCTGGCCGTGAAAGCCGACGATGTCGATGTCCCCGGACGCGATGCGGTTCTGCGCGGTGAAGGCGGCAACCGCCTCGGCATGCGCGATAGTGACGGCGCGTTCGGCCTCGCGCAGGATGCCCGGCCGCGCATCGCGCTGCGGCAGGTCGACGGCCTCCGCCAGGGCCTGGCGCAGCAGGCTGCGCTCTCTTGCGCGTATAGGGCCGGTAGCCGGACGGTCCAAACGCCTGCACCCGCCTGCCATCGGTTTCGATCAAGGCGACGTCGACCCCGTCAAGCGAGGTGCCGCTCATCAGACCGATTGCCGTCATCATCATCGCCATGGTGCCCTCGACGCCCCCCGTCGCCCTGCCCTTGACGCCGTGCTTGTGTCAAACAAACACATCTTATAATGCCACAGCGCGCCGACCAGCGGCAGCCTGTTCCATCAGGGTTCCGCAACTTCGCGAAAATACCGTGAAATAAGAATGATCAGAGTCGCACATAAATGACTGGTTTTAAATCTGATTTCCTCAACGTGCTGCAGGAGCCGCGGCTTCATTCACCAGATTTCGGACCCGGAGTCGCTGGATGCGCTGGCGGCCAAGGGCGAGGCGATCGGCCTATGTCGGCTACGACTGCACCGCCGCCTCGCTGCACGTCGGCACCTGCTCTCGATCATGATGCTGCATTGGCTGCAGCAGACCGGCAACAAGCCGATCGCGCTGATGGGCGGCGGCACCACCACGGTCGGCGATCCCTCCGGCAAGGACGAGACGCGCAAGCTGCTGACCGACGAGGAGATCGAGGCCAACAAGGCCGGCATCAAGCAGGCACGTTCGCCAACTTCCTGCGCTTCGGCGACGGCAAGCACCGATGCGGTCATGGTCGACAACGCCGAATGGCTGACCAAGCTGAACTACATCGAGTTCCTGCGCGACATCGGCCGGCATTTCTCGGTCAACCGCATGCTGACGATGGACTCGGTGAAGCTGCGGCTCGAACGCGAGCAGGAGCTGAGCTTCATCGAATTCAACTACATGATCCTGCAGGCCTACGACTTACGTGGAACTGGCGCGGCGCTACGGCTGCCGCCTGCAGATGGGCGGCTCCGATCAGTGGGGCAACATCGTCAACGGCATCGACCTCGGCCGCCGCATGGGCACGCCGCAGCTGCATCGCGCTGACGACGCCCGCTGCTGACGACGTCGTCAGGCGCCAAGATGGGCAAGACCGCGGCGGGCGCGGTCTGGCTCAACGCCGACCTGCTCAGCCCCTACGATTACTGGCAATACTGGCGCAACACCGAGGATGCCGACGTCGAGCGCTTCCTGAAGCTGTTCACGATCTGCCGCTCGACGAGATCGCGCGGCTCGCGGCGCTGCAGGGCGCGGAGATCAACGAGGCCAAGAAGGTGCTGGCGACCGAGGCGACCGCGCTGCTGCATGGCCGCGACGCGGCCAATGCCGCAGCCGAGACCGCCCGGCGAACCTTTGAGGAAGGCACGGTTGCGGAAAACCTTCCCACGGTGGAAATCTCCCGCACCGAACTCGAATCCGGCATTGGCGTGCTGGCGGGGTTCGTCAAGGCCGGACTGGTGGCCTCGAACGGCGAGGCGCGGCGCCAGATCAAGGGCGGCGGACTGCGCGTCAACGACGTCGCCGTGTACCGACGAGAAGATGATGCTGACGCTGGCGAACCTCACGCCCGAGGGCATGATCAAGCTGTCGCTTGGCAAGAAGCGTCACGTCCTGCTCAAGCCTGCATAGGCGCATTCGTTCCAAGACCCTTGCTCCTGACTGCGGAAAAGCGCTCCCTAGCGGTCATGGACCAGAATGCCGCGAGCGAAATTGCGACCAAGCCGCTGAAGCCGACGCGCATGGCGCTCAACGTGCTGGCGCTGTGTTTTACGCTGTCGGTGTTCGGCCGCGGTCTCGGGGAGAGCTTTACCGTATTCCTGAAGCCGATCTCGGAGAGTTTCGGCTGGGATCGCGCCCAGGTCGTCTCGGTCTACTCGCTTTCCGCGCTTGCCGGCGGCCTCGCGGCGCCGCTGATCGGCCGGCTGTTCGACCGGTCGGGGCCGCGTAGCGTCTATTCGCTTGGACTGCTGCTGCTCGGCGGGGCATTCCTGATCGCCGCCAACGCGCAACATCTCTGGCAGTTCCAGCTGAGCCTCGGCGTTTGCGTGGGCATCGGCATTGCGTTCATCGGCAATGTTCCGAATTCGATCCTGCTTGGCCGCTGGTTCGGCCCGAGGTTGCCGACCGCGATGGCCGTCGTCTACTCCGCAACCGGCGCGGGCGTGTTGATCCTGCTGCCGGCGTCGCAGCTCCTGATCGATCACATCGGCTGGCGCGACGCCTACCAGATTTTCGGTGTCGCCGCGCTGCTCCTGATGCTGCCGCTGCTGCTGTTGCCGTGGCGTTTATTCTCAACGGGTTCGCCGCACCTTGCCAGGAGCGCTGCCGCCGATTTAGTCGATGAAGGCTGGACGCTAAGGAGCGCGATGCGCCACCACGCATTCTGGGCGTTGTTCTCGACGTTCTTCTTCACCTCGATCGGCATGTATGCGATTGCCCCGCAAATCGTCGCCTATCTGATCGAGACTGGCTTCCCGCCCTTGCAGGCGGCGACCGCCTGGGGCTTCAGCGGCATCGTGCTGCTGTTCGGCATGCTCGGCATCTCCTCGCTCGACGGCATTATCGGCCGCAGGCCGTCGGTGCTGTTCAGCTATGCCGTTTCCATCGTCGGCATTGTCATGCTCTGGCTGTTGCAGTGGTATCCGAACTTCTGGCTGCTGACGGGCTTTGTCGTATGTTTCGGCAGTATGATCGGTTCGCGCGGCCCGCTGTTGACGGCAACCGCCATGAAGATATTCCGGGGCGAGCAGATCGGAACGATCTACGGCGCGATTTCGATCGGCAGTGGGCTGGGATCGGCGATCGGCTCCTGGGGCGGTGGCCTGATCCACGACTGGACCCACAGCTATAATCCGATGATCGCATTTTCGCTGGTCGCCGTGCTCCTGGGCATGATCCCGTTTCTGGTCGTCAAGGCCCTGCGGCGCTGACCAGGAACGATTTAGGCGCAGAAACCGGCACAAGGAGCGAACGATCTTTTCGCCAAGCCGCTCACACGCTCGGGTCAAGCCCGAGGGCATGCGTTGGCGGATCATGCGTCAGTTGTTCGGCGGGAATTCGACCGGGTTGTTTTGCTTGCCGGTGTTGAACTCCATGATTTTCCTGGAGACCCCCGGGAATATGGCCGAGATCGGATTGACGCGAAGCACCGGCTGGCCGGTTGTTCCGACGATCTCGTAGGTCACCCCGATCAGCCCCTCGTTGCTGCCGCCGCCGAGGAACAGGCCGACAATCGGAATTTGACCGAACATGTTGTTCAGTCCGTACATGGGCACGAAGGTGCCGCTCATGCGTACCTGGTTGGCGGGGTAATCGATACTGCCTTCGATGGTCCCGCCGATCGTCGGGCCTTTCAATACGCCCTCCCGGATCGCGAGCTGCCCATTTTGCCGAGTGAACTCCGCGCGCAATCGCGAGAAGGAAACGCCGTTCGGCGCGCCGGTCGGTCCGCCCGCGGCCAGGCGGTCGAGCGCGGCTTCCCCCTTCACGGCAAAATCGCGAACGCTAATCAGCCCCTCTTTCGAGCTGGGTTCGACCGTTGGAGGATCCATGGCCAGTTGAAGCTGGCCTCCGACCATCTTGGAATAAGTGTCGGTGAAGCGGAACAAGGCGCCGGCGTCATTGGTCTCGAGATAGACCACGTCGTGTCCCTGCGCGCGACCGCGCAGGTCGCCTGTTAACGGCGTATCGCGTCCAAGTTTACCGCTCAGGGAGAAATTTCTGATCACGCCGTTGCGCCTCGATACCTTGCAGTCGATGCTGCGCAACGCCTCTCCAGAATAGCCGGCTACCGCACCGAGCTTCAGGTCCACGTCGAAATCGATGTTCTTGGTCTTGCTCTTGGGGTCGGCCTCCTTGCCCGAAATGGCGGACTTGAGAAAACCGCGGCCGTCGAACACTTCGCCGCGCATGGTCACTTTGAGGACGCCATCGGGCCCACGCTCGGCCTTCAGGGAGGTCTTGTCGCCTTCGGATGGTGAGTAAGTCGGGAAGCTCGCATTGATCAGGTCGCCGTTTTGATCGACCTCGAGCGATCCCTTGATCGATACTCCGCCGCCATCGATGACGATATCTTCGAAACGGGTCGATTGCGGCTTCTGCGCCACGTTGAAAACGGCGCGGCTCGACTTGCCCGGCACCTTGACCCAACCCGGCAGGATATTGTCGAGCTTCAAGGCGGTCAGGTCGGCTTCAATACCGAGACGACTATCGGCCCCTGCGATCTTGCCCGTCAGCTTGACCGGAAGCGCGCCGCTGACGGCGGGGCCGAGATCCAGTCCGAGCCGCGCGCGGCTGGCATCATCGAGCGTCGCCTGCAATTTGATGTCCGCATCGCCCTCGGCCGGCTTGCGGTAGTCCAGCGAGGCCGGCTGCCCGTTGATCTTGACGTCGCCCTTGACCTGATAGCCTTGGTTGTTGGCGACGACTTTCAGCGCGTTGGCCTCGAGCTTCTGGTTCATCACCAGCTTATCGGCGGCAAATCCGCCGAGGTCGGCGGTAACGGTATAGGTGGTGTCAGCCTTGGTCAGAGAGCCGATGATCGGAAAACCGAGCGTGATCACGGCGGAAACCGTGCCCTTGCTCGAATTGGGATCGATGAAGGTGCCGGAAAGGTCGCTGAGGCGGTCGGAAGCGAGAATTTCGGCCGCCGCCGGCACTGGGCCTTCGATCCGGAATTTTACCCGGGCTGGCGCGGGTTTGGGCGCCATATCCGGCACCTCGAACACAAAATCCGAAATAGTAAGTTTGCGGCCCGCTGGCGTATCGGACGCCCCCTGCCCGATCGTCACGGTCGCGGTGCGGCCGGTGACATGCGCCTTCAAATCCGCATCGCGCACCGACGGCATTTCATCAACGGGGTGCAATGTCACGCCGCTAGCTACGATATTGACGGCAAGACCGTCATCCGGGATCGGCGGACCGTGCCGCGACAGGTTACGAACCGGCGAATTGACGCCGACCTCGATGCGCTGAAGCGAGCCGCGTTCGATGCGCTCGATAACCCATTCGCGGACCTCCGGAACGATCAGAATCGGCCACATCCGCTTCAGCGCGGAAGCGGACATCGGCGTTCCCGCAAAGCCGAGCGTCAGGCGCGGCTCCGCCGCATAGTCGACGCTGCCGGTCCCGGCGATGCCGATCTCGCCGTTGCTGATGTCGGCCTGGGTGAGCAGCACCCGCCGCGCGTCGGTGTCGAAGCGCAGGCCGATGGCGATGCGGTTGAAAATCAGCGGCGGCTGTTCGGGGTCGATTGCGGCGAGCACAATGGTGCCGCCGCTGAAGCCGAGCTGCCAGTCGAAAACGCTGTCGTTGGGCGGCTCGAGATGGGCCAGCAACGTGATCCGGTTCTGACCGGAAACGATCTTGAACGGCGCAACCAGCACGCGCCGTCCGGAATCCCATTCGACACTCATTTCCGCCGAATCTATCCCCATAGGATAAGCGGGCGTATCGCTGTCGATAATGGTTCCCGCGCCCGCGGTGATTTTGCCGCGGAAAAAGGTCGGCAGGCCGTCGCGGCCCAGTTCGCCCTTCAATTCGCCGGAGAGCGGCAAATCCGCGCTGTAGGTCAGATCCTTCACCCGCAGCGCCAACAGGATGTTTCTGGTCGAAACCTTGTCGGCGCGAATATCGACCGAGCGCACGCCGTTAGCGGGAGGCCCGACCGCGACGCGAAGCGACCAGGCTCGACCGCCTTCTTCGCCCAGGCTCAATGCCACGCCGCCGCCGCTCGGCCTGCGAAGGCTCAAGGAAATGTTCTCGAAATTCCATTTGTTGCCGCGCTGCTGATCGTCGATGACCAGGCTTCCGTTCTTCAGACCGATTTCATTGAGGTTCTGTCCATCGAGCCCGGTCAGGCTCAGGCTGTCGAGCCAATCGAGGCCGGCAAGCAGTCCGCTTTGCGCGCCATCGGGAGCCGTTGCAGCAGGCGCGGATTGGGCTGGTGAGGATGGAGCAGCGGCTCCGGGCGGTGGGGCGCCGGGGATTTGACGCGGAAATGTGGGCGCCATGCCCGCCTGTTTTTTTGAGGCAACTCCGGTGGCCAGCGGCTTTGCATTGTCACCGGCGGAAACCGTAACGTAGCCGTCCGGCGTGATGCGCACCGCGAGTTCGGCATCCACCAAATTCAGGCTCTCGGCGCGAAGGCGTCCCATCAAGAGCGCGGTGCCCGACAGCTTCACCTCGGCTTTCGGCGCACTCGCCACGATGGCATGGTCGCGATCCCTGACGACGATATCGCGGATACGGACGGCGATACGGATCCTGCCGGCACGCTCGATTTGCGTGCCACCCACCTCGACGGTGTTGCCGTGGCCGATATTTTCCTCGATCGCCGCTGCCAGCCACGGCGTAGCCATCTCAAGATTGATCGGGCCGGCGCCAAGCCTCCACCACAGGCCACCGAAACAACCGGCGAAGATCACCATCAAAACCGCGATCACGACGGCGAGGCGCTTCACCCAACGTTCGCCGGCGAGCCAGCGGCGCAGCGTTCCGATGCTATCGCGCAGTCGATGAAAACCGGAGTTTGACCTCGACAATAGCCGACGCGCGTGATGACCCGCCGCCTCGTCATGGTCCTGATCCCAATCGGCATCATCCCATTGCGAGCGCTGGACGTCAGCACGCGGTCTCGGCCCTTGGGGCGACGTATTTCTTGCCATTGCCTCTCGGTGCTGGCGTTGATTGTAAGATTGATCGCCGCCAAGGCCTCGCCCGTCGACACGTAACGGACGCTCCTGTACCGGCATCGCTGCCAATCCTCGATTAATACTACCCGTCACCCGGCTCAAGAAGCACGGTCAACGAGTGGACGGGTGGTGCGTCGAATTCCTTGTAACCATACTCCGAGGCCATCGAACTTGCCCAGCTGCCGGCCCGAATCCGACTCACTGGGTCAAGACCCGCAATACCCTAATGATTGATCCGCCGAAAGCGACGAAAGGAAGGCGTATGTCCAAGAAAACGCGCAAGAAATCCGCCAAGCCAACCTCTCGCGAGGCGGTCCGTGCTCCTTCGGCAAAATCCCCGAAAATGCCGCGAACGAGAGCCCGACCGACGGAGACGGGCGAGCCGGCCAAGGACTCTCGGAAACAAACCAAGAATGTGACCCTGGAAGCTTCGCATAGGGTCCCATCAAAACAGCCGAAAAAGGCCGGCGCATCGGCGGCCCAGAAGTCGTCGTTGACCGAAGGCGAAAACGCCCCCGCCTTCCGCTTGCCGCGCGATGGCGGCAGCACCGTCGCGCTTTCCGACTTTGCGGGGAGAAAGCTGGTGCTGTTTTTTTATCCACGCGCGAACACGCCGGGCTGCACCCGGGAAGCCCTCGATTTCACGCGATTGGCCAGCGACTTCGCTAAAAGTCGGACCGCCATCCTCGGCGTTTCGGCCGATCCGCCAAAGGCGCAAGAAGCCTTTCGGGACAAGCACCGGCTTTCCACTCCTCTGGCTTCGGATGAAAAGCACGAGATGCTGGAGGCCTACGGCGTTTGGGGCGAAAAATCGCTGTACGGCAAGACCTTCCATGGCATTCTTCGCACTACGGTGCTGGTCGGAGCGGATGGCCGCATCCTCAAAATCTGGCGCAAGGTCAAGGTCGACGGCCATGCCGGCGATGTCCTCGCCACCGTACGGGATCTATAATTCGACCGGCGCCATTCGCTAAAAATTAACCATGAAAGGGTCAAATCACCCCCGCAAATTTGGCCGTACGGAACTCGTCTCCGACCGGCGCGGGAGTACTGATGTCGCACCGTTCCGGCCATAATTCCGAGTACCCCCAGCACCATCCGCACGTCCATGCAGAGGCAGCTCCTCGCCGCCCGGCAAGCCGCGCCGCGGCCCCCTCCGCGCGACGCGCGCAGGAGGGATATACCCTTGTTCACGCCGGCAAACAGGTTCGGTTCGGTCCGGTGGTGTTCTGGATCGTGGTCGGCACGGTGACCGTGCTTGGCATGTGGTCGGCCGCTACCGCGACCTATTTCGCGTTCCGTGACGACGTCCTGACCCGGCTGATCGCTCGCCAGGCCGAGATGCAATACGCCTACGAAGACCGCATTGCAGAACTGCGCGCCAAAGTCGATCGCACGACCAGCCGTCAGTTGCTCGACCAGGAACAGTTCGACCAAAAACTCGAGCAGATCATGCGCCGCCAGACCACGCTGGAATCGCGAGCCACTGCGCTCGGCGCGGTCCCGGATGCGTCGATCACCGGGTCGATCAGGCAGCCATCGCGGGGGGCCGCAGGCAACGAAGCCGCTCCTTCGGGCGCGCCGAAACCGTCGCCGATCAGCGATACCGTAATTTTCGTGGCGCCGCCGGATCGTGAAGCCCGGCTGGAATCGCGGGCCCCGATCGTTCCGCTCACCCAACCGAACCGATTCGCCAAGGTTCAGGGTGTCGACAATGTTCTGGTTCGCCTGCAGACTTCGCTCGACAAGGTCGAGAGCCGGCAGATGGCGGCACTTAACGCGGTTGAAGACGGTATGGAATCGCGTGTGCGCCGGATGCGCGGCGTCTTCACCGATCTCGGCCTCGATATGGCGCAACTCGAAGCGGCAACGCCGCGCGCTGGCATGGGCGGTCCCTACGTGCCGGTGAAACTCCCTCCCGACGCCGGCGTCTTCGAACGTCAGCTTTACCGGATCAACATCACCCGCGCCCAGGTAGAGCGCCTCAAGCGGACCCTTGCGCTGGTGCCCTACCGCAAGCCCGTCATCGGCGAAGTCGAATTCACCAGCGGATTCGGGGTCCGCAGCGATCCGTTCCTCGGCCGGCCCGCGATGCACACCGGCCTCGATTTCCGCGCTGCAACGGGCGACCCGGTGCGCGCGACGGCGAACGGAAAAGTGGTGTCGTCGGGATGGGCTGGCGGCTACGGCCGCATGGTGGAAATCGACCACGGCAACGGCCTGTCGACCCGCTACGGCCACCTGTCGGAAATCAACGTCAAGGTCGGCGATCAGATCAAGATCGGACAAGTGATCGGCGCGGTCGGTTCAACCGGCCGCTCCACCGGTCCGCATCTGCACTACGAAACCCGGATCGACGGCGACGCCGTCGACCCGCAGAAATTCTTGCGCGCGGGCGTGCGGTTGAGCGCGGGCTGAAACGGGTCGCGAGAATTCTTGAGTAGTGGGATCATCGGCACTAACATCCGATCATGACCGCGCTCAAGAGGCTCATGCTCGTTGGCGTCGCGCTTGCAATTTCGGCGGGCGCTGGATCCCTTGCTTGCGCGCAAACAGGCTCTGCCGACCTTCCGCCTGACGTAACCGGATTTCATCAGCCGTAGAGCCAGTTGTTCGGAGTGGTCCAAAAAGGCAATTGATCCTCAGTGGTATGCGCAGATTGATGCCATCTACAGCAGTCTGCAATCCCTGAAGTGCTTCGAAATCATAGATGAGGAGCGCGTGCTTCGACGAAAATACGCCAGCAATCCTGAAATCCTAGCATCCCTTGGCTCGGGCAAGTACACTAAGTTCGTCACACGCTTGCCGGCCCGGATTGCTGTTCCACCAGCGTTGGACCGTTAGTACCCGCCCCCCCCCTCCGGTGATGACGTGGCCGAACAGACGCCAAGCCTCGCCGTCGAATTCCTTCAATTACATCCGTTCGATTGGAATGACGTCATCCGGCGACGTGTAGGCCCTGGTCCCCATTAGCCGCATGTCGGTTCCAGAAATCCCTTGGATTGGCGGCCAGCATCATGATGCACCAGACTTCTTGAGAACCTGCACCATCCCCTGTGCCCCATGCGCGCGCATGCAAGCATCAGCCTTGTCCGTGCGATGAAGCGGCCATTGTTGTGCGGCGCCGATTATGATCAGTTCCGATGACGCTCTAATCTTTGAGGTTAACGGCTTGGAAACGCCACGAATACGTATCGGACCGCGGCATCCCCAAATCGCGAAGGCAGGCTATCGCCTCACGCGCTGGCTCAGTGAGCCGTTAATGGCGCGCATCGGTTTCCATCGGATCGGCAGTGAATTCGCGAACCAGACAATCGCATCGATCAGGGAGCGATTGCAACGAGGTGAAACCGTCTACATAGCTGGCCTGGCCGCTTCGGGCACGCACAACACTGGTGTTGCGTTGATCGAGGTCACTCAAAACCATGGCCCGCGTATCATCGTCAACAACGAGGAAGAGCGCTTTTCCGGCAACAAGCACACGACCGAATATCCACGGGCTTCGATCGACGCCATGGTCGAGGCGCTGCGCCAAGAGGGGCGCGGTGTCAGCGATATCGCAGCCTTCGTAACCACCTGGGATTATCCTGTTCTTGTCGCGACCATGGTACGAACGGCCCTTGAGGAGGCGCCCGGCAGCCTCAAGCTCATGACGATGCCGGTTACTCCCGTCATCGAACGTCGCCGCCTGGACCAGATGCGACGCACGCCGAAAATCCTCGCCAAGCAGTTCGGTCGCTCAGAGAGGGTGCCTCTGATCTGCATGCCGCATCACGACAACCACGCCTGGTTTTCATTCGCAGCCTCTCCCTTCGCCGGCAGTAGCGAGCCCGTTGCCATCGCGGTTATCGACGGCACCGGCGATCAGGGCTCGATCTCGCTTTATGTTGCGAAAGGTGGCGAGATGCACCGTCTCTATTGCAATGACAGCGTGTTCAACTCACTCGGCGCCTTCTATAGCGTCATCTCGTCGACCCAGGGCGGCTGGACTTGGCTGTCGAGCGAGGGCCGCTACATGGGCGCCGCGGCCTGGGGCGACATGAACCGCGCCAGCAATCCCTACTATGCGCGACTGAAGGAGGTTCTGCATTTCGGTGCCGACGGAGTGATTGAGCTCAACCGTGCGATGGCCAACTGGAGCTGCGATCCCTACGACAATCCCTACCATGCGCCGCTGATCGAGATTCTCGGAGAGCCGCTCAAACCCGAGCAGTTGTGGAATCCCGATGCGGTATTGCGGGTCGAAGGCATCCATCATCGACCTGATACCAAGGATCGTCTCGACAAGGCGGCCGCAACGCAGCTGGTGTTCGAGGACGCCATCATCCATGTGGTCGATCATTTGCTGCGCACGACCGGCACGAACCGGTTGGTGCTCACGGGCGGCGTAGCGTTGAACGCGCTCGGCAACATGCGGCTGCTCGAACATTTCGACGAGGCATGGTTCGCGGAGGCCCAACGGCGCAAGGCCCGCCTGCATCTGTGGGTGCCGCCGACCCCTGGTGACCCCGGCGTCACCATCGGCGCGGCCTGGCTGCTGGCGCATCTCGCCGGCGCGCCGCGCGGCGCTCCGATGACGCACGCCTTTTGTTGCGGTTTGCCGCCGACGCATAAGGAGATCGCGACCGCCCTGCAAGCCCCCGACATCTCCTCACAGCGGATCGGGGACGTCTTGACGCCTGACGGCCGCGACGCCATTGCCGATTTGATGGCATTCATGGTCGCGCAAAACGGCGTCATCGCGCTGTATCAGGGCGCGGCCGAAACCGGCCCGCGCGCGCTCGGCCATCGCTCGATCCTCGCCAACCCCTGCGATCCCAAGGTACGCGAACTGCTCAACGAGCGCGTGAAATACCGCGAGGCGATCCGCCCGCTGGCGCCGATGGCAACGCTGGAAGCCGCGCTGGAATATTTCGATCTGCTCGAGGGCGCGTCGGACGCCGGCTACAACGCCTACAATTACATGGTGCTGACCGCACACTCCAAGCCGCAGGCGCGCGCGAAAATTCCGGCGGTGATTCATGCCGACGGCACCGGCCGGATCCAGATCGTGCGCGCGGAGGACGATCCCCTCACCTACGCATACCTGAAGGCGCTCGGCCGCCGCATCGGCGTCGAGATATCCGTCAACACCTCCTTCAACGTCGCCGGCCCGATCGCCCAGACCCCAAGCCAGGCGATCGATACGCTGCGCCGCTCCAAAGGTCTCGACGTCGTGCTGCTGGTGGCTGACGACGGCACGGTCTACGCGGCGTGGCACGGCGGCGAACGGGACAGCGGCCGGTTTGCCGGCTGGTTGTCGGAAATGAAGGGCGCCCGCGAAACCGCGCGCGGTGAAACCTATTGAGTAGCGACCGGACGGCGAACAAGACTGAGGACACGGCCGTCGATCAGGAGCAGCGCGCTGCCTATCACGACAGCGCCGATGATCTCGCGCCAGGAAATGCTTTCGCCGAGCAGGAGACAACCGAGCAAAAGAGCCGTAACCGGAATCAGCAGCGTCACAAGCATGACGTTGGTCGATCCCGACCGTCTCAGGATCTGAAAGAACACGATATATGCCAACGCGGTCGAGAACGTCGCGAGGCCGGCTATCGCAAGCCAGGTTACCGTCCCTGGCATGGCAAGCAGCCACGGCCGTTCAAACACTGCGGCTACGATCGCCATCATCGCGCTCGATGCCAATAGCTGAAACGTCGCCGTCGCCAGCGGTGGCGAACCCGATAATCTTCGGCGCGCGTAGAGCGCCGACAGTCCGTAGGAAAAGGCGCCGGTCAGGCAGAGCAGAATGCCGATACCCTGGCCGTTTTCGAGATCGAGGTCCTGCCCGTGCAAAATCATCACTCCAACCAATCCGGCCAGCACCCCCGCGACGCGCCGCATCAATAGTTTCTCGTCGCCGGCGGCAGCTATCACCAGAACGGTGAACAAAGGCGTCGTCGCGTTCAGGATGGAGGCCAATCCGCTCGGAATATAGGTCTGCCCCATCACGATTAGCGAGAACGGCAGGACGTTGTTGAGCAGCGCGATCGCGAAGAATGGTCGCCATCCCGAGATCCCCCGGGGGAAGCCTATGCGATAGGCCCGCAGTACCGGCAGCAAGACCATCGCGGCGAGCAAAACGCGCAAGAGGACCAGCGTGAACGGCGGAAACTCTCTCAGCGCGACAGAGTTGAAAAAGAACGACCCGCCCCAAAGAACCGACAGGACCGCCAGCAGCGCCCAATCCCGGCCGTCAATGCGATGATCCATCGGTGTCATGGCGGCTCATGTCTTCGCGATCGAGCTCACACCTAACGAAAGGCGCCGCCTCTGACCACCCGATTTCCGTGTGTGACTATTTGGAGCGGGACACGATCTCGATCATCTTGCCTTCGTCGTCGTCGGGCGCATAGGCCTTGGCCCGCGCATAGGCCTGCACCGCGGCGCGTCCCATCAGGGGAACGTCGGACAGCAGGCTCTCCGCCAGTGCCACCGCGTAAGCCGCATCCTTGTGCCGCAGCGCCGCCGTGAACGTCGCGCCGGAAAAATTTCGAGCCGCCATTCGCCTAGAATGACGGATCACCTGCGGACTGGCGGCAACGCCGGTTTCGACCGCCTCCAGCACCAGTTTCATGTCGAGACCGGCCTGCTCGGCGATCGCAAGGCCCTCCGCGATACCGGCGATCTGGATCGCGCCCATCAGGTTGTTGATGAGCTTGTAGACCGTGCCGGTGCCGACCGCGCCGAAATGCCGGATCGTGGTCGAGAGCGGTGCGAGATAGGGTCGGGCCCGTTCGAGGTCGGCAGGCTCGGCGCCGATCAGCAGCGTCAATTTTCCGCTGGCCGCGGCATCCGGCAAGCCGGTGACAGGACTATCGATGTAGATCAGGCCGCGTCCGCGCAACTCGCGCGCGAGATCGAGCGCATGCTTGTAGGACACGGTGGAGCATTCGATCGCCAGCGTACCGGCCTTGGCGGTTGTGGCCGCGCCGTCCTTGCCGAGCCACACCATGCGCGACGCCTCATCGTCGGCAACCATCGTCACGATGGCGTCGGCACCATCAGCCGCATCCGCGGGCGAAGCCGCCCAGCGCGCTCCGCGCGCAATCAGATCCTCCGCCTTGGCCTTGCTGCAATTCCACACCGCGAGCGTGAAACCGGCGTCGAGATAACGGCCGGCCATGCCGTGGCCCATGCGTCCGAGACCGATGAAAGCCACCTGTGCCATGCGTTAGTCCACATCCTCGACCGCGCCCGGCGAGGTGCCGAATGCGCGCTGCGCCAGCGTCGCCGCCATGAATTCATCGAGGTCGCCGTCGAGCACGCCCGAAGTGTCCGAGGTCTGCACGCCGGTGCGCAGGTCCTTCACCATCTGGTAGGGCTGCAGGACGTAGGAGCGGATCTGGTGACCCCAACCGATTTCGGTCTTGGCAGCCTGGTCGGCGGCGGCCTGCGCCTCGCGCTTCTTCAATTCGATCTCGTAAAGCCGCGCGCGCAACATGTCCCACGCCTGCGCCTTGTTCTTGTGCTGCGAGCGTCCGGCCTGGCAGACCACCGCGACGCCAGTCGGAATGTGCGTCAGCCTCACCGCGGATTCGGTCTTGTTGACGTGCTGCCCGCCCGCCCCGCCCGAGCGCATGGTGTCGGTGCGCACGTCGGAATCCTTGATGTCGATCTTGATGCTGTCGTCGACCACCGGAAAGACGGCGACGCTGGAGAACGAGGTGTGCCGGCGCGCGTTGGAATCGAACGGCGATATCCGCACCAGCCGGTGCACGCCGCCTTCGGTCTTCAGCCAGCCATAGGCATTGTGACCGCTGATCTGGATGGTGGCGGATTTGATGCCGGCCTCTTCGCCCTGCGTCTCTTCCAGATATTCGACCTTGAAACCGTGCTTTTCGGCCCAGCGCGTGTACATGCGCAGCAGCATTTCGGCCCAGTCCTGGCTCTCGGTACCTCCAGCGCCGGCATGAACCTCGAGATAGGAATCGAAGCGGTCGGCTTCACCCGACAGCAGCGCCTCCAGCTCGCGGCGCGCGACTTCCTTTTTCAGGCTCTGCAGCGCAGCTTCGGCCTCGGCGACGACGCTGAAATCGTTCTCGGCTTCACCGAGCTCGATCATCCCGACATCGTCTTCGAGTTCGCGCTCGACTTTGCCGATGCCATCGAGCGCATCCTCCAGCGAGGTTCGCTCCTGCATCAGCTTCTGGGCCTTCTGGGGATCGTTCCAGAGATTGGGGGCCTCTGCGAGCTTGTTCAGCTCGGCAAGACGCGCCGTGGATTTTTCGACGTCAAAGATGCCTCCTCAGCAGCCCGACTGACTGCTTGATCTCTTCAACTAGGCGTTCGACTTCGGCGCGCATGGGCTCTCTGATCTGCGGCACAGGCCGCACACTAATTAAATGCTGCAAGGGATGTAGCGGCGGACGGCGCAAAGCGCAATCGGCTGCCGCGTTTTCTTCACGCCAGCCGCGTGCCTGACTTCGATCGACGCTAGTAAAGCCCGCCAGTGCCGGGACGGAAGAGGCTCCGATCTGCATCCGGTGGCGGCTGCAGCGAACGCCCGTCGGCATCGGCGACGCCGATCACCGAGTAATTGTCCGGCGGAGCGGTGCCAGGCTTGAAGGCTTCCAGGATGGTCCCGCCGGTTTCGCCCGGGCCGGCCCGCATGCCGGTCTTGGAAACGACGCGGATCAGCTTGATTCCGGCGGGCACGCGGAACGGAATCGCCGGCTTGTCGGCGAGCGCGAGCTTCAGGAAGTCACGGGCGATCGGCGCGGCGAGATGTCCGCCGGTGGCGCCTCTGCCGAGGTTGTGCGGCTTGTCGTAACCCATATAGATGCCGACCACGATGTCCGGCGAGAAACCGACGAACCAGGCGTCCTTCTCGTCGTTGGTGGTGCCGGTCTTGCCGGCGATCGGTTTGCCGACTTCCTTCACGGCAATTGCGGTACCGGCCTGCACCACACCTTCCATCATCGAGGTGATCTGGTAGGCGGTCATCGGATCAAGCACCTGCTCGCGACGGTCGACGAGCTGCGGCTCGGGCTGGTTCTTCCAGCCGCCGGGCGCGTCGCAGCCGCGGCATTCGCGCGCGTCATGCTTGAAGATGGTATGGCCGTAACGATCCTGAATGCGGTCGATCAAGGTGGACTTCACCCGTCGGCCGCCATTGGCGAACATCGAATAGGCCGTGACCATCCGCATCACGGTCGTCTCGCCGGCGCCAAGCGCATAGGACAGGTAGTTCGGCAGTTCGTCATAAACGCCGAAGCGCTTGGCGTATTCGCCGATCAGGGGCATGCCGATATCCTGCGCCAGCCGCACCGTCACCGTGTTGAGCGACTGCCGCAACGCGTTACGCAGCGTCGTCGGCCCCAAATATTTGCCGGACGAATAGTTCTCCGGGCGCCAGACGCCGGCGCCCTGCCCCTGATCAATTTCGATCGGGGCATCGACCACCACGGTCGACGGCGTATATCCGTTATCGAGCGCCGAAGAGTAGACGATCGGCTTGAACGACGAGCCCGGCTGCCGGTAGGCCTGCGTGGCTCGATTGAACTGGCTCTGGTCGAACGAGAACCCGCCGACCATGGCGAGCACGCGGCCGGTCCAGGGGTCCATCACCACCATCGCACCCGAAACCTCCGGCAGTTGCCGTAGGCGGAACTGGCCTTCGACCTTGGTGCCGTCCTTGCCAATCAACGGGTCCGCATAGATGACGTCGCCCGGCGAAAGCACCTGCGACACCGCCGTTGGCGCCCTGCCGCGAGCCGGCCCCGCCGCGGCCTTGGCCCACCGGACGCCGTCAAGCGTAACGATCCCGGTCTGCCGTTCCTTGCTGACAGCTCCGCCCAGTTCGTGGCCGGGCTGGAAACCAATTCGCGCAGACTGATCGCTGGTCTCCAGCACCACGGCCATCCGCCAGGGCGAGATATCCGACAGCGATTTGACGTCGGCAAGCTTCACGCCCCAGTCGCCGGAAATATCGAGCTTGCTCATCGCGCCGCGCCAGCCCTGCTGCTCGTCATAGTTGACGAGGCCGGCCACCATGGTCTTGCGCGCCATCACCTGGATCTTGGGGTCGAGCGTGGTCCTTACCGACAGGCCGCCTTCATAGAGTTTCTTTTCCCCGTATCGCTCGAACACGTCGCGGCGGACTTCTTCCGCGAAATATTCGCCGGCGAAGATGTGGGCGGCATTGGCCCTGTTGGTCACGGTCAACGGCTCCTTGCGGGCCTTGTCGGCGTCGGCCTGCTTGATCCAGCCATTTTCCAGGAGCCGGTCGATCACGTAGTTGCGCCGCTCGATCGCCCGGTCGCGGTTGCGCACCGGATGCAGCGCCGCCGGCGCCTTCGGCAGCGCGGCCAGATAGGACGCTTCCGCGACCGTGAGCTCATTCACCGATTTGTCGAAATAGACCAGCGACGCGGCGGCGACGCCATAGGCGCCGAGACCGAGATAGATTTCATTGAGATAGAGTTCGAGGATCTTGTCCTTGGAATAGGCGCGCTCGATCCGCATCGCCAGCAAGGCCTCCTTGATCTTGCGGGTGAACGACACTTCGTTGGTCAGAAGGAAGTTCTTCGCGACCTGCTGCGTGATCGTGGATGCACCCTGCGGCCGGCGGTTGGAGCCGTAATTCTGTGCGTAGAGCACAGCCGCGCGTGCCATGCCCGAAAAGTCGATGCCGCCATGCTCGTAGAAGTTCTTGTCTTCGGCCGCCAGGAACGCGTTGATGACGAGCTTGGGAACCGCCTGGATCGGCAGATACAGGCGGCGTTCCTTGGAATATTCGCCGAGCAGCGCACCATCCGCCGCATGGACGCGCGTCATGACCGGCGGCTCATAATCCTGAAGCTGCGAATAGTCCGGCAAGTCCTTGGAATAATGCCAGATCAACCCCGCCGCGGCGCCGACGCCGACCAGAAACACGACGGTTCCAGCGGCGAACAAGAAACCCAAGAACCGCACCAGCAAGCGCATTAGCGAATATCCGTTTCAACCTGTGCGCCGCAATTGCCGGCGTTTTCCTCTGCGTGACCGCGGCATAACATTATGCCATTCCGCGCAAGCGCATAATACATCGGCCGGGAGGGATTTTTGACCGATTCCCGGGACTTGGCGGTTGTTTTTTATAAGGCCGCCGCTGTGGCCAAACTAGGGCTCCCGCCTGGCCGGGTTCCCCTCTTCAATTCGTCGACCTGGCCGTCGCCAGGCGCTTGGCAAAGAAGCCATCGATCGCCTGTGCGATCGACCCGACCGTCCGGGAACGCCAGCTCTCCGATACCAGATGTTCGAGATCGCCCTTGTTTGAGACATAACCGAGTTCGACGAGCACCGACGGTACGTCGGGAGCCTTCAGCACTCTGAAGCGTGCCGATTTCAGCGGATGCTTGTGCATCCGCACGGTGCTCTTCATCTCGCCCATCAACAGGCGGGCGAACCGGTTTGAGAAAGTGCGGGTTTCGCGTTGCGCGAGGTCGATCAGAATGTCGGCAACGTCGGTCGGCTCCTCGGTCAGGTTGACCCCGCCGATCGCGTCCGCCTTGTTTTCCGCGTCCGCCAGCCTTTCGGCCTCAGCGTCCGAAGCGCGATCGGAGAGCGTATAAATCGTGGCGCCCTGGGCGTCGCCTTCGTTGCGCGGCAAGGCGTCGGCGTGGATCGACACGAACAACGCCGCCGACTGATTACGAGCGATCCGGACCCGGTCGGCAAGCGGGACGAAGGTATCGTCGGTGCGGGTCATCACGACACGGTATTTGCCCGACTTCTCGATGCGATCGCGCAGAGCCAGCCCAAACCCGAGAACGAGATTCTTTTCGATTTCGCCACTGGACTGCGTGCCATTGTCGATGCCGCCATGGCCCGGGTCGATCACGACCACCGGACGCAAATCCGGCGCCGCGGCAGGCTTGGGCGGAGCCGGCGCTTCCGCTGGCACCGCAGCGACGCCGGTGATCGCGGGTCGCAACTCGGGCCGGCTTTCGGCCGCAAGCGACTGGACGAAGGTGGTGCGGTCTGTCTCTTCCAGCTCGAGCACCAGTCGCGCCGGCTGGCCGTTGGCCGCATCCAGCACGTAGGAATTCGCAATCCTGGCCGGGCCGGTCAGATCAAACACGATCCGTGAACCGCCCGGCATGACCAGACCGTAACGGAACGCCTTGATCAGCCCACGCCCCGCAGTGCCGACGCCGGCAGGAAGCTGAAAGCTGACCTGGGAAGTGTCCACGACTACCCGATAGGGATCCGCCAGCGCAAAGGCACGAAACTGGATGGATTTGTCGAGATCAAGAACGAAGCGGGTTTGCTTGCCGTCGCCGGCCAGGCGAGCATCGGAGGCGATGGGAAAATTCGACGCCGCGGCTGGGGCCGCCGGCTGGCTCTCTGCCGCGCCGGCAATTGAACCGACGGAACACAGCAATGCTGCGGCGCACACCAGCGCATATCTCAGGAAATAATTATGATTTGCGCGGCTCGCCAACGAATCTGTGCCTCCGAGCGGCCTCTTACCGCATTAGGACTACAGGGTTAACTAGCGCTTAATGTCACTTCGGCAAATAAGGCAAGGTGTTGCCACGCAGCGACGCTTCGCTTGCACGTAGCCGCCAATCCACGTATGTACAGGGGGCTGACGGCTAAAATTCCCGGTTGTGTCGCGTTCAGCCTCCCGGTGCAGCGCCGGAACCTTCGAATTCAGAAGATTCCAGCGTCTTTCCGATCCCTCCGCAGCCAGCGCAGCGCGCGGCTGACAAGGAGCGGCGGTTTCGAGCCCGAGCGGTGTCTGGTCCCAGGTTACCATCTTGTTCCAGGGACAACTTCAGACACGGCATAACCGATTATCGGCCTTACGGCCCGATATGCGATAGCCGGCGAGCGCTTTGGCGCCGCGCCGGGCTTTCAGCGACAGATTAAAGGCGGCGCTTTGCCGCCCACGTGTTCAGACGGGCCGACGCTTGATGCGCCAGACTGTATTGCCGACCAAGATCCATGGAAGAATCGCGCCGATGCGGAGCGAAAGCTCCGCGCGACGTTTTGCTTCGACAGGATCCCGTTCGGACCGGCGCCCCGGGTTGCGTTTTGGCCTTCCCCTCACCCCCGAATCAGGTGGACCGTCGCGTCACCCGGCGGCGCGATACGCGCTTGCCGTGATACGCGCCCGCCGCCGTCAAGAGCTCCAAAATGCCCAACAAAATGTTGATCGATGCCACCCACCCGGAAGAGACCCGGGTCGTCGTGGTCCGCGGCAATCGCGTCGAAGAATTTGATTTCGAGACCGCCCAGCGCAAGCAACTGCGCGGCAACATCTACCTCGCCAAGGTCACGCGGGTAGAGCCGTCACTGCAGGCCGCCTTCATCGAATACGGCGGCAACCGTCACGGCTTTCTCGCCTTTAGCGAAATTCACCCCGATTATTATCAAATTCCGGTCGCCGATCGCCAGGCGCTGATCGAGGCGGACGAACGCGCCCACCGCGAGGCCGAAGAGGAGAGCGAAAACCGCTCCAACCGCCGCCGCCCGCGCCACCGCAATTCGCGACGCCGCGGCAATGGCGACCGTATCCAGAGCGAGGTCGTCGAGAACGCGAGCTTCGATCCGTCGCAGGCGGCTCAGCCGCATGAGGACCTGGAAGAAGGTCAGGCACACGCAGAAACCCTGCACGCCGAAAATGGTCACGCCCACGACGCTGAGCATCGCTTGGCGGATGCGGAGCATCACGATGACGCCGAGCATCATGAGCATGACTATCACACCCATGATCATGAACATGCCCACGATGAGCACGATCACGCCGATGACCAAGGCACCGAGAACTCACGCAAGCGAGACGCTGGCGGCGGTGACCCTGCCGGATACGGCCGCCGTCGAGGCGTCTTCGGCAGAAGCTCGCGAAGAAGAGCAAGACGAACACGCGCATCATGACCATCATGAAGCGTACGCGGACGAAAACGCGGCTCATGCCGACGATGCGCACTACGCCGAACACGGCGGCGAGCATGGCGAACACGAAGGTGGCGAGGCCGCCGCATCGGAGCAAGCCGAACACCTCGCTCCGCATGGCGACGAAAACCACGACGACGAAGATGAGGGCGACGACGCCGAGGAAGAAGTCGTCGAATCCGTCGGCGGCGACGACGTGCTGGAAGAGGTGCCGGAGCGCGCCTTCCGCCCGCGCCGTCAGTACAAGATCCAGGAAGTCATCAAGCGCCGTCAGGTAATGCTGGTGCAGGTCGTAAAGGAAGAACGCGGCAACAAGGGCGCCGCGCTGACGACTTACCTGTCGCTGGCTGGCCGCTATGCGGTATTGATGCCCAACACCGCGCGCGGCGGCGGCATCAGCCGCAAGATTACCTCCGCGCAGGATCGCTCGCGGCTGAAGGAGGTGGTGCAGGACCTCGATGTGCCCGAGGGCATGGGCATCATCCTGCGCACCGCGGGCGCTTCCCGCACCAAGCCCGAGATCAAGCGCGACTTCGAATACCTGATCCGCATGTGGGAAACCGTGCGCGACATGACCCTGAAGTCGCAGGCGCCGACGCTGGTCTACGAGGAAGGCTCGCTGATCAAGCGGTCGCTGCGCGATCTCTACAACAAGGAAATCGATGAAATCCTGGTCGCTGGCGAAGCCGGCCATGAGGAAGCCCGCGACTTCATGAAGATGCTGATGCCCTCGAACGTGCGGGCCGTGAAACAGTATCGTGACGGCCAGCCGCTTTTCTCGCGGATGGGGGTCGAAAGCCAATTGGACGCGATGTTCTCGCCGACCGTGCAATTGCGCTCCGGCGGATACATCGTGATCAACCAGACCGAGGCGCTCGTCTCGATCGACGTAAACTCCGGCCGCTCGACCCGCGAACATCATATCGAGGATACCGCGCTCAAGACCAACCTCGAGGCTGCCGAGGAAGTCGCAAGACAGCTTCGGCTGCGCGACCTCGCGGGCCTGATCGTCATCGACTTCATCGACATGGACGAGAAGCGGAACAATCGCTCGGTCGAGCGCAAACTCAGCGATTGCCTGCGGCAGGACCGCGCGCGAATCCAGGTCGGGCGCATTTCGCATTTCGGCTTGCTTGAAATGTCGCGCCAGCGCATTCGCGCCAGCGTGCTGGAGAGCTCGACCGAACCCTGCCTGCAATGCGGTGGTAGTGGCCATGTGCGTTCGGTATCCTCGGTGGCCCTGCAGTTGCTGCGCGGTCTCGAGGAATTGCTGATGAAGGGCGCGACCCACAACCTGGTGGTCCGCACCCGGACCGATGTTGCGCTCTACGTGCTCAATCACAAGCGTGGCCACCTGCGCGATCTCGAAAACAGTTTCAAGGTGACGCTTGCCGTGATCGCCGACCCGACCGTAAGCGGGCAGCAATCGTTCATCATCGATCGCGGCGAACAGGTGCATACGCTGGAGGCCGCCAAGGCGTTGCTGGCAGCGCAGGTCGCGTCCTACCCGCCGCCGTCGGAGGAAGCCTTCGACGAGGAGGAGCCGTTCGACATCGAAGTCGAATCGGAAGTGGAAACCGACGAGACCGAAGGCTTGACCGAGGAAGCCCCGGCCGGTGAAGAGAGCAGCAGCGAAGCGGAAGGTGAAGGCCTCAGGCGCAAGCGGCGGCGGCGGCGGCGCGGCCGTTCCGGCGAAGCGCGTGAAGGAGCACCGGCGCGTGACGAGAACGTCATTCCAAGGGTCGCTTCGACCCCGGGCGAGGTTTTGGGAGTAGCGGGCGAAGATCTCGAATCCGACGAGGACGAATCCGGCGAGCAGCCCGACATGGTTCGCTCCGATCAGGCGCCCGGCGGCGAGCGGCGGCCCCGCCGTCGCGGACGTCGGGGCGGACGCCGCCGGCGCGGAGGGCCGGAGGATGGGCTTACCGGATCGATCGTCGACGAACTCGAGCCGGCATCAGTTCCGGAAGCAACCAGCGCGGTCGCCGATTTCGATGGAAATCCGTCGGAGCCGTCTCTGCCGGTAGTCCAGCCCGAATCCCTTGCGCCAACGCCCGGGCAGCAGCCTGCGGATCGCGGCCAGCCGGAAACGGCGCGTACGGCCACCGAGGCGGAGACCGCTCTGGAGACCGAAAGGGCTGCTGCGCCGAGGCGTTCAACGGTGCGGGAGAAGGTGAGCTTCCTGGTCGATGCCCAGCAAGCGGCCCCTGCATCCGTCAGTCACAGCCAGCCTGCCGAACCAGCGCCAGCCCCTGCGCCACCGGCCCAGCCGGCGGCCGAAACAACCAGCGAGACCCAGCCCCGCCGCGCGGGATGGTGGTCGCGGCGCTTCGGCAACGGCGAATAAAGTAAGACGACCAGTTTGTGAAACTGGAAAACCGCCCGGCAACACCGGGCGGTTTTTGTTTTGCGGAATATTGAATCGCACGCGCCGCGTACCCTCAAGCCTCAACCTGTTGCGGCAACTCGCGAGTTAGGCGAAGTGAAGAAACTGTCCCATGGCGGTTCAGGTGCAAAGCGGGTCGCGATAAAGTCGATGAACGCACGCACTTTCGCGGCCGGATGGCGGTCGGGCAGGAAGACCGCATAGATACCAGCAAGCTCGACGGTTGGTTGGTCCAGGGTGAGCGCGACCAACGCTCCGGCGCGTATGTCGTCGGCAACGATGAACGTCGGCTGGTGGATCAGCCCCTGCCCCGCGATCGCAGCAGCCCGCAGCGCATCTCCGTTGTTTGCGCGCAGATTGCCCGAGACCTGAACGCTGACTTCCGCCTTGACTCCAAACACCCACCGATCGACGGGGTGCCGTTGAGACAGCGTGTATCCGAGACAATTATGATCCGCCAGGCTAGCAACCGTGAGCGGCCTGCCTCGCGCTTCGAGATATGACGGCGCCGCGCATACGACCATGCGGCAGGGTGCAATTCGTCGCGCGATCAGGCTTGAATCGCTGAGGTTCCCAATGCGGATCGCAAGATCCCAACCCTCGTCCACAAGGTCGACCAACCGGTCGTTCAGGCCAAGCTCGACGGTGACGAGCGGATGGCGCTCCGCGAACTCTGCGAGCAAAGGGGCGATCCGCCGCGCGCCGAACGAGACCGGAGCATTGATCCGCAGCAGCCCCCTGGGCTCTACCCGATCCGCCGCGACGGCGGCATCGGCCGCTTCGATTTCGCTGAGGATGCGCCCGGACGATTCGAGGTAGTTGCGCCCGGCCTCGGTGATCGAAAGCCGTCGCGTCGTGCGGTGGAAAAGCTTTACGCCCAGCCGCGTCTCAAGCGCGGCAATGTGCTTCGTGACCATGGTCTGCGACATGCCCATGGCCCGGGCCGCGGCTGAAAGGCTGCCGGCAGCGGCAACTTTCGTGAACACCTCAAGTCCCGTCAGGCGATCCAGCAAGAATCTATCTCACTCTCTGGGTGTGATTTGTATTTCTGAAATATCATATTATACCAATAACAGGAATAGGTCATATATTTCCGACCAATCAGGAGATAGCCATGATCGATCCCCGAACCGCGCCCTATGCCGCACTATTGCTTCGCGTCAGCCTTGGAATTCTCTTTCTCGCCCATGCCAGCCTCAAATTATTTGTCTTCACCCCGGCGGGAACGGCGAAGTTCTTTGGCAGCGTCGGACTGCCGCCTGAGCTTGCCTACGTTGTCATGGCAGCCGAAGTGGCTGGCGCCATCGCCCTGATCGTGGGCCTTTGGACCCGCGTCGTTGCGATCGCCTTCGTGCCTATTCTGCTGGGCGCCATTTTCACCGTCCATGGCGCAGCCGGGTTCTTCTTCACCAACGCTCACGGCGGCTGGGAATATCCAGCGTTCTGGACCATCGCGCTAATCGTCCAGGCATTGCTCGGCGATGGCATCTATGCGGTACGTTTGCCGGGGACGGCCAACTCCATCGGCAAGCTGAGCAGCGCTCACCCCCATTGATCGATCGGCAAGGCCGGCGACCGGACCAGCAACCGCAGGTGGACATTCATGATACTGCCAAGCCTGTTCCTGTCGCACGGCGCACCGACCCTGCCATTTACCGATACACCGGCACGCGCGTTCCTGAGCCAGCTCGGCGGCCGGCTCGCGCGTCCCAAGGCAATCCTCGTGATCTCGGCGCATTGGGACACCGCGGTACCGACGGTCAGCGCCGTCGATCTAAACGAGACCATCCACGACTTCGGCGGATTCCCGCGGGCGCTCTATGAGCTGCGTTACCCGGCTCCCGGCTCGCCGTCCGTTGCAGCACGCGTCTCGGAGCTTCTGCGCGCGTCCGGACTGGACTGCAGGATCGATGGCAGCCGTGGCCTGGATCACGGCGCCTGGGTGCCTTTACTGCTGATGTACCCGCAAGCCGACGTTCCCGTTCTGCAACTCTCGGTCCAGCCGCACCTCGGGCCCGGGCACCATCTTCTGATGGGGCACGCCTTGGCGCCGCTGCGGCAAGAAGGCGTGCTGATCATCGGCAGCGGCAGCTTGACGCACAATTTGGCGGAGTTTCATGGCCAGGATCCGAACGATCCGGCCCCGGCCTGGGTCAACTCTTTTGCCGACTGGATGCATTCGGCGCTGACAACGGGTCGGACCGACGACCTGATCGACTACCGGCGACAAGCACCGTTTGCGGTCAAGAACCACCCGAGCGAAGAGCATCTGCTGCCCTTGCACGTGGCGCTGGGTGCTGCTGGGAACGGCGCGCAGACCGAACGGCTGCACGCAAGTTCGACCCACGGCATCCTGCGAATGGACGTCTATGCCTTTCGAGCTCAAAAAGAGTCCGCGAGCTTCTAACTGCCGCGAGGCGAGGTCTTTGGCGCCTCTTCCTTCAACTTCTCCAAGGCATCGGGCATCATGCGTCCGAACATGGAACTCAGCAATGCCGTCGGGATGAGGCCGCCATTGCTCTCTTGGCCCTGCGCGCCGGACATCAGAAATTGTGGCACAAGCGGTTGATTGATCTTGGTCAAGGCGTCAGCGAAACGCGAGAAGTTCTGCTCGGCCAAACGATATTCGGGGCCGCCATAGGCATCGACGGAGAGCTTTGTGGCTTGGGCATTCGCTGTTCCGATCGACAGCGTCCGATCCGCCTCGCCTTGCCCCTCGAGCCGCGATCTCGCGCAAGCGCCGCGGCGCCTTCGTTCTCGTGCACCTTGACCTGAATCAGCGACTGAGTAAGCGCGATTTGCGCCGCCGCGGTCGCCCTGGCCTCGTTCAGGGTCCGCTCTTGCACCGCCGCCTTTTCTTGCTCTTGATAGGTCGTTACCTGTTCTCGTGCAACTTGGCGCGAACGCAGTTGAATAAGAATATTTTCGATGGTTTGGTCACCTGCTGCGGCGCGCGGCGTACCGATCAGCACCTCCTGAAGTTCGAGCGAGTAGGCTTCGAACCTCGCTTTCATTTCTTTTCCCGACTCCTCCTGGATCGCGGCCCTGTTCTGCAACAGTTCGATCAGCGTCATTTTCTGCGCAATATTTTTGAAAAAGGCACTGACCATCGGGTCAAGCGTCTGTTCGACCAGCTTCTTTACATCGCCAAAACGCTGAATGATCATCGGCGCTTTCTTATAGTCTATGTGCATGACAACGGAGAGCGGCAGCGTCGGCTCAAACGCGTCCTTGGTGATGAGCGAAATCTCCGAAAGATTTTCATCGAGTTTCAGCGCACCCACTTCACCGCGGACCCATTTGAGGATGAAATTCACGGTAGGAATGATCTCGATCTTGCCGGCGTAGGTATTGAACGCGTATTTGCCGGGCAGCATGGGATCTCTCCAGACGCCGCGACTGCCATTGAGGACGAGTTCGCCATGCCGGTATTCCTCGCCCGAGACGTCAGCGGTCTTCGGCCCGGTATAGAAGATCACAACGCCAACATTGCCTACCGGGATCACAGACTTGGGAACGGGCTCGACCGTGGCAAATAGCCGATTGATGTACCACGTACCCTCGACCACGACCTGCAATTGGCGTCCGCGGAATCCGCCGGCCTTCAGGAATTTTTCAGGCTCCTGGAAATTGTTGTGAAACGTTTCCTCGTCATGCAAGTCGGTTCCGACCTCCGGCGCAATGATTTCACCGGAGGGCAGCGAGGGGCCGTCGTGGACGGTGACGATGGCAACCAGATCCTGATCCTCTGCAAGGATCACCGGGACGAAACCGTCGCGAGCCAAAATCGTCTGCTTCATACTGTCAAGAACACCCTGCTCCTGCGCGCTCAAGGCGTGGCCATAAACCCGTTCATCGGTGATGATCGCGAATTGCGTTGTATTAATTGCGTAGGTGCCCTCGCGCAGAATTTTGCGCTGCGGACCTTTTTGGCCGCCACCTACGAGAAATCTCCGTGCATCCTGAAAGTCGGATTTGTCCTCGGTGTCATTGGCCGCGAGCACCTGAGAGGCCCCCAGGGAGGCTCCGTCGCGCGCAAAAACATAGGCTATCTTGCCCTGTCCGACCGTAACGAGGTCAGACTTGTGGATTCGATAGGTGAAGGGAAAGAAAGCGTGGATACCGCCGCGCAAGATCTCTGGCTCGAACCCGGCCTCGCCATTGAGCGCGATGAAACCCGATTTGATCGAACCCTTCGCCGCCCACAATTTTTCCACGATCCCGACCTGATTGTTCGAGATGTAGCGAAAGATATTGGCAACACGCAGGAAGATAAGAACAGCACCGAGGACCCCGCCCCAGATGCCGGGGATAACCAGGCTATTGATGTCCACGTTTGATCCTCTTTGGAAGCTACCTGTGATTGCATAACAACACAAATACGATCGTAACGCCGCCTGAGTGATCTTCTTAACTGACGTTTATGACAGCTGGTCCCCGTTCAGCTCGTCGTGACCGCGGTCTCCACGTCCGACGGATCGATCTGCTTTTTAAGATCGGCGAGCAGCTTGTCGCGATCGAGTTCGCCTTCCCACGCGGAGACCACGACGCATGCAACGCCATTGCCACAAAGGTTCGTGAGGGCGCGGCACTCGCTCATGAACTTGTCGATGCCCAGAACGATGGCCATGCCTGGCACCAGACGCGGATCGACCACGGCCAGCGTCGCCGCAAGCGTGATGAACCCTGCGCCGGTAACGCCGGACGCGCCCTTCGAGGTCAGCATCGCGACCAGCAGAATGGTGATCTGCTGGCCGAGGGTGAGATCGAAACCGAGCGCCTGTGCGATGAACAGGGTTGCCAGCGTCATATAGATATTGGTGCCGTCGAGATTGAACGAATATCCGGTCGGCACCACCAGGCCCACCACCGACTTGGAACAGCCGAGCCGTTCGAGTTTCTCCATCAACGACGGGCAGCGCGCTTTCCGAAGACGAGGTGCCGAGCACGATCAGCAGCTCGTCCTTGATGTAGGCAAGGAACTTGAAGATCGAGAAACCGACCATGCGCGCGATGATGCCCAGCACCACGAACACGAACAGCGCAGCCGTGAGATAGAACGTCGCGATCAGGCCGACCAGATTGCAGGATGGCGCCGGTGCCGAACTTGCCGATGGTGAAGGCCATGGCGCCGAACGCGCCGATCGGCGCGCCTTCATGACGATGGCGATGACGCCGAAAACCCCTTGCGCCGCCTCGTCGACGAACACCCGCAGGTTCTTCCCGCGCTCGCCAAGGCTCATCACGGCAAAACCGAACAGAATCGAAAACAGCAGGACCTGCAGGATCTCGCCGGTCGCAAAGGCGCCGACGACGCGTATCGGGAATGATGTGCAGGAAGAAATCGACGCTCTTCTGCGATTCGGCCTGCTTGGCGTAAGCGGCCACCGCTGCGCGTCGGCCATGGCGCCACCGAAGCCGGCGCCCGGACTGCGACACATTTCCGACAAGCAGCCCGATGACCAGCGCGAAGGTCGAGACGACCTCGAAATAGAGCAGCGCCTTGACGCCGATGCGGCCGACCTTCCTGGCATCCTGGATATGCGCTATGCCGGAAACCACCGTGCAGAAGATGATCGGCGCGATCACCATCTTGATCAGCTTGATAAAGCCGTCGCCGAGCGCCTTGATCCAGTCGTTGGTCGCGAGATTGGGCCATTGCCAGCCGACGAAGGCACCGAGCACGATGGCGATCAGCACCTGGACATAAAGTATCCGGTACCAGGGTTTTGCCGCGTTTCTCCGCGTGAGCCAGCACTCGTTGCCGCCATAACGATTCTCTCCCCCAATTAAACTCCGCGGATCTGCCCGTCGCTCGCGCCGGACCGCCGTCCACCTGCCACAGCCAAAATCGTTTGGCTCAGCGGTGTCAATGACGTCACTCAAGGCCCGACCATTTTTCCTCGGTCGGCGCGTCCTCTTGCTGGTACGATTGCGGCTCGGGCGCATACTCATCGCATCTATCCGAGCCACCGCGCGATACGCGCAACGGCCTCGCGCATATCCTCGGCCGAACGTGCGTAGGAAAAGCGGATGAACTGATGCCCGTGAACCGGATCGAAATCGATGCCGGGGGTTGCCGCGACACGCGCCTGTTCCAGCATTTTCTTGGCAAACTCGAAACTGTCCGAGGTGAATGCCGAGACGTCGGCATAGAGATAAAACGCGCCATCGGCGGGCAGGAATTTGCTGAGGCCGGCTTGCGGCAGACCCTCAATCAGGATGCGGCGGTTCTCCTGGTAGCCGTGTTTCACCTCTTCCATCTCCTCGCGGCCTTCGAACGCCGCCTCGGCGGCAATCTGCGACAGGGTCGGCACCGAGATCGCGAGATTCTGCTGCAGCCGCTCGATCGGCCGCACCAGCGGTTCAGGCACCACCATCCAGCCGACCCGCCAGCCGGTCATGCAGAAATATTTCGAGAACGAATTGATGACGAGCGCATGCGGAGAAAGCTCCGCCGCCGTCACCGCCGGGAACGCGTAGTCGAGGCCATGATAGATTTCGTCGGAAATGAAGCGAATGCCGGCGTTTTCCGCCGCCGATATCAGGCTGGTGAGCGCCTCGCGGGACATCATCGTGCCCGTCGGATTGGCCGGGCTTCCGACCAGCACGCCCTTCAGCGGCGTTTTGCGATGGGCGGCCAGCAAGGCTTCGCCGGTCAGCGCATGGCGGGTTTCGCTCGATGTCTCGATCAGCACCGGCTCGCAGCCGAGCGCGGTGAGAATGTGACGATACGGCGGATAACCGGGCACAGTGACCGCCACCCGATCGCCCGGCTCGAACATGGCAAGAAAGGCCAGAATGAACGCCGCCCGAGGAGCCTGTCGTGACCACGATCCGCCCGGCATCGACGGCACAGCCGTAAGTCTCGCGGTAATGGCCGGGCGATGCGCTCGCGCAGCGAGGGAATGCCGAGCGCCGAGGTGTAGTCGATCCGCGCGCCGTCCAGCGCGGCATGCGCCGCCGATATCGCCGCCTTTGGCGCCGGAGCCCAGGGTTGCCCGACTTCCATGTGAATTACATGGCCGCCGGACGCCTCGATTCGCGCCGCCGCCGCCATCACGTCCATCACCATGAACGGCGGAACTTCGCTTCGCCCCGAGGGCGTCAACAGGCTCTTCGCCCGGTCTCTGAGTGTCGCATCCAGCATCGATATCTGCTATTCCCCTGGCGCCGCGGAAATTGACACCGTGCCCCAGACTAGCCGCATTCCACGGTTTGTTAGGGCATATCGCGTATCCGGCCCGCCGCCAATGATTTAAAGACCGCCATGCCTCTCCGCCTGACGCTTACGCAAAAAAACGTCCAAGCTGACCGCGCTCACCGCGTCAGTCGCGCTCGCGCTCGCGCCGATGTCTCCCGCGCTCGCGCAGCAGGAAAAGGGCCCGCCGACGATCCGCGATACCGAGGCCGAGCAACTCTTGCGCGAATACACCCGGCCGATCCTGCGCGCCGCGGGCTGGAAAAGCAGAACATCCAGGTTGTCATCATCAATGACAGCGCCTTCAACGCCTTCGTCGCGGATGGCCGCCGCATTTTCGTGAACTACGGCGCGATGATGCAGTCCGAGACCCCGAACCAGATCATCGGGGTGCTGGCGCATGAAACCGGCCATCTGGCCGGCGGCCACCTCGCCAAGATGCGCGAGCAACTGGCGCAGGCGCAGACGCAGATGATCATCGCCATGCTGCTCGGCGCCGGCGCGCTGGTGGCGGGCGCAAGAAGCGGCGGCAATAGCGGCATGGCCAATGCCGGCGCGGCCGCGATCAGCGCGCCGCAGGAGATGATCCGCCGCACCCTGATCTCCTATGTGCGCCAGCAGGAGGAACAAGCCGACCGCGCCGGGGTGAAATTTCTGGCCGCCACCGGCCAGTCCGCGAAGGGCATGTACGAAACCTTCAAGCGGTTTACCAATGAGAGCCTGTTCGCCGCGCACGGCGCCGATCCCTACCTGCAGTCGCACCCGATGCCCGCCGACCGCGTCGCGGCGCTCGAGGAAATCGCGCGCTCAAGTCCCTATTGGGACAAGAAGGACGATCCGGCCCTGCAATTGCGCCACGACATGGTGCGGGCCAAGATCTCGGCCTTCATGGAGCGGCAGGACACCGTCTATCGGCGCTATCCGATGTCGAACGAAAGCCTGCCCGCGCGCTACGCGCACGCGATCACGACCTACCTGCATGGCGATCTGCGCTCCGCGCTCGCCCAGATCGACGGGCTGATCCAGCTGCAACCCAACAACCCGTATTTCTATGAATTGCGCGGTCAGGCGCTGCTGGAAGGCGGCAAGCCCGCCGAAGCCATCGCTCCCTTGCGCAAGGCGGTGCAGCTCTCCAATAACGCACCGCTCATCGAGATGTTACTTGGGCAGGCGCTCGTGGGAACCGATAATAAGGCCTATACTGAGGAAGCGATTGGGATTCTGCGTGCGGCGGTGGCTCGCGAGACCGAGGCGCCGCTCGGCTATACCCAGCTCGCGATGGCCTATGGCCGAAAGGGCGATCTACGCGCAGGCCGACCTGGCGTCGGCGCAGGCCGCGTTTCTTCGCGGCGACAACAAGACCGCGCGCGAACTCGCCTCGCGCGCCAAAACCCGTTTCGCGATCGGCACGCCCGGATGGGTCAAGGCCGACGACATCGTCGCTGCAAAGCCGCCGCCCGGCCAAAAGAGCAACTAGAAATAAATATCAAGCTAATCGAGCCGGCGTAAGCGTTTTCGAAAACCGGCTTTCACCCAGAGGATTTGCCAATGCCTTCGTTCCGCCTGCTCGCTTCCGCACTTTTCGCGCTCGCCCTCTGCGGCATGCCGCCGGCCGCATCGGCGCAGAGCTTTTCCGACAGCCAGCGCGGCGATATCGAGACCATCGTCAGGAATTACCTGCTCGCGCATCCCGAAGTGCTGGAAGAGGCCATGGCCGAACTCAGCAAGCGCCAGGCCGCCGCCGAAGCCGAGAAACATGAAGCGAGCGTCATCACCAACGCAGAGCGCGATTTTCAATTCGCCGCGCGGCGTCGTGCTCGGCAACAAGGACGGCGACGTCACCTTCGTCGAATTCTTCGACTACAATTGCGGCTACTGCAAACGCGCCATGGCCGACATGCTCGATCTCATGAAGAACGATCCCAAACTGAAGGTCGTGCTGAAGGAATTCCCGGTGCTGAGCGAGGGTTCGGTCGAGGCCGCCAAGGTCGCGGTCGCCGTGCGCATGCAGGATCCCAGCGGCAAGAAGTATCTCGATTTTCACCAGAAGCTGCTCGGCGGCCGTGGCCCGGCGGACAAGGCGCGCGCGATGGCCGCCGCCAAGGAGGCCGGCCTCGATACCGGCAGATCGAGAAGGATCTGGCGAGCCCGGAAGTGCACGCCACGATCGAGGAAAACTTCAAGCTCGCCGAAGCGATGGGCATGAACGGCACGCCGAGCTACGTGATCGGCAAGCAGGTGGTGATCGGCGCGGTCGGCCTCGACGGCCTCAAGGAAAAGATCGGCTCGCCCGCTGCGGCAAGGCGACGTGCTGAGCGATAGCGATCAAGCGCAGCTTGACGTTTGCGATCAATCGAAAGGCCGGCTCTCAAGCCGGCCTTTTTGTTTGGACAGTTCTCTGCAGCGAACTGTTCACCGCGCATTCACAAAACAAACGCCGGTGGAACCGACGATATCGCGGGAACATCCCGCATCTCTCTTCGTTGTCGACGCGGGCAATGCAAACACCCCGAGGAGAGATTCGATGACTAATCGCTTTATGATTTCTGTGGCCGCGGCGGCGCTGATCGCCGGAACCGGTTTCGCCAACGCGCAGGGAACCGGAACGAGCCGCGAAGCACCGTCTGCGCGTCCAGCAGAACGCGCCGTCTTCCGATCGTGCCTCACCTTCGTCCGCAACTCCGATGAATCGCAATGACGCATCGGATAGCAGTGCGCCGACCGCAAAAACCACCCAGTCCGACGAGAAAATGCAGCCTCAGGGCAGTAAGAACCAGCCGCTCAAGACGACACGAAGGCGAGCGCAGAAGGCCGAAAAATCGGCCCAAGACAACAATATGAAGCGTGCGAAGTCGAAGAGCATGAGCTCGGAGACAAATGAAAATGGCAAAGCCGGCAAGGCTATGAAAGCCGAAGGCCGCAATGGCAACATGAACGCGGAGTTCGAAGGGCGCGGCGGAGAGCAAGTCCCAGACCACCGTCGGACAAGCAGGCGCCGGCGCGAAGCTTTCGACCGAGCAGCGCACCAAGATCAGCACCGTGATCAAGGAGCAGAACATCCGGCCGGCGGCCAACGTCAACTTCTCGATTTCGGTCGGGACCCATGTTCCGCGCAATGTAGGCTTCCATCCGCTGCCGGCGGAAATCGTCACGATTTATCCGGACTGGCGCGGATATGAGATGTTCCTGGTCGGCAATCAGATCATCGTGGTGAACCCGCGGACGCTTCGAGATCGTGGCTGTCCTCGACGTCTAAGATCCGGACGCAGGATCACGGGCTCGGGGCGGGCAGTGATGCCCGCCCTCTTTTATGGCCTGCCGCTGTCCAGCAACCGGGCGGCATCCCGGGCATCGGCGCCAGCGCCATCCTTTAACATTGGTTAACGAGCAGTTTCCGCAGGTTCTGCGCACCTTTTTACGAACCGGATGAGGCGTTTGGGAGATGCTGCGGAGTGCCCTAAAGGCTTCCCCTTGGGCCTGTTGTTACCTATAACCCCGCCACCTACCGCCACATTGCCGGGATTTGAATGGCCAAGAGTATCTGCCGAGACGATTTACGTGCTCAACGGCCCGAACCTCAATCTGTTGGGGACCCGCGAGCCCGAGACCTACGGCCATGCGACGCTCGCCGATGTCGAGAAGCTTTGCGCCGAAACCGCCGCCCAATTCGGCCTGAATGCCGATTGCCGGCAGTCCAATCGCGAGGGCGAACTGATCGATTTCATCCACGAGGCCCATGCCAAGAAAGCGGCCGGGATCATCATCAATGCCGGCGGCTATTCGCACACCTCGATCGCGCTGCATGACGCCTTGGTGGCGGTGAAAATTCCCACTGTCGAAGTGCACATCAGCAATATCTACGCCCGCGAGAATTTCCGTCATCATTCCTTCACCGCCCGCGCCGCGTTCGCAACGCTTTGCGGCTTCGGCATCGATGGTTACCGGCTCGCGATCAACGGCCTTGCCGCCAGGATCGGCGTCAAGGCAAGAGCCTGACAAATCCGCCCGTCACCCCTTTAGAAAGTTCCGGATCAAGATCATGGCGCGCCAGCCTGACGACAAGACAGCCGCAAAATCCAGGAGCGACGACAGCGCGCTTATCCGCGAACTCGCATCTGCTGCTCGACGAGACCAACCTCACCGAGATCGAAATCGAACGCGCCGGCTTGCGGGTGCGGGTCGCGCGCAACATCAGCATCGCGGCATCGGTGCCGCCAAGTTTCCACTCCACAGTTCCCGCGCCGGCAGCGGCCTCCGCACCGGCCGCAGTCAGCCGATCTCGCCAAGCACCCGGGCGTGGTGCCCTCGCCGATGGTCGGCACCGCCTATTGGGCGTCCGAGCCCGGCGCCAAGCCGTTCATCGAAGTCGGCGCCAAGGTGTCGGTCGGACAGACGCTCCTGATCATCGAAGCGATGAAGACGATGAACCAGATTCCATCGCCGCGCGCCGGCACCGTGACGCAGATTCTTGTCGAGGACGGCCAGCCGGTCGAATTCGGCGAACCGCTGGTGATTATTGAGTAAGAGCGCGAAGGGCGAGCACGCGAATAGTCTTCGTTCTCGCCATTCGCTACTCGCTACCTGGGACAACATGTTCGACAAGATCCTGATAGCCAATCGCGGCGAGATTGCCCTGCGTGTCCTGCGCGCATGCAAGGAACTCGGCATCGCTACCGTCGCGGTGCATTCCACCGCCGACGCCGATGCCATGCATGTACGCCTCGCCGACGAGAGCGTGTGCATCGGCCCGCCGCCGTCGAAGGACAGCTATCTCAACGTGCCGGCGCTGCTGGCGGCCTGCGAGATCACCGGCGCGGACGCGGTGCATCCCGGCTACGGCTTCCTGTCGGAAAACGCCCGCTTTGCCGAGATCCTCGCTGATCACAATTTGCACTTCATCGGACCGAAGGCCGAGCACATCCGGCTGATGGGCGACAAGATCGAGGCCAAGAAGACTGCGAAGCGGCTCGGGATTCCCGTGGTGCCCGGCTCCGACGGCGCCGTCGGCCCCGACGACGACGCCATGGCAATCGCCGAGGCGATCGGTTTTCCGGTGCTGGTAAAGGCGGCTTCGGGCGGCGGCGGGCGCGGCATGAAGATCGCGCAAACCGCCGACGACTTGATGCTGGCGCTCTCTACCGCCGCCAATGAAGCCAAATCGGCATTCGGCGATGCCTCGGTCTATCTCGAAAAATACCTGCAGAAGCCGCGCCACATCGAAATCCAGGTGCTCGGCGACGGCCGCGGTGGCGCGATCCATCTCGGCGAGCGCGATTGCTCGTTGCAGCGGCGCCATCAGAAAGTCTGGGAGGAAGGCCCCTCGCCCGTGCTCGATGCCGCGGCGCGCAGGAAAATCGGTGCGACCGTCGCAAAGGCGATGCAGGACATGAAATATCTCGGCGTCGGCACCGTGGAATTCCTCTACGAGGAGGGCGAATTCTATTTCATCGAGATGAACACCCGCATCCAGGTCGAACATCCCGTCACCGAGATGATTACCGATATCGACCTCGTGCTGGAGCAGATCCGCATCGCCGCCGGCGGCGATCTGCCGGTGACGCAGGATGAAGTCGTCATCAACGGCCACTCCATCGAATGCCGCGTCAACGCCGAGAACCCCGTCACCTTCCGGCCTTCGCCCGGCAAGATCACGCAATATCACCCGCCGGGCGGCCTTGGCGTGCGGATCGATTCCGCCGTCTACCAGGGCTATGTCATCCCGCCTTATTACGACTCGCTGGTCGGCAAGCTGATCGTCCATGGCAAGACCCGCGCCGAGTGCCTGATGCGGCTGCGCCGCGCGCTGGACGAAATAGTGGTGGAAGGCATCGAGACCACGCTGCCGCTGTTCCGGGCCCTGGTCCGCGAACCCGCCATTATCGACGGCGACTATCATATCCATTGGCTCGAACAGTATCTGAACGGTCAATCGGGCGGTTGAGCGGCCCGCCTGACCTCCAAAAAAATTGAACGGCTCTGGAGCCAAATCCCCGCACAGGCGTTCGGATCGGCTATCCTTCCGCGCATGACGTCACGCGACTCCGCTTCTTCCGAGATCACGCCCGAAGTGCTGCTGCGCGCCTATGCCTGCGGTATCTTTCCGATGGCCGAGAGCGCTGACGATCCGACCCTGTTCTGGGTCGAGCCGGAAATGCGCGGCGTTATACCGCTCGACGGCTTCCGCGTCTCGTCGCGGTTGGCGCGCACCGTGCGCTCCGACGCATTCACGGTCACCGTCAATACCGCTTTCAAGGCAGTCATCGCGGGCTGTGCCGCGCCGCAGCCCGGCCGCGACGATACCTGGATCAACAAGCGCATCCGCGATCTCTATACCGGACTCCACCAGCTCGGGCATGCTCACAGCGTCGAGGTCTGGGAAAATGGCGAGCTTGCCGGCGGGCTTTATGGCGTCAGCCTGGGCCGCGCCTTCTTTGGCGAGAGCATGTTTCACCGCGCCCGGGATGCCTCGAAGGTGGCGCTGGTGCATCTGGTGGCGCGGCTGACCGCCGGCGGCTTCGAACTGCTCGACACGCAATACGTGACCGAACACCTGCGCAGCCTTGGCGCGGTCGAAATCCCCCGCCGCCGCTACACCGCGCTGCTCGACAAGGCGATCAAGGGCGCGGCGGATTTCCAGAAATTGCCAGTCGATCGCCCCGTCAGCGGCGCTTGGGCGCTTCAAATCATCGCGGAGCGAAGATGAGGGCCCCGCTCGATGGCGCGATACGCTACGCGATTGAGCCCAGGTCCGTTCTACTGCCTGAAAATCCCGAACAGGCCGCCGGATTGCTGCGGCGGTGGCGGCGGCGGCGGTTGTGGCTGCTGTTGCGTCGGCTGCTGCGGCAGCGATGACGGCGGACGCGGAACAGCCTGTTTGGGCGGCGCGCGCTTCTGAACCGGGGGCGGCGGTGCCGGTTTCGGCGGCTCGGTCGGCGCGGCGCTTACGACCGTGGTGTCAGGGACTTTGCAGTCCGTCAGCCAGATGTCGTAGATCGGGTGCTCGACGCCATGCAGGCCAGGACTTGCCGCGTACATCCAGCCGGAGAAAATCCGCTTCACCTCGCCCTGCAGCGTGATCTCGTCGACCTCGACAAAGGCGTCGGTGTTGGCGGCTTCCGTCGCCGGACGGGTATAGCAGGCGTCGGTCTTGACGCGCAGCGCGCCGAACTGAACGGTCTCGCCGATATCCTCGTCGAAATTGATGATGCGCCCGGTGATCTTGTCGAGGCCTGAGAAACTCGCCTTCTTGTTGACGATCTTCTGCGCCGGCGGCTCGGTGACCACCTCGTCACCGGGCTGCAATGTGGCCGGCGATTGCGGCACGCTCTTGGGCTGACGCTGGCCCGGCGGCAATCCCTGCAGCGGATTGGCACCCGGAGGCGCAACAGCGATGCCCTGGTTGGGCTGCGGCGGCGCCACCGCGATGCCCGGCGGGACGTTCTGCGGAATGACGGTCGTGCCAGGCGGCGGCGCCAGCGGCTGTGACTGCACCGACCCGGGTGCCGGTACGCCCTGCCCCGGCAGCGGACGATTGGGCGCCGGCAGCACGCGCCCCTGCGGCAATTCCGGCACTTCCTCCTCGTCGTCGGGCGCCTGGTTGCCGCGGGGGATGTTACCGGGCGGCCGCGGCGCGGGATCGGAAAAGATATTGCCGATCTGCGCGCGTGCGGGCGGCGCAAGCGGGATCGTCGTGGCGGCAAGCAGGGCCGCAATACCGGTCAGGGCAATGGTTCGAAACATCTCGCGGCTTTAGCAGGCAAATCGGGCTCGCGACATAGTACAGAGTAAACCGCCGCCAGCAGGTCCCTCCCGGTTAACACGGCGAATACGGCGGGGAAAGGGCGGCCTGCCACCCCACCGCAGACCGCTGGTCAGCCCGCGGCGCAGATGAAATAGTCGCTTCCGATCAAAGGTTCGCCCCCGCTGGACCAACGAAATCCGGGACAACCGGTGCAACAGGAGGAAGCATACCCCATGCTCGATCGAATTCGCCTCGACGGCCGGGTCGCCGTCGTCACCGGCGCAGCCGGAGTTATCGGCACCGCCGCCCTGCGGCTTCTGGCCGAGCGCGGCGCCCGCATCGTAGCCGTCGACCGCGGGGAAACGGAACTGCGGGCCGCGATCAAGGATCTGCCGGCCTCGGCGCAGGCGCTGGCGGTCACGGCCGATGTCACCAGCGAAGACGCGGTCGCCGAATATGTCCGCGCCGCTGTCGAAAAATTCGGCACCATCGACGTATTCCACAACAATGCCGGCATCGAGGGCGACGTCGCACCGATCACGAAATATCCGCTGGCGTCGTTTCGCCGGGTCCTTGATGTCAACGTCGTCGGCGTATTCCTGGGACTGAAGCACGTGCTGCCGGTGATGCTCAGACAGAACAAGGGCAGCATCATCAACACCGCATCCATCGCAGGACTGATCGGCTCCCCGGACATCGCAGCCTACAGTGCCAGCAAGCACGCCGTCATCGGCCTCACCAAAAGCGCGGCGCTGGAGTGCGCCTCAACCGGCATTCGCGTGAACTGCGTCTGCCCCGGCCTGATCGACAGCCGCATGCTGAGCGCGATCATCGAAGGCCGCAATCCCGGCCCCACGCCTGTTCCCAACGACAGGATCGTCGACCGCATTCCGGCGCGCCGGCTCGGACAAGCCCGGGAAGTTGCTTCCGTCGTGGCGTTCCTCGCCTCTGACGAGGCAAGCTATGTCTCGGGTTCCGCCTACAGCGTCGACGGCGGACGGACCGCCGGCTGACGATTCGATTTCGCAAAAAGACAGAAGCCAACGCGACAGGACCTCCCATCATGCCCGTGACTCTCGACCCCGATGCCGCCGCAGTATTCAAGGCGTACCAGGAAGCCGGCCGCCCGCCTTACGAAACGGTTTCGCCGGCGGAAGCGCGCGAGTTCTATTTGCAGGCGCGTTTCGTCAGCAATCCGGAACCGCCGGAACTGAAGTCGGTGGAACCGCTCGCGATCCCCGCCCCTCACGGATCAATCCCGGCGCGCGTCTATACGCCGAAGATGCTGAGGCAGACCAACGGTCTCGCCCCGGTCCTGGTGTTCTTTCACGGCGGCGGCTGGGTGATCGGCGATCTCGATTCCCACGACGTGGTGTGCCGGAAGCTGGCCGACGAAGGCCAGCTCGTTGTCATTTCCGTCGATTACCGGCTCGCGCCCGAACACAAATTTCCCGCCGCGGTCGATGACGCCATCGTCGCGACGCAATGGGTCGCGGATAATGCCAAGTCGCTCGGCGTCGACGCGTTGCGGCTGGTGGTCGGCGGCGACAGCGCCGGCGGCAATCTCGCAGCCGTTGTCGCGATTTCGGCGCGCGACGGCAATGGCCCCGCGATCGCGGGACAGGTTCTGATCTATCCCGCCACAGACTTTGCGATGACGCATCCCTCGCACAGTGAACCCGAGACCAGCATCCTGCTCACGCACTCCGTCATCCGCTGGTTTAGCGATCACTATCTCAACGGCGGCGCCGACGTTCACGATTGGCGGGCGTCGCCCGCACGGGCCAAAACCCTGATCGGCTTGCCGCCGGCCTATGTGCTGACCGCGGGTGCCGATCCCCTGCGCGACGAAGGCGACGAATACGCGCACCGCCTGAAAGAAGCCGGCGTCCCCGTGACCCACCGGCATTTTTCCGGCCAATTCCACGGCTTCTTCACGATGGGCAAGTTGCTGCAGCAGGCTAACGTCGCTGCCACCGAAATCGGTGTTTGGCTGAAGGCGTTGAACCAGGCGCAAACTTCTTAGCGCACAGCCAACTTCGGATTTCTGCCAGCTTGACGACACAAAGCAGGCGGCTGCGAGTTAATCACATTCGCCGGTTCTGATCCGCGACAAAAAAAGTGCGGGGCCGAACGGGCCCCGCACATGTCTTGGATCCTCAAGATTCTCAGCTTTTCGCTACCGCCTGGTCATCATCCCAGATGCTCATTTGGCGCGTCTCGGGCATCAGGAACAGCGAGAGCACGAAGCACACCGCCGGAACTGCGATCGGGTAGATCAACGCATAGGCGAGACTGCCCGTCGCCGTGTAAGCCGCCGTGGTGATGAATGGCACCAAGCCGCCACCCCAGCCGTTGCCGATCATGTACGGCATGGATACCGACGTGTAGCGGATCCTGCTGGGGAAAAATTCAGCCAGGAACGCGCCGATCGGCCCGTAGACCATCCCGACCAGGGAGACCAGGAGGGCAACAATGAGTATCGCAATCGGGTAGTTGATATTGCCCGGATGCGTGACCGCCCCGAGCCACGTAAACAGCGGATAGTAGACAATCGCCGCGAGGAGAAATCCGCCCAGGATCACCGGCTTGCGGCCGATGATATCGGACAGCCAGCCGAACAGGATGAGTGTCGGGGTCCCGATGACCAGCCCGACTCCCACGATGACGGAACTGCTGAGGGTGTCCACCTTGGAAACCGTCTGCAGGTAGAACAGCGCCCAGAACTGGCTGGAGTACCAGACCACGCCCTCGCCCAACACCACGATGGTGGCGATCACCACGTATTTGAGATTTTGGGGATTGAGGAAGGCCTCGCGCCATGGATTCTTGCTCGTGTGCCCCTTGGCCTTGATCTCCGCATAGACCGGCAATTCCTCGAAGTTGGACCGCATGTACATGGTGACGAATATCAGCAGGAAGGAGAACAAGAACGGAATCCGCCACGCCCAGTCATTGAACGCGGCTTCGCCGGCGTAGGTGCGGGTCACGATGATCACGATGAGCGACACCACAATTCCGAGGGTCGGCGAGGTCTGCAACCAGCCGGTATAGTAGCCGCGGCGGTCTTCCGGCACGTGCTCGGCGACATAGGTGATGGCGCCGCCGTAGGAGCCGCCCAGGCAAAGACCCTGGAGCATCCGCAAACAGAACAGGATGATCGCAGCACTCAGGCCGATCTGTTCGAAGGTCGGAATCAACCCGATCGCCCCGGTGCCGAGCGCCATGCCGACGAGTGTCATGATGAAGGTATACTTGCGGCCGACCTTGTCTCCCAGCCAGCCGAACACAAATGCCCCCAACGGCCGGACCAGGAACCCGGCGGTGAACAGCGCGATCGTGCTGAGCAGCGCGGCGATGGGGTGGCTCTTTTCGAAGAATTTGACCGACAAGATCGTGGCCAAGCTCCCGAAAATATAGAAATCGTACCATTCAATAACGTTTCCGCCGGCCGCGGCGGTGATGACGCGCCGGAAGTTTGCCGGAATGCGCTCAGCCATACTGTTACCTCCCATGTTATCGGAGGAGCACTTTCTACAGCCGCGAAAATCCCTGCGGGATTTCACGCGTCACATCGCCCCCCGGTTAATTCCGTTATGTTAGGACTCCTGCGCTGATCTTAGAACAAAAAAATCACATGAAACTGCTGCAACTAAAGTTCCGCATTTCTTCTCCGCCTCAACTAAAGTAGTAATCGTGTCTTGACGACGGACAGCCACGAGCGTCCGGCCATGACTATCCCGGCCGAGAATAACAAGCGCGATTGAATACCGGAGCGTCTCGACGGCGCTTGTCGATGGCAATGTCGTTCGCGTGGATCGGCATCACGCCAAATGGCAGGCCACGAAATGCCCGTCGCTTCCTTGCTTCAGTTCGGGCGCAGTTTGCAGGCAGCGCGGCTCGGCCTTGGGGCAGCGCGTGTGAAAATGGCAGCCTTTCGGCGGGTTCATCGGGCTCGGAACATCGCCTTGCAGACGGATCCTGTTGCGCTTCACCTTCGGATCCGGCACCGGCACGGCGGAGAGCAGCGCCTGCGTGTAGGGGTGTTGGGGATTGCGGTAGAGATCACTCGCCTTGGCCAGTTCGACGATGCGGCCGAGATACATCACCGCCACGCGGTCGGAGATATGCTCCACCACGGAGAGATCGTGAGCCACGAACAGATAGGTGAGGTTCAGCTCGCTCTGCAAATCTTCCAGAAGATTGATCACCTGCGCCTGAATGGACACATCGAGCGCCGAAACCGGCTCGTCGCATACGATGAGCTCGGGCTCCACCGCGAGCGCGCGAGCGATCCCGATGCGCTGGCGCTGGCCTCCGGAAAATTCGTGCGGGTAGCGCCGCATGTACTCGGCCTTCAGCCCCACCTTGACGAGCAGGCTCGCTACGCGGTCCTCATGCTCCCTCGCCGAGGAGGCGAGCTTGTGGATCGTAAGCGCTTCACCGATGATCGCCGCGACGGTCATGCGCGGATTGAGGGAGGCGAAAGGGTCCTGGAAGACGAGCTGCATCTTGCGCCGCAAGGCGCGCAAATCATTGCCGCCGAGGCCCAGCACGTCCTGCCCGTCAAAGACGATCTCGCCTGACGTGGGCTCGATGAGGCGCAGGACGCAGCGGCCGGTGGTGGACTTGCCGCAGCCGGATTTACCGACAAGTCCCAGCGTTTCGCCGCGATAGACCGTAAATGACACGCCGTCCACCGCGTACACGAGCCCGACCTCGCGCGACAACAGGCCGCCCAGGACGGGAAAATGCTTCTTCAGATTGGTGACCCGCAGCAAGGGTTGGCTCATGACGCCTCTCCCAGATGGCAGGCCATGCGATGGCCCGGCGCGATCTCGCGCAGGACTGGCTCCCTTTCGGTACAGAGGCTGGTGGCGTAGCGGCAGCGCGGCGCGAACCGGCAGCCGGGGACGGGATTGATCAGGATCGGCACGGACCCGCCGATGGCCTCCAGCCGGCTCTTATGCTCGCTGGCCAGATCGATGCGCGGAATGGAGCGGATCAGACCCTGCGTATAGGGGTGACACGGGTTTTCGAACAGTCTGTCGACGGTGGCCTCTTCGACAACCTTGCCGGCATACATGACCACCACGCGCTGGGCGGTTTCGGCCACCACGCCCATGGCATGGGTGATCAGCATCACCGCCATGCCGAAGCGCTCCTTCATGTCCTGCAACAGATCGAGGATTTGCGCCTGGATGGTCACGTCGAGCGCGGTGGTGGGCTCGTCGGCAATGACGAGCTTGGGCTTGCAGGCAAGCGCCATGGCGATCATGACGCGCTGGCGCATGCCGCCCGAGAACTGATGCGGATAGTCGTTCACGCGGCCTTCGGCATTGGGGATCTGCACCAGCTTCAGCATCTCCACCGTCCGGGCGAGCGCCTCCCTCCTTGTTAGTCCCTCGTGACGACGCAGGCTCTCGGCGATCTGCTCGCCGATGGTGAGCACCGGGTTGAGCGAGGTCATCGGTTCCTGGAAGATGAAGCCGATCTCCTTGGCGCGGATGTCATCCAGTTGCCTGCTGGTGAGCGGCACGAGGTCGCGGCCCTCGAAAATGATCTGGCCTTCGACGATGCGGCCCGGCGGCATGGCGATGAGCTTGAGGATCGACATGGCCGTGACGGTTTTGCCGCAGCCGGATTCGCCCACCACGCCGAGCGTCTCGCCCTTGTTGATGGTGATGTCGACGCCATCGACGGCCTGAACGATACCGTCGTCGGTAGCAAAATGGGTTTTCAAGCCCCTGATTTCGAGCAAGGGCGCCATCAGATCACCTTTCGCGCATCGAGCGCATCGCGCAACCCGTCGCCGATGAAATTGATGGCCACGACCGCGATGAAGATGGCGCCGCCCGGAAACAAAGCCCAGTGGGCGGCAATGTCGAGATAGTCCTTGGCGTCATAGAGCAGGCGTCCCCAGGTCGGCGTATCCGGCGGAAAGCCGAGACCGAGGAACGAGAGCGTCGATTCCGCGATGATCGCGGCGGCCACATCGATCGTTCCGGCGATGATCACCGGTCCAACCGCATTGGGCAGGATGTGGCGGACCACCTGCCGCATCTTGCTGGCGCCGAGTGCGCGGGCGGCTTCAACGAACTCCTTCTCGCGCAGCGACAGAAACTGGGCGCGCACGAGACGCGCCACCGGCATCCAGCGCAGCCCGCCGATCACCAGCACGATGAGGATGAAGATGCCGCCCTCGGGGCCGAACACGGCTTTGAGCCCGTCGCGGAACAGATAGATCAGGAGGAGCAGGAGCGGCAATTGCGGCAGCGAAAGGAAGAGATCGGTGAGCCACATCAGCGCGTGGCCCAGCGTGCCGCGCGACATGCCGGCGAGCGCGCCGATCAGCGTGCCGACAAACACGGAGACCGTCATCGCGGCAAGGCCTACCGCGAGCGAGATGCGCCCGCCATAGATCATGCGGGCGAGGATATCCTGCCCCAGATCGTCCGTGCCGAAGGGATGGGCGAGCGAAGGCCCCTCGAGGCGCGCGTTGAAATCGATATCGTTGATAGAGACGCGCCAGAGGAAGGGGCCAAGCACCACGGCCGCAACCAGGACGAGGAGCAGGACCGCGCTGACCACGGCAAGCTTGTGGCGGCGATAACGCCGCCAGGTCTCGCGCCAGGGCGAATAGGTGCGCCGCTCAGCGGAGGGAGATGCGAGGGTCAAGCCAGCCATACAGAACGTCCGCAATGAGGTTGAAGAGCACCACGAGGCACGCAAATACGAAGGTCACCGCCATCACGACCGGCGTATCGTTGGAGAGAATGGAGGAAATGAGCAGCGAGCCGATGCCAGGAATGCGGAAGATCTGCTCGGTGACGATGGCGCCGCCGAACACGGCGGGGATCTGCAGCGCGATCAGGGTGACGACCGGGATCATGGCATTGCGCATTACATGCCTGACGATGACCCTGGTCTGCCCCAGGCCCTTGGCACGCGCGGTCGTGACATAATCGAGGCGGATCACGTCCAGCACGGCCGAGCGCACGAAACGGGTCATCGAAGCCGCCTGAAACAGGCCGAGCACCATGACGGGCATGGCCGCTTGCCGCACCTGTTCCCCAAGCCAGTATATGCCGGTCGACTTGATGTCGGTCGTATAGACGAAGGGCAACCAGTCCAGCTTGACCGAAAAGATCAGGATGAACAGGATGCCGGTGAAGAAGGTCGGCAGCGAAAAGCCGATGAAAGCGAGCGTGTTGGCGATCTGGTCAAAAATTGAATACGGCTTGGTGGCGGCATAGACGCCGATCGGGATCGCAATCAGAAGTGCAAGCAACTGCGCCGAGCCGATGACATAAAGCGTGGTCGGCAGGCGCTGCAGGATGAGCGTGTCCACGTTCATCCGGCTGACGAAGGAAAAGCCCCAGTCGCCCTGCGCCATGGCAACGAGCCAATGCAGGTAGCGAAGATAGATCGGATCGTCGAGGCCGAACTTGGCCCGAAGTGCGAGAGCGACCTCGGGCGGCACGTTCGGGTTCGTCGCCAGTTCCGAGAACGGATCACCGGGCGCGAGCGCGAGTACGATGAACAGAACGAGCGAAATGCCAAGCAGGCTTGGCACGGCGATCAGCAGGCGGCGCAGGATGTACTGGCTCATGAGGAAACAGTCTCTCCGCGCCTGTCGTCACGCCTCCCGGTACCAGTCGTGCAGATTGTCGGTTTCGTTGGCCCAGCCGCTGATCACCGGGTGCAGCGTGTTGGAGCAGGCTTCCACTTTCAGGCGGTGCATCGCGGGGATGAACACGGTGTCCTGCCACATGATGTCGTTGCACTTGATGAAGAGGGCCGCGCGCTTGAGCGGGTCGACCTCATTCTCGGCCGCGTCGATCGCCGCGTCGTAATCCTTGTTGACCCAGCGCGGGAAATTCGTGCCCTGCCACTTGTTCTCCTTGGTGGCCACATAGCGCGAATGATAGCGGCGCATGTGCTGGGCCGGGTCGGGTTGGCTCATCGGGATCTGGAACATCTCGAGGTCGGCGTAGAACTTGGCGTAGGTATCGGGATTGGCGACGTCGGAGGAAAAGAAGACCGAGGCCACGACCGATTTCAGTTCCACATCAATTCCGGCCTTCTGGCAGGCCTGCTTGACGATGGCCTGAGTCTTCTGGCGCGGGCCGTTGATCGCGGTCTGGTAAAGCAATTTCAGCTTCTTTCCATCCTTCTCACGGATGCCGTCCGCGCCTGGTTTCCACCCGGCCTCATCCAGGAGCTTGGCCGCCTTTTCGATGCTGAACTCCCATGTGGTGTTCTTGGAGACAAACCTCTCGGGTCCGTTGAGGAAATTGGCGGTGGTGCGGCCGGCGCGGCCGTAAATGACTTTCTTGATGGCGTCGCGATCGACTAGCAGCGCAAGCGCCTTGCGCACGGCTGGGTCTGAGAACAGCGGATGCTTGGTCTTGATCGAGGAGCGTTCGCCGTCGATCTCGGTGTTGGGGTCGGTGAAATTGAGGGCAATGAATTCGGTATCGCCGCCCACCGCATAGATGGTCTTGCCCTTGCCGCCCTGCTCTAGGCGCAGCAAGACTTCGTCTTCCACCTGGATATTCCAGGCAAAATCATACTCACCCGTCTGGATGACGGCGCGCGCCGCCGAGACGGCATCCCCACCGCCCTTCATCTCGATCGTGTCGAAATAGGGACGGTTGGGCATGTGGTAGTCAGGGTTGAGCTCGCCGCGCACGAGATCGCCGGGCTTGAACTCGACGAATTTGTATGGGCCGGTGCCGACCGGCTTCAGGTTGTTTGGCGCCTCGCGGGATTTGGCACCCTTGTAGTCCGCAAACAGATGCTTGGGCAGGATTTGTCCGGCGGCAGCCCCGACAAACGCATCGGCCCAGAACGGGGTCGGCTTGGGGAAGACGATGCGGACGGTGAGGTCATCAACTTTCTCGACCGTAATATCGCGATAGACGCCGATGCTGACAGTCGCAGTGGCGGGATCGCGGGCGTATTCCCAGTTGAACACCACATCATCGGCGTTGAAGGGATGGCCGTCGTGCCATTTGACGCCGGGCTTGAGCTTCCAGGTCACCGATTTACCATCGGCGGACAGGCCGCCGTTCTGGATCGACGGAATTTCAGCCCCGAGCACGAGCGAGAGATTGCCGTCGGCGTCCCAGCAGGCGAGCGGCTCATAGAACAGGCGTGAACCGTCCTGGTCCTTGGTGCCGGTGGCGAAATGCGGATTAAGAAGAGTCGGCCCCTGCCACCAGAGCAGCTTCAGCGGACCACCTCCGCCACGCTTGGTCGGCTTGTACGGTGACGGGCTCTGGGCCATGGCCACGCCGCCGATTGCGAGAATCTGCGTGGCCATGGGCGCGGTGAGGCCGAAGCCGATCATGCGCTGAATGAAGGCGCGGCGATCCACGCGCCCGTCCTTCACTTCGTCGATCATGTTTCGTAGTTCAGTGTCCAGCATCGTCGCCTCGTCTGGTTCTCATGTGTTTGCAGGCGGCCGCAGGGCAGCCGCGCCGAATGCCGCAGGGAAGATGGCACACCAAACGCCCCGTAGGTCAACTTCTTGCGCCATGGACGCTGAGAGTTTTCTGTTCGTCGCTTGAGCAAAAGGCCTTCTTGTCGCACATCGTTTCGGCAATCCGGCGGTATCTGCGCGCCAAAGCGCGCTCCAATGCGCCCTGGATTGCCGAAACTTTGTTCGCCCGATCAGGTCACGGACATGTCCAGCGGCGGCGCAACATCGTCCGGCAGCGGGCAGACATAGGGCGTGCGGGCGGTGCGCTTCTTGAGGTCGGCCTTGGCGGTGGCGATCAGACCCGGTTCCGTCAGCGCCTTGACGCCGAGCCCCGCCATGGCCTTGGCGGCCTGTACCATCGCCTTATGGGCGGCCGGGCTTTTGCCCTGCGCCACCACCTGCCAAGTGTGGAGCGGCGTGCCGATGGCGACCGTCGGGGCATGGACCTGAACGGTCGGGACGACCCAGCTCACGTCGCCCACATCGGTCGAGCCGATCAGAGGGTTGCGCTTGGCGTCAAGCGGCACGAGGAAATCGGCCAGCGGACGATCGGTGGGATCCATGCCGATGGTGTGATAGACGGAAGCGATGTCCTTCTCGGTCAGCGTCGAGCGGATTTTCGCGGCGAAATCCTTGTCCGCCTCGTCGAAATGCGGGGGACCGAGTTCCTCCATGATCCGGTGGAGCGCTTCCTCAAGAGGGGTGTTGGGCAAGACATTGGAGACGGCGGAAATGATCCGCATCTCCATCTTGGTTTCGGTCATCAGCGCCGCCCCCTGCGCGACCTTGTGGACGCGCTCCACCAATTCATTCATGCCGGGCAAGTCGCGGGCGCGGATGGAATAGCGCACGCGGGCATGGGCCTGCACCACATTGGGCGCAATGCCGCCGGTGTCGAGCAAAGCATAATGTATGCGGGCGTCGCTGGGCATGTGCTCGCGCATGTAGTTTACGCCGACATTCATCAGCTCCACCGCGTCGAGCGCGCTGCGGCCGAGATGCGGCGAGGCCGCGGCATGCGAGGTGCGTCCGGTAAAGATGAAGTCAGCACGCGTGTTCGCCAGCGAAGGCGTTACGACCACCTCCCAGAAGCTATTGGGGTGCCAGGTGAGAGCGATGTCCGCGTCATCGAAGGCGCCTTCGCGCACCATGAAGGCTTTCGCCGCGCCGCCCTCCTCCGCGGGGCAACCGTAATAGCGCACGCGCCCGGGCACCTTGTGGGTGGCAAGCCAATCCTTCAAGGCCGTGGCGGCGAGCAACGCCGCCGAGCCGAGCAAATTGTGGCCGCATCCGTGGCCATGCCCTCCCGCCTCCATCGGGCGCGGCTCCGCCACGCCCGCCTCCTGACTTAGACCGGGCAGGGCATCGTATTCGCCGAGGAAGGCGATGACGGGCCCCCCCTCACCCCATTCGCCCATCAGGGCTGTGGGAATGCCCGCGACATTCTCCGAGATGCGGAAACCCTGATGACGCAGTTCGGCCAGATGTTCGGCGCAGGAGCGCGCCTCGGTATAGCAAACTTCGGGCGTCGCCCAGACCTTGTCGCTCAGAGCGGTGAAACGCTCCTTGATCGCGTCAACGCCACGCCAAATGTCACTGCGGTTGTCCATCTTCCGGTCCCTGATCCAATGCGAGAGTGAAATCGCTATCAGCTTCGCCAGTCCCCGCCTAGCGCCGGCCGGGGCGCACCAGCCACGCGGCCGGCGCGGTGAAGCCCGAACCGCCGTTGCGGCTATCCCGCCCGCGCCGCGCGCCGCAGCGATTGCGGCGGCTGACCGAAGGCGCGGATGAAAGCGCGCCGCATCCGTTCCGGATCGCGAAAGCCGGTCGACTGCGCCACCCGTTCGATCGCCTCGCTCGAGGATTGCACCCGCTGCCGCGCCACCTCGATCCGTAACCGCTCCACCGCCTTCGATGGCGTGGTGCCGGTCTCCGCAATGAACGCACGGGCAAAATGCCGCGAACTCATGCCGGCCTGCTCGGCCAGGTCCTCGACCGTCAGCGGCGCATCGAGATGTTCGCGCGCCCAGCTTAGCAGCAGTCCGAAGCGACCGCCGGGGGCCTTCAATTCCAGCAGCGAGGAGAACTGCGACTGGCCGCCGCTACGGCGGTGATAGAGCACGAGTTGGCGTGCGGTCTTCTGCGCAATCTCCTCGCCGAAATCCTCCGCCACCAGCGCCAGCGCCAGATCGATGCCGGCGCTGATTCCTGCTGAACTCCAGATATTGCCGTCGCGAACGAAGATCCGGTCGGGCTCCAGTTTTATCTGCGGATAGGCCGAGAGGAAGTGCCGGGTGCGCCGCCAATGCGTGGTGGCCCGCTTGCCATCGAGCAGGCCTGCTTCGGCGAGGACATAGGCGCCCGAGCAGACACTGGCGACGCGGATGCCGCGCTTGGCAGCTCCCCGCACGAAGGCCAGCGTCTTCTTGCATCGCGCCGCGGTGTCCACGCCCTGTCCGCCCGCCACGATCAGGGTGCGGATCGATGCGGCGGACTTGAGGCCGCGCGCGAGCATCTCGGCGCCCGAGGTGCTGCGCACCGGACCCGGCGTTGCGGCCACAACCCTGATTGAAGGAAGCATGCCGGCAAGGCGGGTGCCGATTTCGAACACCGAAATCGGACCGGCGGCGTCCAGCAACTGGAAATCGGGAAATACGAGAACACCGATCATTTCAGCAATGTCCTAAAATGAGGGAAAAATGTCATTTCGGACAAGAGGCGATCATGCCAGCATGCCCCGGTCAAGCAAAACTTGGAAAGGTTCTGCCCATGTCCGCGCCGCTTCAGATTGGCCTTGTGCTATTTCCCAGGGTAACCCAGCTCGACCTCACCGGGCCCGTGCAGGTGTTCTCGAGCGTGCCCGGCGCGAAGGTGCATCTGATCTGGAAACGGATCGAGCCGGTCCCCAGCGACTCCGTGCTGACGCTGACGCCGACCATCACCTTTGCGGATTGCCCACAGCTCGATGTGATCTGCGTGCCGGGCGGCTTCGGCACCGATGAGATGGTCAATGACGAAGAGGTGTTGGAGTTCCTGCGCAAGCAGGCCGCGGGCGCAAAGTACGTCACCTCGGTTTGCACGGGTTCGCTGGTGCTGGGCGCTGCCGGCCTGCTCAAAGGCTACCGCGCAACCACGCACTGGTCGGCGATGGATCATCTCGCCCCGTTCGGCGCGATACCGACCAAGACGCGCGTCTGTATCGACCGCAACCGCGTCACCGGCGGTGGCGTTACCGCAGGGATTGATTTCGCGCTGACGCTGGTGTCGATCCTGGTCAACCGGCAGACGGCGGAGATGATCCAGCTCCGACTCGAATACAATCCGGCGCCGCCGTTCAATGCCGGCTCGCCCGATACGGCGCCGCCGGAGATTCTCGCGCTGATGAAGGAAAAGATCGCGTCCGCGCAAACGCGCCGCATCGAGGCAAACGGCCGCGCCGCCGCGCGGTTGGCGTAACTCGCACAAGAAAAAGGCCGCCCGGTTTCCCAGACGGCCTTTCCTGTCTTACGGCAGCTCCACATTGACGGCGATTTCAGGACCTCAACGCTGGGGGCCTATCTCCCAGCCCAATCCTGATCGGCAGCCGCTGCGCATCGGGGCAGTCGCGAACTGTTGCCCGAACCGACGCGATGGTTTCCCACCTCCGTAAGATGACCCATTGAGCCACCATCGCGTGCGGCCTGCAACAACGCGGCGACAAATGTCCCCGCTGATCCCATTATCCACAGACGCCACATCGTCATTCCCGTACGCGCGCCAGCGCAAACCCGGAATCCGGCAGTTGTTGCGTGAGATTTCGCCTCTGCGCCTGCCGGCGCATCCCGGAAACGACGACCGGGGATTTCAGCTAGTCGGCGTCCACGGCTGGTAATCGCCGGTGGCTTTGGGGCGGCGGCCGCTCGCCAGGGTCGAGCCTGACGGACGGTAGGCCAAGGCTGTCCCCGTCATATTGGGAACATGCGGCTTTTCCCATTCGCGCGGCGTGTAGGTCTCTTCGGTCGGCGCGAGGTCGTCGTTGTGATGCAGCCAGCCATGCCACGAGGGCGGCACGCGGGAGGCCTCGGCGATACCGTTATAGACCACCCAGCGCCGCTCGAAGCCGAGTGTCGGATCGATCTTGCGTCCCTTGGTGCGGTAATAAAGATTGCCCTGCTCGTCCTGGCCCACAAACTCGCCGAACCGCCAGGTCCACAATTGCGTGCCGAAGGTCTGGCTGTTCCACCAGGTGAATAGCTTGAGCAGAAATTGTTTCATGGCCGAGTCCGGTTCTGAGGACAACTAAAGGCTCTGATGCCACCGGCAGGCCGAATTGTCCAGTAAAGGCCGGCCCTATAGACCATCGGCCAGTGGATGGGAGCCAGCAGCTTTTGATGGTCTCCGTCGCGGAATCGGCGCCATCCGTTCATTCCGCGTGCAGTTGCGCTCTGACAGGCTCAGCCGGCGCACAATTATTGATGCGAGGCTCGGGAACGGCCGCCCGGTGAAAGGGTTGACCCGTGTCCCGCAAATGGAGCCGACGATGATCAACCTAAGGGTTTTAAGTACCGCAGCTGCGATGGCGCTGGTTTTGCCAATGGTGGCGCCGACCGCAAGCTTCGCCCAGCCTCCGCATGGCGTCAGGGGCGCGGCGGTTGGCGGCGTTCGAGCAGGTGGCGGCGCGCCGGTGGCACGCTTCAGCGGTAGCCCAACTGTGGCGGGTATCGGTGGCGGCGGCGGAGTTTATCATGGCGGCTATCGCCGTGGAGGTGGCGGCGGCGGCTTCATCCCAGGCGCCGTTGCCGGCGCGGTGATCGGTGGCGCGATCGCGTCGCAGAGTTACGCCTATTATGGCGGGCCGGGCTATTATGATGCGCCGGGCTATTATCCCGGCTATGACCAGCAGTACTACGATGACAGCGCCGTTGCGGTTGTGCCGGCGCCTGCCGGCGATGACGCCGTCGCCTACTGCATGCAGACCTACCGTTCCTACGATCCGCAGTCGGGAACGTATCTGGGCTATGACGGCTACCGGCACCCCTGCCCGTAGCCGCATTCTGCTCGGATTTGGGGATGGCGCTGCGCCATCCCCTTGAGTTATGACCGCAGCGCCAGTCCGACGCCACCGAGCGTGAACGCCAGCGCTGCGATTTCCCGCATCCCCAGTGGTTCGTGCAGCATCGCGCTCGCTGCCAGCACGCCCACGACGGGCACCAGCAAGGTGCCGATCGACGCGGTTGCCGCCGGCAATCGTTCGAGGGCTGCGAACCAGCAGAAGTAGCTCAGGCAAAACTGGATCAGCGTCATATAGATCATCGACGCCCAGCCGACGGTCGACAGCGCCGCAAGCTGCGGCTGCTCGATCGCAAGCCCGACAATGGCAATCGGCAGGCAGCCGAGGCCGATCTGCCAGGCCGCCAGCGCCAGCGGCGGCATCGCCAGCGGAAAGTGCTTGGTCAGGACGGTGCCGAGCCCGGTGCATACCGCGCCCGCCAGCGCGCACAGCAGTCCCGGCAGCTTTTCAAGACTGGCGTCGAGACCGTTGCCGCCGATCAAGACGGCGATGCCGGCAAGCGCAATCATCATGGCAACGGCGCGGAGCGGCGAGAGGCGCTCGCCCAGGATCGGCCACGCCAGCAACGCGACCCAGACCGGGATCGAAATGCCGAGCACCGCGGCCTCGCTGGCGCTGAGCCACAGCAGGGCAAGCCCCATGAACGCGATCCAGCCGCCGATCGAGAGCCACGACACCAGCAACAGTCGCAGCCACATCTGCCGGGGCACGCTCAGGCTTTGCCGGCTCGCAACCGCGATCAGCGCCAACCCCGCGGCGCCGACGATGCCGCATAGTCCGCGCGACGACAGCGGCGGCCACTCCGTCAGCAGGTGCTTCATGATCGGAAAGTTGAGACCCCAGCCCACCGAGGCAATCGCGAGAAACACGAGGCCCGCCGGCAATATCCGGGCGGCCGGGTGGGTTGCCTGCGCGCTTGTCATGGCCGCGTCGCCGGCGCGCCGCCGGTCGGTTGTGAGTCGTTCATGGGGGGTCACCAGCAAGAATTGGCGGCACCTTGCCGGTAATCGGGGCTGCAAACCATCGACGGGCGGACATGCCTGCCCGGATATCCCCGTAGCTGCACGTGAGTCTCCCCAGAGCAAGCCCTCGAGCGGAATAAAAAGTTCCCCTGTGAACAGCGGGAGGAAGCCTCGCACCCCCTGCCGGATGCTATTTTTTTGCTTGGGAATCCCTGAGGACTCACTGATACTTGGCTCGACAGGCAGCGTCCGACGGCCCCTGTTTTTCCCGGTTTTCCACCATATTTAGTATTTGATTCAGGAAGTCGTACTAGTCCTTGACGGGCGCGAGGGAGTTGTCTTAGCTTTGAACCTGTTCGGCGCGAGTGTGTTCGGGTCCCGCCGGTCGCTCCCTGAAGGGTTCCAGAATGACCACTCCGTCCGCCGGTTGAGGCTGCGGGTGACGGGCTTGCTTGCCCTGAATTCTGAAAGCCCCCGGAGCTAAAAAACGGGCCCAAAAGTGGCTCAAGTTACGCGTTGGGGCGTTGAAGGCATGATCCGGGGACCGGAACGGGGGCGTTCCGTCCGGGCATGCGGCGACAGGATTGATGCTCGCATCGATCCTGCGGCCGGAGAGAAACAGGGCCGGGTCCACCGGTTGAGCTGCGGACTTCCAGGCAAAGTCGTCTTCGACTTTGGTCCGGTCGGTTCGCCTAGGGAACAATACCCGGCGCCGCCGCAAGCGGACCGGTCAAAAATGAACGGGGCACTGCAATGCGAATCGAACGACGCAACACCACTGAAGGCCAGTCACCCTACGCAGGAATTGATTTCAGATTGACGACATCCGAGATCCGCAACCCTGACGGCTCGGTGGTGTTTCGTCTCGAAAACGTCGAGGTGCCGGAATTCTGGTCGCAGGTCGCCTCCGACGTTCTCGCGCAGAAGTATTTCCGCAAAGCCGGCGTCGCAGCAAAGCTGAAGAAGGTCGAGGAAGAGACCGTGCCGTCCTGGCTGTGGCGCTCGGTGCCGGACACCCAGGCGCTGGCCGACCTGCCGGAGTCCGAGCGCTATGTCAGCGAGCTCTCCGCCAGGCAGGTGTTCGACCGGCTGGCCGGCTGCTGGACCTATTGGGGCTGGAAGGGCGGCTACTTCACGTCCGAAGAAGACGCGCGCGCGTTCAACGACGAGCTGCGCTACATGCTGGCCAAGCAGATGGTGGCGCCGAATTCGCCGCAATGGTTCAACACCGGCCTGCACTGGGCCTACGGCGTCGACGGACCGGGCCAGGGCCACTATTACGTCGACTGGAAGACCGGCAAGCTGACCAAATCGAAATCGGCCTACGAGCACCCGCAGCCGCACGCCTGCTTCATCCAGGGCGTCGATGACGACCTCGTCAACGAGGGCGGCATCATGGACCTGTGGGTGCGTGAAGCGCGCCTGTTCAAATACGGCTCCGGCACGGGATCGAACTTCTCGCGGCTGCGCGGCGAAGGCGAAAAGCTTTCCGGCGGCGGCCGCTCCTCCGGCCTGATGAGCTTCCTCAAGATCGGCGACCGCGCTGCGGGTGCGATCAAGTCCGGCGGCACCACGCGCCGCGCCGCCAAGATGGTGGTGGTCGACGTCGATCACCCCGACATCGAGACCTATATCGACTGGAAGGTGAAGGAGGAGCAGAAGGTCGCCGCCCTCGTGACCGGCTCCAAGCTCAACCAGAAGCACCTCAAGGCGGTGCTGAAGGCCTGCGTCAACTGCGAAGGAAGCGGCGACGACTGCTTCGATCCCGAGAAGAACCCGGCGCTGCGCCGCGAAATCAAGCTCGCCCGCCGCGCCATGGTCACCGACGGCATGATCAAGCGCGTCATCCAGTTCGCCAAGCAGGGCTACAAGGAAATCGACTTCCCGATCTACGACACCGACTGGGATTCGGAAGCCTATCTCACCGTGTCCGGCCAGAACTCCAACAACTCGGTGTCGCTGAAGGACGATTTCCTGCGCGCGGTCGAGACCGACGGCGACTGGAACCTGATCGGCCGCACCAACAAGAAGGTCACCAAGACCGTCAAGGCGCGCGATCTCTGGGAGAAGATCGGTTACGCCGCCTGGGCGTCGGCCGATCCCGGCCTGCACTTCAACACCACCATGAACGACTGGCACACCTGCAAGGCGTCGGGCGAAATCCGCGCCTCCAATCCGTGCTCGGAATACATGTTCCTGGACGACACCGCCTGCAACCTGGCGTCCGCCAACCTGATCACCTTCTACAACACCACGACCAAGCGCTTCGACGTCGATTCCTACGAGCACCTGTGCCGGCTCTGGACCATCGTGCTCGAAATCTCCGTGATGATGGCGCAGTTCCCGTCCAAGGCGATCGCGGAACTGTCCTACGAATTCCGCACGCTGGGTCTCGGCTTCGCCAATATCGGCGGGCTGCTGATGACCATGGGCCTGTCCTACGACAGCAAGGAAGGCCGCGCGCTGTGCGGGTCGCTGTCGGCGATCATGACCGGCATCAGCTACGCCACCTCGGCCGAGATGGCGAAGGAGCTCGGCCCCTTCCCCGGCTACAAGAAGAACGCCGCGCACATGCTGCGGGTGATCCGCAACCACCGCCGCGCCGCGCACGGTGAAAGCCGCGGCTACGAGACGCTCGCCGTCAATCCGGTGCCGCTCGATTACGCCAGCGTGCCGCAGGCCGATATCGTCGAGCACGCCAAAGCCGCCTGGGACAAGGCGCTCGAGACTCGGCGAACTCAACGGCTACCGCAACGCGCAGGTCACCGTGGTGGCGCCGACCGGCACCATCGGCCTGGTGATGGATTGCGACACCACCGGCATCGAGCCCGACTTCGCGCTGGTGAAATTCAAGAAGCTCGCCGGCGGCGGCTACTGGAAAATCATCAACCGCGCCGTTCCCGAGGCGCTGCGCGCGCTCGGCTATGGCGAGGCCCATATCGCCGAAATCGAGGCCTATGCCGTCGGCCATGGCTCGCTCTCCAACGCGCCCGCCATCAACGTTTCCACCTTGAAAGCCAAGGGTTTCACCGATGAAGCTCTGGCAAAGGTGGAAGCGGTGCTGCCGACCGCGTTCGACATCAAGTTCGCCTTCAACAAATGGACCTTCGGCGAGGAATTCCTGCGCGAAACCCTGAAGCTCGCGCCGGAAGCCATTGCCGCGCCGAACTTCGACCTGCTCGCCGCGGTCGGCTTCAGCAAGCGCGAGATCGAGGCCGCCAACGTGCACATCTGCGGCGCGATGACGGTGGAAGGCGCGCCGCATCTGAAGGCCGAGCACTACAGCGTGTTCGATTGCGCCAACCCCTGCGGCAAGATCGGCAAGCGTTACCTGTCGGTGGAAAGCCACATCCGCATGATGGCGGCGGCGCAGCCGTTCATCTCGGGCGCGATCTCCAAGACCATCAACATGCCGAACGACGCCACGGTGGACGACTGCAAGGCCGCCTACCTGTTGTCCTGGAAGCTCGCGCTAAAGGCCAACGCGCTCTACCGCGACGGCTCGAAGCTGTCGCAGCCGCTCAACTCGCAGCTGATCAGCGACGAGGACGAGGAAGACGACGGCATCGACGCCTTCATGGACAAGCCGATGGCCGCGCGCACCGCCGCCCTTTCGGAAAAGGTGGTGGAGCGGCTGGTCGAGCGCATCGTGGTCATGCGCGAGCGCGAGAAGATGCCGGATCGCCGCAAGGGCTACACGCAAAAGGCCGTGGTCGGCGGGCACAAGGTCTACCTGCGCACCGGCGAATATGATGACGGCCGGATCGGCGAGATCTTCATCGACATGCACAAGGAAGGCGCGGCGTTGCGCTCCTTCATCAACAACTTCGCCATCGCGGTCTCGCTCGGCCTGCAATACGGCGTGCCGCTGGAGGAATATGTCGACGCCTTCACCTTCACCCGCTTCGAGCCGAACGGTCCGGTGCAGGGCAACGACTCCATCAAATTCGCGACCTCGATCCTCGACTATGTGTTCCGCGAACTCGCGGTCAGCTACATGAGCCGCTTCGACCTCGCCCATGTCGATCCCTCCGAAACCAACTTCGACGCCATGGGCAAGGGCGTCGCGGAAGGCAAGGCGCCGGAGGCGCCCAACAACAAGTACCTGTCGAAGGGCCTGACCCGCTCGCGCACCGACAATCTCGTCGTCATGCGCAACCCCAACGAACCGCCGGCCGAGGCCCGCGGCACCGGCAACGTCACCTCGCTGTCCTCGCACGCCCCGTCCGCGCGCGCCGCCGACGCGGTCGAAGGCGCGGTGGCGCTGAAGCAGGAAGCCCAGCACGACCTGTCGCCGACCGAGAAGCTGGAAGCCCTGCAGTGGAGCAAGGCGGCGGCCGCGCAGCAAGCAGCCCCCTCGAAAGCCGAACGCCGGGCGGAAGCCAAGGCCAAGGGCTACGAAGGCGAGATGTGCGGCGAATGCGGGCACTTCTCGCTGGTGCGCAACGGCACCTGCATGAAGTGCGATACGTGCGGCAGCACGACGGGGTGTTCGTGATCGATTCTTGGCTTGGACTGAATGAAAACGAACTATGGACTGCGCGTGCACCCTGCTGCGTGTGTGTGTGTGCGGCGCGCCCGCTGGTGGTGGTGGGCGCGGCGGCGCCGCGCGCAGCGCTGGCGTGCACGGACGGGCGCCGTCACGCCGTAGCGACAACACAACCAGCGCTGCACCAGTGTGTTGGTGGTGGGGGCCGGGTAACGGACAGGTTTTCGATTTTTGCGAACGGAGGCCCGCGTCGTCAGGACGAAGACGTTAGCGTCGACGAAAGCGACTCAGAACCGGGGAGTGGGCTGGTAGTCTACTTCGTCCATCTCCGCCAGCTCTCGCAGCGTATTCTGTTGCTGTTCGGACGTCTTCAGCTTGAAGACATTGAACGCTGACACCTTTGCATTATCGAGCTCTCGTTGCTCTTCGGAGGTTGGAGCGAGGCCGCTTCGGATCGTCTCATAGGCCCACCAGCGTCCGTCTCTTTGGCATACTCGCCCGCCGCAACGGCTCTGCCTCGGTGAAGATGAAACGGCGTCTAAAGGCCAGCGGACTTTCAGAGAGTAGAAACCCCTTCATGCGTTCGGGGCCCATGAACCAGGGACGGTCTAGGAACCGCGCCGGCTGGTTGGCCCAGAGTGGTGGGGTTCCTAAATTCCACCGCATGGTCAGATGCTCACCGATGGCTCCCATGAGTGCGTTAATTTTGGGATCATCGGCCAGCCCGGGGTCCTCCGAGATGCGCCGCTCGCGCGACCCAGGGTTCGTATCCCCGTAGAAGTCATCGAGGAATCCCGCCAGACAGAACCTTAGCTTCTCGCCGTCACGGACGAGTTGCAGGACCTGTACCAGCGTGCCAGGTCGGATCAGGTTCGTTTTCCGCTTTTCGGTATGCATCGAGCAGGGTCTCAATCTTGGCTTTGATGCGCGGGTTCACCGTCGGCACGACGATCCCGGGCAGGTTAGGATAGCACTCTTTGAGCAGATCGACGAGTTGCTGCTCGGTCGTGAGTTTCGTTACCTTCATAAGGGCGACCGCATCGTTCTGGTCGCTTTCGGTCTTTTCCTCGTCCTCGCCCACGCGGTTGGCGAGTATTTTCATGGCCAGCATGTAAGCTGGCGTGGGCAGATGGACCCGCAGACCAACCATGGAGTTCTGGACGCGGGGTACTCTCCTGCCAGGAGCAAGTTCGGCTGAGGATCTCCCGGAGGCGGCGCCATGCGTTTCACCCCTTCGTTGATCCAGTCAGGGGGCAGGTCCAAGCGTGCGGCCACGGCATCGGCGATCTCGCGAACGGCCTTGCCACCGGCAAGGAACACCGCATCGACGTCGCCTGACGCGTTTCGGATGTCACTGGCAAGGATTAGACAGGATCCTCCGTAAACAGCAATTTCGATCGTGATGCCCCGAGCGGCCGCGAGAGAACCCATCTCGTCGAATGCCTGCTCGATGATTTCTCTGATGAGTTCTGTCTGCATGCTTGCTGTTCCTGAGCAGACCCTCCCCGCAAAGTGGGAAAGTCGCAACTGCTGACCCCGATTTTCCGGCTTTCCACCCCAGTTGTACCCCAACTTTAGGGGACGTACTTTGCCCGGCATAGCCAGGTTTGTGCGCTGGAACGCCAAATCTCAGGATAGCTATTTCAAGGAGTTGTGAGAGCCGTAGGGGACGAACTATGCCCGGTGCCGCACTGCTGAATTCTAAATCAGCGGATCCAAGGTTCGAGCCCTGGTTCGCCCACCAAGCAAGCCTCTTTGATCGCTCACAAATCTGGAGTGACAGCCGCCAAACCTTATTTGGCGGTCGGCACAAATAACAGAAATGGGCTCCGGACGCCGTCCTTAGCCGTAAGGCATTTGTGTTGAAAGCTCTTCATGAAGCGATAGCTCGATGACAACAACAGCAATTGTACAGACAGAGATCGAGCGCTTTCTTCGCTCGTCAGAACCCAAAGTGCTTTGCATTACCGGCGATTGGGGTGTCGGGATAACGTATAACTGGCAGATTTCGTTCGACCGGCTTCGAACGAGGAGGGAAATTGGCTTGAGTTGGTACTCTTACGTATCGCTCTTTGGCATTACCTCGCTCGATGCTTTCAAACAGGCCACTTTCGAAAACCTTGAATTCGTCGTGCCAGAAGGCAAGGCTGCCTTCGATCGAGCGCTCGGCTATGGAAATAGAGCTTTTCAGCAAAGCAAAAAGCTCGTCGGGGCGCTTGCCGCTGTTCCAAAGCTGGGCGATGCAATCAGCAAAATCAGTTCGCCATTCCTATTCAGTTCGATACGAACTCAAATCGTTTGCATTGATGACTTGGAACGTCGAGGAAACGGCCTGTCAGTCAAAGATGTGTTTGGCTTGGCCTCTTACTTGCGCGAGCAACGCAATTGCAAAATCGTTTTCCTATTAAATCAAGAAAAGCTAGGCGATGCGGAGTTAGTCTCCGTCAGAGAATTCACGGACTACTTTGAGAAGGTTATAGATACGAAAGTCGTATTTGCGCCAACGGCAGCGGAGGCAGCTGAGATCGCGTTTCGCGGAAGCGATCCGGTGTCGAAGCTAACTCGGGAATTTTCCGTCAAGCTTGGCGTCAGGAATATCCGTGTACTGAAAAAGATAGAGCGGCTGATCCAAATCGTTTTGCGTGCCTTGCCGGAAATAACTGACAAGCTCCAGCGGCAGATAGTTCATTCACTCGTGATGTTCGGCGGAGCCATTTCGACTCTGCGCGAACCCGCCAAGCCTCCAGTATTTGCGGGAGGGGCCCTTAATGCGCGTGGCACGTAACGAAAAGCCAACCCCCGATCAAGAGCGATGGGACGCGATAAGCGTAGATTATGGATTTAGGTATGTGGATGATTTCGACCTAGCTCTACTAAAGCTCGTCGCAGACGGAATATTGGACGAGGACGAAATTCGTAGAGAGGCAGCTAAGCAGGAGGCTGCAATTAAACGAGCCGACCAAGCAGGATCGTTTGAAAGTTCATTTCGCTTATTGCACGATAGCTTTGCTGACAACGCTGACGAAGTCATGCTTGCCATTGTAAAGGGTTTCGAGCAAAACGTTGATATCTTAGCAGTGGAGCAGCTCAGCCAAATCGTCGAGATTTTTGATCGGCTGGGTGAATATCGATGGAGCAGCTACGTTATCAACTACGCTGAACGAAATGCACCTCCCTCTTTCTGGACCGATAAAAGTCCGTTCAATCGTCAATTAGATGACCATAGAATATCAGCGATTGTTGCGCAGCGTCGCACCGAAGCTAAGCCCGCGTTCGATTTCGAGCGAGATTTGATCGCTGCGGCGCAAACTTATGACGCCGAGACAATCGCTATGCTTGCAAAGCAACCGCCTGAGGAGTTTCTGCGGTTATTCGAGTCCAAATCCGAAGATGAGCTCCGGAAGGTAGTACTGTCGGCACTCGAGTTTCGTAAGTTTGCAAGTGCGTCACCCGACATGAAGAAGGTGATTGAAAACGCGGAGCAAGCCCTAACGATTATCGCCAAGCGATCTGCTCTGAACGCGTTCAGAGTCTAGGAATTATGGCGTTTCTGTCGATGCGCAGCCCGGCAGCGCACAGGATGGGTGGAGCGAAGCGATACCCATCGTTTATGACCCGCGGGAAGATGTTGGGTTTTGCGAAGGCTCAACCCAACCTACGGACTGAAGACCGGCGCTGGACGTTCGCCATGATAGAATTGCATCAGAGGGTTCATGAACATTGAGCTGAGCGTTTCAGAACACGTCGAAACGATCGTTCTTGCCCGACCGCCGGTCAACGCACTCTCTTGTGAGATGATCCGGGAGCTCATCGAATCCCTGTCGGCGATGGACTCAAATCCCGACGTCCGCGCCGTGGTGCTGACCGGCCAGGGAAAGTGCTTTTCGGCAGGCGTCGACTTGAAGGAACAGCTCCATGCGCTGGAAACCGGCGGCGCCGGGCCGATCTCCATCGGCGCGGAGCTTTATCAGGCGTTGCTATACGGCAAGAAGCCGACGATTGCCGCCATCAATGGCCCGGCACTCGGCGCCGGCCTCGGCATGGCAGCTTCGTGCTGCATCCTGACGGCAAGCGAGAACGCGACGTTTGGTATCCCCGAGATCAAGGTCGGCATGCTGGGCGGCGCTCGTCATGCGATGCGCTTGCTTGGCCATTCGACAGTCAATCGCATGCTGCTGACGGGGCATCTGCTCACCGCCGAGGAAATGTTTCGACGCGGCGCGATCGAGGCCTGCTTGAAAGAGCGCGAGTTGATGCCCTTTGCCTATCGCATCGCGCAGGAGATCGTCGGGCGCGATCCCGGGGCGGTCGAACTTGCGCGCGCCAGCCTGGCGGAAGTGGAGGATATGGGGGTGCTCGACGGCTATCGGCACGAAATGCTGGCGGCAGCCGAGTTGGGACGCTCACCGAACGCGCAAGACGCCATGCGCCGCTTTCTCGCTGGCAGGCGCTAGCGCGATGGGTGGAGCGACTTGTCCGCCGTAGCTCGCAGAGCGAAGGCGGAAGCGATCCATCGTTTGTAGTCGGCGCGAAGATGTTGGGTTTCGCGAAGGCTCAACCCAACCTACGGACTATGCACCCCCCGCCCTTTTACACCCCGCGTGCAAATGCTATATCTCAGACATGACCACCGCCGAAGACATCGAGAAAGCCGTCGAACAGCTTGCCCCGCGTGAGCTGGCGCGGTTTCGCGCGTGGTTCGAGGCCTTCGATGCGGCGCAATTCGACGCCGCCATTGACCGGGACGCGCGCGCCGGCAAGCTTGATGCATACGCGGATGAAGCCCTTGCCGCGCACCGCGCCGGGCGCTCGCGCGAACTGTGAGGCACTTCGCTTCGCCAAAGTTCTGGACGGCCTACGAGGCCTTGCCGCTTCCGGTTCGAAAGCTGGCCGACGCCAATTACAAGCTTCTGAAAAACGATCCGCGCCATCCGTCGCTGCAATTCAAGAAAGTCGGACGTTACTGGTCCGTCCGGATCGGCCTGCGCTATCGCGCGCTCGCCGTTGACGTGGATGGCGGCTACCTCTGGTTCTGGATCGGCTCGCATGCCGACTACGACAAATTGATTGGCTGATCGTACGACCGCGGTCGGGAAGTCGGCGGAACACGCAGCCTCTTCCGCCAATTCCCGCGTACCGATCGGCGCGGTACGCCATCGCCGTTGCGACCGTCGGTGGCTGTCGCCTTGATTTCAGCACTATTCCAGAAGCAAATCGGGGAATGTAGCGCATTGGAGGACGGGCGGTGCCGAGGTCGGGGCTCGCGTTGTTGCTCATGGGGCTGTTTGTGCTCGGCGGGTGCATGCAGGCGACGCTTGCACCAACGTCGGATGCCGGGTTGACCCCTAGGTGTTCGGCTATTTAGATTTAAACATGCGGGTTGCGAGACCGCCTCGATTTAAATATGTCGTAAAATAAATAAATATGCGACTTCGTTCATGACATTGAAGTCCATTGATTTATATCAAATGCAGGATGGTTGATGGCGCGGATAATTTAAACCAGAAATTGACAAAGGAGCCTCTTATGAATTTCGCGAAACTGGTTACGAGCGCAGCTTGTGCTTTGGTTTTTGGAGCTGCCTTTACCTCCATCGAAGCAAAGGCTTCCGACGTCATTGGCTACGTCGTCTTGCAGAACGGACAGTTTGGCACGCTTGATCTAACTACCGGGAATTTCTCCTTTAGCGGCGGTAGCTTAGGCCTAACTGGCGCAGGGCTGGGTGTAGCCAACGGCTCGCTGTTTGCGGCCTCGTATGACACTTCCGGAACTTGTTCGGAGTGAACCAAGCCAGCGGCACCCATACGACGATAGGAAATTCAAACGTCGATTATTCGGGCGGTTTTGGTTAGACCTTGAGCGGACTTCTATGCGGTGGGCGGCTCGACGCTCTACTCCATCGACCCGTCGCACGGGGCTGCCACGCCCATCGGAGCGACGGGCGTCGTCTTGGGATCGTGGCGAGATCTCTCAACCAACTCGAGCACGCTCTATTTTGGCAATAGCACTACCCTTTACACTTTGGACACCAGCACGGGCGCGGCTACGAGCGTCGGTGCCTTTGGTATTAATGATCTAGGACCGTTATTCACAGAAGGCGGCATTTTGCATGGGCTGGATGCGTCGAATCATGCGTACACGATCGACACTGGCGAGCCGCAACTCCTTACGGCGTTCCGGTTGTCGGTGAGTCCCCGGTTTGGGGAATTGTGCCCACATCCTCTATCGCACCAGTGCCCGAACCCTCGACCTGGGCGATGATGATCCTCGGCTTCGCGGGCATCGGCTTCATGGCGTATCGCCGCAAGTCGAAGTCAGCTTTGATGGCCGCCTGATCTGCGATCATCGGGATTGATTTGAAAGGCCGCCTTCGGGCGGCTTTTGTTTTGGATCGAGTAGATGCGGGCCGCCGGTTTCGGCAGCCCCGTAGTTACCCGGAATGCCAACGAAGAATCGTACTGATAAATTCAACAAAATGATGCAATTGGGTCGTGATTCGGCCAAACCCGAAGCAGGCATTGTGAACCGGGGAAAACAAACGGAACACATCCGGGGAGACGAACGTGAAAAATCGAAATCTTGCAGCGATGTCCGTCAACGAGCTTTGGACTCTGCACGAAAACCTCCGCGCGATCCTGGCGACGAAATTGGACGCTGAAAAGAATGTGCTGGAGCGCCGATTGGCGAAACTCAACGGGCGTAACGAGCACCATGAACGAGCGCGGCGGCCATACCCAAAGGTCTACCCAAAATTCCGCAATCCAGAGCGGCCCTCTGAGACCTGGTCTGGACGAGGTAAACAACCGCGGTGGTTTGGCGCCCAGCTAAGAACAGGAAAGAAAGTCGACGATCTGCTCATCTCGCGGACGCATTGAAGAGCGAGGATGGCCTCAGCTGGTCGCGCCGCACGACATTCTTCGCTCAGGCAATTGAGCGAATCCGCACGCACTTGGAATGTCGAATCATGACGTGGGGACGAACATGAGCACGATAGGAACGGTGGTGTTCTGGCTGGCGTTGTTTTGGACGCCCGCACTGGCGCTCGCGGGCTATCTGTTGCTGCCAAGGCAGCGCGTAGGATGGGTGGAGCGAAGCGATACCCATCGTTTGTGATCGGCGCGAAGATGTTGGGTTTCGCGAAGGCTCAACCCAACCTACGGACTACAAAGCTGCTTCGCCGCGCGCGCAAGCACGAATGGATGCCGTGGCTGCGGCAAAACAACCCGCCGGGCAAATCACCAAAAGTCTGTCCAGCCCTCGCACAAAAAATATTCCGCTTAACCCGTCGGGCAAATCAGCGCTACCAGCTCGCCCCGTCTCACCCGGATGAGGGGCGGCTCGCGATCGTCACGAACGTTGCGGTGAGATGCGGTGGACGCGGGTGCGCGCGAAGGACGAGCGGGCGCGACGCGGACGGCGAAGTCGTGTGGTCCTGACGCCCCGACGCTGGCGTCAAGTGGCGCGGAAGGTTCCGCGCGGCGACGGTGGCAAGAAAGCCCGGTCACCGGGGAGAGCGCGAAGTAAGCCGTAACACCATCGCGCAGGGAAGGCCGGATTGCCTCCGCTGAACCTGTATGCTCGTGTGCGTCCCTTTAGTCCATCTTGCACACGAGACCGCGGGTGCAGCGCGCACCCGGTCTTCCCTGCGCCCTCTGCGCTTTGCAAGGGTGGAAAACGACGCCAAGCTGGGGCGGATCGCGCCGCGAGAACGCGGACTCATGTTCTTTCGCTGTTTGATATTTAAATCTGTACTCGCCCCCGCGTCGTCCCGGGCAAGCGAAGCGCGACCCGGGACCCATACCGCGTTGTGCCCACGATAGAAGGAGGTGGATGACGCGTTGTTCGCCAAGCCAACGCCGGTGGATATGCCTGCTTTCGCAGGGACGACCAGCTGTGTTGTTGCAAACTCAATTCTCAATCAGGTCCGCCGGATGTGTGGAGCGACTTGTCCGCCGTAGCTCGCAGAACGAAGGCGGAAGCGATACCAATCGTTCACGATCCGCGCGAAGCTGTTGGGTTTCGAAGGCTCAACCCAACCTACGGACTGAGATTCTCGCGTGACGCCGAGTTCGGCCCGCCCGCCGCCATCAACCACCCGACACATGCACTTTCGGCCGGCGCCCGGACGTCCACTTGCCCTCGATGGCGCGCTCGATCTGCGCGGCGAGTTGCAGCAGCAGGCCATCGTTGGCCTGGCGCGCCTGGGCCTGGATGCCGAGCGGCAGTCCGTTGTCGTGCTCCGCCAGCGGCAGCGAGATCGCCGGGATGCCGCAGAGATTGGCGAGCGGCGTGTAGGCGAAATTGCACCACAGGTTGGCGAACCAGTCGAGCACCGAAGGGTTGTCGCTGATGGTGAGGTATTCCCTTGTGCCGACCTTCGGCGTCGGCAGCGCCGTGATCGGCGTCAGGATGATGTCCCAGTCCTCGAAGAACGCGCCGAAGCCGCGCGAGGTCGTGTTGAAGACCGCCTGCATGCGCGCACGTTCGGCAAACGTGGTGTGCCGTCCGGCTTCCCAGATCAGGATGTTGACGGGCTCGATCAGGTCAGCCGGCGGCCGCTCCAGCCCGCGCGCGGCCAGCAGGTTGTTGATGGTCTGGGCGAAGTTGCTGATGTAGCAGGTGGTCTGGGCGGCGAAGGCGGCGCGATAGTCGACGGCCGGCAACGCCCACGCCACGTGATGACCGAGGCTTTCGAGGAAACGCCCGACGCGTTCGAGTTCGGCTACGATGTGCGGCGTCGCGCGGTAGTCGCCCCATTCGTGCGACAGCGCAATTCGCAAGCGCGGCGGATCGCGCCGGATCAGAGCCGTGTAGGGCTCCGGCGCCGACCAGTACGGCATGAATTCGCCGGGCGCGCCGCCGCGGCAGGCATCGACGAACGCCGCGGTGTCGCGCACCGAGCGCGACTGGCAGCCCTGGATCGAGACCAGCCCGGTCAAATCGGACAGATGCGGCGCGATCGAGAATACGCCGCGAGAGACCTTCAGACCGATGTTGCCGTTGACCCCGGCCGGGATCCGGATCGAGCCGCCGCCGTCGGTCGCGTGCGCGATGGGAACGGCGCCCGCGGCGACCATCGCCGCACTGCCCGCGGACGAACCGCAGGTCGTGTAGTCCGTGTCCCATGGATTTCGCGTGATGTAGACGGCGGGATTTTCGGCGGAACTGCAGACGCCGAATTCCGGCGTCGTCGTGCGCCCGATGAGATTGAGCCCGGCCTGGCGCATCCTGGAGGTGAGAAACGTATCGGCGGCCGCGCGATTGCCGCGCATCAGCAGCGAACCCATTTCCTGCAAGCGGCCCTTCATCGTCGGACCGAGATCCTTCATCAGGAACGGCAGGCCGGCGAAAGGCCCGTCGAGGCTCGCGCCATCCTTTGCGGGCGAGGCGACCACGTCGTCGAAAATCTCGACGACGCCCGACAGCGCCGGATTGACCTTGCCGATACCGGCGGCGGCTTGAGCCGCCAATTCCGCCGCGGTCAGCTCGCCTGCCCTGACGCGTTCCGCCAAAGCCACGCCGTCCAGCCGCGACCACTCATCCCAACTCAGAGCCAACGTCATTGCAGCCACCGGTCTTGATTGTCGTCCTGGGTCATTCAACACTGAGAAGCGCCAAGGTAAAGCACGCGCCGCCGCACCGTCATGGCCGTTCACTTCCCTTGAGCTCGTCCGCGGAGGGAACGGGTCCACCGCCATCGGGAATCCAGCGGCCGGAGTCGCGCCACTTCACCGCCTCGGCAAATCCGTGTTGCGCGGCGAAGGTTTGAAACCAGCGGCCCTCGGGGGAATGACGGGTGATGCCGTCGAACAACGTCGCCAGAATTTGCGTGCCGTGCAGGCCCATGTTGTCGTAGGCTTGGTTGATCATCAGCTTCTGCATGACGAGCTGATTGACCGGCACTCCGGCGATGCGGTCCGCGAGACGCTCGGTCGCCGCTTCAAGGTCGGCGGCCGGCACGGCCTCGACGATCAATCCCCATTCGGCCGCCGTCCGCCCGTCGATGGTGTCGCCCGTCAGCAGCATCCGTTTTGCGCGCTCTGCCCCGAGACGATAGACCCACATCGCCGTCGTCGGACAACCCCATACCCGCGCGGGCATGTAACCGATCCTTGCATCCTCCGCCATCACCACCAGGTCGCACGACAGCGCGATATCGCTGCCGCCGGCGACCGCATAGCCCTGCACCCTGGCGATGGTCGGCTTGAGCGAGCGCCACAGGCTGAAGAAATCGTCCGTATTTCGCTTCATCATGCGAAAGTCCTTGATCGGATCCCACACCGGCGGCTGCGAAGCGGTGCCCTGCTCGGCGTACTCCTTGAGATCGTAGCCGGCGCAAAAGGCGCGGCCGGCGCCTTGCAGGATGATGACATGCACGGCGGGATCGTCGTTGGCGCGCTCAACGGCTTCCCTGATCTGTCGGGCCATCACCGCGTTGATCGCGTTGAGCCGCTCCGGACGGTTCAGCGTGAGATATGCCTTGCGATCCCGCGCCTCGTACGTAATCACCTCGCCGCTTTCCTCGCTCATTATCGATCCTCCTGGTTTAGTTGCGCCAAGTTTGCTCGTGTTCCGCCATCAACGCGAGTCCGGAACCTGGGGAACCCAAATCTGCAGCATCTTCCGTACTTTCCCTTAGGGGATCGATCGGAATTTCCCGCTGCCATTGCCACTGCTATCCAGAGCGCCTGCACTTCGAACCACACGCGTTTAGATTCACAGGAGGCGGAACTTGGCTCAGGTCTTCTTCCATTGCTCCAATACCGAAGGCGTCATGATGCGTCGATACGGCGCCCCGGAAGGCGATCTGGCCGAGGCGTGCAAGCACGCCGTCCACATCGTGCGGTCGCTCATCATGGAACCCAGTGCGGAAGACTGGCGCGGCTGGGTCTTGCACGCCAGCGATGATCTCGGCGGCGAGCTCTTCAACGTGTCCTTCGCGTCCGTGCTCGGCAAACCGCATTGAGGGGCGCCATATTGGTCACGCAATCATCATCGATGCTGCTTCGCTCGCACCTGTACGTGATCATGACGAGGTGGCACAGGCTGTTCAAAATCGCCCGCGATCCCTATCGGCCCGAGCTTCATTACATGCGCGGGCCCGGCCCGAAGTGGTACGCCAAGCAACAAAGCGGCGCCGCCGACTAGGATTTGGCGAGAAGGCCCCGCCCGGCCAGATTACCGATCAAGGCACTAATGCCGAACGTCCAGGGCTCGCACGCGTTGCTCGCACGCATCCTGTTGGTGAGCATGCCCAACTTCGAGCTTGCGATGGTGACGATGTCGCCGGTCTTGTGGGTAAATCCCTGATCCCTGGCATCGCGATCCTTGGTCGGCGCGAACATCGTGCCAAGAAAAAGCACGAAGCCGTCGGGATACTGATGCTCCGCCCCGATCGTTTGCCGCACCAGATCTTCCGGATCGCGGCTAATCATGCGGATGGATGAAAAACCTTCGAGAACAAAGCCGTCCTCGCCGCTCACCCTCAGCGTGACGTCCATGTTGCGGACGTCGTCGAGTGAAAAGCTGTCGTCGAACAAGCGAACGAATGGACCGACCGCGCAGGACGCGTTGTTGTCTTTCGCTTTCGACAACAGAAGCGCGGAGCGCCCCTCGAAGTCGCGCAGATTGACGTCGTTGCCGAGCGTCGCGCCGACGATGCGGCCCTTGCTGGAAACCACCAGCACCACCTCCGGTTCGGGGTTGTTCCAGCTCGATTTGGGGTGCAGCCCGGCGTCCATCCCGGCTCCCACCGAGGACAACACCGGCGCCTTGGTGAAAACCTCCGCATCAACGCCAATTCCCACTTCCAGATACTGGCTCCAGGCCTGCTGCGCGATCAGCACTTCCTTCAGGCGCATCGCTTCAGGAGAGCCTGGTATCAGCTTGGAGAGATCGTCTCCGACAAGCCGCGTGATCTCGGCACGAATAGCGGCGGCTGCGGACGGGTTGCCTCTGGCGCGTTCCTCGATCACCCGCTCCAGCATCGATACCGCGAAGGTGACGCCGGCCGCCTTGATGACCTGAAGGTCGATGGGCGCGAGAAGCCAGGGCCGGCCGGGATCGCGTTTGTCGGGAGGTGTATTGGCCGCGATCGCATCCAGGTCGCCGACGCGAGGGCCTTCGGCGGCGCGCGATGCGGCCGCGGGATTGGCCTGCTCGGCGAGCGCGCTAACCGTCGGATAATGCGCTGTCATGTCGTAGACGCCGCTGTCCCTGATGGCGACGACCGCCGGACCGGATGCGGCCGGCAGCCAGACGCGGCCCACAAGTGCGCCAGCCGTCTTGTCGTCCGGCAGTAGGGTCGCTGCGCCCAAACTTGTCATTGCGAACTCTCTCCCTGAGCGTCATCGACAGCCGTCTTTGGCGGCTTCTGCGGACGTTATGCGTTCCCATGACCGACGGCGCAAGTATCCGATTGCCGCGGTTGGTTGGCGAGGGCCGCGGCTCTCGCAACTTGCCGGGCAGGTCAACCGCTTCCTCTCCGAGGTCAGGGCCGCGTAAATCCGGCGCGGCTTTCGCGCCGGGCTCAGGCAACGTCGGCCTGGGCGCTCTCTTTCCCCTCTGCGGCGAGCGCATCGAGATCGACGAGCTGCGGATCGTCGTGATCGAGATCGTTCTGGAATCGCCCGTTGCCGTGAACGTGCATCAGGGTCTGCACACGCCGGGCGTTCAGATAGTCCACATGCTGATGCCGCAGCGCAACCGGCAGCAACGTTTTCGGCAGCCTGACCAGCGCGAACGCCGGAACCCTGCGCACCTCGCTGCTCTCCTGCCAACGCACCGCATTGAGCGTGTAGATCAATTGCCGCTCGAGCTCCGGGGGCGGCGGTTGCTCGGCCTCGGCGGGCGCCGACAACGCAATGTTCGCGTTGCCCGCGCGCGTGCGCACCGCGGCCGACCGCAGCTCCCAGCAAATCAGCTCCACAGCCGAGAGCACCTCGCGACGCACAGCATCTACGCTGGTCGAGAACCTGGTCGCCTCCGGCACTGGTGCCGCGCCCTTTGTGACGGCGTCCACGAGCGCGGCGGCACCGGCATCAAATCCCGGGGCAGCCCGCTCGATAGCCGCGGCCATCGCCTCGATACCGTCCGCCACCATGTCGCGGTCGCGCTGCGCCCTGGCGTCAGCCAGTGCGCGCTCGGTCGAGGCGATCTGCTCGTCGAACTCTGCCAGAGCCGCACGCAGTGTCTTGGCGCGGTCCTCGACGGCGCGCATGTTGGCCTCTGCCCGTTCCAGCTTGGCATTGGCGGCACCGGCGACCGCCAGCCGCTCGGCTACGGCACGTTTTTCTCCCAGTGCCGCCTCTGTGAGGTTCAACTGGTCGGCCAGCTTCTGCCGCGCCGCCTGCCTGTCCTTGAGCGCGCTTTCGAAGCGCTCGATCGGGCTGAGCTCACGCTTGAAAAATGCCATAGCAGTGCCCTCGCGAAACGCGATCCTCCGCCGAATCAGCCGGCAGATCTAGTGCGCGGAAAAGTAGTCGAGAATTTGGATAACATTGCGGCTTGCGCAGGCGCGCGCAACGCATCGTCCCCGCGTACGTCACGCGTGCGCCGGCAGACATTGGGATAGCGCCAAGCGGTCGCCGGGTTCGTGGCCTTTCAGAGATCATCAAGGTCCGGAGGATCGGATCAGTTCGTCGGCGACAGAACACCGTCGACCACAATCGTGGCTCCGGTGGCGCAGGCCGACACCCGGTGCACAGCACCACCAGCGCCCCATCAGCTTACGTGCGGTCCCCGCATGATCTTCATGGCGTCTTCGATATGGCGCCACTCCCTGGCTTCATCGGCCTCCCCCTTGCCTTCGCAAGCCAGGGCATTCTGGGCAGCCTGGGCGATAGCCTCAAAGCCGTGCTTCTCGATCATCTGCCGCGCGATCGTGTGAATTTGCGTCTCGGATATCATGTCGCACTCCTCATGTCCCGATATCCCGCCACTCGGAAGCCGCAGGGACCGGTTCCCGCCGGTCGCCCGCTCCTTTCAAACGGTCAACCGGTGGTCTCGTTCCTCCCCGCGCTGCACAAAATCTCGCGCCTCTTTCGGGACCGGCGGCCACACACGCGAATGAGGCCGGGGCCTGTCAGAGGCAGCAAAGCCAACGGGTCACGCGAAGCACGCCCGACGATAAACTCAACGAAATTCGGGGCCTGTTCGCTGCCATCGCGATCCCGGATTAAGTCCGGTCACGCCAGCATTGACTTGGGGGGATGTGCAGTTCGCGGATGACGTTCATGCAGGAACACAGCCAGACTGTTGCGAACGACGTCATCAGCAGGAACCGCCGTTTCAAATAGTTGCTCCTGAACCAGTCGTGGCAGATCCGGCCAGAGCGTGAGAGCGGCTTGACCCAGCAACCTGCTGAATTGCTCATTTAATTCGTTCATCTTGTTCTCCTCGCGCCCCCATCCACCTCCGATGGAGAAAAGCTTGAAGCGCTTAGCCCAATAAGGCTCGCACCTTCGTGGCAGCGTCGTATATTTCGATCTGAAGCATCGGATAGGCCGCCTTCAATTTCCGGCCCGCTTCTTCAGCGGCCTCGGCCGTGCCCAACTCCGACTTGAAATGGCCGTCAACAATCACCACGAATCCTTCGGTCGGCGGCCTGTCGGCACGCAGCGGCTTCTTCTGCTCGAGCTCGTCAATTGATCGGGCGGGCTGTTTCATCGGAGCGGCCCTCATTGTGTCGCCGAAGCGCCACTGGCGGGCCCTTCGGCCCGCGCTGGAATGACTATTACCACGGATTGAAGCTAGATTCGATCACTGCAGCGAAAATGTGAACACAAGATCCGGAAACCGGAACTGACTGATTTGATCGGGTCTCCGGGTTCTTGCGACGACCGTACAGGACTAGGCGGCCTTGCTCGGCGCAGCTGCAGCAACGTTGCTCGGTGCAGGGACCGGGCTCGGCGGAGCGCCCGTCTTGATATCAATCGTCTTGGTGGTCTTCACGGCCTTGGCGGGCTTCTTGATCTTGAGATGCAGCACGCCCTTGTCGAAATGAGCTTCAACTGCGCCCTCTTCCGGCTCGAAAGGCAGGAACATCGATCGATAGAACGAGCCGTAACTCCGCTCCTCGATATGCCAGTCCTTTTCTTCCTTCGTGCTCTCCGCCTTCTTCTCGCCGGAAATCACCAGCTGATTTTCATCAAGGCTGACGTTGATGTCCTTCTCGTCAACGCCGGGAAGTTCGGCTGTCACCTCGAACGCATCATTGGTTTCCGCCACGTTGATGGCGGGCACGCCGGCTCCAATGCCGGGAGAAGACGGTTTCTGATCCAAAGCACGAAATGCATTCGCCATCTCGCGCTGCATGACCCGGAACGGGTCCATCTCTCGGCTCGCGGTCCACAATCTCGGAAGGGCCATCTGTTCTCTCCATGCGTTAGAGAAATCACCAATGATTATTTTGGCCTTCCTGGCCCTGATGGTGTTGATCTGCCGCAACATGGCGAAGTTATTTCGCGCCGGGAAACGCTGGCTGCAATGCCATGCGGCATGTCAGCGAGGTTGACCTATTGAGCCGCAACTTTCCGCAGGGTCTTGATCTCCGCACCTGAGTGCATCCCCAAGACATTGGGTAAATCGCCTTTCGCAAATCATCGCGGCAAAAAATCGTCACAATCCTTGTTACGAAGTCATTCGGCTTCGCGAAAGGAGAGCCTCCCATGCGCATCAAGCACGCGATCTTCGTTGCCTCGATGGCCGCCCTGGCTTCGCTGACGACGCCGGCGCTGGCTAGGAATTCCGATGCCCAGCAGACCAGCGAACAACCCGCCTCATCGCCCTGCAGTGCTCTGCAGAAGACGGCCGGCGGAACCTGGAAGCGGCTCCCGTGTGAGGAATTGGGATCTCCAGGACAATCATCGCACAAGTCCGCAACGCGCAATTCGGACGAACAAGCACGCTGAGAACGGTGGCGGTGGCAGCGATAAGCCATGAAATTCCGTTTGAGAGCTTGATCGCGCCACGATTTCGGGTTCCAATCAAGTGGCTTTTTTGGCTCAGGGAGAGATTCACAATGAAACGTATTTTATTGGCTGCAATCGTCGCTACGTTCGCTATCGGCTCCGCCGTCGCGCAGGAATCCTGTGAGAGCAAAGCTGTCGGCAAGGACGGCAAGGCTCTTGCCGGGGCTGCAAAGACCTCCTTCATGAAGAAGTGCATGACCGACTCGTGCGCGACCAAGGCCGTCGGCTCGGATGGCAAGCCGCTTGCCGGCGCCGCAAAGAACAGCTTCATGAAGAAGTGCGAAAAGGGGGCGTAAGCCCCCCGCAGGACAGGTTAATCGGCGCGCAGGCGAACGGCGCTGATCCGCCTTCACTAAAGCTTCGGCGGACGGGCACTACGCCCGTCGAAGCCTTTGGCGTAGACGGGCGCTGCGGACGGCGAAGCCGTGTGGTCCTGGCACCCGCCGCTGCTGTCAAGTTGGCGGAGGCAACGTCGGTCCGACCGGGTCCGGCACAACCTTAATCCGCCGATGACGGTGACAAGACGAATTCGTCGCCGGGGAGCACGGAATAAGCCGTTAGAACCATTGTGTGCGGGAATGCGGGGTCGTATCTAGGCGTCATTGCCTGCGACAAACGCGGAACGTTTGCGCAAGGGAGCGACAGCCACGAAGCAATCCATTTTTCCTTGTGGCGTGCATTCAAGCGAACCTTTGGCGCGCCCTACCCGCTTCACTCAACGACGGTTTTGCGGATCGTTGCCCGTATCGGACCTTGTGGCGCTCGACCAGGGAATGCAATCGATTTGCTGCAAAGATCGCCGCAGGAAATCATTGCGCCGCCTTCGTCGCGTCCCCAAACAAATGGGCGATCGCATTGGCGTAATATTGAAGCAGGATCATCTCTTCCGGATTGGCGCGATAGCTGCCGTCCAGCTCCAGAACGAAATGTCGCAGCGTCAGCATGCGCAAGCCGACGGCGATCGCATAGTCGCGGTCGGCACGCGGGATGTGAACGTAAGTGCCATGACCTTCCAGCTCGCCGATCAGACTCGATACCCGCTGCTTGATTTCGAGCAACGAGAGCGGACTTTCGCCGGCCTGCAGCATCGCGGTCGAGACCAGGGAGACGGGCAGCGCCGGAACGACGCGCCCCACCGCGTCCATCAGCTTGTTTCCCAGCTTTTCAATCTCGGCATGGCGGGGTTCGGGGGCCAGGCTGCGGAAATCGATGTTTGCCTCGGCGACGTGTTTGCGCAGCGACACAGGCTCACCGAAACTGACGCAGGTGTAGCCGAAGCGATACCATTCGCCGTGCAGTGCCATCCATACGTGGCGAAGGAAGTGACGCGCGAAAGTCGCCGCGTTAAATCCAAATACCGGCTTTCTCCCCGGCTCGGTATTGGCAACGGAGGTCAGCATGCGATCTTCTAGTACGCGGTCGTAGTTGATACCAACAGGGATGAACACCACGTCGCGCGATCCGAGCGGGTCGAACCCCGAGACCATGTAGCTCAGCAGCCCGAATTTTGGCGGGCGCAGCCTGCCGTCGCGGCTCAGGCCGCCTTCCGGAAAAATCGCCTGGGTCACGCCTGCTGCGGTTGCCATGTGGACGTAGCGCGCGAGAACCTTGCGGTAGAGTGCCTCGCGGGAATCCCGGCTGATGAAATAGGCGCCCATCGACTTGATCAGGCTGCGGAGTCCCCAGACCTGCGCCCACTCGCCGACGGCATAACTCAATGCCGACGATGTCGCAGCGACATAGGTCACCAGCACGTAATCCATGTTCGAGCGATGATTGATGACGAAGATAACCGATGATGCGGGGTCCACGGCGGCCAGCGCCTCGTCGCTGCGGACGCCGATCCTGACGCGATACAGCATTTTGGAAATGCCCCGGGCAATCCGCGTTCCAACGCGAAAGTAGGCATAGGCGCTGAACGCGGGAACGATTTCGTCGGCATATCGCTTCACCTTCGCCATCGCGACTTCGCGCGGCACGCCGGTTTCCTTCACGTACTCGTCAACCGCGTTCAGAACTTCCGGATCAAAGGCCAGACGGTCAGTCAGCACCTGGCGTTTGGTGAGCTTGAACGGCTGAATGCGAAGTCTGAGGTGTGTATTGAGCTTGTCGATGGCGCGATTGGCCCGCCGCGTGATCGCCCAGCGTACACTCGGCACAAGGATGCGATCGATCGCGGCGAACGCCGCCAGGGCCATCATGATCACGACGGCCCACAGCGGCAAAGTCACATGCGACGCCATATCGGTCCCTCCGCCCCAACACCCCGGCGATACTCTTCGCCTCGCTCAGTTCACCTCGACGTTGGCCGGACCGGGCATGAAGGTATCGAAGGCCGCCCAGACTTGCGCGCGATAGCGGTCCTGCTCCTGCAGGATTTCATGCCTGGCTCCCTCGATCACGCGATGCGATCCCGCGGGCAGCCGAGAGGCAAATCCCGCAATGGCCGCTCCCGATACGATGGTATCGCTGCCTGCCGCCAGCATCAGAACCGGCTGATGGATTTTCGACGGATAATCCACCGCCCGAAATTCAACCATCGCTGAAAACGCCGCATCCAGCCACGCTACCGTCGGTGAACCGATGCCGACGGTTGGATCTTTCTCGAAAATCGCGGCGTTACGTGCGTAGCGCACGGGATCGGAGGTCAGCGGATTCCTGGCGAAGCCCGACGCTCTCGCCAGATCGACGTTGCTGCCCGGAACGTAGCTGCTGCCGAAGCCAGCGAGACGCAGCGCCCGCATCAGGACGCGCACAGGCAGCGAAGCGCGCCCGCGGGGCAAATCGATCATCGGCGCAACGAGAACGATGCGATCGAACCACCGCTTGCCGGAATGCGCAACACGAAGCAGAACCGCGCCGCCCATCGAGTGCGCCAGCGCAAAATAGGGTGGCGGACAATCCGGTATCACCACCCGCTGCATGAAAGTCTCGACGTCAATCTCAAAGTCGGAAAAACTCCGGACATATCCCTTGCGCGAGTCGCCCAGTTGCCGCGACGAGTGTCCCTGCCCGCGCCAGTCGATGACAGCGACCGCAAAACCGCGCTGGCGCAGATCGCGCACAGTCTCGAAGTATTTTTCAATGAACTCGCCGCGTCCCGTGAAGACGCAGACCGTTCCCCTGGCATTGACCGACGCATCCCAGCGCGCGAAGCGCAACTCCACCCCGTCCGGCGTCGCGATCCTGCCTGTCACGGCATCGGCGGGGCTCGAATTGTCGGGAATCGAAACGAGATTCATGGTCGAACCGGCCGGGAAAAGTACCAGAATGCGGAGGTTGACAAGAGCGTCAGACTATCGACGCCTTTGAGCGCGAGGGACGTCCTCCATACCAGCTTTGTGTGGGTCGCTCTAGCTGCAGGAAGACCTCGCCGACGGGCACTATCCCATGCGCAGATCAGGCCACAGCGCTCTTGCCGGGCCGTTCGCTTTCGGGAACGCCGGCGGCCGGCTCATCCAGCAGCAGCACGCGCGGCTTGGTCGAGATTGCGAGCGCAATCTCGACCAAGCCCATATTGCCGTACGGCAGCGTCGCCGTCGGCTCATTCATGACGTCCAGCACTGAAATCGAAGCACGAGGTCATGATCCGATTCGATACGATCGGGATCATGACCCGCCAATGTTGGGTGAATGATGCCCGGTTTCAGCCCTGCGGCTCGAGCACCATCAGCCCCGACGCCGTATTCGAGATCGGAATGTGATAGTTGGCGTGTTCCTTGCGCACCTTCTCCGGCAGCGTGGCTCGCGCAACCACCCAGTTGAGCAGTTCGACGCCCTGGGTACCCGAAAGCTCGACCAGCTCGACGGTCGAATATTTCGTCGCCCAGGCCGGGTTGGAGATCATGCTCTCCATGAACTGCAGGTCGAACTGCTTGTTGATGAAACCGGCGCGCTCGCCGTCGAGCTGGTGCGACAGACCGCCGGTGCCCATAACGACCACCCGCTCGTCGCCCGGCCATGATGCGATGGCCCGTCCGAGCGCCTGGCCCAGCCGGAAGCAGCGTGCCGCCGAGGGCAGCGGTGCCTGCACGGTATTGACGCAGACCGGTATGGTGCGCACGGGCCATTTCATGTCCGGCCAGCACAGCGCCATCGGCAGCGTGAAGGCGTGGTCGACCACCATCTCCTGGCAGGTCGTGAGGTCGAAATCCTCGGCCACCAGCGACTCGATCAGGTGCCACGACAGCGCCGGGTCGCCCCGGAACGCCGGCACGGTCGGTATGCCCCACCCCTCGTCAGTGCTGCGGTACTCGCTTGCCGCGCCCACGGCGAAGGTCGGCATCTTGTCGAGGAAGAAATTCAATCCATGATCGTTATATACCATAACGACAACGTCCGGCTTCACTTTGGCGAGCCAGTCGCGCACTGGCGGGAAACCGTCGAAAAAGGGCTTCCAGTACGGGTCGTTCTGCAGGCCCTTGGCGATGGCGCCGCCGATGGCGGGCACGTGCGAGGTGGTGATGGTGCCGACGATGCGTGCCATGTTATCCTCTTGCGGCCAGGAGTTTGGCCCTGAACTGTTCCTTGGTGACGCCGGTCTGCTGGGCGCCGATGTCCTGCATGTCGAGCCCGAAGATCCCGGCAAACTTGGCCAGGTAATAGGCGTTGCCGCCGGCCTTGATCAGCTGCAGGACGTTGCGGTTGCGGATGGCTTCGCGCTGCTCCGCGTTCAGGCCATATTTGGCGCAGTAGGCGTCTTCGTCCTCGACGAAGGCGCGGCGGTTGGTGGCATCGTTGAACGAATAGCACATCTTGTTGAGCGCATAGCCCTTGCGGGCCTGCTCGCCGTCAAAAATGGTGGTACCCGGCACTGGCTGCCGGGGCTTGGGGGCAGGCATGGAGGTCTCCCTGAGCGTTTCCTGGCCGGCGCGACTTGTTCTGGATCAAATTCAACGCCAGCCGATGCAGGCAGTATCCGGATGCCGCACCGGCAATAAACCGCGAAATCATGATGCATGCCATGAGCCAATTCGATCATTTAGATCTCGACGGTCACCTCTTGCGGCTTCTGCTCGCTGTGATCGAGGAAGGTTCAGTCACCCGCGCGGCGCAGCGGCTGGACGTTACGCAGTCGGCGGTCAGCCACCTGCTCGACAAGCTGCGCGCCATCGTCGGCGACCCGCTGTTCGTGAAGTCGGGGCGCGGCATCGTGCCGACGCCACATGCGCAGGCGCTGGCCGCCCGCGCACGCGTACTGCTCGACGAGCTGCGCAGCTTCTCTACCGCCGCCGCCTTCGACCCCGCCACGCTGTCGGGGCTCGTCACGATTGCCGCCAACGATCTGCAGCGCGATCTGTTGCTGCCCTCGCTGCTGCGTTACGTGCGCGCGCAGGCTCCTGGCTTTACGCTGCGGGTGATCCGATCGGGCGTGCCGACGGCCGAGATGCTGCGCGACGTCCATTGCCAGCTTGTGATTACGCCACGCCCGCCGGAGGGCTCCGACATCCTGCAGAAGCGATTGTTCGATGACACCTATTGCGTGTTCTACGACGCGAGCCAGCGCGACGCGCCGCGCACGCTCGAAGATTACCTCGCCGCCGACCATGTCACGGTGCTGTACGAGGGGGGACAGCGGCTCGATATCGATGAGGTGTTCGCCGAACGCGGCGTACGGCGCCGCTTTGTCGCCCAGGTACCTGGCTTCGCCGGGGTCGGCCCGTTTCTTCGCGGCAGCCCCTTTATCGCGACGCTCCCAAGCCTGCTGCGCGCCCATATGCTGCGCGGACTGGACATCGCGCCGGTTCCGGTCGAATGCCCGCCGAACCCGATGTACATGGTCTGGCACCTTCGCCACCAGGCCGACCCGATGCACCGCTGGCTGCGCCAGCAGCTCGAGATCGTGGTCGCGCCTTCGCTGGCCGCCGCGGCCGGGACATTCCAGTCTCAGGCGGCCGTGCCCATTGCGATCGAGCGGCGATAGTCGCGCGGACTCTGGCCGGTGCGGCGTTTGAAGAAGCGGCAGAAATAGGCCGGGTCCTCAAAGCCCAGTTCGAAAGCGAGGTTCGAGATCGGAGCGGCGATGTAAGTCAGGCGACGGCAAGCCTCGCGCGCGAGCCGCGCATGAACCAGGTCGAGCGCGGCCTTGCCGGTCTCGGCGCGCGTCAGCCGGTTCAGCCGTTCGGGCGACAACCCCAGTTCGGCGGCGTAGCGCGCAATCGGCCAATGCTCGCGGTGGTGCGCTTCGACCATGATCATGAAGCGGGTAAACAGAGCGTGACCGCCGCCGCGCGCGCTGCGCGCCTGCATCGCGCCGTGCTGCGCCAGGCGCCAGATTACCGCGCGCGCGAGCCACAACGGAACCGGAGAGCCGGCAGCATCCGCGGAAGCGAACTCTTCGCCGAGGTCTGCGAACAGCATCCCGATGCGCCGCGTGGTTGCGGCCGAGGTTTCGAAGTGCAGCACGCGCGGCCCCGCAAACAGCTCGCGCAGCGCCTGCCCGGTCGCCGGCAGATCCCCCTCGATCATGGCACTGGGATTGAATGTGACCACCTGCCCGTCGGTATCGCGCGAGAAGCGGAAGGCGTGCACGACCCCGGGCGGGATCACGATCGCCACCGGCCCGGCGCATCCTTCGCGCACGTCATCGAGCGCAATTTCGGCGGGCCCTGACGCGACCCACAGGATCTGGTGCAGGCCGTGATGGGTGTGGGCGTCGATCTCCCAGCGGTACAACCGGCTGCGTGCCTGGATCGCTTCGACATGCAGCATCTCGGCTGGCGCGCCGAAGGCCTCGCCGTAGAGCGCGAACGCCGGGATCGACGATTTTCGGCGAAATCGGGACATCCCGGCAACATGCCTAGAACGTCGGAAAAGTGCAAGTTTGTGCCGGGGTTCGTGCATCGCGCCCCGCCCGTCCGATCGCTAGGATGGGGCAAAAGGAAAATGGACGAAAGCCCTTGGCGCGCCGTCCCGCACCGGAGAGGAAATCTGCATCATGTTCACCTTCGACCCCTATTCGCCCGCGGTCGACGCCAACCCCTTTCCGTTCTACAAAACGCTGCGTGACGAATACCCCTGCTTCTGGAGCAACCAGGCGCAGATGTGGGTTTTGTCGCGCTACTCCGACATCACATCTGCCGGACAAAACTGGCAGAGCTACTCCTCCGCCAAGGGCAACCTGATGACGGAACTGCCCAACCGCGCCGGCGCGACGCTCGGCACCACCGACCCACCGCGCCACGACCGCCTGCGCGGCCTGGTCCAACACGCCTTCATGAAGCGGAACCTGGAGAGCCTGACCGATCCGATCCGCGAAATCGCCCGAACCGCCGCTGAAGATTTGCGGGGCAAGAAGCAATTCGACTTTATCACGGAGTTTTCGTCCAAATTCACCGTGCGGGTCCTGTTCGCCGCCCTGGGCCTGCCGCTCGGCGACGAGCAAACCGTCCGCGACAAGGCGGTGCTGATGGTCCAGAGCGATCCGCACACCCGCGCGAAGGGGCCGGAGCATATCGCCGCCTACAACTGGATGCAGGACTATGCCGCCAGGATCATTGCCGAACGGCGCGCCCGGCCGATGAACGACCTGATCTCCCACTTCAGCATGGCCGAGATCGACGGCGACAAGTTGGACGAGCGCGAAGTGCTGCTCACGACCACCACGCTGATCATGGCGGGCATCGAGTCACTCGGCGGCTTCATGAGCATGTTCGCCCTGAACCTTGCCGATTTCCCGGAGGCGCGTCGCGCCACCGTCGACAACCCCGCCCTGTTGGCCGACGCGGTCGAGGAATCCCTGCGGTTCAATACATCGGCGCAGCGTTTTCGCCGTTGTCTCCAGCAGGACCTGACGCTGCACGGCCAGACCATGCGTGCGGGCGATTTCGTCTGCCTCGCCTATGGGTCAGGCAATCGCGACGAACGCCAGTTTCCCAACCCCGACGTCTACGATATCGCACGCAAGCCACGCGGCCATCTCGGCTTCGGCGGCGGCGTCCACGCCTGCCTCGGCAGCGCCATTGCGCGCATGGCGATCAAGATCGCCTTCGAGGAATTTCACAAGGTCGTGCCGGAATACAGCCGCGTGCAGCAGCACCTGAACTGGATGCCGTCTTCGACATTCCGCAGTCCGTTGTCGCTGCAACTGGCAATACACTGAGCCATGCGGAGCCGATGAGATGGTCCACATCACCTATGTCGAGCCCTCCGGCAGAGAACGCACGGTAGACGTGACCGAGGGCTGGAGCCTGATGCAAGGTGCGGTCGCCAACGGCGTCGACGGTATCCTCGCCGAGTGCGGCGGCTCATGCGCATGCGCCACCTGTCATTGCTACATAGAGGAGCGCCGCATCGCGGATTTTCCCGTTCCTGGCGAAGCGGAGCTCGGCATGCTCGACAACGTCGCCGCCGAGCGGCGGCCTAACAGCCGGCTTTCCTGCCAGATCAAGGCAAGCCCCGCGCTCGAAGGCGTCAGGATCGCCTTGCCGGATACCCAGGATTTGGGGGCGGTTCGGCTCCCTGCTGGGTCAGGCGTTGAGCTGCTGCTCGAGCCCGTGCAGCACCTGATAGCACGGCAGCACCTGGGCGACGCTCGCGTTCGGCTCGCGGCCCTCGCGAATGGCGGCGAAGAATTCGCGGTCCTGCAGCTCGATCCCGTTCATCGATACGTCGACCGTGGAAACGTCGATCTTCTCCTCCTTGCCGTTGAAGAGGTCGTCATAGCGCGCGATGTAGGTGCCGGTGTCGCCGATGTAGCGGAAGAACGTCCCGAGCGGCCCGTCGTTGTTGAAAGAGAGGCTGAGCGTGCAGATCGCACCATTCGCCGCCTTGAGCTGGATCGACATGTCCATCGCGATTCCGAGTGTCGGGTGGATCGGTCCCTGGATCGCGTTGGCCTTCACGATCGGCGAGCGCGCCTGATAGGCAAACAGATCCACCGTATGCGCCGCATGGTGCCACAGCAGATGGTCGGTCCAGCTGCGCGGCTGGCCCAGCGCGTTCATGTTCGATCGACGGAAGAAGAATGTCTGCACATCCATCTGCTGGATGTTGAATTCCCCGCCGACGATCTTCTTGCGCACCCATTGGTGACTGGGATTGAAACGGCGCGTATGGCCGCACATCGCGACCAGCCCGCGTCTCTTCTGCAAATCGACCACGGCCTGCGCATCGCGCCATGAATCGGCGAGCGGAATCTCGACCTGCACATGCTTGCCGGCTTTCATGCAGGCGATGGATTGCGCCGCATGCATCTGGGTTGGCGTGCAGAGGATCACCGCGTCGACCTCCCTGAGCGCGAGGCTGTCGGCAAGATCGGTGGCGACATGCGCGATGCCGTATTTGGCGGCGACTTCCCTGGTCGCATCCAACCTGCGGCCGACCAGAGACACGACTTCGACGCCGTCGATGTTCTTGATGCCGTCCAGGTGCTTGATGCCGAACGCGCCGGCGCCGGCGAGCGCCACTTTGATCGTCTTGGTCACTTCAGTTGTTCTCCAGAATCAGATGGCCCACGGCGGTGTTGCTGGCGGGCACATGGTAGAAGCGGTGGCGAACCGTCGGCGGCTTGCCGCCATTCACGTCGTTCATGGCGCCACGGGCGACCAGCCACATCACCAGTTCGATACCCTCGCTGCCGGCCTCGCGCACGTAGTCGATATGCGGCATGGCGGAGAGCCCCTCGGGGTCGGCGATCAGGCGATCGAGGAAGGCGTTGTCGAACTCCTTGTTGATCAGCCCGGCGCGCGGTCCCTGCAGCTGGTGGCTCATGCCGCCGGTGCCCCAGATCTGGACGTTGAGCGGCTCGTCGTAGGACTCCACGGCCTTGCGGATCGCCTTGCCGAGCATGTAGCAGCGCCGGCCCGAGGGCACCGGGTACTGCACGACATTGACCGCAAACGGGATCACCGGGCACGGCCACGCCTGCGGCTGGCCGCACATCAGGCTCAGCGGCACCGTGAGGCCATGGTCGACGTCCATCTTGTTGACGATGGTCAGGTCGAAATCGTCCTGGATCACCGACTGCGCGATGTGCGCCGCGAGCTTCGGATGGCCGATCACCTTGGGCACCGGGCGCGGACCCCAGCCCTCGTCGGCCACGGCGAAACTCGGCGGCGGTGCCGATCGCGAAGGTCGGAATCATATCGAGGCTGAACGCGTTGGCGTGATCGTTGTAGACGAGGAAGATGACGTCCGGCTTCTGATCCTTCAGCCATTGCTTGGAGAATTCGTAGCCCTTGAAGACCGGCTGCCAATACGGCTCGGCGCTCTTGCCAAGGTCGAGGGCCGCGCCGATCGCCGGCACGTGCGAGGTGTAGACGCTCGCGGAGATACGGGCCATCACTTCTTCTCCCCGGTGTAACGGTTGCCTTCGACGGAACGGCCGCCATTGACCATCATGTCGCGGTACTGTTCTTCGCTCATGCCGGTCATGCTGCCGGCCATCTGCTGGAAGCTCTTGCCGTCGGTCGCGCCGATCTTGGCGAGGAAGTAGATGTTGCCGCCGAGCGCGATGCAGCGATTGAGGTCGCGCGCGAGCACGGCCTGCTTCTGCTCCTCGCTCATCGGCCATTCGTCGAGATAGGCGCGTTCATTGGCCTTGAAGCGCGCGCGGTTCTCCGCCTTCATCAGCGACATGCAGAACTGGTTCAGATGATAGCCTTGGCGCGACATGTCGGCGTCGAAGATCGTGGTGCCGGGAACATCCTTGTAGGGCTTGTCGAGTGACATCGGGTCGTCTCCTCAGGAGCGTTCGGGCCAGTACAGCCGCATCGGATTGTCGACCAGCAATTTGTGCTGCAGTTCGGGCGTGGTCGCAATGTGCGGAATGAAATCGACCAGCAAGCCGTCGTCGGGCATGTGGTTCTTCAGATTGGGATGCGGCCAGTCGGTGCCCCAGAGCACACGATCCGGGAACGTCTCGACGATGCGCCGGGCAAACGGGACCACGTCGCGGTAGGCGTTCTGCTCGCCGTTCAGCGCCGGCGGGCCCGCGACCGACAGTCGCTCCGGGCAGCTCACCTTGGACCAGACATTTGCGTGATCCCGCATGAACTTCACGAACAGCTCGAATTCGGGGCCATCGATCGGCTTGCTGACGTCGGGCCGGCCCATGTGGTCGACGACGATCGTGGTCGGCAGCGAGGTGAAGAAGTCCCACAACTCGGGCAGATCCACCGCTTCGAAGTAGATCACGACATGCCAGCCCAGTTTCGCAATGCGGCCGGCGATCTCGATCAACTCCTCCTTGGGCGTGAAATCGACCAGGCGCTTGACGAAGTTGAAGCGCACGCCGCGAACGCCGGCGTCATGCATCGCTTCGAAGCTCGGCGTCGCTGACGCTGCGCTTGACCGTGGCGACGCCGCGCGCCTTGCCGCCGGAATGAGCGAGCGCATCGACCATCGCGCGGTTGTCGGCGCCGTGGCAGGTCGCCTGCACGACGACATTGCGGGCGAAGCCGAGATGGTCGCGCAAGGCGTAGAGTTGCTGCTTGGAGGCATCGCAAGGCGTGTATTTGCGCTCCGGCGCGTAAGGAAATTCGGCGCCCGGGCCGAACACATGGCAGTGCGCGTCCACCGCGCCGGCCGGCACCTTGAATCGGGGTTTGGAGGGACCGGCGTACCAGTCCAGCCAGCCAGACGTTTTACGAAATTGGGTCTTCTGGAATTCCATCTTCATGTTTCTCATTCCCTGGGCTTGAGCCTGCCGAGGATCCGGTCGGCTTCGGTGCGCCAGTCGGGGCTGCGAGCAAATTCCTTGGTGCCTTTCGGGCCGAACAAGCCTTCGTCGGCGAGATCGGCGACCCAGGCCTGACGCTCGGCGGTGCCCTGCGCCGACCACGGCGTAAGACCGATCTCGCGCACGGTCTCCGCCACTTCGCGGACCTCCTCGGCGCGCCGCCGGCCATGCTCGATCACGCGCTGGAAAAAATAGGCGCCCTGCTTCTCCCAATTGATGCCCGGAAATGTTTCGGCCAGCGAGGCCAGTACCGCCTCCTCGACGCCGTAGGCCCGTGCCGTCGTGAAACACTCGATCATCATCGCCTCGAGGCCCTTGATCATGATGCTGCGGCACATCTTGACGGCCGAGGCGACGCCGAGCTCCTCGCTCGCGACCTTGGCATTGAACCCGAGCTCCACCAGCAATGGCGCAAGCTCGCGGGCGCCGGAGCCGCCCAGCAGCAACGGCACCTTGATGCGGTACGGCGGGACCGAGGTCATGACCGCGCCCTCGACATAACGTCCGCCGGCGCCATCGATCAGCGCCGCGGCCCGCCGCTTGGCGCCGGGAGAGGCCGAGTTGAAGTCGAGGAACCAGGCGCCCTTCTTCACCGCCGGCGCGCAGGCCTGCGCCACCGGCACCGCCTGGCTCGCGGTAACAGCAGAAATGATGAAGTCGGCCTGCGCGGCGAGATCGGCATGCGACGATGCCAGCGCGACACCAATGCCGGCGGCATGATCGCGCAGTGGCTTTTCCTGCTCGCCGCCAAGCTTGATGTCATAGGCGCTCACCTTGAACGCCGTCCTTGCGCAGATCTTCGGCAAGAATCCGGCCCACCTCGCCGTAGCCGACGAGACCGACATGCCACTGGTTGGAAGCGACTGACATTGGCTTTCAATCGATATATCGGAGGCCGGCCTTTTCGAGCGGCTCGCGCATCTTGTACATGTCGAGGCCGAGCACGCCGGCCGCAAGCTTGGCGCGCTTTTCGCCTTCGTTCGCCTCGCGCGCCTCCGCCGCGTCCGCGGCCTGCTGCGCGACGGCAGCGGGAACCACGACCACGCCATCCGGATCGGCGACGATCACGTCACCCGGATTCACCAGCGCGCCGGCGCAGACCACCGGGATGTTCACCGAGCCCAGCGTTGCCTTCACGGTACCCTTGGCGCTGATCGCTCTGGAAAACACCGGAAACTGCATCTCGGTGAGATCCTTCACGTCACGCACGCCGCCGTCGATGATCAGGCCCTTGGCGCCGCGGGCGCGGAAGCTGGTCGCCAGCAGATCGCCGAAGAAGCCATCGGTATTCTCGGCGGTGCAGGCCGCGACCACCACGTCGCCCGGATGCAACTGCTCGGCCACCACATGCATCATCCAGTTGTCGCCCGGCTGCAACAGCACGGTGACCGCGGTTCCGCAAACATGGGCGCCGGCATAGATCGGCCGCATGTAGGGATGCATCAGGCCGACGCGCCCCATCGCCTCGTGGATGGTCGCAACGCCGAAGCGCGACAGCTTATCGACTGCCGCCTTGTCCGCCCGAACGATGTTGCGCTTGACGACGCCGAGGTTGTTCATCGGAATACTCATGTCACTTCCCCTTCGCTTTCAGCGCCGCATCGAGGCGCGGGAACACGCGCCGCGCATTGCCCTCGTAGACCTTGTGCTTGTCTTGCGCGCTGAGGATCGTCGATGCTTCGATGTAGCGCTTGGTATCGTCGTAATAGAAGCCGGTCTCAGGATCGATCCCCTTCACCGCGCCGATCATCTCGCTGGCGAACAGGATATTGTCCACCGGGATCACCTTGGTCAAAAGGTCGATACCCGGCTGGTGGTAGACGCAGGTGTCGAAGAAGATATTGTTCAGCAGATGCTCCTTCAGCAGCGGCTTCTTCAGCTCCTGCGCCAGGCCGCGGAAGCGCCCCCAGTGGTAAGGCACCGCGCCGCCGCCGTGCGGGATCAGGAACTTCAGCGTCGGGAAGTCCTTGAACAGGTCGGAGGTCAGGCATTGCATGAAGGCCGTGGTGTCGGCGTTCAGGTAATGCGCGCCCGTGGTATGAAAGCAGGCGTTGCAGCTGGTCGAAACGTGGATCATCGCGGGATGTCGTGCTCCACCATCTTCTCGTAGATCGGATACCAGTGCCGATCCGACAGCGGCGGCGACGTCCAGTGCCCGCCTGACGGGTCGGGATTGAGGTTGATGCCGACGAAGCCGTACTCCTTGACGCATTTCTCCAGTTCGGGAATGCACGTCTTCGGATCGACGCCGGGCGACTGCGGCAGCATCGCCGCGCCGATGAAATGATCGGGAAAGAGCTTGCTGACGCGCGCGCACAGCTCGTTGCAGATCGCCGCCCAGGCCGACGATACCTCGAAGTCGCCGATATGGTGCGCCATGAAGCTGGCGCGCGGGCTGAAGATGGTGAGGTCGCTGCCGCGCTCCTGCATCTTCTTGAGCTGGTTGTTGACGATGGATTCGCGCAGTTCGTCGTCGCTGATCCTCAGCTCGCTGACCTTGGGCCGGGCCGAGGGATCCTTGATGCCGGCAATCTGCCGGTTGCGCCAATCCTCAAGCGCCTTCGGCGCCGTGGTGTAGTGGCCGTGCACGTCGATGATCACTTGGCTCTCCTTCTTCGGAGACGGCAACAGTTCTTTTGCTCGCCGCTTCCTGCGTTTCCTGATTCAATTCTATTCCGCGCCGCGGCCATCGCCGATTTCGGCGCCCAGACCGATCCGGGCACCATCGCCTCGCCGCGCATCAATAGCCGCGCCGTGCGCAGCAAGGCGGCGCGGGTTACGTTCTGCGGGTTGGCCGGATCGACTTCGATCTCGACGCTGAACTCGCCAGTCGGATGTTCGACCGATACTTTCTTGATGTTGCCCGCCGGCATCGCCGCAATGCCCTGGGTGATCGAACCATCGAGCACGCAGGCGGTCGCCACCGTCACCGCCGCCAGCACGCCGATCGCGTCATGGCACACATGCGGAATGAAGCTGCGCGTGCAGATGCTGCCGCCGGTGCGCGGCGCGGCAATCAGCGTCATCTTCGGGTAGTTCTTGGCCGTGACGTCGCCGAGCTTCATCGCGTGACCGCAGGCGATCCGCAACCGCTCGATCCGCGCCTTCAATTCGGTATCGGCGTTCATCTGGTCCACGCTCTCGTAGCCGGTGCGGCCTACGTCGCAGGCCTTGAAGATCACCAGCGGCATGCCGTTGTCGATGCAGGTCACCTCGATGCCATCGATGACGTCGCGGACATTGCCGGTCGGAAGCAGTCCGGGCGCGACCGAGCCGGCGGTGTCGAGGAAATTGATCGTGATCGGAGCCGAGGTTCCCGGCGCGCCGTCGATGCGGGCGATGCCCTCGTACTCGACATGGCCGTTCGGCGTCTGCACGGTGATGTCGCACTGCATGTCGGTGTTGAGTGTCAGCACGCGCAGCGTGGTGGTGTCGCCCTGAGGCTGGATCAACCCGGTCTCAAGCGCGAACGGCACCACCGCGGCGAGCATGTTGCCGCAATTGGGTGTGGTGTCGACGGTGTCCTTGTCGGGCTGCAACTGGGCGAACAGGAAATCGAGATCGACGCCGGGCTTGCTGCCTTTGGACACGATGCCAACCTTGGAGGTCAGCGGGTGCGCGCCGCCCAAGCCGTCGATCTGGCGCTTGTCGGGCGAACCCATCACCGCCAGCAGCACCTTGTCGCGGGTCGGCAGGTCGGCTGGCAGGTCGCAGGCCTTGAAGAACGGGCCTCGCGACGTGCCTCCGCGCATGAACAGACAAGGAATGGCTGTTTGCATTGGTATTGGCCCACAGAATGACCGTCATGATATTCGAGCATATTCTGGCGAGTTGACCGCCCCTTCGCCAGCGCCAGCCTCCTATAACAGACATACCGATCCGGCATAACTTGCAGGCAGCGAACTATGCCGAAAATGATCAGGCGGGAAGCCCGCGTACCAGCGCGGTCAGCAGCCGCATCGTGTGTTGGGTCAGCGGCGTGGGACGCCGGTGCGCCGAGATGGCCAGGCAAAGCACGCTTACGGGCGTCGGTTCGATGAGCCTGCGCATCACCAGTTCACTGGAGCGCGCCGATGCTGCAGCTCCGCTGGCGGTGAGCACCGCGTGGCCATAGCCGGCGCAGACCAGATCGATGATGGAGGGGACGCTCGATACCTCCCAGGCAATATCGAGCTTGATGCCGGCCAGAGCCGCCTGGGTCTCAAGCAGGCGGCGCATGGCATGTACCCGCTCCGGAACGATCAGAGGGTAGCGCGGCAGTTCCTTCATGGGCAGCGGCGGCAATGCGGCGCGGCTCCGCTTGCCCTTGGCCGCATGACTTACCAGGCAGAGTGGCTCCTGAAGCAGCGGCGTAATCTCGAGCCCTGGCTGTGCTTCGGGGTTGTGGACGAGACCAACGTCGATGCGGCCGGTCGTGACCCACTCGACGATGTGGGTCGACAACCCTTCGACGATCGCCAACTTGGCGGAAGGAAGCTCTTTCTTGAAGCGGTCAATCAGGGGAAGCGTCAGCTGACGGCCCATGCTCGGCGGCAGCCCGATGGTCACCCGCCCGACCGGCTCGTCGCGGCTCGCTCCCAGGTCCTCCCGCGCGTGCGCCATCAACTGCAGAACCGCCACGCTGTGGTCGAACAATCGCTTGCCCGCGTCGGTAAGTGTCGACGCCCCGGCCGTTGCGCAGGAACAGCTGCTGATGCAGTTCGGTCTCGAGGCTGCGCACTTGCCGGCTGAGCGCCGGCTGCGCGATGTCGAGCACCACCGCCGCCTTGCTGAAGCTACCCAGCTCGGCCACCTGCACGAAGTATTCGAGCTGCTTGAGGTTCATCGGGCGGCCCTATTGCTTCTGAATCCCGGCCTTCTCGATCACCTTGCGCCACTTGTCGATATCGGACTTCAACCTGGCGGATATCTCTTCAGGCGCGCTTGCCCTGGCCTCGATGCCGAGTTCGCAGAAGCCGCTTCTTCACCTCCGCTTCGGCGAGTATTTCCTGCAGGGCCAGATTGAGTATTTTCACGATCTCCGGCGGCGTACCGACAGGTGCAAACAGCGCATTCCAGGAAATCACGTCGTAGTTGGCAACGCCAGCTTCCTGCAAGGTGGGAATATCCGGCGTACTTTCCGAACGCACCGAACCCGACGACGCCAGTGCCCGGATTTTCCCGTCGGCGAGATTCCCTTTCATCGACGAATAGCTGTCGATCATGAGGGCGAGGTTGCCCTGCATGGTGGATACCAGCAGGTCCGGCGTCCCCCGGTAGGGAATGATCACGAAATCGAGGTCGGCCGCGGTCTTGAAAAGCTCTGCCGACAAATTCTGCGTACTGCCGACATTGATCGTTCCGACGTTGAGCGTTCCGGGCTTGGCCTTTGCGGCCGCCATGAAATCCTGCAGCGTCTTGAATTCCGAGTCCGAGTTGGTCGCGAAGATAAAATCAAAGAAACCCAGACTGGAAATCGGAACGAAATCCCTGAGAGGATCGTATGGCAGCTTGTTGAACAACGAGACGCTGACCGCGGTCCCGTTCGACAGCAACGCCAGCGTAAGTCCATCGGGCGGAGAGGAAATGACCGTTCGAGCCGCGGCAATACCACCGGCGCCGGGCTGGTTTTCGACGTAAAATCGTCCCCCGAGCTTGCCGCCGAGCCGCTCCGCAACAATGCGCGCCGTGATATCGGCAACGCCGCCGGCCGCGAACGGCAACACGATACGCACCGCTTTGGACGGGTATTTGGTGTCCGCACAGGCCTGACGCTGGGAAATGCGAGCCCCAGCAGGACGAGCATGGCCAGCGTCAACCGGACGAAGAACCGGGAGAAGGCGCAATCAAGAAATATCATAGGCGGCTCTGGCCTTCCGTGGAACGTTCCAAATCCTTGTGAAATCCGCTGGCAGGGATTTTCTCGAAAGTGAATACAGCTTTGGAAGCGATCCGGTCCATGAAAATAACCCCATGCGCACGCGCAGAACCTGTCAGCCGTTGCGCCATTGGCTATTTTGGCAAGCGGTGGCGCGCTACGCCCGATGTTCGTGCAATTTGGCGGCTGCCGATATCAATGCCGCTTGAAGTACTGCACTTCGCGCTCGTGCTTTTCCGCGGCGGCGCGCGTCTTGAAGGTGCCGAGATTGCGGCGCTTGCCGGTCTTCGGATTCACTTTTCGGGAATAGAGCCGGTACTGGCCTGATGGCAATTTGCGGATCATGGGACGGGTGCCTCCCCTCAGCCTGCTCCGGGCATCGATGCATCAATCGAGACCGCCGTTTTCTTGTTCAACTCCGGATTGGGCTACTTCCCGGCCTTCAGCGACATCATGAACGCGACGATTTCATCGATCTGATAGTCCGCAAGGCGCGGGTTCGGCATCGCCTCGTGTGGGCCCATGCCGCGGTGGTTCGAAGCGAGAAATTCCCGCAACACCTGCTCCGTCAATGCCGGCCGCTGCGCCAGCACGGCAAAGCTCGGTCCGGGCGGCGCCAGCAGCGGAAGTTCGTCGCGCTGCGGCGTCACGACGTGACAGGCGCCACAGACGCGGCTGGCGAAATCGCGCCCGGCCGCAACCTGATCGGCCGAGGGCGCCTCTGCTGCCTGTGCGAGCGAGGCGAAGCCGGCCAATAGCGCCCAGGCGACGATTGCAGACCTGAGGATTGCCATGGCGAATGCCTTCCCGCTGCTTTGATCGTGACGGGCTTGTCCCGCGCCCTACTGCTTTCCCGGCGGCGCAAAAGACTGATCGCCGAAGAGCTGCTCCGTCGGCATCCGCATGACGATAAAGCCGCGTCCTATCGATTTGTGGCAGGCGTTGCAGCCGTCCGTCAGTACGCCGACGGCCTTCGTAA
>CAWGKJ010000056.1:0-119510 GCA_963823115.1 uncultured Alphaproteobacteria bacterium | reverse complement strand
AAGTTCTGACTGCTTGGACGTCTACGTCTTGGCAAAATTCGCCGCAGACTGGTTTTTGCCGCTTACCCGAGCAGGCTCGCAGTTCACCCACGGCACGCCAGTGCAGCTCCAAAAAAATAGACCGCCAGCGGCCTGTCCTGCGCTGCCCTATCATCGAGAAGGCGAAGAGGGTTATCCCCATTATCTGACCATGCTGTTTCGCGGCTGGATGTTGGACGATCTTGAAAAGGCCAATGCATTGCAGGGCGCTCGCGTCTTTGGTCCCAATGGGACGGATACCTCAAAGACAGCCCTGGCAAGAAACTGGTCGAGACGTGCGCCCTGAAAAACATTCCTTTTGAGGTTGTTCATACATCGGGGCACGCCAGTCCCTCGGATTTGAAACGCCTCGCATCGGCGGTTGCGCCCAGGAAATTGGTACCAATTCACACATTCGAACGGGACAGATTTCCAGCGCTGTTCGAGAACGTAAGCATTCACAATGATGGCGAGTGGATCGAGGTGGTAAGTGGCAAAATTTGAGAGATACCTTCCAGACAACCTGCTGGAGCAACTGAAAAAACTTTCGCAGAGCACCAAGGGCGGAAGAAATTGGTGGCAAGACGTACTAGCAAGCAGCGACCTTAAAATCGCAATTCGCGCCGGCTATTTGAACGTTTATGCGCAGGGCCAGAGTGTCTTCAAGATCTCTGGTGGTTTGGGCAAAGGTGCCAGCCCCATGGTCGAGCTGCACTACAAATACCTTTTGAAACCCAGCCTGCCGAAGGGGAAGGAATATCTCCGGTTCGACGGGGAAAAGTTCTTTATAGGCAAGGCCGAACTGGATCCAGCGAAGCTGATTCAGACCAAATTTGTTGCTGGCGAGACGGTAAAAGAGCTCGCGACCTCCGCTCGGATTTATTCGGGGCAAGAGAAGCAGGGCGTTCACGCGATCGCACTGAAGAACCCGTCGGTTATTGACCTCGAAATCGCATTCACAAAGATTGACGATGACGGGGATCGTGGTGCGCAACGGATCGACCTGGCCGCGCTGCATAAGTCCGGAGGAAGAATATCGGTAAAGTTCTACGAGGCGAAGCTGGCGTCGGATACGCGACTGCGCGGGAACAGGGAAAACCCGAGATTATCGCGCAAGTGCAGAAATATGACGATTTTCTTGAGCGTCACGAGGACGAAATTCGCAAAGCATACGTGAATGTATGCCGGACTTTGGTTTCTCTACGACACGCCGGCGGTAAGACCGATATCTCGCCCCTGGTTGAAGAGGTCTGCGCTTCACCCGATCGCCTTATCGTCGATACCGCGACAAAATTGCTGATATTTGGCTACGATCAGGATCACCGTCACAAGGAGAGCCTCTTCAACAAGCGAATTGAATTTCTGAAAGAAAATTCGACGCTCGCTGGCAGGATCTTCTCCTCCGGGCAGCCCGATTTCGATTTGGGCAGCTCCGTTTGAGGCCCCACAGCCTGAGCGAAACATTGCCTGTTAATGGGCGTCCAAAGGTGACTCCTCCACCGCTAGGTGGATCGATAGCTTGGCGTGCCGATCGACGTCGGGGCCCCATACGCCGACTGCATGCATCGCCTAGCGTGGGCGGCCGTCCTTCGGTGCCAAGTTTTGAAGAGACTTACTCTTGAAATTCCAAATCATATCTCCATCTGATGTACGACCCCGTCTACTAGGGGTGGTAGACCTTGCATTTGCAGTAAACCGTGCTGATCGAAAGTAAGAGATGAGATGGGCCATCGCGCCGGGGAAAAGGATCGCAAATTGCGGTCCTTTTCCTTTTTTCGGCTTCATTCGCCCGCAATCGGGTACGACCCGTCGTCGAGCTTTCGAGTGGCTGGCTTTCCGCATTCGGCAATATGCCTGACCGAACGACATGCCGTTATAAAGCGTTAGCGTTGCATTCGAGCCTGCTCACAGGGGGTATCGCTCCGGACGTAATAGCCCCGTTCGATCGGCAGCGAGTCTGCCCCTGCATTAGCGGATACACTTACCTGCGCGTTTGAATCACAACGGAAGCAAACGGCTGCGAGCCAGACGATTGCAGATTTCAACACCGCGCTGTGTAAGACGGTTATCATCGTAGGCGTGCCGTCTTCATCGCTGCAGCAATTTTCCGCAATTGATAGCAGCACCCAAAGCCTAACGGTATTGTTCCGCACGCTTGGCAAGCCCCTCTTGCAGTTTTTTATCGTTAGAGCGCTCGTCGTTTCGCCAGGCATCGATAACCTTCAATTCACCACGTTCGGATTTTTCTTTGGCGCTGAGCAAGAGCGTGGCCATGCGCTCGATTGTTGAATTGGAGAGATTGAGTAATGACCTCGGCTTGTTCTTCGGTGATTGTTTTGGGGCCGTAGCCGCTGGCGGTATCGATTGCAGTTGCATGCCCCATCACGATTTTTCGCGACCGTTCAGAGAGGCTCTTTAGATCATCGATAAAACCTTTGAAACTGTGGCGCGCGGAGAAAGCGTCAATCCCTTCCGCTTCATTTTGAATTTTACTTTGACGTATTGCCAAGCCTTCGAAACTGCTTGCGACCATCGAACCTGTCCGGAGGGAAGAATGTAGACCTTCCATTCCGGAAACAACCACCGTTGATAAGCCTCGTCTTCAATCGCGTCACGTCGGGTTTTCGAAAGGCTGTTCTTGCCGGCCTCCGAGAATTTTTGTTCCGTGTAATCGGCGACGATGGCATCACGGCGGGCTAAAATGCCGAGCTTAACAAGCAGTGGATCGATCGGGACCCACCGAAAGGCATTTTTCGTCTTAGCATCATTTCCGCCGGGCTCGGTATCGGCCTCGTCTTCGCTATCCTGGCCATCGTCGCCTTCCGCCAGAGAACGCTTTGCAAATCGGAAATGCCATTCGCCATATAAAAGAGCGATGTCGGCGCATCGAAGCTGCGAAATTTCTCCGGGGCGCAGGCCGCACAGAAGCTGAATCAGAACCGCCCAGTAAAAGTAGCTCTGGCAGAAATACCCGCCGACGTTCCAGACACGACTGATGCCGGCACATCCTGTGAACAATGGCGTGCTCAAAAACTTGAGCAATTCATCCGGTTCGAAGGCATCGCGTTCAATCGCCGGAGGATTGCTCTTCGACTTACTGGAAAAGTCCGGAGCCGGGCCGTTGACGTAAAGGTTCTTGATCAGAAAGGCCCAAAAAGTGTTCAGGCCGCTTCGATAACGTTTCCGCAGCGTCGACGTGGAAACACGCACCAGCTTGATCTTCTTGCCATCAGTTTCGATGACGTAGTTATTTTCCTTCGCGATAGTCCAGCGCTGAAAAAGAGACCTCACGTCTGCCGGAAACCCGGCAGGCGTCGGGATTTCTGGCATTGCCTTCTTAAGCAGGACCAGTTGATCCGGCCCGATATCGCCAATGCAGGGATCTTTCCAGAGATCGATCGCAAATTGGACAATTGGAGAGACGTCGTTGGCGGCTCGCCGATCGCCGTCTTCACCCTCGCGCCAGTCCAGAAACTTTTTAAGCACCTCCGAGAGCCGACTGCGATTGCCGTCCGGCGGCATTGCCGCAGCTGACTGCTGCGGCGACCGTTGCCGGGTTGAATGCGGCCTGACGTTTGCGCCTGACGGCGGCGCGACGAGGTCCGCACCCTGGGCGAACAACTCCTCCCGACGGCGCTCGATGCGACCCTCCAGCGAGTTGTTCTTCTTTATCCTGAGGCCGGCCCGCCCGTTTTCACGCAGGAGCGATAAAAAATGCTCGTCCCAGCCGGGAATAACGTTGTCGGGTTTTGCGCCGGATTGCCGGACCAGATATTGGACCTCGAACGCAATCCCCTGAAATGCGCTGCGCTCGATATAGTCGTCTTCATTCCGGACCGGTTCGGCAGCAAGCGCCTGAAGCCGGGGCCACAATTCGAGCAGCGCTTTGCGCGGATCGTCATCCATGCCTTTGATCCTCAGCATCCAGGACGCAATGCGCGCCGCCCGGTTGGAGGCCGTTTGGTAATTCGCGGTTCCGAGCGCCAGACGAATAGCCCCGGATCGGTAAACAGACCTAAGGCAAGCCGGCGTCCTCATCGCAAAAATGTAGCGACCTTCACGCCTCGAAATGAATGCTGAACGGGCCAAAATTTCACGCCTTCGGTGTGATCGATCCCTGTGACACAGGACACATCGACCCCGACGCCGAAGGTGGCATTCATTGATTTCGTTGAATAATTTGGCAATTTGGTAGTCGCGCTACCCATGGTAGCGGGAGAGGGACTTGAACCCCCGACCCCAGGATTATGATTCCCGTGCTCTAACCAGCTGAGCTACCCCGCCACGGCGTCCACCGTCACGGCTTTATATACCGCAGTCGCGAACGCGCGGCATATAAGAAGCAGGTATTGGGCATGTCAAGCAAACCCCGCACTTCCGCCAAGTGCCTGCAAACCGTGTCTATTTCGGCTGGGCGGAGGGCTCACCGCCGGGCAAACGGGCCGCAAGCGAGGCGTTTCCGCGCAATTTTGCCACGCCTTCAGGACTTGCGGTAGCGAATCAGCGAAAAATGCCCCATCGGCGGCATCGGACGGCGCTCGGCCAGGGTGACGCCGCCGTGCTTTGCGGCCCAATTGACCAAACGCGCCCAAGGAAATTCCGGCCGCCAGCCGAGCCGCCGCGCCAACGGCGCGAACGCCAGTTCGAAGAGGCGGCGCGGGCCGCTTTCGGCGCCGATATGATTGACCAGGATGAGTTCACCGCCAGGCTTCAGCACGCGGATGAAATCATCCAGCGTGGCCTCGGGATCCGGCACCGCGGTGATGACATATTGCGCCACCACCGCGTCGAAAAACGAATCCGGGAACGCCAGGTTCTTGGCGTCCATCACCGCCAGCGTCTCGACATTGCGAAGACCCAGCGCGCGCACGCGTTGCTGTGCCTTGCGCAGCATCGGCTCGGAGATATCGACGCCGCACAATTTCGTGGCGGGTGAATAGTCTGACAACGACAATCCGGTGCCGACGCCGACATCGAGAATCCGTCCGCCGATCTTGTCGGCTTCCGCAATGGTCGATTGCCGGCCGTGGTCGAAAACCTTGCCGAACACCAGATCGTAGACCGGCGCCCAGCGCCCATAAGCCTTTGCGACCCCCGCGCGGTCGATATCTGCAGCCATGCCCCCGCCCTGAAATTTCTTATCCGCGCATGGCCTCGACCAACGGCCGCGGCCGAATTCGCGCCTTTGGCCATGCGCTCTTCGCGGTCGCGCTCTGGATGAATCCGCCGCCAAGCACGCGCGCCTGCCCTGAGGGCGCATCGTAGAACACGCAGGCCTGACCGGGGGATACGCCCTCCTCGCCGGCGACGAGTTCGACTTCGTAGCCGCCGTCGGCCGCGCGCAGCCATGCCGGCTGCGGCGCGCGGGTCGATCGCACACGCACGAAAATCTCAAGACCATCGCCGACCGCGCGATCGAGCGCGCCATCGCCGATCCAGTTGACGTCGCGCAACGCAATGCGATCCATCCGCAACGCCTCGCGCGGACCGACCACGACGCGGCGGCTGGCTGCATCCAGCCGCACCACATAGAGCGGCGCGGTAGAGGCGATGCCCAATCCCCGCCGCTGGCCGACAGTGAAATGAACGATGCCCTGATGCCTGCCGATGGCGCGGCCGTCGAGGTCGACGATATCGCCGGGCTCGATGGCATTCGGCCGCAACCGGCCGATGATGTCGGTATAGCGCCCGGTCGGCACGAAGCAGATATCCTGGCTGTCATGCTTGTCCGCGACGTTCAAGCCCGAAGCGCCGCGCCAGTTCGCGCGTCTGCGGCTTGGTCATTTCGCCCAGCGGAAAGCGCAAAAAATCGAGTTGCTCGCGCGTGGTCGCGAACAGGAAATAGCTCTGGTCGCGATCGGCGTCGGCGGCGCAAACCAATGCGCGCGACCCGTCGCTCCATGCGGCGCGACGCGACATAATGCCCGGTGGCGAGCGCCGAGGCGCCGAGCTCGCGCGCGGTCACCAGGAGATCGCGAAACTTGATCGAGCGGTTGCATTCGATGCAGGGCACCGGCGTCTCGCCCGAGGCGTAGCTGTCGGCGAAATTGTCGATCACCGATTCGCGAAAACGGTTCTCGTAGTCCAGCACGTAATGCGGAATGCCGATCCGCTCGGCAACATTGCGGGCATCGTGGATGTCCTGCCCGGCGCAGCAGGCGCCTTTGCGATGGGTAGCCGCGCCATGATCGTAAAGCTGCAGCGTGATGCCGACGACGTCGTACCCTTCCGATTTCAACAGCGCAGCCGTCACCGACGAATCGACGCCGCCGGACATGGCGACGACGACCCGGGTGTCCTGCGGACGGCCTTCAAAATCCAGACTGTTGAGCATGGTTCCAGTCATCGATGCGATCACGGCGGCATCGAACGCCGTCCAGAAAGCCAGTTTGCGGCGGCAAAGCCTGTTTTCGATCAGAAAGCTCGGAAACGGTTCCGGGAAGGCGGCCCAGCCCAATCGGAAGCGGCCGAAAAGCTACTCTTTAATATAGGCCGTGTTCTCGTCAGGCAATCACGCTCACCACCTCTTTTACTTACCGCAAACGGCAAATCTTGCCGCCGGGCAAAAAAGGGGCTCGCCGCCGCGGCTCCGCAACCCGCCACACTCCTATTAAGATATTGAAATATAAGGATATTTTCTCGAGCTTGCGGTGGCCCGGTCCTTGCTGATCTCAGGTCCAGTTCATCGCGAGAGGCCGCGCCCCGTGTTCAGCGTCACGTCAGAAGCAGCAACGAGCGTGTCTTTTCAGACCGCGCCGGCAAAACCCGACCGGTACGACCAATCGCAGCGAAACGATAGTTTCGGGGCGCTGGTCGACTCAAGCGCGCCAGCCGGCACCGGCAACGATCGCAGCACCTCAACGGCACAACAGCAACCGGCATCGCAGCGCCGCGCCGACGATGCGGCGGCAAGCGCCGACAACGCGGGATCGCGCACCACCTCGCCTGCCGACCAGGCAGCAACAAATGCTTCGGATGATCGCAACACCGGGGCCAAACAGGCTTCCGTCGCCAATACCGCCGGCACCGCCGACACCAACACCGAAGCGGTTCAGCGGTCGAGGGCAAAGTCCGGCGCCTCGAAAATCGGCATCGTGAAAACCGCGGCAAAGGCGGCTTCCGACACGATTGCCGCAACCCATCCTTCTGTTGCGGCAATCGTGTCGGCACAGCACGACGGACCGTCCGTGACGACGCCAAACCCGGTCGCCGTTGCGATCCCTGTCCCGGTCGCGCCGACGGACGTTCCCGCTGCAACGCCGACGTCCGGCACTGGCACGGCGCCGCTTGCGATTGCAGCGGCGGCGATCGCAGCCAGCACTGCGTCAACCGCCGCGCCGGCGGTTCCGCCAACGCAGGTCAAGATTGATTCCGGCGCAGCAGCCGCCGCGACCGCGCCAACAGCCGATAGCGCTTCCGCTGTCGCCACCGCAGCGGCAGATACCACGGCAAACGCCGCAGCTGCGACAGCGACTGCAAAAATCGCTGCTCAGCCGGCGGCCACGCCGGCCGATGCGACCGCGACAACCGATGCGGCACTGACCGAGACTGTCGCCGCGACGGCGCCCGTGGCGCCGAAATCCACGTTGCTCAAGACTCCAGCCGCGCCGCAGGCGAAGACCGTGGCATCGGGCACATCAGATACAAATCCGGGCACGTCAGATCCGTCCACGCCGGCCACACCGGCACAAAACAATGCCGCTCAGCAACCGGCCGCCGCAGCCAAGCAGCCGGGTGGAAATGACATTGTCGACACGACAAAAACGGACGCCTCGGGAAATTCCTCATCGGCATCCGCACCTGCCCCATCGGCCCACGACCATTCGCCGCTCAACGCGACGGCCCATGCGCCAGCCGATTCGCCGGATGCCGGTGTTCAGGGGACCACCACCTTGCAGCCGCCAATCGCTGCCGCGGCGGCTCCTGCGGACCCCCTGAGCGTAACGGTAGCAACCGGCGCGCCGGTGCCGCTGAGCGGGCTCGCGGTCGAAATCGCCGCCTCCGCACGAAGCGGCAATAGCCGTTTCGAAATTCGGCTCGATCCAGCCGACCTTGGCCGCATCGACGTTCGTATCGATGTCGATCGCGACGGCCGGGTGACGTCGCATTTGACCGTCGAAAAGCCGGAAACGCTTTCGATGTTGCGCCAGGACGCACCCCAGTTGCAGCGCGCGCTTGATGACGCCGGGTTCAAGACCGGTGACAGCGGCCTCCAATTCAGCCTGCGGGACCAGTCCTCCTCCGGACAGAACAACGGCAATGAAACCAGCCGCAACGCGCAGCGGCTGGTGATCAGCGACGAAGACACGATCCCGGCGGCGGTCGCCGGGCGAACATATGGCCGCGTGCTCGGATCGAGCAGCGGCGTCGACATCAGCGTCTGAGGAGACGGACATGGCAACAACATCTGGCGTGGCTGCGCAGGTCGTTTCGGGAACGACCCCGCTACCGACCTCATCTTCATCCGGCTCCTCGGGGTCTTCCCTGAGTTCGACCGCCGGCAGCACACTTGCTGGAAACTTCCAGACGTTTCTGACACTGCTGACCACGCAATTGCAGAACCAGAACCCGCTCGATCCGCTGGATACCAACCAGTTCACCCAACAGCTGGTGCAGTTCGCTTCCGTCGAGCAGCAGCTCAAGACCAACGACTCCCTGACGACGCTGGTCTCTCTGCAGCAGACCGCCCAATCGACGCAGGCACTGACGTTCGTCGGCAAGACCGCGGTGGTCAACGGCAGCACCGCCGCCCTGACCAACAGTTCGGCGACCTGGGATCTCAACGTTCCGACAAATTCCAACGTCAACGTCTCGATCACCAACAGCACCGGGCAAACCGTCTTCACCGGCAGCTACGCTGTCAACGCCGGCAACAATCAACCGTTCACCTGGAACGGCCAAGGCAACGACGGCACGCAATGGCCGGATGGCAAGTACAACCTGACCGCGACCGCAGCCGACAGCGCCGGCAATTCCGTGGCCGTTTCCACCCAGATCCAGGGCGTGGTCAGTTCGGTCGATCTCACCCAGTCGCCCCCGTTACTGTCGATCAACGGCCAGACCTACACAGTCAACCAGATCAAGAGCATCACCGGCTAGTCAGCAATAATGGCCCGCGGATGGGGCCGGATAAACGACCAGCGTATTCAAAGCCTGCTTCAGCCCGGTGTCTCCCAGACGCCGGGCCGAAGGCATTTGATGGCATTTTCAAGGAGATTTGTATTGAAGGCCTGAGCTTAGGCAAATTTTAAGTTGCGGGGCGTAGGTTGTCACAGTGAGTTCAGTGGTTGAGAGTTTGTGAGTACGCCATGACAGAACCCCATCGCCCGAGGGTAAAATACGTCATCGGGCCTGACGGTAGTCCGTTAACAATTGCGGATCTACCCGCACCCGGGACCAAACGGTGGGTTATTCGCCGTAAGGCCGAAGTCGTTGCCGCGGTCCGCGGCGGCCTGCTCTCCCTCGAGGAGGCCTGCAGCCGCTATACGCTGACCGTCGACGAATTCCTTTCCTGGCAGTTTTCGATCGATCAGCATGGCCTGGCGGGACTGCGCACCACCCGCATCCAGCAATATCGGCAATAAACGGTCTCCTGATCCTCGGCATTTGAACAAAACCGGCATCGTTTTGCGAAGCCGGCTTTTTTCATGTTTGCGTTTCGCCCCGGCCCTTAACCTTCGTTAACCATATCGAAACCATCCCATAGGCAATAATTGCCCAGTCGGCGCTTGGGGCCGAATCTCGGGGGCAGTTGCTTTGCAGAGTCTCGTGGGCTTCCTAAAGGGTCTCGGCGCTTCGCGATTGATGGCGATGGTCGCGGTGACAGCCGCGCTGATCGCCTTCTTCGGCTTTGTCATCATGCGCGTCACCACGCCGCAGATGACCACGCTCTTCACCGACCTCAGTGTCGAGGACTCCTCCGGCATCATCAAGGAGCTGGAACGCCAGGCCATTCCCTTCGAACTGCGCAACGAAGGCGCCCTGATTATGGTGCCAAAGGACAAGGTCACCCGGTTGCGCATGAAGCTCGCCGAGGGCGGCCTGCCCAAGGGCGGCGGCGTCGGCTACGAGATTTTCGATAAATCCGATGCGCTTGGCACCACGAGCTTCGTCCAGAACATCAATCACTTGCGCGCACTTGAGGGCGAACTGGCCCGCACCATCCGCGCCATCGACCGCATCCAGGCCGCCAGGGTCCATCTGGTACTGCCCGAACGGCCGCTGTTTTCGCGTGAAACGCCCGAACCGTCGGCCTCGATCGTCGTGCGCGTGCGCGGCGCGCTCGAGGCGCAGCAGATCAGAGCCATCCGCCACCTGGTCGCCTCCGCCGTCAACGGCCTGAAGCCGCAGCGGGTGTCGATCGTCGATGAAGCCGGTCAGTTGCTGGCGGACGGCTCCGGCGGCGATGCCGACAATGCCGTCGCGGACGAGCGCCGCGCGGGATTCGAGAAGCGGATACGCAATCAGGTCGAGGCGATCGTGTCCTCGGTGGTCGGCGCCGGCCGCGCCCGGGTCCAGCTCTCGGCCGATTTCGACTACAACAAGATTACCCAGACCTCGGACCGCTTCGATCCCGAAGGTCGGGTGCTGCGCTCGAGCCAGACCCGGGAAGAATCCTCGGCTACCGCTGAAAATAACGGTCAGGTCACGGTCAATAACGAACTTCCGGGCAATCAAAACAAGGACAATGCAGCGACCGCGCGCGAACAGAGCAAGAAAACCGAGGAAACCAACAACTACGAAATCTCCCGCACCACCAAAACCGAGGTCACCGAGGCCGGCCGGATCAACCGCATCTCGGTCGCCGTGCTGGTCGACGGCAGCTATTCCAAGAACGACAAGGGCGACATGGTCTATCAGGAGCGCAGCAAGGAGCAGCTCGACCGGATCGCGACACTGGTGCGCTCGGCGATCGGTTTCGACCAGAAACGTGGCGACCAGGTCGAGGTCGTGAACCTCAAATTCGCCGAAGCGCCGGCCGTCGTCCCGGTTGCTGAGCCGGCCGGACTGCTCGGCATGCTGCAGTTCACCAAGGACGACGTGATGTACGTCATCGAGCTCTGCGTCATGATGCTCCTCAGTATCGTGGTGCTGTTCATGGTGATCCGGCCGCTGGTCAAGCGCATCCTCGCCTCCGAGGAGATCGCCTCGCTCGCTGCCGGCGGATCGGTGCCGGCGCTGGCCGACGGCAGCACCCAAGGCGCCGGTACTCCGGGCCAGAATCTCGTTCCCGGCACCAACGTCACCGCGCAGATGATCGACGTCGCCCAGGTACAGGGCCAGGTCCACGCGCAGTCGGTGCACCGCGTCGGCGAACTGGCCGAACGAAACCCCAACGAAACCGCCACCATTCTTCGTCAATGGCTCACAGAACCGGCGTGATCTGACATGTCAGTACCGCAAACAGCGAACACTACCGACATCTCCAGCGTCATCGCGAACCTGGCGAGCCGTCAGAACAGTCGCCCGAAAGGGCCGAAGATAAGCGGTCCGAAACGCGCCGCGATTCTGATGCTGGCGCTGGGCGAGCAATATGGCGGCAAGGTCTGGTCGCTGCTCGACGACGACGAAGTGCGCGAACTATCGGTGCATATGTCGACGCTCGGCACCGTCGAAGCCGACGTGGTGGAAGACCTGCTGCTCGAATTCGTGTCGCGGATGTCGGCATCCGGCGCGCTGATGGGAACGTTCGACGCCACCGAACGGCTGTTGCAGCAATACCTGCCCTCCGATCGCGTCTCCGGCATCATGGACGAAATTCGCGGTCCGGCCGGGCGCAACATGTGGGAGAAACTCTCCAACGTCCAGGAAGAGGTGCTCGCCAACTATCTCAAGAATGAATATCCGCAGACCATCGCCGTGGTGCTGTCGAAGCTGAAGCCCGAGCACGCCGCCCGGGTGCTCGCGATCCTGCCCGAGGATATGGCGCTCGATGTCGTCAACCGGATGCTCAAGATGGAGGCGGTGCAGAAGGAAGTGATCGAGCGCGTCGAACAGACGCTGCGCACCGAATTCATGTCGAACCTGTCGCAGACAAGGCGTCGCGACGCCCACGAGGTGATGGCCGAGATCTTCAACAATTTCGACCGCCAGACCGAAACCCGCTTCATCACCTCGCTGGAAGAGGACAACCGCGAATCGGCCGAACGCATCAAGGCGCTGATGTTCACCTTTGACGATCTCATCAAGCTGGACTCCGCTTCCGCTCAGACGCTGATGCGCCACGTCGACAAGGACAAGCTCGGCATCGCGCTGAAGAGCGCGAACGAGGAAGTCCGCGGCTTCTTCCTCGGCAATATGTCGTCCCGCGCCGGCAAGATGCTGATCGACGACATGGCGGCGATGGGACCGGTGCGGCTGCGCGACGTCGACGAAGCGCAGGCGCTGCTGGTCAACCTCGCCAAGGATCTCGCGGCCAAGGGCGAAATCACGCTGACCAAGAACCGCGCCGACGACGAGCTGGTGTACTGATGGCCGCCCCCGCAAAATTCCTGTTCGATATGGACTTCTCCGCGCCCGACAAGGCGCGCGAGCGGCCCGCCACGCCGTCGGAAATCGCGCAGAAGATCGCCTCCGCCGAGGCCCGCGCCTACCGCGACGGCTACGAGGCCGGGCAGCGCGAGGCGAAGGCGGAGAGCGACCGCCGCGCCGCGCTGGCGCTCGAGGAGATCAAGGTAGCCATCCAGGGCATCGCGGCGCGCTTCTCCGGCATCGAGACCCGGATGGAAACCGAAGCCGTCGACGTCGCAGTCGCGGTGGCGCGCAAGCTGTGCAGCGAGTTGATTTCCCGAGAGCCGCTTGGCGAGCTCACCGGGCTGGTGAGCGATTGCTTCTCCCAACTGGTATCGACGCCGCATCTGGTGGTCCGGATCAACGATTCCCTTTACGAGGCCGCGCGCGAGCGGATCGAGCGGCTGGCGAAACAAAGCGGCTTCGAGGGCCGCCTGGTGATCCTGGCTGAGCCGGAAATCGAGACCGGCGACTGCAAGATCGAGTGGGCCGACGGCGGCGTCGTGCTGGAGCGCGCGGCGATCGACGCCAAGATCAACGAACTTGTCGGGCGCTACATCGCGTCCCGCAATCAGGCCGCAACTTAAGGCCATGAGGATTGAAATCATGAGTGACACCGACGCACAGGTTCCGCTTCCGGATCTCAACGCCGCCGACGCCCCGGCGATCGACGACGTCGCCTATAATGAGGACGAACAGGCCGCGCGCATTGCCGCCGACCTGGAGGCCGTATTCGACGTGCCGGTGCAGGTTTCGGCCGTGCTCGGCCGCTCGAAGATGGATGTCGGCGAACTGTTGAAACTCGGCCCCGGCACCGTGCTCGAACTCGACCGCCGCGTCGGCGAAGCCATCGACATCTACGTCAACAACCGGCTGGTGGCGCGCGGCGAGGTGGTTCTGGTCGAAGACAAGCTCGGCGTGACCATGACGGAAATCATCAAGGCGGAACGCAACTAGAGGCGCTCTTAACGATACGGCGTCCGACGGGCGCGAACAGACGAACAGGAGACTATCATGCGGCTTCTCATCGTTGGCACATTGAAGGGCCAGCTTACGACAGCCACCAAGATCGCCATGGACAACGGCGCCTCCGTCACGCATGCGGAGGACCACGAGCAGGCGATGCGCGTGCTGCGCGGCGGCAAGGGCGCCGACCTCCTGCTGGTCGATGTCGCCCTCGACATCCGCGACCTGGTGATGCGGCTCGAGGCCGAGCACATTCACGTACCGATCGTCGCCTGCGGCATCTCCAACGACGCCCGCGCTGCGGTCGCCGCGATCCACGCCGGCGCCAAGGAATACATCCCGCTGCCGCCCGATCCGGAATTGATCGCCGCGGTGCTCGCCGCCGTCGCCAATGATTCGCGCGACCTGATCTACCGCGACGAAGCGATGGCCAAGGTGATCAAGCTGGCGCAGCAGATCGCCGGCTCCGACGCCTCCGTGATGATCACCGGCGAATCCGGCACCGGCAAGGAAGTGCTGGCGCGCTATGTCCATACCCGCTCCAACCGCGCCAAGAAGCCGTTCATATCGATCAATTGCGCGGCGATCCCCGAACACCTGCTCGAATCCGAACTGTTCGGCCACGAGAAGGGCGCATTCACCGGCGCGGTCGCGCGGCGCATCGGAAAATTCGAGGAAGCCACCGGCGGCACGCTGCTGCTGGACGAAATCTCCGAAATGGATGTGCGGCTGCAATCCAAACTGCTGCGCGCGATCCAGGAGCGCGTCATCGACCGGGTCGGCGGCACCCGGCCGGTACCGGTCGATATCCGCATCATCGCGACCTCGAACCGCAACCTGGCCGACGCCGTGCGCGAGGGCACTTTCCGCGAGGACCTGCTTGTTCCGGCTCAACGTCGTGAACCTGAAGATACCGCCCTTGCGCGAACGCCCGGCCGATATTCTCGAACTGGCGCAGCACTTCGCCAAGAAATATGCCGACGCCAACGGCGTGCCGCTGCGGCCGATCTCCGCGGACGCGCGGCGAGTGCTGACGTCCAACCGCTGGCAGGGCAACGTCCGCGAACTGGAAAACACCATCCATCGTTCGGTGCTGATGGCGCAGGGCGACGAGATCGGCGTCGACGCCATCCTGACGCCGGACGGCGACCGCCTCGATACGCCCAAGACCGTGCCGGCGGTGGCGCACGCGACCTTCGCCGCCGAACAGGTGACCCGCGCCTTGGTCGGACGCACCGTCGCCGACGTCGAGCGCGATCTCATCCTGGAGACGCTGAAGCATTGCCTCGGCAATCGCACCCATGCGGCGAACATCCTCGGCATCTCGATCCGCACGCTGCGCAACAAACTGAACGAATATGCCGACGGCGGACTGCCGATCACGCCCGCAGGGGCCGGCGACTATCATCGCGTGGCAGCGTCGGCGTGAGCGGCAGGCTGTCGCCCACCTTGGAATTGTACCGGCGCGTCACGAATAATTCGGCGCGTCGGGCTTGCGAAAGATGTGGATCGGATCGCCCGGCTGCAGTTCGCGCCCGGTGAATGCCGCATAGGCGTAAAGCGCGAGATAGAGAATCGCAAGCGCGCCGACGCCGTAAAATGCCCAGACTGCGAGGCGTTTCATCGGGTCAGGGCGCTGCCCGCGAAAGCGATTTGAATACGCCAACATTCCATCGCGCGAACTCCGCTACGGTCCCTGCATCGCAGGGCGCTGGGAGCTTTTAGGCCGCGAGCGGGGAAAAGGCCACTTCTTCGGACGCGGCTCTGAGCCGGCGCACAAGCTTCCGCAGTGATTGAGGCAGGAATGGCGCGCACCCCGGGGCTAACAATCGAAGTACTTTTGTGGCACACCGTGCAGCAGTCCGTGACAGCCGAAAACCCGAAATCGCTTCCGAGTTCATCATGCCCGCACCCAAGCCGCCCGCCTTTGAGACCCTGAGCCTGCATGCCGGCCAGCATCCGGACCCCGTTACAGGCGCCCGCGCGGTCCCGATCTATCAGACCACTTCTTATGTTTTCCAGGATTCGGAGCATGCCGCAGCGCTGTTCAATCTCGAGCGCGCGGGGCACATCTATACCCGGATTTCGAACCCGACCACGGCGGTATTGGAGGAGCGGCTCGCCGCGCTGGAAGGGGGCGTCGGCGCCGTCTGCACGGCGAGCGGCATGGCCGCTCTGCATCTGGCGATCGCGACGCTGCTCAATGCCGGCGACCACATCGTCGCCTCTTCCTCGCTCTATGGCGGCAGCATCAACCTGCTCACGCATACGTTGCCGCGGTTCGGCATCACGACGACCTTCGTCAAGCCGCGCGCATTCGACGAATTCCGCGCGGCGATCAAGCCCAACACCCGGCTCGTGATCGGCGAAACCATCGGCAATCCCGGTCTCGAAGTACTGGACATCCCCGCCGTCGCTGACATCGCGCACGACGCGAAAATCCCTCTGCTGATCGATAATACTTTTGCAACGCCCTATCTCAGCCGCCCGATCGAACTTGGCGCCGACATCGTGATGAACTCCGCGACCAAATGGATCGGCGGCCATGGCATCGCCATCGGCGGGGTGATCGTCGACGGCGGCCGGTTCGACTGGCGCGCCTCCGGCAAATTTCCGGTTTTGACTGAGCCCTACGCCGGATATCACGACATCGTCTTCGACGAGCAATTCAGCCCCGCCGCCTTCATCGTGCGGGCACGCATGGAAGGCTTGCGCGACTTCGGCGCGTGCCTTTCGCCGACCAACGCCTTTCAACTGCTGCAAGGTGTCGAGACGCTGGGCATCCGCATGGACCGTCACCTCGCCAACACGCAGGCGGTGCTCGGCTTCCTATCCGCGAACAAGGCGGTGGATTGGGTGCTGCATCCCTCGCTGGAGAACCACCCGGATCACGAACTCGCCAAGCGGTTGCTGCCGCGCGGCGCGGGGTCGATCGTCAGCTTCGGAATCAAGGGCGGCCGGCCCGCGGGTCGGAAATTCATCGAGTCCTTGCGATTGGTCAGTCATCTCGCCAATGTCGGCGACGCCAAGACGCTGGTCATTCATCCCGCCAGCACGACCCATCAGCAGATGGACGCCGAACAGCTCAAGGCCGCCGGTATCGGTGAGGAACTGGTGCGGCTGTCGATCGGCATCGAAGCCGCCGCCGACATCATCGATGACCTCGGCCAGGCGCTCCGTATTTCGCAGAAGGCTTGAACCATGCAGTTGTCCGTAAACGGCATTGATACCTTCGTCGCCACCGGTGGCCGGAAGTTCGATTCGTCGCTGCCGACGATCGTGCTGCTGCACGGCGCCGGCTTCGATCATTCCACGTGGGCCTTGCAGAGCCGCTGGTTTGCGCACCACGGCTATAGCGTGCTGGCGCCGGATTTGCCCGCTCACGGCCAATCTTCCGGTGCGCCGCTGCCGACGATTGCCGACATGGCCGATTGGACCGCGGCGCTGCTCGATGCGGCCGGCGCAACGAAGGCGCGGCTGATCGGTCATTCGATGGGCTCGCTGATCGCGCTGGAGACCGCCGCGCGGCACCCGGCGAAGGTTTCAGGCCTCGGCCTGATCGGCACGGCAGCCACCATGACCGTGGGGCCCGATCTGCTCAAGGCCGCGGAAACCAACGATCATGCCGCGATCGACATGGTCTCGATCTGGGGCCTCGGTTTTCGCGCGGAACTCGGCGGCAGCCTCGCGCCGGGCTTCTGGATGCATGGCAGCGCCCAGCGCGTTCTGGAGCGATGCCGGCCCGGCGTGCTGTTTAGCGATCTCTTCGCCTGCAACGCCTACCAGAACGCGACTGGCCGCCGCCGCACAGATCACGGTTCCCGTCACGCTCGTTCTCGGCGAACGCGACATGATGACACCTCCGAGGGCAGGCAAGGCGCTCGCTGCAGCGCTGTCGAATTCACGCGTCGTGGTACTGCCGAGTGCCGGCCATACGATGATGGCCGAACGGCCCGACGAACTGCTTGCGGCGTTGCGGGACTGACCGGTCGGCCCGTTGGTGCCGCCGCGCCGCACCGAAAGAACTGACATCCCGATGCTTCAGTCGCATATGCGCGCGCTTACGCTGCGAGGCCGTGGGCATCAAACAGGCCCTCAAACAACACCGAGCTAAGATAACGCTCTCCGGAATCCGGCAGCACGACGACGATGGTCTTGCCGGCATGTTCAGGACGCTTGGCGAGCCGCACCGCGACCGCAACCGCAGCGCCGCTTGAAATGCCTGAAAGGATACCTTCCTCGCTGGCAAGGCGCCGCGCATAAAGAACAGCCTCTTCGTTGGTCGTCTGTTCGATCGCGTCGACCAGCGACAGATCAAGCACATCGGGCACGAAGCCCGCGCCAATGCCTTGAATTTTGTGCGGGCCCGGCTTCAGCGGTTCGCCCGCACGCTTCTGGGTCAGCACCGGACTCGCCACCGGTTCGACCGCAACCGAGAGGATTTTCTTGCCGCGGATGTTCTTGATGTAGCGCGAAACGCCGGTGATCGTGCCTCCGGTGCCGACGCCGGAGACGAAAATATCGACCGCGCCATCGGTGTCGTTCCAGATTTCCGGTCCGGTGGTTTGCTCGTGAATCGCCGGATTGGCCGGGTTCTTGAATTGCTGCAAAAGGACGTAGCGATCGGGCGCGGCAGCGACGATTTCTTCGGCCTTGGCGACCGCGCCGCTCATGCCCTTCGCGCCCTCCGTCAGAACAAGTTTCGCGCCGTATGCGATCAGCAGCTTGCGCCGCTCGAGACTCATGGTCTCGGGCATCGTCAATGTCAGCGGAATGCCGCGCGCGGCCGCGACGAAGGCAAGCGCGATACCGGTATTGCCGCTGGTCGGTTCGACGATCTCCTTGCCCGGGCCCAGCAGGCCGCGCTTTTCGGCGTCAAAGATCATCGCCGCGCCGATCCGGCATTTCACCGAATAGGCGGGATTGCGGCCCTCGATCTTGGCAAGCACCGTGGCCGGCGCGTCTTCGGTCACGCGGTTCAAACGAATCAGCGGGGTCTTGCCGGTGGATTGCGCGTTGTCTTTGAACCAGTTTGGCATGTCGTACTCCTTTTGCCAGATGCGGCCCGGACGCCGTTACACTCCGGCGCGAGGCCGCCGGTGAGTTCCGATGTCGACGTGATCGCAGGACTGAAATACGGCCTTTGCGCGGACCAGCGAGACCATCGATCATTGCGATCCGTCACCGCAGTCGAACTCAGATTGAAAATTGCAATATCACGCGAAACTCATGCGACACACTGCTAACGAATCGCAACAGTAAGTTTGAAAGGAATGCTTTGCAGAGCCGACGCTGACGAAGACTCCATTCTCCGAGAATATCGCGGGGCGGAAGATTTCGTTTCGGTCCGGCAACGGGTTGCTGGCGCCGCTGGTCTCAAGCGGCGCAAAACGTAAGAGGCGTTGTATCTCAGGAGTGCAGCTCGCGGACCAGTTTGGGACGACCATTCTACGGGGCCGAGCCCAGCCTGAAGCCGGTTTCCAGCTGCGGCCGGCGCCTTGCACTGGGCCCGCGAATGGTTAGTTTTGCCGTGTGAGTTGTCGCCGGGTGCACGACCTTCCCGCACCGAGACCCCATGCCCACCTTTACGCCGCACCAGGACTCCGCGCTGAAGGCCGTCGCCGACTGGCTAAAGGCCAAACCCGGCAAGAACGGCACGCCGCCGATCTTCAGGCTGTTCGGCTATGCGGGAACCGGCAAGACCACGCTGGCGCGCCACGTTGCCGACGGCGTCGATGGCGAGGTGAAATTCGCCGCTTTCACCGGCAAGGCAGCGCTGGTGATGCGCAACAAGGGGTGTGACAACGCCTCGACCATTCACTCGCTGATCTATCGCGCGCGCGAATTGGGCGTGGAGCAGCCGAGCTTCGAGCTGTGGGACGACGCGCCGGCATCGAAAGCCAAGCTGATCGTGATCGATGAATGCTCGATGGTGGACGCTGAGCTCGGCCGCGACTTGATGTCGTTCGATTGCCCGCTGCTGGTACTCGGCGACCCCGCGCAGCTGCCGCCGATCCAGGGTGGAGGATTTTTTACCGACTGCGAGCCCGACGCGATGCTGACCGAGGTGCATCGCCAAGCGCAGAATGATCCGATCGTGCGGATGTCGATGGATGTGCGGGAGGGGCGCGAACTCGACATCGGCCGCTACGGCGAAAGCGAAGTGGTATCGCGCGCCGAACTCGATCCGGAACGGGTGATGAGCGCCGATCAGGTGCTGGTCGGGCGCAACAATACGCGGCGCGCCTACAATATGCGGGTACGGCAAAAGCAGAACATCGAGGATCCGTTGCCGGTCGCAGGCGACAAGCTGGTCTGCCTGCGCAACAACCGCAAGAAGGGCCTGTTCAACGGCGGACTATGGCGGGTGAAATCGCGCGCGCAGTCGAAATCGAAGATTATCACCATGCGGCTTATCCCCGACGAGGATTTCGGCCACAAGGTGACGAAAGTCTCGGTCCGCGGCGACTGCTTCGGCGGCGCGATCGAGACCATCCCGTGGGAGCAGCGCAAGCCCTATGACGAGTTCGATTACGGTTACGTGCTGACAGTGCACAAATCGCAGGGCTCGCAATGGGACGACGTGGTGCTGTTCGACGAGAGCTTTGCGTTCCAGGACAGCCGCGCGAGATGGCTCTACACCGGCATCACGCGCGCGGCGAAACGCCTGAGCGTGGTGGTTTAGCGCAAGCGCCTCCTCACCGAGATTTCCCGCGGCGGTTCACGAACTCGTGTCCATCCCACCGTAACAACCCCGCTCCCACCGCGTATCTTGGGCGTCGAGCAAGCCAGGGTCGGTTGCGAACGACGACTGACGCCATGGATTGCATTTCAACCCGCCGAGCCCAGGAGGAACCTTATGTCCGGTAGCCGATCCAGCCTCTTTTCGCTCTGCGCCACGGCCGTTGGCGCGCTGGCGATCATTGCATTTGCGACTGCGCCCTCGCGCGCTGCGGAAGCCGCCGTGATCATCCCTCCTGCTGCCGTGGACGTTCAGGCTTCGGACGGTATCCAGACCGCCGTTGTCGCCGGCGGCTGCTTCTGGGGCGTGCAAGGCGTGTTCCAGCATACCGCGGGCGTCGTCGGCGCGGTGTCCGGTTATGCCGGCGGCAGCAAAACTACCGCCGACTATCAAACGGTATCTGCCGGATCGACCGGACACGCCGAGTCCGTCGAGATCAAATACGACCCGAAGAAAGTCAGCTATGGCAGGATTTTGCAGATCTTCTTCTCGGTCGTGCACGACCCGACCCAGTTGAACCGCCAGGGCCCGGACTTAGGCACGCAATACCGTTCGGCGATCTTCACCACCAGCGACGAGCAGCGGAAGGTTGCGGATGCCTATATCGCCCAGCTCAATGCCGCAAAGGTCTACCGCAAGCCGATCGTGACCAAGGTCGGGCCGCTGGAAGGGTTCTATCCGGCGGAGGCCTACCATCAGGACTACCTGACGCTGCACCCGAACCAGCCCTACATCGCCTACAACGATATTCCGAAGGTCGAAAACCTGAAGAAGCTTTTCGCCGACAATTACATCGAGAAGCCGACGCTGGTGAGCAGCGCAAAGGTTACCAACTGACGGCAGAATTTATTGCTTGATCGCGTTATCTTCACGCGAACCGGCACCCAAGGAGCTTCCATGTCCGACACCAAGACCATGACCGGCAAGATCCGGAAGAGCGAGACCGAATGGCGCAAGGAACTGACGCCGATGCAGTACGCGGTGCTGCGCGAGAAGGCCACCGAACGGCCTTTCTCCGGCGAATACGAGCACGAGCGCAGGGCCGGCACCTACATCTGCAGCGGCTGCGGGCAGACGCTGTTCGAATCCGACGCCAAGTTCGATTCCGGCTGCGGCTGGCCGAGTTTCACGCGGCCTGCGGCAGAGAGCCACATCGATGAGGAGCGCGACTTGAGCCACGGCATGGCCCGGACCGAAGTGCTGTGCTCAAACTGCAACGGCCATCTCGGCCACGTGTTCGAGGACGGCCCCGGCCCGACCGGGTTGCGCTACTGCATCAATTCGGCGGCGCTGAAACTGCAGCCGAAATAGCCGCTCCGGGTTCCGTCGCTGGAACCAAAGGCCGGGATATGCTTTTCTTTGGGCGGGGCGGCGGATTTCCATCCGCCGGGCGACCGTTTGGGAGAGAGCCATGTCGCTGGGAATGATACTCGTCATTATCGTGATCATTTACCTGCTCGGCGGCCTGAGCGGCCGTTTTGGCGGCTACGGCTATGGCATGGGCCATTCCGGAATAGGCTTAGGCGGCGTCATTCTGGTGGTCCTGATCGTCCTGCTGCTGCTTGGCAAACTGTGAGCCGCGCAAGGCGTTGAAATAAAACACTTTATTTGAAGGCGGTATCAGGGTGCCGGATTCATCATCAGACCTGTCAGGAGTCGCATTTCCGTAAAACGGGCTTATATTGCTGATATTAAAGACTGTCCTGAAATGACGTGTGTGGGCGCGGTACCGTTCGTTCTGCCCGCACGATCTGTTCGCGATAATGACTCGCGTTCTCACTAAAAAGAATAGAGGTCCCTGACCATGGCTTCCTTCAGCTTCAACACTGCCGCCGAATTGTTTCCCGCCGCCATCCGCAAGAAGAAGCGGGCGGGTTTCGCGTATCGGCGATTTGGCACCGCGGCCGAAGCAGTTCGCTTCGCGATCGAGGAGTTGCCGGCGGATTCGCTGAATGGCGCCTATCTCCAGGTCGAAGAGGCCCGCTTCGATCAGAGCGGCATCCGCACGCTGTATGAGAGCCAGGACTTTCCGCTGCCGCGCCGCCCCCGTGCACCCGAGCCCGCGCCTGCCAGCGACAAGGCGGACACCGAGGCCGCCTAACATCTTGCCCTAAGCCACGCACCCTCGGGGCAACGCCCGAGGGTATGATTTTCCGGATCGCGCGTTAGCGAGGCTGCTTGTCCATCCAGCGCCGCAGCAGCCGGACGTTGCGGATGTTGGCGCGGAACAATATGTCGAACGCGTCGCCGGCAACCGGCACCGTTCCGACCACGCCCTGAATCGTAACATTGCCGAGCATCCGCGCCGTGATGTACCAGGGCGCGCCGAGCGCGCGTGCCTCGCGCACCAGCCACAGCGAGAGCGCGGTCGCGATGATGTCGCCGACCACCGGGATCAATCCGATGATGCCGTCGATGCCGTAGCGGATGTTGGTGCCGGGCAGGATAAAGGCAATGTCCAGAAGCTTGGCCACCGCATCGAGCCGCGCCAGCCGCTGCTCGCGGGAGAGATTGCCGAACGGATTGGCGCCTGCATTGCCGAAGTCGAAGCGGAAACCTTGAAACTGCGCGCCTGACGAATCGTCCGGGATTTCGCGCCCCTCCTGATCGATAATCGGGCCACGCGCCTCCGCCCCGCGAAACGTTGCGCGCGAGGTGCTCCGGGAGCTATCGCTCCGGGAACGCGCGGGCTGCGGGGCTATTATTTCCTGGTTCGACATCGCCATCACATGGGTAATGCGCTAGGGCAGCACAAGTTGCGTCATGCCGTCGCGGGCTTGTCGATCGCCTTGTGCGACGCCCACGAGGAAATCGTTGCGGGGATGAAACCGACCAGGCCGTAGAGGATGAACTGCAGCGCACCGCTGTCCGGCCCGCGGGAGCCGTAGAGCAATTCCGCGGCGACAAACGCGATCGCGCCGACAATCAGCATCCGTCCCACCGGGCCAATTCGTTTGACCTTGGACAGAATATCGTCCACCGCGCCCAACATCAGCGCCGGGAGCAGACCGAACAGATAGGTGTACTGCAGCGTCCTGGCGAACACGGCCATCAGCTTTTCGACCTCCGAAGCGCTGGGCGGGTGGCTCCAGTAGCCGGACATCACGGTGGTGGTCAGCAGCAGCAAAAAACCGCCGAAGAGCGGCCCGAGAACCGCGAAAATCAGATACCGCTTCATGAACTACCACCTCGCGCGCTTGGCTGGGCAACGACGGACGCGGCCCCCCCTACTCGCCCCACGCCGCAAACGCGTCGTTGAACGCGCGCTCGCCGGGGGGGCCCTTCTCGATGGCGATGATGGCGCGGCGCTGGTTGACGTAGACCAGCGGCACGTCGAACCACGAGCGCTCCTTCAGAAGCTGCAGGTTGCGAGCGCGGTCGGCATCGACATTCGACAGGCCGACCAGGAAGAAGCCGTCGGTGACCTTGACTGCGAGCCCGGCCAGCGGCGTGCCGCGCGCCTGCTCGTTGGACTTCATCAGGATGCCCGGCACATTGCTGACACCGCCGCCGGCGAAATCCGCCGGCAGGACGAAGGTCAATTCCGCGGTGTGGCTCGCCGGAAGCGAGGTGTCGGTGTTGCGGCGGAAAGACATCGTCATCTTGAACTTGCGGTCGGGGATGTCGATGTCGGCTCGAACCGCAAGATCGGGCTTCTGGCCGGCGGCGGCCTTGATCTGTTCGGTGCGCCAGACCACCGAACCGACATATTGCTTGCCCTTGGGATCGGCGGGATCCTCGTCATACAGCACCACGCGCTGCGCCACCGGCGCGACCTGATCCGACGACGACGGCTGGCCGACGCGATCGGGGATCTTCGGCTTCGCCAGCGGCGAAGTGTCCTTGGGCGCTTCCACCACGGTTGGCGACGGCTTGAACAGGCCGCTGACGGTCGTCACCACGGACTTGCCCCACAGGATCGCGGCACCAACCAGGATCAGCACGACGCCGACGGCGATCGCGCTCTTGAACGGAAACACCGCGCCGGAGCGGACGCGCTTTTTCGGCTCGCGGTCCGCCGCGACCCGCGAACGCGGCGCTTGAGGCGGCGGCGCATAGCGCTCGGCCTCCGCGGCGGACTCGTCATAGGAATAGGGTGCCTCGGGATCGGCGCCGCGGTTCTCCAAACTCGGCTCGAGCCGGTCGAACTCCGGTGAGGGCGAGGGCACGTTGGCATAGGTTTTTCGCGCGGCGCGACTGGCCTGCGCGGCGGCGCGGCCGAGGTCATCGGCATCGGCGGCGATGTCGCGGAAGCCGCGCATGCCAGGCGCCTGCGGCGCGCTGTTGTCGGGGCCGCGGCGCGGCGCGCCTGACCGTTCGCGGGTCGGCGGCAATTGCAGTTCCTGTGTCGGGAGCTGCGGCGGCTGCGAACGCGGCGGCGGTGCGTCGGCACGGAGGTTGCGCTGCGGGCGGTCTTCCTGTCCGAGCGGCGGCCGATCGTTGCGGGACGGCGGCGAAGGTGGACGCGGCGGCGCCGGAGGTTGCGGCGTGGAAGGCGGCGGCGCCGGTTCGGCCGGCCGCACCGTGGGACGGGTGTTGGCGCGGAATGCGTCGCCGGCACGCGCGCGATCGCCGCCACCACCACCGGCAGCGCGCGAACCGTCGCGAGCACGCTGGGCTGCCTCGGACTCGACCTTGCGTACGGCCTCTTCGAGCGACAGCCGCTCGCGCGTGATTTCGGATTCGGAGAGCGGCGGCTGCACGCTGCGCAACTGCGCGATCAATGCGGCACGGGCCCGCTCGTAAAGCGCACGACGGCTTTCGCCGGGAGCACTGGGGTCCAGTCCGGCAATGGCGCGGGCGATCAGCGGGTAGTAATCAGCCATCTCTGCTCAACAATGTGGGCTTTCCGGTAACATCTCGTTAAGCCTCGAATGGGTTCTGGACCAGAATAGTATCCTCGCGTTCCGGGCTCGTGGAAAGCAAGGCGATTGGGCAGCCCACCAATTCCTCGACCCTGCGCACATATTTAATAGCCTGAGCCGGCAAATCCGCCCAGGAACGGGCGTTGGCGGTCGGTTCTTTCCAGCCCTCAATGGTCTCGTAGACCGGCTTGATCCGGGCCTGCGCGCCCTCGCCGGCCGGCAGATGGTCGATTTCCTTACCGTCCAGCGTATAGCCGACGCAGACTTCGATGGTGTCGAAACCGTCGAGAATATCGAGCTTGGTCAGCGCCAGGCCGTTGATGCCGCAGGTCCGCACGGTCTGGCGCACCAGCACGGCGTCAAACCAGCCGCAGCGCCGCGGGCGGCCCGTATTGGTGCCGAACTCACGCCCGCGCTCGCCGATCTTGCGTCCGATCTCGTTGTCCAGTTCGGTCGGAAACGGCCCCTGCCCCACCCTTGTCGTATAGGCCTTGCAGATGCCGAGGACATAGCCGATCGCGCTCGGGCCCATACCGGTGCCGGTCGCCGCCTGTGCCGCCACGGTGTTGGACGAGGTGACGTAGGGATAGGTGCCGTGGTCGACGTCGAGCAGCGCGCCCTGCGCACCCTCGAACAGAATACGCTTGCCCTCGCGGCGCTTCAGGTCGAGCAGCCGCCACACGGTCTCCGCGTAAGGCAGAAGCTGCGGCGCCAGCGCCGTCAGCTCCTTTAGAATTCCCGCGCCGTCGATCTCCTTGAGATTGAGCCCGCGGCGCAGCGCGTTGTGATGCGCCAGCAGGCGGTCGATCTTGTGCGGCAGCGTATCGAGATCGGCGAGATCCATCAGCCTGATCGCGCGGCGGCCGACCTTGTCCTCATAAGCGGGCCCGATGCCGCGCCGCGTGGTGCCGATCGCAGTGGCCGCGTTGGAAGATTCCCGCAAGGAATCGAGTTCACGATGCAGGGGCAGGATCAGCGTGACGTTTTCGGCGACGCGCAGATTTTCCGGGCTGACGGCGACGCCCTGGCCTCTCAGTTTTGCCAACTCATCGAGGAACGCCTGCGGATCGAACACCACGCCGTTGCCGATCACCGCGAGCTTCGAGGGCCGCAAGACTCCGGAGGGCAACAGCGCCAGCTTGTAGGTAACGCCGTTGATGACCAGGGTATGGCCGGCATTGTGCCCCCCCTGGAAGCGCACGACGATGTCGGCCTGCTCCGATAACCAGTCGACGATCTTGCCCTTTCCCTCGTCGCCCCACTGGGCGCCGACGACGACAACATTGGCCATTCGCGGGTATTCCCTCTGCAACTATCCACATACGGGCATGATCTGTTCGGAAAACCGCTGCCTATCTTCCCAGATCATGCGCCCAGCCTAAATCACGGCCGGGGGCCGCTCGCATGCGAGGCATCCAACCGGATAAAGGAAGCGGGCTATCGACGCAAGCAAGAACGGGCCTTTGGCCGGGGTCAAACCGGGTTCAACCCATTGATATCCCCCGAATATTTATGTCCGCAAGATGGCAGCGGCCGCCGCTCAAGGCTGAATGTGGCCGTCCACCGCTTCAATGATGCGATCGCAGCGGCGGGCGAGATCGAGATTGTGGGTGACGAGCGGGAAGTTGGTGCCGCTGTCCCGATTGGCCCGACGCATCAATTCGAAAACGCGCGCTTGCGCGGAAGCGCCATTGACAATTCGACCGTTTCATCGCCCTGCAAAACACGCCCGCCCGGCGGGCGAGCTTGTCTCCAGAGCTTTGATCATTCCAATTGTGCGGCCGGCGCACCCGGCCACTTGCTGAACCTTAGTTCAACATGATCTGCGGGTGTTGCGATAGGCGGGGAAAGCGCGCCAACCGAAATCGGGCGGCGCTTCATCTTATTCCGCCAGCGACCACGCCAGGTCAGAACCCGCCACCAGCGTGGCGCGGATAGAGCTCGGCGACGTCAGGCCTACTTCTTGATCGGACAAGTCGACAAGCCGAACAGCTTGTAAGCGGGGCAATAGCCAAAGACGCCGGTCAGAAGCGGCACGACGCCGATCCAGCCGGTCCAGTTCCAGCCGGTGTGGTGGAAGCCGACGGGAATGGCATACGCAATGAGCAAGACGCCCACGGCGACACGTGCGATCCGATCGATCGATCCGACGTTGCTCATGAGCTACTTTCCTTTCGAGGATTGCGGGCGAGAGAATTCCCCGGCATTGAAATGCGGCCGCCGAAGCGAGGCATTGACGTGGGTCAAATCAGCATCCCGATTGGTTCGGCTTCGTGGCGCCTCCCCCGGTTCACTTGATCTTGCTCAACGGCAATCCCCTTCGATTTTGCTCGACTGGAGTCAGTTGCGGCGAGGAGGAAATCCATGGCTACCATTGATGCGATACCGGACCCGGCAGGCGCCAAGGCGCCGTCTCCGGCGCAGCCGGTCTGGTTACGATCGAACTGGGGTGTTCTGCTTGCGGTCGCGGCGCTGGTGGCGGTGATGCTGCTGCCGACGCCCGAGGGTCTTTCCGTCGCCGGCCAGCGCATGCTGGCGGTGCTTGCCTTTGCTGTCATCGTCTGGATGACCGAAGCGCTCGATTACGCCGTCTCGGCCATCGTGATCGCCGCCTTGATGGCGTTTCTGCTTGGGCTTGCGCCTAATCCTGCCAATCCAAAAGTTCTGCTCGGCACCAGCGCCGGCCTCGGTCTGGCATTCAGCGGCTTCGCCAATACCGCGCTGGCGCTGGTAGCGTCCGCGCTGTTTCTCGCCGCCGCCATGACCGCGACCGGGCTCGACAAGCGCATCGCGCTGACGATCCTGTCGCGGGTCGGCGGCGAAGTGCACCACGTCGTCGTCGGCGCCATTCTGGTCGGCTTCGTTATGGCGTTCATGGTGCCCTCCACCACGGCGCGCGTCGCCTGCCTGGTGCCGATCACGCTCGGCATCATTGCGGCGTTCGGCGTCAACAAGAAAGGCGCCTTTGCCGGCATGCTGATGATCACGACGGTGCAAACCGCCAGCATCTGGAACGTCGGCATCAAGACCGCCGCCGCGCAAAACATGGTCGCGATCGGCTTCATCGAGAAGACCCTGCAGAAGTCCATCACCTGGCTGGAATGGTTTGTCGCCGCGGCGCCGTTCGGCATCCTGATGTCGATCGCGCTCTACTTCGTGATGACGCGGATGATGCCGGCCGAGGTGAAAGAAATTCCCGGCGGAGGTGAGCAGATCCGCAAATCGCTGGCCGAACTCGGACCCATGAAGGTCTCGGAAAAGAAGCTGCTTGCGATATCGCTGACCCTGCTGGCGCTCTGGGCCACCGAAGGCGTGCTGCACAGTTTCGACACCTCATCGACCACGATCGCAGCCGTGGCGCTGATGTTCCTGCCCGGCATCGGTATCATGACCTGGAAAGACACCCAGCCCAGAATTCCGTGGGGCACGATTGTGCTGTTCGGCATCGGCATCAGCGTCGGAACGGCCCTGCTACAGACCAAAGGTGCATCCTGGCTGGCCGATCTCGCGGTCGTCGCATTCGGCCTCAAGAACGCAACAGCCCTCTTCGTTCTGGCGGTGATGACCCTGTTTCTCACGCTTATTCATCTCGGCTTTGCCAGTGCAACCGCGCTGGCGTCCGCCATGATCCCGATCATCATCGCGGTGCTGCAGGGCGTCGCCACGCCCGGCATCAACGTCGTCGGAATGACGATGCTGCTGCAATTTGTGGTCAGCTTCGGTTTCATCCTGGTGGTGAACTCGCCGCAGAACATGGTGGCGTATGGCACCGAAACCTTCAATGCCAGGGATTTCGTTCGTATCGGCCTGGTGCTGACGATGATCGCTGTCGCCTTGGTCATGCTGCTTGGCGCGACCTACTGGCGCTGGCTCGGCTATGTCTGAGCTTGGCTGAAGCAAGGAGGGCCCGGCAGACATGCGCCCGGCCTTCGAAATTGCCAATGCCGGACTCGGGCGCAACGCGACGACGGAGCAATAGCGCCATGTCGAAAACCACCCGCGCGACGCTGGCGCTTACCAAACTCGGCGTCAAATTCGTGGTGCACACTTACGATTACGATCCCGCCGCCGACCGCATCGGCCTTCAGGCTGCTGAGGCGCTCGGTATCGAACCGCGCCGCATGCTGAAGACGTTGATGGCGGAGGTGGACGGCAAGCCGGTCTGCGTCGTGGTGCCGTCGGATCGCGAAGTCAGCATGAAGAAGCTGGCGGCGGCATTTCGCGGCAAGGCCGCCAACATGATGCGGCCGGCCGATGCCGAACGGCTGACAGGATATCATGTCGGCGGCATCAGCCCGTTCGCACAGAAGAAACGCGTATCGGTCGCGATCGACCAGGCGGCGCTGGCCGAGACAAGCGTATATCTGAATGCAGGACAGCGCGGGTTGCAGATCGAGATCGACCCCAAAGAGGCCGTCAGGGCGCTGGACGCGACCGTGCAGGCGCTGACGGGTTGAAGAATGGCTTCCGCGCGAAGGGGAACCCGCGTGCATGGTCGCGATGCATCCTGCGCCATTGCGGTCAGGTAAAATTCCGTGTCTGTGAGCGGGCCGGGCAAGACCGGCCCGGTGGCCGACACCGGGCGGAACCGCGGCATCATTGAACCCGGGCCAAGAACCACCGCCTTATGTCTGCTTCCGATCAAACCTCCGGCGCCGCCGCCCCGGCAACTGGCTCGCCAACCAGCCCTATCTGCTGCTCTCCATCACCGCGCTGTGCTGGGCCGGCAACGCCATCGTCGGCCGCCTCGCCGCCGGGCATATTCCGCCGGTGACGCTGACGTTCCTGCGCTGGTCGCTGGCGTTTCTGATCATTCTCCCGTTTACCTGGAACCACCTCAAGCGCGACTGGGCCGCGATCCGCGCCAGGCTCGGAACGATGGTCGTGCTCTCCGTCACCGGCATCGCCGCCTTCAACACCCTGCAATACTGGTCGCTCGAACATACCCAGGCGCTGAACACGCTGCTGCTGCAGTCGGCCGGGCCGCTGGTCGTCGCGATCTGGTCGCTGATCCTGCTCGGCGTGCGGTTGACCCTGGCGCAGGCCGCCGGCGTCGTGCTGTCGCTGGCCGGCGTGCTGGTGATCCTGCTGCACGGCGACCTCACTGCGCTCAAAAGCATCGAGTTCAACAAGGGCGACATCATCTTCATCGTGGCGCTGGTCGATCTTCGGGTTCTACTCGGTGCTGTCCCTGAAGCGTCCGGATATCCACGGCCTGTCGTTCGTCGGCTTCACCTTCGGCTGCGGCGCGGTTTGCCTGATACCGCTGTTGGTCTGGGAATTGTTTTCGCGACCGGTGATGCAGCTCGATACGGCCAACCTGCTGACGCTGTCTTACGTCGCGGTGTTTCCCTCGACTTTGGCCTATCTGTGCTTCAATCGCGGCGTGCAGTTGATCGGCGCCAACCGCGCCGCGCCGTTCTTTCATGTGGTGCCGGTGTTCGGCTCCATCATGGCGATCGCCTTTCTCGGCGAGCACCCGCAGCCGTTCCATATCATCGGCTTTGCGCTGGTGCTGACCGGCGTTTTCGTTGCGTCGCGAAAGCCGGCGGACGCGAGTTAGCTTGCCCGAAAGCGCCGCGACCGAGGTTGACCGCCCTTCGCCGTTGTCCGACCATCGCCGCCAGGCCTCAAACGGATCGCCCGCCGACATGCATGACAAATCCGCAACTCCTCCGCCATCAACGGTGCAACGCCCCGAGAGCAGTGTTCCCCGCACGCTAAGGCGCTACCTTTCGCTCGACGATTTCGAGGCGACCGCGCGGCGCCGCCTGCCCCAATTCCTCTATGGCTACATCGCAGGAGCCGCCGAGACCGACGCCGCGCTTGCCGACAATCGCCGCGCCTTCGAGGAGTACGGCTTTGTGCCGCGCGTGCTGAACGACGTCTCGGGCCGCGACCAGACCACAAAGCTATTCGGAAAGACCTATGCGGCGCCGTTCGGCATTCCGCCGATGGGCTCGGCCGCGCTCTGCGCCTACCGCGGTGACATCGTGCTGGCGCGCGCGGCTGCCGCGATGAATGTACCGATGTGTCTCAGCGCCTCCTCCCTGATCACGCTGGAGGACGTCAGGCGCGAGAATTCCGCCGCCTGGTATCAGGCCTATCTGGCGGGCGACGATGCGCGCATCGAGCCGCTGGTCGACCGGGTTGCCGCCGCCGGCTACGACACCTTCGTCGTGACCGCTGACGTGCCGGTCCCGCCCAACCGCGAGAACAACATCCGCAACGGCTTTCAAGTCCCGCTTGCCATTACGCCGCGGGTCGCCTGGGATACGATGACGCATCCGCACTGGCTGTTCGGCACCTGGGCGCGCACCCTGTTGAACCATGGCATGCCGCATTTCGAGAACATGGACGCCACGCGCGGGCCGCCGGCCCTTGCCAAGAACCTGATGCGCAACATCGGCAAGCGCGACCAGCTCGCCTGGAAACATATCGAGCTGATCCGCCGCCGCTGGAAAGGCAAACTCGTGGTCAAGGGCCTGATCGCGCCGGCGGACGCCCGCATCGCGCGGGAGAGCGGCGTCGACGGCGTGATCATCTCCAATCATGGCGGCCGGCAGCTCGATGGCACGGTGTCCTCCCTGCGCACGCTGCCGGAGATCGCGGCGCTGGCGAACGGCATGACCGTGATGGTGGACGGCGGCATCCGGCGCGGCACCGACGTGCTCAAAGCTCTGGCGCTCGGCGCCCAGTTCGTCTTTATCGGCCGGCCGCTTCTGTTCGCAGCCGTCGTCGGCGGCGAAGCCGGCGTGCAGCGCGCGCTCACCCTGCTCAGGGATGAGGTGGATCGGGACATGGCGCTCCTGGGCATCCGAAGCATCGGCGAAGTTTCGTCGGAGCTGGTTCGAAAGCTTTAATCCCTGGTGGTTGAAATCCAACGCTTGATACCCACGCCGACGCACGGCTTCACTCAGACATGGATGTCGGCCTAAGCTCAAAGTGCTTTGCCGAGACCATCGATCTGGAGTCCGGCTTACTCCCAACCCCGGACCTATCGCTGCAGCGCATCAACTGACGCCATTTGCCACGCGTGGACGGCTCAATGCGGCCTGCTTGCAAAAAGCGGATCGCCGGGAGGCGGTGAAAGCACAGGCCTCCAGTTTGTGAGCTTTTGCATCCGGTATGTCTCGTAGCACGTCCCGCGCCAGGTCAGATCAACCAGTCCCAACGGCTCCAGTACCGCAGTCGTGGTCCGCAAAATCTCACTCGCAGGTTCGCCTTTCGAGGCGATATAGAGGCCGGCTGGACCAGAAATATCCGCGTCAGCGGTACGAAAACCGATATATCTACTTCTTTCGTTGATTTGAACGACAGGAATTCGATCTTTCAGATGCCATCGCAGCATCGAATAGATCCGATAGTCGGTCGTCGCAAACCAGGTCGCGCCAGCCTTCGCCAATTCATCGTTTGCCGCGTCGACGACCTGCGCGAAGCCCGCCTCTTTTCCGATTGGATCGTCGTTTGTAAGATAATTCGCGTTCGATCCGACGTAATAAATCACCGCGAACACGACAACACCAATTCCAGTCAAAACCGTCCCCGCCACGATGAAGGGAGCGATCCGAGCCAGCGCTGAACCTGGCGCTTCCCGCCGCCAAAACTTCATGTTGATCATGACGCAGGCAAACCCAAACGGCCAAACAAACAGCGGCCAACTATCGCCAATTCGGGCGTAGAAAGACCGCCAAAGCAAAAATCCGATTGGGACGGCCACGCACATTGAGAGCAGGATGGAGATCGGGTCTTTGGTGCGGAACCCTCGCCGGCCGAGCATCGTCGTCGCGATCAGGACAACCGGAAACAGGATTGGACCCACCAGCAGGAACTGAGTTCCCACGAACTCAAGCAGGAACTTTAACGACCATCCCTGAATTTGCACCGGCCGATCGAGCTGAAATCTGAATGACGCCCAATCGTGGACCGCATTCCAGTAAAGCACAGGCGAGAAGATAACGAGCGCAATCAGGGCTGCAAGCCACGGATAGGGACTCGAAAGCTGCTTCATTCGCCAGGATGGGAAAACCGCATACGCGACAATTGCCGGAACCAGCAAAATGACAATGTATTTTGACAGCAGGGCAAATCCGCCGAATATGCCGGCCAATAGCCACCATCGCTGATTACCCGACAAGGCCAGCCGAACCAATGACCACACCATCGCCAGACCGAAAGCGATCAGAGCTGTATCAGGAACGACTTTCGTCATCAGAAGACCGTAGTCGAGCGCCGCTTCCGGCAGCAGCACAGCCAGGATGGCGTACCGCCAATCTCGCGTGGTTCGCCACACAATATCAGCGAGCAGAGCCTGCATGATCAGCATGGCGAGAAGCCCGCTGAACCTGACCCCGAAATTTGTGTCGCCAAAAATCTGTGTTCCGAAGTAGACGCACCACGAAATCATCGGTGGATGGTCGATGAAGGAAACGACGCTCTCTCGCGACCAGGTCCAGTAGTAGGCCTCGTCCACCCGCAGGGGAATAACGGCAGCGAATATGCCGCGCATGAGGGTGAGACCAGCGACAACCAGCACGCAGGCCGCAATCGACAGCTTTGAATAGCCAGCGACATCGGCCACCGGCCTCCGTTCCATGCGTATGTCCGTCAAGAAAGCCCCGAGATCTTTAAGTCCGCCCCAACATATCAAAGCATAACCGCCGGCCCGTGGGCTAGGGCCGATGTCCGGCATGGGGCATTCCAAGCCCTACATACCTCGACTTCATATTATCAAACTGGCATATTTGTTAGCAGGGAGCAGGGGGAGCAGCGAACATGCGGAGTGCGCGTTTTTTTCTGGCCGCGGTTTTCATCTGCGGCGCCTCTTCTTCCTCGTTGGCCATGGAAGGACCCACGGCGGCCGGTCCGATCGGTGGGACCGACATTCGATCCGCGCAGCTTCCGCCACCTGGTCTATACGCCGGCGGCGTGCTGTTCGGTGCCACGGCGTTCGATTTCGTCGACGGCCAGGGCAATACGATCCCCGCCCTGAGTGAGGCGCATCTGGACCGCAAGCTTGTAGCCCCGTTTTTCGGTTACGTTCCGGATGCGCAGGTGCTCGGTGGCTCCATTGGCTTGCTAGGCACCATTCCCTACGGGACCGAGTGTGGGCATCTGTTCGTCACCACTCCCAACCGTTGTCAGACCGGTCTGGGCGACGCGTATCTCGAAGCCGACTGGTCGCGCTCGTTCGGGACGCTGCGACCATCGCATTTCCCTGGCGCCAATCCGGTCTTTCAAGGCCTGACGATCATGGTTGGTTTCGGAGTGGTGCTTCCGACCGGGAAATACGATGCGCAGCTGGCGGCTATTCAAGGTCTGACTACAGGCAACAACATCTACGACCTCGCGCCATCGGTCGCCTTTACCTATATGACGCCACCCGTTATCGCCGACGGAACCGAGATCAGCGCGAAGCTATATTGGAACAACTACCTGGAAAATCCCGCAACCCAATATTCGAACGGCTCTCTGCTCAACCTGGACTTCGCGATTTCGGAACGGATCGGACGGTTACAGGTTGGAGTGGCCGGCTTCTATGCCTTTCAAGTGGCGGACGACAGGCAGTTCGGCGTGAAGATCCCACCCGACGGCCGGCGGGCCGAGGTCCTGGAGCTTGGCGCCGTCATCGGCTACGACATTCCCGAATTCGGCCAATTCCTGAAGGTCAAGGCACTCACCACGGTCATCGCCGCAAACACCGTGAGGTCGTATGGGGCAAACCTTGTGTGGGTCCAAAAGCTTCACTGAACCGTGTTGCCGGCGGCATGACGTCAGCGGCGGGAGTCCTTCCTTATGACGCTGTCGGGCGTTTGATGGGCGGCATCAGGCGACTGACCAACGCGATGAGATCGGCCTGCCGCGTGACCCCGGTCTTGGAGAAGATATGCGACAATTGGGTCTTGGCTGTTGTTACAGAAATCCCGATCGCGGCGGCAACGTCCACGAGGGGCGCGCCCTGGACCAGGTGTTCCAATAAACGAGTTTCCGCCGGAGTCAGCGCGAAGGTCCGTCCAATTGCACTCATGTCGGACGGCAACAATTCGTCGGATTTCGAAACAAATACGGCCGCCGTAGCCTGCGGCAACAGGCGCGTGCGGACGTCGCCTTTCGCCAGTGGGAGCACATGCGCTATCGCCGGCCCGCCACTGCTGCCATTAAGTGCGATGCCGATGCCGTTTGCCCCTATGCCCGCTTCATTGTTGCAGGCAAGCGCGAGGGCGCGGGCAAGTTCGTCATTCGCCCCGGATTCGCACGCCACGAGGCGGCCTTTCACCGACCGAACGAGATCACCCTGGTCCAACATTTGGCGTGCGGCATCGTTGGCATGCAACACGCGGCCATCGGCGGCGACAACAATTACTCCGGTCCGGAAGTTGTCCAGCGTCGCCGACAGCGCATGCGCTTCGAGCGCCTTTGTGCCCATGAGGTCGCTGATGGTGACGGCGCGACGAAGGTGCGGTGCAAGCATGCGCGTGATGGCGATCTCGCGGTCGGTGACGAAGCCGACACTCTCGTGGCGGTTTGCCGCAAACACGCCGACACGATGGGCCTCGCGCAGCACAATTGCCTGCAACGAATCGCAGAGGCCCATCGGTTTACCGAGATCCCTATACAAAGGCATGCTTCTGTAAACGACCTCCGGCACGTCCCGCGACAGGACCAGCGGCTCATCCAGAGAACTGCGCATGACATTCGGAGCGCTCCGGTAGAGTGCCGTCATCTCTTCCGCATGGTCACCTACCGACCGACGGGCGAATTCCTCGGCGTTCCACTGCGTCATCACGCGATGATGAGAATGCTTCAAATCGATCAGCAAAATGGCACCCAACAAGCAGCGCAGGTCTTCGCAGATCGTTTGCATCGTCTGCGGCCAGAGATCGGGCTCGATCGTGCAGTCGTAGATCCGGCCAATTAATTCGGAGAGACGTTCCGGTGAAATGGCATGCATGAATGATTTCCCCTCACGCGGGATATGACATTTTTAATACACTCTCCCGCTCGCTCTAATGTGCGGCAATATTAAAGGTCCTTTACCTGCGGCCCGCGCCAAATGGGGGCTTCGACCGAATGGCGCAAAACAATGGGCGGCCGATTGTTATCATAAAAAGTTCGGCCACTTCCAGAGTTCGCCACTCGTGGGTCAGCTATTTCCTGGACCACAAGGCTCTTCGTGTCCGTTCGCAGATCCAGCTCATAAGGCGATATTCCTCTTGTTGCCTCCGTGAGCGCTTCGGCCCGGCCCGGAGGAGCACCCGGCTTTATCAAGATCACCGTACCCGCCAGTGCAAGTGCCATCAGAGCGCCGATACCAAAACTCTTGCGCATGTGAGGCTCCGCTCGCCCGTTATGCCGATCCCAGCATTCTGGCCCGGACAAAGACGTATTGCGTCATACGAACGGATGATGCGCCATTTCGCGCGATTGCTAACATCCCCATTCAGATACCTAGCGAGGGCCACCAAATGGACAGCCGACACGAGGTGACAAAATCCCGGATTGGCCTTCAGGACAAACGCTCGACCGGCGATGCGGCAAGGGCCTCCGACCTGACAATACTGCTTTCTGAACTGGCTCTCTCGATCGTCTTTTTGATTGCGATCTACCTGGCTTCCATGTCGCCTGGCACAGCACCCGGCGAATTCGCATCCATGACTGTTTTTCCGTAAGCACACGACTCTTCGAAGCGGGTTCGATACCAGACAATAAATTAGCTTTTCAGAATGTGAGGCGGTTCACGTTCGTCGGTGAAGTCAAGAGGTATCAATGATGTGAGACGTCCCTTAGGAGGTCGCGCACATAATTCGATCACATATTTTAAGAGGTATGGCCGCATGTCTACGACAACGCGTGCAACGATCGCATTTACGCCGGGTCGCATTGAAAGATCAAAGATTAGCGCCGAGAAAACTCTTCCGCCGCAGAGCCAAGTCGCATCGTGCGGTCCGCCTATTCGAACCAAAGATCGAACAGACCCTCGGGAACTTCAGGTCGGCTCCGCTCCTGGCAGAGATGCTGGCATGGCATCGAGCCGTAAGGGATATTTTGCGCCTCTCCTGGATGCTCTTCACAACTCACGACGGCTTCAGGCGGCGAGCGTCCTCCACCAATACCGGCACTTGATGGCAGGGAATCACGTTTGCGAAGCGCAGGATCAGGTTACTGAACGCAAGATTGCATCGGGAGGGCAACTGGATATGGCAAAAGGCGATTACCCGCGCATCCGGCGATCGACCAAGTCAGAGCACCCCCATATGTGGAGTTTGATAGCCACTATCCTCGCCTTCGGCATTATCCATATCGCCGGTGGAATTATCTTGCTTAACGCTTCAACCGCGCCACCACCGGAAAGCTCGCTGGTCGCATTTCGTGGCGATTAGAACGGATCCTTTGTCATCTATCGCGTGAACGCACGACCGCTAGCGATGCAATCGCATATTCCAGGGGAAGCAACGTCGTGCCAGACACATCATTGTGCGTTGTGCTAAGTGTGGCAGGTTTTGCAGGCGCCGTTGTTTCCGGGCTCTCGGGTTTTGCGTTCTCCGCGGTCGCTGGTGCGATTCTGCTGCAAGTTTTTCCGCCTTTAGAGGCGGTACCATTGATGATGCTTTGCAGCGTCGCCGTGCAGGCGGCCAATCTGGTTGCGTTGCGCAAGTGCATGCAGTGGAAGGGCAGCCTCGCCTTCATCGCGGGTGGACTATTAGGCATTCCGATTGCGATTCTTCTCCTGCAAAATGCAGACACTCGAACTTTCAGATTGGGCTTTGGAGTTCTCGTATCGCTATACGCGACATATGCCCTTTTCCGGCCAACGCTCACCTACCTGCGTCAGATGGAGAATCACAGCCGGAACGCTTTGGTCGGGTTTGGCGGCGGACTGGTCGGCGGATTGACGGCGATGCCCGGCGCGCTTCCCACCATCTGGTGCGACATGCACGGCATGCCGAAAGGCCAACAGCGCGGCCTGGTTCAGCCCTTCATCGCGGTAATGCAGGTTTTCGCGCTCGCACTCATGCTTTCGCACAACAGCCTCTCACCGAAGGTCTTCATCGACTTTGGCATCTGTCTGCCCGCCCTCGCCGCCGGAACGTCGCTTGGCATCATTCTGTTCGGACGCGTGAACGAACTGGCCTTCAAGCGGATTATTCTTGCCTTGTTGCTCGTTTCGGGACTCTGCCTGGTGTTCTGATTGCTAAGCCCGTCAGTCGTGCTGCTAACCCATTGAAGCACTGCTTTTTTTGGAGGTTACAATGGTTGCCAATCCAAAGCGCGGTTTGTCTCTCGAAAGTGGGATCACAACCAAACACCCGCTGGTTCAGATCGGATTGTTTTGCGCGGCTGGGCTTCTTCTATGCCTCGTTCTGATGACCTATGGGCTGGACCTAAGTCCGGGCTTCTTCTGAGACGAACGAGGGTCAGGTAGTCGGCCTGGGCTGGTCCGCCTTTTGCCGCCAGCCAGCGCATCTGCGTGCAAAAGCTTTGTTTTCAAGACAACCGCTGCAAATTACTGTAATTTTGAGCTGTGTCACGGCGCTCTATTACTTGGGGACCTCGCTAAACCAACGTTTTTGCACGTAGCGTATCTGGGGACGACCATTCATGCCCGGCATTTCGGAAGAACGACTTTCCCGTCTTATTGGCCAGATCTACGACTGCGCGATCGATCCGGGCCAATGGCCAAATACGATGAAGGAAATTTGCATTTGGCTCGACTGCATGGGGAGCGCAATGCTGATCCAGGAGCTAAGAGGGTTGCCGCCAACTTTTTTGTACAGCTGGAATACGGATAGGAAGTGGCTTGAGCGATACTTCGAATACGCTGGCGAGGCTGGCGAATTATACAAAACACCTGATGTGTCTAGTTTGCCGATCGACACCCCGATCGTTCTCTCGCATACCTTCGATGAAGAAACTCTCCGTGAAATTCGGGTCTATCGTGAATGAGCGGAGCCGCAGGGCGTCTGCGATTTTATTCAAACCGCAGCTTTGCGCACTCCGGATCGCTTGGGTCTATTTTCAGCCTATCGCAGCAGCAGCGTTGGTCGCTTCACTAGGCGCGAAGTTGATATCATGCGGCTACTGGCACCGCATGTCCGGCGCGCAGTTACGATTAGCGATTTGATGGATCTGAAGAGGTTGGAAGCGCATGCGGTCGCGGTAACACTCGATAATCTTTCCGCTGGTGTGGTTGTGGTGACGACCGACAGCCGCATTTTGCACGCGAATGATGCCGCACGACGCATGTTTGATAACGGTGGCCCCGTTCGGTCGATGAAGGGTCACCTTACGGCCTATACGTCCGAAGCAAGTGAGGAACTTGCCCAAGCGCTAGCGCTTGCCTGCAATAATGAGGCGAATATCGGGGCAAGCGGCATCGGGATCGCGCTAAAGGGTCCTGGCGGAGAGCCGGCGTTGGCCCACGTACTTCCATTGACGAGAGGCGACCTACGCACACGCCTGATGCCCGCGGCCACAGCTGCCGTATTTGTCTCGTCCGATAATCCGTTGCCGACTGATATGAATGCAATTGGACGGGCTTTCGCGTTGACCCCAGCGGAAACCCGTTTATTGGAACACTTGGTCCAAGGCGCAACTCTTGTGGACGTTGCTGGCGCGATCGGGATTTCCGTAACAACAGCCAAGACCCAATTGTCGCATATCTTCTCCAAGGCCGGGGTCACACGCCAGGCCGATCTCATCGCGATGGTCAGTCGCCTGATGCCGCAGATCAAGCGTCCGACTGCGCAATAAAACGGAGCCCGCGTCGGCCACCCAGTTTGCCGCATAGTAATGGCTGGAGCCAAGTGGCGAGATCGTGCGAGGACCCTGGGTCTAGGGCCAGGGTCCAGATTATCCGCTACCCCATCTTGAACTTGCTATACGCCTCCTGGGTACAGATGATGACGTGCTCGGCGCAGCCGTTGCGGCGGTGGGGATCACAGCGGTTTTCGTAGTCCGCCGACGTCATCATGTCGATGAAATCAGCCACCGACGGATAGTAGACCAGCGCCAGATAGTCCCATTGGTTGCCGGCTTGCGGGCCCAGAGCGACGGCCTTGGCGTCACCGGTCCATAGCAGCGTTCCGCCACGCGCCTTGATCATCGGCACGGTCAGGGCGCTGTAACGCAAATAGGCATCCCAGCCGCTGCCGTCGCCATCGAGCGAGCGATCGCGAAACCGCATCAGGTTCACCATCACGATAGGCCCCTGATGCTCCATCTCCCTGAGGCCTTCGATATTCAGCAGATCCACGGCCATCGCCGGCTCCTTCGTTGCGCTCGAACAATTCGGGCATTGTAGCATTGCGGGTGCGGCACTTGTCGCGCGGCATAAATCCGGCACAGGTTCGTCTGAACCGATGATGACTCCCGCGCCGCCCCCTGCTCCCGGTCCGTTTCGGCTGGCTTAACCACCAGCCTTATCTGCTGTTGAGCCTGGCCTCGCTGTTCTGGGCCGCCAATATCGTGCTCGCACGCTATGTCGCCGGCCACGTGCCGCCTTTGACGCTGTCCTGCATCAGATGGGTCGGCGCCTTCTTCATGTTGCTGCCGTTCGCGCGGCGGCATCTCAGGCACGACTGGCCGGTGTTGCGCGCGAGGCTTGCGCTGATGGTGGTGCTGTCGGCGACGGGGTTCGCCATCAACAATGCGCTGTCGTACTGGGCGCTGCAATACACCCAGGCGCTGAACGCACTGCTGATCCAGTCGTCCGGACCGCTGTTCGTGGCGTTGTGGTCGCTCATGCTGTTCGGCGTGCGGCTGACCTGGGCGCAGCTCGCCGGCATCGCGATCTCGCTTGCGGGTGTCCTCACCATCATCCTGCGCGGCGACCTCGGTGCGCTCGCCGGCATCCAGTTCAACAAGGGCGACGTGATGTTCGCCGCCGCGCTGCTGTCGTTCGGCCTGTATTCGGCGCTGATGCCGCGCCGGCCGAAAACGCATCAGCTGTCGCTGATTTGCTTTACCACCGGCTGCGGCGCGCTGTTGCTGTTACCGTTCTCGGTATGGGAATACACGACCGGCTTTACACTGAAGCTGGACGCCTTGACGGTCGCGACCCTGATTTATGTCGTGATCTTTCCCTCCACGCTGGCGTACCTGTTCTTCAACCGCGGCATCGCGCTGATCGGACCGAACCGCGCCGCACCGTTCTTTCACCTGGTCCCGGTGTTCGGCTCGGCGATGGCGATCTTGCTGCTCGGCGAGCAGCCGCGGCTGTTCCATCTCGTCGGCTACGTCCTGGTGCTGGCGGGCGTCATCATCGCCGCGCGGCAGGCGTCGGCCGCGGCCTAAACCCCGCGCACCGCCCCCAACCGGCTTCCGCTTTGCTTTCCGGCAGGCTAGCCTGCCCGGCAACGGACCTGGCAGGAAACGCCGAAACCGGGCCGCCGCGATAACATAGGGTCCATAACAAGACCGAAAATCAATCGGGAGAAAGACATGCCGAAGTTTAGGGTGGTAACGCCGAAAGGCGCAAGTTTTACGGTCGCCGGCGGCGGCTATGCGTTCGAAAAGGAGGCGCTCGACCCAATCGGCGCCGAAATCGTCGAAGCGCCCGCCAACGAGGCGGAATTTATCGAAGCCGCCCGGAACGCCGATGCCATCTACGCCAAGGGCATGCCGATCTCGAAGAAGATCATAGACAGCCTCGAGAACTGCAAAGCCATCACGCTCGGCACCGTCGGTGTCGACAGCGTCGACATCAAGGCCGCCACCGCGCGCGGAATTCCTGTCACCAACGTTCCCGACACATTCATCGAGGAAGTCGCCGACCACGCCATGATGCTGCTGCTGGCGGGATTTCGCCGCCTGGTCGAGCAGGACAAGATGGTCCGCCAGGGCCGCTGGGCCGAGGGCCGCCCTGCGTTGCTGAAAATTCCGCGGCTGATGGGGCAAACACTCGGCTTCATTTCGTTCGGCCGGGTGGCGCGCGCCGTCGCCAAGCGCGCGGCGCCGTTCGGATTGCGGATGATGGCCTATGATCCCTTCATCGCCGAGACGATGATATTCGATCATGGCGTGATTCCGGCAACGCTGTCGGAGGTGCTCGCGCAATCGGATTTCGTGTCGATGCATGCGCCGGCGCGGCCCGAAGTTCACCACATGCTGGGCGAAGCCCATTTCCGCCAGATGAAACCGAGCGCGATCTTCATCAATACCGGGCGCGGAGCGACCGTGAACGAAGAGGCGCTGATCAAGGCCTTGCAGGAGGGCTGGATCGCGCACGCCGCGCTCGACGTCCTGGAAAAGGAGCCGCCTTCGCACAACAATCCGATGCTCGGCATGGAGAACGTCACGCTGACGGCTCACGTCGCCTCGGCCTCCGCCCGCTTCGACGAAGCGCGCAGGCGCCGCGTCGGTTTCGAGCTGTCGCTGATTTTGTCCGGCATGTGGCCGGTAAGCTGCGTCAACCCGTCGGTGCTGCAAAATACCGCGCTCCGCCGCTGGCAGCCCGTCAGCATGGAACGCGGCCCGAACAGCTAGAGCATGACCCGGGAAAGTGAGAGCCGGTTTTCCGAAAGACGACGACAAGATAACGGAGGAGACCATGATCGCACTTTTGCGCGCGAGTTTGTTCGGTCTGGCATGTCTCGCGAGTTTGGCCGGCAGCATCATTCCATCATCCGCCGCCGACTACCCAGACCACCCGGTGCGCTGGCTGATCGGTTTCGCCCCCGGCGGTCCCGTCGATGTGGTGGCGCGCATCATGGCCCAGGCACTGTCAGAGCGTTTCGGCCAGCAGTTCGTAGTCGAGAATCGCGCCGGCTCCGGCGGCAACATCGCAACCGCGGCCGCGATCAGCTCTCCCCCGGACGGCTATACGCTGTTGTTCAGCGGCGCCAACAACGCGATCAGCGCGTCGCTCTACAAGAAACTACCGTTCGATTTCATCCGTGACACCGTGCCGGTCGCGGGCTTCACGCAGGTGCCCAATATGCTGGTGGTGTCGAATGCCATGCCGGTCAAAACCGTGCAGGAGCTGATCGACTATTGCAAAGCCAATCCCGGCAAGGTCTCCTTCGCTTCGTCAGGCAACGGCACCTCGGTGCACATGTCGGCCGAACTGTTCAAGGCCATGACCAAGTGCGACATGGTGCATGTGCCCTATCGCGGATCGGCGGTCGCCTTTCCCGATGTCATCTCCAACAAGGTGCAGCTGATCTTCGACAACCTGCCTACGGCGGTGGAACAGGCGCGCGGCGGCAGCGTGCGGGCACTCGGGGTGACTTCACCGCAGCGCTGGCCGAGCATGCCCGACGTTCCCGCGATCGCCGAGACCGTGCCCGGATATGAGGCGTCCGTCTTCTACGGCCTGTCGGCCCCCAGGGGCACGCCGCCGGAAATCGTCGGCATCCTCAACAAGGCCGTGAATGAAGCGCTGAAGGATCCGAAGCTGATCGAACGGTTCGCGGCAATAGGCGGCATCCCGAAGCCAATGACGCCGGCCGGATACGGCAAACTGATCGCGGACGAAACTGAAAAATGGCGCAAGGTGGTCGAACTGGCCGGCGTTTCCGTCGATTAGGGGCGGCATTGCAGGTCGCGGCCTGCGAAGGGTAGCAGCACCGTTGCCGGCCGCCGCGTGCATCAGCCGCAGTTTGTTCTGGCTTAAGGTCGCCTTCCCAATGAGCCGCCGATGTCCCGGTTGGGTCGCTCGCAACCGGATCAAGCCGACAGCAAGCCTGGTCGTGTCCGCTATGCCCGCGAAAGGCGTCATCTGCGCTTCACAAAACCGTCAGCGCGCCGTAACGCGCGCTGCGCAGAACAGCCGCATGGCTACTTACAGGAGACAAACCATGCGGATTTCCCTGCTCTGTTCCGTCGCGTCGCTATTTCTGGCTTCGACCTCAGCGTTCGCGCAAGGCGAAGGCGAATTTCCCGCAACTCTGGCCGGACACGCGGTGCTTGCGGCGCAATCCTTTATCGATGCCCCCGCCGACGCGCCGGACGACCTGAAGACCTCGGGCAAGTACACCACCGGCCGCCGCGTCGACGCCATCGGCAGCGTGATGGGGAAATCCTACGAGCGGCCGACCGGCGTGTCGCTGCCGTTCAAGGGCCAGCCGCTGCAGGGCCATTCCGGCATCAAGGTGATGCCGGACGGATCGTTCTGGGTGATCACCGACAACGGCATGGGCTCGCGCTATAACTCCGCGGATTCGATGCTGTACCTTAACCGCTACAAGATCGACTGGACCACCGGCAAGGTGGAGCGGCAGGAAACCGTGTTCCTGCACGATCCCGACAAGAAGGTGCCGTTCCGCGTCGTCCACGAGGACGCAGCGCCGCGCTACCTCACCGGCGCCGACTTCGACACCGAAGGCTTTCAGATCATCGGCGACACCTTCTGGATCGGCGACGAGTTCGGCCCCTATATCCTCAAAGCCGACCGCAGCGGCAAGATACTGGCCGTGTTCGAGACCGTGGCCGACGGCAAGCCGGTGCGCTCGCCGGACCACTGGTCGGTACAGTCACCGGGCGCGCCCGGCGCGACCTACACCAACGTCAACCTGCGCCGCTCCAAGGGCTTTGAGGGTTTCGCATCGTCGAAGGATGGCAAATTCCTGTATGGGCTGCTCGAAGGCCCGCTGTGGGATGCCGAGAAGAAGGATTGGGAACGGGTCGACGGCAAGGAAGCTTCGCGGATCCTCGAATTCGACGTCGCGGCGGAAAAGTTCACCGGGCGCTCCTGGCAATATGTGTTCGAGCAGAACGGCAACGCGATCGGCGATTTCAACATGATCGACGCATCCAACGGCCTGATCATCGAGCGCGACAACGGCGAAGGCACGGCGGACAAGGCCTGCCCGCAAGGCACCCGCGGCGAAAACTGCTTCCCGGACATCGCCAAGTTCAAGCGGATCTACAAGGTCGAGCTCAGCGACGCCAATGCCGGCAAGCCGGTCCGCAAGATCGCCTATATTGACCTGATGAAGATCAGGGATCCCGACAAGAAGGCGCGCATGGCGCTCAACGACGGCGTGCTGACGTTCCCGTTCTTCACGATCGAGAATGTCGACCGTGTCGATGAGACGCACATCATCGTCGGCAACGACAACAACCTGCCGTTCTCGTCGAGCCGCGTTCCCAACAAGGCCGACGACAACGAATTCGTGCTGCTCGAAGTCGGCGATTTCCTGAAGGCAAAGTAAGCGGGCAGATGACGTCTTCCTCTCCCCGCTCGCGGGCCGCTTGCGGGGAGAGTCGACCGAAACTTGCGGCGTCGTACCTGATTTGCAGGCTCAGCTCTTGCTCGCGCGATAATCGCCGAATGTTGTGTCGCGCTGGTCGAGCTGTGCCTTGACGCTGCCGCCGTCGCGCCGGAACGTTGACATATAGGCGCGGCTGGCCTCGGTCGTGAACGCCAGCGCCTGGATTTCCGTGCCGGCGCGCATCGCCGCGCGGGCACCCATGATCTCCATTGCGCGATGAACCGAACGCTTGTTGAGCTGCTGCAGTTCGACCGGAACCTTGGCGGCGCGTTCGGCGAAATCCAGTGTGCGCTGCTCAAGATCCGCAAGTGGAAACGAACGGGTGGCAAACCCCCATTCGGCGGCCTCGCGTCCGGACATGGCGTCGCCGGTCAGCATCAATTCCATGGCGCGACGCATGCCGACAAGCCACGGATGATATTGCATGTCCGGCGGGCTCATCAGGCGCACCGGCGGATATCCAATCTGGGCGTCGTCGGCGACGTAGACGATATCGCAGGCGGTTGCGAGTTCGGTACCGCCGGCGAGACAATAGCCGTGCACCTGCGCGACCACCGGCTTGGCCAGGTCCCAGATCGAGAACCAGCCTTCCACGACGTGCCGTGACCATTGGCCCGGTCCTGCCGCCGAGTGATAGGGCTGATCGACCGAATTGTTGGCCGACAGATCGTAGCCGGCGGAAAAACAGGTGCCGGCGCCGCGCAGGATCGAGATCGAGATGTCGGGATCGCGATCGGCCGCCTCCAGCACCTCGAACACTTCGGCCCGCAGCCGGTTATTCAGCGCATTGCGCTTTTCCGGCCGGTTGAGTGTGATGCGCCGCACCCGCGGCCTTGGGTCGTCGACGAGAATATGCTGATACGGCATCGCGTACTTCCTCCCGATCTCCGGCCCTGTTAAGCGGCCTTCGGCATGTTCATGCCCGAGATCGGGGAGGATGTCATCGGCGGCCTTCCGGGCGTGGAGCCTACCCCGTCAACCGCCCGGCATCATGACCACGCCCTTGTCCTTGGGCCAGCGCACGCGCCAGGCGAACGAAATGTCCCTGACCTCGCCGGGCTTCGCCTCGAATGCCCACTCGAGCACGCCGCGCTTGTCGCGCAGATTGGTCGTGGTCGGCGGCGTCGTCGTTGACAGCATTTCGACCTGGATTTCCTCGTTTTCGCTGACCGGCAACTGATCCTCGACCGAAATCCTGATCGGGAATTCATGGCCGTTGCGGACGCTGGTCTTGAACGCGCGCTCATCGGTCTTCGATGTCGTCACGATCAGGCCCGACGATCCCTCGTTGCGCTTGACCACGGAGCGTTCGATCTTGACCTTGTCGTCGGCGCCGAAACCGAGCCGTACGGTTTCGTCCTTGCTCGCTGCCGCCATTTGACCGCGGCCGACAAACACGCCGTCGCGATAGATCGCGACCCGGCCCGGCAGCAGCGGCGCGTCCTCGCCCTGCTTGAAGCTGGCTTCGAGAAACGCCGTCGGATCCCTGACCGGCGCCGAACGCACCGCGAGATCGGGCGCGATGGTTGCGGTCGACACGCGCAGGCTCTTGGCGCCCTCGCTGGCGCCGAGGCTGACGCGGCCGGGAATCCTGAACATCACCTGGAAACCGCTGACCTCCGCCGTGGCCTGCTGCTCTTCGGCGCGTTGCGCAACCGGTTCGGGCGCCGCGGCCGCCGGCGCCGCCACCGAGCGAAGCTTCGCCATATCCGAGACGGCGCCCGCAGCCATCGGACGCGGCGGCTGCGGATATTGCACGATCAGCGAATTCAGCTCGGGTGCGCTGCCGCCGCGCGCGGTACGAACGGTCGAAACGGCAAGCGCAACATTCGACCAGTCCTCGCCCGTGGTCTGGGTGATTTCGGCGCGGCGCACCAGTTCGAGCGCGGGCTTGCGGTCCTTCGCGCCGGTATCGAGACGGGCATCGTACAGCGGCGTCCAGCGCGCGTTGCGTACGGCATAGGTCACCCGCAGCGTCGCCTTGGTCGCCGCGGCGGTGGCCAGATCGATCCGGACTTCGAGCTTGCTTGGCGGCTTGATCGCACGATCCGATTCAAGCCGCGCGATCTCGCGGTCGATGTCGCGCTGCTTGCGTTCCGCGTCGCGGATCGCGGCGTCCGCGGCCGCGACTTCCTCCGAGACCGCGGCAAAGGCCGCGCGCCATTCGGCGATCGGACGCGCCTCACCCTTGTCGCCGATTCCCGCCGGCGAGGCTTCCGCAAACCGCTCGGCGAATTTGCGCCGCGCGGTGGCGGCAGCAATCGCGCCCTGCAGGTTGGCGCGCTCGTCCTTTAACGCTTCGATGCGCTTGTCGAGTTCGGACAGGTTGGCCGGCGGCGCAGCACGCGGTGGCCGGGCGTCGATGGCGCCGATGGTGAGTTTCGATCCCGCTTCACCCTCGACCCGCAGCGAGGAGCGGGTCCAGTGTCAGCGGGAAATCCTTGGCGACCAGCGTGTTGTCGCCGGAAGGAAGATCGAGCGTGATGACGCGCGTGACGCTGGCGCCATCGGGATAGACGGTGACGGCATCGACGGCCGACGTGACGTTCAGATCGGCGGCTCGCGCCTGCGCAACGGCAAACGCCGTAACCAGGCCCAGGCTGGTCGTTACCAGGCAATTCGCAATAATTCTCATGACTTCTCTCCCGCAAATTCAGGCGCATCGCGCGTAATGTCATGGCCGGTCCGTCGGCACCAGACGCGCGAAAGCCGCATCACCGCCTGTGATGAGACGCTGCCACTAAGGAATTGGTTCGATTGAGGTAGCCGTAAGGCGCCGCCAAGGCGGCGCCGCGGCGGGGCGACGCGAATGATAGTGAGCGGCGGGTGGGGTGAGATTGCCACCCCAGCCCGTCTCGCGTCTCGCTTCGCTCGATCCGCGCCATCCCTCCCCCTTCGGGGGAGGTTGAAGCACGCACCCTTAGAACACCAGCGCCTTGGCCTGCTTGACCTGGGGCAGCGCCTGCACCTTGGCGAGCACTTCCGCCGGCACCGCGCCGTCGACCTCGACCAGCGCGATGGCGTCGCCGCCCTGCCTGGTGCGACCGAGATGGAAGGTCGCGATGTTGAGCTTGGCGTCACCGAGCAGGCCGGCAAAGCGGCCGATGAAGCCCGGCTTGTCCTCGTTGGTGACGTAGATCATCGACTTGCCGAATTCGGCGTCGACCCGGATGCCCTTGATATCGACCAGCCGCGGCTTGCCATCGGCGTAGACCGTGCCCGACACCGAGCGCTCCTGCCGCTCGGTGGTGACGGTGACCGAGATCAGGCTTTCATAATCGCTCTCCGCCGCGCGCACGATCTCGTCGACCACCATGCCGCGCTCCTTGGCGATGACCGGCGCCGAGACGACGTTGATGTCGCCCAGCATCGGCCGCAGCAGGCCCGACAGCACCGCCGAGGTCAGTGCCTTGATTTTCATCTCGGCGACGTGTCCCTCATAGGTGATCTGCACCTTCGAGATACCGGTTTCGGTGAGCTGACCGGCGAACGAGCCGAGCTTTTCGGCAAGCGCGATGAACGGCTTCAGCTTCGGCGCCTCTTCCGCCGTGATCGAGGGGAAGTTGACCGCGTTGGAAATCGCGCCGCTCAACAGATAATCCGACATCTGCTCGGCGACCTGCAGCGCGACATTCTCCTGCGCTTCCGTGGTGGCGGCGCCGAGATGCGGCGTGCAGATGACGTTGGGATGGCCAAACAGCACGTTCGTGGTGGCGGGCTCCTCGACGAACACGTCGAACGCCGCGCCCGCGACGTGCTTGGAATTGAGCGCGTCGACCAGCGCCTGCTCGTCGACCAGGCCGCCGCGCGCGCAATTGATGATGCGCACGCCCTTTTTCATCCTGGCCAGCGCACGCCGCGTCGATGATGTTCTTGGTCTTCTCGGTCAGCGGCGTATGCAGCGTGACGAAGTCGGCGCGCTTGAAGAGGTCTTCGAGTTCGACCTTCTCGACGCCGATGTCCTTGGCGCGTTCCGGCGACAGGAACGGATCGAACGCGATCACTTTCATGCGAAGACCGAGCGCGCGGTCGGCAACGATCGAACCGATGTTGCCGCAGCCGATCACGCCCAGCGTCTTGCCGGTGATCTCGACCCCCATGAAGCGGTTCTTCTCCCACTTGCCGGCCTGGGTGGAAGCATCGGCCTGGGGAATTTCGCGCGCCAATGCCAGCATCAGGGTAATCGCGTGTTCGGCCGTGGTGATCGAATTGCCGAACGGGGTGTTCATCACGATGATCCCCTTCGCCGTCGCGGCGGGAATCTCCACATTGTCGACACCGATCCCGGCGCGTCCGATCACTTTCAGCCGCTTCGCCTTCTCCAGGATTTTCGCGGTGGCCTTGGTCGCGGAACGGATCGCGAGGCCATCGTAATTGCCGATGATCTCCGCAAGCTTGTCCTTGTCCTTGCCGAGGTTGGGCTGGAAATCGACGTCGATGCCGCGATCCCTGAAGATCTGCACGGCGGCGGGCGACAGGGCGTCGGAAATAAGAACTTTGGGTTTCGTCATTTGGAATTTTCCTTTGGAAAAATGAAGGGCCGTCCCGGCCGAAGCGCTACCTGGCGCGAAGAGCCGGGACCCATACTCCCTGATGGTGGCTGGATCCCGGGTCGCGCGGCGAAGGGCCGCTTGCCCCGGACGGCGATTGAGAAAACTTACGCTGCCTTCGGCAGCGAAGCCTTGGTCTCCGCGAACGCCCAGTCGATCCACTGCGTCAGCAGCGCGACGTCCTTTGCTTCCACCGTGGCGCCGCACCAGATACGCAAGCCCGCCGGCGCGTCGCGATAATGCGCGAAGTCGTAGCCCGCGCCTTCCTTCTCCACCAGGGCAACCAGCTTCTTGGCAAAATCGGCCTGCGCGTCCGGCGTCAGCGCCGTGATCGCGGGATCGACCACCTTCATGCATACCGATGTGTTGGATCGGATCGCCGGATCCTTCGCCAGAAAATCGATCCACGGCGTTTTCGCCTTCCAGTCGGCGAGTGCCTTGGCGTTGGCGTCGGCGCGCGCGATCAGCGCCTTGAGGCCGCCGATCGACTTCGCCCAGTTCAGCGCGTCGAGATAATCCTCGACGCACAGCATCGACGGCGTGTTGATGGTCTCGCCTTCGAAGATGCCTTCGTTGAGCTTGCCGCCCTTGGTCATGCGGAAGATTTTCGGCAGCGGCCAGGCCGGCGTGTAGCTCTCGAGCCGCGCCACCGCGCGCGGCGAAAGCACCAGCATGCCATGCGCGGCCTCGCCGCCCAGCGCCTTTTGCCAGGAGAAGGTCACCACATCGAGCTTGGGCCAGTCGAGCGGCTGCGCGAACGCCGCCGAAGTCGCGTCGCAGATGGTGAGGCCTTCGCGGGTCGCGCTGATCCAGTCGGCATTGGGAACGCGCACGCCCGAGGTGGTGCCGTTCCAGGTGAAGACGATGTCGGAGGCCGGATCGACCTTGCTCAGATCGGGGATTTCGCCATAGCCGGCATGCAGCTTGGTGACATCCTTGAGCTTCAATTCCTTGACGATATCGCTGACCCAGCCTTCGCCGAAGGATTCCCAGGCAATGGTGGTCACCGGGCCGCGCGCCCAACAGCGACCACAGCGCCATTTCGACCGCGCCGGTATCGGACGCCGGCACGATGCCGATCCTGTAACCGGCTGGCACTTCAAGCACTTCGCGCGTCAATTCGATCGCGAGCTTGAGCTTGGCCTTGCCGATTTTCGCGCGATGCGAGCGGCCCAGGGCGGCGTCTTTGAGATTTTGGGGGGTCCAGCCGGGGCGCTTGGCACAGGGGCCGGAGGAGAAGTGCGGCACATTCGGCCGCAAAGCGGGCTTCGCTGCAGTCATGTTCTATCCTTCCAGATAGTAAGCCTCCCGTTGGGGGGAGGTGTCCCGCCGCGGTGCATAAGGGAATCGGCTGCAATCGTCAAGGAGCTTCGTGGGGATCAGGGTGTGACCCTGGGGATCACGGGTCGATTGATGGTGTGCCCTGACGTCTCCGGGAACGGCCATTGTGCGGGGCACGCTCGGCGACATCCAGGCAATCATCCGCCGCTTCGGTGACGAGCCTCGCGGCCCTTCGCCTGCTGCGATTTTCAGGACGCTCTTGTCGCGCCCGCACAACGTACTCGTTACCGATCCTGACAATCGAATAATTTTTCATGTGCGATCCCTAAGCTGCCCGAGCCCGAGGGGATACACCATGGTGTCCAATCGTTCCTCAGGAAAATACGAACGGTCACTAGTTTATCGCGCCTTAACCGGAATGAATTGCGAATGCATTTCGCAATGGTCGCAAGGCCCATCGGATTTGTGTCGGCCGGCAGACAGTCAAAATCGCAACGTCATCCCGACGTGGCTCGGCTGAAATCCCAGCCGCTTGTAAAATCGCTGCGCATCGACGCGGGTGTTATGCGTGAACAGTTCGACCAGCTTGCAACCCTTCGCGCGCGCTTCCGCGACCGCCCATTGCACCAATTGCTCGCCGATGCCGCGGCTGCGGCAATGCGCGGCGACGCGAACGTCCTCGATCAAAGCGCGCGAGGCGCCCTGCGAGCTTAGTCCGGGCAGGATGCAAAGCTGCAGGCAACCGACCACGGCGCCCTCGCCGTCCTCCGCGACCACGAGCTGGATGTTCGGATCACGGTCGAGCGCCTCGAACGCCCGGAAATAGGACGGCGGCAGCGGATCTTCGATCCGTTCGCGGGCGCTGCCGAGCGGATCGTCCGCCAGCATCCCGACGATGACGCCGACGTCGTCGCGGCGGGCGCGGCGGATGGTGACAGAGGAAATCGCGGCCATGAGCGCTCCGGTAAATGGTTAGTGCGCCGGCGGCAGGCCGAGAACCTTCTCGGTCTCGCCGATCCAGCGCAGCACGGCCGCATGGCCGTCGAGGTGAAAGCCGCCTTCATGCGCCAGGCGCGTATAGGCCAGCAGCGCGATGTCGGCGAGCGAAACGGAATCGCCGACCAGAAATCGCGTCGCGGCAAGGTGATGTTCCATCCGCGCCAGCGCCGCGTAGCCGCGCTTGATCTTGTCCGGATCGAGTTCGGATGCCGGCTTGCCGAGATAGACCATCTGAAACCGGCAAACCGCGATATAGGGCTCGTGGCTGTATTGTTCCCAGAACAGCCATTCGTCCATCTTGGCGGCCGCGAATGGATCGGCGGGAATGAGATCGCTGCCGCGGGCGAGATATCGGATGATGGCGTTCGACTGTGCCAACGTCCGGCCGTCGTCGAACTCGACCGTCGGCACCTGACCCGCGCTGTTGAGTTTGAGAAATTGCGCCGTGCGGGTCTCGCCCTTCAGCGTGTCGACGTCGATCCAGGTGTAGGGCAGCGCAAGCGTGTCGCAGACCCATTTCACCTTCAGGCAATTGCCCGAATTGGTATCGCCGTAGATTTTCATTAATACGAGTCTTTCCCGGACAGGAGCGGCATCAGCGGCATCATTTCCTGTCAAGCCAGCCCGCTGCACCGCGAGGATCAGAACTTGTAGCCGATACCGACGCGCGCGCTGTTGATGCTGACGTTGTTTCATGACCGACAGGAATCGGATGTATTCCCATTCGCCGCGCATGAACACGCTGTTCCACAACATCGTATTCGAAGCCAAGGCCGCCGGTATAGCCGGGGACGAAATTATTGGTTCGTTCTTGCGATGACGTCGTCGATTGCGACGGAACCAGAAACGGCGTTCCAATGATCGTGGTTGTGGCGCCAGACACTGTGATGATGGCGTCGTACCGCCTGATTGTGGTGCTCGTCACTGCACGCTCGACGTCCATACGGCCAACAGCAACTCCGCCGAATACGTATGGCAGGAAATTTCCGATCGCCTAGCCCGCGCGGGCGCGGAATGTCGACCATATCCTTGATCTGCGACGGCAGCGTTGCCGTTCAACGTCACACAGTAAGTTGGATGATAGCCGTTTGTGGATCGGAAGGGCTGATAGGTGAAGCGGCCCCATGGAAGAGCTGGACGAGCCTCGAAGAGCCTGCTGAAGTAATTGTAGTTGGCTTCAAGGCCGAAGACGACGTCGTCCCATTGCCAGTTGCGGCCGGCGAAGCCGCCAAACCCGGTGCCTTGTGCGACTGACCTTGCCGAACGCCGACAGTTGCGCAACGTCGGATCTCTGCGAGCACGCTGTCGCGATCAACATAGTAACTCGTCAGTGCCGACGAGGCCGTGGCTGAAATCCTTGTCTGGACGACGAGTAGCCGACCTGACCGCCGATATACCAGCCGTCCCAGTTTCTGGTAGGCGTCTGCCCGCGGGAAGCTGCCGCGAAGGAAATCGGGCATGTCGGCCGCCTGCGCGCCGGACGCCGCTCCGAACATCATCGCCGCCAGCAGAAACCTACGCATCGCAACGCTCCATCGAACACTCTGACTTCGCGTTGATCATCGCCTGTTAACCTTAACCAATCGTTGTCGCAGAGGCAGTCGAGCGCGCAAAACAAAACGGCGCGGGAAGATCCCGCGCCGTTAGGAAATGTTAAGAGTTGCGACGCTCGATCAGCCCTTGCGGATCAGCGGCGGCGGCGTAGACCGGCGGGCTTTCGAGATTCCAGCGCACGCCGAGCTTCAGGTCGTGCGAGGTGATGTCGTTGAACGTGAACACGTGCCCGCGCACGACTGTAGCCGTCAAATGCGAATTGGTCGCCGGTCATGCCATCGCCGAGATTGAGATAGCTGTAGGCGAGTTCGACGCGTGACGTTCTGGCTGACCTTGTAGGCGAGACCGGCATGCAGCGCCCAGGCGAAGTTCCACTTCGAGCATTGCGTGCGAGGCGAACGCTGAGGACGGCCGAGTCCGCCGCCGATTAGGTAGTCAACGCCGTATCGGTGAAGTTGGAGATCGTGACTTGCGCGACGCGCCGATGCCGGCGCCGATGAACGGCGTCATGCACCACCAGGTGCCGAGATCGACATAGGCGTTGGCCAGATAACCACTCGGACTTGCTGGCAGTGTAGTTGTCGGACTACCGAACCGGCCCGCCGACGGGATACGGTCGATACATCCGAGTCCGTGGAAATTCGACTTGCCGCGGTATTGGCCGGTGACGTCGGCGCGGAACCAGTTGTTGAACTGGTAGCCGACACCGAGTCCGAAGATCCGCCGCTGTCAAAGCCGCATTCCCGGTCGAGGGAAAGTCGCGGAGCTACAGAGCAGCGTTGGTATTCGACGTTGTTCACGCTCTGATTGCTGAATGCCGATATCGCCACGCAGATACCAGCCGCCGAAATCCTCGACCGGCGGCGGCGCGTACATCGGCGGCGGCGCGATGGCCATGTCGGCGGCAAACGCCATCGACGAAAACAAAGATGCCGCTCCGGCGGCAGCACGAGATACTTAACGCTACGCATTGGCTTCGTCCTTTTGTCCGGTGAGGCAGACAACGGAGGCCCCACAACTAAAAACTCACGGACGGACGATGCCATCAAATGCTTAAGCGCCGCTTAACCCTAATTTTTAAGGTTGATAATCTCTAAGGATTGTTGTTCGCGGATGCGAAAACGGCGGCAGAAAGCTGGCGGAACTGCCACAATCGCTAACAATGTATTGATAGAACCGGCGGAGGTTCGCGCGCGCTGCTGCGCGTCAGCGCGCGGCTTTCGGCAGCTTCGGCAGGAACACCGCGAGCAGCCCGATCGCCGGCAGCAACGCGCAGACCTGATAGACGAACGCGATGCCGGTGTGGTCGGCGACCTTGCCGAGCACCGCGGCGCCGAGGCCGCCGATGCCGAACGCAAATCCGAAGAACACCCCGGAGATCATTCCGAAGCGGTGCGGCATCAATTCCTGCGCGAACACGATGATCGACGAAGTCGCCGACGAAATAATGAAGCCGATGAACACCGTCAGCACCGCGCTGGCGAACAGGCCGGCATAGGGCAGCGCCAGCGTGAACGGCAGCGCGCCGAGGATCGAAAACCAGATCACGTATTTGCGGCCGAAGCGATCGCCCAGCGGTCCGCCGAAGAACGCCCCCGCCGCGTTCGAGGCGAGGAAGATGAAGAGATAGAGCTGGGCCGCCTGGGTCGAGACGCCGAATTTGTCGATCAGGTAGAAGATGTAATAGCTCGACAGGCTCGAGACGTAGAGCTGCTTGGAGAACAACAGCGCCACCAGCACGCGCGAGCGCGATCATGACCCGGCGCGAACTCGGCGCGTCCGGATGCGCATGGATCGGCGCCGCTCTTCTTGGTCGTGATCTGCGGCTTGTACCAGTGCCCGATCCGCCACAGGATCACGATCGCCAGAAATGCGATCGAGGAAAACCACGCGATGCTGGGCTGGCCGAACGGCACCACGATCAACGCCGCGAGCAGCGGCCCCATCGACGTTCCGGCACTGCCGCCGACCTGAAACACCGATTGCGCGAAGCCGTAGCGCCCGCCCGAGGCGAGCCGCGCGATCCGCGCCGACTCCGGATGGAACACCGCCGAGCCAAGTCCGACCAGCGCCGCCGCGACCAGGATGACGGCATATTGCTGCGCGACGCTGAGCAGCAGCAGACCGAAGAACGTGAACCCCATGCCGATGGCGAGCGAAAACGGCTGCGCCTTGCGGTCGGTGAAATGTCCGATCACCGGCTGCAGCAGCGACGCGGTGAACTGGAACGCCAGCGTGATCATTCCGATCTGCGCGAAGTCGAGCGCATAGCTGTCCTTGAGGATCGGATAGACCGACGGAATCAGCGACTGCATGGTGTCGTTGAGGAAATGCGAAAGGCTGATGCCGCCGAGCACGATGTAGGCCGGTCCTGCCGCGGCAGCCTTGCTGGCGGCGGAAGGCGACGTCACGTCCGGCACGGTCACCGGCGCGACCAGCGCTTCTTCGGAAACGAGCGACAGGCTTGTTCAAAGGATGGTCCCTGAAAAATTCGCGAGCACGACACGCATTTCCTACGATGGCGGCGCCGCGCCGACCAGCACCATTAGAAAATAGCTGCGATGCGATCAAGCGGCCGCGGCCTGGCCGAGCGCGGAGACGATGTGATCGACCACTTCCTCGACCAGGATGCGGTCGTCGCCCTCGCCCATCACGCGGATCACGGGCTCGGTGCCGGACGAGCGGACCAGCAACCGGCCATGGCCGTTGAGCCGCTTTTCGCCGTCGACGATCGCCGATTTGACCTCGGCGTCGTCGAGCGGCTTGCCGCTGCGGTAGCGCACGTTCTTCAGGATCTGCGGCAGCGGATCGAAGCGGTGGCAGACTTCCGACACCGGGCGGCGAAGTTTTTGCACCACCGCGAGCACCTGCAGTGCGGCGACAAAACCGTCGCCGGTGGTGGCGTAGTCCGACAGGATGATGTGGCCGGAGGGCTCGCCGCCGAGATTGTAGCCGCGGCTCAGCATCTGTTCGAGCACATAGCGATCGCCGACCGGCGTGCGCACGAGCTCGATGCCATGGCCTTCGAGAAAGCGCTCCAGTCCCAGATTCGACATCACGGTCGCGACGATGCCGGGCTTGGCGAGGCGGCCGTCTTCCTTCCAGCTTTGCGCGATCACCGCGAGCAACTGGTCGCCATCGACCAGATGGCCGCGCTCGTCGACCAGGATGACCCGGTCGGCGTCGCCGTCGAGCGCGATGCCGATGTCGGCGCGCATCTCGCGCACCTTGCGGCTCAGCGCTTCCGGCGAGGTCGATCCGCATTCCTTGTTGATGTTGAATCCGTCCGGGTCGACGCCGATCGAAATGACGTCGGCGCCCAGCTCCCACAGCGCTTCCGGCACCACCTTGTAGGCCGCGCCGTTGGCGCAATCGACCACCACGCGCAAGCCGTCGAGGCTGAGATCGCGCGGCAGCGTGCGCTTGGCGAATTCGATGTAGCGGTCATGGACGCCGTCGATGCGGCGGGCGCGCCCGAGACTGGCGCTCTGCGCCAGCTTCTTGTCGAGCGATTCGTCCAGCAACTGCTCGATCTGCTTTTCGACGTCGTCGGAAAGTTTGAAGCCCTGCGGGCCGAACAGCTTGATGCCGTTGTCCTCGAACAGATTGTGCGAGGCGGAAATCATCACGCCGAGATCGGCGCGCATCGACTTGGTCAGCATCGCCACCGCCGGCGTCGGCATCGGGCCGAGCAGCAGCACGTCCATGCCGACCGAGGTGAAGCCGGCCACCATCGCGTATTCGATCATGTAGCCGGAAAGCCGGGTATCCTTGCCGATGACGACGCGATGGCGATGCTCGCCGCGCTGAAACACCAGTCCGGCCGCCTGCCCGACCTTGAGCGCCAGCTCCGGCGTGATCAAACCGTTGGCACGGCCCCGAATCCCGTCCGTACCGAAATATTTGCGGCTCATGTATCCCCCAGCAGCTATCGAGGCCTCTTCAAGCCACCCGGCAAGAAGCCTCGAACGCCCGCCATCACGGCGTGTAGCGGGTTATAATGCCTTCGGCGCTAAAATGGCTTCAAAAAATATGATGAATCATTACCGGCGGCCGATCCGCTCCTGAGCGCTTAACACATTGTTAACGCTTGCATTATGGCCGCCATCTCGGACGGGCAGGCCGCCGGCCGCTAATCCTTGCGCTTGACGTGATGGTCGCGCTTTCGAGGGCGGCGGCTGGGTGACGTTCACCGGGTCCGAGCCCGGAAAGGTCTCCTCCAGCCCCTCCTCCAGGGCCTGATCCAGCCGGCGCTTCTCGGCGCCTTTGGCCTGCTTGGGACTGGGGAGCGGTCCGGTCATGGATGACCTCCTGGCTGGCAGCCCGTCCCCGCGAAGCGATTTTGCGGGGGCCCCAAGCATGCTAGATGAGCAATGAAAGCCATGAAGAATTACAAGAAGGGCCGGGAACGTTCATGAAGCACATCACCTGCATCGAGGATCTGCGCCAGGTTCATATGCGAAAGGTGCCCAAGGCATTTTTCGATTATGCCGATCGCGGCTCCTATGCCGAGGAGACGCTGCGCGCCAATCGCGACGACCTGCAGCAGATCAAGTTCCGCCAGCGCATCCTGGTCGACGTGTCGAAGCGCGATCTGTCGACCACCATTCTCGGCGAGCCCGCCGCGCTGCCGCTGATCCTGGCGCCGGTTGGGCTGACCGGCATGCAATATGGCGACGGCGAAATTCATGCCTGCCGCGCCGCGCAGGCCGCCGGCATTCCCTACACGCTGAGCACGATGTCGATCTGTTCGATCGAGGACGTCGCCGCCAATGTCGACAAGCCGTTCTGGTTTCAGCTCTACGTCATGAAGGACCGCGGCTTCATCAAGGAGCTGATCGAGCGCGCCATCGCGGCGAAATGCAGCGCGCTGGTGCTGACCGTCGACCTGCAGGTGATCGGGCAGCGCCATGCCGACATCAAGAACGGCATGACGGTGCCGCCGGAATGGACGCTGTCGAAGCTCGTCGATTTCGCCACCAAGCCGGCCTGGGTGGCCGGCGTGCTGCGCGGCAAGCGCCGCACCTTCGGCAATCTCGTCGGCCATCTCAAGGGCACCGACGACATCACCGCGCTGGGGACCTGGATCGCGACGCAGTTCGACACCACGCTGAACTGGAAGGACGTCGACTGGATCCGCAGCATCTGGCCGGGCAAGCTGATCCTCAAGGGCATCCTCGATGTCGAGGACGCCGAGGAAGCGGTGAAGACCGGCGCGCAGGCGCTGGTGGTGTCCAACCATGGCGGCCGGCAGCTCGACGGCGCGCCGTCGTCGATCGAGGTGTTGCCGGAAATCGCCGATGCCGTCGGCTCGCAGATCGAGGTGCTGTTCGACGGCGGCATTCGCTCAGGCCAGGACGTGATGCGCGCGCTCGCGCTCGGCGCCAAATCCTGCATGATCGGCCGCGCCTACATTCACGGCCTCGGCGCTTATGGCGGCCCCGGCGTCGCCAAGGCGATCGACCTCATCCGCAATGAACTGAGCGTGACCATGGGCCTGTGCGGCGTCAACAAGATCGCCGAGATCGACGACCACGTGCTGGCGATTTGATTTCGTCATTCCGGGGCGCGCGAAGCGCGAATAACGCTTCGCTTCGCGTCACATCGGCGGCGTGATGCCGTCGCGACCGACGTTGACCCGGTTGGCTTCCAGCGTGCCGTCGTCCTTCCTGGTGGCGCCGAAGATGATGATCTTGGCGCCGGGCTTCAGTTCAGACTTGTCGCCCGGAAGGAAGGTGACGATCGGCGTCCCCGGCGGCACCACGACCTTCTTCTCGCCGTCCTTGTACTTGACCAGGATGTTCTGGCCGTCGGTGCCCGCGACCGTCTCGGCGACGGTGGCGTTGGTCATGGTGCGTGCCGGCGCGCAGATCCCAGGGCCGGAAACCTTCGGCCACGCCGCGCTGGGCCTCCGGGAAGAGATGGACCGCGAGCGCCTTCTGGGTGCCGTCCGGCTCCGGCATCGCGGACACCCCGATGTAGGAACCCGGCTTGATTTCGGACATCGCGATGTTGGCGACGCCGAACACCGTCACATTGTCGGTCACACGCACCTTCATTTCCGCGCCCTCGCGCGATTTCACGTCAAGCAGGGGACCGTCGACGGCTTCGATGGTGCCGCGAATACGCACCGTCGGTGGCTGCTGGGCCCACGTCACCGATCCCAGCACGGATATGACCGTCAGCGAAGCCAGCGTGCGCGGCAGCAAAGAAGAAATTCTCAGCATGGCTTTCTGCTCCCAGGGCTTTATCCGCTGCAGGGGAAAACTCCACAGCTCCGTAACTATTCCCGGCTCCGCGCGTTTTGGCTTACATCGGCGGCGTCAGCCCGTCGCGACCGACGCTGACGCGGGTGGCTTCGAACGAGCCGTCCGGCAGCTTCTTCATGAAGGCGATCACCTTGGCGCCGGCCTTCAGATCGGACTTGTCGGCGGGAACATAGGTCACGACAGGCGTATCCGGCGAAACCATCGACTTTCTTCTCGCCGTCCTTGTATTTGACAGTGAGGATTTGTCCCTCGTTGCCCACGACGGCCTCAGCCACCGTCGCATTGGTCATGGTGCTGTTGGGGCGCAGATCGAACGGCCGCGACCCCTCCCCGGTGCCGCGCATGTTTTCCGGAAACACGTGCACCTCGATCGCTTTTGCCTCACCGTCGGGTCCAGGCACCGTGGTGGTGCCGATGAAGGAACCGACCTTGATGTCGGCCAGCGATATCCTGGCGATCCCGACCACCCGCATGTCAGCGGCCACGTGCAGCTTGAAGTCCTCGCCGCTGCGCGATTTGACGGACAACACTTCCCCGTCAACGCTTTCGATGGTGCCGCGAACCCGCGATGGCGCAGGCGGCTGCTGGGCGATCGCGTAAAATGACGATGCCATGACAGCTGCCATTACGACAAGCGGGCGAACAAGGCTTGAACGACGAACGGCCATAAACTGATCTCCGGTGGTACCACCTAACAATGGACCCCGGCGCTTGAAAGATATTCCGGCTCAAACTTTGGTGAGATCGGCCTCGATCAGCGCGCGAAGCTCCGGCGTGACTTGGGGCCGCTGTCCGAACCACAATTCAAATCCGCGCACCGCCTGATGCAGCAGCATGCCGAGCCCATCAGCGGTCTTCAACCCACGCGCCCGCGCCGCCGCCAGCAACGGCGTCTGCAGCGGCACGTAGACGAGATCGGCGACGACGGCATGCGGCGGCAACCGGCCGACGTCCACCTCAAGCGCGGGCTGGCCGTGCATGCCGAGCGAGGTCGTGTTCACCAGCAAATCCGCGTGCGGCAGCAGTTCGCCGATGGCCTCCCAAGAAACCGGATGGACCTTGGCGCCGAATTGATCGGCGAGCGCGCGGGCGCGTTCGACGGTCCGGTTCGCCACATGCACGCGCTTGATGCCGCGCTCGAGCAATCCGAACACCACCGCGCGCGACGATCCGCCGGCTCCCAGCACCAGCGCCTCCTCGGCGGCGGTGTCCCATCCCGCCGCGCAGGCGTCCAGATTGTTGATAAAACCTTCGATGTCGGTGTTTGTCGAACGCAGTTCGCCGCCCTCGTACCACAGCGTATTGGCCGCGCCGACCGCGCGTGCGCGCGCGTCCGGCTTGGTCAGCGCCAGCGCGCGCTCCTTGTGCGGAATGGTGACGTTGGCGCCGACAAAACCATGCGTCGACAGATGCAGCACGAACTCCGCAAAGCCCTCGGGCGGCACCGCCTCGATGTTGTAGCCGCCCTCGATGCCGAGCGTCCGCAGCCAGTAGTGATGGATCAACGGCGAACGCGAATGCGCCGCCGGCCATCCGATCAGGCATGCGGCGCGGGGTTTGGTCACGGCTGTCATTGCCAATCCTGTTGCGGCGTCGTGCACAGACCCGCTCGCTGCTCAAATCGGGCAAGCTGCGGTCGCTGTCAATGCGTGTTCATGAAGCAGGCTGACTTGGGAAACTGGGCGGCGTCAAGAACGCTTCAACACTGCACCGGCTGAAGTTGCGAGCAGCTCATCGATTTCCGGTCGCGACTGGAGACGCAGTTTCGGCCCGGCAAAATCCTCGTACAGCGCCAGGTGGCCGGAGAATGAGGACGGCGTCGCGCGCTCCCAGTAGGCTTCGGCCCATTGCAAAAAGGCCTCGTGCTCGGCGGCTGTCGCTCCTTTCCAGGGACCACGCCGGGAGAGCCCCTCGCTGCACAGGATCCAGGGCAGGTCGAGCCAGACCAGCGAGGTCGCGAACGGCAGTGCAGCCGCGGCGAGCCAGCCGTAAACGCCTTCGATAATCCACCGCGGCTTGCCCGCGACCTCGACGACCATGTCGGTTGCCAGATTTTCGTCCCGCTTCGCGCCGACCTTGTCCTGCCAATGGATACGATCGAGATCGATCGCTGGCGCGCCAATGCGACGCGCCAGTTCCCGCGCAAGCGTGCTCTTGCCCGATCCGCTGTTGCCAATGATCACGACCCTCTCGCCAAGGATCATGATCGCTGGCTATCTTTACGCCGCGACGCGGTGCGCGGCGATGATCTGATCGGCGGCGCGGCCGGTGACCTCGGCCATGCGGTCGAACTGCCGCGTGAAACTGCCGGCGCCGGCCGTCGCCGACCGCAATTCCACGATCAACTCGCCGATCTCGGCTTCCGGCATCATGGCGCGGACGCGGTCCCATCCCGGCCAGCCCTCACGGGTGTCGAAACCGAGAATCTGCCCGCGCCGCCCCGACAGGATGGCGTTGATCTTCGCCGTGGCTTCGGTGGGACAGACGATCTCTACGACATGGATCGGCTCCAGCAGCACCGGCTGGCACTGCGGCAGCGCTTCGCTGACGCCGATCCGCGCCGCGGTGCGGAAGGCGAGATCGGAAGAGTCCACGCTGTGGTACGAACCGTCGGTCAGCGTCACCTGGACATCGATGACGGGAAAGCCGAGCGGCCCGCGCAGCAATCCATCGACCACGCCCTCTTCCACCGCGCCGATATAATTTCGCGGAACCGCGCCGCCGACGACCTTCTCGTGAAACTCGAAGCCCACACCGCGCGGCAGCGGATTGATCTCCAGCACCACGTCGCCGAACTGGCCGTGGCCGCCGGATTGCTTCTTGTGCCGGCCGCGCTGGGTGATCGATTTGCGGATGGTCTCCTGATATCCGATGGCCGGCGGTTGCGATTTGACGTTGACGCCGAAGCGGTCGCCCAGGCGTTCCAGCGCGACCCGCAGATGCATCTCGCCCTGCCCCCACAGCACGATGTCGTGGGTCCGCGGGTTGTGGATCATCGTCAGCGAAGGATCTTCCTCGTTCAGCCGCAGCAAAGCCTGGCCAAGCTTGACATCGTCCTTGCGGTCCGTGGCCGCGAGCGCCGTCGCCAGCACCGGCGGCGTCGGCTCGATATTTACCAGCGCTTCTGGCGCGGTCTTGCCGCCCGAAAGCGTATCGCCGGTCTTGATGGTATCGAGCTTGCCGAGTGCGACCGTGTCGCCGGCCTCCGCGGAGGCGCGCTTGGTGTCGTGGGCGCAGTTCACGTTTGTTATGCCGGACACCCGGCCGATCTCGCCCGATGAGGATTGCAGCGTCGCGCCGTCGTCGAGATGCCCGGCAAGCACGCGTGTCAGCGACAGCTTGCCGCCGTGCTGCAAATGCACGGTCTTGAACACGTAGGCGAGCGCGTCCCTGAACGGCGGCACGCCGAGCCGCTTTGCGGTCTCGGTCACGCCAGGCGATTCATGGCGCAACGCCTTCATCAGGCGCAGCACGCCGTTCTCGCGCGCAGCCGAGCCGAGCAGCACCGGACAGATCAGCCCTTCGCGCAATTCGCGGGCGAGATCGTCAAATACCGCGTCGCGCGGCGGCTGAATGTCCTCGAGCAATTGCTCCATCAGCGCGTCATCGTGGTCGGCGAGCTTTTCCAGCATCGAGAAGCGGGCTTCCTTTTCACGGTCGAGATCGCCGCCTTCAAGCGTGACGACTTCGGAGGCCTTATGCTCGCGGTAGACGAAGGCGCGTTCCAGCGCCAGGTCGACGAAACCTGCGATCAATTCGCCGTTCCAGATCGGAATTTGTCGCAAAACCAGCGGAATTCGAGACGCCGGCTGCAATGTCGCCAGCGTCTCGCGGATGCGTTTGTTGGCCCGATCGATCTTGTTGAGAAACAGAAAGCGCGGAATACCGAGATCTTCGAGTTCGCGCAGGATGATCTGAAGCTGCGGCAGCTTCTTCTCGTCGGCCTCGCAAACCACGACCGCGGCATCGACCGCCGGCAACGCGGCGCGCATGTCGTGCGCGAATTCCACAGATCCGGGACAATCGATAAAGGTGTAACTGTCGCCCATGAAACTTGTTGTGACGGCGCTGAGGCCGACGCCCATCTTGTGGTGGCGGGCTTCGGGGCTGGCGTCGCCCACGGAGGTTCCGGCATCGACGCTGCCGATGCGCGGGATCGCGCCCGTACGCGCCAATATCGCTTCTAAGAGTGTGGTTTTACCGCTTTGGAAAGGGCCCACCAGTGCGATGCACCGTGGACCGCGGGGACTTCTGACGTCTTGTCCCATCGCCGCCTCCTTGTTTGGAGCTCGGCCCTTGATTGGGTCGGCAGGCTGGATGCTCCCCCTCCGATCGCGATTTGGCAAGCCGGAAAAACGTCGCTGAAAGATAATGCGTATCCCGGACGCAGTGCCGCGGTTTACCGGCCATGCGAAGCATCGTCCGGCCGACGCCATGGCGCCATCATAGAGCCGGGAGCCCGAGCGCGCCCGAGCTGCCGCGCAGCATCCGCGGAACGCTGTCTACCTTCCCGGCCGGAGTTCCAGGCTTTCCAGCCCGGCCGCGACGTTCAGACCGACCTGGCCCTGCACGCTGAGCGGCTGCAGCGCGATCGAATTGGCCGAGCCGCCGACCAGCACGTTGCCGCCGACCCCGACGCCGATCGACGCGCTGCCCTGCGCGCCGGCATAGTTGCCCGAAAGATCGCCCGGCCCGAGCCGGGCGACCGGCGCGTACACGCCCCAGGCAAGCGCCGATTCCGCGGTGATGCCGAGATCGACGCCGACCTTGCGGATGGTCGCGACATAGCGGTCCTCCGGCATGCCCTCGACGCGCAGCACGCAACCGAGGTTGGTCACGGAGCCGACGATGAAGCCGATGCTTGCTCCGCCGCGGCATTCGAGGACGCCGACCTGCACGCGCTGCATCGGCTGCTGCGCATGGGCGCCGGTGAAGGATGCGACCAGCGTGGTAACGGCGACACCGGCGAGGATGAATGAACGGCGCATGAAGAAATCTCCGGCTGAAAATGTGATGCGAGCAGAGAATCGGGAGAGCGCCCGAGCCCGGGCGCTCGCTTCTCTATGACACAACATCGGCGGCCGTGCCAGATTTGCGGCGCGCCGAACCCGACTCAAACAAAAAAGGCCCGCTTTCACGGACCTCTCCGGGTTACGATTCTGCGCGAGCTAAGCCGCGAGACGGCGAAGCGATTTGACTATCTCAAATTGCCGCAAAATCGCTGGATGCGTTTGCAGGCTTCCTCGAGATCGGAGTTCTTGGCCGCATAGGAAATGCGGAACGCCGGGCCAAGCCCGAACGCCGAACCCTGCACCACCGCGACGCCCTCGTTCTCCAAAAGCTCGGTGACGAAGTCCTCGTCGTTGGCGATCACCTTGCCGGACGGCGAGGTCTTGCCGATGGTGCCGGCGCAGGACGGGTAGACATAGAACGCGCCCTGCGGCCGCGGGCAGTCGATGCCCTTGGCCTGGTTGAGCATCGCCACCACGAGATCGCGGCGCTCCTTGAAGGCCTTGTTGTTCACCGGGATGAAGTCCTGCGGACCGTTGAGGGCTTCGACCGACGCCCATTGCGAAATCGAGCACGGGTTCGAGGTCGACTGCGACTGGATCGTCGCCATCGCCTTGATCAGTTCGGCGGGGCCGCCCGCATAACCGATGCGCCAGCCCGTCATGCAATAGGCCTTCGACACGCCGTTCACCGTCAGCGTGCGGTCGTACAGTTTCGGCTCGATCTGCGCCGGCGTCGTGAACACGAAGTCGTCATAGACCAGATGCTCGTACATATCGTCGGTCATCACCCAGACATGCGGATGCTTCACCAGCACGTCGGTGATCGCCTTCAACTCGGCGCGCGTATAGGCGGAGCCGGTCGGGTTCGACGGCGAACAAAGAATGATCCATTTGGTCTTCGGCGTGATCGCCTTTTCGAGCGCGTCGGGCTGCAGCTTGAAGCCTTGCTCCGCCGTGCACACCACCGGCACCGGATCGCCGCCGGCGAGCGCCACCATTTCCGGATAGCTCACCCAATAGGGCGCGGGAATGATGACCTCGTCGCCGGGATTGATGGTGGCCATCAGCGCGTTGTAGAGCACCTGCTTGCCGCCGGTGCCGACGATGATCTGGTTCGGCTTGTAGGTGAGACCGTTCTCGCGCTGAAACTTGGCCGATGATCGCCTGCTTCAGCTCGGGAATGCCCTCCACATCGGTGTATTTGGTCTTGCCGGCCTCGATGGCATGGATCGCCGCCAGCTTGATGTTGGCGGGGGTGTCGAAATCGGGCTCGCCGGCGCCAAGGCCGATGACGTTGCGGCCGGCCGCTTTGAGCGCGCGTGCCTTATCCGATACCGCGATGGTCGCGGACGGCTTCACACGGTCGAGCGCAGCGGACAGAAACGGCATCGTCATCTCCTTGCAGACGTCGTGAACAAGCCGGGTGTCGCCACACCGATCCACGACTCTTTTTGTTGGGATCAGCGGCACCCTAAAGCGGGTCACGCTGCATCGCAAGAAGCTTGGCCCGGACGAGCCCAAACTTTAGGGAACGTTAAAAGGCACCCGGCTAGGCTGGCGCAACATTCATAAAATTCTGCGGCGAAATGACTCATATCTGGCAAGGGCTGCGATCCGGCCAATGGCTGACCGCCTCGCGCGCACGGGGCTACAGCCTGATCCTGCTCGCCATCTGCGCCATCGCGGTGGCCGGCTGGATCGCATTGTCGGACGGCCTGATCGATCGCAACGGCAAGCCTGTCGGCACCGATTTTTCCAACGTCTACGCCGCGGGCATGCTGACCTGGCAGGGCCGGCCGGCGGAAGCCTATGAGCCGGCGCTCCAGCATGCCGCGGAGAAGGCCGTATTCGGCGGCCGCGAGGTGCCGTTCTACGGCTGGCATTATCCGCCGTTCTTCTTTGCCGTCGCGGTCGTCGTGGCCGCCTTTCCCTATGCCTGGGGCCTTGCGATCTGGCTTGCGGCGTGCCTCGCGGCCTACCTCGCGGCGATGCGCGCCATCCTGCCACGGTGCGGAAACGCTGCTGATCGCGGCCGCCTTCCCCGCGGTGTTCGTCAACATCGGCCACGGCCAGAATGGATTTCTCACCGCAGCACTGCTCGGCGGCGCGCTGCATCTGCTCGATCGCCGGCCCTGGCTCGCCGGCGTGCTGATCGGCTGCCTCGCCTACAAGCCGCAATTCGGCGGTCTTGATCCCGATCGCGCTGCTGGCGGGCGGGCGATGGCGCACCATCGGCGCGGCCGCGGCCACCGTCGTGGCGCTGCTTGCGCTCAGCTTCGCGACGCTCGGCGGCGGCGTCTGGCACGCGTTTGCGGATTCCATGAACTTCACGCAGACGGTGGTGCTCGAGCAGGGCGGCACCGGCTGGGAGAAGATCCAGTCGGTATTTTCGGCGGCGCGAATGTGGGGCGCGGGCGTTCACACCGCCTATGCCATTCAGATCGCGCTGGCGCTGATGCTCGCCGCAAGCCTCGCCTGGCTGTGGCAGAGCGATGCCGCATTCGAACTCAAGGCCGCGGCGCTCGCGGCCGGCAGCCTGCTCGCGACGCCTTACGTCCTCGACTACGATCTCGTCGTGCTCGCGGTCGCCATCGCATTCTTCGCACGCCACGGACTGAACCGCGGCTTCCGCGATTACGAGATCAGCCTGTTGGCCGCAGCCTGGATCGTGCCGCTGGTGTCGCGCGGCATCGCCGGCGTCACCGGCATCCCCCTCGGCTTGCTGGTATTGCTGACCTTCTACGTTTTCATATTGCGGCGTGCGATGCAGGATCGCGAAAGATCTGCCATCGGCGTCCCGAAAATCGCGCAGGCGTGATCTGATTTGTCAAAGCCTGTTGGCAAGATCTTCTGCGCGGTTGCACTGCGGTAGAGGTTTTCGACCTTTTCCAAGTTCCGGGTCTTGCGACGCATCGGCATCGGCATCATTGTTTAGCCGCGATGCGGCGTGACAACACGAATCCACCCGCATGCGGGGCAATCTCACCGGTCGACCGAATCCGAATGTACAAGCTCTATTCGATGCAGCGTTCCGGCAACAGCTACAAGGTCCGCCTTGCGCTGGCGCTACTGAATGCGCCCTACCGCGCGATCGAGATCGACATTCTGCGCGGCGAGAGCCGCACGCCGGAATTTCTCGCGAAAAATCCGAGCGGACAGGTGCCGCTGCTGGAAGTCGCGGAAGGACGCTACCTCGCCGAATCCAACGCCATCCTCTGGTACGTCGCCGGCGGCACCTCGCTGGCGCCGGAATCGCGGGTCGAGCGCGCCGAAGCGCTGCAGTGGATGTTCTTCGAACAGCACGCGCTGGAGCCGAATATCGGCGCGGCCTATTTCTGGCTGGCGCTGGTCAAGGGCGGCCGCGACCTGCAGACCCACGCGCTGGAAGACTGGATGGAGCGCGGCTACGGCGCGTTGCAGGTGATGGAAAATCACCTCAAGACCCACGAATATTTTGCCGCGGGCCAGCTCACGGTCGCCGATATCGCGCTCTACGGCTACACCCACGTCGCCGACCGCTGCGACTACGACCTCGCGACCTTCCCGGCGATCCGCGCCTGGTTGCGGCGGGTCGAGCAGACCCCGGGCTTCGTCTCCATGGACTGGCAACCCGGTGCTGAAGTCGACGGATGCCCGCCGGCATCGCCGCCGAGGCTTAAGGCAACAAAGATCAGCGGGCATAACAGCAGAGATAGCGGGCATAACCGCCGATCGCGCCGTGTTTTCGCCATTTTTGGGACTTCCGCGCCCCAATATTGCCTGTGATTCCAGCGATGTTTTGGTGGTTGTGGGTGATTTGCCCACGCGTCGAAGGATCCCGGACCATGATACGGTCGCCTGGCACAGCAGGCTTCAACGGCCGCAGCGCGCCCGTTGCCTCATCCCGATTGACGGATGCCGTCGCGGCTTCGCTCGCGATCGGCGCATTGTCGCTGTGCCTGATCGTCACCCTGACGATGCTCTCGATCAAAGTCTCCATGGCGATGCCTCTGCCGGCGTAACCAAAGCCACCTTCCAGGCCATTCACGATATGGCGCGACAATGCGCGGTGATCGGCACCGCGATCGGGCAACAATGAAGTCTCCTGTCGTACTTGTTACCGTGGCGCTGACCGCAGCGATCCTCGTGGCAGCGTCATTCCTGATCGCCACAGGAACGCGCGGCGAAAGCGCGCTGTGGCCGCTCGCCGATCAAACAGCAGGACGGAATATGCTCCCCCGCAACGCGCAATAACGTATCACCAGCGAAAGCCGCTGACCCAATCCGCTTACGACCATTTGTGAAAAATGAAAAAAGCCCCCAGCGCGATCAAAGCAAAACCCAGTCCGTGATTCCAGCCCAGCGGCTCCTTCAAATACAAAACCGAAAATCCGGCGAACACGATCAGCGTGATCACCTCCTGCATGGTCTTGAGCTGTGCCGCCGAGTACACCGCACTGCCCCAGCGATTGGCCGGCACCGCCAGCCAGTATTCGAAAAATGCGATGCCCCAGCTCACCATGATCGCGAGCGGCAGCCAGCTCTCCTTGAATTTCAAATGGCCGTACCAGGCGAAGGTCATGAAAACGTTGGAGGCAAACAGCATCAGAACCGGCAAGACCGATGGCGAAATAGCTGGCATGGATATCCTTTCGAAATCTCGGCGCTCAACTCACGAGCATGGAGCCCGGCTCCATCCCTTCGATATCATTTGATCCAGGGGATCGGAAAGCCGCGCCCGTAACACCAATGAGATTGATCCTCCGCGGCCTCTTCTTTAATGAAAAGCACAGCATCGCCAGCCCGCGTGCACCCTGACTGCTGCCCCCGGTGAATTCGGAGTCACGAATGTCGAATGACCTGTCCATCCGCTTCGTGACCCGCCAGGACTACGACCAATGGCTTCCGCTGTGGGACGGATACAACGCCTTTTACGGGCGGTCGGGCGCGACCGCGCTTTCCCCTGAAATTACGCTGACGACGTGGGCGCGCTTTTTCGATGCCTATGAGCCGGTCCATGGCCTGGTCGCGGAGCGCGGCGGGAAACTGCTTGGCCTGACGCATTACCTCTTCCACCGCAGCACCACCACCATCGAGCCGAGCTGCTATTTGCAGGATTTGTTCACGGGCGAGGATGCGCGCGGAAAAGGCGTGGGCAGAGCGCTCATCAATGGTGTCTATGAACAGGCGAGGCGCGCCGGATCGCCGCGCGTCTACTGGCAAACGCACGAAACCAACCTCACCGCGAGGAAGCTTTACGACAAGGTAGCGGAGCAAAGCGGATTTATCGTGTACCGCAAGCTGTTCTGACGGCGCTTTTCGGAATGCTCATGCCTGCAGGCTCAAATCAGCCAGCGGCCCCGCAGCCGGACCGCCTGTGGATAAATATGGCTGTCATTGGCGCGTAACAAAGCAGGGTTAGTCTCCGTCTGCGTCTGATCAGGCCCCCCGTCGCAGATCAAGCGCCCCAGCGGTCCCCGTCAGTCGCCGCGTCTGACCGGGGCCGCATTTTTTTTGGCCTGCGTCCAGTCGCGTCGAGTATAAACCTGCCGGCACCGGCATCAGGCGCTCAGCGAACCGCATTCATGATCCGTATCATCCTCATCGCACTGGCCTTCCTCGCACTCACGCTGGCGCTGTTGCCGTTCCAGCTGATCGGGCTCGCGTTCGACCTGCGGCTGCAGCGGACCATTCCCCATCTATACCACCGCGCGCTCTGCGCGCTGATCGGGGTGCGGATTCGCGAGGTCGGCCGGCGATCGACGGCCAACCCCGTCCTCATCCTGTCCAACCACGCGTCCTGGCTCGACATCTGCGTCATATCGGCACTGGCGCCGGTGGTGTTCATCGCCAAGAGCGAGGTCGCGGGGTGGCCGGTGTTCGGCTGGCTTGCGAAATTGCAGCGAACGATCTTCATCAACCGGCAGGCCCGGCGCCAGACCGGCGCGGCGACGCGCGAGATCGCCGGCCGCCTGCTCGGCGGCGATGCGGTCGTGCTGTTCGCCGAGGGAACCTCGAGCAATGGCACTCGCGTGCTGCCGTTCCGCTCGTCGCTGGTTGGCGCGGTCCATCACGCGCTCGGCAACAGCACCCACCATACCAGCATCACGGTGCAACCGATGTCGCTGGCCTATGTCGGGATTGGCGGCGTGCCGATGGGCCGCGGCTTGCGCGAGCGCGTGGCCTGGTATGGCGACGCTGACCTGATCCCTCATCTGCTTGGCGTGTTCGCGTCAGGCGCCGTCGATGTCACCGTGAGCTGGGGCGAGGCCACAGCCCACGACATGCGCGCCGATCGCAAGGCGATCGCCCGCGACGCGGAAAAATCGGTCCGGCGCATGACCGCAGCCGCGCTGCGTACCGCGCCGCCGGAGAGAACGGCGCCAGACGGCGAACAACCGCTGGCGTTCCCCGAACTGGCCTGACCCGCGTCAATGCCATGGTGCGCTGCGCCTTGCGGCTTTGAGGCCTGCGGGTCACAATGCCATCCCGTCTTGCGCCTCATCCCGAGCGCATGGTCCGCCAAAGTCCGTTTGGCGAAAGATCATGCGCAAACAATTAGAGTACTAGTCCATGCAAATTCGCAATCTCGGCGGCTCCGGCCTGCGCGTTTCAGCCGTCGGCCTCGGCTGCAACAATTTCGGCCAGCGCACCGACCTCGAAATCTTCGCGCAAGGTGATCCACAAGGCGATCGACCTCGGCATCACGCTGTTCGATACCGCCGACATCTATGCGGGCATGGGTGGTTCCGAGACCGTGCTGGGGCAGGTGCTCGGCGACCGCCGCAAGGACATCGTGCTGGCGACGAAATTCTCCAAGCCGATGAGCAACGATGGCACCAGGCAGGGCGCGTCGCGGCGCTACATCATGTCTGCGATCGAGGCCAGCCTGAAGCGGCTGAAGACCGACTACATCGATCTCTACCAGCAGCACGATTACGATCCCCTGACGCCGATCGAGGAAACCTTGCGGGCGCTGGACGACCTGATCCGGCAGGGCAAGGTGCGCTACATCGGCAACTCGAACTTTCCGGCATGGCGCGTCGCCGAGGCTGAACTCACCGCGCGCCACATGAACGTCAATCCGTTCGCGTCGTGCCAGGACGAATACAGCCTGCTGGCGCGCGGGATCGAAAACGACCTGCTGCCGGCGGCGCAGGAATACAATCTCGGCCTGCTGCCGTTCTTTCCGCTGGCCAGCGGCCTTCTGACCGGCAAATACAAGCGCGGCACTACGGCACCCGACGACACGCGCTTTGCCAAGGCCCCGGCGCTGCGCGACCGCTATGTCACGCCGAGCAACGAGGACATCGTCGAAAAGTTGCAGGCGTTCACCCGGGCGCGCGGCCACACCATGCTCGAGCTTGCGTTCTCATGGCTGGCGTCGCGGCCGCAGGTCTCCAGCGTGATCGCCGGCGCGACCCGCGTCGAGCAGGTCGAGCAGAACGTCAAAGCAATCGGCTGGACGCTGAGCGCGGAGGAGCTTACGGAGATCGATGCGATTACCAAGGGGTAGTTACATCGCGTAACAATCGCGTCTGGGTATTCGTGCCGGAAATCTTTCCCGCAGCGAAACCTCATGCGGCTCCGCGCCCCACCGTCTGGCGAACCTCAAAACCTTCGAACTGCGGGGGTCCGAGATAGAGCACCTTGTTGTCGCCAGCCTTGTGATGAGCGGCCCGGAACGCTTCCGATTTGGTCCAGGCTTCGAACGCGGCATGGTTTTCCCAGATCGTGTGAGAAGCATAGAGCGTGTGATCCTCGGCTTCGGGCCCCTTGAGCAGGTGGAACTCCACAAAGCCCGGCACCTTGTCGAGATGACTGTCGCGCGACATCCAGACCTGCTCGAATGCGGCTTCGGATCCCCTGGCGACGCGAAAACGATTCATGGCGATAAACATGGGCAGGTCTTCTCCTGGTCCTGACGGCTTCGGTCGATAGCAGTATAAGCCTTGTTCGATGACGAAGCGCTCGCGTGTGCGCAATCCGGCAATTCCGACTGGTCGGCAGCGGAAACCCGAAGGCAAGCAAGACCTGCGCCAGCGCCGCCGCGCGCACCCCACCCGAAGCGATCGAGCACAACAGAAGCGGCTCGCGAATCGCGGACCATCGGATTTCCCTTGCGCTGTTCCCGGCGTATATGTGCTCACGGGATCATAACGCCGTCCGGCACGAATATATATGATCAGGATCCGGCTCGATTAATGACAAATCGGTTAGAAAATCCGGCTTCGCGCCGCCTCGCCTGTTCCGGATGCGGAACGGAATTCACCTGCAGCCTGGCGGGGCCGTGCTGGTGCGACGAGGAAACTGTACGGCTGCCGATGCCGGTCGATGGCGGGGATTGCCTGTGCCGGGATTGCCTGCGCAAGATGGCGGCGGCGCGGGCGCAAAGCGCGGCGGCGACGTGACGGACAACTGGAACATCGAAGCGGTCCTGCTCGACATGGACGGAACGCTGCTCGATACCGAAAGGGTCTATATCGAGAGTTTGATCGCGGCCCTGGGTACGTGCGGCTATACCGACGGCGTCGTCGCGCTTTGCCACTCGATGGCCGGCCTCCCCGGACCGGAATGCCGGTCGATACTCCGCGAGCGCTATGGTGAAAGCCTGCCGTTCCCAGAAATAAGCCGGGCCTACACCGCAAAGCGGGACGAAATGCTCGAAGCCGGACTTCCGCTGAAGAATGGAGCGATCGAGCTGCTGGATGCACTGCAGGCCGCCGAATACCCGATGGCGATCGTTACCTCGTCGTCGCGGCGTACCGCCGACGAGCATTTGACGCTGGCCGGGATCCGGGCGCGTTTCGGCAACGTCCTGACCCTCGACGACGTTACGCGCGGCAAGCCGAGCCCCGATCTTTATCTTCTCGCCGCCTCCCGGCTCGACCTGAGACCGCAACTCTGCCTCGCCGTCGAGGATTCCAGTCCCGGCGTCACCGCCGCGCACGCCGCCGGCGCCATCACGATCATGGTGCCGGACACCGTGCCGCCGACCGACGAGACGCGCGCGAAATGCGCCGCGGTGCTGCCCGACCTCAAGGCCGTGTTGGCTGCGTTACAAAATCAAGGCACGCTCCAGCGCCGTCGCAAGCCGGCGGAGGAGTGAGCGGCGTTTCGCTACTCCGCCGGTCCGGCGAACAGCAGCAGGTTCCCGTCCGGATCCTTGACGATGAAACCTCGCGCGCCCCAGCGCTCGCTCTTGAGCGCTTGAAAAAACGTCACGCCAACGGCCTCAAATTCGAGGAAGAGGCGCTTGATTTCGTCCGCCCCTGCAACGGTCAGCGACGCCGAAAGCAATTGCTCGCGGTCTCTCAAGCCTGCATCCCACACCGGCTGCTCAACGCACCGCAGGTTGATCCGCGCACCGTCGCGGCTGACCTGCGCATAGAACGGCGGCTCGCCATAGGTGAACGCCGTGACGAAACCGAGTTTGTTCGCAAAGAATTCGCACGATGCCTTGATGTCGGCGACGAACAATTGCGGTTCTGCGGCGGTGATGACCGCCTTGGTGGGAATCGTCTCTGCTTGATCCGACATGGTCGCAAATCCCGTGAATACGCCTTCGCGTGCAGGCATGCAGGCCCGGTCATTTCTTGATCTAGAGCAACACCTGCTGGCGAAATATATCGCTTCATGAGCGCCATTGCACCGACGCGCATCCCGCGGGAAGGTCATCATGTTCGTGGTCAGCTTCAAACGGCCCAATGAAGACTTCGATTTCAAGGCGTTCAAATCGAAGAAAGGCGCGGTTGCCCGGTTCAGAACCGCCCAGAGAGAAATGATCGACGGCGATGTCGAGCAATGCGCGCTGTTCGACGCCGAGGCATCCGACGCCGAGAGCGCCGTGGCCGAGGTCAACCAGGGCAAGGCCAGGCTCATCGCATCCAATCTGTCCGATGACCCGCCGACGCCACCGCGCCGACGGACTGAACGGCCCGTGGACCGGCGGCGAAGCCCCAAATCATCAACTGGAGATCGGCGATGAGTACCCTGACAAAACTGGCGCTCGGCGCGATGGGCCAATTACGACCCAAGCCGGCCAAAGGCGACGCCGTCCCGAAGATAGCGCTCCCGGCTCCCGACAAGGCGGGCGGCATGCCGCTGATGGAGGCGCTTGCCAGGCGGCACTCCGCCCGCGAATTCGCGCACCAGGAATTGCCGCTACCGATGCTCTCCAGCCTGTTGTGGGCCGCTGACGGCATCAACCGCAGCGACGGCGGGCGCACCGCGCCGTCGGCGATGAACGCGCAGGAGATCGACGTCTATGTCGCGCTGCCGTCAGGTGCCTACCTGTACGATGCCGCAGGCAACGCGTTGCAGCTGGTCGCCGGCAGCGATATCAGGCGCGTGACCGGCTATCAGGATTTCGTCGACGAGGCGGCGCTGGATCTCGTGTATGTCGCCGACCACGGCCGCATGAAGCTGGTGCCGGTCGCAAGCCGCGAGAGTTTTGCTTCCGCCGCCGCCGGCGCGATCGCGCAAAACGTCTATCTGTTTGCCGCCAGCAACGGGCTCTCCACCGTCATCCGCGCCTGGATCAATCGCGAGGCCATCGCCAACGCGCTCGGACTGGGCCACGACCAGCAGGTGCTGCTGTCGCAGACGGTGGGTTTTCCGAAGCTCTGACCGCCGCGTCATGAACGACCGAACCACGACGGTCGTTGACGCTACACCGGATAGCCCGGCGATTTTCGCGCCAGACGATCGAACGCGTCGAGCAGTCTTTCGCGCCATGTGTGAACCGGATCGTCCTCGCCGAGCAGCTTGAACGGGCTGACCACGCGCGCCCACTGGAATCCACCGAACACGATGTAGTCGGCGTAATTCGGCGCGACGCCGCCGAGAAAGGCCTGCGTCTTCAGGGTCAACCGCATCGGCTCGAGCGAGCGGCGAAAGCCCTCGAGGGATTTGTCGCGCACGGCCGCCACTTCCTCCAGCGGCTTGCCCAGGCGGGCCTCGCGGCTTTTGCGGAAATAGGCCGCATCCACCGGCGCCAATTGCGCAGGGATATCCGCGACGATCAGCGGGAATAGGCCACCGACCACGGCGATGTCGCCCCACGCGTTGATCATCCGGCCCATGGCGCGGCCGCCCTCGCCGCCGAACAGCGACGGCCGGTCCGGATAAGTATCTTCCAGATAGTTCGCGATCGCCCAGGAATCGGCGACCGACGTTTCGCCGTCGATCAGCACCGGCACCTTTTCGGAATTGTGCGGAGCGATCGCGCCCTTCTCGGTGAAGCGCCACGGGATCGATTCCGCCGACAACCCCTTGTGGGCCAGCGCCATCCGCGTCCGCCAGCAGTACGGGCTGAACGGACGCGCTGCGTCGGTGCCGACGAGTTCGAAGAGTTTGAGAGTCATGTGGGGATCCCGTGCAAAGCAAGTTCGTCTTTGCGAGGAGCGAAGCGACGAAGCAATCCAGTTTTCGCCTGCCTCATAGATTGCTTCGCTTCGCTCGCAATGACGGATGATGGATTATGATGACCACCCTACCTCACCACCGCCGCGGTCTGGCCGAACAGCACCTTGCGTTCTTCCTCGGTGCGGATCGCGGGCTGACCGAAATTCGGATTGACCTCCTTGGCCCTGGCGTAGGCGCGAATCGTCGCGGGCCGCTCGCCGATGGTCTCCAGCCAGCGCTTGAGATGCGGGAAATCGTCGATGTTCTGGCTCTGGTTCTTGTACGGCACGATCCAGGGATAGCTCGCCATGTCGGCGATCGAATATTCGCCTGCGATGAATTCGCGATTCGACAGACGCCTGTTGAGCACGCCGTAGAGCCGGTTGGTCTCGTTCACGTAGCGATCGATGGCGTATTTGATTTTTTCCGGCGCGTAGTTCGAGAAGTGATGGTTCTGGCCCGCCATCGGCCCAAGACCGCCCATCTGCCAGAACGTCCACTGGATCGCGTCGTAGCGGCCGTAGATGTCGGAGGGGAGGAACTTGCCGGTCTTCTCGGCGAGGTACAGCAGCATCGCGCCGGATTCGAAGATCGAGATCGGCTTGGCGCCGCCTTTCGGCGCGTGATCGACCATCGCGGGAATCCGGTTGTTCGGCGCGATCGCAAGAAACTCCGGCTTGAACTGCTCGCCCTTGCCGATGTTGACCGGGAAGATCTTGTATTCGAGCCCGGTCTCTTCGAGAAACATCGTGATCTTGTGGCCGTTCGGCGTGGTCCAGTAATAGAGATCGATCATGGGGCGTTCCTGTCCAGTTTGCGGGTGCATGCCCAAATTGGATGCGATTGCATGAACTTCACCGCAACGAGGCGGCGAAGTCAATGGCGGGCGTTTCGCATCGCGGCGAAGTGATCGGCTCAGGCGTCAGCCGGCGGCCGTGCTCACGCAGCAATTTTTCGCCGCGTGCGGTGACCGCGACCCTGACGCCTGCGCCCGCGATGGACTCGCGCGCGACGTAGCCGCGATCGACGGCATCTTCCCAGATCGTCAATCGCGGGCATGAGGTACGCCACGTCTCGATCACCTCGGCATAAGGCCTGGGCTCCCTGGCGATCCATTCGACAAAATCGAGCACCAGCGGATCTGCCGTGTCGACCATCGGGCTCCTCCCTTTGTCAAAAGGCAAAGGCATGGCTGCGCGCCAGCAGCAGCCAGCCTCCGTAGATGATGTAGTAGCTGGCAACCGTGGTGATCAGCCGCCGCGCCCAGGTGCGGAATTGCAGTTCGGTCATGGCCTCCAGGAGGCGCCGGGCCAGCGTCGTGCCCGCCATCGACGCCGCGACCGCGACCGCGGCGAGAACCGGATCGAGCGTGGCGGCCTGATCGATGATGCCGCCGAAGTAGATCAGCTTGACGAAATGGCTGGCCACCTGACAGGTGGCCTTGGTCGCGACAATGCCGCGGCGATCGAATTTGCCGCCGAGAAAGAAGGTGTCCATCAGCGGGCCGGAGACGCCGGTCATCAGCATCAGCCCCATGCAGATCGAGCCGTAGATGGTGCCCTGCCAGATGCTGTCGGGATTGGGCTTCAGGCTAGCAGGCGTCAGCCGCGCCATGAACGGCGTCACCCCCAGCAATAACAAGGCAATGGGTTTGTCCGGCACGTAGCGGAGGATCGACCACGCCGCCAGCGCCAGCGCGCATCCGATCAGATAGACCGCAACCGGCCGCCACCTGGATATGGCTGCGCCACAAAAAGGCGCGCCAGCCGTTCGACGCCATCTGCGTGATCGCATGCAGCACCATCGCCGACGGCAGCGGCATCAGCGTCAGCAGCACGCCGATCAGGATCAGCCCGCCGGCCATGCCGAACAGGCCGGACAGAAACGCTGTCGCGACCATCAACAGGCCAAGGGCTGCGATCAACAGCGGCGTCATTCGAATCTCCGCTCACATTTGTGCCTTGCTTGTACGGCTCGCGCAAACAGGAAATCAGATCATGATCCGCTTCATCCAATCGGATGATGCTCTAACCGTTGAAGGCCCGCGCGATCGCGGACTGGGCGTCGTGCTGGATTTGCCGCAGGTGTGCCTCGCTGCGGAAACTCTCCGCATAGATCTTGTAGACGTCTTCGGTGCCCGAAGGCCGCGCGGCAAACCAGCCGCTGTCGGAGGAGACCTTGATGCCGCCGAAGGACTGACCGTTGCCGGGTGCCGCGGTGAGCGCCGCCCGCACCGGCTCGCCGGCCAGCTCTTTCATCGCGAGCTTTTCGGGCGAGAGCGCCTTCAGGAGATTCTTCTGCGCCGGCGTCGCAGGCGCGTCGATCCGCTCGTAGAAGGGCCTGCCGAGTTCCCCAGTCAATTGATCGAACAACTGGCCCGGATCGCGTCTGGTTCGCGCGGTCATCTCGGCGGCGAGCAACCCCAGAATGATGCCGTCCTTGTCGGTGGTCCACACCGACCCGTCCCTCCTCAGGAACGACGCGCCGGCGCTTTCCTCGCCGGCGAACCCGAACGAGCCGTCGCCGAGGCCGCCGACAAACCATTTGAATCCCGACCGGCGTTTCCACCAGCCTGCGGCCGAGTTTGTTCGCGACGCGATCGATGATCGCGCTCGAGACGATGGTCTTGCCTACCGCGCAATCCGCGCCCCATTGCGGCCGATGCCCGAACAGGTAGGCGATGGTGACGGCGAGGTAATGATTGGGATTCATCAGCCCGTTCGAGCGGGTCACGATGCCATGACGATCGGCATCGGTGTCGTTGGCAAAGGCGACATCGAACTTGTCGCGCATCCCGATCAGCCGCGCCATCGCGAACGGCGAGGAGCAGTCCATCCGGATCTTCCCGTCCCAATCCAGCGTCATGAACCGGAACGTCGGATCGACCGCATCGCTGACGATGGTTGCGGCAAGGCCATAACGCTCGATGATGGGCTGCCAGTAGCGCACCGCCGCGCCGCCCAGGGGATCGATCCCGATTTTGACGCCTGCGGCCCGGATCGCGTCCATGTCGACGACGTTGACGAGGTCGGCGACATACGGGCCGATGTAGTCGTAAGAATGCACGCAGGACGATTTGCGCGCGCGCTCATAGGGGATGCGTTTGATACCCCTGAGACCGTCTTCAAGATAACCGTTGGCGGCGCGCTCGATCCCGGCCGTGATGTCGGTATCGGCCGGACCGCCATTGGGCGGATTATATTTGAACCCGCCGTCTTCAGGCGGATTGTGCGACGGCGTGATCACGACGCCGTCGGCCAGGCCGTGCGTGCGGCCTTTGTTAGTAGTGAGGATGGCGTGGGAAATCACCGGCGTCGGCGTGTAGCCATCATGCGCGTCGACCATCACCTCGACGCCGTTGGCCGCGAACACTTCGAGCGCGCTCGCCAGAGCCGGCTCCGCCAGCGCGTGGGTGTCGATGCCGACGAACAGCGGACCGTTCAGGCCGCTGGCCCGCCTGACATCGCAAAGCGCCTGACTGATCGCCAGGATATGCGCCTCGTTGAAGGCGTTGTTGAAAGCGGAGCCGCGATGGCCCGAGGTGCCGAACGCCACCCGCTGCGCGGCGATCGACGGGTCGGGCTTGCCCGCGAAATAGGCCGTCACCAGCCGCGGAATATTCGCCAGCTGTGACGGATCGGCGGTCTTGCCGGCGAGCGGATTTATCTTGGCCGTCACCTGATCTCCTCAACGATTTCAGCGGGAGCATCCATCGCTCTTTGCCCTTTTCTGGCCGCCGGACTCATCCCATATTCGCCTGATGGCGAAGAATCCAGACAATCCGAAAAAGCCCGGCAAGACCCCGAAATCGAAGGCCCCAAATTCCGGGGCGTCGAGGCCGGACGTGCAGCCGATCGGTCCGGCGCTGGCCGAACTGCTCAATCCCGCCATCAATCGCGGCGAAAGCGGCATTGGTTCATCCACCGGGCTGCAGCCGCCGCCGGATAATTCGCGGGATCGCCGTTCCGGCGGCGAGGCCGCCGCGCATCGCGCGCGGGCATCGACGAAGGCCAATGACGATGCTGTGACAAGGGAGGACAGGCAAGGGTTCGGCGAAGCACCGCAAAGCGAATTCGCGCCCGCCAACTACGGCACGTCAGCCACCATTCCGACGCTCGATCCCGAACTGGCCAGGCAACTCGGCTTTACCACCGAGGAAGAAGACGCTGCGGCGCTGGCACGCCCGCCGCGTAACAAGATGGAGGCGCTCGGCGTCGCCGCCACCGCCGATGCGCTGGAGGCGCTGATCCGCGACGGCCGTCCCGAGTTCAAGGGCGACGACGGCCAGGTGAAAATCTGGACGCCGCACCGGCCGCCGCGCCCGGAAAAATCCGAAGGCGGCCAGCCGTTCGTGATCAAATCCGAATACGAGCCGAAGGGCGACCAGCCCACCGCGATCGCCGAACTGGTCGAGGGCATCCAGCGCAACGATCGCACCCAGGTGCTGCTCGGCGTCACCGGCTCCGGCAAGACCTACACCATGGCCAAGGTGATCGAGGCCACGCAGCGCCCCGCGATCATCCTGGCGCCGAACAAGACGCTGGCGGCGCAGCTCTATGGCGAGTTCAAGAATTTTTTTCCTGAAAACGCCGTGGAGTATTTCGTCAGCTATTACGACTACTACCAGCCCGAGGCCTACGTGCCGCGGACCGACACCTATATCGAGAAGAACTCTTCGATCAACGAGCAGATCGACCGCATGCGCCACTCGGCGACGCGGGCGCTGCTGGAGCGCGACGACGTCATCATCGTGGCTTCGGTGTCGTGCATCTACGGTATCGGCTCGGTCGAAACCTATACCGCGATGACATTCGCGCTGAAGAAGGGCGAGCGCATCGACCAGCGGCAATTGATCGCCGACCTGGTGGCGCTGCAGTACAAGCGCACGCAGGCCGATTTCACCCGCGGCACCTTCCGGGTGCGCGGCGACGTCATCGACATCTTCCCGGCACACTATGAAGACCGCGCCTGGCGCGTGAACCTGTTCGGCGACACCGTGGAGAATATCGAGGAGTTCGATCCGCTCACCGGCCACAAGCAGGACGACCTCGAATTCATCAAGATCTACGCCAACTCTCACTATGTGACGCCGCGCCCGACGCTGGTGCAGGCGATCAAGTCGATCAAATCGGAACTGAAGCTGCGGCTCGACCAGCTCCACAACCAGGGCCGCCTGCTGGAAGCGCAGCGGCTGGAGCAGCGCACCACCTTCGATCTCGAAATGATGGAAGCGACCGGAAGCTGCGCCGGCATCGAAAACTATTCGCGCTATCTGACCGGCCGCCGCCCCGGCGAGCCGCCGCCGACGCTGTTCGAATATGTCCCCGACAACGCGCTGGTGTTCGCCGATGAAAGTCACGTCACCATCCCGCAGATCGGCGGCATGTTCAAAGGTGACTTCCGCCGCAAGGCGACGCTGGCCGAATACGGTTTCCGGCTGCCCTCGTGCATGGACAACCGCCCGCTGCGCTTCGAGGAATGGGACATGATGCGCCCGCAATCGGTCGCGGTGTCGGCGACCCCCAGCGGCTGGGAACTGAACGAGAGCGGCGGCGTGTTCGTCGAGCAGGTGATCCGCCCGACCGGCCTGATCGATCCGCCCGTCAACATTCGCCCGGCGCGCACGCAGGTGGACGATCTCGTCGGCGAAGTCCGCGCCACCGCGCAGGCCGGCTATCGCTCGCTGGTGACGGTGCTGACGAAGCGGATGGCGGAAGACCTCACCGAATATCTGCACGAGCAGGGCATCCGCGTGCGCTACATGCACTCGGACATCGACACCATCGAGCGCATCGAGATCATCCGGGACTTGCGGCTCGGCGCGTTCGACGCGCTCGTCGGCATCAACCTGTTGCGCGAAGGCCTCGACATTCCCGAATGCGCGCTGGTCGCGATCCTCGACGCCGACAAGGAAGGCTTCCTGCGCAGCGAGACCTCGCTGATCCAGACCATCGGCCGCGCCGCGCGCAACGTCGACGGCAAGGTGATCCTCTACGCCGACCAGATCACCGGCTCGATGCAGCGCGCCATCGCCGAGACCGACCGCCGCCGCGAGAAGCAGGTCGAATACAACACCGCCAACAACATCACGCCGGAGAGCATCAAGAAATCCATCGGCGACATCATGAACAGCGTCTACGAGCGCGACCATGTGCTGGTGGAGATCGGCGACGGCGGCATGGCCGACGACGTCATCTCGATCGGGCACAATTTCGAGGCGGTGCTGGGCGATCTGGAAACGCGGATGCACGAGGCCGCCGCCGACCTGAACTTCGAAGAGGCCGCGCGCCTGCGCGACGAGGTCAAGCGCCTGCGCGCCACCGAACTGGCCGTGGTCGACGACCCCACCGCCAAGCAGCGCACGGTGCAGGGCAAGGCCGGCGCCTACGCCGGCACGAAGAAATACGGCGAAGCCGCCAACCTGCCGACGGGCTCATTGAAGAAGCGCGGCGGCGCCACGCGCGCTGGCGCCTCTTCCCCCTCCCCCTTGCGGGGTCGAGACGAGCGAAGCTCGCTCTCTGGGTCGGCCGCCAAAGGCGGCCGGGGTGGGGGTACGAGAGAGCTCTTCTTCCACCTCCCGCGTCCACAAGCCCCACCTCGATGAAATGCACGGCCCGGAATCCCTGCCCTATCGCCCCGACCGCGCGCCCCCGCGCAAGCCCTCGCCCGACGACGCGGCTCCGGGTTCGGAAAGCCACATCTTCCAGCCCACCTCCTCGCGCGAAGCCGCGCTCGGGCGCTCGCGACCGGCGGCGAGCCGGGGCACCGGGGCGGGTGGAAGAAGCGGTAGGTGATCCAACGACGCTGGCAATTCGAAAGACTTCCGCTACGCTGGTCCCATGAAACTCGGATTCGAAAAATCCCAATCTTCCTATTCCAGCGGCTCGCAAAATGCCCGCGCTTGGACGGAAACCTGGGTCAGCACTTGGGCATATTGCCCGCATTGCGGCAATGCGAAGATTTCTTCCTTCCCGAACAACAGCCCGCTGGCGGATTTCTTTTGTCCCTCCTGCAGCGAGGAGTTCGAACTCAAGAGTCAAAAGGGAAGATTCGGGACGAGGGTCGTCGACGGCGCGTTCAAGACGAAATGCGAGCGTCTGGCAGCGAGCAACAATCCGAATCTGTTCTTGTTGAATTACGATCTCAAGTCGCTTGCCGTCGTCAATTTGTTCATTGTGCCGAAGCACTTTTTCGTCCGCGAGATCATCGAGGAACGGAAGCCCTTGGCCGCTACCGCCCGGCGCGCAGGCTGGATCGGCTCGAATATCCTGCTCAGTCGCGTGCCGGAGTCCGGCAAGATTCACATCGTGCAGAACGGAATCGTTCGCGCGAAGGAACTCGTTCTTGGGGATTGGCAAAAGACACTCTTCCTCAGGAATGAATTGCCGGAGACGCGCGGCTGGCTGCTTGATGTCATGAAATGCGTGGAATCGCTCAGCAAACGGTACTTCACTCTTGATGAGGTCTACGCCTTCGAGCGACACCTCGGCAATCTCTATCCCGGCAACCAGAACGTCACCAAAGATACGTCAGCAACTTCAATATTTGCGCGACCGCGGATTTATCGATTTCGTTTCGCGTGGTAATTATCGTTTGCGATCTTAGAATTTACTCGTGCTCCCGTCATTGCGAGGAGCCAAGCGACGAAGCAACCCAGAACTTTCGTGTCCAAGGTATGGATTGCTTCGCTGCGCTCGCAATGACGGTGTGCCAAACCTTCTACTGCATTTGGGTCATGCTTCTGGGAGACTCTGATGGCCTGGTTTCTGAACTTCTACAAATGCGCGCGTTGCAAACGACGGTGGACCGATGAATGGTCCTGCATGTGCGACGACGAATGCCCGCATTGTGGAGCACGGGACATGACGCCCTACGAGAGCGAAGAACTGACGACGATCATTGAGGAGGAAGGCAAGGAATTCGTGGTCCTCTGGTCACCAGAGACGGCCGAGCACGATCCGGACTACCGCGAGCTTGGCCGCTTCCCGTCACGAGAGAAGGCGCTGGAATTTCTTAGCGCGGACGGGTGAGGCCCGCCGGCCTTGGGCACAGTTCGAAATAGAGAGGCCCTCAACTGCAACGGCCTCTCCCGTTTCAACCGGCGTCCAGTCTCGTCTTGAGCGCCGTTATCAGTAGCACCGCGTGATATTGACGGTTTGCTCCGCGCCGCCACGGCCGGGAACCGTCACGGTCTCCGCGGGGCAGCTCGACACATAGGGCCGATCGGAAGGCGTGACATTCGGCGGATAGCGATGCGCCCAATCCCAGGGAACGTCATATGTATAGGTGTAATGGACATCGCCCGATATCGGTGGCGTCGCCCCCACCAGGGGTTCGCCATTCGGCCCGTAGGCGAAGTCTCCGACCGCCGGCCAGAGGGTCCCGGCATTGTTTCTCCGGTGATACCGGATCGACGGGGCGACCGACGGACGGGAAATCGAATGCGTCGACGCAAACCCTGCATGAGCCGCGCCTCCCGACCTCGCCGAGGTCTCGTTCGCGGCAAGCATCAGCGCGACGGCGCCGAGAGGCGCAACAAGCGCCCAATGCATTCTAGTCGTCATGGCACGCACCAATTCGTTGGTTACGGAGCAGCACTCCAACGAACGCTAGGCCGGGCGTTTTGTGCCCGCAAACACATAATTAATTGTTAGTTAAGACGTAATGTTAACAGGGAGTTCGCCCCGCGGGTCGGCCTCACGCCACGAGCGCCACGTTCCGGAAAGCCCGCAGCAGCGAGCCTTCCAGCTTTCCTTCCATCCCGCACAGGATCTTGTAGGCGTCTTGCCGGGACATCGCCTGCTTGTAGGGCCTCGACTCGATCAGGGCGGCGAAAATGTCCGAGATCGTCAGCAGCCTCGCCAGATCGGAAATCGCCGGCGCCGTCAGCCCGTCGGGATAGCCGGAGCCATCCAGATATTCGTGGTGGTGCCTTACGGCGTCAAGAACCTCGGGGCCGACGTCCGGGTGTTCCTGCAATATTTCATGGCCGATCACCGAATGCCGCCTGACGATCTTTTGCTCGCCCTGGTCGAGGCGTCCCGGCTTGTCGAGAATGGACACGGGAATGCGGGCTTTCCCGATATCATGGAGCGTTGCTGCCACTCCGAGCCGCCTTACATCGGGGCTGCCGAACCCGATATCCATGGCGAAGCCGACCGCCACGCCCGCGACCAGCAGGCAATGCTGGAACGTTCCTTCGTGATAACGCCGCACGTCGTCGAGCCACACGGTCAGCCCGTTCTGCATGACGCTGCTGATGACCTGCAAGGTGGCGTGCTCGGCATCCGCCAGGTTCAGCGATTTGCCGCTCCTGACTGCCGAGAACATGGACGCCAGCGCGGCCGCGCCGCTCGTGATTTCGGGCAAGGCCGTGGCGAGATCACCCTGTGCGGCCTTCACCGCGACTTCGACCTGCGCCAGCTTGCGGATGATTTCTCGCGGACGCGACACCACGGCGGTCGCTCCGAGCGCATATGCCTGCGCAATCATGTGGTGAAGGTGGCTCTGAACGACAAACAGTTTTTCCTGAGCGCTTTTCAGCTGCTGCAGGACAAGTCTCAGCTGCTCGACGCAAACTGTGTTGCGCAGGTCGGCGTCGACCATGAGCACGCCGTGTGAGCCGATTTTCGCGTCATCACTTCCGAGCAACTGGGGAACAACGCGATATCGCGGTTCCAGCATCATGCGGATGACTGGTATCTTGTTGGGCTCATCGGTGACGAAATAAATCAGCATTTCAAAACCAGGAGAGAAAACCGAAGCATGGTCTTCTCAAACTCGAAGCAGGACTGACAACAATCCCGTCACCGTAACGGCCCTTTCCTAACCGGGGGCTAACGATTTGCGAACGCTCCCGGTTGGGCCAAAATGCTTCTTGTCCTCTGCGCTGAAACCTTGCCGCCGGAGTCCCGATCGGGTCCGACGCCGTAAGATTGCGGGCAGTTGAGGCTGGCAGCGGCGATCAGCGCGCGGCATATGTCGCCTTTCCGACAGTGGATGATTGCGCGACTGGAATGACGCAAAGAAAAAAATTCGTCTTTGGATTCAAACTGATTTTACCTGTCGAGTCCCATCGCAAAAAATATTTCCCTTTCCGCTTCCCCCAAATCACCTCCATATCCTCCACCGTTCCGGCCCACATGAGGGGCGTTTCGCGATCGTCACGGACGTTGGGCACGGGATGCGGTGGACGCGGCAGCGTTGGCGCGCGATGGTATCGCAGGGCGGGTTTCCCGTGAGCGATCATCCCGCGCGCAGACGAACAACGCCGACGCGGACGGTGAAGTCGTGTGGTCCTGACGCCTCGACGCCGGCGTCAAGTCTCGCGGAGGTTCGTCGGCCCGACCGGGCGCGGACAAAACCTTTAATCCGCGAGACGACGGTGACAAAAGAGCCCGATCGCCGGGGAGATCACGAAGTAAGCCGTTAAAACCATCGCGTGCGGGAATGCCGGGTGATCCCGGTGCGACCGTGGTGACTAACGCGCGTGCTTTCTACACTACCACGCGCGGCTACGGGTGCAGCGGGCACCCGGCATTCCCCACGCCCTCACTATTTCGGGGCGGACCGATCATGCAAAACTCGGGCGCAACGCGCCGCGGGAATGCTTTTTTGCGTCTGGAATTTGCTGTTTGAAATTTGAATTCGGAAACGAGGCTACAAAATCCACGTCGTCCCGGACAAGTGAGCGCAGCGAACGCGATCCGGGACCCATAACCACCAATGTTTACCTTGCGTGAAGCTGGAGCCACAATCCCTTCCACAACTGAAATTGGTGGTTATGGGTCCCGGCGTTCGCCGGGACGACGTTGAGAGATTGCGGAATCGTATCTCGCCGCTATCGCGATGCCCGGGAATAACGGGTTGAGGGCAAGACCGCGCTGACCCAAAATGCGCGGTAAAATGCGAGGCCCCGCATACAAACGCCGGCGCATTTGCTATGCATCGGCGCGCGCCGCATCGCTTCAACCGGGCGCCAGGAGATCGTCATGGCCAAGGGTCAAATGCGCAGCAACAAGGAAAAGAAGAAACCGAAGGCCGACAAGAACCTCAAAAAGGGCGGCGTGGCGCCGGTCAATCCGTTCGCGGCGGGCAAGACGCCGGCCGGCCAAAGCCCCAACGGCAAGAAGAGCTGACGCCGGCCGCCGGCAACACAGCGCTTTGAAATTCGCTTCGAGACCGGGATCCGCTTCGGACCGGTCGGTCGCGTGTGCCCGATGACAGGCTCCGCGTAGAATCCGGCATCCAGGGATTCCGCGATGTGCCATGGCACATCCGAGGTTCGCGCTTTGCGTGCCCCGGAATGACGTGGACGTTATATTCCGCACCGCATTGAACCTCGCCGCAGCCGGCCGCGACCAATCACGAGATTTTGCGGATATCGACAGGCGAAACCACCTCCATGAAAATTGCGTTGCTTGCCCTGCTGGGTCTGGTGCTGGGCGCGCTCGGCGGCGCCGCGCTTGGTATCGGCGCCGGCCTGGCCTTCATTGAAATCTTCAAGACCAGCAATTTCGAAGGCGCCAACGGCACGATGGTGTTCTTCACCTTCATGCCGCTCGGCGCTGCGATCGGCGGGCTCGGCGGCGCGACCCTGTTCGCCGTGATGGCCAGGCGCGACGCTCAAATCGCCATCGAACGGGAACCGGGGCGCTGGCAGGACGGGTAAATGCAGGCCCCAGTTCACATTTGTGCATTGCAAAATTGTAAGTTGCATTTCGGTCGACTGCTCCTATGTAGGACGGCAATAATGAAAATGCAGCATGCAGGCCGGGCGTCATTGATGACACCCGTCAGGGCCGTTTGCTGATTTCACAGTCCAGTTCAGGAAGCAGAAAGCATGACAGAGCATTGTCTCTGGCGTTTCTCACGCGCGTTGCATCGCGCGCTCAGCGAACGCCGGCACGAAGACCTCGAAAATCTGATCGATGACGATGTCGATTGGGCGATCTACGGCCCGATCGACATGTTTCCTTTTCTCGGCGCGCGCAGCGGCAAGGAAGCCGTGCTGGAGGTGCTCCGGCAGATTGCGGACAACATCCGGGTTCGCCGTTTCGACCGCGAGACGATCATGCTGGGCGTGGATTCCGCGGCCTCGATGTTGCGCTATTCGCTGACGGCGCTGGACTCCGACAAGCCGATCAGCCTGCGGATCGCCCATTTCGCGCAGTTCAAGGCTGGCCGGCTCACCCGTATGCGCGTTCTCGTCGATACCTTCGATCTGGTGGAGCAGGTGCTCGGGCGCCCCATCCATCTGACGAAGATGACGTCGTCGGCCTAAGGCGTCATAATTGTGCACCGATATGCACGCATCTTCGCAACCTGGCATTCGGGCAGGTCATGATCTCCAGGACACGATACAATCGGGCGGTGCGGCTGACGCTGGCGGCCGGCATCGGCCTGGCGTCGGTGCTGCAGGCCGCCGCACAAACCGCGCCGGCGGACGAGAGTGCGCAAGTCCCGGCGGCCGAAGCCGCGACGCCAGAGGCAAACGACGCCGACACTGGGGATCTGCAGCTCGACTGGAGCCAGCTCAATGTCGACGCTGCCACGCTGGCCGCCGGCCCGGCAGCCAGGGCACGCTCACCGCAAGCGGGATCCGGCGCGGAAGCGTCGTGGTCCTCCAGTGACAAGCCGAACGGCTCGGCCGCGGTGTCGGTGAAGCAGCCTTTGTCGCCGTTCTGGGATACCCGGATCGGCGCCGACATGACCGTCGCCCGCCAGCCTTCGACGATGTCGGAGCTGCTTTCGGAAAAGGTCGCCAACGGCGGCAACGCGCCGCAATCTTCGGGAACGGCATGGGCCGCCGTCACCGCGCCCGGCGTCGGCTCGATCTGGGACAAGACGGCGGTCGAAGCCCGCGTCGATCCCACCCAGGACCAGAGCAAGCTCGGCACCTCCCTGAGCAAATCGCTGCCGCTCAGCGAGCAGTACTCGCTCACCCTGCAGAACGGCTACAACCTCACCCAGCAGGGCCATAGCAGTCTGCCTTGTGCAGACTGCGTAAACTTGTCTGCGGTCCCGGCGCCCGGTATCGCCGGGCACCCGGCGCGGAATTATCAAACCGAGCAATCGGCCAGACTGAACATTGCCGACACCGGCACCAGCTTCATCGCCGGCCAGACGCTTTCCTCCACCGACGACAAATGGCTCCGCAAGGTCGGCGCCGAACAGAAATTGTTCGACGGCGTCAGCATATCGGGCTCGATCGGCGAGACGGCACAGGGCGCGACGAACAAGAGCCTTACCGCCGGATTCAAGCGCAGCTGGTAATCGCGCATCGCCGCCGGTCCGGCGGCTTCCCATGAATGATCGAGCATTGCCGCATATTGGCCCCGATGCGGTCAAATTCGGCAGCCCTGATGGGGCTGCTTAACTTTCGTCGTGCGGGGGACATCCGCGCTCGCTTCAAAATGCGAAACAGGGAAATAGCCGATGAATGCCATTCGTTCTGAGAAAATGGAATCGACTGAAGTGGACACCGACCACGCCGCGGTCTCGGAAGTCGAGGCCGGCATCCGCGAATTCGTCCGCAACGACATCGCCTATCTGCGCCGCCCGGCGCCGAGCAGCAACGCCGACACGGCACTCGAGCCGGCCGTCGAAACGACTGTCAACAACGTCAACTCGTTGATCCAGCGCGTGGCCGGGACATCGCTCGGTGAGATCGAAAACCTGATCTCCGAACTCGAAAGCCTGCGTGAGCTGCTGCACGCCGAAGGCCAGCGCGTCCAGCGCGAGATCTCCGGCTATGCCCAGCTCAGCCAGGCCGCGATGAAATCCACCCGCATGATCGCCGACAGCGTCGCCCAGTGGAAGCACGCCGCCGACGGCCTTCGCAACGGCTGACGTCGTTCCGGAACGGTCCGATGGATCCTATCCGGAAATCTCGCGATTTTAATCCTGCCACCTCCCTTAACGGGAGGTGGCGTTTTTTGGCCGGAACCCTTTGAACTTGTCGCGCCCTCGCCGCGACCAAGAGCAGCCTTCATGCCAGCGCGGCAAGTTTCTTGTGGGGACCCATCTTTATGAAAAGCGTTCGGCCGGACGTTACCGATCCCATCCCGCTGCGGAGCCATCCGCCCAACATGGGCACCATCATGATCCGGTTTGTCGGGCTATTGGCCCTGGCCGTGGTGGTGCTGACGCTGATCTGGAGCCGCTGATTGTTCGTGACCCGCCGCAGTTCAATCGCCGGCGTTCCGCCGCGGCACAAAGCCGGTCGCCAGCAGCGAATACACCAGTTCGCCACGCTGGTTGGTGCCGGTGTGGCGAGCCTGCACGATGCCCCATTCGGGGCGAGAATCCGACGACCGAAACGACTCGACCTCGCTGGCAAAACTGATGGTGTCGCCGGCCAGCACCGGCTTGATCCACCGCAGATCGCGAAAGCCCGGCGACGGTCCCCAGGCAGCAGCCTTCTCGCCGCGCGCGAGGGTCTCCCGGGCCTGAAGCTGGCCGTCGGCTACCAGGAGCTTCATGCAGACCGATCCGACATGCCAGCCCGATGCCGCGAGCCCGCCGAACAGCGATTTGCGGCCCTCCTCCTCGTCGAGGTGGAAGCGCTGCGGGTCGAATTGCCTCGCGAATTTCTTGATTCCGTCGGCGGTGAAGGTGAACGACCCCAGTTCTCGCCGCTGCCCGATCTCGAGGTCCTCGAAGTAATGCATCAGCCTGCCTGCTCCGCCGCGATTGCACCGCGCCGCCCCACGATCATCGGCGAGACCATTTCGCACAACGCCTGCCCCGCCGCATTGCGGACAGCGGCCTTGAACATCACAATGCCCGTCTCGGGGCGGCTGCGCGAAGGCCTTGCTTCCAACACCTCGACGTCGAGGGTGAGATCGTCTCCAGGCCGAAGCGGCGAGAGCCAGCGCACTTCGTTAACGCCCGGCGAGCCCAGCGACGCCATACGGCCGACATAGCCGTCGAACATCATCCGCATCATGATCGAGCACAGATGCCAGCCCGAAGCCGAAAGGCCTTTCAGCATCGATTGCTTTGCTGCCTCTTCGTCAAGATGCATCGGCTGCGGGTCGAACTCGGCGGCAAAGGCAAGTATCTCCTCACGCGTGACGCGGCGCGGTCCGAATGTGCCGAAATGGCCGGGCGGGAAATCTTCGAAGGTCAGCTTCATCGTGGGGATTGCTGGAGCGAGTGGGGATTGCTGAAGGGTGGCCTGATTGTGGCCGTTATTTGCGGCAATCTCAACCTGCCAACTCGCATGCCTCGTGTTCGACGGGCGAGCACCACGCTTTCCGTGCTCGTTCCTGATCTTGCCCGGGAGCGCATTCGGAGCTAGGCCCTGTCCTGACTTCAGCCAGGTGTTGACGCAACTGATATTCGACTTGCCGGGGGGAGAACTACCGATGTTTGAATTTGGGGATCTGTTTCAGTGGGACCGCTTCATCACGCCGGACTGTACCGATACAGCAAAACGACCTGATTTTATTGGGCCGTTGGCGGGCCGTAGCCTGACGCGGGGGAATTGAAATGTTTGAATTTCAAGACCTCTTCCAATGGGATAGATTTATAACCCCAACGATCATCAAGACCTTTTACTGGCTAGTGATTGGCCTGATCGCGCTATTCGGCATCTCCGGGATTTTCTCTGGCCTTGCCTCGATGGCAATCAGCCCATTCGGCGGCTTTATCCTTCTGCTATCCTCGATTGTCGGCACAGTGGTAGGCATCGTGTTTTCGCGGATAGCTGCCGAGTTCATCCTGATCGTGTTTCGCATCAATGAGCATCTGGGCGCTATCCGCGACCAAGGGGAACATCGCTAGCCGATTTGGCCGTCGTTAACGGCACCGTCTGCATTGCCCCGCGCTTGCGTACCGGCACGCCTCCCATTGATTTGTTCAGTCCCGGAGCTACCACGGGCCAGCATCGGGCAACCCTCGCCAGTGACCGCGCTCTGGCTCGCCAAGACAGCCGCTAGCCGGTTGGCAGGTACGCGCCGTTAGCGCGGGACGTTCGCGGCGACGTTCTTTCTGGCCTGCCTTGCGGCGAAGCAATTGGAAGGGGTAGTGTTGGAGAAGATTTAGCGAGGGCTGGGGGAGCCGAGTGCAGGCGGTTGTTTTCTTTTCGAGCCTCGCTGGATTGATTAGCCTCGTTTGGCTTTTGTCGCTTATTTCAAATGATATCAACGAGCAATTTTCCCGCGCCGCAAATCGCCAGCAGCGCGACCAAAACCGCCAACCAGACAGAATATTTTTTCATTGGGTGAAGCGCCTCATCGGTCTCTACAGCGAACCAGAGAGCTCTATACCCGATCAAAATGAGCAAGACCTGATTCCCGCTCGATGGCGACCAGCGGGCGCGGCTCTGGGATGGTCGGCTACAATGTACAAGCGGCCGTCGATACGACGAACCATCTGATCGTCGCGCATGAGGTGACCAACGTCGGCACCGACAAGTCGCATCTTGCGAACATGGCCAACCAAGCGAAGGCGGCATTGGAGGCAGAAAACCTCGAAGCCTTCGCCGATCGCGGCTACTTCAACGGCGAGGAGATCCTCGCATGCGATGAGGCTGGCATCACGGTCACGCTGCCAAAACCCCAGACATCGGAGGCGAAGTCGGAAGGCCGCTTCGGCAAGCAAGATTTCCGCTACGTGGCTGAGGAGGACATCTACATTTGTCCCACCGGTGAGAAGTTCACCCACCACTTCACGAACGAGGAAAATGGATTGGTCCTGCACCACTACTGGACCAACGCGTGCCGCACCTGCGCGCTGAAGGCTCAGTGCACGAAGGGGCCGCAACGTCGCATCAAGCGGTGGGAGCACGAGTATGTTGTCGATGCTGTGCAGGCACGCCTGGACAGAAATCCGGATGCAATGCGTACTCGTCGCGAGACGGTCGAACATCCGTTTGGCACGCTGAAGATGAGGATGGGGGCGACGCACTTTCTTATGAAGACGCTGCCCAAAGTGACGACTGAGATGGCGCTGCACGTGCTCGCCTACAACCTCACGCGCGTGATGAACATCGTCGGTATCAAACCGTTCCTCGAGGCGATCCGGGCTTGAGGAGCGTGTCATATGCGTGCCGTCAGACCGTTGAGGTCGCTCAGCATGGCCCGAGGATGCGCCCGGATTGACTCCAGACTCGATAGAGTAAAAATAGGCTCAGCCGGTCGTGTCGAGGTTCATCGCGCCCGGTTGCTTGCAATTATTGGGATACGAAAAACGTTTCCACACGGCCTGGGATTCAGCAAGGGAATCATAGCATCGGTCGGGTTTTCACACAGTCTGGGCCCTGAACGGCCATGGCTCAATGTCCGACTTGAGTCCGTTGTGCGAACCGTAGCGGACATGCGCTAAATGCGCGGCTGGCCAGCGGCTAAGGCGTTTCGCTCTTTGGTGCGGAAGCTTCGCCATAGATGGCTGCCGCTAGCCGGTCCTGCGCTTCGGCTCGCATGTCTCTTGCCGTCTTCAGTGCCCGGCGAAGGAATGGGTCTTCAGTCTCTTTGCTGAAGGTAATTAGCCGATTGCAGTTGTGGCAGTTGACTTGAAGTCCGTCACGGACACGGCTGACCTTTTCTCGAAAGACGCGCGTGCAGGCCGGACACCTGATCTTGATCTTGTCGTCCACGATGAAGCCCCTTCAATGAACGGAGTAGCTTCGCATGCCGCGGTTACGAAAGGCTGAAGGTGATCGCGGCGTCGAACCAGCCCGAACGATAAAGGCTCAACTAGAAAGAAGGCGCTCCATCCTGCGATATGGGTACGCCCCCCATGCCATCTTTGGCGAATTAGGGGCTGCAACCGGACCAAGGTCAATGTTGCGCACCGGGTGACCCGGTTGAAAACAGATTTATTGAACAAAAAGGAACGAATAATTTTGAAACAATCAACCATCAAACCACCGAACCACTTGCGACCCGACACAAAGAGGTGGTGGTCAAGCGTGCTTGGAAGAATACGAGTTGCAAGACCACCATATCAAATTGCTTACGCTAGCAGCGGAGTTTTGGGACCGCGCTACGATGGCACGCGAAGCGATTGCAGAACACGGACTCTACTTATACGGACAGGTTCGGGAGTCCCCGTAAGAGGCCGGAGGTATCGGTTGCGGAAAGTGCAACGATTGCGTTCGCACGCCTGAACTCGTGAACTTGATCTTGATTGCGGATCACCGGCTACGGCACCCGCGCCCCCTGCCCTTCAATCCAATAGGCGGCACTGATGGCAATCAAGCGACGCGTTGATAAAAAGCGCAGTGAGTTAACATCGGATGCACTGGCTTGGCTAGAAGGAAGGCCATGCGGGTTTTTCGAGTTTAAGAATCTGATGAACTGATTCCGATTTGGGAAAAGTACGGCGATACGAGTATTGCCACTTGGGATATGGGAACGCATTCGACGCCGCGTGCCGTTGCAGACTAAAAATGCCTGCACGGAATTAATTACGAAAAAGCACCCCCGGCGCTCTCTCGATAGGTGGATGAGAACGGGCTAGCCCAATTGTACCCGGCTGTGCCTCGTTGCTGACACGTGTTGTGTTGATATCTCGAAACGTTGTGACGAACGCCACGATCACCACCACCACTACGGCGAGGGCGAAGATCGTTACTGCATTACGGTGGTTGTTCTGGTCGTTGCCCATAACACAAACCCCTCCTCCAACGAGTTAACGTCAGATGGCTGGGCTAGTTCCCTACTCTTCTGTTTTAGGTGCAGGATTGTGGATCGCGCCGGGAGGGGCCAAGGTTGGGCCATGCCTAACTGATGAGGCCCATAGGCCGCTCCCGGAACGCCGTTCGTATGTTAGCCGCTACGCTGGTGCCCGAACATTGCAGAAGCGGTCACTGCGGCAAACTTTGCAGGTGGAGTCATCTTATCTCCTCTGCTCAAGGGCCAGCGACAATTGTTGGCCATCTTCAAACCTGTGTGTTGCTGCCCGACCTGTCAAGGCACGGCTTTCTGTTGGCAGGTGAGGAACGTCGGGCGGCCTTCGAACCGGCACGCGTAAAAGAAAACGGCCCGCCGAAGCGAGCCGTTGTTTCTATTTCTTGCCTGATATTCAAACGCGAGTATCTAACGACACTTGCAAGAAGGTCGCCTTTGCCCTCGTCGCACCAGTTGTTCGCTTCAATGCTTTGGAAATTTTTGCAACACCCTTCTTTTCCTTTGCCATCAACTTCAATGTTCGCACGTCGTCTTTCGTCCAAAGCCTTCTAACTGCTTTCTTAGCCATTCTGAATAGAGCTCCTTTTTGTGTGAGACTGGCTTCTATCACACAAACCACATTTCGCAACCTTCGCATAACAGAACAAGATTAAACGGCTCGGACGTACAGCCGTTTGAAGGCGGCCCGACTGCGATTTTCTGCCGAACAGTTGGGCCGTCGCTATCTGCCAGCAACACCGATGCCGGTGACACCAATCAACCAGCGACAAATCAGAAAGTTAACAATGGATTTTATCTTTTCACCTTTTGAGATTAAGGCAGGCGCTGAAGCCGATGGCACATTCGTCGGCCACGGCTCGGTATTCGGCAACGTAAACTCATACGGTGACACAGTCGCACCGGGTGCCTTCCGCCAGACTATCGCGGACGCTAAGTGCGGCACTGCCGACTAGCCCGCTATGCTTCTGCAACACGACGGCGATCCAATTGGTTGTTGGTTGGACTTCTCTGAAGATGCACGCGGCCTGCGCATGAAGGGCCAGCTTGCGGATACAACTCTCGGTCGGGATGTATATGAATTACTCAAGATGAAACCTAGACCAGCACTCAATGGGTTGAGCATCGGCTACCGCGCCACGGATTTCGAGCTACACAAGTCGGGGCCGATCAAGCGAACGTTGAAGTCTGTTGATTTGGTTGAGTGCAGCCTAGTGACGTTCCCCGCTGATAAGTTTGCACGGGTTGGTAGCGTCAAGTCTTACACAGAACCAGTTGATGAAGAAGCGGCGATGAAGAATTGGGCCGCGATAGAATGGCAGCGCATAAGTTCGGCTGGCCATGCTGAACGGAAGGACACGCTCCTAGCGAGCCGCGTTGGCAAGCCGGATGTACGCTTGCTAACGAAGGCGCGGCCCGATTGTTCCGACAACTAGTTGGGCCGCCGCCGGGAACGCGGTTCCATGATGTGGATGTTCTTCTTTGATATGAAAGACGGCGTCCCGCTGAGGGACTTCGCCGGAATTGAATTTATAACCAACGCGTCAGGACGCAAGATACATCGCGGCTTCGTCATCGGAAAGCCGAAGATATCCGCGTCAGAGCGCAATGTGGTCGAATGATGAAAAGACGACCGGTTGCGCCGAAAAGGAGAGGGATCGACCAGAGCAACACCCATCCCAAAAAGCTAAGCAAGCAACTCGCGGTGCGCTATATGGAGGTGCGGCGCCTTCGCGAACAGGTTTTAGAGGTGGAATCCGATGGGCGTCGTGCAAGGCTGTCGCTTTGCAAACCACTTATGCAATAGCTACCGCCTTAGCGATGATCGGATGGACTTGGCTGCTTTTCGTCAGCCTTAGATGGGCAATCGGCGCTTAGTCTGGGCCGTCCGAAAGCCTTGCTGGTGTTTCTGACGACGGCATAGGACCGGGCGGTAGCTATCGGGACCTTGGCTTGCCCTCATAGCGGCTTTCCGCTTCTGGCCGCGACCTACTTCGAAGTGATTGGGACAAGCCGCTGCTTTTTCGGCGCAAGTGCGTGATCTATCCGTTGCTCGACGACCTTAATAGCGTCTTGTCTGCTTCGTGTTTTTGTCGTTCGTGTCTTGGGGTCCATCGAAGTCGATATCTTCCAAGTGCCGACTTCGATGCCTTGAGCAACGCTGTATTCGACGCCGCGATATTTCATTTTGCCTGTTTCCAAGCGGTCCCATATCACGATCAAAGGCTACTTCACCACGCCCAGCCCATACCTACGCTTCGCCCGGTTCATCGCTTCTGCCAATTCCCGTGTGTCTAAAACTGCCATCAACTGAGTTATAGCTTCATCGGCATCACCGGTGCGCGATTCAAGGTGCGCAGCGACAATCAAGCCAACCTCATGCAGCGCGGAGAAAATTAGTTCCTGATCGGTCATTGCGAGGTTCATGGTTCCTTGAGAATCGTGACGCCGATCCGTTTGCCGCTTTTTAGAAATTGTACGCCAGCTTTTTTGAATGCCTTGCGGATAGCGGCAAGGCTAGCAGGTGAAAGAGAAGACCGGCTCGTTTCGAAATTGAGTACTGTTTCAAGCGAAAGGCCAGCAGCTTCACCTAGGTCAACTTGCGTCCAGCCCAAAAATACGCGGGCCGCTCTGACCTGTTCGGCGGTGAAAGTTGGCATGGCCCGATCATAGCCTAAATCGGCGGGAGTGCTACCCGCCCCTTGCCCGCGCATTCCTTGCACGGCGCGGGATAAATTTTGCGGCCCGGTTGTGTTGGTTGCTTCACTTTGGGGAATCCAGTCCCGCTGCAAGCGGAACATCGAACTTCATTGACTGACTCGTTTGGATTATCTCTGTCCATGAAAGTCACCCTCCAAAAGGGGAAGGTTACTCCTTTCGAAGTCGTACACCAACGCTTTTGGTGACCGGCACCAGCCATCACCAACAAACAAGGTCGCCCGTTTGGCGGCCTTTTCATATGCCGTCGCAATCCTGCGGCGGCATTCTCTTTTGAGGAAATAGAAATAATGACGAAGGAACCGACGTTGACGGCTGCGAGGCTGCGATATTTGTTGGAATACAGTGAGTGGTCCGGGCTGTTTCGATGGTTGGTTAGCACGAGTCCAAGAGCAAAGGTTGGCACGGTTGCTGGCTGCGATGATGGCCAAGGCTACATCCGCATTCAAATCGACGGAAAGCTGTACGCAGTTTCACGGCTGGCCGTTCCGTATTCCACGGGGCGGTGGCCAGCTAGCGACGTGAGAATGAAGAACGGCGACACGTTAGACACTCGGTGGGGACAATCTCCGAGTTCGCTTAACGAACTACTACCAAGCCGAGCTACCAGCCGTCCTTCCGGGCGGCGTTTTTATGACGGGGGACGGGAAATGAATACGCGAACTCAAGGAAAATCCTGCTAAGAATGGTGTGAGGCACCACGACAATGACAACAATAAAATCGGCACGGTCAGACCACTCGAAACGTCCGACGAACGAAGCCTAGGTCATCCTTGCCATAAGAAACAATGGCTCGAATTTGCAAGGGTACTTGGTCGATTAGAGGCCCGCGAAGAATACGCCGTGATCCACAACAACGATGAAAGATAAGCCGATGGCAAAGCCGAAGATCGTGACCGCATCCCGGGCCGTTCTTTACGCACGGTTTTCGAGTGATGTGCAGAAGGATCGATCCATCACCGATCAATTTGTGGTTTGCGAAAAATATGCGCAACGTGTAACGTCTCACTATTGTCCATCGATTTTCAGACAAAGCAAAATCCGGCGCATCAATGTTAGACACGTGACGGCTTGCGCGACCTGATGGCCGCAGCGAAGCGAAAAGAATTCGACGTTACTCAGACCGTCGAACCCGTGAAACTTGTTTTATCGTTCCAAATCAACTGCTGATGGAAGGCTTGTAGCCTGACCGAGGTTCAATTCGTGGAATGAAGGTAGGGGTCATGGCAACTTCGCGACGTTCGATCAAGTTGACGATCAACAAAGTGGATTTGGGGCAGCTTAGTCGATAGCGCGGTCGCGAACGGAACCGGCGAGCCGGGTAGTGCGTGCGCAGATCCTCCTGGCCTATCGCGATAACCCTTCGTGCTTTGCGGTGGGCCGGGCTTTGGGAGTGCATCATCAGACAGTCCAGCGCTGCGTGGAGCGGGCGGTTGCCTACGGTCCGCAGGCGGCACTTGATGACCTGCCTCGGCCCGGCAAAGAGCCCACGATCACGGCCGAGGCGAGGGCTTGGCTGGTGGATCTGGCCTGTCGGAAAGCCAAGGAGTTGGGCTACCCACACGAGCTTTGGACGACGAGACTGCTGGCCAGCCACGCACGCGAGCACGGGCCGGCGGCAGGGCATGATTGCCTGGCCAAGCTTGCCCAGGGAACCGTGTGCAAAATCCTCAGTCGACAAGCCGTGAAGGCGCACAAGATGCGTTATTACTTGGAACGCCGGGACGCCGAGTTCGAGGAGAAGATGGCGCAGGTGCTGTGCGTCTACCGCGAAGTCGCCCTCCTGAAACAGGCCGCTGCCGCAGACAAAGAGCGCGGCAAGCCGGTGGCGATCGTCTCCTATGACGAGAAGCCCGGCATCCAAGCGACCGCAAACACAGCCCCGGACTTGCCGCCCAAGCCCGGTCGCTACGCGAGCTTCGCACGCGACCATGAGTACAAACGCCACGGCACGGTCAGCCTGCTGGCTGGGATCGATCTCCTCAACGGCCGGATCCATGCCTTGGCCAAGGATCGTCATCGCAGCCGCGAGTTCATCGAGTTCCTCAAACTTCTCGATGCCGCTTATCCGGCCGATACCGCGATCAAGTTGATCCTCGACAATCATTCCGCCCACATCTCCAAGGAGACGAAGGCTTGGCTCGCCGCTCAACCGGACGGCCGCTTCGCCTTTACCTTCACCCCCAAGCACGGCTCCTGGCTCAACCTCATCGAGGGCTTCTTCTCCAAGCTCACCCGATCGGTCCTGCGCCACATCCGGGTCGCCTCCAAACAGGAGCTCAAGAACCGCATCATGGCTGCCATGGACCACTTCAATCGGATGCCCGTCGTCCATACCTGGTCTCACAAACTCTCACAGGCTGCCTGATATGATTCGAACCAAGGAAACGATCGTCTAGTGGTCGAAGCCACTGACCGTTTATCACGTAACCAAGCTGACTTGCCGTGGATTTTCCAACATCTGCAATTTCATGGCGTGAAGATTGTTACACCTGCCAACGGCGAAGTGTCCGAAATGCAGATTGCTTTCGATGGCATTAGTAATCCCGGCTACAGCAAAAAATTAGCCGAACGCGTTAAACGGGGGCATGATGGCATTGCGCGTGAAGGGTTGGTCGCTGGTTCGCTCGCCTATGGTTATGATTTGGTCAAGCATGAGCCGGGGAGCGCGTCATCAATCCCGCCGGAGCCAAGATTGTGGTTCGTATTTTCACAGAATACGTCAGCGGAAAATCGCCACGTCAAATAGCGGACGGACTTTCGCTTGATAAAATACCTTCGCCATCCGGTGCCGAACGTTGGAATTTTCAGAGCATCGTTGGTGGTGAAAAGAAGCGCGGACTGATTCACAATCAACTCTACATCGGCAAATATGTGAAAAACCGGTTCACCAACATCAAAAACCCTGAAACCGGAAAAGTCATCACGCGAAAAGCCGAAGGCGACGACTTGATAACGGCGCAAGTTCCTCATCTTCGTATCGTAGAGCAAAATTTGTGGGATGCTGCCCATGCACTTCGCAAGTCTCGCGGAAACAAAATCCATGTGGCAAGCGGTCAGTCTGAAAGGGCAGTTGTGCCGCGCAAATTGCATCTGTTGTCTGGATTGCTGCGGTGTGGCAAATGCAACGGTCAAATGTCGATCACGGCGTCATCTCGGAATGGTCAACGTGTCGGCTGTTCGGCTTCCTACAACACCCGCTCTTGTGAACATAGCAAAACCTATGACCTTGGAAAGTTGACCGCGCTGGCGGTCGATAGCATGTGCTTGCATCTGGTCGATCCCGAATTTCTCAAAGAGAAGGCACGCGAAAAGACTCTCGAATTTGCACGGCTTGAAAAGGAAAATAACGGTGCACGCCAAGCCGCCGTTAAGCAATTCGACCGCCTCAATATTCAAATCGCAAAACTGGTGAGGATGTTGGACGACGAAGACGATATACCGAAGGAGTTATTGGCATCGCTCAAGGCCAAAGAGATTGAGCGGCGCGGCCTTGAAGAACGTATTCGTTTACTCGGCGCTGAGAGCAACGTCACGACCTTGCACCCCAACGTCATTCAGGCGTTTGGTAAGAACATCGAAACCTTGCATGAAAAACTCAAGCGCAACTCCGATGATCCAGAGTGCCGCATGGCTTTCGGGAACATTATTGACAGTATCATCGTCCATCCGACCGGGAACGCGAAACCTTACGACATCAGCTTGTATGCCAGACTTTCGGCTGTCATGGGAGACTTCAATCTCTTTCCAACCCCTCGCTCAAACGAAGAAATCATTGCGGCAGAAGGACTTCCTCGTATCGCTACAGTCGGGACCGCTTCATCACGCCCGCCATCATCAAGACCTTTTACTGGCTGGTCATCGCATTGATTACGCTGTTCGGGATCTCCGGCATCTTTTCCGGATTGGCGGCGATGGCGATCAGCCCGTTCGGCGGATTTATCCTGCTGTTGTCTTCGATCGCCAGCGTAGTGGTCGGGGTGATCTTTTCGCGCATCGCTGCCGAGTTCATCCTGATCGTGTTTCGCATCAACGAGCATCTCGGCGCCATCCGCGACCAGGGCCAGACGCGTTAGCGCATTTCCGCGCCGTCGCGACGGCGGCTTGAGAGCGGGACCGATCAAGTATTGAACCGGAAATGCATGACGTCGCCGTCGGCGACAACATATTCCTTGCCTTCCAGCCGCAGCTTGCCGGCATCGCGGGCACCGGCTTCGCCGCCTAGCGCGACGTAATCGGCATAGGCGATGGTCTCGGCGCGGATGAAGCCCTTTTCGAAATCGGTATGGATGACGCCGGCGGCGGCTGGCGCCTTGGTGCCGCGGTGGATGGTCCAGGCGCGCGCTTCCTTCGGACCGACGGTGAAATAGGTGATGAGATCCAGGAGCTGATAGCCGGCCCGGATCAGGCGGTCGAGCCCGGCTTCCTCCAGGCCCAGCGTCTCGAGAAACTCCACGCGCTCCTCGCGCGACAGCGTCGCGATTTCGGATTCGATCTTGGCGGAGATGGTAACGGCGACCGCGCCTTCCTTTTTGGCGTATTCCGCGACGGCCTGCGAATATTTGTTGCCCTTGGCGGCGGAAGCTTCCTCGACATTGCAGACGTACAGTACCGGCTTGGAAGTCAACAGGCCGAGCATGCCGAAAGCGCGCTCTTCCTCGGGCTTGCGCTCGAGGAACCGCGCCGGCCGGCCTTCGCGCAACAGCACCAGCGCGCGGTTGACGAGGTCGAGCTGCTCCTTGGCCTCCTTGTCGTTGCCCTTGGCCTTCTTGGCCAGGTTGTCGACGCGCTTTTCCAGGCTTTCGAGATCGGAGAGCATCAGCTCGGTCTCGATGGTCTCGATATCAGCCAGCGGTGCGATCTTGCCTTCGACATGGGTGATATCGGAATCCTCGAAGCAGCGTACCACATGGGCGATCGCGTCGACCTCGCGGATGGTGGCAAGGAACTGGTTGCCGAGGCCCTCGCCTTTCGAGGCGCCGCGCACGAGGCCCGCGATATCGACAAAGGTCAGCCGCGTCGGGATGATCTGGCCGGACTTGGCGGCCTCGGCGAGTTTGTCGAGCCTGGGATCAGGCACCGCGACCTCGCCGACATTCGGCTCGATGGTGCAGAACGGATAGTTAGCCGCCTGCGCCGCCGCAGTCTCCGTCAGCGCGTTGAACAGCGTCGACTTGCCGACATTGGGCAATCCGACGATACCGCATTTGAACCCCATCTTGCTTCCGATCCTTCGCGCGACATTCGCAGCGAGTAAGTTTGTTTCAGATCGTCATGCGCGGGTAAAAGGCGCAAAGCGCCGTCTTCCCACCCAACGTTTCGCGCATCCATCTTCCTTGAAAGGTGGATCACCGGATCAAGTCCGGCGATGACAGCATTTATTTTTCGCCGTTGTCGTCCTTGTCGAAAAACCCCTTGGCCTGCATCGCCAGATGCACCTTGTTCTGGAACGTCGAATTGCGGTCGATCGCAAGCAGCCCGGCGTTGTCGGCGACCGCTTCGCAGAGCGACTCGACCCAGGGCCGGTCGCTCCTGGCGAAATCCGACAGCACGTAGCCATGCACCAGTTCCTTGACGCCGGGATGGCCGATGCCCAACCGCACGCGTCGATAGTCATTGCCGATATGCGAAGAGATTGATCGCAGTCCGTTGTGCCCGGCGACGCCGCCGCCGACCTTGACGCGCACCTTGGCCGGCGGAAGTTCGAGTTCATCCTGAAACACGGTGATCTCGCCTGCCGCGAGCTTGAAGAAATTCGCAGCCTCCTGAACCGCGCGGCCGGAGTTGTTCATGAAGGTCGAGGGACGGAGCAGGACCACCCGCTCGTGATCGAGCGTACCTTCGGCGGTCTCCCCCTGAAAGCGGCGGCGCCATGGTGCGAAACCATGACGCCGCGCAATTTCATCGACGGCCATGAAGCCGATATTGTGCCGGTTATGCGCGTATTTAGCGCCGGGATTGCCGAGACCAACAAAGAGACGCATGACGCGGCATCCCGCGCCCGATTACTTCTTCTTGTCGCCACCGCCGGCGGGCGCCTTGGCGCCGGCCGCAGGCGCCTTCGCGCCCGCCGCGGGAGCAGCCCCTGCCGCAGGCGCAGCCGCAGCGCCGGCCGCCGGAGCCGCACCAGGCGCAGCCGCAGCACCAGCCGCCGGTGTACCGGCAGCCGCGGCAGCCGCAGCCGCCTTGAGTTCTTCGGCGTAGCCGGACGGCGGCACGATGGTCACCAGCGTCACGTCTTCGCGCGACAGCGACTTCACCCCTGCAGGCAATTTGATATCGGACAGATGCAGCGAGTGGCTGATTTCCAGGCTGCCGACGTCGGCCTCGACATATTGCGGAATGTTATCGACCGAGCATTCCAGATCGATGGTGTGGGTGACGATGTTGACGGTACCGCCGCGCTTCACACCGGGGGCGGCTTCCGCGTTCTGGATGTGCAGGGGAACGCTGACGCGGATGGTCGCGCCTTCGCCGAGCCGCATGAAATCGACATGGAGTGGAAAATCGCGCACTGGATCGAGATGGAAGTCGCGCGGAATCACGCGGTGCTTCTTGCCCTCGAGATCGATGTCGTAAATCGTGGTGAGGAACCGGCCGGCCAGGATGCGCTGACGCAGTTCGGTGTCGTCGACCGAAATGGTCACGGGGGGCTGGTTGTTGCCATAGATCACTCCGGGCACTCTCCCGGCACGACGCTCTGCCCGGGCGGCCCCCTTGCCGCCTGCCGGACGTGCGGTCGCCTTCAATTCCTTGACGGTCGCCATCTGCTTAAGTCCTTGTTTTCTAAAAAGTTAAAGGCCGCATCGCGGCCCGGTTGCACTCCACAGCAAGCCTCCAGGGGTGCGGGGGCTGCGGACGTGGCGGCGTTCTAGCCCCAAAGCCCGGAAATGACAAGGAAATGCAGGGATTTTTCTGCGGTTTTGATAAGGCTCTGCGACTGCCCTAGCCGTCCGTCTTCCGGCTGCCGACATCCGGCTCGGGGCGCTAAATGCCGAGCTTGGCTTCCAGCACGGCGATGCGCGCCTTCAGCGCCTCGTTTTCCTCGCGCGCCAGCCGCGCCATGTCCTTGACCGCCTCGAATTCCTCGCGCTTGACGATGTCGAGGTCGCGCAGGATCTTCTCGGCCTGATTACGGACCACGGCATCGACCTCGCGCTTGACGCCTTGGGCGGCGCCTGCGGCGTCATTCATCAGACGCCCGATCTCGTCGAAAAACCGATTATTGGTCTGGGTCATCTCAAAAAATCTCCGGTCGGCTGCGCATTGGTCGATAATCCAGACAATGGCGATGCCGACGGCACACTTCAAGGCCAACTTGGTCGCGTCGCACCGCCAGTTGCCTTGTCATGTTCCGGTTTCCTTGCAATCGTATCGAATGCCGGCGCAAGAAGCAGAAAACCGCGAGCGAAAAGCCACGCCATGATCGACCAGCAGATCGAAATCCCCACCAAGGACGGCCACGTCACTACCTTCATCAGGCATCCCGAGCGTGGCGGCCCGCATCAGGTCATGGCGGTCTATCGCCGCAACCTCTCATCATAAGCCGGCGCGATGCCCTTTCTCACCATCACCTTTCCGGTCTTCGATCCCATCGCGATCGCCATCGGGCCGATCGCGATCCGCTGGTACGCGCTGGCCTATATCGGCGGCATCGTGTTGGGCTGGGTCTACGCGCGCGCGCTGATCAAAAACGACGGGCTATGGGGCAAACCGGCGCCGATCACGCTGCCGCAAATGGACGATTTCATCCTCTGGGTCACGCTCGGCATCATCCTCGGCGGCCGCACCGCCTATGTGCTGGTCTATAATCTCCCGTTCTTCGTCGAGCATCCGGCCGAGATTTTCGAGCTGTGGAAGGGCGGGATGTCGTTCCATGGCGGCTTTCTGGGCTGCGTGGCCGCGGTGATATTGTTTTGCCGGAAAAACGACCTTCCGATCCTGTCGCTCGGCGATATCACCACCGCGGTGGGGCCGATCGGGCTGTTTCTCGGGCGGCTTGCCAATTTCATCAACAGCGAATTGTGGGGCCGGCCGGCGGATTTCAGCGTGCCCTGGGCGATGGTATTTCCCAACGGCGGGCCGCTGCCGCGCCATCCCAGCCAGCTTTACGAGGCGGGACTTGAGGGAATCCTGCTGTTCACGATCCTGGCGGTGATGATTCGCCTCGGCGCCCTGAAGCGGCCGGGCCTCATCCTCGGCAGCTTTATCGCGCTTTACGGGTTGGCCCGCATCACCGGCGAATTTTTCAGGGAACCCGATCCGCAGCTCGGATTTTTGTGGGGCGGACTGACCATGGGTATGCTGCTGTCGGTGCCGATGGTCATTGCAGGTGCCATCATTATTGTGGTGGCATGGCGCCGGAAAACGCCGAAGCACGAATCGAACCCCGCCGAGGGCAGGCCGTGACCGAATATTCGCCGCTGCAGTCCGAGATCAAGACGTTGATCAAGGCGTCCGGGCCGATGCCGGTCTGGCGCTATATGGAATTGTGCCTGACGCATCCGAAATTCGGCTATTACGTTTCGCGCGATCCGCTGGGGCGCGAGGGCGATTTCACCACCGCGCCCGAAGTGAGCCAGATGTTCGGCGAATTGCTGGGTCTTTGGGCGGCCTCGGTGTGGAAGGCGATCGGTTCGCCGCCGCTGTTGCGGCTGATTGAACTCGGACCCGGCCGCGGCACCATGATGGCGGATGCGCTACGCGCGCTGCGGGTGCTGCCGCCGCTCTATCAGTCGCTGAGCGTCCATCTGGTCGAGATCAATCCGGTGTTGCGCGACAAGCAGAAATCGGCGCTGTCGGCCGTGCGCAACATCGCCTGGCACGACAGCATCGACGACATCCCCGATGGTCCCACCATCATTTTTGCCAACGAATATTTCGACGTGCTGCCGATCCACCAGGTGGTGAAGCGCGAAACCGGCTGGCACGAGCGCACGATCGATATCGACGCCAGCGGCAAGCTGGAGTTCGGCGCAGCCGCCGAGCCGATGCCGCGCTTTGACCTCCTGCTGCCGCCGCTGGTGCGGGCCGCGCCGATCGGTGCGGTGTTCGAGTGGCGGCCCGACGCCGAGATCATGAAAATCGCGAGCCGCGTCCGCGACCAGGACGGCGCCGCTCTGATCATCGACTACGGCCACGTCCGCAGCGACGCCGGCGATACCTTTCAGGCCATCGCCCGTCACAGTTTCGCCGATCCCCTGAAGGATCCCGGCCAGGCCGACGTGACAGCCCATGTTGATTTTCAGGCGCTGGCGCGCGCCGCCGAGGATCTGGGCGCGCGCGTCCATGGCCCGGTCACGCAGGGCCAATTCCTGCAACGGCTCGGCATCGAAACCCGCGCGCTGACCCTGATGGCCAAGGCCAGCCACGAAGTTTCCGAGGACATTTCCGGCGCGCTGAAACGTTTGATCGGAGGCGGCCGTAGCGGCATGGGCTCGATGTTCAAGGTGCTGGCGGTCTCCGAACCTCACCTCACCTTGCTGGCGGGGTTTGGCGAGGAGAAGCAGGACGCCAAGGCCGCGCAGTCATGAAGCTGGCTTCACCGCTGCTCTCGGCTATTCCCGGCCTGCGCCACGCTTTCTTCACCCGCGACGGCGGCGCGTCGGACGGCATTTATGCAAGCCTCAATGGCGGCATCGGCTCCAGCGACGATCCCGCCAGGGTCGCGGAAAATCGCCGCCGGATGGCGGCGCAGGTGGGCGTCTTGCCCGAGCATTTTCTCAGCGTGCACCAAGTCCACTCGCCCGATGCCGTGGTGGCGTCAGGACCCTGGGAGGGCGGGTCGCGACCGCGCGCCGACGCCATGGTCACGCGCATAGAGGGTCTCGCGCTCGGCGTCACCGCGGCCGACTGCGGACCGATCCTGTTTGTCGATCCGGCAGCGCGCGTGATCGGCGCGGCGCATGCGGGGTGGAAAGGCGCACTGACGGGGATCGTGGAATCCACCGTCGCGGCGATGGAAAAACTCGGCGCCGAGCGAAGCGGTATCGTCGCCGCCATCGGCCCCCTGATCCGCCAGCACTCTTACGAAGTCGGCGGCGAATTCGTCGAGCGCTTCATCGAGGCCGATGCGGAGAACGGCGTGTTCTTCATTCCCTCCGCGCGCGAAGGCCATGCGATGTTCGATCTCGCCGGCTTCATCCGGATGCGGCTCGAAAATGCCGGCGTGTTGATGATCGACGACATCGGCGTCGATACCTATTCCGATGAACTCTTCTACAGCTACCGCCGCTCGGTGCACCGGAAGGAGCCGGACTATGGCCGGCACGTCCACGCCATCGCGCTGGAACGCGAGTAGGCCCATTGAGCTTCAACTCAAGGGGGCGGTCCCTGCCCTAGACCTTAACGCGTTTTAACGATATCGCTCAGGGCGCGATGAGGGACACCATCAACACTCTGTTCCGGGTCAGCCGGACGGCGCCGCGCGCCGCCGTTGCGGCCATGCTGCTCGCGATGGCTTGCGGCCTTGGCGGCTGCGCCTCCGGTGGAGCAGCGGTCGGCGGCTCTTTTGCGATGGCCTCCGGCGGAAGTCCCACGGTCGCCTTCGAATCCATCGACGGCCCGCCGCCGCAGGTGTTCGACCGCATGGTGAGCGTGCTGGACAGCGAGTCGAAGCTTCGCAACCTCTCGATCGTATCCCGCGAAGGTCCGGCCTCCTACCGGGTGCGAAGTTATCTCTCCGCCCAGATCAGCCACGGCGGCCGCACCACCATCGCATGGGTCTGGGACGTCTATGACCGCGAACAGCAGCGCGCGCTGCGCCTCAGTGGCGAGGAACCGGCCGGCAAGGCCGGGCGCGACGCATGGGCCGCAGCCGACGATATGGTGCTGCGACGGATCGCGCAGGCCGGATTGAGCGGCCTCAGCGCCGCGGTCAACGGCACCGGACCGGCGAATGCGCCGCCACCCACCCCGGCGCCGGGCAAACGCGGCCCCGCGGTGGCGAGTGCGGAAGCGCCTTCACCCGCATCGGGCGAATTCAGCGTCAGCGCGCTCGGCTACACGGTCCGTTAGCCAAGCCGCCGGCGCGGGCCACCCATTTTGCGCGGGAAAACCGGGCCAGCGGGTTGCCAGCCAAGCTATCTCCTTGATATCACCTCGCCATCAAACATTGCCGGTTTCGTGGGTATCCCGATATGCTGAATATTGTCTCCAGCAAGGCACGGGGAGAAGTGTCGATGTCGGCCAAGAACGGCTCCATCAAGCTCGTCGCCGGCAATTCCAATCCCACTCTGGCGCAGGCCATCGCTGAGGGACTGGACCTGCCGCTGACCAAGGCCGTGGTCCGGCGTTTCGCCGACATGGAAATCTTCGTCGAAATCCAGGAAAATGTCCGCGGCTCGGATGTCTACATCCTGCAGTCGACGTCGTTTCCGGCCAACGACCATCTGATGGAATTGCTGATCATCACCGACGCGCTGCGCCGGGCCTCCGCGCGCCGCATCACCGCCGTGGTTCCCTATTTCGGCTATGCCCGGCAGGATCGCAAATCCGGCTCCCGCACGCCGATCTCGGCCAAGCTGGTGGCCAACCTGATCACCCATGCCGGCGCCGACCGCGTCATGACGCTCGACCTGCATGCCACCCAGATCCAGGGCTTCTTCGACATTCCGACTGACAATCTCTTCGCATCGCCGGTCATGGTGCGCGACATCCGCGAGCGCTTCGACCTCGCCAAGGTCATGGTGGTGTCGCCCGACGTCGGCGGCGTGGTGCGCGCGCGCGGGCTGGCCAAGCGCATCAACACACCGCTGGCGATCATCGACAAACGCCGCGAGCGCGCCGGCGAATCCGAAGTGATGAACGTGATCGGCGACGTCGCCGGATATACCTGCATCCTGGTTGACGACATCGTGGATTCCGGCGGCACGCTGGTGAATGCCGCCGACGCGCTGCTCGCCAACGGCGCCAGGGACGTCTACGCCTACATCACCCACGGCGTACTGTCCGGCGGCGCCGCCGCCCGCATCATCGGTTCCAGGCTGAAGGAGTTGGTGATCACCGACTCGATCCTGCCGACCGAAGCGGTTCAGAAGGCAAAGAACATTCGCACGCTGTCGATCGCGTCGCTGATCGCGGAAGCGATCGGCCGCACCGCGTCGGAAGAGTCGGTGTCGAGTTTGTTCGATTAGTACATCTTCCGGTTTGGTGGCTTCATCCTTCGAGACGCGCGCCAAGAGCGCGCTCCTCAGGATGAGGTCCTAGACCCTCATGGTGAGGAGCGCGGCAACGCCGCGCGTCTCGAACCACGAGGCCATGGCCGAATTGTTACGGATTCAAATTTTCAAACAGCAGCGTTCTTTGCAGACACAGCTTCGCGATCTCGCCGCGCAGTTGCGCGAGTTTTGCTCTGAATTTCCCACCCTCTTGGTCAGAGGGCACAGGGAATGCCGGACGCTCGGCGCGTCCGCAGCCACGTGCGCATTGGTAGAAAGCGCACGCGTTAGTCACCACGGTCACGCCGGAAACGTCCGGCATTCCCCGCGCAATGGTTTTAACGGCTTCCTTCGAGCTCTCCCCGGTGACCGGGCTCTTTTGCCACCGTCGTCCCCGAGAAGCTTGCTTCTCAAGAACTTGACGCCAGCGTCGGGGCGTCAGGACCACACGACTTCGCCGTCCGCGTCAGGCGCCCTCGTCTTTGGCACCATCCGCATCCACCGCATCCCGCCCCGCGGCCGTGACGATCGCGTGTCGCCCCTGTGGGACGGGACGGCGGCGGATATAGAAGTGATTTGGGGTGGCGGCGAAGCGGATTCTTTTTCGCGCGGGGGCCGGACAGGGAGAAAATCGACGGGCGAGGTGATTTGCCCGGCGGGCGGAAGATCGATGGGCTGAGCGCTTCGCGAAACCCATCGTCGTCGTCCAGAACAGGATGGGTATCGCTTGGTGGCTAGGGACAAGGATAGGTCTTTTTCAGAAGGAGAAGCAGCGGAACGACGATGATGGTGTCGTCCTGGTTCTTCGTCGACTGCCTGGCCCAGTTCAGGATCAACTGGGCCGCCTCCTCGTGACTGACAACTCCGCCCTCCTTGCAAAACAGCTTGACGGGGGTTGCCATGTTGTAGGCCATCAGTGCGTCCGCCGCGCCCGCCAGATAAATTTCATTGAAGGCGCGGAGCCTGTCGTTTTCCGGATTTAGAAAATTTTTCAGTCTCAGACTCTGTGCATTTGCCCCAAAAGACAGAAGCATTCCCAATACAATCGCTGCTATGCGGACCATTCATTAACCTCCCGACTTCCGATCTGAGCGCATGTTTCCTATTGATCCTTCGACGGGCTAGCGGCGGCCCGATGGTGCGTCTTATATCGAGGCTATCATCCGGTTCATGTCCGAGGGCGCGCAGTGCCGCAAGGCAGCTTGCCAAAATGCAGGGGTGCGAATCGATTCAGGTGCAGTCGAGGTCTAGAAGAACGGAGCAAGTCATGAAAGATAGCGACCAAAAGCAACCGAGTACAAGTTCGTTTGGTTTGGTTTCCGCTTCGTCAATCGCGTCACGACGCGGCCTCAAGATGGGGCAGGCAAATCGACAACGATGAGGCTGGGCCTCCCGGCATTTGCAGAGATCGCTGCCATCGAAGTCTGGCCCGCCGGCGTGGCCGGCAGGTCTGGGGCCTCATGCTGGACCTTGACGGCTGATCGATGGCAATGTTCGCTCTCGCGATCGGGAAGCTATCAACTTTTGCCCCCGAGCCTGTCAGCAAGAACAAAATATGGATAGCCGGGTGGCAACGTCGGGAGAAACACATCGTCGCGGCGAGGGCGAAGTCCTGCGGGTCGAAAGCCTGACGGTTCAATATGGCGCCTTGATTGCGCTGAGGGACGTCAGTTGGTCGGTGCACGCGGGCGAGATTCTTGGCATCATCGGACCGAATGGCGCGGGCAAAAGCAGCTGCTTTGCCGCTGTCACGAATGGAATTACGCATTCCGGCCGGACCTTTCTCGACGATAACGATGTTTCGCGGACCCGAACCTATGACCTGGCTAGCCTCGGGCTTCGACGAACCTTTCAGCACAATTCGTTTTTCGGAGAATTGACGGTTCTGCAAAATGCAATTGCTGCGATCGTCCGTGACTTCTCGGCAAGTCTCCTGGTTTCGCTGTTCTTTCCGTGGCGCGAAATAATCGCGCGCCGCCAGGCGACGCGGGCCGCTTCGCAGCTTCTGGATTTTTTCGGGATTGCGTCACAGTATCATGACAAGCTCCCGGGCGACATTCCTTATGGCGTACAGCGTCTGCTGTCGGTTGCGCTGGCGTATGGCACCGGTGCGAAGGCATTGTTGCTCGACGAGCCCGCGGCGGGCCTGGGCGGTGCCGACATGAAGCGACTCGCGGAGGTGCTTGTCGATCTCCGCAAGCGCAACGTCGCTCTGGTCGTCATCGAGCACCACATGGATCTGATCATGTCGATCGCAGATCGCATCGTGATGATCGATCAAGGTGTGATGCTGGCCACGGGCACGCCGACGGAAATTCAGCGCGATTCGAAAGTTCGGGAAGCCTATCTGGGACGCGACGAATGACCGGCGTGCTTCAATGTCAAAATCTGGCGGTTCGATACGATGGCAACGTCGCGCTGTCCGGGGTGAACGTCAACGTGCCCCCCGGGAAAATGGTCGGTCTTGTCGGCGCAAATGGCGCCGGCAAATCGACGCTCGTCAACGCCCTGGCGGGCTGGTCGCGTGGCCGTGCCATCGTGACGGGCAGGGTTAACCTCGAAGGGCAAAGCATCGAGAGGCTGGCTGCTCACGAGCGGGTGCGGCGCGGCCTCACCCTGGTACCCGAGGGCAAAAATATTTTCGCGGAACTCACGGTCGTTGAAAATCTTGCTCTGGTGCGCCCGCCGTCAGAGACAACGGGCCGGCACATATTCCGTGTTCCGGATGTCTTCGATTTCTTTCCGCGCCTCGCGGAGCGACGCAACCACAAGGGTGCGGCCCTGTCGGGCGGAGAACGACAAATGCTCGCGGTGGGACGCGCGCTGCTTGCCGGACCGCGCGTGCTGATGCTCGACGAGCCTTCGGCGGGCCTCGCGCCGCGCCTGATATCGGATCTGCTGTCCCGCATCAGACTTCTCGTCGATCGCGGGCTTCCGGTGTTGCTGGTCGAGCAAAACGTCAAGGCGGCGTTGAAGGTGGTGGATCATCTTTATCTGCTGGAGCGCGGTCGCATCGTCGCGGACGGGCCGGCCAGCGTCATGGGCGCGGACCAGCGGATTGTGGAAGCCTATCTGGGAACGCTTGCCACAGGAGACCGTGCGTGAACATCGCCCAGCAGATCGTCAATGGTCTCGTGCTCGGCTCCGGGTATGCCTGCATCGCGCTTGGCTGGACTATTCTGCTCGGCGTCGCGCGGCTGGTAAACTTCGCGCACGGTCAACTGTATATGCTCGGCGCGTTCGTAACGTGGTATGCGATGACCAAAGCCGGTCTACCGTATCCGCTCGCGATTCTCGTCGCTATGGTAACGCTTGCTGCCCTTGGGGCTCTCATGCAGGGTGCCATGATGGGACTTGTCATGGCGCAAAACCTGACGAGCCTGATGATCGTGACGCTGGGTCTGGGATATGTTCTGCAGGGCGGCAGCGCGCTGATTTTCGGAGGCAATCCCCAGACGCTGCCGGGCACGCTTTCACGGGCGAAAGTCGATCTGGGATCGCTGTGGTTCACCTGGCAGGACGTTCTGGTGCTGGTGGCCACGCTAATTCTTTACGGCGCCGTCCGGTTGTTTACAAAACGCACGCGGTTCGGGTCCATGATCCGGGCAGTCGCCGAAGATCCAAAACTGGCTGAACTCTTCGGCATCAACGCCAAGATCGTCTACCTCCTTGTTTTTGTCTTCGAATGCTCCGCGGTCGCGCTTGGGGCCGCACTGGTGGCGCCGCGCTCGCCGATACTGACCAGCATGGGCTTCAATGAAGTCATCATGACGTTTGTCGTCGTTGTGCTCGGCGGCATCGGTTCGATCGGCGGCGCCCTGGTTGCGGGCCTTGGGCTTGGAATGTTCGTTGCGTTCTTCGGCGCATTCATCGCGCAGGCCTATACGACGGCGGCGGCGTTCGCGGTCTTGCTTGCGCTCCTTGTCATTCGTCCGGCGGGACTGGCGACAAAATGAACAGGCTGGAACCCGGTTTTTCGACCACAACGCCGTTGCTGCGCGCAATTGGCGCTGTTGCGCTGATCGCCCTTGCGTTTCTGCTTCCGCGATTGTTGGGAGGAACGGCAATTGCCTATTCGACATTGACGACGATCGCGATCTTCGCAGTCATGTGCTACGGCGTCGACGTTGTACTGTCCTATCTGGGTGAAGTCAGCCTTGGCCATACGTTGTTTTGGGCCGCGGGAGGCTATGCTGCCGCCAATCTTTCAGTGAAGTGCGGGCTGAACGGTTGGGGCACGGCGTTGGCGACGATCGCGATTTGTATCGCCGCGGCAACGTTCCTGGGCGCAGTCACCTTGCGAACGCGCGAATTCGTCTTTTCGCTGGTGACGTATGCGGCGGCGGTCGTATCCTACGAAATCGCATTCAACTGGGACGCGATCGGCGGCTCCGACGGCATCGTTGGCATTTCCGCACTGAAGCTGCCCTTCGGTTTCGCAACCTATTCCGGAAGCACGCCGGAGGAGCTTTGGCCGATTGCGCTAATTCTTCTGCTGCTGACGCTTGGGTTCATCGCTCGTTTTCGTCGCTCCAGGCTTGGCACCGCGGCGCTCATGGTCCAGATGAACCCGGCGCTGGCCACCAGCCTCGGGATTGATCCGCGCAAAGTCAGATTAGCGGTGTTTGTTATTTCCGCGCCAATCACAGGGCTCGCGGGATGGCTATACGCCTATCAGCGCGCCTATGTCGGGCCGGACATGTTCGAAACCTACTTTCTGGTGATGATGCTGACCGCGGTCGTGCTCGTCGGTCGCCGAATTCTGTTGGGTCCCTTGATCGGCGCCGGAATTCTGATCGTTCAACAGAACCTGTTCTCGCTCGGCGGAGACTGGAACAAGATCATTCTCGGGTCGGTGCTGGCAATCGTCCTCATTTTTTGGCCAGCCGGACTGGTTGGACTTTTCGACCGGTTGAGAAAGAGTACAGTATAGCCGTGGGAATGGCCGCTCGATAAATCCGATAAAAAAAATAGGAGAAACATAGTCATGAATAAAACTATCGCGCTGGGTATTGCCCTGGCTCTCGGTTTGGCTGCTCCGGCCTTTGCACAGAGCGATCCAATCAAGGTCGGGACAATCTTTCCCTTGAGCGGCGGTGCGGGGCCGGATGGCCAGTCCGTCACCAACGCCGTCAAGCTCGTCGTCGAGCAACTCAACCAGGCCGGTGGATTGCTTGGGCGCAAGATTGTCCTCGTCTCGAAGGATGACGAGAGCACACCCGCCGTCGGAGTCGTCGCGCCAACGAAATGATCGCGGAAAAAGCCGATGTCGTTATCGAGGGCTGGAACTCTCCGGTGACGCTTGCGATGCAGCCGATTTTCGCCCGGGCAGGTATTCTCGACATCACCACGGTTTCGAAATCCGACCTGATCCTGAGTGGCGAAAGCAATCCTCTCGCCATTCGCATCAATAGTTCGAATGGCTTCGATGCCGCCGTGATCGCGAAATACGTCGTCGAAACGCAAAAGGCGAAAAAGGTCGCCTTCCTGACGCAGAACGACGTCTATGGAAACGGTTTCCAGACGGCGGTCGAGGCCGAATTCAAGAAGTTGAATTTTGCCGGCGAGGTCGCGCTGACGGAAAAGTTTGCTTTCAAGGACACGGACTTCCGCGTTCAGCTCACAAATCTGAAGACGGCAAATCCTGATGCCATCATCGTCACCAACTCGTCGAACTCTTCCGGTCTCCCGGCCATGGTCGATCAGTATCGTCAGGCCGACATCAAGTCTGCCTTCGTCGGCGCGGTCGGCATCATGCTTCCCACGGTGTTCAAGGTGGCCGGAGACGCCAATAACGGGATCGTGTCGGCGGATATCTATTTCTGGAATCTGCCGCCCTTCACGGCCATTCCGGAAAGCAATTCGTTCGTGGCTGCGTTCAAGAAGGCTTACGGTGTCGAGCCGGACAAGAGCGCGGGCCTCGGAGCCGTGGCGCTTCAGGTCTGGGCTCGTGCGGTCGAGTTGACCAAAAGTCTCGATCGCAAGGCGGTTGCGGAAGCGATCCGCGGCAAGACGACAAAGGGAACCGTGTTTGGCGATGCGACGTTCTTGCCGAACGGGCAACTGCAGCCACGTTATGTCGTGTTCAGGGTGGTCGACGGGAAAACGGCGAAGCTGGAACCCGTGCCGCAAAATTGATCTCTGCGGGCGAGGCAGATCTGCCGCCGGAACTGCGGCGGCGACGCGATGAGCGCGCCGCCGGACAATGCGCTCGAATTCGCCTACACGATCCCGGCCGCGACCTGGCCGCGCAGCCGCTCCAGACTGAGCAGGGTGTTGGCGCAGGCTTCCGCGACCTCGATGCCCTTCACCGCAAAGTGCTTGCGGAAGAATTCGAAATGCGCCGTGGTCTCGGGGAACTGCTGCGGCGTCAGCACCGCCGAGAATACCGGCACTTCGGTGCGCAGCTGCACGTCCATCAGCGCCCTGATCACGGTCTCCGCCACATATTCGTGTCCGTCGTCGACCACCAGCCCGGCGGCGACGATTGCGGTGTAGCGCCGCGTCTTCGCCAGCAGTTGCACGTGCAGCGGAATTTCGAACGCGCCGGGCACCTCGAACACGTCGATGCGCGCGCGTTCGATGTTGCGCGCCTCGATCTCGCCGAGGAACGCCGTGCGGCATTCTTCGATCACCTCGCGATGCCAGGCGGACTGCACGAAGGCGACCCGCTGCGGTTTTGTGAATCGCGGATGAGCCGGGACCGGGGGAGGATCGTTCGCTTCCGGGGAAGGCTTTGCCTCGGTGGCGTCTTTTGTCCCGGAAGCATCTTGCAAACTCTGATTCATGGCTTTCCTCTCTCAGGACCAGAATCAGGGCACACGGAACAACAGGCCGCGCGCCATGCGCGAGCCGCCGAGACCGTTCTCTCTCATCCGGACTTTGACCGTCGGCTTCGGAGTCGCACCGAATTTGCTGACCCTTCTTCCCAATCGAATTCCAGGAGAAGAAGGCGCTCGCGGGCTTGGGCTGCTTCGCCCTTACCGCCGGTGGGGAGTTTCACCCCGCCCTGAGAACACCGGCCGCCCGGTATGGGCGACCCTTCGGAGAACTATGCCGAAGCGCCGCGCCCCCAGCAAGCCGTTGCGCCATGGGGAATCCGCATGTCCCCATGCCTCAGCGCCGTCCGCAAGAGTGGGCACCGGTTTTGCGAGCGAATACGCGCTACTTATTGTTAGGAGCATCTTCCGGCGACCAACCGTTTCCACCTGGCCGGAGCCGACCCGACCCGCCTGAGCGAATCCGGCGCGCCGGACTTGTACGACGAGAATCCGATTCCGGTTTGTTCTCATGGCAACCGTTAGCGCCCGCGAAGAGCTGTGGACGAGCGGAGCTTTGCCTGTGGATGGACTCCGGGTGCGGTTGCGCGGATTCCGCAAATCACATCACTTGATCCCGGCAGGCTCCGGGGCTACGGGGGATTGCAGTTGGCAGCGGCGCGCCGGACAAGCGCGTGTCAGCCTGCTGCGTGTGTAGCCAGCATCGTATCTGAATTTGCGAAAGTAAGGTCGAGACGGCATGTCCCTGCTCGAAGGCATCATCGATTCCCGGACCAATCCGCTCGCGGTGGTCGAGGATATCGCCGCCGATAACAACTGGTCGTTCGAACGCTCCGGCGAAGACGAGGTGACGATCGTCTCCAAAGGCGACTGGACCGATTACCAGTTGTCCTTCACCTGGATGACCGAGATCGAGGCGCTGCACCTGGCCTGCGCCTTCGACATGAAGATTCCCGCCGCCGCGCCGGCCGAGGTGCAGCGGCTGATCGCTGCCATCAACGAGCAATTGTGGGTCGGGCATTTCGACATCTGGACCCACACCGGCATGATCATGTACCGGCAGGCACTGGTGCTGCCCGGCGGCATCACCGCCTCGACCGCGCAATGCGAGAGCATGCTGGTCGGCGCCATCCACGCCTGCGAGCGCTATTATCCGGCCTTCCAGTTCGTGGTCTGGGCCGGCAAGAGCGCGGCGGAAGCCATGAGCGCGGCGATGTTCGATACCGAGGGCGAGGCGTAGGTTTCAGGCGCAAGCGCTTCATCACGCTCGGTGTCGTCGCCCCTGCGAACGCAGGGATCCATACTCCGTGCCGTCAATTGCGCGCACGGCGCTTGTTGCCGTATCTCGATGAACTAGAACCGCCTGTGGTTATGGGTCCCCCCGTGCGCAATTGCGCACCGGGAGGACGACGGAGTATTTTGTGGTGACATCTTGAACACGAGCAACGCTTTGAAGATATCCACGGCCCCATCGTCCTCGCCGGCGCGGGGAAGATGGGCGGGGCGATGCTGACGGGCTGGCTGGCGCGGGGGCTCGATCCCGAGCACGTCGGCGTGATCGAGCCGCATCCCTCCGACGAAATCAGCGCGCTGGCGGCAAAAGGCGTTCGCCTCAATCCATCTGCGAAAGATATCGGCGACGCGGCCACGCTGGTGGTGGCGCTGAAGCCGCAGATGTTCCGCGAAGCCGGCCCGACGCTGAAGCCGTTCGCCGGGCCTCGACGCTGGTGGTCTCGATCATGGCCGGCATCACCATCGCATCGATCGAGGAGGTCTGCGGCGGCCGCGTGGTCGCGTCATGCCGAACACGCCGGCCGCGATCGGCCGCGGCATCACGGTCGCGGTGGCGGCAAGGAACGTCAGCGCCGCGCAGCGCGCGATCGCCGATGCGCTTCTGCGCGCCACCGGATCCGTGGAACGGGTCGAGGACGAGAGCCTGATGGACGCGGTGACCGCGGTCTCCGGCTCCGGCCCGGCCTATATCTTCCTGCTCGCCGAAGAACTGGCGCGCGCCGGTGTCGAGGCCGGCTTGCCGGCCGGACTCGCGACAAAACTCGCGCGCGAAACCGTCGCCGGCTCCGGCGAATTGCTGCATCGCTCGGAGTTGCCCTCGGCGACGCTGCGCCAGAACGTCACTTCGCCCGGCGGCACCACGGCCGCGGCGCTGGAGGTGCTGATGGGCCCTGACGGCCTCGAGTGGCTGATGACCCGCGCTATCGCCGCAGCGACGCAGCGCTCGAAGGATCTGGCGAAATAAGTCGAGTATTCCTCTTCTCGTTATTGACGCGTTTTCTTCTTCTACGCCGAACCGGCACCCCCACTTCGCTTCGAATGCCTCTAACCCGCCCCGAGCCGCTTGGTGAAGGCCTCGACATTGACGAGCCCGCGCGCGTGGCGGCCTTCGCCGATGCGGCGCTTGTCGTCGAAGGCCTCGACCGCGAAGCGGATCACCCGGCGCTCCACCGCGATCACCTTCGCCGTGGTCCGCACCTTTGCGCCGACCGCCGAGAGCGGCGAGATGGCGGATGTCGACCTCGGTGCCGACCGTGATCCAGCCCGGCTGCCAGCCGCGTCCCTGATGGCGTCGCCCGACGCCATCTCCATTTCCAGGATCATCATCGGGGTCGCATAGACCATCGGCATGTGCGGCGACGAAATGCCCGACGGTGCGCTCGGGCGGCACCACGAGCATGCGCTCGGCGCTCATGCCGACCTTGATGAAGTCACGTGCATCCATGGATGGTACTCCACATCACGCCGTCGTCCCGGCCAAAGTGCGCAATTGCGCACGGGGCGCCGGGGCCCACAATACCCGGCGTGATGGCGCAATGGGGCAGGAAGGCGGACACCTTGCGA
>CAWGKJ010000055.1:0-10957 GCA_963823115.1 uncultured Alphaproteobacteria bacterium | reverse complement strand
ATGAAAAAGAAGGTCCCGGCGACGCCGTCCCAGCGATATTCGCCCAGCGGCCACACTCGTATTCGGCGGCACCGCGGTGCGCACGGCAAAGCCGAGACCGAAGCCGATAGGTTTCGCCGGGAAAATAGTATGCTCCGTCGCGCGCGATTTTCGTCTCCGGCCCGATATGGTCCGATGCCATCAGCGCAACGGTCTCCGGCTTGAGGTAGCGCCTGCCGTCCAGCGTTCCGCCGTTGAGCAGCATTTGCGCGAACCGCCCGTATCCGCCGATCGTCCCGACCATGCCGGCGCCACCGGACTCCCAGCCCCGCGGCACGTCGGATCCTTGATTCCGGCGACCGGACATTGAAGCGATCGTCGGGCATCGGTTCCGCAACCCGCGGCCGCCGCGAGGCATCCGCGACGTAGAACGCGGTCTCGGTCATTCCGAGCGGATCGAGCAGCCGTGGTTTCTCGAATTGAAAGAGCGACCTTCCCGATACGACCTCGATGACGCGGCCGAGCACATCGGTCGAGTGGCCGTAATCCCACCGCGTTCCCGGCTGTTCGGCGAGCGGCAATTTTGGATCCGTTCGGCGAACACGGCGTTGTCGAAATCGCCGTCGAACAGGTCCGGAACTCCATAGAGCTTTCGCACCGGGTTGTCGCCAAAAAACCCATAGGTGAGACCCGAGGTGTGGCGCAGCAAGTCTTCGATCCTGATCGGACGGTGGGCCGGTTCGAGCGCGAGCACGGGTTTGCCTGTTATCGATCGCCTCTTTCGACACCGACTTTCGTCTCGGCAAAGCCCGGGATGTATTTGGAAACGGGATCGTCGAGGGCAAGCTTGCCGTCCTCGACCAGCATCATCGCGGCGACCGAGGTGACGGGCTTCGACATCGAATAGAGCCGAAAGATCGTATCGGGCGTCATCGGACGCCCGCTGTCGACGTCGCGCACGCCGAAACTTTTGAAATAGACGGGTCGGCCGTGCTGCTGGATCAAAATGACGGCGCCGGGGATCCTGCCGGCCGTAATCTCCTGCCGGAGATAGTCGCCGACCCGTTCGAGCCCCGCGCGCGAAATCGGCCGAGCCGGTGAATATCGATCCGGCGTAGCCGCGCACCGGCGCCGCCGGCAGCGATCAGCAGAACAGAAGCGCAGATGCCGCCGAACGCCGTACGCCGCAGGAAGCCGTCAGTTTTCCATCGCTTCATGGATCAGCTTCTTCACCGCCGGCTGAATGCGCGCGCACTTTAGCGCCCGGCTCAGTCGGCACAAGGGCTGCCGAAGTCCGCCATCGCCTGCGCATGCAGCTGCGCGCTATCGCTGAAAAGCAGCAGAAGATGATGCGGCTGACCGCAGGAGCGGCTGCCAGCGCACCGACCGTGGCCGAGACCGCTATTCGCGCCGCACGATCGGCCGGGAAACGATAGATGCCGGTGGAAATGGCGGGAAAGGCAACCGAGGCAAGGCTATGAGCCTGGCATAGTTCGATGGCGCGGGCATAACACGATGCCAGCGCCTGATCTTCGCCCCGGCTGCCGCCATTCCAGACCGGACCGACGGCATGAATCACGTGCAGCGCCGGCAGCCGATACCCCGACGTGATCTTGGCGCCACCGGTCTCGCAGCCATGGAGCGCGCGGCATTCGGCAAGAAGCTGCGGGCCGGCCGCGCGATGGATGGCGCCATCGACGCCGCCGCCACCGAGCAATGCTGAATTGGCGGCGTTGACGATGGCGTCAACGCGCAAAGTCGTGATGTCGGCGACAATGACTTCCAGCCGCGCCGTACTGATCTGGCGCGCAGCCAAACCTCAGGCAGCAGGGGCGCTGACCGTCACGCCCTTGTCGGCAAACAACTGTTGCAGTTCGCCGGCCTGGAACATCTCGCGGATAATGTCGCAGCCGCCAACGAACTCGCCCTTGACGTAAAGCTGCGGAATGGTCGGCCAGTTGGAATAAGTCTTGATGCCGTCGCGAAGGTCGGCGGATTTAAGGACGTTGAGGCCCTTGTAACCGACCCCGACGTGATCGAGGATCTGCACCACCTGCCCGGAAAAACCGCATTGCGGAAACTGCGGCGTGCCCTTCATGAACAGCACGACGTCGTTCGACTTCACTTCATTGTCGATGAATTGCTCGATGCTCATATCCAATTCCTTTTGGGGCGCTGCCCCCTGCGGCATAGCCTCTGCGGGCCGGCATCAGCCCGTTGAACCCGACACTGCCATATATGTACCCCAAACCGTTGTGCATCCAAAGTAAAATGGCGGGGAGCTGACGTCCGGCGTTGCGGCCAACCCGGATATCGGGGGCGGACCATAGTCCGAATGCGCAGACATCACGGGCTTTTTAGCTCCCCCGGGAGGCTTTTTTCCCGGAACGGAACCCCTATCTAGGACAGGCCGTTCTCGGGGAACCGGTCGGCCATTGCAACGTTCTCTTTGCCTAACCGGAGACACTCGTGACGAACCCAGCATCCGCCGCGGCCTCGGTTGCCGCCCCTTGCCCGTCATTGTTCTCCGATTCCGGCAGCCTTGCCCAGAATCTGGTGGAAGCCTACTTGGCTGTGCGCGACGAGACCGAGCGCCGCGCCGCCCCCCTGACGCCAGAGGACCAGGTGGTGCAGTCGATGACGGATGCAAGCCCGGCGAAATGGCACCGGGCCCATACCACCTGGTTCTTCGAGCAATTCCTGCTCGGCGAACATTGCAAGGGGTACAAGCCCTTCCACAGCGATTACGCGTATCTGTTCAATTCCTACTACGTCAACGCCGGCCCCCGGCATGCCCGCCCCCGGCGCGGCCTCGTGACCCGTCCCGGCGCCGAGGACATCGCAGCCTACCGCCGGCATGTCGATGCGGCCGTCGTGAAATTCTTCAACGAGGCCTCAACCGAAACGCTGCAGGCGATCGCGCCGATCGTGGAGGTCGGGCTAAATCACGAGCAGCAGCATCAGGAATTGTTGCTGACCGACATCCTGCATGCGTTCGCGCAAAATCCGATTCCGCCGGCCTACGATCCGCAGTGGAAATTCCCGGCCGCAACCCGCAGCGGCGACGAAACGCGCAGCAGCGACGAATGGTCGACCCTCAACGAGGGCATCCACACCGTCGGGCACGTCGACGACACGTTTCATTACGACAATGAAAGACCCGCGCACCGCGCCCTGGTCGGCCCGGTGAAGCTCAAGCGCAACCTCGTCACCAACGCCGAATGGTTGGCCTTCGTGAAAGACGGCGGCTACGCGACGGCGACTTTGTGGCTGATGGACGGGTTTGCCGTCGCGAGCGACGAACAATGGCAGGCCCCCGGCCATTGGCGTGAGATCGACGGCCAGTGGCAGATCATGACGCTGGCCGGATTGCAGCCGGTCGATCCGTCAGCGCCGGTTTGCCACATCAGTTATTACGAGGCCGATGCGTTCGCGCGCTGGAGCGGCAAGCATCTTCCCACCGAAATGGAATGGGAGGTTGCCGCACGAGCCGGCCATCTCAACGACGCGTTCGGGATCGTCTGGCAGTGGACCCGCAGCGCCTACGCCCCCTATCCCGGCTACCGCGCCGCGGAAGGCGCGCTCGGCGAATACAACGGCAAGTTCATGATCAATCAGTTGGTATTGCGCGGCTCGTCCGCCGTAACACCTGAGGGACATAGCCGTATCACCTATCGGAACTTCTTTTATCCGTATCACCGCTGGCAATTCACGGGATTGCGCCTCGCCGACTATGCCACCTGATTTGTCCCAAATTCACCCGCGCCGGAAAGCGCGTTCAGGAGATCGTCATGAATGTGCACGCCCCCGCTTTGGCCAAAGCTCACCATTTCGACGAGCAAACCTCGGCGTTTGCCGGCGACGTGATCGACGATCTGTCGCAGCGCCCAAAGCGGCTGTCGCCGAAATATTTCTACGACGCGGCGGGTTCGGAACTGTTCGAACAGATCACGCTGTTGCCGGAATATTACCCGACCCGCACCGAACTCGGCATTCTGCGCGACCGCGGCAGCGCGATATCGGCTGACCTTCCCGAGGGTGCAGCGCTGGTCGAATTCGGCGCCGGCGCGACCACCAAGGTCCGGCTGCTGCTGAACGAATGCGGGTTTGCCGCATACGTTCCCGTGGATATTTCCGGCGACTTCATCAAGGCCCAGGCCGACGCGCTGCGACAGGATTTCCCGGGTCTCGGCGTCCATCCGGTCACCGCGGACTTCACCGCGCCGTTCGCCCTGCCCGATGAGATCGCAGGGATGCCGAAGGTCGGCTTCTTCCCGGGATCGACGCTCGGCAATTTCGAGCCGCACGAGGCAAGCGCGTTCCTGCGCAGCGCGCGGGAAATTCTGGGGCAAGACGCGCGAATGGTGATCGGCGTCGATCTCGAAAAGGACGAGCGCGTGCTGTACCAGGCCTATAATGACAAGGCCGGCGTCACCGCGCGCTTCAATCTCAACGTGCTCCACCGCATCAACCGCGAACTCGGCGGCAATTTCGACATCAGCGCGTTTACCCATCGCGCGATCTACAATCGCGACCGTCACCGCATCGAGATGCACCTGATCAGCCGCAAGGCGCAGACCGTGCGGGTGCTGGGCCACGGTTTCTCGTTCCGCGCCGGCGAAAGCATCCACACCGAGAACAGCTACAAATACAGCCTGGAGCGTTTTACGGCGCTGGCGCGCGGCTCGGGCTGGAGCCCGCGCGAATCCTGGACCGACGATGCCGGCATGTTTTCGGTTCACGCGCTGGTGGCGTCCGACTGAGTCTCTCCGGAACGAGGCTCGGCTTTCTCGATTTGACGCCCCTTCCAGACGCGAACCGGCAACGGCCCCCGATCACGTCCGGGGCAGGCTTTGGCGCGAAAATGCTTTGACGCCCTATCGCCGCGGAACCGGTTCCAGGTCGCGCATCGTCGCACACCATCGTCAGTGAAGAGTCCGGCTTGCTCCGTCGGACACATCACTGCGCCGCACTCAATTGAGGCGGAGATGCACCTGCGTACCGCACCACAGCAAACTTCGACTTTGGTAGCGTGCAGGCGGAATGCCCAACTTAAGTTGGAGAGCGTTGTTGACACAAATCAAAGAAATACCGTCCTTCAGCTTCATATGCTTTTTTGTTGAAGACGAACGGAGGCGTCGACATCACGCAACTTAAATAACGGGGGGGCAATCACGTGTGAAATCCAAGGATTTCCGCGGCTCGAATGCGCTCCTCCGATAACATGGGAGGTCACTATGGCTGAGCGCATTCCAGCAAACTTCCGACGCGTCATTACTGCCGCGGCGGGGGGAAACGTAATCGAATGGTATGATTTCTATATTTTCGGGAGTCTGGCCACGATCTTGTCGGTCAAGTTCTTCGAAAAGAGCCACCCCATCGCCGCCCTGCTCAGCACGATCGCGCTGTTCACCGCCGGGTTTCTGGTCCGGCCGCTGGGGGCTTTTGTATTTGGCTGGCTCGGAGACATGGTCGGCCGCAAATATACCTTCATCCTGACGCTGGTCGGCATGGCGCTCGGCACCGGCGCGATCGGGTTGATTCCGACCTTCGATCAGATTGGCTTAAGCGCCGCGATCATCCTGTTCTGTTTGCGAATGCTGCAGGGTCTCTGCCTGGGCGGCTCATACGGCGGCGCCATCACCTATGTTGCCGAGCACGTACCGGAAGAAAGCCGCGGCTACTATACCGGCTGGTTGCAGACCTCGCCGACCCTTGGAATCGTGGTGTCGCTGGTCGTGATCATTGCGACCCGCGGCTACTTTGGCGAAGCCGTGTTCAACGACTGGGCGTGGCGGATTCCGTTCCTGTTCTCCTTCCTGCTGGTGTTCGTCACCATGTACATGCGGTCCAATTTCGAGGAGTCGCCGGTCTACGCGGAAATCAAGGCCAAGGGGCACACCAGCAAGAACCCATGGCGCGAAGCCTTCCTCAATCCGCAAAATCTCAAATATGTGGTGATCGCCACCATCGTGGTGTTGGGCGAGGGCGTGGTCTGGTACTCTAGCCAGTTCTGGGCGCTGTTCTACCTGCAGACGGTTTCCAAGGTGGACACGCTCACCAGTTCCCTCATCGTGGGAATAGGACTGGTGATCGGGACCCCGACACTCATCCTGTTCGGCTGGCTGTCTGACGTCATCGGCCGCAAGCCGGTAATCCTGGGCGGATTCCTGCTCGCGGCGATTTCCTACTATCCGCTATTCACGTGGCTCGGGGCGGTCACGCAGCCGGGCCATATCAACATCCCGATTGCGGTTCTGATCGTTGCCCTTCTGGTTGCCTTGGTCGGGATGGTCTACGGGCCAATCGGTGCGTTCCTCGCCGAATTTTTTCCCTCCAGGATCCGCTACACCTCGGTATCGATGCCGTATATGATCGGCAATGGCTGGGGTGGCGGGTTGGTGCCCTTCATCACCACAGCGGCTTACACGGCGACGGGTAGTCTCGGCTATGCGCTGATCTACCCGATCGCAGTTCCTGCGGTGTGCTTCGTGCTCTCGCTGTTCCTGATGCCTGAGACTCGCAAAATGAGCATCTGGGAAGACGATCAGACGGCGCTCATGAAAAGCTGAGAATCTAATCTAAGGCAAGTGCGGGGCCTGTTCGGCCCCGTACTTTTTTGTCGCGGGATCAGAACCAATGTTGGATCGAGGCGTTCGCGTGTATGCGCGCCCGATCGGAGCGGTGCTGGATCGTTCGATGACCAAAATCGCGCGCATCACGCCACCGCTCCCAAGCGGTCATTCGCGCGCGACATTGCCGCCACAGGCGTCGTATCCTGCCTTCGAAGGCGCGTTTAGGGCTTCCCCAAGAAGCCAGATCGCAACCTTTCGGCAAAATAGAGCGCTGCGATCACGGCAAACGAGAGACAAAACAAATCACCGGCCAATAGAAAAGCTTGCCCAGCAGCTGTCATGGGGCCCTCCCTATTTGCTTTTATTTTTCTCAGGTACCGGCACACCCAAGGGATTGCCGGGCAGCCACAATCGCTGACAGCCGCCGGCCCGGCATTGGGATAGATCAACTGCACGGTTTGCCGCATTGCAGCGACGACCAGGAACAAGCGCGGCAACGCTTTCGCATCTGGCGCACGTCGCTCCCACAGAACTCGGATTTCCGACCAACTGGACGGCTAATGCGTACTTAAATTGGACCGGCGGCTGGAACTCAATTCGTCGGCACTGATTGGCCCTGGCGACGGCGCTACGGCGCCTTCCTCATGCGGCGTTACGATGAGCGCAGTAAAACGCCTGGTCGTACCGGGCCATCCCAGCAGGGAAGACTGAACGACAATTTCGGATCGGATGCATCGCGAAGCCCTCGCTGCAATTTTTACCATCCAGTCCATGCAAGCGTCTTGTCCGTCCGAACACAATCCGACCCAGCCGCGATCGAGCGTCGTCTTGCGCGGCACGGGCCAGGTATATTGGTGAACGAACGGCCGCGCATAAACGGGGTGGTCGGGGCTATAAAACGCGACCGCAAAGGCAAGGGGGTCATCGCCGCTCACGGCCGGTATCGGCTTGTCAGACTGTTCACGCCATTGTCGCGTCAATTCCAGTGCAAGGGGCTGATAGAAATTGCGGGTTTCTTCATACGAATGAATATTCCGAAAGATCGCGTGAATTGGCGCTGCAACAACCACGGCCGCCAGCGCGATGCCGATCACGAGCACTGCCAGATTGACCGTATAGAAGCGCTCGATCGGATAGCCCGTGCCGCAAACGATCAGGACAACGAACAGGAACAGTCCCTGGGTTGCCCAAATCGATGGCAGATAGGTGCCTAACAGCACGGCGGTCATGATCGGAAAAACCATCGTTCCGATGGCGACGAGGAAGAGCAGAAGCAGCCCGGAGCTCATCGCTCTGAAATCGACGGGAATCTGCTTCAGTCGATATCCGGCGATCAAGATCCATGCGAGCGCCGCTATCGCCATCGAGGCCCCGATACCCAATAGAAAGAAAGCGACCTCGACCAACGATGGAATGAACGCGACGCCCGCCTGTGCCGACAGCGCATATTGGAAAGGCATCGCACCGGTGGTAGCCAGCCAATACAGATGCGGTCCAAGGAAACACAGTCCCGCCGCAGCGGAAACCCACGGCGCGGCCGATCTGAAATAAACGCGGCGCTGCGGGTGAAACACCGCGGCGAAAATGAAACTCAGGATCAGGAATACCGAATAATACTTTCCCAACATCGCCAGTGCGGCGATGGCACCCGCGGCGGCGGCCCAAATCACGTTGCGGGTCTCGAAAGAGCGCAGGAAGCAGTAGGTCGCCAGTGGCCAGATCGCCAGAAGCGCCATGTTGGCGTTGAAGCGTTGCGCATGAAATTGATAAGTTGGCAGCAGCATCAGAAGCAGCAGCACGACGACTCGTTTGTCGCCCCGCACGAAGCGCCGGGAAATCAGGTCGACGGCCCAAAGCGCGATCGCCGAATTGGTCATCGCCAGCAACTGAAACGACCAGTCCGCCAATGGAAAGACCGACGTCCAGGCGCGAGCCACCCATCCCATCAGTGGGGGATGCTTTGGATTGCCCCACGCAAAGCTGCGGCCCAGCGTCCAGGTCTCCAGCGTATCGGGATGCAAGCCGCCGCCCGAATATGCAACGGTCAGAAACGCCATCCAGACCACGGTGAATCCAACCAGCAGCAGTGGAACGGCCCACCCCGTTTCGATCCCGTCCAGCCATTCGAGGAAGGGCCGTCGCCAACGCGCCGGCGCCTGCTCTACACGAGCCGCCATTGCCGAAAACGAAAAATCAAACGGCACTTCTCCTTACTCCCGGAAAAACAGCGGTTACTCGGCCCGGCTCTGACGATGCAGTTTTGTGACCCAATAAGGCAAAACCAGCGCCAAAGATTGTTGGAAGATGCTTTTTGTGGCGGCGCTCGGCTGGTCATGGACTGGCAGGATTTGAACGAATAGCGGGACAGAGGGTGCTTAGCCGGTGGCCTCGCCAGCTGCTGGAACGACGTACGGCGTCACAAGACCGAGCGAGAGAATAGGCAAGGCTCGTCCACAAGCCCGGACTATGTCCCCAAATTCGCGATCGCTGCAACCTTGCTGCGCGGCAGTCACGCGCCGGAGGCCTCGGACCGAGACTTTTCGGACCGAGGTTCGGGCCTGCCCGATCGCAGCGAGACCGATTCCCACACCGCGACCGTGATCATGATCGCAGATGTCAGGACCGACAGCACCAGCGGCGACAGGGAGCCCGCGAACCACGCCAAGGTCGCGAGCGCGACGATGCCGACGCCATGCGAAAGCTGGAGAAAACCCCTGAAGGTGTGCTTGAACAGGATCGTTCCGATCAGGAACAACAACGGTCCGCCGATGGCGCTCAGCACCGTCTTTGGATCGGAATGGTCGGCCGGATGCGTCAACACCAGTTCGTCGGCGACCGCCGAGAGGATGATGCCAGCCACGATCGGCATGTGCAGATAGGTATAAGCGAGCCTCGCCTGCCGTCCGGGCTGGCTGGATCTTGAGATCTGCTCGGAGCCGGCCTCGGCGCCCTTGTGGAAATAGATCCACCACATCGCGATCGCGGCGATAAAGGCCGAGGCGAAGGCGCGACGGTCTCTCGGGTCCAGGGCAGATCGGCAAAGGTCGCCCCTGTCACGACGATGGATTCGCCGAGCGCGATGATGATGAAGCCGGCGCAGCGTTCGGCCATGTGGCCACCCTCGACCACCCAGTCCGCCACCGCGGATGCCCCGTATTTCGGAATCCAGAACCGCACCGCCGGCGAGATGTATTCGATCGTCAGCGCCACCGCCCAAAACGCCAGCCGCGAATGCCCCTCCGCAAGGCCGCCCGCGATCCAGAAGATGGCCGACACCGAAAGCCACGCCGTGATCCGGACCGCGTTCATGCGCGCCAGGGTTCGGCCGGGCGGGGTCGAGGCCCACAGAAAGACCGTCTTGCCGACCTGCATCGCGGCATAGGCGATCGCAAACCACAGCCCCCGCGATTCGAAAGCTTTCGGGATCGAGGTCGACAGCACCAGCCCGCCCAGCATCAGCAGGAACAGCAGGATCCGGACCGGGGTGGTCTCGGGATTGAGCCAGTTGGTGATCCAGGAGGTGTAGACCCACACCCACCAGACGGCCAGAAACAGCATGGTCGTCTGCACCGCGCCGAGCGGGGTGAAGCGGCCGAGCAAGTGTGGGAAATTTGCGTGACCGCGAAAACGAACACCAGGTCGAAGAACAGTTCGGCGTAGGTGACGCGGCTATGCTGGTTCGGCACGATCGGGCGAAACAGCGCGCCGCGTTCATTGTCCCCCGCCATCGCGCCCCCTGCCCCGCCGGACCGCCCTAGGTACCCTCCGGGAACCCCGGTCTGCAGCGCCAACGCATGCAGCACGCCGCCCATCTGGCCCCGCAGCGACTGGTAGACGATCTGGTGCTGCTGGACGCGGGATTTGCCGCGGAACGATTCCGAGATCACGGTCGCCGCATAATGGTCGCCGTCGCCGGCGAGATCGCGGATCGTCACCTCGGCGTCGGGAATTGCCGCCTTGATCATCGATTCGATATCGTGGGCGTCCATCGGCATCCCGGTCTGTCTCCATTCTCGGCGTTTCGAATCGCGGCCGGCGGTGGCCGCGGGGCCGCCCGAACTTAGCGCGGCCGCCCTTCTACGTCACGCTCCCTCGCACTATATTCCCGATCCAATGCTTGCAAAGCCGCCGCATCGCCCCGCGCGATCACAACGGGCCGACCAAAAAGAGGGCTGACCATGAAACTTCCCGGTCCCGACCACCCGATCACGATTTTGGCAAACCCCAAGCGCATCCGCGTCTCCGCCGGAGGCGTCGTCATCGCCGATACCACCCACGCCCTGACGCTGAAGGAAGCGAGCTACCCGGCCGTGCAATATGTGCCGCGCCAGGACGCCAATATGGAGCTATTGGCCCGCACCGACCGGGTGACACACTGCCCCTACAAGGGAGATGCGAGTTAT
>CAWGKJ010000054.1:0-55011 GCA_963823115.1 uncultured Alphaproteobacteria bacterium | reverse complement strand
ATATTTCGCCTGTTGAAATAGGAGAGCTGGAAGTCGAAATCGTCGACCGATTTCTGGTAGGCCAGCACGTTGAACTGGTTGAACTCCTTCTGCCGCTCGTTGAGCAGCGCCGAATCGAAGTCGGATACTCCGAACGGTGTGAATTGCGGCGGCTGGCCGGGATTGTTGGGAATCTGGTAGCTGCCGTTCGATACGCCGCTGATGAAGGTCAGCCGGCTGGTCGGATCGATCACCGTCGAGAGATAGAGAAATCCTTTTTCCTGCGAGGTGTTGTCGTGGATGGCGTTATAGGCCGGCGTCGGATTTTCGATGCCGAGCTGCTGCCGAAATAGCGGCCCGAGACGTAATATTGGGTTTGTCCGACCGTGCCGCCATATTCGAAGCCGGCGTGATGGTGCCGTGGCTGCCGCCATAGACGCTGACGCTGCCGCAGTTGTTGAAAGCGTCCGCCTTGGTCTGGATGTCGAGCACGCCCGCCGTACGCAGGCCATATTGCGCCGGCAGCGCGCCGGTGAGCAGCGCCAGGCTGCCGACGATGCCGGTGTCGAGGATCTGCCCGAATGCGCCGACGCCGTCGGGCAGCATGATGCCGTTGATGCGGTATTGAACATTGGCGTGCTCGTTGCGCACGTGCAGTTCGCCGCTGGCGGCCGAATCCTGCGATACGCCCGGCACCTGCAACAGCACCTTGTCGAGCGGCGTGTTGGTGCCTTGCGGCAGCGCTTCGATGGCCTGCTGGTTGATCTGATAGGAGTTGGCGCCGGTCGGCGCGACGATGTTGTGGCGGGCCTCGTCGAACTTTGTCGTTCTGGCCTGCGACCACTTGCGCCGCGGTCTGCGGCGGCGCGGCAGGCGTTTCGCGGCGTTGCCCCGTGGTCACCCGCGTCTTGGGACGGCGCGGCGGCTGCGCGCGCCGCGGTGCCACGACCTCGATCTGCGGCAGCGCGGTGGTGCCGTTTCCGCGCGGGTGCCGGCGGTCTGCGACAGTCGCCGGTGCCGCCGCAGCGCCGAGCAGCAGCGACGCCGAACTGGAGAGGAAGCAGTGTACTTCTTGACACGGAGCTGTCATTGTCCCGATCCTGATAAAGCCGCGGCCAGATTCGTGTCGTCAACGAATTCGGAAAGCGCTTGCCGTCGATATCCGACGGACCGATTTCGATTCATCCCGGGGATCGGCCACGCATGACGCGGCGATCCCCGGGATGCATCAATCAATCGATGTCAGGAGAGCGGGGGAGCGCGAGGCTGAAAGGCGACGCGAGCGGAGTTCAGATGGACGAACTCGGCATCGGTGGTCTGGTACAGAAATTCCACCGCCTGCGGCAGCAACAACAGCGGCGGCGTCGCAAACAGCACCGTGTTCGCCAGCGCGATGACGGCGCAGATCGCGCAAGCGTCGCCCGGTTGCTGGTCGGAATCGTGGTCTGGAGCGGGCTGTTGCTGCTGAGCGGACTGAATCGCCGGCGCGGCCTGCGCAGCGACCCCGTGGAAATGTCCGAACGAAAGCACAAACTGGACGGCCAGCGCAAACAGCGCGAGCCGCGAGCCATGTTTGATGTTCGATCGGAACCACTTCATGCCGATATGCGCCTCGCGTCGGAGGCCAAGGCATCCCGGCCGCCCCGATGTTACAATATAACATCGCAAGGACCGGCGGAGGGTGTCAACCGTAGTCCGATCCGCGCACGGTGAGAATTCGCAAGGCGCTGTGTGATTCGCGCAACGCTGGGCGCGGGAGCTGCGATCAGCGCCCCTCGCGCAGCCAGGTGGCGGCGAACGCGCCGAGCAGCAGCAACAGGCCGATCAGGCCGGCGAACACGGGCAGCACGCCGACGCCTTTGACCACGCTGGCATCGCGCATCCTCACGCCCATCCAGCCGTCGCCGTGAAACACGCTGGACGCGCGCACCGGCACGATGCGCGGAAGCTCGATGCTGGAGCCATCGACGACGCGCCGCGCGTCGCCGCCGGTGGCCTGCGTCAGCGGCTTGAGCATGTCGGTCGTGGAAGTGACTTCCGAAAATTCCTTCGGGTTGGTCGGGCCGACATTGATCAGCGCCTTCAGCGTGCCGTCGGTGGCCTGCCACAGGCCGAGTTCGCTGGCGGGGATGGTCGAGCGCCATGTTCCCGGTTCGCTTTCGCTCAGCGTCAATTCGCGCGTTGCCCCGGTCGGCGACGTCACCGTCACCGGCGCGACGCTGTCGGCCATGGTCTGGCGCAGCACCACCAGATCGTGGCCCTGGACCTGCAGGCGCAAGCGCTTCTTCGTCGAGATCGGGCTGCTTCATCAGCCAATGCGACATTCGCCGCAACAGATCGAGATGCGGGCCGCCGCCCTCATAGCCGCGCGCCCACAGCCAGATATGGTCGGACAACAGCAAGCGCGACGCGGCCCTCGCCATATCGCGACAGCAGCAACAGCGGCTTGCCGTCGGCGCCGGTCATCACCGGCGGGCTGGTCGCGTTGCGGGTATCGACGGTGCGGAAGAACCGGCTCCAGTGCGGCGGCTCGGTGGCCGAGCCTTCCAGCCCGCGCGTCACCGGATGGCGTTTGCCGGCATCGCTCAGATGCGCGTAGTACGGCTTCTCGGTGACGCCGACCGGTTCGGCCGGCAGCACCGAATCCAGCGGCGTGCGCCAGATGCTGGTGGTCGAGGCGTAATCGGGACCGGCCGAGACCAGCACCGCGCCGCCGGCGCGCACGTAGCGCGCGATGTTGTCGAAATAGGCGATCGGCAGCACGCCCTGGCGCGCGTAGCGGTCGAAGATGATCAACTGGAATTCGTTGATCTTCTGCTGAAACAATTCGCGGGTCGGAAACGCGATCAGCGACAATTCGTTGATCGGCGTGCCGTCCTGCTTCTCCGGCGGACGCAGAATCGTGAAATGCACGAGATCGACGCTGGCGTCGGATTTCAGCAGGTTGCGCCAGGTGCGTTCGCCGGAATGCGGCTCGCCCGAGACCAGCAGCACCCGCAATTTGTCGCGCACCCCGTCGATCGCGACCACCGCGCGGTTGTTGACCAGCGTCAGTTCGTTGTCGAGCGGAGACGCCTCGATCTCGACGATGTTCGGCCCGGCGTGCTTGATGTCGACGTCGACGTTGACGGTCTGACCGCTCAGCACGGTGCGCTCGTTGATCACTTCGCCGTCGCGGCGCACCACGACCTTGGCGCGCTCGCCGCTGACGCCCTGATCGTCGAGCCGGTAGGTGATGGTCTGGGGCTGGCCGACGATGCCGAAACGGGGGGCGGCGGAAATCGCAATGCGCCGGTCGCGTTCGTCCTTGCGTCCGGTGATCAGCGCATGCACCGGGGCCTGAAATCCGAGCGCCGCGGCGTTCGCCGGAATGTCGTGCACCCGCCCGTCGGTGATCAGGAAGGCGCCGGCGACGCGATCGACCGGAACGTCCGACAGCGCCGAGGACAGCGCGCCGAACAATTTGGTGCCGTCGGTTTCGCCGTCGGCCTGGCCGGCCTCGACCACCCGCACCTCCAGTCCCTTGATCTTCTTGAGGCTGTCGACCAGCGCCTCCCTGGCCTTCTCGGTTTCGCGGGTGCGCTCGCCGAAATTCTGGCTCGGGCTCTTGTCGATCACGACGGCGGCCACCGACGACAGCGGCTCGCGGTCCTCGCGGGTAAATGACGGATTGGCCAGCGCCAGCAGGATCAGCGCCAGCGCGGTTACGCGCACTGCCGCTCCGCGCGCGCGACCGAGCAAGCAGCAGGACTGCGATCACGACGATGGCGGCGAGCGCCGAGCCACAGCACGAAGGTCGGAACCAGCGGCGTAAACGCGATGCCATACTGCATACCGCGGTCCTATTGTCCGAGCCGTTCGATCAGCGCGGGCGCATGCACCAGGTCGGTCTTGTAGTTTCCGGTCAGCGTATACATCACGATGTTGACGCCGGCGCGGAAGGCGAATTCGCGCTGCCGCGGCTCGCCCGGCGTCAGCGGCAGCATCGGCTGGCCGTCCGGGCGTATCGCCCAGGCGCCGGCAAGATCGTTGGAGGTGATGATGATCGGCGAGACGCCGTCGCCGCCCCGGGCTGGCCGCGACGCATCCTCGTCATCCTCGCCGCGCGGCAAGGCCTCGACCCAGGTCTGGCCGACGTTAAACCGGCCGGGAAAATCGCGCAGCAGATAGAACGTCTTGGTCAACACGTGTTCGCGCGGCACCGGTTCGAGTTCGGGCACGTCGAGCGAAGAGAGAATATTGCGCAACGCCAGCATGCCCGGCGTCTGCGATGCGCCGTTTTCTCCCGGCGGCGCCTCGATGGCGTCGCGGGTATCGAACAGCACGGTGCCGCCCTGTTTCATGTAGGCGTCGATCCGGTTGATGGCGTCCTGCGGCGGCTTCGCCGCGCCGGGCACCACGGGCCAATAGATCAGCGGGAAGAACGCCAATTCGTCATGTGCGGGATCGACGCCGACGGGGTCGCCGGCCTCCAGCGCCGTTCGCTGTGCGAGGAACAAGGTCAGTCCGGCCATGCCCGCCTTGACGATGGAATCCACGTCGGCATTGCCGGTGACGACATAGGCCAGCCGGGTCTGCGAGGTTGCCTTGATCGCGAAATCGTCCTTGTCGTCGGCGCGGGATCGCGACGGCGCGGCCAGCAACGCGGCCAGGAGCGCGAAGGCCAAAGCGGCCGGCGCCGCGCGTCGCCTCAGCAGTGCCGCGATGCCAGTGCCGAGCAGGGCGACGATGATGGCGTCGATCAGGAACAAGGCCAGCGACGCCGACAATAGAATGCCGCGCAAGTCGCGCGGTTCGGCATTGGTATAACTCGCACGCCGCGCGCGCAGGCCCGCGGTATCGAGCGGCGCGATGCGATCCGCGGCCGCCAGTGTATTCACCGCGAGCGGCCCATCGGTAGGGCCGTAAAATCCGGGCGGATGATCTGGCATTGCCCGATCCCGGAAGTCGGCGGGCAGCGGCTTGGCGGCAGAGGGTGGCGGTCCGAACGTACCGAAACCATCGAGGGTGCGCAGCGGTGCCACGGTTTCCGCGTTCGCTTCGCTTGCGACACCCGCGCCCGGCTTCGACGTGTAGCCGGACATGTCGACGATCCGCCGGAGCATCTCGACGAAGGTGCCGGACATCGGAAGGTCGGACCAGCGCATATCGGCGCTGATATGAAACAGGCTCACCACACCCTTGCCGCGATGTTCGCCGGTTACCAGCGGCGTTCCATCTTCCAGCGAGGCCCAGCTTTTCGTCGCCAGTACCGCATCCGGTTCGGCGAGTACCTGGCGGTTGACCGTCACGTCCTTCGGCACCGCGAGACCGGCGAACGGTCCCTCGGCGGTGAAGGCAGCCAGGTGCTGCGGCTTTTCCCAGGTCAGACTGCCGCCGAGACTGCGGCCGCCGCGCCGCAGCTTGACCGGCACCAGATCATCATCCGCCTGCGCCAGACGCGGTCCGGCAAAGCGCACCAGCACGCCGCCTTGCTCGATCCACGCGCTGATACGTTCGCGAATTTCGGGCGACAGCGCGCCGACGTCCGCCAGCACCATCATCGGCAGTTTCTGGTCGAGGAATTGAGTGATTGCTTGCTGTGGTGCGCCGCGATCGCCCAGTCGCACGTCGGCGAACGGCGCCAGCGCACGGGTGAGATAGAACGTCGATGCCAGCAGAGGCTGCGCGGTATCGCTGGTCGACCCGCTGACGACGCCGATCGCGCGCCGCCGCCAGCGCTTGTCGAGCAATTGCACCGCGCCCGCGGATCGTTCGCCCGATATTTCGAGCCGCGCGATATCGTTGCGCAACTCGACCGGAAGATCGAGCGCGGCCTGGGTCTCGCGATCCTGCGGCGCGAAAGCATAGCGGGCCTCGCCAATCGGCGAGCCTTTTTGGTCCAGCGCGCGCACCACGCCCGCGGCGACGCCGCCATCGGTGCGCAGCACCTTCACGGTCATCTTCGCTGCGGCATTCTCGGCCGCGACCAGAGCGAGAGGTGATGGCGTGCCGCCTTCGAAGATCGTCAACGACCGATCCCCGATGGTTTTGCCCAAGCCTTCGAGAAACTCAGCCCCGCGCCCGGTATCGACACCGTCCGTCAGCCAGGCGATCTCGCAGTCGCCGGCAGCTCTCAGGAAACGCTCGATCGCCGGGAGGGTTTCAATCCGCTCGATCGAGTAAGGCTTCGGGGCGAGCTGGCGCAACGCCACGCGGGCGGTACCGCCCGGCATGATCGTGATGTCACGTGTGGGCTCGGACAGCGGCACCAGGGCAACGCCGCGCCGGTCGTTGTCCGCGCTCGCAATCAATCCGTCCGCGGCCTTGATCCTGATGTCCCAGCTTGCAGCAGCGCTCCAGCCGTCATCGAGCAGGATCACAAGCGGTGCGCTGGAGCCGGCAAGACCGGTTTGCGGATTCCAGATCGGACCCGCCGCCGCGATGATCACGAGCGCGGCGGCAAGCAGCCGCAATAAAGTCAGCCACCATGGCGTGCGCGACGGTGTTTCTTCCTTCGGCGCGATGTCGAACAACAGCCGCGTCGGCGGGAATTCGACGCGCCGCGGCCGCGGCGGCATCACCCGCAACAGCCACCACAGCGCAGGCAGGCTGAGCAGACCCAGCAGCAGGAACGGTTCGGCGAAGGAGAGAGGGAACCCGGCGATCATGCGCTTCGCCCCGCTTTGACGGTCGCTGTGCGCGCGCTTGCCTTGCTCACCATCATGCCCGAGTGCAGGAACAGCAGCAGCTCGGCGGCCGAGCGGCTGGTGGTGTGGGTCGAAAACAGCCAGTCGAGTTTATTGGTCTCATCACGAATTTCGTCGCGATGCCGCGCTACCCGCGCGACATAGTCGCCGGTCCATTTTTCGGCGCGGCCGGCGGTAATAACGCCGCCGCCTTCCGGTTCGACGAATTCGATCCGGCCTGAATAGGGGAAGCTCTCCTCGGCCGGGTCGACAATCTGGACCAGCGTGCCGTGCGCCCCGGACGCCGACAATCCGGCGAGCATGTTCCGGATATCAGACATCGGCGACCAGAAATCCGACAGCACCACGATTTCGGCCAGCGCCGACGGCACGAACGACGGCGGCAGGCTCAGGCGGGCCGCGTCGTCGTGCAGCATCGCCTGCGCCATCTTGTCGATCACGCTGCGGCTCGCGGTCGGATTCATCAGGCCGGGTATGCCGACGCGTTCGCCGCCGGCGACCAGCAATTCGGCCAATGCGAACGCCACGATCAGCGCGCGTTCCAGCTTGCTGTCGCGGGATTGCCTCGACGCAAACGCCATCGAAGGCGAGCGGTCCGGCCACAGCCACACCGTATGCGAGGCCTCCCATTCCTGCTCGCGGACGTAGAGATGGTCGTCGCGCGCCGAGCGCCGCCAGTCGACGCTCTGCGACGGCTCTCCGGAAACGAAACGGCGGTATTGCCAGAAGCTTTCTCCCGCGCCGGCGCGGCGCCGTCCATGCAGGCCATGAACCACGTTGGCGGCGATGCGGCGGGCCTCAAGCACGAGACGCGGCAGCGATGCGGCGAGCGTTCGGCTTTCGCCATCGGCGCGTCGGATTGCTGTGATCTCCCCAGTTGCGTGCCTGGTCTCTGCGGCCATCAACCGATCCGTGTCTTCAATTGCCTGATCACGTCGGGAATGGTGCGGCCTTCGGCGCGCGCGGAAAACGTCAGCGCCATGCGGTGCTTGAGAACGGGCTCAGCGAGATCGAGCACATCGTCGATCGAGGGCGCCAGACGGCCGTCGAGCAACGCGCGGGCGCGAACCGCGAGCATCAGCGACTGGCTGGCGCGCGGACCCGGTCCCCAGGCGATCAGCTTGCCGGTTTCGCCGCCCTCGGGGCCGGGACGCGCGGAGCGGACCAGCGAAAGGATCGCTTCCACCACGGAATCGCCGACCGGCAGGCGCCGCACCAGGCGTTGCGCCGCGACGAGAATTTCGGCGTTCATCGCGGCCTTGGCCAGCGTCTCCTCGGCACCGGTGGTTTCGAACAGGATGCGCCGCTCGGCGTCGCGATCCGGATAGTCGACGTCGATCTCCATCAGAAAGCGATCGAGTTGCGCTTCCGGCAGCGGATAGGTGCCTTCCTGCTCCAGCGGATTTTGCGTCGCCAGCACATGGAATGGTTTCGGCAGATCGTGACGCGCGCCCGCAACCGTGATGTGCTGTTCCTGCATGGCCTGCAGCAGCGCCGACTGGGTGCGCGGGCTCGCGCGATTGATTTCGTCGGCCATCAGGAGCTGAGCGAACACCGGTCCGGCGATGAAGCGGAACGACCGCTTGCCCGAACTACTCTCGTCCAGCACCTCGGCGCCCAGGATATCCGAAGGCATCAGGTCAGGCGTGAATTGGATGCGCTTGGCATCCAGCCCGAGCGTAATGCCCAGCGTTTCGACCAGCTTGGTCTTGGCAAGGCCGGGCACGCCGATCAGGAGCGCGTGTCCGCCGGACAGGATCGTCACCAGGGTATTTTCAACCACCCGGTCCTGGCCGAAGATGACGCTGGAGATCGCATCCTTCGCGGTGCGTATTTGTCCGGAGACCTGTTCGGCCGAGCGAACAATCACGTCCTCGAGTTTTTCGACACCGTCTGCGCCAGCCATCGATACTTCTCCTCAGCTCCACGGCTTGCCGCCGATTACGTCGTCATGCCATCCGCCCCATGCTAAACTTATGCGAAGGCCATGTATTTGTTGAATTAAACTATCCCCACCTTATCGGCATTTCGGGGTAAGAACGGCATCACGATGCGGCGACTGTTGCGGGAATCCACGGATGGAACCCGTTCATGGCGCACTTCGCGAAACTTGCAGCAAGACGTGCACCAATCGTGCCAAATTGAGGCGATCAAACTCAGGGCGAACAATGGCGAAGCAAGGGCAGACCACCAAACAAGGTCTCGAAGGGCTGACAGAGGCTGCCAGGGACGCTGCAAACGCCAGCGCCGCCGGAAAGGGGTTGCCCCCGGTACATCTCTGGAATCCGCCGTTCTGCGGCGATCTCGACATGCGAATCGCCAGTGATGGCACATGGTTCTACATGGGGACGCCAATCGGGCGGCCCGCGCTGGTCCGCCTTTTTTCGACGATCCTCAAGCGCGAGGACGGCAAGCACTTTCTCGTGACTCCGGTGGAGAAGGTCGGCATCCGCGTCGACGATGCGCCGTTTCTGGCGGTCGAGATGGTCAAGGAAAGGGACGGCCGAGGCCGCCTGTTGCGCTTCCGAACCAATGTCGACGACTGGGTGGATTGCGATTCATCCCACCGGCTGCGATTCGAGAGGGCCGCCGATGGCGGCATCACGCCCTATCTTCACGTTCGCGCCGACCTGTGGGCCAAGGTAACCCGGGCGCTTTACTACGATCTGGTTGACATCGGCGAGGAGCGGGTGGTCGATGGTCATCCGATGTTTGGCGTCGCATCGGCAGGCGAGTTTTTTGCGATGGCGGATGCGGAAGAGGTGAGGGGCGTGCTTTGAACGAGGCGATGCTGAAAACGGACCCGGCGGCGATCAGCTCTGCCGAGTTTTTCGATCGGAGCCGCGCGCGACTGCGGTTCGATGTTCCGCCGGGCCTGATTGACCCCAACATCATTCCGAAGAGCGGCGATCAGGGCACCGATCGCATGCTGGAGATCGTCTCCCGCGAACAGCCGGTTCGCCCCGCCGCGGTGTTGATCCCGGTGGTGGACCATCCGCAGCCGACGGTGCTGTTGACGCAGCGCGCCGCCCACCTCAACGATCACGCCGGCCAGATTGCCTTTCCCGGCGGCAAGATCGACGCGACCGATGCGTCCCCGCTCGACACCGCGTTGCGCGAGGCCGAGGAGGAGGTCGGCCTGTCCCGCGAATTCGTCGATCCGATCGGCTACCTCGATGTCTACGCGACCGGTTTCGGATTTCGCATCCTGCCGACGGTGGCGCGGGTGCGGCCCGGCTTCCAGCTGCTCATCAACAAGTCAGAGGTGGACGATGCGTTCGAGGTGCCGCTGGCGTTTCTGATGGACCCCGCGAACCATCAACTGCACAGCAAGGAATTTCGCGGCATGGAACGCTTCTACTACGCCATGCCGTTCGCGGAACGCTACATCTGGGGCGCGACCGCGGGAATTCTGCGCGTGCTGTACGAGCGGATCTGCCTGCCATGATCCGTCCGGCTTTCACCGAAATCGGAATCTTCCTGATCCCGTTCGCGGCCTATGCGCTGTTCCTGATCGCGACGCGCACCGGACTGCTGGCGCAGACGTCGTGGCCGGTGCACATCATCGCCAGGTTGGTGCTCGGTTCGCTGCTGCTGGTGATCGTCAGTTTCATCCTGCTCGCGCATTTTTCCGGCGCATCGCCGAATTCGACCTACGTTCCCGCGCACATCGAGAACGGCAAATTCGTTCCCGGAGTTGAAAAATGAACGAGGCGCGCGTACTCGACGACGCGCCATGGCTCAGATCCGGCCCTGCCGCCCGCGTGCTTGACCTGTTGAACGGCAACGGCGAGGAGGCGCGCGTGATCGGCGGCGCGGTTCGCAATGCGCTCCTGAAAATTCCGATCGGCGACATCGATATCGCCACCACCGCCTTGCCCACAGAAGTGATCCGCCGCGCCAAGGCGGCCGGTATCAAGAGCGTGCCGACCGGCATCGACCACGGCACCGTGACGCTCGTCGTCGATGCGCATCCGTTTGAGATCACCACGCTGCGCGAGGACACCGAGACCTTCGGCCGCAAGGCGAAGGTGGCGTTCGGCCGCGACTGGGTTGTCGATGCGGAGCGGCGTGACTTCACGATCAACGGGCTCTCCGTTGATGCCGGTGGCGTCGTGCACGATCACGTAGGCGGACTTGACGATATCGCCGCCAAACGCGTGCGCTTTATCGGCGACCCGGACCAGCGGATCGCCGAGGACTATCTGCGTATCCTCAGATTTTTCCGCATTCATGCGGCCTTCGGCGCGGGTGAGCCCGATCGCGCCGGCTTGCTCGCCTGCATCCGCGCCCGTGCAGGACTTGCGACGCTGTCCGCGGAACGGGTGCGTATGGAAATGATGAAGCTGATGGTCGCGGAAGGCGCGGCCGGCGCGATCGGCGCGATGGTGGAGGGCGGATTGCTGCTGCCGATCTTCGGCGGCGTCGCCTATACCGGGCCGCTGGCAACGATGATTGCGGCGGAGCGCCTGCTGGAACTGAAGCCGGACGCGGTTCGCCGGCTCGGCGCGCTCGCGATCGCGGTTACCGAGGATGCCAAGCGGGTTGCGATGCGCCTGCGGCTCAGCAATGCGGAAACCAAGGCGCTGGATTCGATGGGCCATCGCTGGTGGCGGCTCGCTGGAATGGACGAGGCGACCGCGCGGCGGCGACTCTACCGGCTCGGCGAGGATCGCTATCGCGACCGGCTGATGCTGGCCTGGGCGCGGGCGGGCGGCGACACCAATTCCGCGCAATGGCGGGAGCTCGCCACCTTGCCGGAGCGCTGGAGTGCGCCGAAATTTCCGCTGAAGGCGGCCGATTTCATTGCACGCGGAATTGCCGAAGGTCCCGCCCTCGGGCAGGTACTGGCGTTGGCCGAAGACGCTTGGCTTGCGGCGGATTTTGCTCTGGATGAAACCGCGCTGAAGGCCATCGCCGACCACACCGTAACACGCTTCACGCGCGACCATCGCCTGTGAGCATCATTTCCGGCTTCGCCGACATTTCTGTGCTGCAGCTGCTGCTGGTTGCCTGCGTCGCGCTGTTTGCCTCTGTTGTCGGCGGCCTCGCTGGCTATGGCACCGGCGCGTTGATGCCGCTGGTTCTGGTGCCCCTGGTCGGCGCCGAGCCGGTGGTGCCGATCATCGCCATTTCCTCGATCTTCACCAATCTCAGCCGCGCGGCGGCCTATCTCCGTTATGTCGACCGCCGCCGTGCGCTGATCGTCGTCGCCGCCGCCGCCTTTACGACGGCGCTCGGCGCTTACGGCTATACGCGGCTGACAAATGCCGGCGCGGCGCTCGTGATCGGCGCCATGCTGATATCGAGCGTGCCGCTGCGTCGTCTGGCCAGGCGCCACGATATCAGGATCGGCGACGCAGGGCTGGCGGTTGGCGCCGTGGGGTATGGCGTCGTGGTTGGCGGCACCTCGGGCTCAGGCGTTATCCTTTTGTCGCTGTTGATGGCAGCGGGCCTTGAAGGCGCGGCCGTGATCGCCACCGACGCCGTGATCTCGGTCTTTACCTGCGTCATCAAGATTTCCGTGTTCGGACTGGCTGGCGTCGTCACCGCGCAGGTGCTGGCCTTCGCGCTTCTGATCGGTGGGATAGCCTTGCCCGGGGCATTTTTCGCCAGGGCGTTCGTCGAGCGCATGCCGCTCCATGTGCACGCCGCGATCCTCGATATCGCCGTGATCGCCGGCGGTATTGCCATGATTGTCGCGGCGGGGCGAACCTTCCACTAGCGGGAATTCGGAGAAAGCAATGCCGCCAGGTATCGGGACCAGGCGGCATCGCAGTGAAATCCCTACGCAATCTTGCTTTTCTTGGGCTCGTCTTCCTCATCGTGCTCTTCGTCTTCGTCGCCCTCTTCTTCCTCGTCATCCAAATCTTCGGGTTCGGCGAGTTCCAGGACGGCCAACGGCAGCGTTTCGCGAAACAGATCGCCTTCCACGCCCATCCACAGGCACGCGATGGCACTATCGTTTACTTCCACGACTGTAATCGGGTGCCCGCCGGATTTTAGAACGACAACATCGCCTGGCTTCAATTCCATGATCTTCCCTCCGCGTTGATTGACGCAATTCGAAGGATATCGATCTGTCATGACAGGCCGATCACGGCCGCAGGCCTTCGACCGGTGAATTTGAGCGCTATCGGCGCTAGACGGGCAGCAACTCCGTCAGCGAGCGGATGATGCGATCGGGCTTGACGCTGGATTTCGCGGGCAGGCCTTCGCCGTGAGCGTCCAATCCAGATCGCATAGATGCCAAGGCGCTGCGGCGCTTCGACTTCCCATTCCAGATTGTCGCCGATCATCCAGGTCTCGGGTGCCGTTACCCCCAGCGCCTGCATGGCGTGCAGGTAGGCGCGCTCGTCCGGTTTGCCAAAACCATGCTCGCCCTCGATCTGGATATGATCGAACCGGTGTGTCAGCGCAAAGCGTTCGACCTTGCGCGCGCTGGGGTCCGGCGGCGCCGTTGGTCACCAGCGCCAGTTTGACGCCGTGCGCTCTTCAGGGCGTCGATGGCCTCATGCGCGCCCGGGAAGACGTACATCTGCTCTTCGCGATAGGCGGTAAAGCGGTCGGCGAGCCGTATCGCAAGATCCATTGGCAGGGCGTTGTGGCCGGCGGCGGCAAGCGCGGCAAATCCGTCCCTGACGACCTCATGCCGCGCTTCCTGCGAGTTTCAGCCGCCACTCTGCTTCCGCCGCCGCCCAGAACTTGCGCCCGAATCCACGATCGCCGCGGCGACCTGTTGCGGCGACAGCGGCGCAAGCTCGCTGGCAAACTCTGTGGCGACGCTGTTCCAGGCGATACTCGGGACGGCCATAGGCCGACAGGATGGTGTCGTCCATGTCGATCAGCATCGCGCGGGGCAGTTGCGTCATTGTCTCACGGCCATTTCACTTCCGGCGGCATCGACGACAGGATGGAATCCACATTGCCGCCGGTTTTCAGCCCGAAGATGGTGCCGCGGTCGTAGAGCAGGTTGAATTCGACGTAGCGCCCGCGCCGGATCAACTGCTCCTCGCGGTCATCCGCGCTCCACGGCGTGGCGAAATTGCGCCTGACCAGTTCGGGATAGATTTTCAGGAAGGCGCGGCCGACGTCCTGGGTGAAGGCGAGGTCGGCGTCCCAGTCGCCGCTGTCGTGCCAGTCGTAAAAGATGCCGCCGATGCCGCGCGCCTCCTTGCGGTGCGGCAGATAGAAATATTCGTCGCACCATTTCTTGTATTTCGGGTAACTCGCGATCGCCGTCGTGGGCGCCGCAGGCGGCCTGCATCGCGGCGTGAAAGGCAACCGTGTCGGGATCGTCCTGGGTCCGCCGCCGCTCGAGCACCGGCGTCAGGTCGGCGCCGCCGCCGAACCACGCCTTGGTGGTGACGACGAAGCGGGTGTTCATGTGCACCGCCGGCACGTTCGGATTGCGCATATGCGCGATCAGCGAAATGCCCGACGCCCAGAACCGCGGATCTTCGGCGGCGCCCGGAATCTGCGCGCGGAATTCGGGGGCGAATTCGCCGTGCACCGTCGAGCAATGCACGCCGACCTTCTCGAACAGCCGCCCGCGCATCACGCTCATCACGCCGCCGCCGCCGGGCTCGCCGGTATGGTCGGTGCGGTCCCAGGCGCGTGCGCACGAAACGCCCGGCGTCGCCGGGATAGAGCGATGCCGGCGCATCGTCCTCGAGTTGCTCGAAGGCCGCGCAGATATCGTCGCGCAAGCGCTCGAACCAGGTCCGTCGCGCGCGCCTTGCGATCTTCGATCACGGACATGTCCATCGCTTGCACCTAACCCTGTATCACGGTTGCGGAACCGGTTTGCCGCAGCGCCTCGCCCAGCGCCATCGCGGCAGCCATCGCGACATTCAGCGAACGCAGGCCGGGCCTGATCGGGATCACCAGCCGCGCGTCGGCGGCGGCGACGACCTCGTCGGGCACGCCCGCGGATTCCCGCCCGAACAGCAGGATGTCGGCCGCGCCGTAGCGGTAATCAAGATAGGAATTGGCGCCCTTGGTCGTGAACAGGATCAGCCGGTAGCCGCCGTCGTTGCGCCATTGCTCGAATTTTGACCAGGAATCGTGACGCGTGATGGTCACCTGGTCGAGATAATCCATGCCGGCCCGGCGGAAGTGCCGGTCGGATACCGGAAAACCGGCGGGTTCGATGATATGGGCCGCCACGTCCAGGCAGGCGCAGAGACGAAGAATCGTCCCGGTGTTCTGGGGAATGTCGGGCTGGAAAAGCGCAATCTGCATGCTGTGACGGCCCTCCGGGTCCCCTGTGAAATGTCTGAATAAATCATCGCTCTGCGCGGAATTCGTGCATTGCACGCTGGCCAGCCGATAGCGGGCTTGCGCTCTTCCGGCAAGGGTGCCAATAGAACGATTCTGGACTGCTTGTTCCGGCCGATCGGCCGGGAAAAGCGGTCTTTCTGCCGCCGCGGGGGTCGCGGGCGCCGGCAGCCTCCTCTGGTTCGTCTGAGCGTTGCCTGGGGCGGTTCCACCGGCTGCAGCTTGAGAAAGGGTTTGGAATCGTGACGACAGCGTCTTCGGCGGATCATCCGACACGCCGTGATTTCCTCTTTGTTGCAACGGGAGCCGCCGCCGCGGTTGGCGGAGTGGCCACGCTCTGGCCGTTCGTTTCCCAGATGAATCCGGATGCCTCGACGATTGCGGCCGGCGCGCCGATCGAAGTCGACCTGACCCCGATCGCCGAAGGGCAGGACATCAAGGTGTTCTGGCGCGGCAAGCCGATCTACATCAGCCACCGCACCAAGAAGCAGATCGAAGAGGCCCGCAGCGTTGCGGTCTGCGAGCCTGCCCGATCCGCAGCCCGACCAGGCCCGGGTCAAGGAGGGCCACGACCAGTGGCTGGTCGTGATCGGCATCTGCACCCATCTCGGCTGCATCCCGATCGCCCATGAGGGCAATTACGACGGCTTCTTCTGCCCCTGCCACGGCTCGCAGTACGATTCCTCCGGCCGCATTCGCCAGGGGCCCGCGCCCGCCAATCTGACGGTGCCGCCCTATCAATTCGTTTCCGACAGCAAAATCCAGATTGGCTGAGCCTCGGATCGATTTCCGAGACTTTAGAGCCCGTCGCGTCGTCTTAATTCCCAGGGATCGCATCATGAGCGGACCATCCGACTACCAGCCGACCAATCCAGCCTTGAAGTGGATTGAACGGCGTCTGCCGATTATGGGTTTCATGCACTCCTCGTTCGTGGCCTATCCGACGCCGCGCAACCTGAACTACTGGTGGACCTTCGGCGCCATCCTTTCGATGATGCTCGGGGTGCAAATTCTTACCGGCGTGATTCTGGCGATGCACTACACGCCGAATGCCGACATGGCCTTCAGGTCGGTCGAAAGCATCGTGCGCGACGTGAATTACGGCTGGCTGTTGCGCAACATGCACGCCAGCGGCGCTTCGATGTTCTTCCTTGCCGTCTACGTCCACATGTTTCGCGGCCTCTATTACGGGTCGTACAAGGAGCCGCGCGAAATCCTCTGGATTCTCGGCGTCATCATCTACCTCCTGATGATGGCGACGGGCTTCATGGGCTACGTGCTGCCGTGGGGCCAGATGAGCTTCTGGGGTGCCACCGTCATCACCAATCTGTTCTCCGCCATTCCCTATTTCGGCGACAGCATCGTGACCCTGTTGTGGGGCGGCTATTCCGTCGGCAATCCGACGCTGAACCGCTTCTTCTCGCTGCACTATCTGCTGCCGTTCGTGATCGCCGGCGTGGTGGTGCTGCACGTCTGGGCGCTGCATGTCGCGGGCCAGAACAATCCGGCCGGCGTCGAAGCGAAGACGGAAAAGGACACCGTGCCGTTCACGCCCTACGCCACCATCAAGGATGCGTTCGGCGTCTCCTGCTTCATGCTGTTCTTCGCCTGGTTCATCTTCTACATGCCGAACTATCTCGGCGACGCCGACAACTACATCCCCGCCAATCCCGGCGTGACGCCTGCGCATATCGTGCCGGAGTGGTACTACCTGCCGTTCTACGCGATCCTGCGCTCGATCCCGAACAAGCTTGCCGGCGTGATCGCGATGTTCTCGGCGATCATCGTGCTGGTGTTCCTGCCATGGCTCGATAGCGCGAAGACCAGGTCGTCGAAGTATCGCCCGCTGGCAAAGCAGTTCTTCTGGATCTTCGTCGTCGTCTGCGTGCTGCTGGGCTATCTCGGCGCGCAGCCGCCGGAAGGCATTTACGTGATCGCCGGGCGGATCCTGACCTTCTGCTACTTCGCCTATTTCCTGATCCTGCTGCCGCTGCTGAGCCGGATCGAAAAGCCGAGGCCGGTTCCGAATTCGATCGCCGACGACGTGCTGGCGAAAGCCGGAAGCAAGGCGGCGGTATCCACGGTGATCGCGCTTGCGGTCGCGGGCACGCTGTTCGTCGGAAGCGCGCAAAGCGCCCGGGCCGAGGAGCAGGAGGCCCCGCCGTCGCTGAAATGGTCGTTTGCCGGTCCGTTCGGCAAGTTCGATCGCGGGGCGATGCAGCGCGGCCTGAAGGTCTACAAGGAAGTCTGCTCCGCCTGTCACGCGCTGTCCTATATCGCGTTCCGCAACCTCGCCGATCCCGGCGGTCCCGGCTATACGCCGACGCAGGCGGCGGCCCTGGCGGCCGAATACAAGATCAAGGACGGCCCGAACGACCAGGGCGAAATGTTCGAACGGCCCGGCCGGCCGGCCGATTATTTCCCCTCGCCGTTCCCCAATGAGCAGGCCGCGCGCGCTGCCAATGGCGGCGCATTGCCGCCGGATCTGTCGCTGATCACCAAGGCGCGCTCCTACGAGCGCGGCTTCCCGAAATTCGTGTTCGACTTCTTCACCCAATTCCAGGAGCAGGGCCCGAACTACGTCGACGCGATCCTGCAGGGCTTTGAGGAAAAGCCGCCGGCCGGCGTCACGCATCCCCGAGGGCTCCTACTACAACAAGTATTTCCCCGGCCACGCCATCAAGATGCCGAAGCCGCTCAGCGACGGCCAGGTCACGTTCGACGACGGCTCGCCGGCGACGGTCGCGCAATACGCCAAGGACGTCACCACCTTCCTGATGTGGGCCGCCGAGCCGCACATGGAAGCCCGCAAGGAAATGGGATGCAGGTGTTCGTGTTCCTGATCCTGTTCGCGGGATGATGTATTTCACCAAGAAGAAGGTCTGGGCCGACGCGCACTGACCTTGGCCGAGATGACGTGAATTTGAAAAAGCCCCTGCGGGGGCTTTTTTGTTGCGTGCCGTGCGATTGCTTCCTGAGCCGCACAGCGGACAAAATGCCGCCAATCGGCCACCCCAAAGAAATCACCGGAGGAACCCATGGGTACCAGCATCTCGTTCAAGCGCCCGGACGGCAAGGACGCCTCCGGCTATCTCGCCAACGCCGCGCGCGGCAACGCGCCGGGCGTGGTCGTGATCCAGGAATGGTGGGGGCTTTCCGAGCAGATCAAGGGGATGTGCGACCGCTTCGCGCTGGCCGGCTTCGACGCGCTGGCGCCCGATCTCTACAAGGGCATGGTGGTGCCCTATCACGACACCGACGCCGCCAGCAAACAGATGAACTCGCTGGATTTCATGGACGCCACCACGCAGACCGTGCGCGGCGCCGCGCAATATCTCGGCCAGGAACGGCGCCAAGGTCGGCCTGACCGGCTTCTGCCTCGGCGGCGCGGTCACCATCATCGGCGCCACCAAAATTCCCGAGCTGGCCGCCGGCGTGGTGTTCTACGGCATTCCGCCGGAGCAGGCCGCAAAGCCGGCGGACGTGAAAATTCCGCTGCAGGCGCATTTCGCCAACAAGGACGACTGGTGCACGCCGCAGCTGGTCGATGCCTTCGAGAAGGCGATGAAGGCCGCCGGCAAGTCGCTGGAGCTTTTCCGGTATGACGCCGAGCACGCCTTCGTCAACGAGCAGCGGCAATCGGTGCACGACCGCCCGGCCGCCGAACTGGCCTGGGGCCGGGCGACGGAGTTCTTTCAGGAAGCATCTGGGGTGAAATTCACCATCTCCGATTTGCGGCAGCGGCCCGAATTTTTCGATGCGGTCGCTGACCGCATCTGGAGCACTTGGTGGGAGTGGCGGGATTTCCCCCTGAGCTATATCCGGGGACGTCTGGAAGAGAACTTGAACGCGGGGGCGATCCCGTTCGCATTGGTCGCGCATGAAGATACGACGTTTCTGGGCACCGCCTCGGTGATTGCCTCCGACCTGGAAGACCTGCCGCAATATACGCCGTGGGTTGCGGCGGTCTGGGTCGATCCCGAATATCGCAAGCGGTGGGTGGGCCGGGCCCTCGTCGAGCGCGCCGTGGATGGTGTTTTTGCTCTCGGGATCGACCGTGCCTATCTTTGCGCCCCGGAAGAGCGCCGCAATTTCTATCTGCGGCAGGGCTGGCTGCCGATCATGGAAGATGTAGGTTTTCGCGGCGTGACCGTGTTCGTCAGGAACCGGTGACGCCGGTCGGCCGGCTCGGTTGCTGCCAGCCATCGAAGCGCCTCCCGCTTGTTTGGATATTGGACCAAATCCCGCGCATCTTTCCCGGTCTTTCAATACCGAAAGATGTGTCCGCCCCCTATCGGTCAGACGCATTCGTGGCGATACCTGCTTGACGTCCCCGCTCCGCCATGGTGTTTAGCCGGCCATGAACACCGTCGTCCGCAAGACCCGTCTCTGGTGGCGCACCTCCTAAGAGGTGGCCGGTGCGATTTCATTTTCCCAAGATCGTTCGAGGCCGTCATCGCAGCGCGACGGCCTTTTCGTTTGTCCTGTGTGGCGTTCCCTCGGCAAGTTTCGTAAGAGGATCACATGAACAGGACAGCTTTCTCACTGCCGGCCCGCAGCGAATACCGCACCCGTGGCGGCCTTGAGGTCACGCGGTCGGTGGAGCAGTTCTCCGGCGGCGCCAGCAGGCTCGACGACCTGATCGACCTGCTCGATCGCCGGCCGGGCGTGGTGCTGTCGTCGGGTACCACGGTGCCGGGCCGCTACGAGAGTTTCGACCTCGGCTTTTCCGATCCCCCGCTGCGGCTGGAAACCAGGGGGCGCGGATTTTGCGTTGCAAGCGCTGAATGGGCGCGGCGAGGTGCTGATCGCCTTCCTCGGCGACGCCCTGCGCGAACCCTGCGTCGTCATCACCGAGAAAAACGCATCGCGTCTCGCCGGTCATATCCTGCGCGGCGCCGCGCCGGTCGACGAAGACCAGCGCACCCGCCGCGCCAGCGTGATGTCGCTGGTGCGCGATCTCGTGGCGGCGTTCGGCGCCAATGACGATCCGTTGCTCGGCCTGTTCGGCGCGTTCGCCTACGATCTGGTGTTCCAGATCGAAGACCTCGTGCAGAAGCGCGCGCGCGAGCATGACCAGCGCGATATCGTGCTCTATGTGCCGGACCGCCTGCTGGCCTATGACCGCGCCACCGGCCGCGGCGTGGTCTTGAGTTACGACTTTTCCTGGAAAGGCAAATCGTCCGGGGGCCTGCCGCGCGTCACCGCCGAAAGTGTCTATGCCAGGACGTCGCGGCAGGGATTTTCCGATCATGCGCCCGGCGAATATCAGGCCACCGTCGAAACCGCGCGCGCGGCGTTCGCGCGCGGCGATCTGTTCGAGGCGGTGCCGGGCCAACTGTTCGCCGAACCCTGCGAGCGCTCGCCGGCGGAAGTATTCCAGCGGCTGTGCCGGATCAATCCGTCGCCCTACGGCGCGCTGATGAATCTCGGTGACGGCGAATTCCTGGTGTCGGCGTCGCCGGAGATGTTCGTGCGCTCCGACGGCAGGCGGGTCGAGACCTGCCCGATATCCGGCACGATCGCGCGCGGCGTCGACGCCATCGACGATGCCGAACAGATCAGGCAATTGCTCAATTCCGAGAAAGACGAATTCGAGCTCAACATGTGCACCGACGTCGACCGCAACGACAAGGCGCGGGTGTGCGTGCCCGGAACGATCAAGGTTTTGGCGCGCCGGCAGATCGAGACCTATTCAAAACTGTTTCATACCGTCGATCACGTCGAAGGCATGCTGCGGCCGGGCTTCGACTCGCTCGATGCCTTCCTCACCCACGCCTGGGCGGTGACGGTGACGGGCGCGCCGAAATTGTGGGCGATGCAGTTCGTCGAGGACCATGAGCGTTCGGCGCGGCGCTGGTATGCCGGCGCCATCGGAGCCGTGAATTTCGACGGCAGCATCAACACCGGGCTGACCATCCGTACGATCCGGATGAAGGACGGCCTTGCCGAAGTGCGGGTCGGCGCCACCTGCCTGTTCGATTCCGATCCCGCCGCCGAGGACCGTGAATGCCAGGTCAAGGCGGCGGCGTTGTTTCAGGCACTGCGCGGCGATCCGCCGAAACCGCTGTCGGCGTTCGCGCCCGACGCCACCGGCTCGGGCAAGCAGGTGCTGCTGATCGACCATGACGACAGTTTTGTCCACATGCTGGCGGATTACTTCCGGCAAGTCGGCGCCAACGTCACCGTCGTCAGGCACGTTCATGCGCTGGAAATGCTGAGGCAGAAGAACTGGGATCTCCTGGTGCTGTCGCCAGGCCCGGGCCGGCCGGAAGATTTTGCCATCTCCAAAACGATCGATGCGGCGCTCGCGAAAAAGCTGCCGATCTTCGGCGTCTGCCTCGGCGTGCAGGCGATCGGGGAATATTTCGGCGGCCAGCTCGGCCAGCTCGCCCAGCCGGCGCATGGAAGGCCGTCACAGGTGCAGGTGCGGGGCGGGCGGTTGATGCAAAACCTGCCCAAAGAAATCGTGATCGGCCGCTATCATTCGCTCTATGTCGAGCGCGACAGCATGCCGGAGGTGCTTAGCGTGACCGCGAGCACCGAGGACGGCGTCGCGATGGCGATCGAGCACAAGACCCTGCCGGTGGGCGGGGTGCAGTTTCATCCGGAGTCGCTGATGTCGCTCGGCGGCGAGGTGGGCCTGCGCATTGTGGAGAACGCGTTCCGGTTGAATGTGAGTGCGAATTGAAACCCGTCATTGCGAGCGCAGCGAAGCAATCCATTTAGCCGCCTTCGGCCTCATGGATTGCTTCGTCGCTTCGCTCCTCGCAGTGACGCAAAGGAAGCGAGACACCGATGACTTTTGACAATGATCTGAAGGCCGCCATCCGCACCATTCCGGACTATCCGAAGCCGGGAATCATGTTTCGTGACATCACCACGCTGCTGGGCGATGCGCGGTCGTTCCGCCGCGCGGTTGATGAGCTGGTGCAACCATGGGCGGGCAACAAGATCGACAAGGTCGCCGGCATCGAGGCGCGCGGCTTCATTCTCGGTGGCGCGGTGGCGCATCAGGTCTCGGCCGGCTTCGTGCCGATCCGCAAGAAGGGCAAGCTGCCGCATGCCACCGTGAGTATCGCCTACTCGCTGGAATACGGCCTCGATGAAATGGAGATGCATGCCGACGCCATTCATCCCGGCGAGCGCGTGATCCTGGTCGATGATTTGATCGCCACAGGCGGTACCGCGGAGGGCGCGGTCAAGCTGATGCGCCAGATCGGCGCCAATGTGGTGGCGGCCTGCTTCGTCATCGACCTGCCGGAACTCGGCGGGGCGGCGAAACTGCGGGCGATGGACGTGCCGGTGCGAACGCTGATAACGTTCGAGGGGCATTGAGGGGTTTAACGCGCCAATCCCTGTCGTCCCTGCGTGCGCAGGGACGACATGTTGAGATGGTTGCGCCCTACGACCGCTGCAAAATCAAACTCAGCTCGAGTTCGCGGAAGCTGAGGTAGTTCTTGCGGATCCATTGATGCAGTTCGGTCGATGAATCCTTTTCGCTACGCAAATAGCCGGTAAACGAGAACGTCGGCCGGTCGACATAGGTCTTCAGAAACGTCGGCAGCGCGGCGATGTGAATGATCCGGCCATCGGCCATGTCAGGGGACAGTTCGCCGCGTACGACATATTCGTTGTCGATGGTAACGAGCGCGGATGCGGGAAGCTGCTCCTGCAGCGTAGCATAACCGCGTGTCGAGACGCGGTCGCTATCTGCGATGAACAGGATGACCGGCGCGACGCCCCGCCGCGCCGCCTCTTTCACGAAGCCGATCTCCTCGATCATCTTGAAGAATTCGTCGAAGGCGTGAAAACCGAGATCGATCACCTTGGCGACCGCGTCATTGGCGATGACGCGGTCCATCAGCGCCATTTTGCCGAGCGTATCGTCGATCTCGGCGGTCTCGGTGGCGCCAGGCAGGTATTCGAGCAGCGACGGCTCTTTCAGGTTGATGTCGAATGCCGCCACGTTGCCGTTATTCAACAGCAGGAATTCGGTCAACAGCCGCGCGATCAGCGTCTTGCCGACCAGCGGGCGGGGCGAGCAGATGATGTAGACGGGCGTGATGGGCATCACGCGCTATATCGGGCGAAATCGACGCCTGATCCAGCCAAATAGCACTCGAGGCCCAATTATTTTTCGCTTGTGCGCGCGCCTGATTTGCCGGCGCCGACCAGATCGGTCAGCTTGATGCGGTCGAACTCGCTCCAGACGTTGGCCAGCCAGTGCCGGACATAGCCGCGCAGCACGAACGAATAGTTCGCTGCCTCGTCCTTGATGCCCTTGTTGGCGACGAATTTGAGGAACGGCACCGAGGCGACTTCGACCTGCTCATAGGCCATTTCGTTGAGCTTGGGGATGGTGAGTTCGGTCGCGTCCTTGATGCGGTGAAAGTAGGAATTGTAGGTCGCCTGGTCCCACTCGAAGAAGCTGGTGTTGTTGATGAAATTCTTCACCAGGAAATATTTTGCGCCCACCATGAAATTCGCGGTCTCGGCGATCTCGTCGAGCGAGGCGATCGACGGGCCGAGTATATGGAACACCGCGAAGGTGATCTGGCCGGACTTCGCGGCATCGAGAAAGCCGATGTCGCGCAATGAGGCCAGTGCCGGCGACAACAGACCGGCACGGACGTCGATCACGGTCACGGATGGGACTGTCGCGTTCAGCGTGTCGAAGATCTTCATCTGGTCCGAAGTCGTCGTCATATCGACGATCTCGGTGATGTCGGGATGGAAGCGTCTCAGGGTACCGCGCGGAAATTCGGTATCGAAGGCGCGCGTCGCAACATTGTTGGCGCTGAAATAATCCAGCAGGGTTCGCGAGACGGTGGTCTTGCCGACCCCGCCCTTGTCAGCCCCCACCACAATCACTACTGGCTTCGCCATGGACTTCCCTTACCCGTCACTTTTTGTTTGAGGCACGATCCTGCAACAAACCAGGCGGCTTGTGTTCGGGAAAACCATATCCGCGTCGGATCATGCCCTCGAAGCCACCGACCGATAGCGATAGTCCCCGGATCGGAGCAACCCCACCCCTGCTTTGGGTGCGAACATGGCAGAAACAAGGGGGAATTCAATTCATTAGACGGGCGCGACGGCTAATCCTGCCGATTTCCTAAACGCGGCAGGGGGGCGGGGAGCATCGCCTCCCTGGTGGGTCGTTCGCTGGCGTCGCGAAACAAGCCGTCATGCCCGCGAAAGGCGGGTATCCAGTCAGTGGCGGCGGCCCCACGGGCCGGCGGGATTGACCCAGGGGCTATTTGCTCCGCCTTGTGACGCATCTTGGGGCAAACCGTTTGGGCTCCTGGCGTCGCTCCACGGCCCCGACGGTGGCAAGGGCGGCGGGATTTGACCGTTTGCCGGCTCCTGGGGCTGATCGTCCTGTCCGCCCGCCGCATCCGACGGCAGCGCCAACGGTCCGGGATCGTGTCCGCCAGCGTATTTTACCAGCGCCTGGACCCGGGAATCCACGGAAGGGTGGGTGGCAAAGAGGTCGGCAAACCCCTCGCGCGGGTTGTCGACGCACAATTCCATCACCGCCGAGGTCGCGCCGGGAAGTTCGCCGCGGTTCTCGATCTTGCGCAGCGCCGAGATCATCGCGTCGGGGTTTTTCGTCAGTTCGACCGAACCGGCGTCGGCGAGCAGTTCGCGCGACCGCGACAGCGCCAGCTTCACCAGCTGCGACAACAGCCAGGCCGCCAGGATCAGCGCGACCGCGATGACGACGACAACGACCGCCCCGCCCCCGGAGCCCTTGCTGTTGCTGTCTGAAGAGGAGGATGACGAGGAAGACGACGACGATGAAGATGACCACGATCCGCCGCCGCTGGAATTCCAGCTCAGATTGGTGAACATCCGGAAGAACAGCTCGCCGAAGAAGCCGACCGCGCCGGCAATGATGACCGCGATCACCATCATCTGCACGTCGCCGTTGCGGATATGGGTGAGTTCGTGGCCCAGCACCGCCTCGATCTCCTGGTCGTTGAGCGCACTCAACAGGCCTGTCGTGACGGTGACGGAATATTGCCGCTGGTTGAGCCCGGTCGCGAACGCATTCAGTGCGTCGCTTTCCATGACCTTCAGTTTCGGCATCGGGATGCCGCGCGAGATGCAGAGATTTTCCAGGAGATTATAAAGCCGGGGCTGCTGTTGCCGCGTCACGTTCTCGCCGCCGGTCACAGCATCGACGATCGATTGATGGAAGAAATAGGCGATCACGATCCACAGCGCGGCGGCTCCCGTCGCATAGGGAAAAGCCGTGCCCAGGTCGCGGGCGGCGGCCGCCAGATAGTAGCCGGCCGAGGCGTCGCTGTTGATCACCACTTCGGCGATCAGCGCGCCGGCATAGACCAGCACGTAGACCAGCGCGAACAGCCCGGCGAGCAGCACCATCGAACGAAACTTGTTCGATGCGATATGGGTGTAAAGACCGTACGCGGCCATGATGGGCTATTCCGCCGGATTGTCTGGCAGGATCAGAACTTCACCTGCGGCGCGGCCTCGACTTCGGTCCTGCTGGCGCCGAGGTCGAAAAAATCCTTGTGGGTGAAGCCGAACATGCCGGCGAACAGCGCGGCCGGCATCTGCTGGATGCCGGTATTGTATTCCTGAACCGCGTTGTTGAAGAAGCGGCGGCTGGCGGCGATCTTGTTCTCGAGGTCGGACAATTCGCTCGCCAGTTGCTGGAAGTTGGCGTTGGCCTTGAGGTCCGGATAGGCTTCCGATAGTGCGATCAGCTTGCCGAGTGCGCCGCTCAGCTGGTTTTCGGCCGCGGCGACCTGTCCCGGTCCCTGCGCCGACATGGCGGCGCTGCGGGCCTTGATCACGTCATCCAGCGTGCCGCGCTCGTGCGCGGCGTAACCCTTCACGGTTTCGACCAGGTTCGGGATCAGGTCATGGCGCTGCTTGAGCTGGACGTCGATGTCGGCGAAGGCCTGGCCCACGCGCTGACTGAGCGCGACCAGACGGTTGTACGCGCCGAGCGCGAACAGAACGAGAATGACGATAACGCCGAGAACGATCCAGCCGGTCGACATGGTAAGCAGCTCCTGATGAGATAACGAAGGCGGGCAGGTAGACTAAAACGGGTTCGCGCGGCAGGGCGCCGCGAGATAGTACCACCTTGGTCGGCCGCAAGGCGGGTTTAGTTCAACGGGCAGGATCAAGCCTCCTCCGTCACCGTGTCGCCCCATCGCCAGCGGCGGGCGTGAGCGTAGTCCGCTTTGGTGCGGCGGGGCACTTTTGCGTTTGTGAGGCCCTCCGAGGTACAGAGCTTCGCGGTCACTTCGACCTTGGTGACAATCGGCTGCGCCAGCACGCGGGCGGGATGCCGCGCCACCGGCGCACGGGTCAGCGCGACATAGGAGAATTTTTCATCCTCATAGGGAAGTTCTGCGGATTTGAGTTGCTTGTGCGCGCGTGAACGGGGCAGGCGTTGGGTGAAATGGCACCAGTCGGGCGCCGTGAGCGGACACCTGCCGTCATGCGGGCAGGGGGCCGCGACATGCGCGCCTGAGGCGATCAATTGCTCCCGCACGGAGATGATCCGCGCATAGCCCGCCGGCGTGCCGGGTTCGACGAGCAGCAGCGTGTCGCGGGTTCTTGCCCACATCATCTCAGCGAGCGTCCTTCGCGCGGCGTCGCCCAACTCGCCGATCATGTAGCTCGCCACCACAAGGTCGGCCGGCGCGGCATCGGCCAGCGCGGCGCGGGCTTCGCCCTTTCGGTATTTGATATCCTGCAGGCGCGCGCTGCCGCGGCCTAGATCCAGCGCCAGCGCGCGCAAGGCGGTGTTGGCATCCAGCAAGTCGAAGGTTTGCAGCGACGCAAACGCTTCCGCCGCGGCCCAGGTCGCGGTCCCCGGCCCGGCGCCGACGTCGAGCAGGCTTTCGGGGGCAAAGTGGGGCGCGATCTCGCGTAGCGCGTTCAGGCTTGCCGTTACCGCGGCGTAGGTCGCGGGCATCCGCGCCAGCGCATAGGCCAGCGCATCGGCCTCGGAGACGATCGCGCCGGAGCCGCCGCCGTCGCGGTAGGTCGTCGAGATCAGCGCGGCGCGCTCGGCTGCCTCAACGCGCGAGAAGCCCTGCAGCCTGGCCTCGAGTGCGGCTTTCAGTTCGGCGGGAAGGTCGGGAGCGGTCATCTCGTTCCTTCCCCTCTCCCACAAGGGGAGAGGGAAGCAAGGACTCACGCTACGTGCTGGTCCAGAATCTTCACCGCCTCGTCGAGGGCAACCGAGACCAGTTGCGACACGCCGCGTTCGGCCATGGTGACGCCGAACAGCCGGTTCATCCGCGCCATCGTGATCGGATTATGGGTGATGATGATGAAGCGGGTCTCGGTCGTCCTGGTCATATCGTGCAGCAGGTTGCAGAACCGCTCCACGTTGTGATCGTCGAGCGGCGCGTCGACCTCGTCCAGCACGCAGATCGGCGACGGGTTGGTGAGGAACACCGCGAAGATCAGTGCCAGCGCCGTCAGCGCCTGCTCGCCGCCGGACAACAGCGACAGCGTCTGCGGCTTTTTGCCGGGTGGCTTGGCGATGATCTCCAGCCCGGCTTCCAGCGGATCGTCGCTTTCGACCAGGTGCAGCGCGGCCTCGCCGCCGCCGAACAGCTCCACGAACATTCGCTTGAAATGGCTGTTGACGGTCTCGAACGAACTCAGCAGCCGCTCGCGCGCCTCGCGGTTGAGGCTCTGGATGCCCTGGCGCAACCGCTTGATGGCTTCGACCAGATCGTCGCGCTCCGTGGTGAGCGAGGTGTGTTGGGTTTCGACCTCGCGCAGCTCTTCTTCGGCGCGCAGGTTGACGGCCCCCAGCCGTTCACGGTCGCGGCGCAGCTTTTCGAGGTTTTCCTCGATCTCGCTGAGCGGCGGCAACTCCGCGCCCGGCTTGATCTCGGCAAGACCGGCCACGGCTTGCGGCTCGATTTCCAACATGTCGTGGATTTCGCGCTCGACGTCGGCAAGGCGGCGCCTGGCGCCATCCAGGCGCTCTTCGGCGCGGGCGCAAGCCTCGCGCGCGGCCGACAATGCTTCCAGCGAAACCTTGGCGGCGCGATCGGTTTCCGCCATCGCGTTCTCGGCTGCTGCCAGCGCGTCGGCAGCGACGCGGCGGGCGGTTTCGGCCGATTCGATTTCACCGATCAGCGCGCGGCGCTTTTCCGCGAACACGGCAGGCGCATTCTCAAGCTCGGCGCGCTCGGCCGTGACCTCGGTGACGCGGGCTTCGATAGTTTCGATTTGCGAGGCGGCGCTCGCTTTCCGGTTTTGCCATTCGCTGCGCTCGGCGAGGATGGCCTGCACGCGACGGTCGGCCAATTCGGCTTCGCGCGCCAGCGCCTGCGCTTCGGCGCGTACCTGTGCGGCGAGGCGGCGATGGCCATCGATCTCGGCACGCACGGCCGTGAGCCTGGTTTCGGTCTCATGGCCCGGCGGTAGTTCGGCGAGCGCCGCGGTCGCGCTCTCATGCGCGGCTTCTGCCTCGGCGCGGTCGGCATTGAGGCGGCTGTGCGCTTCGGTCAGCGCCGATTTCCGCGCGGCGTGGCGATTGATCTCGCGCTCGGTATTGGCATGGCGTTCGCGCGTGGCATCGGCCTCGCGCTGGGCTGCGCGCCAGGCGTCGCGTGCGGCGGTTTCCGCCGATGATGCGGCCTTCAGCATGGCCTCGGCGGTTTCCAAGGCGAGGCGCCTGGCGCTGGCGTCGATACGGGCCTGTTCAAGCTCGTTCTCGATATCGACCAGGCGGGCGCGCTCCGCGAGACGACGCGCCGCGCCGGTCGGTGCATGGGCCGCGGCGACAAATCCATCCCAGCGCCAGACGTCGCCTTCCAGCGACACCAGCCGCTGGCCGGTCTTCAGTTGCGACACCAGCTCCGCGCCGCGGTCTTTCGGCACGACGCCGATCTGGGCCAGGCGGCGGGCCAGTTCGATCGGCGCATCGACATGCGCCGCTAGGGCCACGACGCCGTCAGGCAAAGCGGGATCGCCCTCGGTGACGCCGGCATTGGTCCAGCGCATCGGCGCCGACGGGTCGACCGGAGCATCGAGATCGTCGCCGAGCGCGGCGCCGAGCGCTTTCTCAAAGCCCTTGGTGACGGTGACGCCATCGATGATCGGCGGCCACAGGTTCTTGGTCTCGCCGTTGACGAGTTTCGAGATCGTGCGCGCTTCGGTTTCCAACCGCTGCACGCGCTTGTCGGCTTCGCCGAGCGGCGCCCGGGCGGCTTCCAGGCTCGAGCGCGCGGCAACATGGCCGGCTTCGCTTTCCTGTGCCGCGGCTTCGGATTGCGCCAGTCCCTGCTGCGCGGTCTCCATGGCGGCGGCGAGGGCGGCGAGGTCGCCGAGCCCGCTGGTGTCCTGCGCCAGCTTCTGTTCCTCGGCCTGGACATTGGCTATATCCTGATCGAGCCGCGCCAGCCGATCGCGGTGGGCACGCACATTACCTTCAAGCTGATGGCGCCTGGCGGTGAGGTCGGCGAGCACGGTGGTCAGTTCGGCGAACAAGCGTTCGGAGGCGGCCAGCGTCGCTTCGGCTTCGGACACGCGTTCATCGACGCCGCTGCGCTTTTCGACGCGCGTCTTGATCTCGTCCTTCAATTCGGTGTCTTCGGCGTCGAGCCGCTGCAGCGCGACTTCCGCGTCGGAGGCCTGCTGCTGCTCGCGGGCGACGTCGGCCGAAAACTGGGTCAGCCGGCGGTCGAGTTCGGCGACGCGCTCCCTGGCCCGCTCTTCCTCGCGGTCGAGCATGACGCGGGCGCTGGTGAGCCGCTGCAGTCCGGCCGCGGCACGAGCTTCCGCCTCGCGTAGCGCCGGCAGTTCGGAGGCGCGTATGGCCTGGATGCGGGCCGCTTCGGCCTGTTCGCGGGTGCGTTCGGCCATCTCGCGGACGCTGACGTCATGGGTCGCGGCAGCCTCCGCTACGCCCGCATTGGCCTCCAGCCAGCGCAGGTGAAACAGCAGCGCCTCGGCTTTGCGCACCTTGGCCGCGACTTCGCGGTAGCGGATCGCCTGCCGCGCCTGCTTCTTCAGGCCGTCGATCTGCCCGGCGAGTTGCCCGATCACGTCCTCGACGCGGGTGAGGTTGGTTTCGGCGGCCTTGAGCCGCAATTCGGCCTCGTGGCGGCGGGCGTGAAGCCCCGCGACGCCGGCGGCGTCCTCCAGCACGCGGCGGCGCTGTTCGGGTTTGGCCTGAATGATTTCGCCGATCTTGCCCTGGTGAACCAGCGCCGGCGAACGCGCGCCGGTGGCCGCATCCGCAAACAGAATCTGCACGTCGCGGGCACGGACGTCGCGGCCGTTGATCCGGTAGACCGAGCCCGCGTCGCGCTCGATCCGGCGCGAGACTTCCAGGATTTCGCGATCGTTCACGGCCGCCGGCGCGGAGCGGTCGGCATTGTCGATCGTCATCACCACTTCGGCGTGGTTGCGCGACGGACGGTTGCCGGACCCCGAAAAGATCACCGCATCCATGTCGGAGGCGCGCAGCGATTTGTGCGAGGTCTCGCCCATCGCCCAGCGCAGCGCCTCGACCAGGTTCGACTTGCCGCAGCCGTTCGGGCCGACCACGCCGGTGAGGCCTGGTTCGATCACGAAATCAGTGGGTTCGACGAACGACTTGAAACCGTGAAGACGAAGACGCGTGAGTTTCATGGACACGATTCTCTGTTGGCAGGGCGCGAATCTCCCTGCCGTGACAATACCATAGAAGGCAATGTCGGTGTGTGGGTTGAGTCGCTTCCGGCGGCTCTCAGGCCAGCGACAATGGCGAGGCCGGGGCCGGAGGGCAACCGCCGCCCCGGGCTTTTCCCAAGGGTTTTATCGAGGGTTTTGTAGAGGCTTTTGCAGGGTTTATGCGCGGCAGATAAGGCGCGCTCTGCCTCGACGCAAGGATCAGCTCTTCAGCAGCGACTTGATCTTCTTGTCAAATTCCTCGAACGAGGTCTCGCCTCTGATCTTCTCGCCATTGACGAAAAAGGTCGGCGTCGAATTCAATCTTCAGCACTTCGGCGGCGTACTTCTGGTCGGCGGCGATCTTGTCGAGCAGCGCCTGATCCTTGAGGCAATCCTCGACCTGCTGCTGGCTGAGCCCGGCCTGCTTGCCGATCCGGGTCAGCGTTTCCGCGGTGTTCTTCGATGCCCAGTCCATCTGCTGTTTGAACAGCATGTCGATAACCGCGAAATATTTCCCCGAATCGTCCTTGGCGATGCAGCGCGCCAGCATCGATCCGGCGGCGGCCTTGATGTCGAGCGGGAATTCCCGGAACACGTAACGGATCTTGCCGGTGTCGATATATTCCGACTTGATCTTCGGAAACACGGTTTCGCTGAAGGCCGCGCAATGCGGGCAGGTCATCGACGCGAATTCGGTGATCGTCACCGGGGCGCTGGCGGGGCCGAGCGCCATGTCCGGCAGCGATACCGGCTTGGCAACGTCGGATGGGCTCTGCGCCATGGCGTCCGCGATCAAACGGAGCGGCGAGAACCCGGCGAGAGCGGCAAGCCCGGTCAGCGACAGGGCGGCGGTGAAGGCGCGGCGCGTGATGATCAACGGTATACTCCCGGATTGGCGCATTCACGCCGAAAGGACCCAACGAAGAGGACTGTTCGCTAGCTTGAAACGACAATTGTGGCAATGGCAGGCCGCAATTCTCACAGCCCTTGCCGCTCGCGGCAGGCTCAATTTCGCTTGATTAAGGCCCCCAGCCGCGCCAGCGCGGCCCGCAATTCCTCGTCCTCCACCGAAGTCAGGGTTTCGGCGACCTTCGCGACCGCCGTTGCGTCGGGCGCGCGGGGGGCCGTCGAGCGATCCCGGCGCGACAGCGGCGCCTGGCGCAGCGCTAGCCGCCCCACTGCGCTCCAGCCGAAAAAGCGGTTGACCCGCTGCAGGATGACATCGGAAGCGTGCTGGATTTCCAGCGCCATCGGGCCCTCCACCCGCAACACCAGCGTGGCCGGCTCCTGCGGCTGCCCTTCGACCGGCCGCGGCCACTGGATTTTCAAGGGCTCGGAATGGGCGGCGACTTCGGGGCCGGCGATCTCGGACCAGCGCGTGACCAGCTCGCGGGCCGCGAATCCCTGTTTGGCGTAGGCGTCGGAAAACACGCCGTTGAGCAGGACGGAGAGCGGTTTGGCCGAGATCGGACCGGGTTTTGCCATGGTTTCTTATAGCACCGGCCGTTCGACGGAGACACGCCTATGCGTCTTTATCTTTGCAACTGCAGAGTTTAAGCTGCGTTTGGTTGGGGGTAATTTTCATGCGCATCCGCGGGCGAGTGGTCGCAGTTGCGTTGATTTCCTTCCTGACTGCTTCAGTCGCGCTCCTTGCTGATGAACCTGAGATCGACATGTTCGCGTCAATGGCTGGCAAGTGCAGCACGCTGAAAGTCGCGGAGCGCGATTTCGCGTGCACATCCGTGGCCTTCTCCCACAGCCCCGGGGGCCGATCCGGTTTCACCGTCCCTCTAAACGATTCAGGCGATGACAGTCATATCATCACGTTTTCAGGTGAAAATGGCAGGAGAGCGCAAGATAATCTGTATGAGCTATCGATTGACCGGATGCTGTTAAAATCGAAGGACAGGCCCGAGGTCGATGGGCTGCCGGTACCGGCGGTCGAGCCATCGACGGGCACGTGTAGGCAGATGGGAAATTTAGCGACACGACAAGTGTCCAGCGTCACTTGTACGGCCACCGATGGAAAGGGGAGGAAATATGAGCTCCTGTTCGAGTCGGATGGCTCACCAATCAAAGTGATGTCGATCAGGGCCGCGGATCCAGATATCGAAGATCGCCATGCCCAGGCACTTTCCGCGCATATGGTGCAGCTAAAATGCCGACAAGAGGCTGACGTTCAGGGGGTCCTGCCCAGAGACCGCACAGCTTTCATTCTTAGATGCATGGATGAATAACGGGTGAGGACAAGCGTTGGGAAAATTGCCATCGATCTTCTATGCCAGTTCAACTCCGGGGACCGGGAAGCAATTCTCGACAACGTCCTCTCCGCCTGACGCCTCTTCGGCGCACGTATTGGGGTAAAGCCATGCGATTACCGTCAGCTCGTTGGGCCTTGCTCGGCCTGGCGCTGGTTATGTTGGCTGGCTACGCTCTAAATCGCGGGGTTCTGGTCGGATCGAGGATAGAAGCGGCCAAACTAAGCGACGACTATCCGGTGCCATTTTATAAGAAACACTGTCGCTACCTGTTCTTCACCGGCGTCCAACAGGTGTGGACAAGCTCCGAATCCACCAGGGAAGAAGCGGAAAAAAGCTCTTGTGCGGCGCTCAAAAGTGAACCCGTTATTCACCGCCGGCGTAAGCCTTCCAATTCCTAGCGGAATTTTTCCTGTGCTTTCGGGCCCGCGCCCGGACTGAAAATCTTGCAATTCTGAGAGGCCGGTGCGAGTGCGCGGACTGGAATGATTGGGGGCGGCCTCTTCCTTATGAGACCGCACCTATGATGTCGCCTCTAGGCAGATATTGTTGCAAAAGCCGTTTTGCGAGGTGGGACTCAAATTTTCCGCCCCGCAGGTGCGCCGATTGAATAATGATGTGGGGGACCACGTCGCCAAGCGCCAAATTCACAGGCGATTTTGGTAGCGCGTTTGAAGTCCTGTTGATCGGCGATTGTCGCTTGTTTCGTTCGTTGGCGGAAAATTAGCCGCTGCGTCTTTTGGGACTTTTGCAACACTATCGGCACATCGCGTTATTTCGCTGCGACGCAACGATGTGTCGGCTTTCGGGACATGGCGGCCTCTCGCGAGTTGCAGCCCCCGCGCGATTGATGCGTTCACGCCCTAAATCTGCTTCCGGATCGGCAATCCCCTGAATCATGGTCGACAAAAACGTGACGCGTGATGGCTCGCATCCCCCGGTCCGCTGGTCACGTCAGGATTTTGGCCGGCCGCGCCTCGCTCGACGACATCATGCGGATGTGGGCTGGGCGCGGTTATTATTCCCGCGCGCGCAACCTGTACGCCTGCGCGGTGGCGGTGCTGCGCGACCACTATGCGGCGCGCGGCCGGATGGTCTTGAGATCGCGGTCGATCTCGCGCCGCCGCTGCATCAGATCGTAGTCCATCTGTAGCCCAAGGAAGAACCCTTCCGACAGGCCGAAATAGCGGGCGAGCCGGAGATCAGTGTCGGCGGTAATATCTCGCTTCGCCAGGACGATTTCGTTGATGCGGCGCGGCGCGACATGAACCGCACGTGCCAATGCGTTCTGGCTGAGGCCCATCGGCTTCAGGAACTCTTCGAGCAGGATTTCGCCGGGATGTGGATTTTGAAGCTGCCCGCTTTTAGACGTGGTAGTCGACGATTTCGACACGTGTCGGTCCTCCCTCATCCCATATAAAGCAGATACGCCATTGATCGTTGATCCGGATTGAGTGTTGCCCCTGACGGTCCGCCCTCAGTGCTTCCAGGCGATTGCCGGGAGGCACGCGAAGATCGCCAAGTACCCGGGCCTGATTCAGAAGGCGCAATTTTCTCAGAGCGATATTCTGGATGTCCGGCGGTAATTTTCGGCTCCGGCGTCCGGACCAGATCAGTTCCGCCTCGGGATCAGCAAAGCCCTAAATCATGATCAACTATAACGTGGAGCGTTATAGCTTGCAATTCCCGTGTGCGCTGGTCAAGTCCGGATTCTCGCCGTAAAATGCGACGTGGTCGCACTGTCTGCAAAGAAGATAAGACGTCAATCCGTGGCCCACGACGGCACCGGCTCGCCCGCGCGGCTGCTCGAATGGTACGACCGCCACCGCCGGGTGCTGCCATGGCGGCCGCTGCCGGGTGGATGCGCCGATCCCTATCGCGTGTGGCTGTCGGAAATCATGCTGCAGCAGACCGGCGTCAAGACGGTGGGGCCGTATTTCCTGAAATTCGTCGCAAGGTGGCCGGACGTCGCAGCGCTCGGCCGCGGCTCGCTCGACGACATCATGCGGATGTGGGCCGGGCTCGGTTATTATTCCCGCGCGCGCAACCTGCACGCCTGCGCGGTGGCGGTGCTGCGCGACCACGGCGGCGTATTTCCCGATACCGAGGAAGCTTTGCGCTCGTTGCCGGGGATCGGGCCCTACACCGCCGCCGCCATCGCCGCGATCGCTTTCGGCCGCCGCACCATGCCGGTCGACGGCAATATCGAGCGGGTGGTGTCGCGCCTGTTCGCGGTCGAGGAGCCGCTGCCGCAGGCCAAGCCGCTGGTTCAAGAGCTGGCGACGACGCTGCTGGGCACTGCTCGCGCCGGCGACGAGGAGTCTCGCGCCGGCGATAGCGCGCAGGCGCTGATGGACCTGGGCTCCTCGATCTGCACGCCGAAGAAGCCGGCCTGTGCGCTGTGTCCGCTCACCAACGATTGCGTCGGCCGCGCGCGCGGCGATCAGGAGACTTTTCCGCGCAAGGCGCTGAAGAAGACCGGTGCGCTGCGCCGGGGCGCGGCGTTCGTCGTGACGCGCGGCGATCAGCTTCTAGTTCGCACGCGCCCCGAGAAAGGCCTGCTCGGCGGCATGACCGAAGTGCCGACCTCGCCCTGGCTCGCCGCGCAGGATGACAAGACGGCGCTGAAGCAGGCGCCCAGCGTGAGGGGCATCGCGCGCTGGCATCGCAAGGCGGGCCTCGTGCGGCACGTGTTCACGCACTTTCCGCTGGAGCTTGCGGTCTACACCGCTTCCGCGCCGGCGCGTGCCCGCGCGCCGGAGGGAATGCGCTGGGTGCCGATTGCGACGTTGAAAGACGAAGCGCTGCCGAATGTCGTGCGCAAGGTGATCGCGCATGGACTGTCCAGCAGCATATAACCGCCAGGCCGTGGTGTCCCGAATCCGAAGTTCGCCGCATCTTGCAAGGTGATCGCTCTTTTGGCGGCGGAGCCGTTGTTGGCGTCGCGCAAACCTTATCAAGTCTTTGACACGACCTGAACAGTTGCGCATCCTTGGTGTTGCGGCAGAGGCCCGGCTTCCAGTCCATTACGCTTGAAGTGGTGGGCGGGGTTAGCAAGAGCCTTCAGCACCGCTTGAGGTCCGCTCGCCACACTTGCTTCCGCGATGAATAGAAATTACGATTTCCAGAGCAAGGCGCAAATTCAGCAGCGTCAGGGGATTAAAAGGGGGGACTAAATGTTCGGGCGCCTGATCGGCTTCATTGCCGCCTTCTGCGTGTTGTTAGCAGGTGTAGCCCAAGCGCAGGGCAAGCCCGAGCTTTTGTGGTACGGCCAGTCTGCATTCAAGCTCACGACCCCCGGGGGCAAGGTCATCATGATCGATCCCTGGATTACCGCCAACCCCGTGACGCCGCCACAGCTGAAGGATCTGGACAAGCTCGGCAAGGTTGATCTCATACTCGTGACCCATGCGCATGGCGATCATCTCGGCAACGCGATGGAGATTTCCAAAAAGAATGACGCGCCGATTTGGGGTCCCGCCGGCATGAACCAATTCTTGGCCACCCTCGGCCTGATGCCTGTTAACCTGGTGCCTCGCATGAACAAGTCGGGCACCATCGAACCGTTTCCCGGTGTAAAAATCACCCAGGTTCATGCCGAGCATTCATCGGAGATGATCCTGAAGGATCCAGTCACCGGCAAGGACACGAGCTACGCGGCGGGAGAGCCCGTGGGCCTCATCATCGAGTTGGAGAATGGCTTCAAGATCTATCACATGGGAGACACCGGCTTGTTCGGGGACATGAAGTTCATCGGCGAATACTACAAGCCTGATTTACTACTCATTCCGATCGGTGGACACTATGTGATGAGTCCAAAGGATGCGGCCTACGCAACCAGGGAGTGGATTAAGCCCAAGATGGCGCTTCCAATGCATTACGGCACCAATCCATTCCTCAAAGGAACTCCGGCAGAATACAAGGCGTCACTGGGTCGTACATCGGTCAAGGTCCTTGATATGAAACCCGGCGACAGCAGATCCTTTTAGGAACACCCGACTAGTTTCGTTTGCCATGCCGCGGCGCAACGAGGAAAGACGAAGCGCTGCCGAATGTCATGCACAACGTAATCGCGCACGGACTGCCCATCAGCAGCATATATCCGTCAGGCCCTGGTGTCCCGAAGTTCGCCACATCTTGCATGGCGATGCTCCTCGGTTGCAGAGAGCCAGAAGCATGCTCCGCCGGCCAGTGCACCGGAATGAGGTCTGCTTTCGGGCCGCTGCGGACTTGGCTTCCGGCTCGGCCATAAGCGAGCGGTAGCGATTGACCCAATTATCAGACATTTCCGATTAAGGGTGTCCCTGTCCGATTAAGGGTGTCCCTGTCGAATCGGTGCTGGCAGGCCGATAGTCCTCGTGGTTTGATAGCTGGGTCGAATTGAACAAAGCCGCTGGGGCGATACATGAGGCGACGCACGTTCTTGCAAGCGGCGGGAAGCTCTGCCATCGCATGGCCGATGCGGGTGTGGGCACAAAAAGACACGAAGTTGCCGCTGGTGGCGGTGCTGTTTCCAGGCACTGATGAGCTCTTCAAGTCAAGAGTGGCGGCCGTGCGTGGCGGCATGAAGGACGAAGGGATGGTCGAAGGCCGCGACTATGTCCTTGAGACACGCGTTGCGGATGGCGAGCTTTCACGGCTACCTCGGCTCGCCCAAGAACTGGACGCCTTGAAGCCTCAGGTGTTTGTAGCCGCCGCCCATGCGGTTGCCACACTGCGTAAGCTGCGACCCGACGCTCCGCTGGTCTTTACCGCCATCGCCGTTGACCCCATCGCGGTAGGACTTGCCGAGAGCTATGCGAGGCCCGGCGGGACAGCCACTGGTAACGTCATGAATGCAAGCGGCGGGGAAGAGAGCCTGACCGCAAAGCGCCTTGGCTTCTTCAAGGACCTGGTCCCGGACATCCAGCGGCTTGGCATGATCGGAGTTGCGGATTACGGCGTGGTGCGGCTCGAGACGTCAGAAGAAGCCGCGCTGCGCAAGGTCACGGCGCAATTGGGAATCGGCTTTGAGAGTTATGAGATCAAGCCTACTCTCGAAGATCTCGAAGCAACCCTTTCGAAGGCTTTGAGTGATGGCGTCGGCGCATTCTACATTTCTGGCGATCCAGTTCTGACTTATAAAATTCCCGTCGTGTCGCCGCGTATTTTGGCGACGGGAAAGCCGACGTTTGGCCCTTATCCCGAATGGGGGCGGGCCGGTCTGCTCCTGACTTACTCCAATGACGCGATAGATGGTTTTCGGCGTGCTGGCGCCTATGCTGCCAAGATTATCAGGGGCGCAAAGCCCGGCGACCTGCCAATCGAGCAGGCCAGCAAGTTCTGGTTGGTGGTGAACCTCAAGACGGCCAAGCAGCTCGGGATCGCCGTTCCTCCAAACCTGCTGACGCTGGCCGACGAAGTGATCGAATAGTCGCCGCGATGTCGGCTCCCGGCACATCGCGACATTTCGCTGTGCTACGGAATTTGGTCGCTATCGGGGCATGGCGACATCGATCAAAGCCGACCCGATCAATCTCGATTTGATGGGTGCGCGCCCTTTAATCTGGTTTTGATTCAGAAGTTCTGTCGGCGGATTCGCGCGAAAATGAAGAAGACTTGTAAACCGCCACGCCAGCGCGAACCCGGAATCCCGCAAAACACGTCCGGATTCCCCGATGCGCAATTGCGCATCGGGAAATGAGGAAGGTGGCTGCGATCAGGCGGCTTTCACCCCAAGATGCTTGAACATGTTGCGGCGCGCCTCGTCGTCCATTTCCGCCTTGAACTTGAACTTGTCCTTCAGGGCGATCGCCTTCGCCGCGGCCGGCCGGGCCGAGACCTCGTCGACCAGCCGCTTGACGTTGGGATATTTCGCGAAGGCGTCCTCGCCCAGGACGAACGGGAGCCATGCCGGGCCCAGCCCCACACGTCCATGTCGACGATGGTGTAGGTGTCGCCGACCATGTAGCGGCGTTGGCGAGATGGTCGTTGAGAACCGTAATGCCGCTGCGCCTCGAACTGATAGCGGTTGTGGGCGTAGTCGATCTTTTCCGGCGCGAAGTGCTTGAAATGCACCGCCTGGCCGCTGAATACGGGCCGACGCCGGTGGCGACGAACATCAGCCACGACAGCAGTTCGGCGCGATTGGCCGGCGTGTTCGGCGGCAGGAATTTGCCGGTCTTCTCCGCCAGGTAGAGCAGGATGGCGTTGCTGTCGAACACCTTGACGCCGTCGTCGTCGATCGCGGGCACCTTGCCGTTCGGATTGACGTCGAGGTATTCCGGCTTGAACTGGTCGCCGGTGCGGGTGTCGACGGGCACCGGCTGATAGGCACGCCGGCTTCCTCGAGGAACAGCGCGACCTTGGTCGGGTTGGGCGATCCGTTGAAGTAGAATTTGAGCATTCGAAGTCTCCCTTGGCCTTCGTTGCCGAGATGAAGTGGGGCGCGGCCAATGCCGCGGACGCCGCTTCCATGCTCAAATTTCAGCGGAAGCGCAACCGAACACTTTGTGAGCCGGCGACCCGCTATGATGTGCCGCCCGCGCCATGGCAAATCATGGCGCAGCCTGCCCGACGGGCAAATCAGCTCACCTGCCGATTTGTCCTGTCCAGCTCCTGCGCGAAAAATATTCCGCTTCGCGCCACCCCAAATCACTTCTATATCCGCCACCGTCCCGTCCCACTAAGGGGCGTTTCGCGAACGTCACGGACGTAGGGGCGGGATGCGGTGGACGCGGCGGCGCGCTGACGACGATGGCGCTGCTCGCGGACGGCGAAGTCGTGTGGTCCTGATGCCCCGACGCTGGCATCAAGTCGGTGGAGGCAACTCCGCAGATGACGGTGGCAAAAAAGCCCGGTCACCGGGGAGATCACGAAGGAAACCGTTAAAACCATTGCGCGGGGAATGCCGGGTTGTAACCGGTGTGACCGTGGTGACTAACGCGTGTGCTTTCTACACTACGCACGCGGCTGCGGACGCGCCGAGCGTCCGGCATTCCCTGCGCCCTCTGACTGGAGGGTAAGGAATTTTCCAGCAAACCTCGCGCGAAACATGCGGCGAGATCGCGGAGTCGTGCCTGCGCTATTTGAAAATCGAATCCTCGTGCGTCGTCCTGCGAAAGCAGGGACCCATAACCACAGGAAGCGGTTGTTGCGCGAAAGTCGTCGAACAGCTTTTTTTCACCACACGCCGCACGGTGTATGGGTCCCCGCTTTCGCGGGGACGACATCTCCTGATCGCTTGGGCTTAGCCCAACCGACGATTTCCTTGAAAACTCAGCCCGCCGCCATCCCGGAGCGGATTTCGGCGCGCAGCTCGTCGATCAGCCTGAGACCCTTCTTGGTCTCGATGTGCCAGAAGGTCCAGCCGTTGCAGGCGCCGGCGCCTTGCGCCACCGCACCGATGCGGTGGATCGAGCCGACCTTGTCGCCGAGCATGATGGCGCCGTCGGCGCGGACCAGGGCGCCGTGGCGCTTCTTGGCATCGACCAGTCTGGTGCCGGGCGAAATCATGCCGCGCTCGATCAGTTCGGAGAACGCCACCCGCGGCGCGTCGCGCGCGGTCATGAACGGCGCGAGGGTTGCCTCCGGCAGCGGTTCGATGGCGGCGATGCGGGCTTCGGCTGCCGCGGCATAGGTCTGGTCGCGCTCGAAGCCGATGTAGCGGCGGCCGAGACGTTTTGCCACCGCGCCCGTGGTGCCGGTGCCGTTGAACGGATCGATCACGAGGTCGCCGGGTTTCGAAGACGACAGCAGCACGCGCGCCAAAAGGCCTTCGGGCTTCTGGGTGGGGTGGACCTTCTTGCCGTCGGCGCCCTTCAGCCGTTCCTCGCCGGTGCAGAGCGGGATCAGCCAGTCGGAACGCGCCTGAACGTCCTCGTTGGCGGCTTTCAGCGCTTCATAGTTGAACGTGTAGCCCTTGGCCTTCTCGTCGCGCGCGGCCCAGATCATGGTCTCGTGGGCGTTGGTGAAACGGCGGCCGCGGAAATTCGGCATCGGATTGGTCTTGCGCCAGACGATATCGTTGAGAACCCAGAAGCCGAGGTCCTGCATGATCGCGCCGACGCGGAAAATATTGTGGTAGGAGCCGATCACCCACAGCGTCGCCGATGGTTTCATGACGCGGCGGCAGGCCAAGCAGCCAGGCGCGGGTGAAATCGTCGTAAGCGGCGAAGGATGAGAACTTGTCCCAGTCGTCATTGACGGCATCGACATGGGATTTGTCGGGACGCTTGAGATCGCCCTTGAGCTGCAGATTGTACGGCGGATCCGCGAAGACCAGGTCGACCGAACCGGCCGGCAGTTTCGACATCTCGGCGACGCAATCGCCGACGACGATACGGATGTCGGAAGCGGACTGGAATTTAGTGCGGGGCGCCCTTGCAGACGCCCCGCGACGCGACACAACCATGACTCAAATACTCTGACTCAGGCGACGCTGTCGGCGACGCGGGACTAAACAACCGACTGGCGATACATTGACCCGGCAAAGTAAAAATCGGCTTAATTGAAAATGTCATCGAACAAGATTGGACGATCAATCGCTTGGAAACTTCAAAACCGGCGCACTAGGCAATTTTTGCCGGGCGGGCTATTGATTAACGGAATGGAAATTTTACCTAGTCGCCACGTTAGTTGATGCGTTAGAGCAAGCTGGAATGAGGAAAAACCGCCATGCGTTACGATGACTTTCGCCGCAGCGACGATATCGAAGACCGCCGCGGCGATGATGGCGGCGGAATGGGCGGTGGTGGCGGCGGCCTTGGCCTTCCGATCGGCGGCGGCGGGCTCGGCATCGGCACCATCATCGTGCTCGGCCTTGTCAGCTACGCGTTCGGCATCGATCCGCGGATCCTGATCGGCGGCGCGGAAATTCTCACCGGCGGCGGCCAGGCGCCGAGCTATCAAACCGATCGCAGGTCCGGCCCCGTCAAGACCGGCGCGCCGACCGACGAGATGGGCAGCATGATCTCCGGCATCCTCGGCGAGATCGACGATCGCTGGAGCGAAATTTTCCAGGCCTCGGGGCAATCCTATTCGGGGCCGCGCATCGTGCTGTTTCGCAACGCCACCAATGGCGGGCGCTGCGGCATGGCGCAGTCGGCGATGGGGCCATTCTACTGCCCACCGGAGAAGCAGATATTTCTCGATACCGGATTTTTCCGCGAGGTCGAGACGAGGTTTCACGGCTGTTCGGGCAGTGCCTGCAAATTCACCGCGGCCTATATCATCGCGCATGAAGCCGGACATCACATCCAGAACCTGCTCGGTATCCTGCCGCGGGTGACCCGGCTGCAGCAGCAGGCCGGCAGCAAGGCCGAATCCAATGCGCTGCAGGTCAAGGTCGAGCTGCAGGCGGATTGCCTGTCGGGCGTCTGGGTCAACCGCGAGGCGAAGAAGCGTCCGAACTTCCTTGAAGCCGGCGATATCGACGCGGCGCTGACGACGGCGTCCGCGATCGGCGACGATACGCTGCAGCGGCAGGCGACGGGGCGGGTGGTGCCGGACTCCTTCACCCACGGCTCCGCCGCGCAACGGAAACAGTGGTTCATGACCGGCTACCAGCAGGGCACGGTGCAGGCTTGCAATACGTTCGGCGCGGGCGCGCTGTAGCGGATCGGCCGCTTCGCGGCCTTTTCCGGAAAATGACGCAACGAGGGTTCGCAATGTCTTCCGTCGACGACTCGAAAAAATTCGTGCCGCTCAACATCGCGGTGCTGACGGTTTCCGATACGCGCTCGCTCGCGGACGATAAATCGGGAACCACGCTGTCGGAGCGGCTGACTGCGGCCGGTCACAAGCTCGCAGGCCGCGAGATCGCCGTCGACGACGTCGACGCGATCCGCGCCATCGTCAAACGATGGATCGCCGATCCGGGTGTCGACGTCATCATTACCACCGGCGGCACCGGCTTCACCGGCCGCGACGTGACGCCGGAGGCGATCGAGCCCCTGTTCGAAAAGCGGATGGACGGCTTCTCCATCGCCTTCCACATGCTGAGCTTCCCCAAGATCGGCACCTCGACGATCCAGAGCCGCGCCACCGGGGGCGTCGCCGGCGCGACCTACATCTTCTGCCTGCCGGGATCGCCCGGCGCCTGCCGCGACGGCTGGGACGGCATTCTCGCCGCCCAGCTCGATTACCGCACCCGGCCCTGCAATTTCGTCGAGATCATGCCGCGGCTGGACGAACACCTGCGGCGCCCGAAGGCGCACGGGGAAACGGCTTAATTGGGCCAGAGCTCCAGCTCCCAGGTCTCGCCGATCAGGCTTTGGCCGAAGCTGCGGTGCGGTTGGGACGCCACCAGCGCGAAGCCGGCGTCCTGATAGATCTTGCGCGCAGCGACCAGGATGCTCTGGGTCCAGAGCGTGATCTTGCGATAGCCGCGGGCCCGCGCAAACGCGACGCATTCGGCGACCAGCCGATGCCCCAATCCCTGTCCGCGGCCGGCCGGATCGACCAGCAGCAGCCGCAATTTGGCGATCTCGTCGGTGTGCCTGACGAGAAATACCGAGCCGGCCTGCACGCCATCGATCTCGGCGATCCAGCAGCGTTCCAGCGAAGCGTTGAATGAAGCGAGGAATTTTGCGGCGATCTCCGCGACCAGAGCTTCGAACGAGGCGTCGAAGCCGTATTCGCGGGCGTAGAGCGCGCCGTGGCTTTGCACCACCCATCCCATATCGCCCGGACCAGGGTCGCGCAGGATTGCCGGCGGAGGCGAAGCCCGCGGTAAGCCCAGCAATCGTTCGATCGCGGCCATGGCCTCGACCAGGCGCTGGCCGTCGCCGCGCGGCAGAGTGGCGAGCATCGCGGCGACGTCTTCGTGTGAACTGCGATTGAGCCGGGCGAAGGCCTGACGCCCCTTTGCGGTCAGGCTGAGCTGGTATCGCCGCCGGTCCGAGGGCAGCGGCTTGCGGGTGATCAGCCCGCTGTCATCGAAATTCTGGACGATCCGGCTGAGGTAGCCCGGATCCAGGCCAAGTTCGATCCCGATCTCTTTTGCAGAGGAATCTTCCCGATGGGCGAGCTCGTACAACACCCGCGCCTCGCTCAGCGAGAACGGACTTTTCAGCAGCAGCTGGTCGAGAACGCCGAGCTTGCGGGTGTAGAAGCGGTTGAAGGCGCGCACCGCCGATATCTGACCATCGAAATCCTGCTGAGACATCGCACACCTCGATAGTTGCCATTGTCAAATAATTATTTGACTATGACAAGGACTTTGGAGACGCCTCAGGCCACGACGATCCGGCTGCGCAGCAACGTGCGCGAGGAACGGCCGATCCGCCGGAGCAGTCTGGCCTCGGAGCGGCGGGTATCCGGCGCGTAGCCCCCGAGCCGCTCGTAATGGTCCCTCGCGATCAGCAGTCCCTGGTCCGCCGACGGCCCTGCGATCATCCGCGCGACGAATTTCAAACCGTCGCGCAGGCGCGTGTCGGCATAGGGCGACCGCGCATAGCGGAAGATACCGGCGCGGGGACGTCCGCTGCCCGAGACGCGCTGGATGAACTGTGTTGTCTCCTCGATCCAGCCCGAGTCCAGCACCGCCCCGGCATGCAGGAACATCAGCCATGGCGAGCGGGCCTGTCGGGCGCCGGCCGCCAGCGCCGCCGCGCGCGATCCCTCGAACGGCAGGAATCGGCAACCCGCGACGTCGGCGACCCGCTCGATCACGCCGGTGCCGGCCCGGTCGACCAGGAGAACCTCGCTCACCACGCCGGCGGCGGCGCCCGGCACCAGCGCAGCAAGCGTGGCGACGGCGGGCTGTTCGACGCCTTCGGTGGGAATAATGACGCTCAGCATGGACAGATCTTCGACGGCTTAAGGGTTAAGCAAACGCCGCACTGTTATCACCTTGTCACAACCAAATCAGCCTGCAAATCGGCCTGTCGGATGCTCTTTTTGCGAAAGCCGAAGCGGGTGGCGCTTCGCGGCGCGGGCTGTCAACCTGCCACGCATCAAGGATGACGACGGCTATCCGCTCGCCTATCCCTGATGCGCCTGTTGGCGCGGGGATGACTTCGGCATGCGGCGATCATGGTCATGGTCGCGAGCCTGAGATCGCCAGTTAGCTACTTCGGCAAGCTCTGCCTCGGGTCGTGTGACGATCGTCTCGCGCCGTCCAAGGTAAGTGTTGCCGCTGTCGCCGTCGATGGTGACCCAGTCGCTTCCCGTGACCGTGATGCCCGCGAGCTGCGCCCAGTCGGCGCCGGCATCGATCGTCAATTTGCTGCACCCGACGATGCAGGGCTTTCCCATCTGGCGCGCCACCAGCGCGGCGTGAGCGGTGCGGGCACCCACCGCGGTCACGATGCCCGCCGCGACAGCGAAGCCCGCGACGTCGGCCGTGCTGGTATCGGGTCGCATCAGGATAACGGGGTCGCCGGCGGCCGAAAGGCGCTCCGCGCTTTCGGAAGAAAACGCGGCGCGGCCCACCGCGATACCGCCTGACGCGCCGATGCCTGTCATGACCGGATCGTCAGCCGTGACCAGAGACGTTCGGACAAGCGCGGCAAGGTCGATACCGGCAATCAGTTGCAGCGCTTGTTTCCGCGTGATCAGCTCTTCATGGACGAGGTCGATGGCGATCCGTAGCGCCGCGCGCGGCGTCCGCTTCGCGGAGCGGGTCTGGAGAATCCACAATTTGCCGTCCTCGATGGTGAACTCCACGTCCTGAACGTCGCCGAATTCCCTCTCGAGCTGCCGCAAGATATCGCCAAGTTCCGCCGCTATCGTCGGCAGCGAGCGGGCGATGGTCTGTTCCGTATCGGGCGTCCGCCGGCCCGAGACAACGTCTTCACCCTGAGCGTCGAGCACGAGGTCGATCATCGGCTGAGCCAGCCCGGTCGAGGGATCCCGCGAAAACGCCACGCCGGCTCCGGATGAAAGCCCGCCATTGCCGAACACCATGGCTTGCACCGTGACCGCGGTACCCTTCAGGTGATCGAGATTCTGGAGACGGCGGTAGGCCTGCGCCCGCTCGCTCATCCATGAACGATAGACGGCCCTGGCGGCGCTCTCCAGTTGCGCCGTCGCATCCTCGAGCCAGTCGTCATCGCGATCTTCGACCAAAGCCTGCTCGTCCGCGGCGAGACGTTCGATCGCCTCGCTGTCCAGTTCGCGGTCGCAGGCAACGCCTTCGGCAAGGATCAACTCGGCAAGCCGCGCGGCGAACGGCGCGGGGTCGAGACCCAATACGGTTTCTGCATAGCTATCGAGAAAGCGCCGCCGGCAATCCCAGGCCAGCCGCGGCCGGCCAGCGCTTCGGATCAAACCCTGCACGGCGGTCGACGTGCAACCGACATTGAGTACCGTGTCCAGCATGCCCGGCATCGATTGCGCGGCTCCCGACCGTACCGATACCAGAAGCGGCAGCCGGCCGTCGCCAAAGCGCTTTCCGGTCGCGCTTTCCAGAAACGCGATGCCTTCTTTAAGCCCGTCGTGCAGGTGACGCTCGGCGTGTGCATCTTTCTCGATGATCGCGGCGCAAAGCTCCACCGGGAGCACGAAGGCGGGCGGCACCGGCAGGCCGAGTGCGGCCATCCGCGCCAGGTTCGCGGCTTTGGCGCCAATTGCGTCGGCGGAATGCTGCTCGGTCGATACGCCGCCGATACGCACGATATCCATGGGCTGAAATCCCTAACTAGGCCGAAAGGTCGGTCATGATGTGCCGCCGAAGCAGATGTCCGAACCCGGCCAATCGATCGGTCGCGCGTTCGATGGCGCGGGCAAGCTCGATAACCGAGAGCGACGTCGCCACGTCGAAGCCGCCTCCGAACACCCGCGCGGTGACATCGCGTTCCCGCTCATCCGCGGCGTGCTCGGCGTCTATCAGACGAATGACGGCGTTGAGCGCGTCTTCGGAATCGGCGCGGCGTCCTTCCGGGACCTCGACGGCAGCGGCGAGCCCCGAGGCCGCGGCTTCGGTCGCGGTCGTGGCGACAGTGCACAGTTCGGCAAGCGCCGACAGCAGCGCGGCATCGATCCCGGCCGGCGCCAGCGAGGCGATGAAGGCGGCCTGTTCCAGTTCATCGACGGATTCCTCGACGCGCTCCACCAGCTGTTCAATAATCGGGCCGGCGTTGAGGCGGGTGGCTTCCTTGCGGGCTTCGACGGCAATGCGATCCGCCTTGCGTTCGATCTGGCTGGCTCGCGCGGCGAGCAGCTTGCCGTCGATCGGGCGGCCTGCCTGCAGCGTGGCAACATGATGGGCGATCGCGGCGGTTATATCGTGGGCCAATCCGACCTGGCGCAGGACGATAGCGAGCAGCGCGCTGTCGACGCGTTCCAGCCGCCTGACAAGGTCCGCTTCAATCTGGTCGCGCACCAGCCTGACTGATCGTCCTGCTGTCAAGGCTTCGCTCGATGCGCGTATTGCGGTCTTCAGGAAATCGACCGCGCCGTTGCGTCCGAGCGCCTGATCCAGCCGTTCGCCGAATCCGATTCGCGACGGCGCCGCGTTGCGCACCGCAGCGCCGATCAATTCATTGCCGCCGAGTTCCAGGAAGGCGCGGTGGCCGAATCGTTGCCGGGCGGCCCAATCCAGAATACGCGCCGCATCGTCCTTGGCGACCCAGCCGCGCAGAAGCTTGCGTGCCTTGTTCCAGTCGATCAGGAATACCGGCGCCGCGCCGAGCGCTTTCAGGAAAGCGTTGCGATCGGAGGCGCTTTCGGCCTGATACTGCCCGGTGACCAGAAAGAAGGCGTTATCATCGCCGAGACCGGCCGCGACATGGCGGTCGAGCCCGCTCCATTTCGCCTGAAACTTCTCGAACAAGGCGATGAAGAATTTCGCGCGCGCCCGATGCACGTCCGTATAGGTCACGATCACGGAATTCTTCTTGACCGCGATCACCACCACATGCGCGTCGGTGGTCCCGATGTCGTTTTGAATCAACAACCGGCCGCCCGATCGCGTCGCCATCGTATCGAGGCCTGGGTGGTTGAACTTCAGGATGCGGGTCTCGTTGAGCCCTTCCATGAAACTTTCAACCGGCCCACGGTCTTCGGGGTGCAAACCGAAGACATGGGCGCCCGCCAGGATTTCCTCGGCGCAGTCCGCGGCCAGCCGGTTGAGCGTCTTGTGCAGATCCATCACCAGCCGATGCAGGCTGTCGGCGCCGTCCTGTGCCACGCCCGTCAATCTCGCGACGCGCGCGATTTCGATCTCGTTCGAAGCCTCAAGCAGACCACCGCCGCGGATCGCGGCGAGCCTCGCATCCAGGGCTTTGCCTTCGGACATCTTGCCGGCGCTCACCGCCCGGATCATCGCCGTCGCGTCGTCGTGAATTTCCTTCATCAGCCTGGCGAGATTGGGCGCGGCCATTCGACCGTCGCCGGCGACATGGGCGCCCCCGATCAGCGTCGCGAGCGTGGCAGGCGCAACTCCCGCGGCGCGACATTCGACGTGCAAGTCGGTCGCCGGATGATCCGGCTCCTGCGCATGATGCACCGCAGCCTGCAGCGCACTCATGCGAACCTTGATGCGATCGTTGGCGGCCAAGCCTTCCGCGATGAGCGACGGCAACAGAATGTCGGCCTGTCCAAGCTGCTCGATGATTTGAGATTTCATGGCCTGCCAACCCAAAAGGATGTGGCATGCATATGGCCTGCATTGGCGACAGTTTCATTGCGCCAGATCATTCATGAAAACGTCATGGAACCAGCCGATCGGTAACAGGCGACCCGGCGGTGGAAAATCCACAGGGCAAATTTTATGTTCTTGATTTGTTCTTATCGTGTGCTATGGTCTCGCCATGAGCCGAGCATCCTCTCATGCCCTCAAGCACCCGCCGGTCACGGCGCCCTCCGAACCGGCGGGTGCGCTTTCGCCTTTCCCGGAACTGACGGTTGCGATCGAGCGCGAGCGGCGGCGTGGACGCGGCGCTCAATCCAACGCCAGCGGCCGCTTCGAGGCTGAAGCGCGTGTCGCATTCGATGACGGCTGGCAGAGCCTCGATGAATTGCCGCCGTTCAAGACCACGGTCGCGGTCGATACCGCGCGCAAGGTCATCACCCGCAACGATTCTCCCGATATCGGCTTCGACCGTTCGATCAACCCTTACCGGGGTTGCGAGCATGGCTGCGTCTATTGCTTCGCGCGGCCGACCCACGCCTATCTCGGCCTGTCGCCGGGGCTCGATTTCGAATCGAAACTGTTCGCCAAGCCCGACGCGCCACAGCTTCTGGAAAAGGAACTGGCGGCGCAGGATTACGAGCCGCGCATGATCGCGATCGGCACCAACACCGATCCCTATCAGCCGATCGAGCGCGAGCGGAAGATCATGCGCGGCATTCTCGAAGTGCTGGAGCGCGCTTCGCACCCGGTCGGCATCGTCACCAAATCGGCGCTGGTGACGCGCGACATCGACATTCTCGCGCGGATGGCGAAGCGCAATCTCGCCAAGGTGGCGATTTCGGTCACCACGCTCGACGCGAAACTCGCACGCACCATGGAGCCGCGCGCCTCGACGCCGTCCAGGCGGCTCGAGGCGCTGCGGCAATTGTCCGAAGCGGGAATTCCGACCACGGTCATGGTGGCGCCGGTCATCCCCGCGCTGAACGATTCCGAGATCGAGCGCATTCTTGATGCGGCAGCGCATGCCGGCGTCAAGGAGGCGAGCTATGTGCTGCTGCGGCTGCCGCTGGAGGTGCGCGACCTGTTCCGCGAATGGCTGATGGCCAATTATCCAGACCGCTACCGCCACGTCTTTACCCTGATCCGCGACATGCGCGGCGGGCGCGACTACGATTCGCAGTGGGGAACGCGGATGAAAGGCACCGGCCCGATGGCCTGGATGATCGGACGCCGGTTCGAGATCGCCTGCGAGAAGCTCGGGCTCAACAAGCGGCGGTCGAAATTGACCACCGACCATTTCGCGCGGCCCAAGCGCAGTGGCCAGCAGCTGAGTTTGTTTTAGGCTCAAGCGCGTCACCCGGCTTGTCAGAAGGAGCGACGCAGATAACCCCCGAATAGCGGGAACTGCGCGGAGTTCCCGGTTGCGCCTCCGGGCTCGCTTGCGCACGATCCCGGCCATGATTCGCAAAAAATCAGGGGACGGCCGGGCGAAGCCGGCGAAGGGCGTGATCGCTGTTGCGCCGCCGAACTTTCGCCGCGAGCGCGCGCTGATCAAGCGCGGCGTCTGGCCGGTGGCCGGCTGCGACGAAGCCGGGCGCGGTCCGCTGGCGGGTCCGGTGGTGGCCGCCGCCGTGGTGCTCGACCCCAAGCGGATCCCAAAGGGCATCGACGATTCCAAGCGGCTGACGCCGGAGCGGCGCGAGGAACTGTTCGAGGAAATCTGCGCGACCGCATCGTTCGCGGTCGCTTTCGCTTCGCCGGCGCGGATCGATCGCGACAATATCCTGCGCGCCTCGCTGTGGGCGCTGGCGCGCGCGGTGCATGCGCTGCCGGAAATGCCGAAACATGTATTCGTCGATGGCCGCGACCGGCTCGATACCCCTTGCGACTGCGAAGCCGTGATCGGCGGCGACGGGCTGGTTGTCTCGATCGCGGCGGCGTCGATCATCGCCAAGGTGACGCGCGACCGCCTGATGTGCGCGCTGGCGCAGGATTGCCCCGGCTATGGTTTCGAGTCCCACAAGGGCTATGGCGTGCCGGAGCATCTCGAGGCGCTGGACCGGCTGGGGCCGACCGTGCATCACCGCCGCTTGTTTGCGCCGGTCGTGGCGGCGCGGGAAAAACATCAGGCGACGACGGTCGAACCGGCGATCGCCGCAACGGAAACGCCGATCGAAGTCGAGATTTCAGCGAGCAATTCTGAACGCGAGTTGCCTCGGCGGCTCACGCGCTCTATCACACGTTCGAGATCGAATAGCGCCGGCTTGTAGGGCTGGGTTGGGCATTTCGGACGTTTCATGCGTTTCACTTCCCTGGTTATCGAACTGATCCGCGCCCGGCCGCGGCTGGTGGTCTGGCTGGTGGTGCTGCTTCAGGCGGCGCTGTGGCTGGTCGTGCCGCTACTGCTGTATCGAAGCCCTCCCGGCGACCTTGCGACCGTGCTCGCCTATGGCCGGGAATACCAGGTCGGAACCGATCTCGGCCCGCCGCTGGCGTTCTGGCTCGCCGATATCGCGTTTCGCGCCGCGGGCAATCACATGTTCGGCGTCTATCTGCTGGCGCAGCTTTGCTCGATCGCAATGTTCTGGACGCTGTATCTGCTGGCGCGCGCCGTTGTCGGCGGCCAACAGGCGGTGCTCGCGGTCCTGCTGACCATGACAGTGACGGCATTCAGTTCGCCCGGCGTCGAGTTCGGCCCCCTGGTGCTGGCGCGTCCGCTCTGGGCGCTGCTGCTGCTGCATTCCTGGCAACTCATCGGCCAGAACAGGCGCAACGCGTGGTTCGCATGGTCCATCGAAGCCGGACTTTTGCTGCTGACGACCTCAGCCGCGATCGGCCTGTTGCTGCTGCTGGCCGGATTTGCGCTCGCGACCGTGCGCGGGCGGCGCATGCTGATGTCGTTCGATCCGCTGTTCGCGCTGCTGGTGATCGTCGTGCTGGCGTTGCCATATCTGATTTGGCTGATCCGCGCCGACGCCTTGGCCTTGCCGCATTGGCCGGCGGTCGCGGATTTGAGCGCAAGGGCGCTGCACTGGGCCGCCTTGCTCGGCGGCCTGCTGCTGGCAATATCCGGTATCGTGCTGCTGGCTGGTGCTCAACTCCGGCTGGTTCGAGCGCAACCCGGAAGAGGCGCCGACCATCTATCGGCCGCCGGTCGATCCGCTGGCGCGCGATTTCGTCTATTTCTTCGCCATTGGCCCCGCGCTCATGGCAAGCCTGATCTCCGGCCTGTTCAATCTCGATCGCGTCGCCGGCGGAGCGGGCATCGCCTTGATGATGTCGGGCCTGGCCTTGATCGTCGCGACCGGCGATGTCGTTCAACTGCGGCATCAGCGTCTGCTGCGCTCGGTCTGGGCGGCCGCGATCATCGCGCCGGCGCTCGGGGTACTTGGCGGCCACGCTTTTCCTGCCCTGGACCGGCAGCGGCGAGGTCGCGACGTCGCTGCCAGGAACAGCGATCGCGAATTTCTTTGGCGACAGCTTCGAGCGGCGTACCAACCACCCGCTACGGGCGGTGACCGGTGACGCGCAGCTTGCGACCCTGATTTCACTGGACGCCGGGCGTCCCCATCTGTTTCTCGACGCGGCACCGGAACGGACGCCGTGGCTGAATTTGGCGAAATTCAACGAGACCGGCGGCGTCGTGGTCTGGCGTGCCGTCTGACACGGCCGGCACGCCGCCAGCGGACATCGCGCAGCGGTTTCCCGGCCTGGTGCCGGAAGTGCCGCGGGCGTTCGAGTGGTTCGTGACCGGGCGCCAGCCGCTGTTGCGGATCGGCTGGGCCATCGTGCGGCCGAAGACGCCGTAACTCCGATGCCCTCATGGGAGCCGGCGCGTGAGCGCTGCCTCGCAATAGGCCGCGCGCTCATAAGTCGAGCTAAATTGGTGCGGCTTGATCGATGTCCGCTATGTCCCGACAGCGAACGAGTTCCACAGTACAACGAAATGACGCGATGTGCCAAGAGCTGCCATGTTGGCGGTATCCACATTGACTGTGGGCAATCCTCGCTACCAGTTCCTCGCGATACACTCCTTTAATCAGGATCACCCTAGGCGATCAAAAAGGCGGCTGCTTGCGTTGACGCTGCATCTTTGCCGCTTCTACCCACCACATCAGATCGTCGGCAAAGCGCGTAAACGTCCGTTCGAGGGCCTTGCCGCCTTCGCCCATCGGCGCGCCATCGGCCGCGAGGGTCTGTCCAATGGGGCCAACGGCAATTGTGCTTGAAACCACCACCATCCCCATCTCGGAGAGCGTGCCATGCCAAGCGGTTGCGGCCCGGGCGCCGGACAAACGTCCCGCCGAATAGCTCACGATCGCAGCGGGGCGCCAGAACCATTCCTCCAGAAAATGATCCGTCAGGTTTTTCAGCCCGGGCTGGACACCCCAATTATATTCGCCGGTGACGAATACGAAACCATCCGCATCTCGAATCTTCCTGGCCAACCGATCAAGCCGCTCGGGGGCCTCTCCCGCCGGATATTCCTTGTACATTCTGTCGAGCATCGGAAGGTTGACCGCCTTGGCGTCGATTAGTTCGACGGCTTCGCCTCGCCGCCTCAACCGCTCAACCACGAATTCGGCGAGGCGGATGCCCATCCGATCGGAACGATATGAGCCATAAAAAACGAGGATTGAATTGCTCATTGCAGCCGCTCGTGGTCAAATTCAGGCGGTTTGGGGGATCGGAAAGTGCCCTGACTCGCGCGATCCTCCGCTCTACCCTCAACAGATGACATTCGTCAGTACAGCGGCAAGTCCGAAAAGTGCTGAGGCGGAAGTCGCGACGCTGGCAATACTTCGCGCGGGATAACGGCTGGCAACGTTCGCAAGACGTTTACGCTTCGACAATGCCAGGCTACCTGACCAAGACAGTCGCTCACGCCTGGCTAGGTATCCGGAATATCCTGATATTTCATCGCTTCGGGACCGCCGTACGCGGTCACCAAAGATGCTTTCACGCGTCATGCTGCTTAGCCATAAGCAACGCCCGGGTTGCTTTGCCCAACTTCTATAATATAGCCATCAGGATCGCGAATATAGCAGCGCGTCTCACCGTACTTGGGCTTCGGCTCCGTGATGAACTCTGCTCCTCGACTTCGCCAAAGTTCATAGCACGCTTGAATATCCGCAACGCGGATATTCATAAAGCTGCTGACTGAATCGGGGTCGGCGGGGACGCTGAGCGTTACCGATGGTTTGTCGGGTGTCGGACCGCCCCCGGGGTTAACAAGGAGCCACGTGTTCGCGATCTGGATGTACCCCGGCGCGCCGCTGCTATCGCCTCTGCTCAGAATGCGACCTCCGAAGACCGTTTCGTAAAATCGAAGCGATCGCTCGGTGTCAGCAACGGTGAGAAAGTGTGCGACGGTAAACCCATCCTGCGGCGGCATCTGATAGCTTTTCTGCTCGACTTGCACTTGGTTCATAGACGACTCCTATTCGGATATAACAGCGTCCGTTATGCACATGGGGACAGATCGGGTGCCTTCAGTCATTTTTTGATGAAGCGGATCGTCCCGCGCTCACCTCTTGGGATACGCCGTGAAAATGTAATCTTGTGCCGCTACCGTCGTATGGCACATGTAGCCGCATGTGGCGCCGGTCCCATTTTGCGGGGGGCGGCCATCCGGCGTCAGCGTGTCAGTGGCGGGATCATTGATAAAAACGGCGTAGGCCCAGCCATGGGTGTCCGGAAATCGCTTGCTATCTTTTTCGATGAACGCCAGCGTTTTCAGCGTGTCCGGCACATTCACGAAATAGGGGGACCCCGTGTTCTTTTTAAAGAGCCACTCAATCTTCACGATCTTGGAGCCCTCGGGAAAGGGCTGGTGATTGCCCGGCACGCCTTGGCGAAAGGCTTTTATCATCACGGGATTCGCCGCAATGATTTTCACGCTCGTTTCGGTTTGACTGACCGCAACATACTGCCAGTTCTCGTAGCCTTTGAACTCGGAAAACGCGAGTCCGTTCGGCACTTTCAGCGTGGACCTGTTCTGCACCGCAAGAGCCGCGCTGCCCAAGACAGCGAACGATACCGCAATGCTCATAATTGCCGCGGATGGAGTTCTCTTCATGGCTCACTCCCTGTGCTGCTGTTTGCAAGTCAAATTCAGTGGCGTGCGCGCAAATTGCACCAGGCAGCGCGAGGTTCAGTTTCTTGTCTGGAAGAACACATCGTGGAGCATCGTTCCATCTGTTATTGCGGATCAGTCATGCCGATGGCGCATTGCCGCACGCAGGACTGTCTCAGCGAACGCCAGCATCGAAGCTGATTTCGAGGCTTGCACTTGGCGAGTGAAAACGGGTCCGATGCGCTCGGCTGATGTCGCCTTCGGGTCAAAACGCGACCAGTTTGAGCCGGCAGCAAGTCCGCCTATGTCTTCTATGCCCGAAGGCCGAAGCAAATTCAGGATATCAGCGGCTCCGCGACGGCCCGTTGCGGGTTGATGATACAGCCGTGGATGCGACTTGGCTCCGAAACTGGTGCCTCAAATCATGCGCTATGGATTCAGGATGCGGAAGCCTGCTCCAGCGCCTTCGCGATCGCGCGCAGGTCCTGCCACGCCAGGCGC
>CAWGKJ010000053.1:0-285713 GCA_963823115.1 uncultured Alphaproteobacteria bacterium | reverse complement strand
TGGAGTCACTTTACAACCCTATCGGTGGACGCAAACCGCGGGAATGCAATCGATTCCAGCTATTCTCAGCGCAGGCGGTTACAGCCCGGCGAATTGGAGTTTGCAGTCGGCTGCGGGCGTTTCCGCGGATGGAACAGTTATTGTCGGAAATGGCATCGATCCTAACGGGAAGAACGAAGCATGGATCGCACGAATACCCGTTAATGCCTTCGCGTTGCTTGATCTCAATGGCGTAGATTACTCACTTGGTTCGCTGGTGTGGGGCGGCATTGTGACAAACAGTGGTCCCGGGAATGCGATGCTGGAAGTGGGAAGTGACAACACCGACACTACGTTTATCGGCACAATTCAGGACGGCCTCAGCCAAACGTCGTTTTTCAAAGAAGGTACGGGAACGCTGACACTAACGGGTGCCAGCACCTACACTGGTGCAACGACAATCAACGGTGGCACGCTGGAAGTGGACGGCATGCTCGCTAACACCAGCAGCGTGCTGGTAAACGCGGGTGGCACTCTGTCGGGCATTGGCACCATCGATCCGACGACGACCACGATCATGAGCGGCGGCACGCTTGCCCCCGGCAATCCGGCGAACCCAACGGGCACGCTCACCATCAACGGGAATCTCGCGTTCCAGTCCGGTGCTCTTTACTTGGTGCGGGTTACCCCGCTGGCCGCGAGTCTCACCCATGTTAGCGGCACGGCGGCGCTGGACGGTGCCACTTTGAATGCGATCTATGCCAACGGCAGCTATGTCTCGAAGCAGTATACGATCATGACGGCAGCTGGCGGCATCAGTGGCACATTTGGTTCGCTTGTGAACACCGGCCTGCCATCGAACTTTCATGTCAATTTGAGCTACGACGCCAACGACGCTTACCTTAATCTTTTCCTGGATTACTCGGGATTGTCTGGCCTCAGCGGTAACCAGCAGAACGTCGCCAACACGCTAAGCAAGTTCTTCAATACGACCGGAAGCATTCCGTTTGCGCTGGGTTCGTTGACCCCGGCGGGTCTCACGCAGGCTTCGGGCGAAGTTGGTACGGGCACTCAACAAACCACCTTTGAAGCGATGACGCAGTTTCTCAATGTCTTGCTCGACCCGTTCATCGGGGGACGCGGCGACACGGCAGCCCCACCATCAAGAACGTCACAATTTGTTGACGAAGACGATGCCGAAAATGCTTACGCACCGACCAGGCGAAAACGTACAGGGGCGGAGCGCGATGCTTATGGCATGATCACAAAGGCTATTCCCCGGAACAATGTTTTCGATCCGTACTGGAGCATTTGGGCGGCAGGCTTTGGCGGTAGCGAGACCACCAACGGCAATGCGCTTACAGGATCAAATACCTCCACCAGTCGCGTATTCGGTACCGCCGTGGGTGCTGATTATTGGTTGTCGCCGCGAACAGTTTCAGGCTTTTCGGCGGCAGGCGGCGGTACGAACTTCAGCGTTGCTAATGGCGGCACAGGGCGCTCCGATTTATTCCAGGCGGGCGCCTTCGTCAGGCACACGGTCGGTTCGGCCTATGTGACGGGCGCTCTGGCCTATGGTTGGCAGGATGTCACTACAAACCGCACCGTCACCATCGCCGGGATTGATCAATTGCAAGCGCGGTTCAATTCCAAAGCGTTTTCGGGACGAATCGAAGGCGGCTATCGCTTTACCACGCCGTGGATGGGCATCACGCCCTATGCCGCTGGTCAGTTTACGGCTTACGACGTTCCGGCCTACGCCGAACAGGTCTTATCTGGAGCTAACCCGTCTTCGCGGATTCGCGGTCGAAAAAGCGAATTTTGAGATTTTTTGGGCGGCTAAGTATCTGATTTACAAAGGGCGACGTCTTCAATTTTGGCCAAAAACGGCTGTAGTGAAGACCTACCCGATTCCCAAGCGCGGCATGATGCGGATAGATTCGCTGCATCATGTTTCTGCGACGCACCGAGCGAAGGAAGAACGGCAAGGCGCACAGTTACTGGAACGTGGTCGAGAACAAGCGTCTCGATAACGGTCGGGTGGTGCAGCGGCATGTTCTGTATCTCGGCGAGATCAACTCCTCGCAGGCGGCAGCGTGGCGCAAGGCGATCGAAGTGTTCGACGAGGATGCGGGGCGTGCCCGGACGCTGGCGCTGTTTCCGGAAGATCGATGCGAGGCGGTCGCGGGCGATGCATCCATCGTTCAGCTTCGCCTGTCGGAGATGCAGCTTTGTCGTCCGCGGCAATGGGGCGCGTGCTGGTTGGCCGGGCAGTTGTGGCGGGAGCTTGAGCTCGATCGGTTCTGGGCCGATCGCCTGCCGCCGAACCGGAAGGGGACGCGGTGGGACCAGGTCCTGCAGGTTCTCGCCAGCTACCGACTGATCGCGCCGGGTAGCGAATGGCGGCTGCATCGGCAATGGTTCGGCAGCAGTGCGATGGCCGATCTCTTGGGCGCGGACTTCGGATTGGCGGAAGAGCACAAGCTCTATGCCTGTCACGATCTGCTGCTCGATCACAAGGAAGCGCTGTTCTCGCATCTGGTCGGGCGCTGGCGCGATCTGTTCAACGCCGACTTCGACGTGCTGCTGTACGATCTGACCAGCACCTACTTCGAGGTCAATGCATCGGACCTGCCCGAAGGCAGCAAGCGCCGCCACGGCTACAGTCGCGACAAGCGGCCGGACTGCCCGCAGGTGGTGATCGCGCTGGTGGTGACGCCCGACGGCTTGCCGCTGGCCTACGAGGTACTGCCTGGCAACACCGCCGACAGCAAGACGCTGCGGATGTTCCTGGGCAAGATCGAGCAGCAATATGGCAAGGCGCGGCGGGTCTGGGTAATGGATCGCGGTGTGCCGACCGAGGCCGTGTTGGCCGAAATGCGCAACAGCGATCCGCCGGTGCAGTATCTGGTGGGAACGCCGAAGGGACGCCTGAACCGGCTGGAGAAGCACCTGCTGGAAAAGCCCTGGCAGGATGCGCGGGAGGGCGTGAAGGTCAAGCTGTTGGCTGAGGACGGCGAGCTTTACGTCTTCGCGCAAAGCGATGATCGGGTCAGCAAAGAACGCGCGATGCGACGGCGGCAGCTGAAATGGCTGTGGAAGCGGCTCCGGCAAATCGCCACCATGGAAATCTCGCGCGAAGAACTGCTGATGAAACTCGGCGGTGCGCGCTCCAAAGCGCCGGCCGCATGGCGCCTGGTCGATGTCGAGATCGACAAGGAGCGCCCGAGCTTCACCTTCGCGCTCAATCGCAAGAAACTGAAAACGACGCGGCGGCGCGAAGGCCGTTATCTGCTGCGCACCAATCTCACCGACAATGATCCCGCCCAGCTATGGCAATATTACATCCAGCTCGTCGCCATCGAAGAGGCCTTCCGCAATCTCAAAGGCGATCTGGCGATTCGTCCGATCTTCCATCAGGACGAGAAGCGGATCGAAGCCCACATCTTCATCGCCTTTCTGGCTTACTGCATGCAGATCACGCTCACGCGTCGCCTTCATGCTTTGGCACCCGGGCTGACCGCGCGGAGCGCGCTCGAAAAGTTCGCCGCCGTCCAGATGATCGACGTTCATCTGCCGACCACCGACGGGCGCGAGATTCTCCTTACCCGCTACACCCATCCTGAACCTGAACTCCAGCTCTTGATCGACCGGCTCAAGCTGCGCCTGCCACCGCAGCCGCCGCCCAGGATCACCACAGCCGACGTCAACCAGGCCAGCCGCTGTAGTGAAGACCTTTTGACCTAAACCATTGATTTATAACGAGCGGGGATCTCAAAAACCCGCCAATCCGCGAAGACGGGCTAATACGTTTGCGCTGAACTACGGTGCGAAGGACATAACGATATCCCGATCAGAACTTGGCTTATGCACCGACAAGTCCTATGCGCTCACAACGGCGATGCTGACACTGCGCAGCCGCTTGGCGTGGGCGCACAATTTTGACACCGATCCCAGCATCAGCCCGACGTTCCAAACGCTGCCGGGAGCGTCCTTCGTCGTTAATGGCGCGGCGCAGGCCCACGGAGTTTGCCAAACAGTTTGCGGCAGAAGGATTGGGACCGGCAACTGACTATCAGATGACAATTAGGGCCTGGTTACCCTTGACAGGTCCCGCCACGTTTCTGTTGCTTTGAGCGCAGCGTCCCAGGTTTCCCATGAGCACGGCCATTCCTTGTCAAGGTCTTTTGCGAGGGCACGGATAGCGTTATGCGCGCTGGTGCGTGCTGCTTCCGCTTGCGAGGTTGTGTCGTGCGTCAAGCTGGCCGCCAGATCGCCGATGAGCTTGGTCGCGTCGGCGCGATGCGAAAGATGCGCTAGCCGCACGACGAGCAGAGCGTACTGCGAATCCATACGGTCGCGCATGACATCGGTCTCCCGATAACTAACGAGTCGCACCTTCGACGGTTCATGCGGCTATCGAATAGCTGGTATCCGTTGCGCGCGGCCGAGAACACGCGAGCGACGGTTTCGCGCGTCGCGCCCGCATGGTGTGCGGCGGTTCGCCTGTGACGTGGTGCGACGCGCGTCCATTCATCAGCAATGCTATGCGCCCTTGACGAGCGGCCGGCTAATACTACTGCGTCACAAACGTTTGCGTTGTAGGTTTCTCTGAATTAGAGCCGCGCAACATGGGCACCTCGACAGTCTGCTGACGAGCGCTACGATCAAGCGTCGGCGCATGGTCGCGATCGAGTTCGGGACGTGTCGTTCGGTTCGCAGCGGCGGAGCCTCTGGGTCGATAACCGTTGGGAATGGCAGGTTCCTTGAAGAACGTGATGGCACGAGATCCACAGGGGGGAATCGTCCCCCTCTCGGAGACCAGGAACCCGTAGGCCATGATGCACAGCGTGGCGTGGTGGTGGAAGCCGCGCCATCCTCGCCCCTCGAAATGCCCAAGCCCGACCTCCTGCTTGAGCTCTTGATAGTCGCGCTCGATCCGCCAGCGCAGCTTTGTCAGGTCGACCAGCGCCCGGAATGTGATTTTCTTGGGAAGAGTCGAAAGCCAGTATTTGGTCGGCTCTTTCTCGCCCTCGGGCCACTCAATCAGCAGCCACTCTTCCGGTCGGCTGGCGGTGAGTTTGTAGTCACGATGCGCCGCGCAAGCACGCACACGGGCAAACCGCGAGGACCGCTTCTCGGCGCTTCCCTCGCGCCACGAGATCGTACGCCAGGCTTGCTTTGGCAGGCTGAGCGCGAGTTGCTTGACCGACACCGGTTGATGCTTGTCGTCGCGGCGAATGAGCTTCGGTTGTCGCCCGCGACCCGACCACGGCTTCGGCGGCAACGGACCCGTTCCAGCCACCCACACTGAAGTGTTCGGCAGAATGCCGGCCACATAGTTCAGCCCGAGCGCACTGACGCCAGAGCGCAGGCTCGTATTGCAACCATACCCCGCATCCATCAGCACCACACCGCGCGGAAGACCGGCCGCGCAGGCCTCATGGATCTGCTCAAGCGCGATCTGCGGCTTGGTTTTGAACGTAATCTCCTCGGGCACACCCGTCTTGCGCAGGCGTTCATTATCAGCCGCCCAGTCTTCCGGCAGATACAGGCGATAGGCCACCGGCAGGCTCGCATGATGATTGGCAAGCGACAACGACACCGCTACTTGGCAGTTGTCCTGCTTGCCAAGCTGACCGCAATATTGCCGCGCTACCCCAACCGAGTGCCGCCCCTTCTTCGGAAAGCCCGTGTCATCGATGATCCATGCCGCGATCGGCCCGTGACGCTCGATCCGCGGCAGCACCATCTCGCCAACCTTGGCCAACACCCTCTCGTCCGACCACGCCGCCTGCCCAACGAAATGCAGCAGCGACTGATGCTGCGCAGCCGTCCGCTCAGGAGCCGTCACCGCCGCCATCGGCTCAACGCTCTTGCGCTCGCCCGGCATCATCAGGCCGATGCAATAGTCACGCAGCGGTCCGGCGCGATCCGCGTGGCCGATCACACTCACAATCCCATCGACAAACGCCGCAAATCGCGATTTAATATCGTCTGAAATCTGGCGACCATCCATATTGGGATCCTCTCGCAGAAGCGTGAATCTTGCCCAATAACTGATTCTCTCAATTTTCAGCTGCGACTTTCTGACTCAGTAGTACTAATGGGTGTCACCGTAATTCCCGAAAGGATTTCGCCCCTATATTCTGCGCCTGAAAAGCGCTTTTCGAACAACGGGCTTTTGGGGGTGCAGAATTCTTGAATTATGCACTCTGTCCATGTCTATTATTGGATGAACACACTCAAAGCGGAATCCGCCAATCCGACGCTTTTGACCGTCAACGGACTCCGCGCTGTTGTGGCTTGGGTGCTTAAAGCAACCCTGCTGCACCATGACACTTTAGGAAAAGCTGGCGGCATGATCAAAGCCCATGCGGTACCCGTGCCGTCCGACAGCGTGCTGGCGCCGCTTTATGTGGGCGCGGACCTGCTGGATGCGTTCGCGATTCACCTGCCGGCGGGCGCGAGCGACGATCTCGAAGTGCTGGCGCGCGCCGCGTTCGAGCGGCCGGCGGGGTGGATTCGCGCGCTGACGCGGGTGCGCGATGCGGTGATGGCGACGGTCGACGTCAAATCGTCTCGCGCGATCGGTGCTGCCGCGGCGGCGCGGGGGCCGGTGATCGGCTACTTTCCGCTGCTGTCGAAGAGTGCGGGGGAGTTGGTGGTGGGCGAGGACGACCGGCATCTCGACTTCCGAGTCGCGATCCTGCTGCGCACGGGCGCGGGGGGTGGGCGGGAGCTAGTCGTGGTGACGGTGGTGCATTGTCATAACCGGCTGGGGCGGACGTACCTGGCGGTGATCGCGCCGTTCCACCGCGTGATCGCGCGGACGAATTTGGAACAGGCGGCAAGGGTGATGGAGGGCTAGATCGGTTCGACGGGGATGCCGAGGATTGGCGCGGCTTCCGCCACCGTCTTATCGAGCGCCCGAACGAACGCCTACCCGGATCGACACTTATGACCTTTGCGCCGCGGTTACTCCGGGTCGGGTAGTGGGGTGCAGTTTGATTCTGCCAATAACGCATTTTCCGCTATCACTTTCACCGCCGCCGTCCCCGAACCCTCCACATGGGCAATGATGATCCTCGGCTTCTGCGGCCTCGGCTTCATGGCCTATCGGCGGAAGTCAAAGCCAGCATTGATGGCCGCCTGATCAACGATCATCGGGTTTGAATCGAAGAGCCGCCTTCGGGCGGCTTTTGTTTTGAGTTGCTAATTGGCGGGCAGCGGCGTGCCAGCACTGCGGATCAGCCTGTCCGCCTTTTTCAGAACGTAGGTATTCGCAGGCTGCTCCCTCGCAAAAAAGCTGACCACAACGAAAAGAGCGCAGAACGTAAGCCCCACCAACATAATCTTGCGGTAGGTGCGTCTGTCAGCGTTGTGGAACGACGAGGACATTCCAAAGCCATACAGCTTCGGCCTCACATCGCAATCAAACTCGCGATTTAACCTTGCTTATGAAGGTTACTCGAGAGCGCAGAATATCTGCAAGTTTGAAGAACGGAATTACGGTGACACCCACTCAACCTTCAGAACGGCGCGCATCACGGAACTGGATTAACCCAACTTGCGCAGTTGGAGACCGGATTTAGCTATTTTCCGGGATTTTGCGTCGAGTGACCTGAATCGGATCAAATGGTTAGCCGGTGCGAAGCGGGGATTTCGGCGTGTAGTGCCAACCTAGGGTATTTTCTGGAAGCGACGAGTCGGATTGATTCGGGCGCATGTATCTGCGCCACACCACGATACGCAAAGATGGGAAGGTTCATCGCTATTGGCGCCTTGTGCGCAGCGTGCGTGTTGGTCGTCGGGTCATTCAGCAAACGGTGGCGCAGCTCGGCGAACTCGATGAGCACGGTCGCGTTCAGGCACGGGCGCTGGCTCACCGGCTGATTGGCAGTCCCGAGCGCGCGCAGCTGTTCGACGATGGTAGCGAGCAATTGACGTTGCCGGTGCGGCTGAGGGGCATTCGCCTCGAACGCCCGCGTCAATTCGGCGATGTGTATCTTGCTCTCGCGCTGTGGCGCGGCACCGGACTTGAGGCTCTGTGCGAGCGGCTGCTTCCGATCGGCAAGGAGCGCATCGCGTGGTCGAAGATGGCGGCCGTGCTGGTCGCCGCGCGGTTTTGCGAGCCGTCGAGCGAGTTACACATTGCGGAGGACTGGTATCGACGCACGGCGCTTTCAGATCTGCTGCAGCTTGGTGACGAGGAGGTCAGCAAGGATCGGCTCTATCGCGGGCTCGACCATCTGCTCGCCTACAAGACCGCGCTCGAAGCGCATCTGTCGCAGCGTTGCGGCGAGCTGTTTGCGATCCAGAACGAGGTGCTGCTCTACGATGTGACCAGCACGTATTTTGAGGGCCAGGCCGCGGCCAATCCGCAGGCGCAACGCGGTTATTCCCGCGATCATCGCCCCGACTGCAAGCAGGTGTGCATCGCGCTGGTGGTGACCTTCGACGGCTTTCCCTTGGGCTACGAGGTTTTCGCCGGCAACACCCACGACTCGCGAACCTTGCAGACGATCGTAGCCACCATGGAGGCCCGGCATGGCATGCTGGGAAGGGTCTGGATCACCGATCGCGGCATGGCAAGCGCCGACAATCTGGCATGGCTACGCCAGACCGGCCGGCGCTACATCATCGGCGCACCGAAGTCGGAACTGAAGAAGTTCGCGCTCGAACTCACTCGCCCGGATGGCTGGCGTATGGTCCATGAAGGCGTCGAGGTCAAGCTGACGCGCCACCCCGAGACCGGCGAGACGGTGATCCTGTGCCGTTCCGCCGACCGGCGCAACAAAGAACGCGCCATGCACGACAAGTTCAGCCGGCGGATCGAAGAAGCGCTCGGGCGCTTGGCTGCGCGGCTGGCTCGTTCAAAGAAGCGCGTCGATCCGGCGACGGTGAACCGGCAGATCGGCCGCATCCTGCAGCAAAACCAGCGATCCGCCGCCCGCTTCGCAATCACGTTGGAGCCGGATGGCTGCCCTGCGGGTTTCCGCCTTGATGTCGTTTACAACGACGCCTTCGACGACTGGGCCGCGCTCTCGGAGGGCGCCTATCTGTTGCGTTCGAACATCGATGATTGGAGCGATCAACAGCTTTGGAAGGCCTATATCCAGCTGACGCAGGCCGAAGCTGCTTTCCGCATCCACAAGGACCAACTCAACCTCCGTCCGATCTGGCACCAGCGCGAGGACCGCGTGCAGGCTCATATCCTCGTCTGCTTTCTTGCCTTCGTACTGTGGAAGAGCCTCGAGATGTGGCAGAGCTGCGCCGGTCTCGGCAATTCGCCGCGCACCATCCTGGAAGAACTCAAGCGCATTCAGTCCCACGATGTCGTCCTGCCGACCGCAGAGCGCGGCCAGATTCGCCTGCGCTGTGTGACCCAGCCAGACCCGGCACAGGCCGCTCTCCTCAATCGTCTCGGCATCGTCCTGCCAAAGCGCATGCGCCTCGCCGAGCAACACTTGCCAGTTCTCGAACAAACCGCCTGATCCCAATCCGCAAAAAACTGTAGTGCCAACTTTTTGGCTAAGGCTTTGATTTGCCTATGGTCAGGGTGCGATTCTGCGCAAGTTGGGTTAAGCATTGTCGCCGCCATTGCCGAAGGTGGCCGCCGGGCAAAATCAGCCGCGAGCTCTTGCTTCAGTTTGTCCAGTCCTCCTTGCAAAAATATTTCGCTTCGCGTCGGACCCAAATCACTTCTATATCCCTCGCCGTCCCGTCCCACACAGAGGGGCGTTTCGCGATCGTCACGAACGCGGGATGGGATGCGGTGGACGCGGGCGGCGCTGCAGACGAGCAGCGCTGACCTCGCGGACGGCGAAGTCGTGTGGTCCTGACGCCTCGACGCTGGCGTCAAGTCTGCAGAAGAAGCTTCTGCAGGCGACGGTGACAAGAAAGCCCGATCACCGGGGAGAGCACGAAGGAAACCGTTAAAACCATTGCGTGCGGGAATGCCGGGTGATCCCGGTGCGACCGTGGTGACTAACTCGTGTGCTTTACTACCACTACGCACGCGCGGCTGCGGGTGCAACGGGCACCCGGCATTCCCCACGCCCTCTCTTGGGCGGAAGGATTTCAGCACAACTCGGGCGCTTCGCGCCGCGAGAATGCGAAGTCGTGTTTGATGAATACGACCGCGCCGTACTTTAGCGTCGTCGCCTGCGAAAGCAGGGACCCATAACCACAGGCGTTAGCAATAGCGCGAATGTCGTTCAGCCGCATCTTCCACAACAAGCGACACGGCGTATGGGTACGCCGCGTGCGCGGGGACGACCTGAGAGATCGCGCGAATGCAGGGTCTCATCGCTCGTCAAAACGGCTTGGAGAGAAATCTTCGAGCCCTTCAGCCCGTATCGCCACGGCAGTTCGACCGCCTTGGTGATGCCGATCCGAACGCCGGCGACGATGTCCGGCTTGCTCGTGCGCGCATGCAGCGCGAACGGCGGGGCGTCGAGCGCCAGGCCGTTATGCGCGATGCGTGATGCCGAGCGCTTCCGTCAGCTTGCCCGGACCCGAGCACAGCGATCGCTCGTCATGCAATCCCCGCCGGCGCCGCATCGCCGCAATGCCGTGGGTCGGCTGCAGCGCGCGGATCAGCACGGCGCTGGCGGAACCTGCTTTCTCGCAGACGAAATTGACGCACCAGTGGATGCCGTAGGAGCGATAGACATAGGCAAAGCCGGGCGGCCCGAACATCACCTGGTTGCGCGGGGTCGGCCCGCGGAACGAATGCGCGGCCGGATCGGTGTGATGATAGGCCTCGACCTCGACGATGATGCCGCCGACGCCGTTCACCAGCAGCGTCGCGCCGATCAGGTCGGGCGCGACCTCATGCACGCTGCGGGCGAAGAACGCGCGCTTGAGCGGCTTGCCCAAATCGGGCAGCGGTCGGAATTGGCGGATGTGCGGCTTTGAGCCATTCGAATCGGGATTGCAAATCAAGGCTGGGGAGGGCGGAAATGCGTCCGGAATGGCAATATGCTAAAGCATGTGGGCTAACAAGCCGGGCGGTTGCGATTCCCCTTCAAGCGGATTAGCTAAGCCTCTCAGGATATGGATATTCCATGGTCGTCGTCGTCGATACCGTTTCAGCCACGCCGCTGCGCCCGCGTCACCCGGAAAAGGTGAACCGGCCGGACGCGCTGTCGCCGCCGAAGCCGGACTGGATCCGGGTGCGCGCGCCGACCACGCGCGGCTATGCCGACACCCGCAACATCGTCAAGGAAAACGGCCTCGTCACGGTGTGCGAGGAGGCGGGCTGCCCGAATATCGGCGAGTGCTGGGACAAGAAGCACGCCACCTTCATGATCATGGGCGACACCTGCACCCGCGCCTGCGCCTTCTGCAACGTCAAGACCGGCATGCCCGGCGCGCTCGATGCGCAGGAGCCGGAGCACGTCGCGGAAGCCACCTTCAAGCTCGGGCTCACCCATATCGTGATCACCTCGGTGGATCGCGACGATCTCGCCGATGGCGGCGCCGAGCATTTCGCGCAGAACCATCCGCGCGATCCGCGCGCGCTGCCCGACCACGACCATCGAGATCCTGACGCCGGACTTCCTGCGCAAGGACGGCGCGCTCGAAGTCGTGGCGGCGGCGAAGCCCGACGTGTTCAACCACAATCTGGAAACGGTGCCGTCGCGTTATCTCAGCGTGCGCCCGGGCGCGCGCTATTTCCATTCGATCCGGCTGTTGCAGCGGGTCAAGGAAATCGATCCCGCCATCTTCACCAAATCCGGCATCATGGTCGGGCTTGGCGAGGAACGTCACGAAGTGCTGCAGGTGATGGACGATCTGCGCTCGGCGGATGTCGATTTCCTGACCATCGGGCAGTATCTGCAGCCGACCCGCAAGCATCACGCCGTGATGCGCTATGTGACGCCGGATGAATTCTCAGGCTACGAGAAGGTCGCCTATACCAAGGGCTTCCTGATGGTGTCGGCGAGCCCGCTGACCCGCTCGTCGCATCACGCCGGCGACGATTTCGCCAGGCTGCGGGCGGCGCGCGCGGCGATATCGCGCTGAGCATACGGCGATGCCGAAATTCAACAGCAGGCGCCGGGTCAACCACAGCGCGCCGCAGATGTTCGATCTGGTCGCCGACGTCGAGCGCTATCCCGAATTCGTGCCGCTGTGCAGCTCGCTGAAAGTGCGTCAGCGCACGCCGAAGCCCGACGGCACCGAAATCGTGGTCTGCGACATGACGGTATCGTTCAAGCTGGTGCGGGAAGCCTTCACCACCCAGGTGACGCTGGACCGGGCCAATCTTGAAGATTCTCGTCGAGTATCTGCAGGGGCCGTTCAGCAATCTGGAGAACCGCTGGACGTTCGAACCGAAGTCGGACAGCGCCTGCGATGTCGGGTTCTACCTCGCTTATGAATTCAAGAGCCGGATGCTGGCGATGCTGATGGGAACGATGTTCGACACCGCGTTCCAGCGCTTTGCCGCGGCGTTCGAAAAGCGCGCGGATGTGATTTATGGAGGCCGGGACGGATCGCAAGCAGGCCGTCGACCTGAGGCCTTGAGCCTCAATCGGTCACGCCCGCGGCGGTCGCCGCCGCTTGACGGCGCTGCGCGGCGCGCGAGCGCGCCACGCGCGGGCGCAACCGGCTGGCGGCTTCGCGGCGCGGCTTGGTCGGCGGCTTGCGGTCCGCGCGCCAGTTCCATCAGCATTCGCAGCGCCTCGACGACCGAGCGCTGGCGCACCGCGCTGCGGCCGATCGCGCCGAAGCGGCATTCGCGATGCAGAATTCGGCCGTCGCGGGCGGCGACGGCGAAATGCACCAGACCCACCGGCTTGCCCGGCGTCGCGCCGCCGGGACCGGCGATGCCGGTAATGGAGACGGCAAGATCGACGCCGGCCCGCTCCAGCGCGCCGACCGCCATCGCGGTCGCGGTCTCCTTGCTGACCGCGCCGAAGGTCGCCAGCGTCGTCGCCTTGACGCCGAGCATCGCGCGCTTGGCGTCGTTGGAATAAGTGACAAAGCCGCGGTCGATGACGTCGGAGGAGCCGGGAATATCGGTGAGCGCGCCGGCGACCAGGCCGCCGGTGCAGGATTTCGGCGGTCGCAATGGTCAGCTTGCGCATCCGGCAAAGATCGAGCAGCGAGCGGGAGAGGGCGCGGGCGTCGCTGCCGCTCATGTCAGTCGCTCCAACCTTTGTCGTCCCAGGGCAGGCGGATGGTGGCGCTCGCGGTGGCGGCGATGCCTTCCTCGCGGCCGGTAAATCCGAGCCGTTCGCTGGTGGTCGCTTTCACGGCGACGCGCGAGACGTTCAGGCCGGTGATCTCGGCGATGCGCGCGCGCATGGCGTCGCGGAGCGGTCCGATTTTCGGGCGCTCGCAGATCAGGGTCACTTCGAGATTGGCGATGCGGCCGCCGCGCGCGGTGACCCGATCGACCGCGTATTTCAGGAACTGGTCGGAGGCCGCGCCCTTCCATTTGATGTCGCTGGGCGGAAAATGCGAACCGATATCGCCGTCCGCCAGCGCGCCGAGGATGGCATCGACCAGCGCATGAAGGCCGACGTCGCCGTCGGAATGCGCGAGGAAGCCGCGGCTGTGCGGCACGCGGACGCCGCAGATCATCAGGTGATCGCCGTCGCCGAAGGCGTGCACGTCGTAGCCGGTCCCGGTTCTGACATCGCCGAGCTGCGCGGCGAGGCGGGCTTCTTCGCGGACAAAATCTTCCGGTGTCGTCAGTTTCATGTTCGCAGGATCGCCTTCAAAGGTCGCCACCGTCAATCCCGCCCATTCCGCGAGCGCCGCGTCGTCGGTGAAATCGCTGCGGCCTTCGCGCGCGGCGCGGCGATGGGCGTCGAGAATCACGTCGAACCGGAACGCCTGCGGCGTTTGCGCGATTCGCAAGCGCGCGCGCTCCGGCGTTGCTTCGACGTTTCCGCTTCCGTCGACCAGCTTGATGGTGTCGGCGACGGGTATTGCGGGAACGGCCGCGCCGGTGCGGCCGGCGGCCTCGATCGCGCGCGAAATCAGGGCCGCCGAGACGAATGGCCGCGCCGCGTCGTGGATCAGGACGACATCCGGCTTTTGGCCGGCGAGCGCTTCGAGCCCGGCATGCACCGAGGCCTGCCGCGTTGCCCCGCCGTTGGCGGGCGGCTCGTGGCGCAACGCGCTGACGGCCGCATTGAAAATAGCGGTGTCGTCGGGATTCAACACCGGCTGCACCGCAAAAACCTGGGGATGACGGCAAAATGGCTCCATCGCCCGGAAAATCACGGTCTGCCCGCCGATCGAGCGATATTGCTTCGGTCCTCCCGCGCCGGCACGAAGGCCGCGTCCGGCTGCGACAAGGATGGCTGCAGTCCGCTCAGGTTTCGGCATTGGTTCTCAATTGCAGATATGAAGGGGTTGATTGAGAAGGAGCATTGGTCGGCTGGCGCACTGCCCTTATCATGCCGGCGGCGAAAACAGAACAATTCCCGATAGCTGTGGGAAAAGCATATTTTGCTGCAGTGCACTTGCAAGATGGCCAGAACTGTCTAAAGTGTAGGCATGACGCTTGACTGCACAAGATTTGTGCTCAAAATGGGTTCGGCAGCTCGCGATGAAGCGGCTGCCAGAAAAAGAGAAGTCCGTGACCGGCTCGGAAAGTTCACGCCTTAAGCCATTGAAGATAGGCGATATCAGTGTCGCCAACCGGGTCCTTCTCGCGCCGATGTCTGGCATTACCGATGCGCCGTTTCGACGTTTGGCGGCGGCGCTGGGCGCCGGGCTGGTCGTCTCCGAGATGACCGCCAGCGATGATCTTGTCAATGGCCGCCCGATGTCGCGGCTGCGATGCGAGGCGACCGGAATAGGTCCGCATGTCGTTCAACTCGCGGGCTGCGAGGCCCGCTGGATGGCGGAGGGCGCGCGGATCGCCGAAGCCGCCGGCGCCGACATTATCGATATCAACATGGGCTGTCCGGCGCGCCATGTGACGGGCGGCCAGTCCGGCTCGGCGCTGATGCGCGATCTTGATCACGCTCTGAGGTTGATCGAGGCGACGATTGCGGCTGTGAAAGTGCCGGTGACGCTGAAGATGCGGCTCGGTTGGGACGAGCGTTCGCTCAACGCGCCGGAATTGGCGCGCCGGGCGGAGGCCGCAGGCGTGCAGATGATTACGGTGCATGGCCGCACGCGCTGCCAGTTCTACAAGGGCGAGGCCGATTGGGGCGCGGTGCGCGCCGTCAGGGAAGCGATTCGTATTCCGCTCGTCGTCAACGGCGATATCACTTCGTTCGAGAAAGCCGTGTCCGCGCTCGAAATGTCCGGCGCCGACGCGGTCATGGTCGGCCGCGGCGCGCAGGGCCAGCCCTGGTTGCCCGGCCAGATCGGGCGCCGCCTCGAAACCGGCATCGTCGAAGTTCACGCCGTCGCTGGCCGAGCAACTCAGCCATATCCGCGCGCTCTATGATGAAGTTTGCAGTCATTATGGACTGCGCGTCGGCCTTCGCCATGCGCGCAAGCATCTCGGCTGGGCGCTGGAGGTTGCCGCCCGTTGCAGCCGCGCGCCGGCGACGGCGCTCAAGGCTTGGCGCGACAGGATCCTGACTTCCGACGATCCCTCGGGCGTGCATCGATCTCTTCAGGATGCGTTCGACGACTTCGCATGGAGCGCTGCCGCATGACCTCAGCCGCAGAACATCGCCGGCCGGTGCCGTCGGATGGCGAGGCCATCCTCAACGCATTGCCCAATCCGGTGCTGCTGGTTGCGCCGGATGGCAGGATCGTCGACGCCAATATGGCCGCGGAATCGTTTTTCGAGATTTCGACCCAATTCCTGCAGCGCCAGTCGCTGAAGGAACTTGTGCCGTTCGGCAGTCCGTTGCTGGCGCTGATCGATCAGGTGCGATCGAGCGGCTCGCCGGTCAACGAATACAAGGTCGATCTGGGGACGCCGCGAATGGGCGGCGATCGCCAGGTGGATCTTCACGTCGCGCCGCTCACCGAGCGGCCCGGCCATATCGTCGTGATGCTGCAGGAGCGCACCATCGCCGACAAGATGGACCGGCAATTGACGCATCGAAGTGCCGCGCGCTCGGTGATCGCGCTGGCGGCGATGCTGGCGCACGAAATCAAGAACCCGCTGTCCGGCATCCGTGGCGCGGCGCAACTGCTCGAGCAGGCGGCATCGTCGGAAGACCGCATGCTGACGCGGCTGATCTGCGATGAGGCGGATCGCATCGTCACGCTGGTCGATCGCATGGAGGTGTTCGGCGACGACCGGCCGGTGGCGCGCGGTCCGGTCAACATTCATTCGGTGCTCGATCACGTCAAGCGGCTCGCGCAATCCGGCTTTGCCCGCAACATCCGCTTCGTCGAGGATTACGATCCGTCGCTGCCGCCGGTGCTCGCCAATCAGGACCAGTTGATTCAGGTATTTCTGAATTTGGTAAAAAACGCCGCCGAAGCCGTGGCCGATCTCGGCAGCGACGCGGAAATTCAACTCACCACCGCATTCCGTCCGGGCGTTCGCCTCTCGGTGCCGGGGAAGAAATCGCGGGTGTCGCTGCCGCTCGAGTTCTGCGTCAAGGATAACGGCCCCGGCGTGCCGGAAGACCTGTTGCCTAATCTGTTCGATCCGTTCGTCACGACCAAGCCCACCGGCAGCGGGCTCGGTCTTGCGCTGGTGGCCAAGATTGTCGGCGATCACGGCGGGATCATCGAATGCGAATTCGCAGCCGCGGAAAACCATCTTCCGCGTGCTGCTGCCCATGTTCAACACCGCCAAACACTTCGATCAAAGCAATCGCGATGACGTTTCGGGGACGCCGTCGCATGCCTCACAGAACACGAGATGAGGAATAACGATGCCCGCAGGTAGCATACTTGTCGCCGACGATGACACGGCGATCCGTACGGTTCTGAACCAGGCTCTCTCGCGCGCCGGATATGAGGTGCGGTTGACGGGGAACGCGGCGACGCTGTGGCGCTGGGTCAGCCAGGGCGAGGGCGATCTTGTCATCACCGACGTGGTGATGCCCGACGAGAACGCGTTCGATCTGCTGCCGCGGATCAAGAAGATGCGGCCGAATCTCCCCGTCATCGTGATGAGCGCGCAAAACACCTTCATGACGGCGATCCGCGCGTCCGAACGCGGCGCGTATGAGTATCTGCCGAAGCCGTTCGACCTGAAGGAACTGATCGCCATCGTCGGCCGTGCGCTGGCGGAACCGAAGGAGCGGGTGGCCAACCGCGCCGACGAAACCGAGTTCGATTCCATTCCGCTGGTCGGCCGGTCGCCCGCAATGCAGGAAATCTACCGGGTGCTGGCGCGGCTGATGCAGACCGACCTCACGGTGATGATCTCCGGCGAATCCGGCACCGGCAAGGAGCTTGTCGCGCGCGCGCTGCACGACTACGGCAAGCGGCGCAACGGTCCCTTCGTCGCCGTCAACATGGCGGCGATCCCGCGCGATCTCATCGAGTCCGAACTGTTCGGCCATGAACGCGGCGCGTTCACCGGCGCCAACACCCGCGCCTCCGGCCGGTTTGAACAGGCCGAGGGCGGAACGCTGTTTCTCGACGAAATCGGCGACATGCCGATGGAGGCGCAGACCCGTCTGTTGCGGGTGCTGCAGCAGGGCGAATACACCACCGTCGGCGGCCGCACGCCGATCAAGACCGACGTGCGCATCGTGGCGGCGAGCAACAAGGACCTGCGGATCCTGATTCAGCAGGGACTATTCCGAGAGGACCTCTTCTTCCGCCTGAACGTGGTGCCGCTGCGTCTGCCCCCGTTACGCGAGCGGATCGAGGATTTGCCCGACCTGATCCGGCATTTTTTCGCGCTGGCCGAGAAGGACGGCCTGCCGCCGAAGAAGCTCGACGCGCAGGCGCTGGAACGCATGAAGCAGCATCGCTGGCCCGGCAATGTGCGTGAACTTGAAAACCTCGCGCGCCGGCTGGCGGCGCTATATCCGCAGGAGGTGATCACCGGCTCGGTGATCGACGGCGAGCTGGCACCGCCGGCGGTAACGTCGGGCAGCAGCGTTCAGCACGGCGTCGATAATCTCGGCGGCGCCGTGGAAGCCTACCTGTCCTCGCATTTTTCGGGTTTTCCCAATGGGGTTCCGCCGCCGGGCCTCTATCACCGGATCCTCAAGGAAGTCGAGGTGCCGTTGCTCACCGCCGCGCTGGCGGCGACGAGGGGCAATCAAATCCGCGCTGCCGACCTTTTGGGTCTCAACCGGAATACGCTGCGGAAGAAAATTCGCGATTTGGATATTCAGGTCTATCGGACCGGTATTTAACGGCCTCATGGGCCCCGCGGCCCGCAAATCAGCGGGGAGAGCGCAATTCGGCGGTACGTCACGCCGTGGAATTGTCGTAATTCGGCAACATTGTGGTATGAATGCATCAGTCCGCTGCCAGCGGACATAACGCTTTCAGCTTACCCTTGCCGGAATGACCAGCGCAGACACCACGGCCGCACCGTTCGATCCGTCGTTCGCCGAACCCAAGGGGTTGTCCCTGCGGAGGCTGCTGGCGCCGTTTGCGGTCGGCCTGGCGCTGCTGTCAGCTTTCCTGACCTTCGTGGTGTTGACCGGCCTGACGCCAATCGAGCCGACACGTGAGGTCGTCTATTCGTTTCTGCTCATCAATGCTGCGACGATCCTGCTGCTGGTTGCCATTATCGTCCGCGAAGTCTGGCAGGTGGTCCAGGCCCGCCGCCGCGGGCGGGCTGCGGCGAGGCTGCACGTCCAGATTGTCGGTCTGTTCTCCATCATTGCCGTATTGCCCGCCGTTCTGGTGGCGATCGTCGCCAACGTGACCATCGATCGGGGTCTGGATCGCCTCTTTTCGGGGCCGACGCGCGAGGTGATTCAGAATTCGCTGATCGTTGCGAACGCGTATCTGCACGAACACGCACAGCTCATTCGCGGCGACATTCTGGGAATGGCCAACGACATTGCCCATGCGCGGCCATTGTTTGACCAGGATCGAGCGACGTTTCGCGAGCTTCTGACGGCAAGCGCGGCCTCGCGTAATCTGCCGGGCGCCATGCTGATCGACAAGGACCGCAACATCCTGGAGACCGCCCAAACCGGCATTCAGCAGAGCTTCACGACGCCGGCACCCGAATTCCTGAGCAATGTCGATGAAAACGAACCGCAGATCGCGGTGTTCATCGAAGCGAACTACGTCGCGGCCGTGATTCGGCTGCGCGCGTTCAGCGACACGTTTCTGTATGTCGCCCGTCTGCTCGATCCGCGCGTGGTTGCGCAGCTCACGCAAACCCAGGCCAGCGTCGCTGAATATGCTCAGCTGGAATCGCGCCGTCTTGGCATTCAGGTAGCGTTCGCGCTGATGTTCGCCGTGATCGCGCTGACGATCCTGATGGCTTCCGTCCTACTCGGACTGAATTTTGCCAACCGGCTGGTGGCCCCGATCCGGCGGTTGATGAGCGCCGCCAACATCGTGTCGACCGGCGACTTGCACGTACAGGTGCCTGTCCACCAGTCGGAGGGCGATCTTGCGCAGCTTGGTGAGACATTTAACAAGATGACGCAGGAGTTGCGCACCCAGCGTGACGAACTGGTGAACGCGAGCGACCTGATCGACAGCCGCCGGCGGTTCATCGAGGCGGTGTTGTCCTCGGCAAGCGCCGGCATTATCGGCGTCGACGCTTCGGGCAACGTTGGAATTCTCAACCGTTCCGCAGAAAAACTTATCGGTCACGCTGAATCGGAGACGCTGGATCATCCACTGTCAGACGTGCTGCCCGAACTCGACGACATGATGAAAACCGCCCGTGAGGGCACGCAGCGGCTGGTGCAGGGCCAGATCACGATCAGCCGCGACGGCCATGAGCGCAATCTTTCGGTTCGCGTCAGTGCTGAGCAGACCAGCCAGTCGCGCGACAGCTATATCATTACGCTTGACGACATCACCGAGTTGGTTTCCGCGCAACGCACCTCGGCATGGGCCGACGTCGCGCGCCGTATCGCCCACGAAATCAAGAATCCGCTGACCCCGATCCAGCTTTCCGCCGAGCGCATTCGCCGCAAGTTCGGCAAGGTGATCACCGAGGACAAGGCCATTTTCGAGCAATGCACGGATACGATCGTGCGGCAGGTCGACGACATCAGACGAATGGTCGACGAATTCTCCCGCTTTGCGCGGATGCCGAAACCGGTAATCGAAGGCGAGGATGTCGCCGACACTGTGCGGCAGGTCGTGTTCCTGATGCGGGTCGGACATCCCGACATCGATATCGAAGCCGAAATCAGGGAAGAGCCGATGCGGGCGCAGTTCGACCGGCGGCTGATTTCGCAGGCGCTTACCAACATCATCAAGAACGCGACGGAAGCCATCGAGGCTGTCCCGCCGGAAGAACTCGGCAAGGGTCGTATTGATGTCATCGCCGCGCGCGAGAACGATGACATCGTGATCGATGTCGTCGATAACGGGATCGGATTGCCGAAAGTGAGCCGGGCGCGGTTGCTCGAACCCTATGTGACGACGCGTGAAAAGGGTACCGGGCTTGGGTTGGCGATTGTCGGCCGCGTTCTGGAAGACCACGGCGGCCGGATCGAACTTCACGATGCTGCCGACATCCGGCCGGGCCAGCGTGGGGCCTGGATGCGGTTGCGCTTTGCAATATCGGGCCATGCACCGAAGGTCGAAGCGAAAGAGCAGGCCAATGCCGAAACAAAACCACCGGCATCCGAAACCAATGGACCGGCTGAACTCGACCAACCATGAAACAAAAATCGAAGCCGCAACAGGCAACTGACAAGACAGGCGTGACCCATGGCAAGTGACATTCTGATTGTCGACGACGAAGCGGATATTCGCGATCTGGTCGCGGGCATTCTCGACGACGAGGGCTTCACCACCCGCACTGCGCGTGACAGCAATTCGGCGCTGGCGGAAATTGCCAATCGTCGCCCGAATTTGGTGTTTCTCGACATTTGGCTGCAGGGCAGCAAGCTCGACGGCCTGCAGTTGCTTGAGCAAATAAAGCGGGACCATGCCGACCTGCCGGTCGTGATGATCTCCGGGCATGGCAACATCGAAACCGCGGTAGCCGCCATCAAGCGCGGTGCCTACGACTTTATCGAAAAGCCGTTCAAGTCCGACCGACTGATTCTGGTGGCGACGCGGGCGCTGGAGACGTCGCGGCTGAAGCGCGAAGTGAAGGAGCTCAAGCAACTTGCTCCGGCAGCGAGTGTCCTGACCGGGCGATCCGCCTGCATAAACCAACTGCGCCAGACCATCGAGCGGGCCGCCAAGGCCAATAGCCGCATTATGATCGTCGGTCCGTCCGGCTCGGGCAAGGAATTGGCGGCGCGCACGCTGCACAACGCGTCAAGCCGCGCCGAAGGCCCGTTCGTCGTCATCAACGCCGCGGCGATCACGCCGGAGCGGATGGAAATCGAGCTGTTCGGTGTCGAGCAGTCCAATGGCGAGCATCCACGAAAGGCAGGCGCGCTGGAAGAAGCCCACGGTGGCACGCTGTTCATCGATGAAATCGGCGACATGCCGCGCGAAACCCAGAATAAGATCATGCGGGTGCTGGTCGATCAGACGTTCCAGCGCGCCGGCGGCGCCACCAAGGTCAACGTCGACGTTCGCATCATCTCATCGACGGCGCGCAATCTGGAAGAGGAGATCGCCGAGGGGCGGTTCCGTGAGGATCTCTATCATCGGCTGTCGGTGGTACCGATTCGCGTGCCGCCGCTGTCGGAGCGCCGTGAGGACATTCCCGAACTGATCGACTATTTCATGGATCAGATTTCGGTCGCTACCGGTTTGCCGAAGCGGCAGATCGGTCAGGACGCGATGGCGGTCTTGCAGTCGCATGTCTGGCCTGGAAATGTCCGGCAGCTTCGCAACAACGTCGAGCGCGTCATGATCCTGGCCGGTGGCGGCCCGGAAGTCATCATCACGGCCGATATGCTGCCCCAGGACGTCGGTTCCATGGTCCCGGCGATGCCGACCAGCAACAATGGCGAGCACATTATGGGCTTGCCGCTGCGCGAGGCGCGGGAAGTGTTCGAGCGTGATTACCTGATCGCCCAGATCAGTCGCTTCTCGGGCAACATCTCGCGGACAGCGGAATTCGTCGGCATGGAGCGCTCGGCCCTGCACCGCAAGCTCAAGGCGCTGGGGGTCGGTTGAGCTGAACCTCGGCACCATATCGGTGCATTTTCTTGCGAAATTCGAGGTTTTCTAACGCTTTTCCCGGGATTTGCGCGTGGTTTGACGCCATCGGGGTTGGAACTGACTTGCCTTACAACCGCGCCTGCCTTCTAATCAGCCCCGTCGCGCTCCGGAGGGGGATTTCAGGGGTGCCGGCAACCGGGGGGCTCTCCGTAAGAGGGCCAACCGGTTCAATAAAAAGAAGCAAACAAGACTGCGGGATAAAAACAATGGCGGCAGACCGCGCACAAAATCTACAGGACACCTTCCTTAATCACGTTCGCAAAACCAAGACGCCACTAACGATCTTTCTGGTCAACGGAGTGAAGCTGCAGGGGATTGTCACCTGGTTCGACAATTTCTGCCTGCTGCTCCGGCGCGACGGTCATTCGCAGCTTGTCTACAAGCACGCGATCTCGACCATCATGCCCGGTGCTCCGATCCAGTTGTTCGAAGGCGGCGAGGATGCTCCGGCTTGAGAGTGATCTGATTGGAACCCCGACATCTTGAAGGGGGGGCTGACCGTCCGCGGTCGGCAGGGGGTGAAGCCAGCGGGCGGGTGATTGTCATCGGCCCCTACCTGCGTATGCGCCGCGGCGACCCCGAAGCGCAATCGGATACGCGCGTCACTCGCAATGCCGAAGCGCGGTTGGAGGAGGCCGTGGGCCTGGCCCGCGCCATCGATTTGACAATTGCGGACGCGCTCACTGCGCCGGTCAATCAGATCAGGCCTGCCACCTATCTCGGCAAGGGCAAGGTTGAGGAGATCGTCGGGCTGATCACCGGTCATGAGATCGAACTGGTGGTAATGGATTGCGCCCTGTCGCCGATCCAGCAGCGCAATCTCGAGAAGGCCTGGAACACCAAGGTGCTCGACCGTACCGGGCTGATCCTCGAAATCTTCGGCCGCCGTGCTAAAACCAGGGAAGGTGCGCTGCAGGTTGAACTCGCGCACCTGAATTATCAGCGCAGCCGTCTGGTGCGGTCGTGGACCCATCTAGAGCGCCAGCGCGGCGGCTTCGGGTTCATGGGCGGTCCCGGTGAAACGCAAATCGAGGCAGATCGCCGCCTGATCGGCGAGCGCATCACGCGCCTCGAGAACGAAATCAAGAAGGTCCAGGCGACGCGGCGGCTGCATCGAGCCGGCCGGCAGCGCGTGCCGTATCGCGTGGTCGCGCTGGTCGGCTACACCAATGCCGGGAAGTCGACGCTGTTCAACCGCCTGACCCGCGCCGACGTGCAGGCCGCTGACATGCTGTTCGCGACGCTCGATCCAACCTTGCGGGCGCTCAACCTGCCGTATGGCGGCAAGGCGATGCTGTCGGACACCGTCGGCTTCATCTCCAGCCTGCCAACGCAACTGGTTGCCGCGTTCCGCGCGACGCTGGAGGAAGTGCTGGAGGCCGAGGTTATCCTCCACGTCCGCGATATCTCGCATGAAGACACCGACGCCCAGCAACGCGACGTAGATACCGTGCTTCGTCAGCTCGGCATCGATCCCGAATTCGGGACAGCGCATTCTCGAGGTCTGGAACAAGATCGACCGGTTCGACCCGGATGAGCGCGAAAACCTGAGAAACATCGCCGCCCGTCGCCCACCGGAGCGCCCGTGTTTCCTGGTTTCCGCCGAGACTGGAGAGGGGATCGACGCGCTGCTCGCCGCGATCGAGGATAGGCTGGCGGCCACGCGCACGACGCTCGACCTCTCGATCGACGCCTCCGACGGCGCCGGCATCAGCTGGCTGCATCGCAATTCGGAAGTGCTGAATAAAGAGCTTCACGATGGGCGGTTTGACATGACAGTGCGGGTTGATGAAACCAAGCGCGGCATCGTGGTCAACCGCTTCGACGCCGTGCCGCACGCGATGTGAGGCGGCCTATTGGTGCCATGCCTTGAACGCCATGAAGAGCGCCATCCCGCCAATCATCACGATCATCATGATCCGCAGCTTGTCTGGAGTGACGCGGTTGGCGAAACGTGCGCCGATATCGGTTCCAATCCAAAGGCCGGCAATCAGGCTCACGATCGCAGGCCAGGGCAGTTCGGCGCCTTGCTGAACATAGAACAGAGCAGCGGGCAGGGTTACCGGTAGCGCGGTCACGGCAAGACTCATGGCTTGCGCGCAATGCTGGGCGATCTTTACGAGCCCCGCCATCAACGCGGTGATGGCAAGGCCCCCGCCGATGCCGAGAAACCCCGATGACCCGCCGGCAACAAAGCCGATCACGAGGAGCAGGCTCCAGTGCAGCGGTATGTATTCAGGCATGTCCGCGCTGCCTTCGCTTTTGGCACGCGGCGGGCGCAGCACGACGATCGCAATGAGAAGCGCGAGGTAGGCCGAAAAAGTCCATTGCAGCGCGCGATCGGAGACGTGGACGGCAAGCAGCGCGCCGACGATGCCGCCGACGCAGAATCCGCCCGCAAGCCAGATTAGCCAGCGCACCGAAACGCGATGGCCGCTCCGGCTGTAATTGCGAACTCCGGAAAGGCTGGTCGGGACGATTTGCGCGACCAGCGAGATACCCTGCGCGACGTGCTGGTCCTTGCCCAGAATCAGAACGAGCAGCGGCACCAGGATTCCTCCGCTGGTGACACCCAAGAAGCCTGATACGAGGCCGCCGATCCCGCCCGTCAAAAACCCGCCCAGAATATCCGGCAAGGTCATCAGCGGCTTTCAGTGTTGTTGGTGCATGTCGACGGAGAGTGTTGCTCTTCGTGCTTCGCGACGTTCCACAATGCGTCCATCTCTTCAAGCGAAGCGCTGTCGAGCGATCGTCCTTGCGCTTCCAGTGCGCGTTCGATGATAGCCAAAGCGGCGCTCGAATTTGGCGTTGGTGCCGCGCAGCGCAAGGTCCGGATCGGCGCCGACATGGCGCGCCAGATTGACCGCGCGAACAGGAGATCGCCGGTTTCGCCTGCGAGTTCTTCCGCATCGCCGCGGTCGAGCGCCGCCTCAATTTCGTCGGCTTCCTCGCGGATTTTGTGCAGCACCGCGCGTGGATCGTTCCAGTCGAAGCCGACAGTGGACGCCTTGCGCTGCAATTCCATCGCGCGCGCCAGCGCCGGTTGTCCGGCCTTCACGCCCGACAACAGCGACTGCGTGCGCCGCCTCTTCGGGTGGTCGCCGCGCCGCACGTTCGGCTTTCTCCTCGGCCTTGATGCGCTCCCACGCGCCCTTGACATCCGCCGGCGTCAATTGGCCATCCTCGTCGGCGAAGACGTGCGGATGCCTTCGGATCATTTTGCGCGTGATCGCCTCGACCACGTCGCCGAATGCAAACGCATTCTGTTCCTCCGCCATGCGGGCATGAAACACCACCTGCAGCAGGAGATCGCCGAGTTCGTCCCTGAGATCTTCGAGATCGCCGCGCGCGATGGCGTCGGCGACTTCATAGGCTTCCTCGATGGTGTAGGGCGCGATGCGTCGCGAAATCCTGTTCGAGGTCCCACGGACAGCCGGTGCCGGGCGTACGCAGCTGCCGCCATGATTTCGAGCAGGCGTGAAATATCGCGGGAAGGGGTCATCGTGCACCGAAGCCTGAGGAGATCGGACCTTTATGCCGCAAGACCGCGCGCTATCCCAGCGAAACGAGCAAGATAGTCCGCTATTTCCACTGATTGGCCGTGGGATCGATGAGTGCTAAGGGCTGTCCATGAGCGATCGATTGCAATCCGAAACCGCGCTGGTGCTGTTCTCCGGCGGGCAGGATTCCGCGACCTGCCTCGCCTGGGCGCTGCAGCGCTTCGCGCGCGTCGAAATGCTCGGCTTCGACTACGGCCAGCGCCACGCCATCGAACTGGAGTGCCGCGACCGTCTGCTGGACGGCATGAGATCGTTGCGCGCGGACTGGGCTGCAAGGCTCGGCGAGAGCCACACGCTGGCAATTCCGACGCTGGCCGAGATTTCCGACACCGCGCTGACGCGCGACGTCGCGATTGCGATGGGCGAGGACGGCCTGCCCAATACCTTCGTGCCCGGCCGCAACCTGGTGTTTCTGACGTTTGCGGCGGCGCTGGCCTACCGGCGCGGCATCAGCCACATCATCGGCGGCATGTGCGAGACCGACTATTCCGGCTATCCGGATTGCCGCGACGAGACCATCAAGGCGCTGCAGACTGCGCTCAATCTCGGCATGGACAAGACAGTTCGAATTGCACACGCCGCTGATGTGGCTGGACAAGGCCGCGCACCTGGAAGCTCGCGCATGAGCTCGGCGGGGCAGGGCTGGTCGACCTGATCCGCGAACACTCCCACACCTGCTATCTCGGCGAACGCGGCGCGCGGCATGATTGGGGTTATGGTTGCGGCGAATGCCCGGCCTGCGCGTTGCGCGCGAAGGGCTGGCGGGAATATGCGGCGGGCTCTGAGTCAGCCCGTGGCGGCTGCCGACGGCGGAGCTACGCTAAAATCCTCCGGCTTCAATTCGATCGGCGAACCGTGCGGGGTGCGGTCGGCGGCGTGTTCCCAGGCATCGCGATAGCGATGCAGGGTTTCGGAGGTGGCGACGCCTTTCGCCGCAATCAATCGTTCCAGCGTCGCCAGCCAGTGCAGGTAATAGGTCTCGCCGCTGTCGGGATCGCCGCTGGCCTGCGCGCGCTTGATTTCGTCGGCAAGCGTTGCCGCCCATTCGTTCCAGGTGAACAATCCGCGCGCGTGCAACGCCAGCGCCATCGCAAAGGCCTGCGCTTCCCAGGGCTCGCGAAACACCGGGCCCGTCGGCGTCGCGGGGAATGCCGGGCACGGCGCGGGTCGCCTCATCAGCGGCTTGCGGATCGAGCGCCATCAGGCCCGCTCCAGATAGGGCTCCCAGGCGTCGACCGACGTCTTCACCGATGCGGATCGGCGTCCGCGCCCCACAATTCGCGGCCGTCGAAGGTCACGGTGTAGAGCCATTGCGGATTTTCGTCGGCCCTCACGTTGCTGTCCGGAAAGACGTGACACGCCATGCAGCATCTCGACGGTGCCGACATGCCCGCGCACATAACGGGGAAGGCGCGTATGGGTCGGCGGATGGATCATCTTCGCGCGGACGCGATCGCCGACGGCGAAGCGAGCAGGGCTCGTGGCCTCGCGCTCGGTCGGTCCGCCCCGGTGCAGCATGGCCGGCGACGCCGTCAGCCGTCAGCGTCTTTGCCACCGGCTTGGCCGGATGCAACGGCTTTCCGGCCTCGATCTCGTCCGGTCGCGATCAGGCCGCGCTCCAGCATCAGTCTGCTCGAGGCCCGCCAGCCAGATCTGGTAATAACTCTTGCCGAGATAGTCCTCGGGCGGCACGATTCTCGCGGGCGAAGCGCGACATGTCGATGTTCCAGCCGCCGGGCAGCGCCCATCGCCAGCGTGATCGCGAACGCGCGGCGCTCCCATTCGGCGGTGAAACACCGGCTCGTTCGGCTCGGGCCGCACCGGACCGGACCACGCCACGCCGCCCATATCGTGTGCGCCGTCCATCAGGCGCACCTCGTGCGGCTGCTTCGGCAATCCCGTGCCGATCATGCTGTCGCGGGTGACGAGTTCCGCAAGGCGTTCCTCGCTCCAGCCTTCGGTGCCGGCGGGGCGCATCGGCACCACGAGATAACGAATTTCCGCGGTCGAATCCCAGACCCGGATTTCGGTGCCCGTCTGGCAGTTCGAAGCCGAAATCCCTGAGCACGCCGCGCGGATCCTTCACCGCCTTGGAGCGGTAGGGCGCCGACTTGTACCAGACCGGCGGCAGCCCGAGCACCGGCCAAGGATAGCAGGAGCACAGCGTGCACACGACCATGTTATGCAGGCGAGGGGTGTTCTCGACCGCCACGAGGTGTTCGCCCTGACGTCCGGCATAGCCGAGTTCCGATATCGCTGGCGTCGCATCCTTGAGCAGGCGGGCGCGAAAGGCGGGATCGGTCCAGGCCCGCGCCACCACGCGGGCGCCGTTGCGCGGCCCGACCTTGGTCTCATAGGTTTCGATCAGGAGATCGAGCGCTGCCGGATCGATGTAGCCCTTTTCGGTCAGGATGGTCTCGAGCGCGCGCACGCGCAACTCGGTCTCGGACAATTCCGAATGATCGTGATGATGATGGTGATCGTGGTCGGTCATGCCGTCAAGGATAGGCGCAATATTCAGTCGATGTCGAGGCAATGGCCACGCAGTGGCGCCGGCTGAAATAGCCATGGTCCGCCCCGGCATTTGTGGGCTATCGTCGCAGAAAATGCACGGGCAGGGAGGCTGACGATGCGATTGGCGAGATTTTGTGACTATCGAAAAAGGCCTCGGGCCCGAGGGACGCATCGCCGTGGTGCGTTTCGACCGCGGCGACGGCATCAACGCGCTGTCGCCGGAAGCACTGCGTCAGCTCACCCATGCCGCGCGCAGTTTCGAGGACGACAGCGAAACCTCGGTCGTGGTGCTCACCGGCGGCGCGGACGCGTTCAGCGCCGGATTCGACCTCAAGGATGCGGAAGGCCGCGCGCGCTCGACCATGGATATCGGATCGCTGCGCCGGCATCTGAAGCTCGGACCGCGGCTGACCCACGCCTGGCACGAGATGGAGCAGATTACCATCGGCGCCATCGAAGGCTTTTGCGTCGGCGGCGGCGTGGCGCTTGCGGTGGCGCTGGACTTTCGCGTCATGGGCCGCGACGCCCACCTGCGGGTGCCCGAGATCGGCCTCGGCATGAACATGAGCTGGCAGAGCATTCCGCGCATGCTGCACCTGATCGGGCCGGCCCGCACCAAGCAGGCCGTGATCCTGGCCGACCAGCGCATCAGCGCCGACGAGGCCTACGGGTGGGGTCTGGTGGAGGAGGTGGCCGACCCCGGCCGGGCTTTCGATGCGGCCATGGTGCTCGCTGGAAAAGTCGCGGCACAGCCGCCGCTGTCGGTGGCCATGACCAAGCTGACCGTGAACCGGCTGGCCCACGCGCTCGATGACCTCGCCAGTCACATGGACGTCGACCAATTCGCATTGGCCAGCCTGACCGAGGATCACAAGGAAGGCGTTGCGGCGTTTCTTGGCCGGCGCAAGCCGAAGTTCAGGGGACGGTAAAGCGCCCAGGCGCTTAAGGGCTTTTCTGGTCGGTAAACGCGTTCTCGATCACGTCTCCGATCGGTTGCCATGAGATTCCGTCGAACTGTACGAGGCGCATCTGCTTGATTGGGTGGAAATCGGTCGGTCCTGTATTGAAGGTTATCCCCGGCTGGGCAATCTGGCTTTGATAGCCTTTCAGAGACGTAGACTGTCGCATGATGTTCTCGCGCGAAAGGTCGTCACCACATTGGCTCAGCACGTGAAATAACGTCTCGGCCGCAGCATATCCGAAAACGGCGTTACTGTCGGCCTTGTCTCCTTCGGGGTAATATTTGTCCATGAAGGATGAGAATGCCTTTATGGCCTGATCGTCCTTCCACTCCGGGTCAGAGGCGTCTTTCAGAAAAGAAGTCGAGATTACGCCCACAGAATTCTGAAGCCCTGCCGGCCTCAACGCATTTGCGATCGACGCCGAGGCGTTGTCGAGAAGGACAACTGGGTGCCAATCGAGTTCGGCCATCCTCCTTAGCGTTCGGGCGACGAATGCCGGCGCGACGTCGAGCAAAAGGATATCTGCGCCCGAACTCTTCAGAACTTCGATTTGCGCATCAAGCGAAGAGGAATCTGAAAGATCGAACGTAGTGTCGGCGACGATCATGCGTGCCCAATCCCCAAGTCCGTCCTGCAGCCCATGGAACAGGCCCCTTCCGAATTGATCATCTTGCCAAAAAACTGCGATCTTGCGTTCAGGATAGATAGCCTGAATGTAGTTAGCGTAGATGCGTCCCTCGGCCCGGAATGCGGGCTGCCAACCCATCGTCCAGGGAAATATCTTGGGGTTCCCGAATTCGTTGTCACCGGAAGCAACGAAGAGCTGCGGAACTTTCTTGTCGTTCAGATAGGATCGTGTCGCAATATTGCTCGGGGTGCCGAACGAGCCGAATATCAGAAGAGCCCTATCTGTCTCGACCAGCCTGCGTGTTTGTTCGATCGCCGTTGCCGGATTGGAGCTATCGTCATACGAGATGAACCTGACCTTGCGGCCATTGATGCCGCCATGATCGTTGACCATATCGAAATAGGCCGCTTCAGCTTTTCCGATTGTTCCAAAGGCGGCCAGCAGGCCCGTATAGGGCATGATGTTTCCGATTCGGATGTCGGCATCGCTTGCTTCGATGTCTGAACTAGGACCGGCGTGGCCAGACCCGGGACCAAAGATGATCGACACAAGGAGCGGTATCGCAAGCGAATTTCTTCTGATTTTTCGCATCACTCGCTCTCTGGCCGGCGCATGGTTGGTCTGAGTTGTGCCGGGATCGACAACGTTTTAATGTTGTGCATGGCGCCACAAAATCAACGGCCTTGCTCGAGTGTTCCGTCCGATCACCCAGCACCCGGACAACATTCCGTTCGGTCTTCAGGCGCGCGGGGTACGAAGGCCACGCAAAGCCAACGGATGAGCTTGCGAGCTGGATCGAGACCTCATCGACCAGCCGGCCGAATTCCTTGGGGGCGGTGACGCACCGCATAGCGTCGATTGTGTGCGGCCCACTGCGATGATTGCGGGCACCGGAAAGGGCATAAAGCTCCGCGTTTGGAATGGTCGGAGGGGACGACAGGATTTGCGCCGACCGCTATAACGGAAGGCACACGGGGAGTGCCGTCAAAGAGATTCGCATAAGGTATATTATGGAATATAAATATCAGCAATTAGATCAATAGCTTATCTAAAATTGGCTTGAAATCACATGAGAATTGCGTGGCCTGCCGGGATGCGCTGCGATGCGCTTGCAACCGAGTTGTCCGACGGCCAAACATTCCCTTTCAGTTGTTGTCGGATTGGGAGCGGCGAGCGACAGGCGCTCGGATATTGCCGCCGCCGCTGGACACTGCAATAAGCCCGTCGCGAGATGGCAGATGACCCGGCGGCATCAGGTCCGTATAGGATGGCATCTCACAAGAACAATAATCTCAGGGAGAGAACGAGATGAGTTTTTCACGACGCGCGCTACTCAAGGCATCGGCGGCTTCGGCGGTTTTGGGCGGCATCGGCGCACCGTTTGTCGCGCGCGCGCAAGCGGCCGAATTCACCTACAAATATGCCAACAATCTTCCCGACGCCCATCCCATGAACGTCCGCGCCAAGGAGATGGCGGCGGCGATCAAGACCGAGACCAATGGCCGGTTCGATCTGCAGATTTTCCCGAACAACCAGCTCGGCTCCGACACCGACATGCTGAGCCAGATCCGCTCCGGCGGCATCGAATTCTTCACGCTGTCGGGCCTGATCCTGGCCACGCTGGTTCCGGCCGCCTCGATCAACGGCATCGGCTTCGCGTTTCCCGAACTACGACACGGTCTGGAAGGCGATGGACGGCGATCTCGGCGCCTATGTGCGCGGCGAAATCGCCAAGGCCAATCTCGTCGCGATGGACAAGATCTGGGACAACGGATTCCGCGAAACGACGTCGTCGACCAAGCCGATCAACGGCCCCGACGATTTCAAGGGTTTCAAGATCCGCGTGCCGGTTTCGCCGCTCTGGACCTCGATGTTCAAGGCGTTCGATGCCGCGCCCGCCTCGATCAATTTCAGCGAGGTCTATTCCGCGCTGCAGACCAAGATCGTCGAGGGCCAGGAAAATCCGCTGGCCATCATCTCGACCGCGAAACTCTACGAAGTGCAGAAATACTGCTCGCTGACCAATCACATGTGGGACGGCTTCTGGTTCCTTGCCAACCGCCGCGCCTGGGAGAAATTGCCCGAGGATGTGCGCGCCATCGTCGCCAAGAACATCAACGCGGCCGGGGTCAAGGAGCGCGCAGACATCGCCAAGCTCAATGCCGGCTTGCAGCAGGAACTGGCGGGCAAAGGCCTGCGTGTTCAACCAGCCGGATACGGCGCCATTCCGCGAGAAACTGCGCTCCGCCGGGTTCTATTCCGAGTGGAAGGGCAAATACGGCGACGCAGGCGTGGGCGCTGCTGGAGAAGTCCGTCGGCAAGCTGTCGTAACGGATCAGCCCAAGGGACAGGGGACCGTCATGGCTCACGCCGAAGGCTCACATAGCGGCGGCCGGCGAGGTGACGTCCCCTCGCCGCCGCTCGCTTGCGGCATCGCTTGAAGCCTCGCTGGCGATGCTGGTCGAGATCCCGGCGGCGCTTCTGGTCGTCGCCGAGATCGTCATCCTGTTTGCCGGCGTGGTGGCGCGCTACGGGCTGCGCAGCCGCTGATCTGGTCGGACGAACTGGCCTCGATCCTGTTCCTGTGGCTCGCCATGCTGGGCGCCGCGGTGGCGTTTCGCCGCTCCGAGCACATGCGCATGACCGCCATCGTCGCCAGCGCCAAGCCCGCGATGCGGGCCTATCTCGACGTGGTCGCGACCTGCGCCGCGCTGGCCTTCCTGCTGCTGATCGCCTGGCCGTCCTACGAATACGCCTACGAAGAAAGCTTCATCACCACGCCGGCGCTGCAGATCGCCAACATCTGGCGCGCCGCGGCGCTGCCGGTCGGCATTGGCCTGATGGCGCTGTTTGCGCTGCTGCGGCTGGCGCGGGCCGGCGATCTCCAGGACCGTGCTGCGCGCGGCGCTGTCGGTCGCTGCTGCTGATCGCGGTGTTCTGGCTGGCGCAGCCGTGGCTGCGTCCGCTCGGCAATATCAACCTGATCATCTTCTTTGTCGGCGTGGCCGGCTTCTGCGTGTTTGCCGGCGTGCCGATCGCCTTCGGGTTCGGGCTGGCGATCTTCGGCTATCTGGCGCTGACGACGCGGACGCCGCTGATGGTGCTGGTCGGCCGCATGGACGAGGGCATGAGCCACCTGATCCTGCTTTCGGTGCCGCTGTTCGTGTTCCTCGGCCTGCTGATCGAGATGACCGGCATGGCGCGCGCCATGGTGGCGTTTCTGGCGAGCCTGCTCGGCCATGTCCGCGGCGGCCTGCATTACGTGCTGGTCGGCGCGATGTATCTGGTCTCGGGCATATCCGGCTCGAAGGCCGCCGACATGGCCGCCGTGGCGCCGGTGCTGTTTCCGGAAATGAAGGCGCGCGGCGCCAAGCCCGGCGATCTCGTCGCGCTGCTCGCGGCCACCGGCGCGCAGACCGAAACCATTCCGCCAAGCCTGGTGCTGATCACCATCGGTTCGGTGACCGGGGTTTCGATTTCGGCGCTGTTTACCGGCGGCCTGTTGCCGGGCGTGGTGCTGGCGATCACGCTGTCGGCGCTGGTGTGGTGGCGCTACCGCGGCGAGGACCTCAGTCACGTCAAGCGGGCCAGAAGCCGGCGAGATCGTCAGATCGTTCGTCATCGCCCTGCCCGCGCTGGCGCTGCCGTTCGTGATCCGCGCCGCCGTGGTCGAGGGCATTGCGACCGCGACCGAGGTGTCCACCATCGGCATCGTCTATGGTTTGGTCGATCGGCCTTTTGGTCTATCGCCACTTCGACTGGCGGCGGCTGGTGCCGATGCTGATCGAGACGGCCTCCCTGTCGGGCGCGATCCTGATGATCATCGGCACCGCGACCGGCATGGCCTGGGGCTTGACCCAATCCGGCTTTTCGCGCGCGCTGGCTGCCGCCATGACCGGCCTGCCCGGCGGCTCCGCGACCTTCATCGCGGTGTCGATCGTGGCCTTCATGGTGCTGGGCAGCGTGCTCGAGGGCATTCCGGCGATCGTGCTGTTCGGCCCGCTGTTGTTTCCGATCGCGCGCGCGGTCGGCGTCCATGAGGTCCATTATGCGATGATCATCATCCTCGCCATGGGCATCGGACTGTTCGCGCCGCCGTTCGGAGTAGGCTATTATGCCGCCTGCGCCATCGGGCGCGTCGATCCCGCCGAGGGCATCAGGCCGATCTGGGGCTATCTGCTGGCGCTGCTGGTCGGCCTGATCGTCGTGGCGATATTTCCGTGGATATCGATCGGATTCCTGTAAGCGCAGCGAATGGGAGGTGGCCGATGAGTGAGAAGCAAAACCAGTACAACATCGGATTGGACAAGACGCCCGCCAACTACGTGGCCTTGACGCCGCTGAGCTTCCTGGCGCGCAGCGCCGCCGTTTACCCCAACCACACCAGCGCCGTTTACGAGGGCCGCGTCTTCACCTGGTCGCAGACCTATGCGCGCTGCCGGCGCTTCGCATCGTATCTCGCAGGCCGAGGCATCGGAACCGGCGACACGGTCGCGGCGATGCTGCCGAATATCCCGGCGATGAACGAGCTGCATTTTGCGGTGCCGATGGCCGGCGCGGTGCTCAACGCGCTCAATATCCGGCTCGATGCCCCTTCCATCGCCTTCCAGCTCGATCATGGCGGCGCCAAAATCATCCTGGTCGATCCGGAATTTACCGGCGTGATCTCCGAGGCGCTGACGCTGATGAAGGGGCCAAAGCCGCTCGTCATCGACGTCGACGATGCCGTCTTTCCCGGGCGGCAAGCGGATCGGCGAGATCGAATACGAGGACGCGCTGTCGCAGGGCGATCCCGGCTTCGCCGCACGGCTGCCGCAGGACGAATGGGACGCCATCGCGCTCAGCTACACCTCGGGCACCACGGGCAATCCCAAGGGCGTGGTGACCCACCACCGCGGCGCCTACCTTAACGCCGTCAGCAACATCCTCGCCGGCAATCTCGGCCAGCATCCGGTCTATCTCTGGACCCTGCCGATGTTCCACTGCAACGGCTGGTGCTTTCCGTGGACCATCGCGGCGTCGGCCGGCATCAACGTTTGCCTGCGCAAGGTCGATCCCACCAAGATCTTCGAACTGATCGCAAAGCACGGCGTCACCCACATGTGCCGGCGCGCCGATCGTCTACAACACGCTGATCAACGCCCCGGATGCGCCGAAAGGCGCTCAGCCGCGCGGCGCGTCGTTGGATTGATCGCGGGCGCCGCGCCTCCGGTCGCGGTGCTGGAAGGCGCCGAAAGCATCGGGATCAAGCTGACGCATGTCTATGGCCTGACCGAAGTCTATGGCCCGGCCTCGGTCTGCGCGGAGCAGCCGGGCTGGGACGATCTGCCCGCCGATCAGCGCGCGCAGCTCAAACGCCGGCAGGGCGTGCCCTACCCGCTGCAGGAAGCCGTCACCGTGCTCGATCCCGAGACCATGCGCGAGGTGCCGCGCGACGGCGAGACCATCGGCGAGGTGATGTTCCGCGGCAATATCGTGATGAAGGGCTATCTCAAGAACGAGAAAGCCACCCAGGAGGCCTTTGCCGGCGGCTGGTTTCACACCGGCGATCTCGGCGTGCTCGATGAACACGGCTATGTCATCATCAAGGACCGCTCCAAGGACATCATCATTTCCGGCGGCGAAAACATCTCGTCGGTCGAGGTCGAGGACGTGCTCTACAAGCACCCGGCCGTGCTGTTCGCCGCCGTGGTGGCAAAACCCGACGGCAAATGGGGCGAGGTGCCCTGCGCCTTCATCGAATTGAAGGAGAACGCGCAGCGCGACCGAAGCCGAGATCATCGCGTTCTGCCGCAACCAGATGTCAGGCTTCAAGACGCCGAAGGCCGTGGTGTTCGGGCCTGTTCCGAAAACCTCGACCGGCAAGATCCAGAAGTTCATGCTGCGCAACCAGGTGCGATTCGGCGAAGGCGATTTCGGCTTGAAGGCACAGTCCCTCCCCGTAGCGTCAAGCATGCTGCGCTGCCGCACGACGAATGTTTGTGCATCCATACATATTAGGGTCCAGGCTCAGTGAGCCAGTATGAGACGCTCCGCGGCGAGATCGTGAACCCGAAACCTCTGCTCCCAGGGAACAAAGATTTCGGGAGACCCGCCCACCCATGGCCTGGAAGTCACGGGGACGATGCGTGTCCTCACATCTTCTTATAAGCATCGACAAGCGCCTGGCCCTCGGCTCCCGATTTCTTGAGCCAGTCAGCAGTGAGTTGTTCCCCGATCTTCTGGAAACCCACCTTCAGAGCCGGGCTCGGCGGCTCAACCGTCATACCCTTGGCCTTGAGTTGATCGAGATACCAGCTGGTCTTGTCTTCCCACGCTTTCCAGCCGCGCGTCTCCGCTGTCGCTGCCGCCTTGAGGATGGCCTCCTGAACCGGCTTGTCGAGCGTGTCGAACGCGGCCTTGTTCACGAAGGTGAAGTTCTTCGGGATCCATGCCTGCACATCGTAGAAATACTTCAGGGACTCCCAGACCTTCGAATCGTAGCCGGTGCCGCCCGACGACATGAATGAATTCACGACGCCGGTTGCGAGCGCTTGCGGCAGTTCGGCCGCCTGGATCGTGACCGATTGTGCTCCGACCAATTCGCCGATCCGTGCCGTGCCGACGTTGTAGGCGCGCCACTTCAGACCCTTCAGATCGTCGATAGTTGCGAGCGGCTTGTTGACATATACGCCCTGCGGCGCCCATGGCACGGCGAACAGCAGCATAATGCCCTGCGCTTCCAGCTTCTTTGCGATGACGGCCTTCGACGCCTGGTACAGTTTCATCGCCTCCGGGTAGCTGGTAGCGAGAAACGGCACGACATCGAGACCGAATACCGGATCCTCGTTCTCGTGTATCGAAAGCAACACCTCGCCCATCTGCGCTTGTCCGGTAGCCACTGCGCGCTTGATGTCGGGCGCCTTGAACAGCGACGCGCCCGGATGAACTGTGACCTGCAACTTTCCCGATGTGGCGGTGTCGATATCTTTGGCGAAAGCCACCAGATTTTCCGTGTGCGGATTGTCAGATGGGTACGCGGCCGGCAGGTTCCATTTGGTTTGAGCCGAAGCTGGCGCTGCGGCCAACGCGGCGCCGACAATCAGCCCTAAGCAAAGCAAACGAGACGTTCATCGAACTACCTCCTCAAGATGGATTACGAAAGCCTAGCCGGGTCAGTCCGGGAAAGCGAGCTTTGGCAGCAACAGCACGATCTGTGGATATTCGGTTATGATGAACACTGCCACAAGCAGCAGAACGAAGAACGGAAATGCCGCCCGCGCGACGGTAAAGGTATCGCGCCCGCTCATGTTCTGCAGCACGAACAGATTGAAGCCGACCGGTGGCGTGATCTGCGCCATCTCGACGTGGATCACGAGATAGACGCCGAACCAGATCAGATCGAGTCCGGCCTGCTTGACCATCGGCAGCACAATGACCGCGGTGAGAACGATCATCGAGATGCCGTCGATCAGGCAGCCAAGAATGATGTACATGATGCTGAGATACAGCGCGAGCATGCCGGGCGTGAGATCCTGTCCCTTCACCCACTCGGCGAGCGCCGCCGGAATGCCGGTGTAAGCCATCGCCGCGGTCGTGTAGGCGGCGCCCGGCGAGGATCAGCATGATCATGCAGGTCAGTCGCGTCGCGCTCATCACGCTTTCGAGGAAGTTCTTGCGCGTTAGCGTGCCGCTCCACCACGCCAGAAGGAGCGCGCCGGAAGCGCCCCACGCAGCGCATTCGGTCGCGGTCGCGAAACCGAGTACCAGCGAGAGAAACACCGCAAGAATGAGCAGAAGGCAAGGAATGAGCTTCGCCGACTCGCTGCATTTTCTGCCGGAACGGCATCGGCGGGTCGCGCGGTGGAATCTTGCCGGGATTGAGCAGCGACCAAACAATGATGTAGCCGGAGTAGAGCGCCATCACGAGCACGCCCGGCAGGAAGCCGCCGAGGAAAACCTGCAGCACCGAAACATTGGCGGTCACCGCATAAACCACCATCGGGATCGACGGCGGGATCAGCAGACCGAGCGTTCCGGAACCCGCCAGTGAGCCGAGACTGAGGTTCTTGTCGTAGCCGCGCTTGTCGAGTTCGGGCAACGCAATCTTGCCGATGGTCGCGCAAGTCGCTGCCGAGGAGCCGGATACCGCCGCGAAGATGCCGCAGCCGATAACGTTCACATGCGTCAACCGCCCGGGCAGCCATTGAAGCCAGGGCGACAGGCCGCGAAACATCTCCTCCGACAGTCTGGTGCGAAAGAGAATCTCCCCCATCCAGATGAACAACGGCAGCGCGGCCAACGTCCAGGACGCGCTCGCACTCCAGGTCGTGGTGGCAAGCACGTTGCCGAGCGGCACGATCCGTGGTCAGCGCCATCGCCACGAAACCCACCAGCCCAAGCGAGACCGCGATCCAGACGCCGCTCGCCAGCAGCACGACCATCACGCCGAGAAGAACGAACGACAACTGCACCATGCCGAGGTTGCCCATGGTCAACCTCCGCCGCCTTGCGAGATGCGTTCGAGAAATTCATCCGGGGTCTCGTCCGGCGAACCTTTCTCGTAGCTCGGCCGGTTGCCGCGAGCGACATTCACCATTTCGTCGACTCAGCGCGATCGACAGGATCGCGAGACCGCCGAAAAAACCGAGCTGCGGAATCCACAGCGGAAGTGCGACGACGCCCTGCGCCATGTCGTGGAAACGCCAGGAGTTGTAGGTCATTTGCGCCGCATGGCGCGTGAAGTAGAGGACGAAGGCCGTCGCAATGACGAGCGCAACCGTCTCGGCGATCTGTTTCGGGCGCCCGTGCAGCCGCTCCAGCAGCAGGCCAACGCGGATCATCTCCCCGCGCTTGAACGTGTGGGCGAGGCCAAGAAACGCCATTGCGGCCATGCACCACGATGCGAAATCGTCGCCTGCGGGAATATTGAGTGCGAACTGCCGTCCGACCGACATGATCATCATGATCGCGAATATCGCAAACAGGAAAACGCCAGCCGCATACCCGGCTAAAAGATAGATACCGTCGAGAGTACGCCTGAGAAACCCCGCAGCTGGCAAAGCGTCAGCCTGCTCTGTCATCAATCCCCCATTTTCCGCGACAGTGCGTCACGCGTCACGTCCAGCGCCAGTTTCATCGTCAATCATCGCCGTCATGAGACGCCCTGTCTAGCCCGTCTGCCCCAGCGTCAACCGCATTCCATCATGCGCGGGAACGACGTTTGGTGGCAGGCTCTGACGCAGCATCTCGTAGTCGAGATCGGAATGCAGGTTGGTGATGACGGCCCGGCGCGGCTTGAAGCGGTCGATCCATGACAGCGCGTCGTTAACGCTGAAATGGCTGGGATGCGCGGCATAGCGCAGTCCGTCGACGATCCAGAGATCGAGGTTTTCCAGAAAACGCCAGCTCTCGCGCGGGATGTCGCTGACATCTGGCGTATAGGCGGCGTCGCCGATCCGATAGCCCAGCGCCTGGACATTACCATGCTGCAGGATGAAGGCCGAAAGCGAGACCGTACCGCCCTTCCCTTCGATGGCGCGGGTTTCGCCGGCCTCGATTGAATGATGGTCCAGGATCGGCGGATAGTCGCTGCCCGGAGGCGATACGAAGCAATATGAAAACCGGTGCATGATATCTTTGGCGGTCGACTGGTTCAGGTAGACCGGAATGCGCCGGCGCTGGTGCAGCACTACCGAACGCAGATCGTCAATGCCATGGGTCTGATCGGCGTGCTCATGGGTCAGGAACACCGCGTCAACATGGTCGACATTGGCGTCGATCAACTGCTCGCGCAGATCGGGCGATGTATCGATCACGATCCGCGTGATGCCGTTAGGCGAGGTGCGTTCCACGAGCAGCGAACAACGGCGGCGGCGGTTTTTCGGATTGTTGGGATCGCACTTTCCCCAACCGAGCGCGGGCCGCGGAACGCCGGCGGAGGATCCGCAGCCGAGGATCGTCAACGTCAGCGTCATGCCATCGTTTCCGCCGGCGGCACTTTGCTGAACAGGCGGAAGAAATTCTGCCGTCGTCTGGCGCGAAATTTCCTCGAACGAGACGCCGCGAGTCTCCGCCAGCACCTTGGCGACCTCGACCACATAGGACGGCTCGTTGCGCTTGCCGCGAAATTTGCCCGGCGCCAGATAAGGCGAGTCAGTCTCGACCATGATGCGATCGGCCGGAATCTCGGCGGCGAGATCGCGAAGCGCCTGTGACTTCTTGAAGGTCAGAATGCCCGTGAAGGAAATCGAAAGACCCAGCGAGATCGCCTTCATCGCCAACTCGAGCCCGCCGGTGTAACAATGCAGCACGGCCCGAAACGATCCTTTCGACATTTCGTCTTCGAGGATACGGCCGCAGTGCTCGTCGGCTTCGCGGGTATGGATGACCAGCGGCAGACCGGTCGCGCGGGCGGCTGCGATGTGGGCGCGAAAGCCGCGCTCCTGCGCTTGCGGCGAGCCGTGGGGGTAGAAGTTATCGAGCCCGGCTTCACCGAGCGCCACGACCTTGGGATGCTGCGTCAGCTCGATCAGTTCGTCCGCTGAAATCCCGTCTTCCTCGTCGGCGTGGTGCGGATGGGTGCCGACCGAGCAATAGACATCGGGAAAGCGCCCGGCGATATCGAGCAGGCCGCCGAGCCGCCTCACCCGTGTCGAGACGGTGACCATCCGTCCGATGCCGGCTGCCGCGGCCCGCGCCACGATGCCGTCGAGATCGTCGGCGAAATCGGGAAAATCGAGATGGCAGTGGCTGTCGACCAGCATTACGCGAACCGTTCAATCTGCTTTGGGTTCGACATAGCGCGGAAATACGCCGACCGGCGCGGGCAACCGTGTACCCGGCGCAATGCGTTTCGCGCCGCCCAGCGCGGCAAAGCTGCGCTCGCTCGCAGGTACGCCCAGACTGTCCAGCAGCTTGCCCGCGGATTCCGGCATCACCGGCTGCACCAGAATGGCGATCTGGCGCACGACTTCCGCGGTCACGTAAAGCACTGTCTTCTGCCGCGCCGGATTGGTCTTCGCCAGCGCCCATGGCGCCTCGCCCGCGAAGTAGCGATTGGCTTCCGCCACCACGGCCCAGACCGCGTTCAGCCATTGATGGATTTGCTGCGTCGCCATCGCAGTTCTGGCGAGCGCGATCACGCCGTCGGCCTGCGCCACGATCGCCTTGTCGTTGTCGCTATACTCGCCGGGCTCAGGCAACACGCCCCCGAGCTGTTTCGTGATCATCGACAGCGAGCGCTGCGCCAGATTGCCGAGGTCGTTGGCGAGATCGGCATTGATCCGGGCGACGATAGCTTCGTGATTATAGCTGCCGTCCTGACCGAACGGCACCTCGCGCAGGAAGAAGTAGCGCATCTGGTCGACGCCATACTGGTCGGCGAGGTTGAAGGGGTCGACGACGTTGCCAAGCGATTTCGACATCTTCTCGCCCCTGTTGAACAGGAAGCCGTGGGCATAGACGCGCCTTTGTACGGGAACGCCTGCCGACATCAGGAATGCCGGCCAGTACACCGCGTGAAAGCGGATGATGTCCTTGCCGATAATGTGAACGTCGGCCGGCCAGTAGCGCCAGTTCGGATCGTTCTCGTCGGGAAAGCCGACGCCGGTGATGTAGTTGGTCAGGGCGTCGACCCAGACATACATGATGTGCTCGGGATCGCTGGGCACCCGAACGCCCCAGTCGAACGTGGTGCGCGACACTGAAAGGTCCCTCAGCCCGCTTTTGACGAAGCTGACAACTTCGTTCCTGCGCGTGTCAGGACCGATGAAATCCGGCTGGCTTTCGTAGAGCGCCAGCAGCTTGTCCTGATAGGCGGACAATTTGAAGAAATAGCTCTTCTCCTCGACCCATTCGACCGGCGTGCCCTGCGGCCCGCGCCGTACATTGTCGTCGCCGGCGACGGTTTCGTCTTCGGCGTAATAGGCTTCGTCGCGCACCGAGTACCAGCCGGCGTAACTGTCGAGATAGATATCCCCGTTGGCCGCCATGCGTTTCCAGATTTCCTGGACCGAACGATGGTGCTGCTCCTCGGAGGTGCGGATGAAGCGATCGAACGATACATTCAGTCGCAGATCCATCTCTTTGAACCGAGCAGCGTTGCGCGCGGCCAGCTCCGACGGCGTCATGCTCTCCCTTTGCGCGGTCTGGATCATCTTCAGGCCATGCTCGTCGGTCCCGGTGAGGAAGAACACATCCTTGCCATCGAGCCGCTGGAAGCGTGCCAACGCATCGGTCGCGATCGCCTCATAGGCGTGACCGATATGGGGTGCCCCGTTCGGGTACGAGATCGCGGTCGTGATGTAGAAGGTGTTGCTTGCGGTGGAAGGCGACGGGCTGGCGACGACGGCGGTTGCTTCGCCCGCACTGCGGGTTCTCTTGCTTTTGCTGGCTGACGGCCGTTTTCCGGCTTCGGTCGCGTTCTGCGGTGGCGAGGTTGGCTTGGCCGGCTTTGCCTTCTTCGGGGATTTCTTCGACGACTTTTTTTGGGGCTTCTTCGCGACGGCTTTTTGCTTCGCGGCTTCCCCGGCCTTCTTCGCCGTATGCTTGCTTTTCTTCGCGCGTCGCTTCAGCGCCGGCGATTTGGCGGCACGGGTTCGCGCGGGTTTGCCGGCCTTCTTCGCCTTTCGCTTTTTGACAATCTTTTTCTTGGCCTTCGCCACCACAAATTCCTTTATCGCTCAAGATCGTTGGGGATGAGCGGACGCCTAGCGCGTCGCTTCCGCTAGCAGCCCGAACACCGAGAAAACCAGCGGTTTTCGTTCGAGATTATAGGATTCGGTGTCGCGCGCGGCGCGATTGATCTTTTCCCACACCTCCGCCAGCCGTGCAAGGCGGGGAAGGTTCGCATTGGCGTTGGCGTCGTCGGCATGCAGGCGCTCGCTCATCCAGCGATCGACGCTGTCGATGAAGGCCGAAAGCGCGACCCGGTCGCTGCCGCCAAGCGCGTCGCCGAGGGCATGGAGTTCTCGGGGATCGACCCTCGGCAGCGTCGCCAGCAGCGCGGCTGTGCGCTGGTGAAGTTTGAGGGCGTCGCCGCCGAGGAATGTGAGCGCGCGTGCGACACTCCCCTCGGCCGCTCCCGCGGCCTCCGCCAATGCGGGATCGTCGGTCGCGATGCTGGCGGCTTTCGCGGCGGCGCGGACGACGTCGGCGGTGGCGAGCGACCGCAACAGCAGTTTGCGGCAGCGTGACAGAATTGTCGGCAGGACCCGCGCGGGCGCATGGCTGACGAGCAGGAACAGCGATTGCTGTGGCGGCTCCTCGAGAACCTTGAGCAGCGCGTTGGCCGCATTCGGATTGAGCTCGTCGACGGTATCGACAATGCAGACCCGCCAGCCTTCGACGGCCGCGGTCGAGCCGAAGAACGAGATCGTCTCCCGGGTTTCGTCAACCGTGATCACGCTGCGCATCACGCCCTTGTCGTTGAGGCTCCGTTCCAGCGTGAGCAGGCCGCCATGGGCGCCTGCTGCGATCTGGCGCGCGACCGGATCGGACGGATCGATCCAGAGCGTCTCGGCGCGCTGCACGTCGGGTGCGTTGGGATTGCGATGTGCGAGCACGAACCGAGCCATGCGATAGGCCAGCGTCGCCTTGCCGATGCCTGCCGGCCCCCCGATCAACCATGCATGCGGAATACGGCCGCTTCGGTAGGCATTCAGCAATGCCGCCTCGGCGTCGCGATGTCCGAACAGCTCAGTGGTTTGGCGCGGATGAACGGCCACGATCTGCGTTTCGACCTGACGGGCGCTCATGCTGAACTGGCCACGCTGCCGGCGCTGGTTGCAAAGAAACGGTCGCACAAGGCGGCCCATATGTTCGCGGCAACGATACCGGGTTCGGCGGTCGCATCGATCAGCACGCAGCGCTGCGGTTCGGCCGCGGCAATTTGCCGGTAGGCCTCGCGCAATTCCTGATGAAACCTGATGTCTTCCGCCTCGAACCGGTCGGGCGCACCCGTGCCGCGGCGGGCGGCCGCGCGCTTCATGCCGACCTCTACCGGGACATCGAGGATGATGGTCAGATCGGGCTTGAGATCGCCGATCGTCACCCGCTCCATCGCGTTGAGAACCGCCGGGGAGACCCTGCCCAGGCTCCCCTGATAGGCCCGCGTCGAATCCGAGAAGCGGTCGCACAGCACCCATAACCCCTGATTGAGCGCGGGCTCGATGACGGAGCGCACATGGTCGTCGCGGGCGGCCGCAAACAACAGCGTTTCCGCGTCCGGGCCCAGCAGCTTGCCCATGCCTGACAGCACCAGGTGCCTGATGATTTCAGCGCCTGGCGACCCGCCAGGCTCGCGGGTGACGATGGTGCGCAGCTTAGCGGCGTTCAGACGTTCCGCCAGCGTCTTGATTTGCGTTGATTTGCCGGATCCCTCGCCCCCCTCGAAGGTGACGAACCTGCCGCGCCCGGCCGTTCTTTTGACCTCTGTTTCGGCCATCTCAGAGTTTCTCTGCGCCAAGGCGAAACATTCCGATGACGAGTTCGCTCGCACCATCGATCGCCCGCCGTGTGATCGACCCAATGCCCACCGACTCCGCCGCAAAAACCGGAGTCTCCGTGGCGACGTTGCCGCCGCGCCACACCCTGACGATGCCGATCTGCTGGCCGGCTTCGACGGGCGCGCGTACCGGTCCAGTGTAAACCACGCGCGCGATCAGCTTGTCGTTGCCGTTTTTCTGCACCATCACCTTGATCGGTTCGGGACTGGCAAGCTTCACCGAGCGGCTGTCGCCGCCAAACACCTTGGCATAACCCACGGGCTGCTGTGCCGCGATCAGCGTTCGCGCTTCGAAATTGCGAAATCCCCATTCCAGCATTTTTTTCGCTTCGGACGCACGGTCATCGGGATCGTCGAGACCGTTGATGACGACGATCAGCCGCAGGCCGTTTTGCACGGCGGAGCCGACCATGCCGTAGCCGCCCTCCTTGGTGTACCCGGTTTTCAGCCCGTCGGCACCCTCCAGCGAGGTCAGAAGCGGATTGCGGTTCTGCTGCCGTATCTTGTTCCAGGTGAACTCGCGTTCGCCGAATAATTTGTAGAACTCAGGGTAGGTCTGGATGATGTAACGTGCGAGCTTCGCGAGTTCCCGCACCGTCATCTTGTTGCCGGGATCGGGCAGCCCGTTGGAATTGGCGAAGGTCGACTGCGTCATGCCAAGCTCGCGCGCCCGCTTGGTCATCATGTCGGCAAAGGCACGTTCGTTGCCGGCGATTCCCTCCGCCAGCACGATGCAGGAATCGTTGCCGCTCTGGATGATGGCGCCGTGCAGGAGATCGTCGACCGGAATCTTGCTGTGAATCGCCGCGAACATGGTCGAGCCGCCCGCGGGCGCGCCGCCCTTGCGCCAGGCATTTTCGCTGACGTGATATTCGTCGGTCAGCTTGACGTCGCCCTGCTTGATGGCATGGAAAACCACCTCGGCAGTCATCAGCTTCATCATGCTCGACGGCGCCCGCAGTTCGTCGGCGTTCTTCTCGAACAGTACGCTGCCGCTTGAGGCTTCGATCAGGATCGCGGTCGGCGCATCGCCATCGAATCCGCTATCCTCCACCTTCTTTGCGCCCTGCACGCTGTTGTTGGCGGCGTATACCAGGCTGCCCCACCCGATCGCCGCCACGACTGTGGCTGCCAGCAGGTTGCGCCAGGCGTGTCCCGTCGCGGACTTTGATTTGCGGGAGGATGATAATTCGGCTGTCATCGGGATGCCTTGAAGCCGGCGTTCTAACAGTTGGGAGTACCGCAAACAACAAAGGTCTTGCCCGATCTGGCGGGGGCGATCCAATTGCGATGCCGCTCAAACAATCTTATCGTGGAGCTCAACAAAAACCCCGAACAAGGCGGAAATACCAATGTCATCCTCACGCAGCATTTCCGCCAACGGGATCGATATCTTCCTGGTCGAACAGGGCAAGGGTCCGCTGGTGGTGCTTTGTCACGGCTGGCCGGAACTGTCGCACTCGTGGCGGTATCAAATCCCGGCGATTGCAGCAGCCGGCTTCCATGTCGTGGCGCCCGATATGCGAGGGTTCGGCCGAACCAGTGCGCCCGCCGATATCAATGCCTACAGCATCTTCGACACCGTCGGGGACATGGTCGCGCTGATTGCGGCGCTCGGCGAAAAGAAGGCCGTCATCGTTGGCCATGATTGGGGCGCGCCGGTCGCCTGGCATGCCGCCCTGTTCAGGCCCGATATTTTCACCGCGGTTGCGGGCTTGAGCGTTCCCCCACCTTCGCGGGGGCGCGGCCGGCCGCTCGATACCTTGCGCGAGAGCGGGATCGCCAATTTCTATTGGCAGTATTTCCAGACGCCCGGCGTCGCGGAACGCGAATTCGAGCGCGATGCCGGCCTGACTATGCGGACTCTGCTCGGGCGCGGATTTTCCGACCCCGCCGCCTCGTTGTTCATCGAAGAGGGCAAGGGATTTCTTGGCGATGCTCGAGCCGATCGGCCGTTGCCGAAATGGCTTGGCGAGGCCGACCTTGCTTATTTTATCGACGCCTACCGGAAGTCCGGCTTCCGCGGCGGGCTGAACTGGTATCGCAACATCGACCGCAACTGGGAGCTGACCGCGCCGTGGCAGGGCGCGCAGATCCGTCAGCCTTCCCTGTTTATCGCGGGATCGCAGGATTCCGTGATCACCGGACTGATCGGCGCCAAGCGTGTCGCTGAGATGGAGCGGGTTCTGCCGAGCCTGAAGCGAAAGCTGATCGTCGAAGGCGCAGGTCACTGGATTCAGCAGGAGCGCGCCGACGAGGTCAACGCTGCCTTGATCGGCTTTCTGAGGGAAGTTCAGTAGAGCCCGCGTCCGGTCAATAGTTCGCTCGGTCCGCGCGGATCGACGGGCGCATAGGCGGAGACAGGCCTGACGCCCGGTGCATAGCGGTCGTCAATTTCGTAGGAAACGGCGCGCGGATTTTCAACGGCGCGGCTGCCCGAACGCGAGCGGGCGGAGGCCGACATTTCCGACGTCGCGTTGATCGAGGCGAGATCGGCCGAGGTATTGCCAAGGCTATAGGGCCGCCCCTCCGGCAGTGGAACCTCGCCCCGGATCGGGCGAGCGTTCGACGGCATGTCCGGAACGAACGGACGGGCGGACGCCACCCGGACCATGGACGGCGACGGGGCCGGCACGCCGGTGCGCAAGGTCGCCATCAACTGCCGGTCGTCGGAACCCTCAAGCGGCGCCCGGCCGACATATTCGACCCGGACGCGGGCCACCCCATTGCCTTTGAATTCAAGGAGTTCGGCGGCTTTGTTCGAGACATCGATGAGCCGGTTGCCATGGTACGGTCCGCGGTCGTTGACGCGGACGATCAGCGATTTGCCATTGGAGAGATTGGTCACCCGTGCGTAGCTCGGCATCGGCAGGGTCGGGTGGGCGGCGGTCAGCGATCCCATATCGAATATTTCGCCGTTGGCCGTCAGCCGGCCGTGGAAATCGTCGCCATACCAGGAGGCCATGCCCTCGTCGCGGTAGTTGATGTCTTCTTCGGGCACGTAGACCCGTCCCGCCACGGTATAGGGCTTGCCGACACGGTAGGTGCCTCCGCCTTTCGGCACCGGTTCCCCAAACTCAACAACTCGGGGGCTACTGGAAACACCGTATTTGGGGTCAACCCGACTGGCAAATTTGTCCGAAGATGCGCAGTTGGCGAGGACAAGGCATGACACCACGGCCGCGGCACCTCGCGCTATCCGCATCATCGGATATGACCGTCGAATCCCCATCCGCCCCGATTACCATTCCACCGCCCGCGTGCCTACTTCGAGGCATCGGGCCATTATAGCAATACGCGCCGATGCGGCCCCATCCCCGCATCAAGGTGGGACGATATCGCATCCCGAACCCGGCGGAAATGGGGAGACGCCCGGGGTGGTGAATGAATGGTTGCAGCGGCGGTCCCTCGATTCTAAGGGGGGCCGGCTTGCGCCCGAGCTTGCAACCGGCGGCGTGCTCGCTCGCGATGCCAATAACCGTCGTGGACGCCCGCGGGTCGGCTCCCGCGCAGTTCTGCGACGGTTTCAACTGCAGTCGTCTTGGGGCCGATCGAGCGAAGCGCGGATCTCGGCGACAGCTTGGCTGCAATATTCATCGAGTTGCTGAAGTCTTAGTTGCAGTGCTCGTAAGTCAGCAGTGCGCTCTGACGGCCCCGTCCGTTCGTTTTCTGGTTCGTCGCTAAGTTCCATTTTACTAACTCACATGGTTTTCCTACGCGCTGGGCCTCCCATTGACGGTCGTCTTTTGGGGCTTATTTGGGCGCTTCCGGGCCGCTTCAATGGTGGAAGGAGGTCGAAACCGAGAGCCAATCTCTTCGAACCCGCTGCATTTTCGCGCGGGAGTAGCAGGAAAGGTTGTAGGCCCGCTGGGTTAGTCCGGTCTCTCGCAACAGAGACGACATGAACGCCGCAAGCCGCATGACTGAATCCGACGAATTTCGCGGCCTGAACTCGCTGGCGCGATTGGTTGCCAATTCGTTGTCGGATGCAGCCTTGTTTTGGTGTCGCAGTTAGCGGGGTTCTTAGAATTTTAGATTAACCCCGCAGATCGGAAGAACGCTGTGCTGCGATCGTGAAGCGCAGACTTGGAGTTATGCCCATGATGAATCTCACCACGCGCTTTCTCAGGGATGAGTCGGGCGCCGTTGACTACGGCTTGATAGTCGCGAGCATCACGATCGCCATGATTGTGCGCGCGCTGTCATTGGTTTAGGTCGCTCTCTTGGCACCGGCCGCTGGCGTCACGCGCTTCGTTTTGGGGTCTGAGAAGATCGCGTTGAAACAACCGCGGTGCTTTTCGGTGCGTGAAGGGCTTGGGGTCCAAACGGGGGTCTGTCGCCAAGCTGTCCTTGATCTTCCGGCCGCCAAGTGATTGATGTCGCAGCAACGGAAGGGTGGCCGAGTGGTTTAAGGCACCGGTCTTGAAAACCGGCGTGCCTGCAAGGGTACCGTGGGTTCGAATCCCACCCCTTCCGCCAGTCCAGTACAGAACTGCGAACGCCGCCAGTAGCCGATTTTACGCCCGAAATGGCAGCGAGCGTTCTGAGCAAGTCGGTCTTCGATCCCATTATTCGGACCTCGCGGTCATCCACCTCGACGCGCTGGGCCAGGGCGCGCAGATGGTCCCGGCGATATCCCCCGCCGTCGATCCGCATCCGCTTGCGGGCCGTGGCGGCGAATTTGCGTAGCACCGCCGTGGTGACAGCCTGCTGAGCCGCGCTGTCCAACATGGCCTGAGCCCGGACGGCGTCAGCCTGGGACTGATCCCGGATCGCCTGTAACCCGGCGATACGGTCCTTTAGCCCCGGCTCGTTCAGATCGGCGACACCGGTCTCGATGGCGTCGTAAAGCCGCTTGAGACGGAGGTCAGCCTCCGTGGCACGCTTGTTCAGCTCGGCGATATGCTCGCGCCGCCGCTCAGTGCGCTCCTGGCGGCGGTCCAGTACGGAGGCGAGAACCTCCTCCAATCGCTCGGGCGTCAGCAGCCGGTGCTCGATATGCCCGGCAACGAGGTTGTCCAGCTTTGCCATCGGCACGCTTCGCCCTGTGCAGCCGGTGTCGCCCTGCCGGGCCCTGATCGAACAGGTGTAGTAGCGGTATCGGTTACCCTTGCCGGTTCGCAGCGTCATGGCGCCCGCACATGTGGCACAGAAGCAGATGCCGGTGAGCAGGGTCGGCCCGCTGACCACACGCGCCGGCGTGACCTTCGGATTGCGCGATCGCAGATGCGCTTGCACAGCGTCGAACGTGGCCTGATCGATCAGGGCGGAACCTCGACGGGGACGATCTCGCCGACCGGCTTCAGTTCCTTCGTCTTGCTGCGCTTGTTGAACTCGTGGCGGCCGATATAGGTCGTCCGGGTCAGGATGCGGTGAACCTGGCCGATGCCCCAGCGTCCGCCGTCGCGCGTGAAGATGCGCCGGCCGTTGAGATGGCTGACGATGTTCTTGACGCCCATCGGGCCGCTGGTGCCGTCGCCCTCCAGGGCGAGCCGGTAGATCAGCCGCACCGTGTCGGCGTGGAGCGGATCGATCTCCAGCTTCTTCTTGACCTTGGCCCCGCGCTGCTCGGCCGCGACCACACGGTAGCCGATCGGCGGCAGCGAGCCGTTCCAGAAGCCTTGCCGCGCGTTCTCCTTCAGGGCTCGCAGGACGTGCTTGGCGTTCTCCTTGGACTGGTATTCGTCGAACAGCGCCATGATCTGGCGCATCATGACATGCATGGGATCGTCGCCCATCTCCTGGGTGATGGAGACGAGCTTGATGCCGTTCCGGGCGAGCTTACGGACGTAGAACTCGAGCTCGAAATGGTCGCGAAAGAAGCGGCTGAATGAATGGACCACCACCACGTCGAACGGCGCGGGCTTGCTGATGCCGGCCTCGATCATGCGCTGGAATTCGGGCCGGCGGTCGTTGGTGGCGGAGGCGCCAGGCTCGACATAGGTTTCGACCAGCCGGTAGCCGCGGGAGGTGCAGTAGTTCTCGCCCTGCCGCCTCTGGTCCGGGATCGAGACATCGTGCTCGGCCTGTCGCGCCGTCGAGACGCGCAGGTAAAGGGCGGCACGCAGCGGCACGGTCATGGCACATGCTCCCTCTTGCGGTCACCGGCACGGCCCGAACAGTTCATCGAAGAGATCGCCAAACCATGCCTCGAACACGTCCACCTCGGCGTCCGTGACGGGGATGCGCTCGGGCCAATCATCCGTGACCTTCCAGTTCGACAGGTCGTGCTTTGCCGGTCGGCCCACGCGACGGGCCGACGGGGCAGCGTAATCCAGGAAGTCGTCCGGTGGAATCCCGGATCTGGATCGTCGGGGCGGCCTGCGGCGAGAATGAGACATCCAACCAGCATCCGGCAGCTCCCCGGCTTGCGGAACCTTTCGATTCCGCGTTGCGCGCTCGCGGCGGCAAAGACTTGCCGTAGCGATGCTGATTGCCCATTCGAGAGAGGAGTGGTTCGCTCATCGTGAGTCATGACCGCTTGGCGAGCCCTTGCCGGGGCAGCGGCAGTCGGTCAAGGCCGCAAGCCGCGAAGCGGTGGCGCGACTCCGCGACAGCCTTGACGGGCTGTCGCTGGTCCGGCCTCTTCACGCCAGGCGGTCTTGCTCAACTCTCAGCAAGAAACGGGGCGGATGGCGCTCGGATCGTTGAATGACTTGATGTCTTTAGTACGACTGAGTTATTTCCCCGAGTTGATTTGTCGCATCTAATTTTGTTTTAGAATCAGATGTTTGTCGAGCTTCCAATCAAGCGGGAGGCTGGTATGGGTCACAACGTCAAAATGGCGATTGCGGATCGTTTTGCGGCGTATGTTGGCGAGTTGACGAAGGTTGTCGGGCATGCGGACCGGGCTGGACCGCTGCGAGATTATTGCTCGGGGCTTTTGGCGACGGAGGGGCGGCGCAGCGTGGAGCCGATGGCGGCGGTGACCGCGCCGGCTCGGGTTTCGGCGCAGCACCAGAAGCTGCTGCATTTCGTCGCGAATGCAACGTGGTCGGATGAGCAGATGCTGGCCAAGGTGCGTGAGCTGGTGACACCATCGATTGAGCGGCGCGGCCCGATCGAGGCCTGGATCATCGACGATACATCCTTTCCCAAGAAGGGCCGGCATTCGGTCGGGGTGCATCATCAATATTGCGGACAACTCGGCAAGCAGGCCAATTGCCAGGTAGCGGTGACGCTGTCGATTGCCAATCACGATGCCAGTCTGCCGATCGCGTATCAGCTGTATCTGCCGCGGGCATGGACCGACGATAGATCACGCCGCGAGAAAGCGCATGTCCCCACTGCGATCAGGTTCAAGACCAAGCCGCAGATTGCGCTGGAGCAGATCCGCGCGGCTCTGAAGGCGAGCGTTGCCCCAGGTGTCGTGCTGATGGATGCGAGCTATGGGACGAACAGCGGTCTGCGCCAGGGGATCGTGGGATTGGGGCTGCGCTACGTGGCGGCCATCATATCGACCGTCAAGGTACGCCCGGTGCGCGAGGATAATCGGAAGCCGCGGCGCATCAGCGTCGCAGCATTGGCGCTCGGCCTGCCCAAGCACGCCTGGCGCAGCATCACGTGGCGCGAAGGCAGCAACGCGAAACTGCAGTCGCGCTTTGCCCGCGTGCGCGTGCACGCGGCGCCGATGCGGGGCGAAGCGCAGTTTGCCGAAGAGACGCTGCTGATCGAGTGGCCCAAGGATGAAGCCGCGCCGACGAAATTCTGGCTCGCGAACGTCGACGCCAATATGTCGTTCCGCGACTTGGTCGATCTCGCCAAGCTGCGCTGGCGCATCGAGCGCGATTATCAGGACCTCAAGCAGGAAATCGGCCTCGGCCACTATGAAGGCCGCAGTTGGCGGGGCTTCCACCATCACGGCACGCTATCGATCGCAGCCTACGGTTTCCTGATCTCCGAACGGGAGAACATTCCCCCCTCAGAACCTGACCGCGCCGCTCAAATCGAAAAACCTGCCCTTCCCAGTGGTTACCGACCCCGCGGCGCCCCCGATCCGGCCGCAGCGCCACGTCCCCAATTCGATAGCCACTATCCATCGCTGGCTGGCCGTCGCGATTGCGATGACACTTCAACGATGCCAATGTTGCATCCGTCCCCTGCCGCGGAACAAGCGGCGAAATTTGTGATCCAGTAGCAAAATTGTTAGTGAGGAACACCAAGGATTTTCCCGTTTCGTGATCGTTGAATTTAATGCGGCGCAAGGGACGATCAAAACCTTGGCGGGTGTAAAAGCCGGTCAACACGATGGTTTGGTCGCAGATCAAACCGGTGGAACGGTCGACGGGACGAGAATAGCGGCGGCGGGCCTTCATATTCCACTTCGCGCGCGTAACGAAGAAACTTCCGGCATCATCGAGCCGCCCCAAGCGTTCGAAATCGACATAGCCTCGATCCATCACATAGAAAGCGCCCGGTTCGGGCACCAGATGATCGAGGATTTTTACGTCATGCATTTTGCCGTCGCTGATGAAGATAAACGACGGAATGTTGCCGCGCAGATCGAGTAGCGTGTGCAACTTGATGGCGGCTTTGGTTGAACGGAATGGCGCCCATGAAAAGACCGACAGACACAGATCGATCGTCGATGAGTTCCAGAGCGTAGACCGTGTCCAATCCTTCAAGTCCCGGCAACGCTTCAATATTAGCAAAATGTATGGCAAGACGATTCTGAGGGAATTCAAAAATTCAAACCTCCCCAACCACATGCGCCCGGCCGACGGCGGCGCTTTTATCTCGCAGTCTTAATCGAGCGCCTAACGTCCGCTCCAGGCTACGATATTTCGATCCTCCGAAACCGTGCATCACACGTCATTGGGCATGCGATTTATCCGCACGCTGATTGCTCACCGCTGCGTCGGTCAACGGCCGCCAGACCGTCCCCGCGCCTGCTGGGAAAAGTGCGCCCGCCTGCGACGCGGATGACAATCGGACGGCATTCTGTACGCCGCCCATCCCACGATTTACTGATTTGGGGATGTCGTTTTCACTTCCGGCTTTGGCGTCTCGGCGCCCTCGCCGGTCGTTCGTCGCTAGCACCCGCTTCGCAAAGTAGGTCATTCGTTCGCCAGCGGCGTGACCGGCTGGCTCGGCTCGTTGGGTCAGAGTTCAAAGCGCTGCCGCAGACGCGCAAAGTGAGCCTCCGCTTCGGCGACAGGCATGGCGGCGTCGATCCACTCGCGATAGCTGGAGGAAAGAAACGTCACTTCATCGCTGTCCACGAACTGAGCAAAGGCGGCAATCTCGTCGCGGTGACGGCGGTGGTCCTCGGCAGAAATCTGCCGCTTGCCTCGTTCGTTAGGCTCGGCATAGAGGTAGAACAACATAGGCTGGCGGGACAGGCGCCGGGCTTCGGTGACTAGGCCAAAGGCGTGTTTGACGAGTTGAGTGGCGTCAAGGTGCCCAAAGCGCAGTTTGCCTGAGCGAAGCGCGTCGCGCATGGCGGCGAAACGGTCCATCCGCCCGCCCCACACCGGCCGATCGTAGGCGGACGACAGCGAAACCGTTTTGGTGTCGCGGAACGGCTCAAAGCGTTTTGACTCGATGCCGATAAGGTGGGTCGGCGTGATCACCACCGCGTCGAGCCAAGGGTGACGCCCGCCCGACCACGGCAATCGCGCGCAATACTCCACCTCGACGCGTTCGGGCGTACCCATCGCTGCGGTGCCGGGTAGCGGCGGCAAGTCCATCGGGCGCTCGATAAACCAGCCGAAAGCATTGACCGCCAGCGCGGCCGAGCTTTCCGGATGAGCGAACTTTCCACTGCCGATCTCGTCACCGCCGGCGGCGGCAAGGCGGGCGCAGACGTGCGCTACGGGCACGCCGGGAAGGAACGGGTCCTCGGTCATTCTCGCCTTCCAACCCTCCAAGAAATGCGGTTGTCGAGTGCGGCAAGCAACGCGTCGTCATCGAAGGTCAAGGGGCCGACCAGCCGTTCGTCGAGCGCGTGAAAGGCGAACGTCATAGTGACGCCCTGCGCCCGGCCATGCGCACGACATCCCTGGTCCAGCGCAGCCTCAAGCTCGGTGAGGTCGTAACGCGTGTAGTAATCCACCGGAGCCAGCACCCTCAGATCGACGTGATCGGCCTCAAGGATTGCACTCTTTAGGCTGGGCGGGTATGCGCGGGCGAGCAACCAAATACAGCCGTAGCCTATGATCTCGACCGCGGCATAGAGCGGTGTATCGCTGGCGATCTTGAGCTCGATCAGCTCGAAGTGCCGCTCCGCGCACTGGTGGGCGAGGTCGATCGCGCGGCGTCCGTCCGCAGCGCCGGCGATGAGTCCCGAGGCGACGGGAACTTGGTTAGCCCAGTCAGCGCGGCCAGTACGCCCGCAGGCTGCGGCGATCGCACGTTCCAACACTACCTCGGGACTCGTGTTATGCGCGGCGATCTGCGGCTGGAGGCGCTGCCAGCGCCAGTTCTCCTGCGACCGATCGCGATTGGCGGCAGCATCCCCCCGCTCGTAATTATCGGCCACCGTTCGGAAGATCAGGTCGACGAGATCCTGATCGGCGGTCAGCCGCAGGTCGCGCATCGCCGAACGGTGCCGCGTACTGGCGATTCCCAGCGCGCTACAGACTGACTCCTCTACGTGCTCAATCAACGACCTTGGAGCGCTTGAAGCAGTTTGGTTGATCTCGATATTTTTCTGCACCTAACCCCTTTCGGCCTGTCGGGTGGCAAAGTCTACTGCCCCGCGGTGGTCCATTCATAGGGCTATAGCGTAGACATAGTGCTCATCGTCGTCGTTCGTGGCCCGCCAAATCTACGCCAGACCACGAAATACTATCCGGCGACCGCCCCGGTCCCATGCTCGCCGTTTACTCGGAACGACGAGAAGCCGGAGGCGGCGGTTTACACGACCTTGAGACCAAGATGCTCCTCCATGGGTGCAAAATCGCGGTCATCGTGCAGCAACGCGTGGCGATGTTCGATGCAAAAGGTGCCGATGACAATGTCGGCTGTTTTCCGGATCGTGATGCCCAGTTCTCTCAGCTTGCGGTAATTTCGGGCGGCACGAGGGGCTAGATCGGCATCCAAGAGAGGCACAATCGCGTACCGGCGCAATCCGCGTTCAATGCGCGTGGCATGGGCGTCGTCCCGAGCGCCCTGAAGGATTTCGAGCAGGATGAGATCACCAACCAGGAGCGGTTCCCGTGCAGCGGCTTCCTCCAGTTTGTCGGTCGCCGACGTGCGATGCCCGCGCAGGTGTGCAATCCAGACGGAGCTATCGACGAGAATCACGACCGGCGTGGCGGGCGGCCCTGACGCATCTCCTCGAGATCGCCCTCCCAACCCAATCCCTTGAGCTCTGTCAGCGCCTTCGTCTGTTTGCGCAGCCGGACGAGCAGCCGCAAACCCTCTTCAACAGTGGCGCGTTTGGTCGCCAAGCCCGTCGCCGTCATGGCTTGGGATAACAACTCATCATCGATTTCGATGTTGGTCCGCATCGCAGCTTACCCGATCGATCATTGTGTATAGATTAATCACTATATACACACTCGAGCGCCAGTGCAATACTGGCGCTGGGATGAGAGATTCCGGCCAGCCTGCGGATCAACGGAGGGCTATGGCGTAGACATAGTGCTCATCTTCGTCGTTCGTGGCCCGCCAGCTCGCCGATTCTACGCTGTGATGCGCCGTTCTATCCGAACGCCGCCGGTATTATTATCGATGGTCGTTTTCGGCTCCCTTGAACGGGTTGAACACTGCCGCGCCCAGACCAGCGACGTCGCGGTCATTGTGGGTCACCAGCGTCAGGCCATTGGTCAACGCAGTCGCCGCGAGCAGGCCATCGATAGCCGGGAGAGGCCTGATGGCGCTCATACGCCCCCATTGATCGGACACGGCGTTATCGATCCCGAGCACGCGCCCATTGAATGCCGCCTCTACTTCCCGCAACCAGCGTTCGAGCGCCACTGCCTTGCCCAAGTCCCGAGGGCGTGCAAGTTCAACGCCCTTTCGGATCTCACCAAGGACGAGCGTACTCAGGAAGAGATCCTCATCAGCAACAGCCGCGTACCAGGCGGATACATGAGCGTCACAACGAGCGCCCTTTCGGACCTCGGAAATGATGTTGGTATCGATCAGGTAGCTCATAGATCGACTTCACGTCCAGCGGCCGGACTGCGATCGAGGTCGATCCCGTCGAGTGGCGCGGACGCAAGAAGCGCCTTCAGGCTCACTTTGGGCGGCTCGACAAAGCGTTGCTGAAGCAGCCTTCGCGCCTCGGCCTGGCGCGAAGGATCGGACAAAGCGGAAGCCATACGGCGGACAAGGCCCGCATCTTCCTTGCGGACGTTGACCTCGACCCGCACGAAACCCTGGCGCTCCATACGCGCGCGATGTGTCGCAAGGGGGGATTTTGCTTTGGCCATTCCACATCTCCAAATTTCCGGAAATTATATCGGAAATCACAAGGGGGAGCAAGCGGGTGATGGCGTCTATAAGACATGTAGACATAGTGTCTCATCATCATCGGTCGCGGCCCGCCAATAAATATCTGTCCGGCCCAACACACCCGCGACCGCCCCTTTATCGTTCTTACCCTGCCGCGCGCTTCATGCCTGGATGAATCCGGTGGAACCGATGAAAGACGACGCGCCCGACGGGAGCCTGCTGAGCATCGGTGGGGGTTGTTAGGCCGGCTGCCCCCTCGCCTTCCGCATCCCCGTCACGATTGCGCGCCGTGATCGCCGCATTGCGATGGCATCGGGGTGGGATGAATCGTTCCCCTGCAAGACCCGAATTCGCCTTGCTCTGCCTGGCCTGCATGTTGCTGTCGTCCTGCGCCGGCAGGACCGCGGGCGAGCAGCTCGCCGACATGCCGCACTGGATGGGTGGTGAGCCGGCAGGCGTGCCGCCGCGCCGGGGCACGGCCGAATACGACGCCTGGATGGCCGCACGCGCCCAGGAAGCGGCTCGCCCGAAAACCGATCAGCCCAAATAAGCCCGCGCCTCTGATCGCCCGACGGCTGCCGGCAGTGGCGATGGTGGCGCAACTTCCTGTGCAAAGCTCGCGCCGGGCTATTGCGCCCATCCACCGGTTGCGAAACGCTTTGACCTCTAGGGTATGCGCGCGGGGGCGTGAGATGCGTAAACAGAATGCGGGATTTGATTTCCGCCGCTATCGATATTTGCTGGCAGAAGCGGTCGATGAGCCGAAGCGGCTGGCGCTTATCAACCTGCTGATCGAAGAGCAGGCCAGGGAACGGCTGCAAGCGCAGCGCGCTTCCGACCGGCGGGCGATGACCGCGACGGTCATCGCCAAAGTGATCGGCGCATCCAGGGCCTGATCCGCGGCGGCGATCGTTGGCCGGTGTAGGCTGCGCGTTGCGCGCGCTTTATTGCGATTCCATTAACGATACCCGGCAATCGCCGATAAACATTTTGGGCCTACAACCTCCAGGCCCGAAGCGTTTCAGGGCCAACAAACGGGGGGTATTATGGCTACGCTTTCTTCCATCGTTCCGATGCGTTCAGTTTCCGATGCGCAAGCCGGCGATCATTCTTTAAAGCCCATCGCGCTGTTTTGCTGCCTGGGCCTGGTTGTGTCGCTCGGCCTGATGACGTTCGGAATTGATTTCGGCACCAGCTGGGTCTAGCCGGTTCGTACTGTTCCGTTGCGGCCGTCGCGTTAGCGACAACGGTTTTGCGTGGCGGACCCCCGCGGCCCGCCGTTGCCAGAATGATCATTTCTAGCTGGCGATCTCCATCCATTTCGTGCGTCCGATGCTGGCCCAGTGCATCGCCGGCGACGATGACGCGAAATATTGCGGGGCCGTCGAGCTCCTGCTCAGGCAACAGGATCAGTTGACGGCGCAGACAAACAATAACCCTGAAGCTGATCCGCACTGAGACCGGCATGAGCGAGCAGGACGTCGAGGCCTGCGGCAAGGATCAACCTCTGCTCGACAGGATATCCGCCGATCGGGATCTCGCCTGCGAGACGTTGAAGGTCGACGCAACGCCGACCTTCTTCGTCAATGGCGAAAGGCTCAAGGGCGCGATGTCGTTCGAGGAAAGAGACAACAAGATCAGATCGCTTTTTAGGCATTAGTTTTTTTTCGACACGTTTTCTGTGCGCGAACCGGTGCCCGCTTCGCTCGAAACGCTTTGGCCCCTAGTTCTTGGGGCGGAACTGGCGCAGTCCTTGCTGCATTGAATCGAAAGTGGCGCCGATCCGGCTTTTCTAAATCCAGGCAATTCTGCCACTCGCGGACGGAGGGACCCTGGGCATATCCAGCACATGCCGATGCCGGTTGGATTGCATCGCGTCTAAGCTCCGATCTGGTCTCCGGCACGGACAAGTTTCTAAAGTCATTGGATTCGGTTAGCCTGCGACGTAGAGTTCCCGGTTCGGGTACAGATATGGAAAGACGCCTAGCTGCGATCGTCTGCGCTGACGTCGCCGGCTATTCGCGAATGATGGGCGCTGACGAGGCCGGTACGCACGCCGCGTTCAAGGCCCATCGAAGCGCGATCTATCCGATCATCCTCAATCACGGCGGCCGGATTGTGAAGAACACCGGCGACGGTTTCCTGCTCGAGTTTCCGAGCATCGTCGGGCGCAATCGAGTCCGCGATCGCGATGCAGACGCTGATGGCAGAACGAAACAACCATCTCCCGGCTGATCGGATCATGCAATTCCGTCTCGGGGTCCATATGGGAGACGTAATCGCCGACGAAGACGAAGTGTTCGGGGACGATGTGAATATCGCCGTTCGCCTTGAAACGGTGGCCGCCCCTGGCGGCGTGGCCATTTCGGCAAAGGCCTACAGTGAGGCCAGCAAGCATCTCAATGCCACCCTTGTCGACGCCGGCAGTCACCGTTTCAAGAATATCGAGGAGACCGGTCGAATGTCTGGACCTGGGAGCCGGGCGGCTCCGACAAAGCGGTCGGGAGCCGAGGAGCACATCAAACTTGCTGGCGCAATACCGAACCGCGATCGTGGGCGTGCTTCCATTCGCAAATCTCAGCGACAGCACGGACGAATATTTCGCTGACGGACTCACCGAGGACCTGATCCACGCGCTTTCGTTGCAATCATTTTATCGAGTGCTCAGCCGAAACTCGACCTTTTCGTTCAAAAGCAAGAACCTGAGCACGCGCCTTATCGCGCGGGAGATTGACGCGACCTACCTGATCCAGGGCTCGGTACGGCGTGCCGGAGCCAAAATTCGCGTGACCGCCGAACTGATAGCGCCGGAGAATGGCGAGCAATTATGGGCCGGTCGATATGACCGGGACATCGGCGATCTGTTCGCGATGCAGGATGAAATCACCACAAGTCTGTCCGCCGCACTAGCCCCGGAGATATACCGCGCGGAAGCTTCCGTCCCGGCCCGGCCATCGTCCACCGACTTGACGGCGTGGGATCGCTTTTTGAGGGGGCTTTCGCACTATTATCAGCCGACAAAGGCAGATTACGAAGCTTCGATTACTCTGTTCAGGGAGGCCATTGCGCTCGATCCGGCGCTTTCAATTGCGCGCGCCTATCTCGCCACTATCCTGGTGCAGGGCGTGCAGTTTGGATGGATCCGAAGTACGCGCGAATTGTGGGCCGATGCGATGGCTCTGGCAGAAAGCAGTGTTCGGCTTGACCCTCGTTCGTCGTTCGCATTTTCGATCCTTGCCTATGTGCAGGCGATGGAGGGCAACTACGACGCTGCACTGGATGCCGCCAACAAGGCCGTGGAGTTGAACCCGTACGACATGGGTGCTCGCGGCGTTCTTGGAATATGTCACCTCGTTATCGGCGAGCATCGACAGGCAATCGAACTGTTTTCAACTGCTGTGCAGCGCGGCAACAGCGACCCCAGATATCAATGGGCGGCATTGAACGCGTTCAGCCATTACCTTCTGGGACAATATGATGCTTCGCTGTCCTGGGCGCGCGAAGCCCTGTATTTGAATCCCAATCATCTTCAGGTGCTCGCAGTGCGGGCGGCGGCGCTCGCGCAATCGGGACGAACCGAGGAAGCGGCAAAGGCGGCCGACGTCTTGCTGGACAGCTATCCAGGCCTGACCGTCGATCGGCATCTCAGGAATTTCCGCTGGAAATCTTCCGGCCGACATCGCCCATTATCGCGACGGACTTTTGAAAGCGGGCGTTCCATCGGTCGAATTGGCTCTCGTCGGGCCTGCCCCAAAGCGTACGGCAAGTTCTTAGGCTGCCACAAGCGCGTCGAACACCGGCCGCATTTTCACACGGCCTGGGCAACGCCGGACCTTCCGGGTCGAGCCGCTGCGCGTCAGCTCCCGGTGCCATTGGAATTTAATGAGTGAGCCTCCCAATTCCCGACAGAGGCCATGAGCCCGCCATCTCTCGGGCACGAAGCGGTCAGCGTTTCTTCAATTTTGCGTGACGAATTAAAGAGCCGCGCCGCTGCGGCAGGATAGCCGGGTGCCACGCCTTCCACCTACCCCAGGGCATGCGTGCCCGGCTATTCGCAGCCATCGACCGATGATCGCCAGGTCATCGGCCCCGTTTGCGCGTCTAGTCCAGCCCTCGCTCATGACTGAGCCGCACCATTTCCTCGATGAAGACCGCCTTTTGCTTGTCGTTGAGGCTTGCGAATAGCGGCTCGGCCGCGTCGGCGACGTTGCGCTGATCCACAGCGCGATCGTTGAGGAACTGGGCTTCGTTGCGCATCTGCTCGATGATGTCGTCGGGCGGATCGCGCTGGGCACGCGCAATTCTCAAGTTGAGGCGATCGGCGCCGTTGTGGCCGAGATAGTGCATCGCGCTGTTGAACGCGGTCCAATGCTTCTCCTGCTCCGGCGTGAGGTTCAGTTCGGCCTTGATCCGGTCGATATTCGCATCGCTGTTGGCGACGATCTGTTCGGCGGTTAGTTGCGGCGCACCATTCCTGGGTCAGTACCGCCTGCTTGGTCTGCCTTCGCCGCTTTGGCCGTCTTGGCTGCTTTCGCCGAACCTGCCTGCGTGCTGTCTCCCGCCGCGGGCGCCGCCTGCCCGTTTTTCCCGACACCAAGCACGCCGGTGAACACGCCTACCACGCCGCCGATCGCGCCTCCGAGCACGCCGCCTACAGGTCCGGCAGCCTTATTACCCTCTTTTGCGCCTTGTTGAACGCCTTGAACCAGTCCCTGCGCGTCCACAACAGCCGAGGACGCACCGAGAAGCATGACGACAACGGCCCCGAGCACGAAGCGCAATCTTAAATGCGCCGGCGCCGGCGGTGTCGGACTGATCATTATTCAGTCTCCATGGTCGATCTGGATTTGCTGGCTGAGAATCTTGGAGGGCGGAGGGAATCCTGCTGTGTCAGGACATTATCGTTTTCGCATCGCGTAAGTCTACCGTCCTGCCGCCATCGCCGCGGTCGAGAAAGCCCCGCTGCGAGAGCAGGTTACGTCGGACTGGAACCGGACGGCGGCACGATTGCTCGACCGTTTCATTCATACCTGAAAGGAATCTGTGCGCCGCAATAATCTCGCCGCCCCCCTGCGACAGGTTGCAATGCAGAAACTCCTGCCGCCTCCCCCAATCGAACACAACGTTAGTTCTAGACCCGCGACCAACCTGATTTCTCGACAGACGCCGGCAATTCTGCTCTGATCTCATAACAAAATCTTCCGCGCTGTCACGCCGCACCAATTGAGCGTGACGTCTGACGGAGGCAAAAAAAACAAAAACAATTCAAAAATCTTGGCACAGAGGGAAGGGAACGTCATGTCACGGAGAACGCTTTCTCGACGACAATTCGTAACTGCTACCGCTCTATCATCCGCCGCGCTGATCACCGCGCCCTACGTTCGAGGGGCTTATGCGGCCGGCAAAGTCTCGATCGGCTTCTGGGATCATTGGGTACCCGGCGCCAACAAGGCGTCGACCGATCTCGTCAATGAATGGGCGGCGAAGGAAAAGGTCGAGGTTTCGATCGACTACATCACGAGTCAGGGCAACAAGAACATCCTGACCATCGCCGCGGAAGCTGCAGGCCAAGTCGGGCCACGACATTCTTCCAGATGCCGACCTGGTGGCCGCACGGCAATGCGGAACTGCTCGAGCCCGTGAACGACATCATGGAGCCGTTGATCAAGCAGAACGGCGCGGTGAACGGTACCGTGCAGTATCTCGGCCAGTTGAACGGCAAATGGCTCGGCGTTCCCGCCTGTGTCGGCAGCCAGATCAAGGGCCCCTGCTCCCGCATCGACCTGATGAAGAAATACGCCAACATCGACGTCCAGGAAATGTACCCGGCCGGCAGTCCACCGAAGGCGGACAACTGGACGACCGATACGTTCCTCAAGGCTGCGGAAGCTTGTCACAAAGCTGGGTTCCCATTCGGTATCGGACTTGGCGAGACCAGCGACAGCGTCGACACCGCTGGCGCGTTCTTCGCCGCGTTCGGCGCGCAGCTTATCGATGCCAAGGGCGATCTCACGGTGAAGACCGACGCCGTGCGGCAGGTGCTTGACTATCTACAAGAGGCTGATCGCCTTCCTGCCGCCCGACGTGTCGGCCTGGGACGATGCCTCCAACAATAAATGGCTGGTGTCGGGCAAGGGCGCGCTGATCATGAACCCGCCGAGTGCGTGGGCGGTGGCCAAGCGCGACGCGCCGCAGGTTGCCGAGCAATGCTGGACCCACGGATTTCCGAGCGGGCCGAAAGGACGGTTCGCACCGTTCCTGCCCTTCTTTTGGTCGCTGTGGAGCTTCTCGAAGAACAAGGAAGCTGCGAAGAGCCTGCTGGTCCATCTGTCCCAGCCGGCATCGATCGAGAAGATGGTCGTCGCGAGCGGCGGCTACGACCTTCCGGCTTTCGAGAACCTCACGACGCTCAAGATTTGGGCGGAAGAAGGCCCGCCGAAGGGTACGCTGTTCCACTACCCGAACCCTTACCACCATCAGACGCTGTCGATCGCAGCCTCCCCGGCGCCGCCGAAGATCGCCCAGCAGATCTACTTCCAGGCCACCATGACCAAGATGTGCCTGCGCTACGCCCAGGGCGAAGCGATGGAAAAGACGCTCGCCTGGGCCGAAGGCGAATGCGAAGGCTTCATGCGAAGCTGAGCGCCGCGCTTTGCGGCGGGCGGCCGTTGCCTGTGCGGGGCCGCCCGCTGCGTTCATCGCCTCTTCGTGCGTCCGCGGTACGCCAGCTGCCCGCCGAGAGTTGCAGGGAATACGAATCGAAGCCACCAGGAACATCCCCCATGGTCGATGTCGCATTTCAGCAAAGCCCCGTCGCATCCGCCATGCGGGTACGCAAGCGCGCCAGCCTTCGCAATTCGCTCAGGCGAAAGTCGACGGCGGCGTTCCTCATGACCCTGCCGTTGCTTCTCCTCATCGCTATCCTTGTAATCTACCCGGCGTTCTATTCCCTGCATCTGGCCACCCTGAACAAATCGATGCAGCACTTCGTCGGCCTCGGCAATTTCGAATTCCTGTTCAAGCGCGATACGTTCTGGCTGGTCGTCAAGCAATCCTGCATCTTCGCGCTTTCGGCGGTGTTCTTCAAAGCCCTGATCGGCTTTATCGTGGCCCATTTCGTCCACAACGTGCCAGCGAAAGGCCAGCGCAAATGGCGCGGCATGTTGCTGGTGCCGTGGGTGATCCCGCCGGCCATGAGTACGCTGGCCTGGCTGTGGCTGTTCGATCCGTCCTACAGCGCATTCAACTACACGCTGTCGGCGTTCGGGATCGGGCCGATCCCGTGGACCGGTGACGCCAGTTGGGCGCGCTTCTCGGTCATTCTGGTCAATGTCTGGTATGGCGCCCCGTTCTTCATGATCATGTACCTGGCGTCGCTAAAATCGGTACCCGAACAGCTTTATGAGGCCGCGGCTATCGACGGCGCCAACTGGTGGCAACGCATCTGGTATGTGACGCTGCCGATGATGCGCAATATCATCGCGATCACGACGCTGTTCTCGCTGATCGTTACCTTCGCAAATTTTGACATTGTGCGGATACTGACCGCCGGCGGTCCGTTGGACCACACCCACATCTTCGCGACCTGGGCTTTCCGGGTAGGTATCGAGGGCAGCGATATTCCGCTCGGCGCCAGCGTTTCGCTGTTCATGGTGCCGATCCTCGCGATCGCGGCGATCTTCATCCTGCGCGACGTCAACAAGCGGGGGAACGAAGCCTGATGAGCACAATTGCGATCGACAAGGCCGGGCCCACCCGCAAGGTCAAATATGGCAGCATGAGCCGCGACCGCGCCTGGGCGTTGCGATGGTCGTATTTCTTTCTCACCTTGTTCGCGATCATCTCGCTGGTGCCGCCGATCTACATGCTGATCACCTCGCTCAAGGGAAGCGCGGAGATTTCGGCGGCGACGAACCCCTGGTGGATATATCATCCGACGCTGTCTAACTACGTCGAGTTGCTGACATCGAACCAGTACCTGAGATTTTTCCTGAACTCGGCGATGGTTTCGATCTTTGTCGTGACCATCACGATGCTGATCAGCGTACCGGCCGCGTTCGCGCTGGCGCGAATGCGGTTCTGGGGCTCGGCAACGCTCGCCACGGGAGTGTTCCTGACCTACCTTATTCCCGACAGCCTGCTGTTCCTCCCGCTGTTCAAGATGTTTGCGGCCATCGGCGACTGGACCGGAATCCAGTTGATCAACAGATGGTACGTCCTGTTGTTCATCTATCCCACGCTCACGGTGCCGTTCTGCACCTGGATCATGATCGGCTATTTCGCATCGATTCCGAAGGAGCTGGATGAGGCGGCCATCATCGACGGTGCGTCATGGTTCCAGACCCTGACCCGGATCTTCATTCCGGTCGCCCTACCAGGCCTGATCGCCGCGACCATCTTCGCGTTCACGGTCTCCTGGGCGCAGTTCCTCTATCCAATGGTCTTCACGACCTCCACCGATCAGCTTGTATTGCCTGCCGGCATCATCACTACCCTGATCAAGGGTGACGTCTTCAACTGGGGACAGATCATGACCGGCGCCCTGCTCGGCGCCGCGCCGCCGCTGGTCATCTACGCATTCCTGATGGACTACTACATCGCCGGCCTGACCGCCGGCGCGACAAAGGGTTGAATCTCATGGCTGACGTTACGCTGCGCAAGGTGATCAAGCGTTATGACGACGTCGAGGCGGTGCGTGGCATCGATCTTGACATCGCCGACCATGAATTCGTCGTGCTGGTGGGGCCGTCGGGTTGCGGAAAATCCACCACGCTGCGAATGATCGCGGGGCTCGAAGACATCACGGACGGCGACATCATGATCGGCGGCGACGTCGTCAACGACGTGCCGCCGAAAGACCGCGACATCGCGATGGTGTTCCAGAATTACGCACTCTACCCGCACATGACGGTTGCGGAAAACATGTCGTTCGGCCTGCGGCTGAAGCACTATCCGAAGGCCGAGATCAAGACGCGGATTGATGAAGCCGCGCGCATGCTGGATATCGTGGAACTGGTCGACCGCAAGCCAAAGCAGTTGTCGGGCGGTCAGCGCCAGCGCGTCGCGATGGGCCGCGCCATCGTCCGCAATCCCAAGGTCTTTCTGTTCGACGAACCCTTGTCCAACCTCGACGCCAAGCTTCGGGTTCAGATGCGGATCGAAATCAAGAAAGTGCATCAGAAAGTCCGAACCACGACCGTCTACGTCACCCACGATCAGGTCGAGGCGATGACGCTTGCCGACAGGGTCGTGGTCATGAACCACGGCCGCATCGAACAGATCGGGACACCCAACGAGCTCTATCACAAACCGGCCACGCGTTTTGTCGCCGGCTTCATCGGCTCGCCGGCGATGAATTTCCTGCCCTGCCGGCTCGAGGACGTCGGCGGCCAACTGCATGTCCGCCTGACCGACCGCATCGCCTTCCCGTTGCCGCCTGGTCGCGCAGCGCGGTATCAAAATATGGAGCGAAACGAGAAACTGCTGCTGGGATTGCGGCCGGAGCACATCACTGAAGCCAACTCGCATCTGGAGCCTGGAGTGGAGCCCTTCGACGCTGTCTTGGATGTCACCGAACCGATGGGGATGGAGACGCTGATTTATTTCACGCTCGAAGGCGCGCAAATCTGCGGGCGGGTCAATCCCAATGCCGGCGCCCGCGATGGCGCCCCGCTGCGATTGGCAGTAGACCTCAACAATATGCACCTGCTAAACGAGGTCACTGGCGCCGTCATTTGACGGCCGCGCAACAAGAAGAGCCGAGGGGCAAGGGACAGGGATGACGACCAACAAGAAGAAAATTTTCGTCACTGAATCGATGTCGGAGCAAGGGCGCATCCTGTTGAGGCAGCGGGACGACATCGAGCTCGTGGAATTCCCCAATATGATTTCCGCCAAGGATTTCGAGGCGATGCTGAAGGAGCAGGCGCCGGTCCATGGCGTGGCGCTCGGCGCCACCCGCTTCGGCGAACCGGAGATCGAGGCTTCCAAGGACATGAAGGTGGTGACCCGGATCGGCGTCGGCTACGACGCCGTCGATATCCCGGCCCTCAGCCGCCGCAAGATCCCGCTGATGGTGGCGGGGACCGCCAATTCTCCGTCGGTCGCCGAGCAGGCCCTGTTCATGATGCTGACGCTGGCCAAACGCGCCTCGGAAATGCATTCCATCGTCAAGGACGGCAAATGGGGCCACCGCCTGGGCATGCTGCCTTACGATCTTTTCGGCAAGACGGTTCTGATCGTGGGCTTCGGCCGTATCGGTACGCGGACCGCCAAACGCTGTTTGGCCATGGAAATGAACGTTTTGATCTATGATCCCTACAAGTCGGCCGCCGAGATCAAGGCGGCGGGGTGCGAGCCCGTTGCCGATCTCGACGGCGCGCTGCCGCGCGCCGATTTCGTCAGCATCCACTGCCCGAAGACGCCGGAGACGATCGCGATGTTCAATGCGGCCCGGTTGAAGCGGATGAAGTCCACGGCCTATCTGATCAATACCGCGCGCGGCGGGATCGTCGACGAGGCAGCGCTGCATGACGCGCTGGTGTCCGGCAAGCTTGCCGGAGCGGGCCTCGACGTTTTCGAGCAGGAGCCGCCGCCATTAGGCCATTCGCTGTTCGACCTGCCCAACGTCATCATGGCCCCGCACGTCGCAGGCGTAACGCGGGAAGCGGTGGACCGAATGAGCGAGCAGACCGCGCGCAATATTCTGAGCGCGCTCGATGGCGAACCGATCCGTCAGAACGTCATCAATCAGGACGTGCTCGGCTGAATGCTCTTGAGCGTTCGCCGATGACTTAGCCGGCATCCTTGCATCATCGCACCGGGTATCAAAATGGCCTTCAAGGAATATGGCAGCTATGACGGGATGGGCCTTGCCGAGCTCGTCCGCAACAAGCATGTCAGTGCCGAGGAATTGCTGGACGAGGCGATCGCCCGTACCGGCAAAGTCGATCCGCAAATCAACGCAGTGGTCGTAAAGCATTACGACTATGCGCAGCGGCAAATCGAAAAGGGACTTCCGGATGGTCCCTTCACCGGCGTGCCGTTTCTCCTGAAGGATCTGGATATCCTGCAGGGCACGCGGACGACCTTCGGCGCAAGCGTCTACAAGGACAACGTCGCCGATCATACCGGCACCCTCGCCCAGCGCTTCCTCAACGCCGGCGTAACGATCTTCGGAAAAAGCGCCAGTCCGGAATTCGGATTGATGCCGACCACGGAGTCCCGCCTGTACGGCCCGACCCGAAATCCCTGGAATCTCGCGCACTCCTCCGGCGGTTCGTCCGGCGGCGCGGCTGCGGCGGTCGCGGCGCGTATTCTTCCCGTTGCGCACGCCAGCGATGGCGGCGGGTCGATACGCATTCCGGCTTCCGCCTCCGGCGTGTTCGGATTGAAACCGACCCGCGCGCGCAATCCGCTTGGACCCGATCGTGGCGAAGGCTGGGGCGGGTTTTCCTGCGGCCATGTCGTGAGCATCAGCGTGCGCGACAGCGCGGCGATGCTGGACGCGGTCCATGGACCCGAACTTTCGAGCCCTTATGTCGCGCCGCCGCCGGAGCGGCCCTTCCTCCAGGAAGTCGAGCCGCGATCCCGGCCGCCTGCGCATCGCCTTCACCGACAAGTCGCCCTATGGCGACGCCATCGATCCCGAAATTGCGGCGGCCATCCGGGACATCGCGAGCCTGCTGGCGGGGCTTGGCCACCATGTCGAGGAGCGCGCGCCGGCGTTGGCCGCCGACCCAGCGGTCGTGATGTCGACCATCGTGGCCGCCAACACCGCGCTCAACGTGCGGCTGGCCGAACAGCGCTTTGGCCGAGCGATGACCGACCGCGATTTCGAGATATTGACGCTTGCGAGCGCGCACAACGCGCAAAAGGCAACTGCGACCGACTATGTCGCCGCGCAACTCGGCGCCTTCCAGATTTCGCGCGGCGCTGGCGGCTTCTTCGAGAGCTGCGACGTGTTCCTGTGCCCGACGCTTTGCTCGCCGCCCCTGCGCATCGGCGAACTCAACACGATGTCGCAGGACCTGTCGCATATCGCCCCGATCCTGCGGCGCTACATGCCGGCAACCTCCATGTTCAACATGTCCGGCCAGCCCGCGATGTCGGTGCCGCTGGCATGGAATGCAGCCGGGTTGCCGCTCGGCATGATGTTCGCGGCGCGCTTCGGCGACGAGGCGACGTTGTTCCGCCTGGCGGCCCAACTCGAGCAGGAGCGCCCCTGGAGGGATAAATTGCCGCCCAGTTTGCGCGTAGACTGACAAAACTCAGCCTTATTCGAGGACGAGGAAAGAACACCAGCGCGCGGCGTGGAACCCTTTTTCGGGCGGATGGCGCATTATCGAGAGGCTGAATTTTGAGCCAAAGCGACCCGACCGATCACGCGCTGGCGGCCATCGCCAGTATCCTCGATCACCCGGAATCCCATCCCGAGCCGGAAAAGGCCGCGGTCGAGGAAAAGCCGATTGTGCCCGAGCGGATCGCGGCCGATGGCTATCACAAGATCGGGCCCGGGCCCGATGGCAACGATCCGTTTCAAATGGACGGTCCGCCGCGACGGACAATGGCGACTATTATGTCGACGAGACGATCGGCGAGAATTCGACGCCCATCGTCAGCGGACCAATGTCCGGGGATGCCGCGATCAGGTTCGTCGACGACCGCGAGAGCGAAGCGCGGCGGCGATTCGAAGCGCTCAAGAGCGAAATGAGCCGGCCGGAGCGCCGCGGCCAATTTGGTCCGCAAAGCCGGCGGCGAAATGTAGTCGCGTATCGGTTGACTGTCGTCGCAACAAAGTTCTTTCGCGAACGGTATTCACTGTTCTATATCCGCAGTGATCTCGAAATTGCGCGAAAGAAATGCCCGATGGTTCGAATTCTGTCCTTGCTTCGCCGCCGCACTTTCTTCTTGCTGCGCGGCTCGGCGCATGCCCAGCAATCCTCCCGCCTCGACGACATCGTCAACACGCGGCACGTTGCGCGTCGGCATGACCGGCGACTATCTGCCGTTCAGTTCTCTCGACAAGGCGACCTCGAAATTCCGCGGCTTCGACGTCGACATGGCGGAGGCGCTGGGCAAGGCGCTCGGCGTCAAGGTCGAGTATGTTCACACCGCCTGGCCGCAATTGATGCAGGGATTTTGAGGCCGACAATTTCGATATCGCGATGGGCGGGGTCTCGATCACGCTCGATCGGCAGAAAAAGGGATTGTTCTCCACGCCCGATCATGCGCGAAGGCAAGACGCCGATCGCGCGCTGCGCCGACAAGGGCAAATACGAAACCATCGCCGATATCGACAAGCCGGGCACACGCGTGATCGTCAATCCCGGCGGCACCAACGAGCGCTTTGCCAAAGCCAACATCAAAAACGCCGAGATCAAGACCTACAACGACAATGTCACGATCTTCGACGAGATCGCCAAGGGCAATGCCGACCTGATGATGACGGATGCGTCGGAGACGCGATACCAGCAAAAGCTTCATCCCGGCGTGCTATGCGCGGTGCATCCGGAAAAGCCGTTCGACTTTGCCGAGAAGGCCTATTGGCTGCAGCGCGACGCCGCGCTGAAGGCTTTCGTCGATCAGTGGCTGCACATCGCGTTGAGGACGGCAGCTTCAAGAAGATCTATGCCGCCTGGTTTGAATAAGCTCAGCGGCTGATTCGACGGTCACTCTCTGAAAATTGACCGTGTTAATGGAGCCGAATTAGACCGGCCGCAAAGGTGCATTGAACCAAAGCCACTGATCCACGACTTATACCATGAAAGTGATGTAGATCACGTTGCCGGAAATTGCCGAAGCATAGGGTCGGGACTGCAGTTCCGCTGCTCAGGAGGTCATGATGAAAAAGCTTTTTGCCATCGCCGCGTTTCTGCTGGCGAGCTCCGCCGCGCAGGCTCAGTACACGTTCGAATTATGGCGGGCGCACCATTCGCATCGATCCGGATCGCGGGACGGTTTCGATACCGGGCGTCTACGACAACAGCGGACGGCGAATCAAGCGCTCGCAGGACGGCGATCGTCTGCGCAAACAGGCGCCCGAGCAGGCCAAGATCGATCCGCAAGCCGCCCGCAGCGAACGCCGCTCGCGACCGACCCGGCGCTGGCACCTGCGCCCGCGACCGCGAACACCCGCCGGATACGCCGTCCGCACCTTCGACCGCCACGGCCAACGTTGCGCCGGCAGATACTGCAACCTCGACCTCCTGCGGCCGCACAGCCTGCCGCCAGCGCCTCCGCACCGCAAGTTCAGCAGGACGCCGCCCCTGCCGCCAAGCCCGCGCCGCCGCCTCCGGTCCTCGCGACAACGCCGGCTCGCCGCCAAAGCCCCCCGCCCCGGCGGTTCAGTCGGCCAATTCGCCGCTCGGCCTCTGGCTGACCGAAGAGAAGGAAGGCAAGGTCCGCATCGAGCAATGCGGCGCCAATCTCTGCGGATATTCCGTGGACGCGAAATCGAACCAGAACGGCGAACAGGTTCTGATCAACATGAAGCCCGGCAAGGATTCCAAATGGACGGGGCGAATTCTCGATCCCGAACACCGGCAGCACCTATGATTCGACGATCGCGCTGAAAGGCTCGGATACCCTGCGGGTTCAGGGCTGCGCCTTCGGCGGCATGTTCTGCGGCGGCCAGACCTGGAGCCGCGTGAACTGACGGGCCAGGTCGCATGAGCGCTGCGCCCTTCAGCGACGCCGCCGTTATTCCGTCTTGATCGAACGTCGAGACCGACGCGCGGCGCGCAGCTCGCAGGCGCCGTTTGCGACGACAACACGGTATTTCCCGCACGGGTTCGAGCCGTCACGTGCAGGCATGGTGGCCAGCAGAGGCCGCGCTTTTCAAAAAAGTAGGTCGCGTCAAGTCCCAATCGAACCAGGTTCAGGCCCAAAATCGCGCCCGCAACGCCGGCGTGACCCCCATCACATCCCCCGCCGAAAGGCTGTGTGATCATGTCCGCGTCGAAACAAAGGGGGACGCCATGGGACAGTTTCGCAAAACGATTATCGCCACCCGCATTCTGTTGCTTCCCGCGAATATCAGTCGCCACACCTGCCGCGGCCGCGACCTTTGACGGCGACTGGAATGTCCAGATCTGCCTCGACGAGCACGCGCCTGCGGCGGCGGAGCAAGCGTCTCGATCGGGATCAACAACGGCCAGGTCGCTTCGAACAATGCCTTGATGAAGGCGTCGGGCCGTGTTGCGGACGCCGGCAACATCAGCGTGACCCTGACCAGCGGGATCAAGCGCGCCGTCGGCTCGGGTCACCTCACCGCCACATCGGGATCGGGTACCTGGCGCGGCGCCCTCTGCTCCGGCACCTGGACCGCGCAGCGGAATCTGATCGCTCGACGCGAACTATCTGCCGACCTCTGCGGAATATTCCGCGTCGGTCACGTACTCCATCCAGGTCACGTGATTTCCGTCCAGCGATTCCTGCATCGCGATGTGGGTCATGCCATTGGTCGGCGAGGCGCCATGCCAGTGTTTTTCGCCCGGCGGAATCCAGACCACATCGCCGGGCCGGATCTCGCGCACCGGCCCGCCCTTGGTCTGAACCCTGCCGACGCCGGCGATCACGTACAGCGTCTGACCCAGCGGTGCGTATGCCAGGCCGTCCGCGCGCCCGGTTCGAAGGACACGCGGGTCGCGACAATCCGCGCCGGCAGCTGCGGTCGCGATGATCGGGTCCTGCCAGACCGTGCCGGTGAAATATTCCTTGGGCGCGCGGCGTGTCGGCCGCGAGCCGGCGAGATGGATATCCATGGCGTACCTCCTTCTTTACGGACGCAACGTCGGGCGCGTCCGTGATTATTTCTTCGAAGCCGCATAGCGGGCTTTGGTCTCGGCATTCATCGGATAGAGCCCGGGCAGCACCGCGCCTGAATTCACCTGCTCGACGATCCAGGCCTCCATTCGCTCCTGTTCGGCGCCTTCGGCCAGAATGAGGTCGAGAAACGCCTGCGGGATCTACCACGGCGCCGTCCTGATCGGCGACGATAACATCATTCTGGGAAGATCGCGACGCCGCCGCAACCGATCGGTTCGCCCCAACCGACGAATGTCAACCCGGCGACCGAAGGCGGAGCCGCGAAGCCGTCGCACCACACCGGAAGACCCGTGCCGAGCACGCCCTCGAGATCGCGCACCACGCCGTCGGTGACCAGCGCCGCTACCCCACGCTTGACCATGCGTGCGCACAGAATATCTCCGAAAATGCCGGCATCGGTGACGCCCATCGCGTCGACCACGGCGATGCAGCCTTCCGGCATGGCCTCGATCGCGGTCCGGGTCGAAATCGGCGACGACCATGATTCCGGCGTCGCCAGATCCTCGCGCGCCGGCACGAAACGCAGCGTAAAGGCCGGCCCGACCAGCCGCGGCTGTCCGGGCCGCAGCGGACGCGAGCCCCGCATCCAGACATTCCGCAGGCCCTTCTTGAGGAGAACCGTGGTGATGGTGGCGGTGGACACGCGGGAAAGGGTCTTGATCGCTTCGGGGGTCAGGGACATCGAAAGGAGAGCTCCGTTGGGAGGATTGGGCCGGTGCGCATCTTGCGGGGCATGGGCATCGCGTCAAGTGCTCTCGCTCATTCAAGACTGGATGGCTGCACCGCATCGCGTAATCAACGCAGCTTATCGCGTCACTGCGGATTGATTTATTGAACTTGCAGGCCCATTTGCGCCAAGCGATTTCCACTTCGCCGCAAAACACGCTAGAGCTTGCTCTCGACGAAGTCCTGTGAGGCCATGGCCGCGACCCTCTCACCCGCCCCGTCTTCTGCCAAGTGGCGACAGCGCCATCACGGTGGAATTCAGCCGCAATATCGATGATGCCGCGAACCAGCGGGTGCTGGCGCTCGATCGCATGCTGGCGAATGAGCCGGTCTCGGGCGTGACGGAGACGGTGCCGACCTATCGATCGCTGCTGGTGCATTACGATCCCGTGGTGATCGATTTCGATGCGCTGGGTGAAAAACTTGCCGCGCTCGCGCAACTCCCGGTTCCGCCGACGACAAGCACGCGGCGCTGGCGCATTCCCGTAGTCTATGGCGGCGAGCATGGCATCGATCTTGAGGATGTCGCCAAAACGCTCAAGACCACGCCTGATGACATCGTGGCGCGACATGTCGCCGGCGACTACCGCGTCGCCATGATCGGCTTCACGCCGGGTTGGTCCTACCTCAGCGGCCTCGATGCCTTTCTTGCACATGCCGCGGCGGCAAAATCCGCGCCTGCTGACACCGGCCGGCACGATTTCGATCGGCGGCGTGCAGACGGGCATCCAGTGTCTCGCCGGCCCCAGCGGCTGGCATTTGCTTGGGCGGACCGCCGTGCGAACCTACCAGTTGCACCGCGATCCGATTTTCCTGCTGGAACCCGGCGACCGCGTGACGTTCTTCCCGGTCGATGCCAAGACCTTCGCGGAACAGGACCGCGCCGCGGAAGGCGGCGAGATCGTCGCCGAGTTGATGGCCTCATGAGCAAACTCGTCATTTCCAGCGATTGGGCCTGCGAGTTCGGTGCAGGACGGCGGTCGCCATGGCGCCCAGCGCTATGGCCTGACGCCGAGCGGCGCGATGGATCGGCTTGCGCTTGCCGCTGCGAACACGTCTGGTCGGAAACGCGCTGTTCGCCGCGGCGATCGAAATCGGTCCGTTCGGCGCGGCGTTCACGGCGCGCGACGGGGCGGTTCGCGTCGCGCTTGCGGGAGCGCCGCGCAACGCCGACATCGCGGGCCGTGCGGTCGCGTTCGATACCTCGATGACGCTGGCGGACGGCGAAACCCTGACGCTGGGCTTCGCGCGCGGCGGCTCCTTCAGCTATCTCGCGATCGAGGGCGCCATTACGGGCGAGCCGATGTTCGGCAGCCTGGCGGTGAATGCGCGGGCCGGACTCGGCAGTCCTTATCCGCGTCCGCTGCAGGCAGGTGATGAACTGAAGGCGGCGGCCGCAAGCGGCGCAGCCGAGCGCCGGATCGATCTTCCCGCGGCGGCGGAGGGTCGGATCCGCGTGGTGATGGGTCCGCAGGACGACGAATTCGGCGATGACGAAAGGACGCTGTTTCTTGAAAGCGAATGGAAGATATCGGCGACCAGCGATCGCATGGGCTACCGGCTCGAAGGCCCCGCGGTAAAACATCTGCACGGTCACAACATCGTCTCCGACGGCACCGTGAACGGCAGCATCCAGGTGCCCGGCAACGGCGCCCCGATCGTGCTGATGCCGGACCGCGGCACTAGCGGCGGCTATCCCAAAATCGCAACCGTGATAACGGCCGATCTCGGGCGGTTCGCGCAGATTCCCGCAGGCACGGGCTTTTACTTCAGGGCCGTCAGCATGGCCGAAGCGCAAGCAGAAGCACGAAAGTTCGCTGAATTGCTGCCCACCCTGCCCGACCGGATTCGGCCTATCGAAGATTTCAATCTCAACATCGAAGCGCTGCAGGATGCTAACGTCGCTGGCGCGGCCGTCAGCGCGATCGACGCCCGAACATGGCAAATTCCGTCCGCCGGCGCGTTGACGCCAGACTAACCGAAGATCCACTCGCGCAAGGGGACACACATGACAACCATCGATCTTAATTGCGATCTCGGCGAAGGCTTTGGCGCATGGGAAATGGGCAACGACGCCGCCATGATCGAACTCGCGACTTCGGTCAACATCGCCTGCGGCTTTCATGCGGGCGACGCAGACATCATGCGCAAGACCGTGGAACTCGCGAAAGCCCGCGGCGTCAGCGTTGGCGCGCATCCAGGATACCGTGATCTGCACGGCTTTGGCCGCCGGCCCTTTCCCGGCATGAGGGCGTCGGAGATCGAGAACCTCGTCGCCTACCAGATCGGCGCGTTACAGGCGATCGCGACTGCGGCCGGTCACAAGGTCACCCACGTCAAGCCGCATGGCGCGTTATCGAACGTCGCCTGCGAGGACGACACGACCGCGAAGGCAATTGCGTCCGCGATCAAGGCGGTCGACCCCAATCTGGTTTTCGTGGTGCTCGCCAATTCCCGCCTGGTGCAAGCCGGCGAAGCCGCCAATCTGCCGATGGTGCACGAGGTGTTTGCCGACCGCGCCTATGAAGACGACGGTTCGCTGGTGTCGCGTCGCAAGCCCGGCGCGGTGCTGCACGACGCCAGGCAAATCGCGCAACGCGTGGTGCGTATGGTGCAGGACGGCGCGGTGGTATCGGTGACGGGCAAGGTGATCAAGATGCGGACCGATACCGTGTGCATCCACGGCGACACGCCCGGTGCAGTCGATATCGCGCGCGGCCTCCGTCAGGCGTTAAAGGACGGTGGCATTGAAGTGGCGCCGTTCAAAAAAGCTGGGTAGCGAACTCGCAGCGCGCGATCAGCTGCGCCGCCGGCGCGGATACGCAGAGGCCGGGCTTCGAACACCCGCTTTGCATCGTTCTCGCTGGTTTGCCGCACATCGTCCGTCACGGCATATCTTCCAGGAACAGTCTTGAGAATGCCGCGTCGCCATTCTTGGAGAAGCGCACGATCCGGCTGTTTGCGACCCGTCTCGCCCAGCCGATCTCGACAATTCTTGCAAGAAGGGCAGCGCCGACCGCGCCGGCCAGATGGGGGACACGCTCGCTCCAGTCAAGACAGCTTCGGCAGAGTGGACGCTTTGCGGTCCGCAGCCGGCCGATATCGATGCCAAATGCTCCAAGCCGTTCGGCGCCGCAAAAAAACGATACGAAGATCGCGAAAGCTATGCATCTGATGCACCTCGAGGAAACCCGAGGCGATCTTTATCGGGCCGCCATCAATTTCTTGCAGGCCGACATGCCCTAGAACGGGTGAATCGACAGCGAGCCAAAGACCACGGCCGCGATCAGCGCCAACGCGCCGTAGAGCGCAACCGTGTGGATATGCCTTTCGGTTCGCCCCGAAAGGGAACGCGCGTAAAGGTGCAGGCGGGCTTCCGCCGATAGTTCGCGCATGGCCGATCTCCAACGCAACATCGACCACAGTGGAATACCGTTCGATGCCGGTTTCAAGACCACCCGGGAAATAGCGATATGACAGCTTCGTGAGACTCCGATCACAGTCGAATATTCTCCGCGACGGAGTCGAGTGAGAATAATATTCGTTCAAATTTAGGGACTGACTGGAACCGCCTCAATACACGTCCTGCTGGAACCGCCCTTTCTTCTTGAGTTCCCCGACAAAGCTGACGGCCTCGTCGGTAGAGCGCGCGCCGAACTGCACGACAATATCGACCAGCGCGCGCTCGACATCCTTCGCCATCCGCTTGGCGTCGCCGCAAACATAGATGTTTGCGCCCTCGGCTAGCCAGATCCACAATTCGCGGCCGACCTCGCGCATGCGATCCTGCACGTAGAATTTCTTGTCGCCGTCGCGTGACCACGCCAGCGACAGCCGCGTCAGCAAGCCCGACGTCTTCATGGTGTTGAGTTCGTCGGCATAGAAGAAATCGCAATCGCTACGCTGGTGACCGAAGAACAGCCAGTTCTTTCCGGTCGCGCCGGTCGCACGGCGGTCGAGCAGGAAGGCGCGGAACGGGGCGACGCCGGTGCCCGGCCCGATCATGATGATCGGCGTTTTGGGATCCTGAGGCAGCGCGAAGCCGTGGGCCTTCTGCACGTAGACCTTGACCTCATCGCCGGGATTGATGCGTTCGGCGAGGAATGTCGAAGCCAGCCCAAGACGCTTGCGCTTGCCGATCACGTAGCGCACGCAGTCCACAGTCAGCGACAGCTTGCCGGGCGTGGCGTTGTGCGACGAGGAGATCGAATAGAGCCGCGGCTGCAACGGTTCCAGCGCCTCGACGAAGGCTTCGGGATGCGGGCGGACGCCGGAGAATTTCTGCAACGCCGCCATCACGTCGAGCGTCGCGGCATCGCCATCGGGATCCTCGCCCTGCGCCAGCGCGCGCGCCTTTTCGCGCTGCGCACCGCCGGTGATGAACGAGATCAGTTCGAATAACAGTATCCGGCGCCGGCGACAGCGAGACATCTCGATCAAGACCTCGCGCAGGGTCTTGCCCCTGACTGCCGTGGTATGCGACGCGCCGAGCATGGCGATGATCTGATCGACGAGGCCGAGCTCGTTGCGGGCAAATATGCCGAAGGAATCGCCGACCACATAGTCGAGACCGCAGCCGAGAGATCGAAATCGATGTGCCAGGTTTCCTTTTCAGAACCGGGCTTGTTGAGCAGGCGGCGTGACACGAACGTCGCGGCGACCGGATTGTCGCGCGAACGACCGGGCTCTGCCGAGACCGCCGGCGCTGCGGCGGGCGCAAGCGCCGGCCCTGGGGAGGCTGCCGGCACCCTCTCCAGTTCCTCGTACAGCGCTTTGAGCATCCGGGCGGTTTCCTTGCCGCCGGGGACGCAGAGATTGAGCCGCGCCTCCGCCTTGCTGGCGATCGCCTCGGAATAGTCGTGGCAATTATAGCCGCACTGGCCGCAATCCTGCTGCGCCATCGCCGCCATCATGCGCCGCCGCAGCGGGCGGCCCTCCGCGAGCTTCATGCGGTCGGCAATCGGCATGGTCTGGTCGTGCCACGGCGCCTCGCCGTCGTCGCCATCGCCTGCGGGCGCCAGCACGGCGCCGTTCTGTCCGGGTGCCAGCGGCGTCGTGCCGTCGAGCGATAGCATCCCAACCAGGAAGCCGTTCAGCCACGAACGCTGGCCTTCGGTGAATGGGCGCGCTCGCCGGAATGATTTCAAGCCGTGGCGGGGGGGTGATCTGGTTCATGCGATTGCTTCCGCTTCAGCCAGTTTTCGCAGGGTTTCGCCGTCATGGCGGCGTGAAAAGGTGAGGAACGTCTCGTCGGCCGAGACGCGGTTGGCGAGATAGGCCCGGAGCAGCCGCTCCACGGTCTTCGGCGCGTCCTCCGCCTTGACGTCGCGATAGACCTCCTGCCCGATATCGGCATCCGGTCCGAACCCGCCGCCGGCGTAGAGATGATAGCCCTCCACCGTATCGTCGTCGCTTCCGGCCGGCACCTTCGCCGCGAGCAAGCCGATATCGCTGATGTAGTGCTGGGCGCAGGAATGATGACAGCCGGTGAGATGGATGTTGAGCGGCGTTTCGATCGGCACGCGGGTTTCGCACCAGTCGCCGATCTCGGCGGCGTGGCGCTTGGTATCGGAGGCTGCGAACTTGCAGCCGGCATTGCCGGTGCAGGCAATCAGCCCGGCGCGGATCTGCGACGCCTTGACCGCAAGACCGAGCTTCTCGATCGCGGCGGTGGCCAGCGCCACATTTTCGTCGCGCACGCCCGAGATCAGCAGATTTTGCCAGACCGTCAGGCGGATATCGCCATCGCCGAGGTCCTGCGCGATTTTGGCAAGGCCGCGCATCTGCTCGCAGGTCAGCTTGCCGAGCGGCAGCACGACGCCGATCCAGTTCAAGCCCTTCTGCTTCTGCTGGTGCACGCCGATATGGGCCATGCGGTCGAAGGCCGGACGCGGCGCGATCGCGTCCGCCGGCGCGCGCACCAATTTGCTGGCCAAGCTTTTCCTCGACCGCGACCAGGAATTTTTCCACGCCCATGCCGTCGAGCACGTATTTGAGACGCGCCTTGAGCCGGTTGGTGCGGTCGCCGGTTTCGATGAACACGCGGACGATGGCGTCCGCGACCTTGGTCGCGTCCGCCGGCTTGACGATGATGCCGGTCTCCTTGGCAAAATCCTTGTGACCGGTGATGCCGCCGATCCCCAGGCGAAACCAGACGCCGGGCTCGACGCCGAAACCGTCCTTCACTTCGACCGCGGCAAAGGCGATGTCGTTGGTGTCCTCGAGCACCGCGATCTTGCCGGCGCCGTCGAACGCGACGTTGAATTTGCGCGGCAATCCGGTCAGCGAGCGGTCGTTGAGAATGTGGTAGTGCCATTCGCGGGCGTATTCGCGGGTGTCGATCAATTCCTGCGGATCGATCCCGGCGGTCGGCGTGCCCGTGACGTTGCGAATGTTGTCGGCGCCGGAGCCGCGCGAGCACAGGCCAATGTCCTGGATGCCCTCGATCAGCGCCACGCTGTGCTTCGGCGGAATTTCCCGGATCTGGATATTGGCGCGGGTGGTGATGTGCGAATAGCCGCCGCCGTAGCGCTCGGCGAGATCGGCGACGCCGGCGAATTGCCAATGCTTGAGAATGCCGTTCGGAATGCGCAGGCGGCACATGAAGGAGTTCTGCGCCGGCGCGACGTAGAACAGCCCGTAATAGCGCCAGCGGAAATTGTCCGCCGGCGGCGGCGGCGTGTTGTGTTTCGCCTGCTCTTTCAGGCGCTCATAGGCATCGAAGGGATGCTGCTCGCGCTTGAATTTTTCCGGATCGGATAGTTTCTTGCCGTCCGCGAGAAACCTGTCCTGCGCCTTGAGGCCCGCGGCGTCCGGACCCACCGGCTCCGGCGCGGCCTTTTCGGCCGCCGCGGCTCCGCCGCGAGACCGGCGCCCGGCCGAGCGTCCAACCTGGAGGCCGGACATGAAGCCTTCGAGATAGCGCTTCTGCTCGTCGCTAAAATCGGCTGATGTTGCGTTTCGAGTTTCATGATGCGCAACGATTCCGTTATTCTGCGGGGACTTGCGCTGCGATCACCGCAGCCGCCGGCTGGCTCGGCCGGCTTGTAGGTCGCGTAGAGAGCGAGCCCCGTGAACAGAACGCCGCCGACGAGATTGCCGAGCGTGACCGGAATCTGGTTCCACACCCACCACTGATAAACGCTGACCTTGGCGCCCATCAGCATGCCGGTCGGAATGACGAACATGTTGACGACGGCGTGCTCGAATCCCTGGCGCAAAGAACATGAAGATCGGCAGCCAGGCCGCCACGATCTTGCCGACGGTCGAGGTCGACGTCATCGCCATCACGACGCCGATACAAACCAGCCAATTGCAGAGAATGGCTTTGACGAAAACGCTGACCATGCCGGCGAGCACCGAGCGCCTCGTTGGCGACCGTCTTTGCTTCCGCGATCGCGACGATGCGCGCCGCGACGCCAGCCGGCGCGACGGTTCCCATGTTGGTGAGGGCGATCGCCAGCAGGCCGCCATAGACGATGCTGCCGAGCAGATTTCCGAGAAACACCCACGACCAGTTTGACGCCGACCGCGCTCCAGCTCGCCTTGCCTTCCAGCGGCGCCAGCGGCAGCAGCGCGAAGCTTCCGGTGACAAGCTCGAGTCCGAGCAGCACGATCATGACGAAGCCGACCGGGAACATGATGGCGCCGACCAGCGGCTGGCCGGTCGTCACCGCGGCTCCGAAAGCAAGGCTGGTGGCGGCGCCCAGCAGCGCGCCGGAAATCGCGCCGCGAATCAGCAGGTCGCGCGGGGCAGAGCGCCAGTTTCTTCAGACTGGCATCGATCATCGAGGCGACAACGTCGGCAGGTTTTGCGTAATCCATGTCGAAGCTCCAGCTGCCACGCACAGGCGTGGCCACAACGAGGAAAAGGGCGTGTCGATCGCTCGGAAATTCGATTCGAAGGGCAGCGCCGTATCGGAAGTTTCAGAGCGATCCGATCAGCCTCGTTGCTGCGGAAATCCATCTTGGACGACGGCCAGCGGGCTCGACGGCGGCTGGCTTCGACTCACCTATTCAAATTGTGTGCCAGTGCAGCAATTTGATAAAGATCGTTGTATAATCAATATGTTGAAAGTGTTATGCGAATGCAGCAATGTAATGGATGTCCTGACTGCCCCTTCGAAAGCGCACCAGCCTAAAGAATGAGCTGCGAATCGTGTGCCTAATATTTAATCTGGCACGTTAGGGTCTTAGCGAACCCGGCGGGAAACCTTGAACGAGGCCAGATACCCGGCGACGTCGGCCGGATCGAATGCGGGCCCGGCGAACGCCCCGACCGAGCCGGACGCGCCGCGGTCCTGCGTCCCCGCGCAGCCCCAAGCGCCGCATCGTAGAGGTCCGGCCTGAACACCGCCTCTGCGGTCTTGAGCGCTTCCGGGCTGAACGCGGCCTGCCCCCAGCGCACCATCTGCGCGATAGAGCCAGGCGGCCTGCACGGGATCGGGCCGCGCCGCGCCTTCCCGCCCCACCAGCAGATAGCGGCTGCTTTCGCGGATCGTTCCGTCAGGCGAAATCTTCAGGCGGCCGTCGAGCGTTCGCTGGATGACATCCGCATCGACGCCGATCCGCTCCGGCCGCGCCAGGATGCGCGCCACCTCGGCGCGATTTTGCGGCTGCTCGATGAATTCAGCGGCGCGAAAGGCGGCCCGGACCAGCGCGGCGACAACTTCGCGGATTCTTCTCCGACCAGCTCTGCCTGACCGCGAGCACCTTCTCGGCGGCGCGCACCAGAATGTCCGAGACGAAATGCAGGATATGGCCGACGCCGCGATCGACCGCGATCGAGTTCCAGGGCGCGCCGACGCAGAACGCATCGACCTGGCCGCTGGCGAGGCTGTCCACCATGTAGGGCGGCGGCAGCACCACCAGACGAACGTCCTCGTCGGGATCGACGCCGCCGGCCGCCATCCAGAACCGCAGCTGGTAATTATGGGTCGAGAACGGAAAGGTCATGCCGAAGGTCAGCGGCTCCGCGCCGCTCTTGCGCCGCGCGGCGACGACGCGCGACAGCGCCAGCGCCGTCGCCATCGGGTCGAACGGATCGCCGTCGATTTCCGCCATGATCGCCGCATGCAGCGCCGGCGACACCGTGATCGCGTTGCCGTTGAGGCCGAGATTGAAGGGCGCCGACGATCGGCACCTTGACGTGCCCGAGCCCGAGGCTCGAGGCGATCGCGACCGGCGCCAGCAGGTGCGCGGCGTCGAACAGGCCGATATTGAGCTTGTCGCGGACATTCGACCACGACACTTCCCGCACCAGCGTGACGTCGAGCCCCTCCGCCGCGGCAAACCCCTTGTCGACGGCGACGATCAGCGCGGCGGCATCGACCAGCGGAATGAAGCCGATGCGAAGCGGCGTGGTCATTTCAGCAACTCCGACGCGGTCAGGATCGACTGCGCGATCTCGCCGATCTTCTTTTTCTCGCGCATCGCGGTCGATCGCAGCAGCACATAGGCCTCGTCTTCGGTCAGGCCCTTCAGCTTCATCAGGATTCCCTTGGCGCGGTCGATCACCTTGCGGTCCTCGAGCGCGGATTTGGTGCGGTCGAGCTCATCCTGCAGCTTCGAGAACGCGTTGAAGCGCGAGATGCAGAGGTCGAGGATCGGCTTGATGCGCTCCTTCTTCAGCCCATCGACGATATAGGCGGAGACGCCGGCATCGACGGAAGCCTGGATCGAGGCCGCATCGCTCTGATCGACGAACATCGCGATCGGCCGCCGCACCGCGCGGCTGACCTGGAACATCTGTTCCAGAACGTCGCGGCTGGGATTTTCCAGATCGATCAGGATGACGTCGGGATCGAGCGCATAGATCCGGGCCAGCAAGCTCTGCATTTCGCTGATGTGGACGACGCCGGTAAAACCCGCTTCCCGCAACCCCTCCTCGAGGATCGCGGCGCGGATCGGGCTTTCGTCGACAATGACGATTTTGGGAGACGACTCGGCGCCCATCGATCACTCGCATTCCGGCCAGACATCCATAGCACGCCGCAGGCCCGCTCAAAGCCTTGTAATTATGAGCAATTGGGACTAGCTCCTGCCCATCAATCAGGCAGATCAAACATGCAACAGGCCGCCGCGCCCAAAGTCAGCTTTGTTTCGCTGGGATGTCCCAAGGCGCTGGTGGATTCCGAGCGCATCATCACGCGGCTGCGCGCGGAAGGCTATGAACTGGCGCGCAAGCACGACGGCGCCGATCTCGTCATCGTCAACACCTGCGGCTTTCTCGACAGCGCCAAGCAGGAATTGCTCGGCGCCATCGGCGAGGCGATGGCCGAGAACGGCAAGGTCATCGTCACCGGCTGCATGGGCGCGGAACCCGAACAGATCGAGGCGGCCTATCCCGGCGTGCTGTCGATCACGGGACCGCAGCAATATGAAAGCGTGCTCGATGCGGTGCATCGCGCGCTGCCGCCGGTGCACAATCCGCATCTCGATCTGGTGCCGCCGCAGGGCATCAAGCTGACGCCGCGGCATTACGCCTATCTGAAGATTTCCGAAGGCTGCAACAACCGCTGCAGCTTCTGCATCATCCCGAAGCTGCGCGGCGATCTGGTGTCGCGGCCGGCCAGCGACGTGCTGCGCGAGGCCGAGAAGCTGGTCAGCGCCGGCGTCAAGGAACTGCTGGTGATTTCGCAGGACACCTCGGCCTATGGCGTCGACCTGAAATATGCGACGAGCCCCTGGAAGGATCGCGAGGTCCGCGCGAAGTTCTTCGATCTGGCGAAGGAGCTCGGCGAGCTCGGCGCCTGGGTGCGGCTGCAATATGTCTATCCCTACCCGCATGTCGACGAAGTCATCGGCCTGATGACCGAGGGCAAGGTCCTGCCCTATCTCGATATTCCCTTCCAGCATGCGAGCCCGGAAATCCTCAAAGCCATGAAGCGCCCGGCGGCGCAGGACAAGACGCTGGCGCGGATCAAGCAGTGGCGCGAGGAATGTCCCGACCTGACCCTGCGTTCCACCTTCATCGTCGGCTTTCCCGGCGAGACCGATTCCGATTTTGCCTATCTGCTCGACTGGCTCGAGGAAGCCGAGATCGACCGCGTCGGCTGCTTCAAATATGAGCCGGTCGCGGGCGCCTCGTCGAACGCGCTCGGCAATGCCGTGCCTGACGAGATCAAGCAGGAGCGCTGGAATGCGCTGATGGCGCGGCAGCAGAAGATTTCCGCGCGCCGGCTGAAGCGCAAGGTCGGCACGCGGCAGCAGATCATCATCGACGAAGTCGGACCGACCGTTTCAAAAGGCCGCTCGAAGGCGGACGCGCCCGAGATCGACGGCGCGGTCTATCTCTCGAGCCGGCGTCCGCTGCGGGTCGGCGAGATCGTCACCGCGAAGATCGAGCGAGCCGACCAATACGACCTGCACGGCAGCGTCGCGGGGTTTTGATACGGCGCTTGACATCGCGCACGCCTTCGGCATGTATGGCCGCGCCATGATCTTCACCCGGACCCAACTCCGCGCCACTTTCCGTCGTCGCTCGATCGACGATGATGGGTCGCGCCGTGTCCGACGACAACGCTGAACAACTAGATCAGCAACGTTTTCGAGAAGGCCGCACCCTCAAAAGTGCGGCCTTCTTGCGTTTCGGTCAGCTCTTTTCAATCCAACCCCAGGAGTTCGACATGAACATCGCCACCCATCCGTTTGACGCGCTGATGGATATCACCGACGCGCCCGCCGGCCGTCTTCGTGCGCGGCGAAGGCTCTTTTCTGTGGGATGACAGCGGCAAGCGTTATCTCGACTTCATGCAGGGCTGGGCGGTCAATTGCCTCGGCCACTCGCCGCCCGTCGTCGCCGAAGCGCTCGCCGCGCAGGCAAAACTGCTGCTGACGCCGAGCCCGGCCTTTTACAACGCCCCCAGCCTCAAGCTGGCCAAGGCGCTGGTCGATCACAGTTGCTTCGATCAGGTGTTCTTCGCCAATTCAGGCGCGGAAGCCAACGAGGGCGCCATCAAACTCGCGCGCAAATACGGCGCCCTGCACAAGAACGGCGCGCACGAGATCATCACGCTTCGAAGGCGGCTTTCACGGCCGCACGCTGGCGACGATGTCGGCCTCCGGCAAGAAGGCCTTTGAACCGCTGTTCGAGCCGAAAGTGTCCGGCTTTCCCGAAGGCGCAGCTCAACGATCTCGCTTCGGTGCAGCGCCTGATCATCGGACAAGACCGTCGCCGTCATGCTGGAGCCGATCCAGGGCGAAGCCGGCGTCTGGCCCGCGACGGATCAATTCCTGCGCGATTTGCGCGACGCTGACCCAAGCGCATGGCCTGCTGCTGATCGTCGATGAGATCCAGACCGGCATGGGCCGCACCGGAAAGCTGTTCCACTACGAGCATGCCGGCATCGAGCCCGACATCATGACGCTCGGCAAGGGCATCGGCGGCGGCGTGCCGCTCGCCGCCTTGCTCGCCACGGCAAACAGCTTCCTGCTTCGAGCATGGCGACCAGGGCGGCACCTTCAACGGCAATCCCCTGATGTGCGCGGCCGGGCTTGCCGTCCTGCAGCACGTCGCCGAGCCTGACTTCCTGAAGGCGGTCGTCGATAGCCGGCCTGTATCTTGAAAGCGAGTTGCAGCGGATATCGGCGCGGCACGGCCTCGGCGAAATCCGAGGCCAGGGACTGTTGCTGGCGCTCGATTTGAGAATTCCGATCGCCGGGTCGATCGTCACGCAGGCATTTGAAGACGGCGTGCTGCTCAACGCACCGCGGCCCGACGCGCTGCGTTTCATGCCGGCGCTCAACGTCACCAGGGAGGAAATCGCTCGCGATGATCGATTGCCTGGACGCGATCCTTGACGAAGATGGGAGCGGCAAGACTGCGTCGCGTAGTCGTGTGAGCTTCGTCATTGCGAGCGCATTCGCGCGAACTCGTTGGCTCCCCGGCAATCGCGCGCAGATGACGGCAACTGACGAATGAAACCGCTTTACGGCTTCAAGATCGACGCACCGGTCGTAGCCCGGCTTTCCAGATCGATATGCGCCTTTGCCGCATCCTTCAGCGCATAGGCGTGGTTGATCGGCACGTGCAGTTTGCCGTTGATGACGGCGGCAAACAGCGTGTCGGCGCCCTCCAGCAGTTCCGAGCGCTTGCCGATATAGTCGTTGAGTTTCGGCCGGGTCGCAAACAGCGAACCGTGGTTGTTGAGTTCGGCGATCGCAGAATGGCGGCACCGGGCCCGATGCGTTGCCGAAACTCACGAACATGCCGCGCGGCTTGAGGCAGGACAGCGAGCCCGGAAACGTGGTCTTGCCGACGCCGTCATAGACGACGTCGCAGAGTTCGTTGCGGCTGATCTGCTTGACGCGCGCGACGAAATCCTCCTCGTTCGTAGAGGATGACGTGATCGCAGCCATTGGCGAGCGCAAGGTCGGCCTTTGCCTTGGAGCCGACGGTGCCGATGACATGGGCGCCAAGCGCCCTCGCCCACTGGCACGCGAGCAAACCGATGCCGCCAGCCGCGGCATGGATCAGCACCCGATGGTGCGGCTCGACCTTGAAGGTCTTGTGCAGGAGGTACCAGACCGTCAACCCCTTCAGCATCAGGACCGCGCCCTGCTCGTAGGTGATATGATCCGGCAGCTTGACCAGTTTTTCCGCAGGGAATGTTGCGTTCGGTGGCGTAGCCGCCGAGATTGAAATAATAGGCGACGCGGTCGCCGGGATGAAAATTGGTCACGCCCGGCCCAACCGACAAAACCTCGCCGGCAGCTTCGTTGCCGGCGATGAACGGCAGTCCCGGCGCCTTGTAGAGGCCGGTGCGGTAATACACGTCGATGAAATTCAGGCCGACGGCATGCTGGCGGATTCGAACCTCGCCGGGTCCCGGCGCGGGCACGTCCACGGCCTCGTAAACCAGGGCTTCCGGTCCCCCTACCTTGTGCACCCGCACGGCCTTGGTCATATCATCCTCTCCCTCGATATTTCCCTAAAAGGTAACGGAAGGCCATTGAAGCCGCGTTGTCAACTCAATGACCGGAGGAGCGTCCGGTTGCCTAGTTAACGGCCTTCTTGCGGTTGCGTCTGGCCAGCACATTGAAGAATTCGACCGCCGCCGAAAATGCGATGGCGAAGTAGATGTAGCCGCGCGGGATATGAAATTTGAATCCGTCGGCGACCAGCGCGACGCCGATCAGCACCAGAAACGCCAGCGCCAGCATTTTGGTGGTCGGATGCTCCGCCACGAACCGCGCGACCGGGCCCGACGACGCGTACATGATCAGACAGGCGATCACGACCGCGGCGATCATGATCTCAAGATCCTGCGCCATGCCGATCGCGGTGATGATGGAATCCAGCGAGAACACCATGTCGATGACGATGATCTGGATTATCACCCAGAAGAATGCGCTGGACCGCGGCGCATCGTCACTTGCTTCGTCGCGCGCTTCGACCTCGCCGTGGATTTCGTGGGTCGCCTTGGCGATCAGAAACAGTCCGCCGCCGATCAGGATGATGTCGCGCCACGAAAAGGCCAAACCCTTTACGGTGAGGACCGCTTGCGTCAGGCCGATCAGCCATACCAGGAGACTAAGCAGGAGGATGCGGAACACCAGCGCCAGCGCCAGCCCGATCTGCCGGGCGCGCTTCGCCTGCGGCTCGGGCATGCGCGAGACCACAACCGACAGAAAAATAACATTGTCGATGCCGAGAACGATTTCCAGCGCGGTCAGGGTCAACAGCGCCGCCCAGGCTTCCGGGCTGGTCAACAGTGCGATCATGCCTTGAGTGATCTCAGAAGCCGGATCGCCGCATCGCTGGCCACGATATAGGCTGCGATGGCGCAAAGCGCGACGGTCACTGACGTTCCCACATCGAAATCGCTTGCCACCGTTAAGATCACAAGCACCGCCCAGACGCTGATCAGCGCCAATGTCAGCCAGCGCAGACGCACCACGCGTACCGGGTGAACGACATGGAAGGGAGCAAAGGTCGGCACGATCAAAATGACAACCGCGAGGCTCGAAAGCGCTGGCGATGGATGCAGCAGGAACAGATAGAACGCCGCGACATTCCACAGCCCCGGAAATCCGCGAAAATGATTGTCCGCGCTCTTCATGCGGCGATCGGCGAAATAGAGTGCGCCCGACACGGCGATGCCGACGCCCAGCAGCGGCGCCGCCAGCGGCAACAGCAGGCCGCTCGCGGTGATCGCATAGGCCGGCACAAAGACGTAGGTGACGAAATCGACCACGAGGTCGAGCACTTCGCCCGACCAGTTCGGCTGCAGGCGGACGACGTCCAGCCGCCGCGCGATCGGGCCATCGACCGCGTCGATCGATCAGCGCCACTCCGAGCCAGCCAAACATCGCGGCCCAGTGCTCGCGTACCGCCTCAAGCAGCGCGATCAAGGCGAGGCCCGCCCCCAGCGCCGTGAAGATATGCACGGAAAATGCGGCGGCCCGCGCTCCCGGCGATGCTGTCGAAGAGCCCTGTTGGTTTGTCTGGTCCATTTGCCCGGCAGGACTATCAGGAATCGCCCTGATTTGCACATCCGCGGTTGCGGCGTTCCGACGCGTCATCAACTGGAGCAAGCCTGCAACGCAGCGGACTTGAAAAAGCCGCCGGGAACGCCAATTGTTCCGATATGAACGCCACATCCGGAACATACGACGTAGCCGTCATCGGCGGCGGCCCTGCGGGACTGGCGACCGCGATTGCACTGGCACAAGCCGGCGCAAGCACGGCCCTGATTGCCCGCCGTGTGCCTTACTGCCGACAATCGCACCACCGCGTTGCTGGGAGGCTCCATCGATCTCTTGCAATCTCTGGATGTCTGGCCGCGCTGCAAGGACAAGGCGGCATCATTGCAGGCGATCCGCCTTGTCGACGATACCGGCCGCCTGATCCGTGCGCCCGAGGTCCGGTTCTCCTCCGGAGAAATCGGCCTCGACGAATTCGGCTACAACATCGAAAACCGGCTGTTGATGGTTGCGCTGGAAGAGCGCGCGCCCGAGCTTTCCAATCTGGTGCGATTTGACGACGAGGCGGATGCGGTCAGCCCGTACGATGAGATGGTTGCCATCGGGACCGGCCATGGAAAATCACTGTCGGCGCGCCTCGTCGCCGGCGCCGACGGGCGGCATTCGCTATGCCGCGAGGCCGCCGGCATCAGCGTCAAGCGCCGCGACCTCAATCAGGCAGCACTGACGTTCAACGTCGGCCATTCGCGGCCCCATCAAAATATCTCGACGGAATTTCACACCCCGCAAGGTCCGTGCGTTTTTGTGCCGTTGCCTGGCGACCGCTCCAGCGTGGTGTGGGTTGCCGCGCCGAAAGAAGCCGAGCGGCTGATGGCCTTGACCGACGACGAACTGTCGGAGGCCGCCGAAAGGCAATCGCACTCCATTCTTGGCCGCATCCGGGTCGAGCCGGGACGTCATCTGTTTCCGCTGGCGATTGAACAACCCAGGCAATTCGCGCTCCATCGCGTCGCGCTGGTCGGCGAGGCCGCGCATGTTGTGCCGCCGATCGGCGCGCAGGGCCTGAACATGGGATTGCGCGATGCCGCCGATATCGCCGACATTGTAGGGCGCGCGATCGAGTCGGGCGAAGACCCTGGCTCGCCGCAGGTGCTCAAACGCTACGATTCGACACGACGGGCCGATATTGCCAGCCGCACCTTCGCCATCGATATCGCGAACCGTTCCCTGCTCAGCGATTTCTTGCCGATGCAATCGCTGCGCGCGGCCGGCCTGCATCTGCTTAGCTCCGTCGGACCGCTTCGACGACTTGCCATGCGCGAGGGACTGGCGCCGTCGTGGCGGCCGACGCGGCGGGTTGGATAGGTCTTTTTTTGACGCGTTTTCTTTACGCGAACCGGTACCCACTTCGCCGGAAAACGCTATTTCATGGAAACACCAGCCGCCCGCTCTGCAAAATCCACATCACGCAGGTGAGGGTTAGGACGGACGCGAAGGTTCCAATCAACACGGCGACGGAGGCGGGCTCGATCCAGGTGTCGTTTTGCCGGGCGATCACAAATACATTCAGCGCCGGCGGCAGCGAGGCCATCAATACCGCGGTGGCCGCCCATGGCTGCGCGAATGGCCCGAATAACAACATCAATCCGAAGACCGCGAGCGGATGGATCAGGAGCTTTACCGCGATGACGCCGGGCACTTCCCAGGGCACGCGGCCGAATGGGCGCAGCGCCACCGTCACGCCGAGTACAAACAGCGCCGTCGGCGCGGCGGCGTTCTGCAAGAATTGTAGCGTCTTGTCGATCGCAACTGGTGGATGGACGTGGAGCGCTGCGGTCAACGCTCCGGCACAGGCCGACATGATCAGGGGATTCAAGACAATCTGCCGCACCACGACGCCAAGCGTATGCACCAGGGATTGATGCTCCCGATCGGTGAGCGCTATGAGCAGCGGCACGATCGTAAACAGGAATATGCTGTCGCAGCAGAAGATCAGCGCGGTCGGCGCAGCCGCCTTCGCGCCGAGAACGGCCAGCGCCAGACCGGGCCCCATGTAGCCGATGTTGCCATAACCGCCGGAGAGACCCGCCAGCGTTGCCTCGCGCAACGGCAACCGTCCGATCAGCCGGCCGCCGAGTAGCGCAAGGGCGAAGGCGCTGCTGGTGCCGAGCGTGGTCGCAATCAAGAACGGGGGATTGTTGAGTTCCTCGAAGGGCGTTTTCGACGTGATTCCGAACAGCAACGCGGGGAGCGAAACGTACAGCAGGAAGAAGTTCATCCATGCCAGCCCCTGCTCCGGGAGCCCCTTCGCCTTGCCGCAGGCGAAGCCGATGAAGATCAGCCCGAAATACGGCAGCGCGAGATTGAGAATGTCGACCATAGGCAGAGTGTCTTTTTCATTGTTATTGGCCCCGAGCGGCACCCGGCGGACCTGCCACAGCAAAGGTTAATTCAACCGTTTGCCTCTAGCATCAGCCACAATCATGGTCTATTCGACGGATATGATAAAAGCGCGGACCGCCAAGTTTCAGATCGGACAGATCGTCCGTCATCGGCTCTTTTCGTTCCGGGGCGTGATCTTCGATATTGATCCGGAATTCAACAATACCGAGGAATGGTGGCTGTCGATCCCCGAGGATGTCCGGCCCAGCAAGGATCAGCCGTTCTATCATTTGCTCGCCGAGAATTCGGAATCGGAATACGTCGCCTACGTTTCCGAGCAGAACCTGTTGCCAGACGATTCCGGCGAGCCGATCCGGCATTCGCAGGTCGCCGAGATTTTTGTCAAGGACAAGTCGGGCGGTTACCGGCCGCGTAATCCATCGTTGAATTAGGGGGCGCGTCGTTCCAGGCTCGTAGTCCGGATGAAGCGCAACGAAATCCGGGGTCGGAGCAACGCCATCCCCGCATTGCGCATCGGCTACAAGCATTTCCTCGTCCAATGAAAAAGGCGCCCGATCGGGGCGCCTTTTTCGCACGCTGATATAACGAGGTCGCGTCTTACTTCGCAGCCGGATTGGCAGGAGCAGCGCCATTAGCAGGTTGGGCGGCCTCAAGCTTCTTGCGTTGTTCGTCAGCGCGCTTCTGCAACTCTTCCTGCAGCTTCTTCTGGGTTTCCTCGAATACCTTGGGGTCGGTCGGCGGGCCGTCATAAGCCTTGGCAAATTCGGCCAGCGGCAGCGGCAACGTCAGCGGCGCACCGTTCGAGTTGATGGCCTGTACCACCAGATTCTGCCCCTTTTTCATGTTGGCAAGCAGTTCCGGGGTCGCTTCGTAGTCCGACATGCAACCGTTGGCGAAACAGATCACGTAGGGGCTCTGCTGTGGCGGATTGCTGTCGACGATCACACGGGTGCCATGAACCAGCTGCATGCCCAAGGGCAGCGTGACGCGCAGGATCTTCTTGGGCTCGCCTTCCGGCTCGATGATGACGGCGGCGATGACGGGCTGGCCGGATTCGATGCGGCCGTCCTTGCCGGTGAAGCAAACCTGCTTGGCATTGGCATCCTGGCCCTTCAGGCAGAATTTGGTCCAGGGCGCGTAGATCAGCTGTACCTGCTGGTCCTGAGGCTGACCACCTGCCGCGGGAGCTCCGGCCGCGGGCGGCGGTGTCTGCTGAGCGGTCGGTGCGGGCGCCGCGGGAGCGCCCTTTGGTGCTGCCTTCGGCGCCGCTTTAGCCTTCGCTGCTGCTGCGGGTGCACCGGGAGCCGGAGCGGGCTGCTGGGCGTGCACGCCTGGAGCCACCGACGCGGTAGTCAATGCCGTTGCCGCCAACAGGGCGAAAACCCGCCCCCGCGGCCAGACCGACGCGGCCAAGATACGGAAATTCATTGCGGAAAACCCTTTCTGAACGGAAGCGCCCGAAACCGCTGCAGGCACCATCATCTAGCCGCGTGGGCGGCTGTGTCCTTGCCAATTGAGGCGGATGCGTGACCGGCTCTGCCGTCTTGGTCAATTGCACGTCTTCATACAGACGCGGGCGAAAAGATCAATGGCGGTAGGCATCTTTGGTGTGCCTGTCCGCACCCTGGTGCCGGCGGCTGTGGTAAAAATTGCGAGTGAGCCACACCGAATCAATTCAACGCGCCGAGTTGCAAATACCGGGGTCCGGCTACGTCAGTGTTTTGGCTTGCCGGGCGCTGGCATTCGGCATCGCGCTGATTTTCGGCGCCGGCCAGCTGGCGGCGGCGGAGAGCTACGCCATCGCCATGCACGGCGCGCCCGCTTTGCCCGCCGATTTCACCCACATGCCCTATGCCAATCCAGACGCACAGAAGGGTGGCCGCCTGGTGCAGGGCATTTTCGGTACTTTCGACAGCCTCAACCCGCTGATCGTCAAAGGGCTGGCCGTCCAGCAAATCAGGGGCTTTGTGGTCGAGAGCCTGATGGCACGGGGCAATGACGAGGCTTTCACACTCTACGGCCTGCTGGCAAAGAGCGTGGAGACCGACGATTCCAGAAGCTACGTCACTTTCCATCTCGATCCCAAGGCGCGTTTCTCGGACGGGCAGCAGGTCGCTGCCGAAGACGTGCTGTTTTCGTGGGCCTTGCTGCGCGACAAAGGCCGTCCCAACCATCGCCAGTACTATTCCAAGGTCACGAAAGCCGAAGCGCCAGACCCTCTCACGGTGCGGTTCGACCTCAGTGGCGCCAACGACCGTGAGTTGCCGCTGATTCTCGGCCTGATGCCGGTCTTGCCCAAACATGCCGTCGATGTCGCGAGTTTCGAGGAAACCACAATGGCGGCGCCGACTGGTTCCGGTCCCTACCGCGTCAGCGCGGTGAAGCCCGGATCGAGTGTGACGCTGACGCGCAATGCCGATTATTGGGGCCGCGACCTGCCGGTCAACCGCGGCTTGTGGAATTTCGACGAGATCAGGCTCGATTTCTATCGGGAGTCTAACGGCCAGTTCGAAGCGTTCAAGCGTGGCCTCTATGATTTTCGTGTCGAGACGGAACCGCTGCGCTGGCACGAGGGGTACGATTTTCCAGCCGCGCGCAACGGCGAGGTGATCCGCGACACCATCAAGACCGGGATGCCGCAGCCCTCGGAATTCCTGGTATTCAACACCCGGCGCCCCGTGTTTTCAGATATCCGCGTACGCCGGGCTTTGACGCAGCTGTTCGATTTCGAGTGGATCAACCGCAACTATTTCTTTGACCTCTATGGACGCTCCGCAAGCTTCTTCGCGGGCTCCGAGCTATCGGCATATGGCCGCGCCGCCGACGATTACGAGCGCGGGCTGTTGAAGCCCTTCGCCGCGCATGTACCGGCGGATATTCTCGACGGCAGTTACCGCCTTCCCGTCACCGACGGCTCGGGGCGGGACCGCGCAACGCTTCGCAGCGCGCTGAAGCTGCTGTCCGAGGCCGGCTACGATCTCGACGGCACGGTGCTACGGCAGCGTTCGACCAAGGCCCCCCTCACCTTTGAAATTCTGGCGACGACGCGCGATCAGGAGCGGATCGCGCTGGCGTATTTGCGCGATCTGAAGCGCGCGGGCATAGGGGCCTCGGTGCGCGTTGTCGACGCGGTCCAATTCGATCAACGCCGGCTCGGCTTTGATTTCGACATGATCCAGAACCGCTGGGATCAGTCGCTGTCGCCGGGCAATGAGCAGTCGTTTTATTGGGGCAGCGAGGCCGCGGACATTCAGGGCACGCGAAACTACATGGGCGCCAGGAATCCGGCCATCGACGCCCTGATCGCGGCCCTGCTGGAAGCGCGCGAGCATCCCGCTTTCGTCTCGGCGGTGCGGGCGCTCGACCGGACCCTGATGTCAGGCTTCTACGCTATCCCGGTATTTAGCGCTGGAGAGCAATGGATCGCGCGCTGGAATCGGATAGAACGGCCAAAGGCCACGGCGTTGACGGGGTATCTCCCGGAAACCTGGTGGCAAAGGCCGGCCCAACCATCGAAGTGATCCCGTGACCCAGACCTCCGCATCGCCGACGCTCGACGGATTGTTTCGACGGATCCTGGCGCGCAAGCCGGATGCACCGGCGCTGCTGGATCCCCTCAACAAAGCGCGCATCACCGGCCAATCGCCCCGGCGCCTTACCTTTGCCGAGGCCGATCGCGCGATTTCCGCACTCTCCGCGCATTTCATTGAAGCCGGGCTGCCAAACAACTCCGTCATCGCGGTTCAATTGCCGAATACCGTTGAGTTCATGCTGACAGTGCTCGCCGCGCATCGCGCCGGGTTGGTTGTAGCGCTTTTTCCGCTGCTGTGGCGGCAGGCGGAACTGACGGTCGCCCTCAATCGGACCGGGGCGCGGGCGATCGTAACCACCGCCAGGATCGATGGTGTCAGTCACGCCGATCTCGCCATGAACGCCGCCGCCGAGGCGTTTTCGATCCGCCATGTCTGCGGCTTCGGCAACGACTTGCCGGAAGGCATGGCCTCGCTCGACCTGGCCATCGAAAATCAGTCGGCCACCAAGCGCGCCGTCGTGCAGGACGGCCGCAAGGCGGCGATCATTTCATTCGACGTAACCGCCGATGGCTTCCGTCCGGTCCCGCGTACCCATCTGCATCTGATCGCCGGCGGTCTCGCTCTGTCGCTCGAAAGCGACTTGCCGCAAGGCGCGACTTTCATGTCCGCATTCGCGCCATCGTCATTTGCCGGCCTCGCCTCCTCGCTCGTGGTCTGGCTACTGTCGGGCGGAACGCTGGCGCTTCATCACCCGTTCGACGGCGAGGTGCTGGAGCAGCAGATCGCCGAGCATGGCTGCGACACCCTGATCGCGCCGGCCCAACTGGCGCTGCTGTTGGCCGAGATCGACATGGCCTCGCGTCTTCCGAGTTTACGCAATGTGCTCGGTCTCTGGCGCGCGCCGGAACAGGTCGCATCGAGTCCGGTCTGGACCGCAGAAGGGGTGAGCCTGACGGACGTCTATCTGTTCGGCGAAGCCGGCCTGTTCGGCGCCCGCCGCGCCGCCGATGGTACGCCGGTGACGATCAAGCCGGGACTGCAAGGGGCCCCGCGCGAAATCCCGGGCTCATCGATAGCTGGCGAAATCTTTCTGACGCCAAGGGGAACGCTGGCATTGCGGGGGCCGATGGTGACGCCCACGGCTTACGCCCCGTCGCCACAGCCGCCCAGCGACTCGCTGGTGGCGCAGCCGGCGCGCGATTTCGTCGATACCGACTATGCGGCGCGGCTCGACCGTTCGAGCGGCGCGATCTGCATCACCGCGCCCCCCTCGAGCGTCATGGCGGTCGGTGGCTACCGGTTTTTGTCCGGGGACCTGCAGGAATGGGCGAGAAGGCTCGGACAGGGCGCGCTATTGACGGCGTTGCCTGATCGGCTGAGCGGCCATCGCCTGGCCGGACGCGCCAGTGACAACGCCCGCGCCCGCGAGGCACTCGCCGAACTCGGACTTAACCCGTTGATGGTGGAGGCGTTTCGCGACCGGACAGGTTTGACCTGAGCGAACATTGGACGATCTCGTTGACGCGGCATTAAGAGCGCCAAACTAGGATCGCGCGCCAATCGGCCGCGTCGATCCGAGTTTTTCAGATGTCCCAACAAGGCCCGATCATTGTCGTATCGACCGCGGAGCGGCCATCGTTCGCGCGCGTGCTTGACGATGCCAAGCTGTTTCCTGTCATCGACACCGAATGGGCTGACGCGTCGCGCGCCATCGCGCAACTGGCGCCGGCCGCGGTGATCACGGCGTCGTCCGAGGACGTTGCCCCTCTCAAAGCGCTGGCGCAACAGATCGCCGCAACGAAGCCCTATACTCCGCTGATCGCCGTCGATCCCCGGACGTTGCTGCCTGACAACGCCATTCCGTTCTCGCAAAGCGGCGGCAATTTCGACCGTCTGATGGCGCGGTTGCGCGCGGCGCTGCGGGTCAGGACATTGCATTCGACCGTGCTGCGCCGGCTTGACGACGACCCGGCCGCGCAAACGGCGCTGACGGAAACCGATCCCGCCCGCGATGCGACCGTGCTCCTGATCGGCCGCGGCGCGGGATATCCCGCGCTCTCGGTGTCGCTCGGCGAGCGGATGGGGATCGTCGGCGCGCTCAGCATCGAAGCGGCGGCAAAACATCTCAATACGCGCGACATCGACGGCATCGTGCTCGCCGAAGGTTTTACCCCGCGCGTGGAAGACGCCTTCCTCACGGTGCTGGCCGAGGATTCGCGTTTCCGCAACCTCCCCATCGTGGTGACGTCGGACGGATTGGTGCCGGCCTGCGACCTGCCCAATCTCGAAATCATATCCGGCGACCCCGAGCGTGTTGCCGCCAACGCCCTGCCGCTGATCCGCCAGCGCGCCTTCGAGGTCCATTTGGGCCGCACGCTGCGGTCGATCGACGCCGGCGGCCTGCTCGACCTCCTGACCGGTCTGCTGACGCCGGCGGCATTCGATCGCAACTTCGCCACCGCCGTCCAGCAAACGCAGTCGCACGGCGGCGGATTGTCGGTGGCGCGCTTTGCCTTCGATCCGGACCACCCGCGCGCGCAGCTCGACGGCGCCCGCATCATCAGCCGTCTGATGCGGCAAATGGATTTCGGCGCCCTCAGGGAAGACGGATCGGCTATTGTGGTGTTCGCCGCGACCGATTTGAGTGCCGCCCACATGATTGCGCGGCGGCTTTCCAGCGTGATGCGTCATACCAGCCACGGCAAGCGCGATACACGGTCGGAGCTGGCCGTGACGCTCGCGACCCTCCTGCCATCGGACTCGGCAAAAACGCTGCTGGCGCGGCTTTACGACCAAGCCCGCCGCGCGGCAGGCTGAACTCGGATCCCCTGTCATTGCCATGACATCACGCCGCCTTGCGGTCCTCCGCAAGATTGGCGAGCTGGCGCAGGATTTCGGTGGTGCCCATCAGGCGCTCTTCCGGCGTTTCCCAAACCTGGAAGAACACCACCTTCATGTCCGGCCGCACCCGCGCCGCCTGGCCGTGCTGGCGGATGAAATAGACCAGCCGGTCCGGCTGCGCGAATTTGTTGTCGCGGAAGGTGATGACGGCGCCCTTCGGCCCGGCATCGACCTTCTCGACATTAGCACGGCGGCAATAGCCCTTGATCGCGGCGATCTTGAAGAGATAGCGCACCTCGTCCGGCAATACGCCGAAGCGGTCGCGCAGTTCGGCGGCGAAATTGTCGATCTCGTCGTCGGTGTCGAGATCGGCCAGCCGCCGGTAGAGCGACAGCCGCACCGAGAGGTCGGCGACGTAGTCTTCCGGAATCAGCACGGGCATGCCGACGGTGATCTGCGGCGACCAGCGATCAGCGGCCGGCTCGACCACGCCGGCCTTGAGGTTGAGGATCGCCTCCTCCAGCATCGACTGGTACAGCTCGAAGCCGACTTCCTTGATATGGCCGGACTGCTCCTCGCCGAGCAGATTGCCGGCGCCGCGGATATCCAGATCGTGCGAGGCGAGCTGGAATCCGGCACCCAGCGTTTCCAGCGACTGCAGTACCTTCAGCCGGCGCTCGGCCTGGGCTGTAATCTTCTGCTGCGCCGGCAGCGTGAACAGCGCGTAGGCGCGCAGCTTGGAGCGCCCCACCCTCCCGCGCAACTGATAGAGCTGCGCCAGCCCGAACATGTCGGCGCGGTGCACGATCAGCGTGTTGGCGGTCGGGATATCGAGGCCGGATTCGATGATCGTGGTCGACAGCAGGATATCGTACTTGCCGTCGTAGAACGCCGACATGATGTCCTCGATCACCGTCGGCGGCATCTGGCCGTGCGCGACCGCGACCTTCATCTCCGGCACGTTCTTGTCGAGAAAGTCTTTGACCCCGGCGAGATCCTCGATCCGCGGCACGACATAAAAGGCCTGCCCGCCCCGATAGCGTTCGCGCAGCAGCGCTTCGCGGATCATCAGGGGATCGTGCGGCGCCACGAAGGTGCGGACCGCCAGCCGGTCGACCGGCGGCGAGGCGATGATGGAGAGCTCGCGCACCCCGGTCAGCGCCAGCTGCAGCGTGCGCGGGATCGGCGTGGCGCTGAGCGTCAGCACATGCACTTCGGCGCGCAGTTGCTTCAGCCGCTCCTTGTGGCTGACGCCGAAATGCTGCTCCTCGTCGACGATCAGAAGCCCGAGATCCCTGAACTTGATCGACTTGCCGAGCAACGCGTGGGTGCCGACCACGATGTCGATGCTGCCGTCCGTGAGGCCTTTCTTGACCTGCGTCAGCTCCTTCGGCGCGATCAGGCGCGAGGCCTGTGCGACATTGACCGGAAAACCCCGGAACCGCTCGGCGAAGGTCTTGGTGTGCTGGCGCGCCAACAGCGTCGTCGGCACGACGACGGCGACCTGCTTGCCGTCGAGCGCAACCGCGAAGGTCGCCCGCAGCGCCACCTCCGTCTTGCCGAATCCGACGTCGCCGCAGATCAGTCGGTCCATCGGCCGGCCGCTTTCGAGGTCCTTCAGGGTGGCGTTGATGGCGCCGAGCTGATCTTCGGTCTCCTCATAGGGAAAGCGGGCGCAGAACTCGTCATAGACATGCGGCTGCACCGCCAATTTCGGCGCTTCGTGCAGGTGACGCTCGGCGGCGACCTTGATCAGTTCGCCGGCGATCTCGCGGATCCGGTTCTTGAGCTTCGCTTTGCGCGCCTGCCAGCCGCCGCCGCCCAGCCGGTCCAGTTCGACATTGGCGTGGTCGGAACCGTAGCGCGACAACAGTTCGATGTTCTCGACCGGCAGGAACAGTTTGGTCTCGGCGGCATAATGCAGCTCGAGACAGTCGTGCGGCGCGCCCGCGACCTCCAGCGTCTGCAGGCCGACAAAACGGCCGATGCCGTGCTCGACATGAACCACGAGATCGCCGCTGGCGAGGCTGGTGACTTCGGAAATGAAGTTATCGAGCTTGCGGATCGCCTTGCGCGGCCGCACCAGCCGGTCGCCGAGGATGTCCTGTTCGCTGATGAGGGCGACATGGTCGGTCTCGAAACCGGATTCCATGCCGACCACGGCCAGCATCGCTTCGTTACGCGGCGTCGCCTGAACCGTCCGCCAGGTATTGACGCTGGTGAGATTGAGCAGTTTGTGATCCCGCAGCATGCTGCCCATGCGGTCGCGCGAGCCCTCGCTCCACAGCGCGATCACCACTTTCTTGCGGACAGCCTGCAAGGCCAGCACATGCGCGACGACGGCTTCGAACACGTTGATGACGCTATCGGTGCGCTCCGGCGCAAAATTGCGCCCCTGGCGTGCGCCGGCATCGAACACGTTGACGCTGCCCTCCGGCATCGCGAACGGGGTAAGCCGCGCCAGCGTGGCTTGCTCCAGGCGCTTGCTCCATTCGTCTTCGGTCAGATAGAGCCGGTCCGGCGGCAAGGGCTTGTAGACCGCCCCGCCACCCGGATGCTCCAGCGCCTCGCGCCGCGCATCGTAGTAGTCGGCGATCTGCCTGAAGCGCTCGCGCGCGGCGTCCTCGCCCTGAGGCTCGATCGCTACCGGCGCGTCGCCGAGATAGTCGAACAGGGTATCCATCCGCTCCCAGAACAGCGGCAGCCAATGCTCCATGCCGGGATGGCGGCGGCCTTCGCTGACCGCCTCGTACAGGGGATCGTCGCGCTCCGGCGCGCCGAAGGCGGCGACATAGCCCATGCGGAAGCGGCGGATGGTCTCGGTGACCAGCTGGAATTCCGAGATCGGAACCAGATCGAGCGCGCGCATGTCCAGCAGCGTGCGCTGGGTTTCGGCGTCGAAGGTGCGGATCGATTCCAGGCTGTCACCGAAGAAGTCGAAGCGGACGGGCTGATCGAGCCCGGCCGGAAACAGATCGAGGATGCCGCCGCGCACGGCATATTCGCCGGGTTCGCGCACGGTCGAGGAACGGTTGTAGCCATTGTGCTCCAGCCACGACACGATGGAATTCATCGGCACCACATTGCCGGGCGCGACCGACAGCGCCTGCGCCGCCACCGACTCGCGCGCCGGCACCCGCTGCACGATGGCATTGACGGTGGTCAGCACGATCAGCGGCTTGTCGCTGCCCGTGAGCCGTGACAGCCGCGCCAGCGTGGTCAGCCGTTGCGCGAGCACCCCGCCATGCGGCGACACCCGGTCGTAAGGCTGGCAGTCCCAGGCCGGAAACTGCAGCACGGACAAGTCAGGCGCAAAGAATTCCAGCGCGCGGGCCAGTTGCTGCATGCGCGGGCCATCGCGGCAGACCACGGCAAGGCTGACCGCCGGCGGCTTTGGCCGCGCCGCGACCGCGCGCGCCAGATCCGACACGACCAGACCTTCCGCGCCCTCAGCGACATTGGCAAAGGTCAGTGCGCGCCCGGGCGCCAGCAACTCGGCAGGCGATCGCACCGGCTGCTTCATGCCTCGGGATCCGCCGGAAACGACTTGATGCGCTCGAACAGCCCGTGGGCGTATTCCGGCGCAGGCGGCCGGCTGCCGGTAATCGCGGCATAGAGGTCGGGATCGGGCACGTCCATCAGGCCCTCGAACTGGGTCAGTTCGGCATCCGAGAGATTTGCAATCTCGGCATCCGCGAACCGGCCGAAAATCAGATCCATCTCGCGGGTGCCGCGATGCCAGCAGCGAAACAGGAGCCGTTTGCGGCGGTCGTCGAGGCCGCTGCTCGATCGTGTCGTTCCAGTCATTGCGATTCCAATCCAAACGCCAAAAGCCCGGACGTGCCGGGCGCGGTTGGTATAACGTTCATATCGGCGAATGTCAGTAGTGTTTCCAGTGCAAATGCTTGTCAAAGGGGGCTGTCACTCTGCGGTCGCGCAATCCGCTTCCGCCTTCGCTCTACGGCGGACAGGTCGCTCCTCGCAATTCTCGACGTCGTCCCTGCGCAGGGACGACCAGAGTTGGTTAGCGAAATCCATCAACACGTCGTCCCGGCCAAGTGAGCGTAGCGAACGCCGAGCCGGGATCCATACGCCGCGGCCTCTCGGTTTTGGCGCCGTCGTAGATGCCTTCTACAACAACAAAGGCCTGTGGTTATGGGCCCCTGCGCCCGTGCGCAATTGCGCACTAGGCAGGGACGACGGGATACCGATCCGGTTTTCAAACAACGCGTGTTCGCAAACACAGCTTCGCGATCTCGCGGCGCATTTCGCCCGAGGTTTGCCGTGAATTTCCCGCCCTCTCAATTCAGAGGGCGCAGGGAATGCCGGACGCTCGGCGCGTCCGCAGCCTCCCGTGTAGTGTAGAAAACACGCGCGTTAGTCACCACGGTCACGCCGGAAACGTCCGGCATTCCCCGCGCAATGGTTTTAACGGTTTCCTTCGCGCTCTCCCCGGTGACCGGGCTTTTTTGCCACCGTCGCCTCGCGGAATGCTTCCGCGAAGCTTGACGCCAGCGTCGGGGCGTCAGGACCACACGACTTCTCCGTCCGCCTCGCGCGCCATTCGTCAAAGGCGCCGTCAGCGTCCACCGCATCCCGCTCCACGTCCGTGACGATCGCGAGCGCCCCTCATGAGGAACGGGACGGCGGCGGATATAGAAGTGATTTGGGGTAGCGGCGAAGCGGAATCTTTTTTGTGCGTGGACTGGACAGGAAGAAAACAGGCGGGCGAGGTGATTTGCCCGGCGGGCAGCGTGAATCAACGCGAGCAACACCAGTACGGGCGGATCAATGACCGCCGTCACTTCCACTTGGATGGCGGATTACGCCTTCGGCTCCAGCCCACCCGACGAGTTCTCGCTGCACGACCTCTCGGTCGCGGTCAATGCGGGATTTCCCGCCCATGAAATCGGCGCTATTATCCGCCACCTGAGATCGTGCCGGATTCGATCCGATCGTCAGCTCGCAGGGCGGCCCGATGACAGGCTCCGCGAAGCAATCCATAGAGTAGCAAGAAAAAAAGTTGGATTGCTTCGTCGCTTCCCTCCTCGCAAAGACGGCGCCCCAGCCCATCCGCGTCCGAACCTGGGTTAGCCGCGAAAAAACCCGTGGATGCCCGGCATAAAGCCGGGCATGACGACCACGAACGCGCTTAGGTTTCGCGCATGCGCCCTCCTCTGCTCAATCCGCTGTTTGCGCCGGTCACCAGCCTTGCCGGGGTCGGGCCGAAGCAGGACAAGCTGTTCCGCTATCTGCTCGGCCGCGATGACACGCCTCGGATCGTCGATCTGCTGCTGCATCTGCCGGCAAGCGTCATCGACCGCCGCGCCCGGCCGAAGATCCGCGACGCGGTGCCGGGAACCGTGGTGACGCTGGAGGTGACGGTCGACCGGCATCGCCCGACGCCGGCGCGCAACCCGCGCGCGCCGCATCTGGTCTACGCCAGCGACGACACCGGCGACGTGGTGCTGACCTAGTTCCGAAGCCCACCGGGCTATGTCGAGAAACTGCTGCCGGTCGGCGCCAAGCGCTACGTCTCCGGCACCGCGCAGATGTACGACGGTACCCTGCAGATCACGCACCCCGATCGCGTGGTCGATGAGGCGGGCTTTGCAAAGCTCTCCGGCATCGATCCGGTTTATCCCCTCACGGAAGGCCTGGCGGTGGGCTCGGTGCGGCGCGCGGTGGCGCAGGCGCTGCAGAAGCTGCCGGACCTGCCCGAATGGATCAGCCCGGAAGTCCTCCGCCGCTGCAAATTTCCGCCGGTCGCGCAAGCGCTGCACCACGTGCACGTGCCGGTCGAGCTGACGGATATCCTGCCCGATGGCCCGTTCTGGTCGCGGCTGGCCTTCGACGAACTGCTGGCCGGTCAACTGGCGCTGGCGCTGGTGCGCGCGCAGTTGCGCCGCCCGGCGGGCGACCGCCACGCCGGCGACGGTCATCTGCGCCAGAAGATCATCGACGCCTTGCCCTATGCGCTGACCGTTTCGCAGCGTGAGGCTTGCGCGGCCATCGCCGAGGACCTGCGCCAGCCGGTCCGCATGTTGCGGCTGCTGCAGGGCGACGTCGGCTCCGGCAAGACCGTGGTGGCGCTGCTGGCGGCCGCCGCCGTCGCCGAGGCCGGCAAGCAGGCCGCGCTGATGGCGCCGACGGAAATCCTCGCGCGCCAGCACATCAAGACCATCGCGCCTCTCGCCGAACGGGCGGGCTTGCGCGCCGGCGATCCTGACCGGCCGCGAAAAGGGCAAGGAGCGGCGCGAACTGCTGGCGCGGCTGGCGGCCGGCGAGATCGATTTGCTGGTCGGCACCCACGCGCTGATCCAGGACGACGTGGTGTTCAGCGCGCTGGCACTGGCCGTGGTCGACGAGCAGCACCGCTTCGGCGTGCGCGAACGGCTGGCGCTGACCGCCAAGGGAACGGCCGTCGATGTGCTGGTGCTGAGCGCGACCCCGATCCCGCGCACGCTGGTGCTGACTTACTTCGGCGACATGGATGTCTCGGAATTGCGCGAAAAACCGGCGGGGCGGCAGCCGACCGATACCCGCGCGGTGCCGAACAGCCGTCTCAATGAGGTGATCGATGCCGTCGGCCGTGCGCTCGATGCCGGCAAGCTGGTTTACTGGATCTGCCCGCTGGTCGAGGAGTCCGAGACCGTCGCCCTCACCGACGCCGAAGCGCGATTCGACAGCCTGAAAGCACGTTTCAGCGACAAGGTCGGCCTGGTGCACGGCAAGATGCGCGGGCCCGAGAAAGATCGGGTGATGGCGCAGTTCGCCGCCGGCGAGATCGGCCTGCTGGTGGCGACCACCGTGGTCGAGGTCGGCGTCGACGTTCCCGCGGCCACCATCATGGTGATCGAGAACGCCGAGCGCTTTGGGCTCGCGCAACTGCACCAGCTGCGTGGCCGGATCGGCCGCGGCTCCGAGGCATCGACGTGCCTCCTGCTCTACAAGGAGCCGCTGAATGAGATGTCCAAGGCGCGGCTGAGAGTGATCCGGGAGACCACCGATGGGTTCAGGATTGCCGAGGAAGACCTCAAGCTGCGCGGCGAAGGCGACGTGCTCGGCGTCAGGCAAAGCGGCCTGCCCGGCTACCGCATCGTGCGCTCCGACGTCCACGGCCAGCTCATCACGCAGGCGCGCGACGAGGCGCTGCGCATCATGAAGGACAATCCCAAGCTGAAAGGCGAACGCGGCGAGGCGCTGCGCTGCCTGCTCTATTTGTTCGAGCGCGACGAGGCCTTGCCGCTGATCGGGGCGGGATAGCAGATGCTCATGGCGATTCCGCCAACTCGCAAGATTATCGGCCCCAGCCGGGTGGGCGACGTCGCGACGTATGACGGATGTGGGTGACGTGAATATCGTTCTCAGCGATCGTATAGAAAATGAGATAGCGCAGGCGGGGAGCGATAATGACGCGGGCGTTGGGTTCGTCCGTTGCCCGGCCCTCGAGCGGATTGTCGACCAGCTCTCGCGAACGTTCGATCAGACGAGCGACGATCCGCGAAGCGATAGTCGGACTGTCCTGGCTAATGCAAGCGTGAATTTGAACGAGGTCGCGTTGCGCCGTCCGGGTGAAGCGAACTTTCATGCACGATGATGTAGGCGATAAAACTCGTCCATCTCCGCGTCTGATGCGAAATCACCCCGACGTGCATCCTCCATTCCGGCCCGTACGGCGGCTCGCTCGTCGTCAGACAGCCGGTACACACCAGTGCGACGCGATTCGATCTCGCGAGCGACCTCGGCAAGCTCTTCCTGATCCTCTGCCGGCCAGGATTGTACCCGCTCGAGCAATGTTCTTGTTCCTGGGCTCATAGCGCAAATATACCATATCCTCACGCCTCCGCCACTTTCGAGCAGCTTGGACGCTCAGCCGGAGCCACCTACTCCACCTTCGCCGGCTCCGGCTGAAGCGAGGCTGCATTCGCCAGCCGCGCGGCGGTCGCGATCCCGGCCAGTGCGGCGAGTTTCTTCTGCTGGTCGGAGCCGGGCTGCACCACGCCGCAGGACATGATCAGGGTGGCGGCGTCTTCGGCGCTCATCTGGACTTCGATGATCTTGCTCTTCGGCACATAGAAGAAGAAACCCGTGGTCGGGTTCGGCGCGCAGGGCAGGAACACCGAGATGTGCTCTTCCTGGCCGGGAAGCTTGTTGGCGATCTCCACGCTCGGCGCCTGCGAGATCAGCACGATCGACCACATGCCCGGCGAGGGAAATTCGACCAGGCCGACCCGGCGAAAGCTCGATCCCTGGCCCGAGAACAGCGTCTCGAACACCTGCTTCAGGCCGCGATAGACCGCACGCACCACCGGCATGCGGCCGAGCAGTTTCTCGCCGAGATCGACCAGCGTCCGCCCGATCAGGTTTGCGGCGAGGAAGCCGAGCAGCGTCAGCGCGATCACGGCGACGATCAGCCCGGAACCCGGCAGTCCGAACGGCAGATAGGTTTCCGGCCGATAGGCGATGGGCACAAACGGCCGGACGATGCCGTCGACCCAGGTCACGAACCACCAGGTCAGATAGAAGGTGATGGCGATCGGGCCCGCCACAATCAGGCCGGTGAGGAAATAGTTCCGGAATCGGGCCATCAAGCCGCTGTGGACTTCCGGCGGCGCGTCGGCCGGCGGAACGGGCGGAGGCAGGTCGTCAAGCTTCATTGGGGTTTCCAGGTCGGTCCGGCTTTGATCGTAGTATGCCAGTTAGGGTCTTCTAGCAGGTTTTTGAAGACCTGAGGCGACGAAGCACCCTTTGCCCGGACTATTCGCCCGGTCTACTCGACGGTCACCGATTTCGCGAGATTGCGCGGCTGGTCGACGTCGGTACCCATGATCACGGCGGTATGGTAGGCCAGAAGCTGCACCGGAATGGCATAGACCATCGGCGTGAAGGTCGCGGCCATGTCGGGCAGTACGATGGTCACCAGCGACTCGACGGTGGCTTCCGCCGCCCCCCTGGCATCGGTCATCAGAATGATGTTGCCGCCGCGGGCCGCGACTTCCTGCATGTTGGAGACGGTCTTCTCGAACACCCGGTCGTGCGGCGCGATCACCACCACCGGCATGGTCTCGTCGATCAGCGCGATCGGCCCGTGCTTGAGTTCGCCGGCGGCGTAGCCTTCGGCGTGGATGTAGGAAATTTCCTTCAGCTTCAGCGCGCCTTCCAGCGCCAGGGGATAGCTGGTGCCGCGGCCGAGATAGAGCACGTCCTTCGATTTCGCGATCTCGCGGGCCAGTTTCTCGATCTGCGGCTCGGTCGCAAGCGCCGCGGCCATCAGGCGCGGAATTTCCACAAGGCCATGGACAAGCTTGGTCTCGTCGGATTCCGACAATTCGCCGCGCGCGTTGCCGGCCGCCACCGCGATCGCGGCCAGCACCATCAGCTGGCAGGTGAAAGCCTTGGTCGAGGCGACGCCGATTTCCGGGCCAGCCAGCGTCGGCAGCACGGTTTCGCTTTCGCGCGCGATCGTCGAAGTCGGCACATTGACGACGGAGAGCGTGTGCACGCCTTGCGCCTTCGCATAGCGCAGCGCCGCGAGCGTATCGGCGGTCTCGCCGGATTGCGAGATGAAGATGGCAAGATCGCCCTTGCGCAAGGGCGCCTCGCGATAGCGGAATTCCGAGGCGACATCGAGTTCGACCGGTACCCGCGCAAGCCGCTCAAACCAGTATTTGGCGACGTAACCGGCATAGCTCGCGGTGCCGCAGGCGACGATCGAGATGCGCTGGATATCCTTGAAGTCGAACGGCAGGCTCAAAGGCAGGGACACGCGCTCGGTTGCCATATCGACGTAGCGCGCCATCGTATGGCCGACCACCTCCGGCTGCTCGTGGATTTCCTTGGCCATGAAGTGGCGGTAATTGGCCTTGTCGACCAGAAACGACGACGCACCGGACTTCAGCACATCGCGATCCACCACCGCTCCCTGCGCGTCGTAAATCACGCCGCCTTCCCGGGTCAGAACCACCCAGTCACCGTCTTCGAGATAGCTGATCGTGTCGGTAAAGGGCGCCAGCGCGATCGCATCCGAGCCCAGATACATCTCGCCATCGCCATGGCCGATCGCCAGCGGCGATCCCTTGCGGGCGCCGATCATCAAATTTCCGTGGCCCTTGAACACGAAGGCCAGCGCGAACGCACCGCGCAACTGCGGCAGCGAGGCCTTCACCGCTTCCTGAGGCGAAGCGCCCTTGAGCAGATACGAATTGACCAGATGGGCCACGGTTTCGGTGTCGGTCTCGCTCGAGAACGTCGCGCCCTGCTTTTCCAGCATCTGCCGCAGTTCGCGGAAATTCTCGATGATGCCGTTGTGAACCACGGCGACGTTATCGGTCGCATGCGGATGCGCGTTGTTCTCGGTCGGCTTGCCGTGGGTGGCCCAGCGTGTGTGTCCGATGCCGGTATGGCCTGTCAGCGGCTCGGCCTTCAATCGCGCCTCGAGGTTTTTGAGTTTGCCCTCGGCGCGGCGACGCTCGAGATGGTCGCCTTCCAGCGTGGCGACGCCAGCGGAATTGTAACCGCGATATTCGAGGCGTTTGAGCGAATCCACCAATTGCTCTGCGACCGGGCCGCGCCCGAGAATGCCGACAATGCCGCACATGCGGATCAATATTCCCCAAATTGTCGAAAGATCTTCAAAACCGCAGGAAACTCTTAACGAGAATTCAATGCCGGCCCGGTACTCAATAATTATTGCCGATTGCGACAGGGTTAAGCGTAAGGCTTAACTGGCCCCTCCGAGGCACACGGAATATCGGTTGCGTCCCAAACAGGCAGGCGCGTTAACGGCCGATCAACTCTTTTGCGGAAGCATGAGAGATGTGGAGTTACGCCTGTGACAGACTCGCGCGACGATTTACCCAGCGATCGAGGCCTCGCTTCCCTGCATTTGGGCCAGCCAGCCGGGGGTACCCGCCTTGCCCACTGGCCGCCGCCCCAGCGCGGAAGGGAAGCCAAGCCCGTGTTCATGAAGCACCAGCCAGGCGAGCCGGTCAAGCGCGCGAAACCTCGTGGCTGGCGCCTGACGCGCGCGATGTTCTCGGAATTTGCCGAAGACGAATAGCGCAGTCGCGCAACCAGCCTTCCCGATTGTGCGCTGGAAGGTTAAAGCCCTAATGTCCAAGACCTGATGTTCAAGATTTGGGCTTCTTGTCGCGCGTTTTCAGCTCGCGATATCGCCTGGCGCCGCCCTCGCGGTTGGTCTGCTCGCTGCGCTCCATCGCCAGCGCATCGTCGGGCACGTCGCGGGTGATCACCGAGCCCGAGCCGATATAGGCGCCGTTGCCGATCTTCACCGGCGCCACCAGCGACGAGTTGGTGCCGACGAAGGCGCCGGCGCCGATCTCGGTCTTGTGTTTGCCGAAGCCGTCATAGTTGCAGGTGATGGTGCCCGCGCCGATGTTGGAGTTGGCGCCGACATGCGCATCGCCGATATAGCTGAGATGATTGACCTTGACGCCCGCCTCCAGGATCGCGGCCTTGGTCTCGACGAAATTGCCGATCCGCGCGCCCTCGCCGAGCGATGTCCCCGGCCGCAACCGCGCATAGGGGCCGACGGAAGCATTCTTGCCGATCGATGCCTGCACGATATGGGAAAACGAATGGATCACCGCGCCGTCGGCGATCGAGACGCCGGGACCGATCACCACGAACGGTTCGATGGTGACGTCGCCGCCGAAGCTGGTATCGGCGGCGAGGTAAACCGTATCGGGCGCGATCATGGTCACGCCGGCGTCGAGCGCCGCCTTGCGTAACCGCGCCTGCATGACCTGCTTCGGCTTCGGCCAGCTGGGCCTTGGTGTTGATGCCGCGCACTTCATCCTCGCTGGTTTCGATCACAACGGCCTCCAGTCCCATGTCCCGAACGATTGCAACGGCGTCGGTCAGATAGTACTCGCCCTTGCTGTTGGCATTGCCGATTTTTTCGATGATCTCGAGCGCCCTGCGGCCATCGAACGCCATCACGCCGGCATTGCACAGCTTGATCGCGCGCTCTTGCGCGCTGGCGTCGGCCTGTTCGCGGATCGCCACCAGCCGGTCGCCCTCGACCAGAAGCCGGCCGTAGCCGGTGGGATCGGCGGCGCTGAAAACCGAGCACGGCCAGGCTCGCGCCTTTTTGCAGCGACGCACGCAGGCGCTCGAATGTCGCGGCCGAAATCAGCGGCGTATCGCCGAACACGACCAGCAGATCGTCCGCGCCGCGGGCGATGGCCTCGCGGGCCGCCAGCACCGCATGCGCGGTGCCGAGACGCTCGCGCTGAATGAACGTCGCGGCGTCCGGACGCAGCCGCTCTGGTCTCCTCCTCGACAGCGCTGTGGTCCGGCCCGACGACCACGGCGAGCGCGGCGCCGGCGCCTTTCGGGGCCGCCCCCAGCACATGCGCCAGCAGCGATTGGCCGGCCACCGGATGCAGCACCTTCGGCATCGAGGAGCGCATCCGCGTGCCCTCGCCGGCCGCGAGCACGACGGTCAGGCTGGATCGATCGGTCATCCGAATCCTCTGGAGTTGCGGCCAATGTTGCGCCGCCGCCGTCATAAAGCGTTTTCGCCGCGCATGGAAACCCGTTTGCGTCCCTCCACCAGTTCCCGGATTCAAGATGAAGGCGCATTTCCTGTTAATGTTTGCCGCGTGATTCGGGTGGGCCTTGGGAGGGCCGAAGAAGTCGTATGGCAAAAGATACCGACCATCTGGCCGGCAGCTTCGACAGCGAAAATACCGGCGGCCTGTTGTCCGGATTTTTGGCCGAAGAGGATGTTTTCGACCGGCGCTCGCTGTGGCGGCTCGGATCGTGGGGCGTTGCCTCGGTTGGCGCCGTGATCCTGGCGCTTTATCGCCAACCAGTCCTCGATCGGTCCTGCGACGCGACCAGATCGCGGCGGCCGATCTGGCGCGGCAAGCGCAGCAAATCCAGTCGGTCGCCAAGGAAAGCCAGAACGAGACCCGGCGGCTGGCATCCGCCATCGATACCCTCAACGGCGATCGCGACCGGCTGTATTCCCGAGTCACCGTTCTGGAACAGGGTATGGATTCCGTGACCGGCGCGATTGCCAGGCAAAACGCCAGGGCGACGCCGCAAGCCGCTTCCACCGCCCGGCCGTGCGGCGACCCGAACCGCAGGCGGCGCCGCAAAATCCTGCCCCTGCGCCGATCGTGTCCCCCGTGGCGACGACGGCGGCGAAATCGGCTGACAGGCCGCCGGTTGACGCGCCCGCTGCTGAACAAAGTCCAGCGACCGTCTCATCCGTTGCACAGAAAGCTTCCAAGACCCCGCCGGCGACGCCGACAACCCCGCTCGTGGCGTCGAAATCGATGATGGCGCCGCCCGATGCGGCGGCCGGAAAACTGATCGAACCGGAGAAGCCCGCGAACGTGCCAGCCGCGGCGCCCCCGCCGGAAGTGGTTGCTTCGGTTCCGCCCGCTGAGGCGGATGCAGCGCAAGCGGACGCTCCGAAAGTCGCCGTTCAGCGAACCGAATTCGGCGTCGATGTCGGTGGCGCGAATTCGGTCGGCGGCCTGCGCGCGTTGTGGCGCGGTCTTCTGAAATCGAATTCCGATCTGGCGACGCTGCGCCCGATCATCGTGGTCAAGGAAGGCAGCAGCGGGCTTGGCATGCAGTTGCGGCTGGTTGCCGGACCGCTCAGCGATGCCGCGGCGGCGGCGAAAATCTGTGCCGGCCTGATCGAAAACAACCGGACATGCGAGACGACGGTATTCGACGGCCAGCGCCTGGCCATGAAGGCCGAAGAGCCGCCGGCTACGGCGAAGCCCGCCACGGTCGCCGCCACGGCCAAGCCTTCTGCGCACAAGCGGGGCACAGCAAAGCGGGGAGCCGACGAGGAGCCGGCGAAAAAACCCGATTCCCCTTCCGCCTTGTCGTCGTTCTTCAGCAGGCGGTAAGTCAGACGGAATAAATCTCCTGCAATTCCAATGTCTTGAGACGAAATTCTCAAGCTTTTTGGCGTTCCAGCAGGAGTGCAGGCAACGCGGGGTTGTCCCGCCCCGCATTCCCCACCATATTGCCCGCTTACGGCCAACCGGGGTTCTACCTCGCCGGAAACTGCTCACATGAAAAAAACGCCGTTCCGGCTGACGCCCTACCAGGTGCAATGGCTGCTGGTGGTCGGCTTCGTGACCGTCGGCTATGCGCTTTATCTGCGCTATCTCGCGATCGAATTCTCGACGGTCGCGCTGGCCTGCGACGCCGGCCTGCAGACCATGCTGTGCAAGACCCGCATTCTCGCGACTTACCTGTTTCGCAATTCGGTATTCGGCGTTGTCGCGCTGATCATCGCGACGCTGCACGTCATCCGGCCGTCGATCGTGTTGCTGACCGGCGGGCTGATCGCCGCCGGTTTCGGGATCGTGCTCTACAATATCGGGCTGTCGGGCATCGCGATCGGCCTGCTTATTTTGGGATTTGCACGGCCCGCGCCTGCCACAGCGTAACGGCGAGCAGGAAATAGATCGCGCAGGTCCACAGCGACTGCCAGTTGTCCGATCCTTCGTTGAACACCGTGTAGAGCGCAGCCACCGCCAAAATGCCGGCGAACACAGCTTCGGCGATCGGGCGCACGCCCTTCTGCGGGCGGTTGAGCAGCATCAGGGTCGCGAACGGCACCACCGCCATGGTCAGGGCGGCAAACGGGAAATCGCGGTAGCGCGGGTCGAACACAAAGCCGAGCGCGGTCTCGGCGCCGATCAGCACGGTCACGACCAGCGCCACTCCCAGCATCGTCGGCAGTGACGATCGGACTCTGCCCATCGCGGGGGCCGAGCAGTTCCAGAAATGTCGGCAGCGCCCGCCCCGACATCAGGGCGTTGGCGCACAGCAAGCGGCGAGGCAATGGCGGCGGCCAGCAGCGCGCCCCAGCCAAGCCAGCCGCCGAAGCCGTAGCTTTCATAGAACATCTTGTCGGCGGCGACCCCGAGCAGGATTCCGGCCGTCGTCGCGGATATCCCGACCGCGATCCAGGATGCCAGGCCGCGGCGTCCAGGGCCGGCGCCGCAGCGTCAGCCAGGCCGCGCCGAACACGAGAAGGCACAACGCCATGCCGCCTCCCATCTGCAGCTTCCAGAACGGATAGTTGCTGATGGGCTCGCCGGGCGGATATTTCAGCGCGCGCTGCACGGAATCGAACAGGCCCCAATAGCCGCCGACGGTGCCCTCGAGCTGGCGCTTCCACGGCTGGTCGTAGGCCTCGATCAGATTGACGCGAAAGTTTTCCCGCTTCGCCAGATCGAGGATTTCCGAGACGACGCGGGCCTGATTGGTGCGCGACGGCAGCGCCGCGTCGCGCATCCGCCCCTCGCTCGGCCAGCCGGTTTCGCCGATCAGGATTTCCTTGCCCGGAAACGCCACCGCCATCCGCTTGCGGATGGCATCGACATGGGCGGCGGCATATTTGGCGCGGATCGGAAAATCCTCCCAATAAGGCAGGATGTGAATGGTGACGAAATCGACCGCGTCATAGACTTCCCGATTGCGCAGCCAGTATTCCCAGACATCGGCATAGGTGACGGGAACGCCGACCTGCGACTTGACCGAGCGGATGGTGGCGGCGAGGTCGGCGGTGGTCATCTCCCCGCGCAGCAGCACCTCGTTGCCGACCACCACGGCGGTGATGGCGCCGGGATATTCCTTGGTCAGGCGCACCACGGTCGAAATCTGCGCCAGGTTCTTCAGCCGGTTGCTGCCGAGCCAGATGCCCTGGATGACCTTCAGCCCCACCTTGGCGGCCAGCTCCGGCACCTGGTCGAGGCCGTTCTCGATCGAATAGGTGCGCACGCAATCGGATATTTTGGCGAGCTGCGCCAGATCCTGGGCGATCTGTTCCGGCGCGATATGCGTGGTCGGCGACAGCGGCGTCTGGGCGCCGCGGAACGGCGCATAGGACACGCACAGCAGTTTGGCGTTGGGATCGATCGGCGCGCGCGCCAGCGTGATGGGCGTGGCCAGCCACCACCACACCGCGGCAATCGCACCAAGGGATATCAGGAGAAGCGCCAGCGGCGTACGAAGAGAAATCGGTTCCATCCTCCGGGCGGGGACCGTCGATTAGCCGGTCACCGGCCGTCTGCCAAGAGCAGGATAGGCGCAATCACGGCCGCTCATGCCGCGGCGGCTTTACCACGACGCGATAAAGTTGTGACTTTGCTGGACAAAATCCGAAATGTCCGTCATGGGAATTCGCCAAGCGTCTCCGCCGCATTGGGGACCTATTTGAACGGCATCAAACCAGCCGCGTCCGGGCTGGGCGCGAGCAGGAACTTAATCGGGGAATTTATGCGTCGACGGGTGCTTGAGCTTCAAAATGCGGTTTTGCGCCACCTCGCCGTCCCCGGGCTTGCACTGCTGATCGGTATCGGAAGCGCCTTCGCCCAGAGCGGCGACAGCCGAGCCCAGGACCAGTCCGGCAAGCCGGCGGCGCCAATGCGGCCCAGCCGGCGGACGCCGCCAAGGACAACCAGCGCAAGACCGACGAATTCGTCGAAGCCGCGCAGGCCATCAACGGCCCGGCCGGAAACCCGGAATGCGTCTGGTTCGGCCGCCGCGTGGTGCGGCTGATGTGGCTCGACGACATCGACACCGCCTTGCGGCACCTCGATCTCTACGACCGCTTTGGCTGCCCCGGCGGCCACGTCCAGGCGACGTTCCGCTGCCTGACCCGTTTCGGCGGCCAGATCGATCCCAAGGTGGCCGACACGCCTCAACAGCCGGGTCCATGCCTGCTGGATCAATCCGGCCGCGCAACCGCAGGCGGCTGCTGCGGCCGCGCCTGCCGCTCCGCCGACCGCCGGCAGCGCCGCGCCGGCTCCGCCGCCGCAGCGCCGGCCGCCAGCCGCCCGCCCCAGCGCCCGCCAAATAATCGGGACGACGCAACGGAACGATCGCGAAATTTTGCGGTTGGCATTGTTCGCGCCCTCGAAAACGCCATGGCGTCATAAGAGTTGTTAAATCGCGTGGCAGAGATATGCTTGATTTGCCGCTGACTTGGTCGGATCTCGGGGACGGGTCCGCTTCCCTGCCATATTGGCCCCACATGGTTTAGTCGCGATGCGCGCCGTCGTCGCCGTTCTGTTGTTTGTGACCGCCGTTCACGCTGCGATGTGGGGGGCGCTCCGGGACAAGCAGCAGGCCCCCGACTTCACGCGGCATTCTGCCGAGCGTTTCCTATGCGCCGTTTGAACCGGGTCACCCCGTCGCCGACAACATCGCCGACTCCGAGAAGGTCCGCGCCGACCTGAAGAAGCTCTCCACCCTGACGCGGGCGGTCCGGCTGTATTCCTCGACCGGAAGGCAACGAACTGGTGCCGCCGATCGCCGCCGAGTTCGGACTGAAGGTCACGGTCGGCGCCTGGATCGACAAGAACGCCGACCGCAACGAGCGCGAGATCGACGCCGCCATCGACCTCGCCAGGCACAACAGCAACGTCATCGGCGTCGTGGTCGGCAACGAGACCATCTACCGCGGCGAGCAGAAGGTCGATGACCTGATCGAGCTGATCAAGCGGGTCAAGAAATCCGTCAACGTGCCGGTCACGACGGGCGAAATCTGGAACATCTGGCGCGACAATCCGCAGCTCGGCTACTCCGTCGATTTCATCGCCGCGCACGTGCTGCCCTACTGGGAAAACTTCACCGACAAGCAGGCGGTCGATCAGGCGGTCGCGATGTACCAGCTGCTGCGCGACCAGTTCCCGGGCAAGCGGATCATGATCGCCGAATTCGGCTGGCCGAGCGCCGGCTACAATCTGCAGCAACGCCGATCCCGGCCCGTTCGAGCAGGCCGCGGTGCTGCGCAACTTCGTCACCCGCGCCGAAGCCATCGGCATGGAATACAATATCGTCGAGGCGATCGATCAGCCCTGGAAATTCTTCGAAGGCGGCGTCGGTCCCTATTGGGGCATCCTGAACGCCGCGCGCGAGCCGAAATTTTCCTGGACCGGGCCGATCGTCAACCCGGACTACTGGAAGCTCGCGACCATCGCCGTTCTGGTCGGCATCCTGATGTCGCTGCCGATCCTGCGGCTGGCCGCAGCCGACCGTGATGCAGGCGCTGGTGCTGTCGGCGGCGGCGAACGGCGTCGGCGCCTGGGCCGCCACCGTGTTCGCCTACTGGAACGGCCACTACTTCGTGTTCGGCTCGGCCTTCGCCCTGACGCTGGGACTGATCCTGCTGGTGCCGCTGGTGCTGATCGCGATGGCGCGGATCGAGGAAATCGCGGCGATTGCCTTCGGCCAGCACGCCGCGCCGGCTGCTCGTCAAGGGCGCGGCGCGCTGCGCCGGCGACGGCGCGCCTTTCCCAAGGTCTCGATCCACGTGCCGGCCTATTTCGAGCCGGCGGAGATGCTCAAGCAGACGCTCGATGCGGTGGCGCGGCTCGACTATCCGAATTTCGAATGCGTCGTCATCATCAACAACACGCCGGATCCGGCGTTCTGGCAGCCGATCCAGGATCATTGCCGCGCGCTCGGCGAACGCTTCAAGTTCATCAACGCCGAGAAGGTCCAGGGCTTCAAGGCCGGCGCGCTGCGCATCGCCATGGAGCGCACCGCGGTCGATGCCGAGATCATCGGCATCATCGACGCCGACTATGTCGTGGAGCCGGACTGGCTGAAGGACCTGGTGCCGGTGTTCGCCGATCCCCGCGTCGGCCTGGTGCAGGCGCCGCAGGACCATCGCGACGGCGACCGCTCGCTGATGCACTACATCATGAACGGCGAATATGCCGGGTTCTTCGACATCGGCATGGTCCAGCGCAACGAGGAAAACGCCATCATCGTTCACGGCACCATGTGCCTGATCCGCCGCGCGGCGATGGACATGGCCGGCGGCTGGGCCGGCGACACCATCTGCGAGGATACCGATCTTGGGCCTGGCCATCATCGAGCACGGCTGGCTGACGCATTACACCAACCACCGCTACGGCCACGGCCTGTTGCCGGACACCTACGAGGCCTTCAAGAAGCAGCGCCACCGCTGGGCCTATGGCGGCTTCCAGATCGTCAAGAAGCACTGGCGGCGTTTCCTGCCCGGCGCCAGCCGGCTGACGCCGGACCAGCGGCGCGAATTCGCCCTGGGCTGGCTGAACTGGCTCGGCGCCGAAAGCCTCGGCGTGCTGGTCGCGATCCTCAACCTGATCTGGGTGCCGATCGTCGCCTTCGCCGACATCGCCATTCCCGACAAGATCCTGACGCTGCCGATCATCGCCGCCTTCGTGGTCTCGCTGGTGCATTTCGTGGTGCTGTACCGCCTGCGGGTGCCGCGTGAAATGGGGGCAGATGCTGGGCGCGATGGTCGCGGCGATGTCGGTGCAATGGACGGTGTCGCGCGCGGTCGCCAACGGCCTGATCACCGAGCATCTCGCCGTTCGCCCGCACCTCCAAGGGCGGCCTGTCGCGGATGTCGATCGAGTTCCAGGCGTTCTGGGAAGCCGTGATCGGCGTGCTGCTGCTGGTCGGCGCCGCCGTGCTGGTGGTCACCAACAGCTTCAAGGAAGTCCGCGAAATCTACATGTTCGCCGCCGTGCTGGTGCTGGAAAGCCTGCCGTTCCTGTCGGCGGTCGCGATCGCCATCCTGGAGAATTCGCGGATCAACTCGTTCGCGTTCTGGCGCAATACCGGCATCCGCACCGCCGAGCTGATCGGCCTGCGCCCGGTGGCGATGCCGACGGTGGTCGGCCCCTCCCAGCCGGTGGCCTCGGAGATTCATCCGCGAAGCCAGTTGACCGGAAACGGCATTTCGGGCAGTCCGCCGCTTGAAGAATCCGCGCTAACCGACCGCGGTACCTTGAAAATCCGGTTTCTCCCGCCCGGACCGTTGGCGGCGTCGCGCGCTATTGACCCGCACCAAGCCGCCCCCTACACAGCGGCTCAGTGAGCGCGTAGCTCAGGCGGTAGAGCACGTGACTTTTAATCATGGGGTCGAGGGTTCGAGTCCCTCCGCGCTCACCAAGCAAATCAAGCACTTAAGCAAAAATCGACGAAACGCTAAAACGCGTTGTGTGGGCATTTTGTGGGCAAATCAATTGCGCCCGCTGGAACCAAGCGGCGAAATAGCCCCTGCTCAGACTCCAGGAAGGCCGCTGGTGGCTCGGGTCTTTGCGGTTAAGGGCTTGACGGGATCAGCGAGCGCGGCGCCCTGGGCTTTAGCGGTTGCCACTTGGCGGTCGCGTGCGGCGATCAGTTCCTTCTGCAGCTTTAACCGTTCGTCGGGTGTCATGACGGGCTTTTCCCGCTCCGGCGGCAGATCTTCTACCGGGAGATAAGCGCTTGTTTTCGAAGGCGCCGGTGCCTCAGCCCACGCGTCCATCAGCGATGAACCAGCAGTTGAAGTCGCACAGCCTCCGAGCGCGAAGCTCAACAACAGCGGCATTCCAGCAGCGAGCGCCGTTATCTGTTTACAGACATACGCAATACCCATGCATGATCGTTCGACGAGCATTGCGGACCAATTATGTTCATCCGCAGTTCCTCAAGACGCCTGCGCGGGCCGTTGCGCCAGGAAGGTTAATCGAGGGTTACGAATGGGCGCGGACCTGAGCCCGCGCCCTCGTTGTCAGTTACCCACCGCGTGGCTGTGGAAAGCGGGCCCGATGCTATGCCTGTTGATCGCTGGCCTAACTGCCGCCTTTTAGCTCCATCAGAACGTCGCGCAGCACGCGTTTGCGAGCATCCTCTGTGAGACCTGCGAGCGCCTCTTTGACCTTCTCGGTTCGTTCACGCAAATCCCGCTCAACCTTTTTTTGTGCTTCGGCGTTTTGAAGCGCGTTGAGGTCGGTGCTCATGTTTCCATTCTCCATTTCGCTGAGTTGGGCGGCTCGCCTGTGGACAGCGGGCGACCTCGGTGGACCGCTTACGCGGCGGATTGCGGGTCGCGGATCTGAGGCCGCGGGAATTGATCCGCATCAAACGCCGAATCGCATTGCCCCGCCTAAACTTTGTTTATGCCGGGTTGCTCCTCCCACTCTCACCTTCCCGGCTGGCGGGGTTTGCCATCTCCTTTGGCTCCAGGCCACGTCGGACTAAAAGAGGTCGCCCGGTCCTGGGCGGCCTCGACCATTTCGGGCGTCGGAAGCGGTTGGTTAGAGCGGGACCAAATTCCCGCGCCCATTGTTTAGCGTCTCAGCCGTCTTGCGTGAGTGGCGAGACGCGGCGGGAGGAGCTGCAGGGAAATTTGACAACGCTCATGGCTACACTGCCTTTCCGGCCGAGGTCTTGATCAAGGCCCCGATCGCCGCCGCCATGGTCCAGGGTAGCGAATGACTGACATGGCCTCGCCATGGCTCCAGGAAGGCCGCGGGTGAGTCTGGGATTTGGGCCGTAGGGGCCAGTCAATCCGCGTCTTGTCCCGGGGGCGGCATTAAATCGGGCCCTCGAGCGAAACCAGGAGGCCAAGGCACCTGTTGCTCAAAATCATCAGTCAGATTCCAATTTTTGGGAACCAATCGAAATCCTTGTGGTTGCCATGTTTCAGTCGCCCTCATCGAGCGGGGCGCAGACTTGGCGGTATGCCATGCACGAAGAGTTGGCTTCTTACGGCTTCCTCGCTGTGACCGTTGCCGGATTCATGTTGCTTTGCTCTGGCTTGCTCGCTTTCGCACTTAACTAAGCCGCGTCGGCACTCGGTGTCCTGTCTCCCAGGCACACCGGGCCCGCCAGTAAAAAGAGGCCGCTCGGTTGGCGGCCTCTTTCCTTTATTGATGCGCGGACCTGAGCCCGCACCCTCGTTTGGGTTTCAAGAGAGATGCTCATCCCCCTTCCGAACCGTGGTACGGTTTGATGATCGGCTTCTTTTGGACCTCGGGGTGACTAAAATGAGAGTAATTGCGCTGCTAGTGCTATGCACGCTTTCCGGGGCTGCAGGCGCGCAAACCGCAGAGCAATGCCCGCCGACCGCACGGGCCGGTGATTTCCTCGGTTGCTATAACGGGACTGCGACGCCGCACACGCTTGGCAAGTCGGAAACGTCCAAAGCTCCGACTGCAACAGACCAGCCTGCAGTACGCAAAGCTCCAATTGCGTTAGACGAGCCCGCAGCATCCAAAACTCCGACCGACCAGAGGGCGAAGTACGTCGATATGCTCGCAGTCGAAAACAAACAATTGGACGCGAAGCTAAAAACCCTCTGCCGAGGATGCTGAGGCGCGGACCTGAGCCCGCGTCCTAAACGGCCCTCCAGACTCTAGGCCGCTGGTGCGGGTTCCGGCCGGGGAACCGGACCCAGCCGCTGTGCCGGCGCCGATAGGCACGAAACCATTACGTCGGGTTGATGAAGTGATCTTGAAACAAGCGCGGTCTATCAACGCCCCCGGTAGTGTAACGCGGGTGCGTCAAAATGATTGAAGTGGTTACGGCAGTTCTAGGCCTGATTTCCAGTTGCATCTTTGTAGCTCATGCGGTCGACGCCTATCTGGCGCCCTAACCGCCGGCGACAAGATGGCTGTACGAGCCAAGAAGCGGCTGGTGTCCCCGGTCACTGCAAACCCTCATGGGCCAGCCGATCGGCCGCCGCCGCAGGGCTCGCCCTCACTGCTTGATCTATACAGATCCTAATTGCCTTTGGTCGAGGCTTGTTCCTCGACGGGAATTGTCGCCTGTTCCCCGGACCAATCGATAACCTCGAAGATCATTCCGCGTCTGAGCATTTCGGCTTCAAGATCGGCCGCGTGTTTTTTCCAGTCGGGTGTCACGCGAACGCAAAACCTGCATTCCTTGCCCAGCTCTCCAAGCGCATCGTCAACGACGAGTGCCCCGCGGACGGCGTGATACATCAAGCTGAGGCTGGCGTTCGTCAATGCTTGAAAATTCATTGGGTCTTCACCCTATGAAAAGCCGCCGCCGGGACGATTGTCCAACGACGGCCTATTACGAATGCTTCTTAATACGATAATAAGCGATCGACGGAAGGTCGAGTAGATGCCCTGTCGTGAGGTTAATTTCCGGTTAATTCCAGTTAGCGAAAGGGCGCGGACCTGAGCCCGTGCCCTTGTTGTCAAGCACTCTGTCGCCTTGCATGGTCCTCGATAGTCCGCAGCAACCCTTGGAGATCACCGTACAGGAGCCAGTCGAGGCTGATACTGTGCTTCTCAGCAAAGGCCAATAACGCGGCGGTCCCGCAGTTCATGGCTTTCGCAATTTCGGCATCTGACAGCCCGCGCTCGCGGGCGATAATTTTAATGCGAATGCGCGTCGCTCGTCTCCAGGATCGCTCAGGCTTATTCTTTTTGGCCATCACGCCACCGGCTTTTCGTTGGGCCAATTCACCATCGTCACCACGCTTCCTATTACGCTCATGAAGCCGATTACGATCCCAGCTGGATTTTGAACGCAGTTCGCCGTGGCGTGCTAAGCACGAGGTCAGCCTCTTGTATGGCTTAATTCCATGCTTGGGGTTAGGCCCGGCGGGGGAGCTTCGATCTTCCCGTCGGGCTGTTACTGTGGTATCGAGAGAATCATGAAAAGAAGACTGTGATTCCACAGAAAAAGCGCGGCCCGCCTGCCACGGGAAAAGGTGAGCCGGTTGTGGTCCGCATGCACCCGCCGATGCTCGCTGGGCTGGACGGGTGGATTGCTAAACAGAAACAACCGTTTCCTACTCGGCCCGAAGCCGTCCGCCGGCTTGTCGAGCTAGGCCTTCGAGGTAGATCCAAATGAGTGCCGTTTCTATCGAGGCGACGCGCGAACTCTGTGCCGACTTGGACAACTTGATCGAGCTCACGAAAGCCAGTCGCGCACCAATTCGCGCACTTTCGTTGATTGAGCGAGCCCGCGAAGATTTGCAGGCCTACCTCGATGAGATCGAGCGAACATCAAGCGCGCCCCTCGCCTGGTTGCGATCGGGCTGAAGGCGAAGGTCAAATGAGCCAGGTAGCGTACACGGACGAGGTGTACGACTACGTTGTTCATTATCTTGAGGGCCTCGGCGCGACCAAAGATCATCGCGGTCAGAGGGCGGGCGCGGCTGCTGAATCCATACTGATTGCGTTGGCGGTCTTGAAGTCGGGCGAAGGTTGGCTCAGTTCGCGGATAAGCATTGGGATTCCCTGACCAAGACGCAAGGCCCTTAGCGGGTCTTGTTCGCCGGTGCGCGTCTCGGGTTGCGAGCTGCCGAAGTACCGGCTGCCGCCGACTGCATCCAAGCCCTCACGGGGCTTTCGCACTTGCGCTATTGCCTTCGACCTTCGGTTGCGCTTGGATGATTTGGGCTGGGGGCAATCAAAAATGCGAATTTTAGAAATCGTGGCGTTGGGCGGCTGTGCGTCATCGGCTTCGGATATTGCGCCTGCGTATGTCTCGCCAGTCGCAGGGGAATCGCATTTGAAATTCTTTGGCGCCTTTGGATGGATTTTGCAATTTTGAACGAGATGGATTTACCGGGTCGTGGACGATTCGCGGCGCGGGAGGTGGTTTTGGATTGCTTTATCGAATGCTGGGATGGTTTGGACGATCCGCGCACCGGCAATGCCGCACTGCACGACTTTCATGAGATTTTAGCGATAGCGATGTGCGCGGTTCTGTGCGGCGGGCAAGGCTCGGTGGACATGGGCCTGTTCGCGAAGTCGAAGGAGCCGTTCCTGCGCGGGTTTCTCAAGCTCGAGAATGGCGTGCCCAGCCATGACACGTTCAGCCGGCTTTTCCGCATGCTCGATCCGGAGCGGTTCCGGGCGGCGTTTCAGCGGTTCATGGCCGGTTTCTCCGAGCAATACGAAGGGGTTGTGGCGATCGACGGCAAGGTTCTGCGCCGCTCGTTCGACCGCGCCAGCGGCAAGTCGCCGTTACACATGGTCTCCGCCTGGGGTTGCGAGCAACGCCTCGTGCTGGCGCAGATTGCCACCGATGTGAAGTCAAACGAAATCACCGCCGTACCGAAGCTATTGGAAATGCTGAGGCTGAAAGGGACGATCGTGACCGCCGACGCGCTCAATTGCCAGCGCGCCATCGCCCAGCAGATCATCGATCAGGGCGGCGACTACGCACTGGCCTTAAAGGGAAATCAGGGAACGCTTCATGACGACGTTGTGCTGCATCTCGAAGATCCGGCCAGCAAAACGCTCGCCGCCGCGCCGGTCGTCGAGGCCGATCATGGCCGCATCGAAACCCGCACCGCCACGGTCTCGACCGACATCGCGTGGCTGATCAAAGACCATCAATGGCCCGGCCTGGCCGCTGTCGGTAAAGTCGAGCGCATCCGCGAAATCGCCGGCAACACAACATCCGAGACCGCCTATTATCTGCTCAGCGCCGTCTTGACGCCCGAACGCTTCAACGAGGTCGTTCGCTCGCATTGGGGCGTCGAAAATCGGCTGCACTGGCGGCTCGACGTCGTCATGAACGAGGATCAGGACCGGAGCCGTTTGGGAAACGCACCCCACAATCTCGCCGTTCTCCGCCACATGGCCCTGAACGTTATGCAAAAAGACAACGAAAAAGGATCGCTCCGTGGCAAGATCAAGCGAGCCGGCTGGGATGAAGCCTACCTCGCCCGCTTATTGACGCTCTTTTGAAATGCGATTGCCCTGCGCCAGTCGCCTATCAGAGTTACACTTGCCAGCAATTGGCGCTTGAGGCTCAGGCCATATCGACCAGGGCGGCTACGTTGTCGGGGGCCCAAGACAAGCAGCGTACAAATGACGGATTAGCGACCGCGGCGGCCGTCGTGATCTTCTGGCCGGCAGCCTTCTTCGTCGGCGGGGATAAGCAAACGGCGGCCGAGCTTGCCCAGATGAAGGGCCAAATGGTCGCGGTCGAGCAAGCCTCGAATGCGAAAAAATGCGGAATCCAGTTTGAGGGTCCGCGACCACCGGGGACGTAGTAACGATCGCCAAGCCCCTCGCGGGCGGCTTTCGTCCCTCTTGCTGCCAGGCAGAATAACGAACGGACGAGCCCAACTCGCTGACGGTGACTCAGAAATCGGTTTGACCCTGCCACCCGCCCATTCGGTGCCGCCGGTGTCCGATCTCGGCACCGCGACCGGGCCGCCACTCTGCAAATGCACAACGCCACCCAAGCGGAGTATATTCGCCCGGCGGCGTTGGTTAGTCACCGAGGCCCCTAAAATCCCCCCGGCGTGTTGATGCTAGCAAAGACGGTGCCAAGGTCCATGTAATAAATCGGGACGGGACTGGAACGAATTTGACGCAAAGGAATTGTCTGGCAGGGCCGAATCCAGCCCTTCGGCCCCCTAGCGGTCTCAGCTCCCCCGGCTGGGGCCGTTTCTTTGGAGCCTCGCGGCACCCAAGCATTGTCAGGGTGCCCGATCTCGGCACCACGCGGTACGGGGGCGCCTACGCGGCCACCTGCTGCCCTTCCGCAGCTAGACGAGCTGCATAGACCCTGCGGACGCCGACGACACGGGATCTGGGGGAGACGGTGACGAGCCCGGCGGAGGCGGCAATCATGACCCACACGCCAAATGATCCATTCGATCCCCATGTCTTCCTGGAGAAGGTGGGAGCTGGGAAAACCATTTCCCGATATCAGAAGGATCAAATTATTTTCGCGCAGGGAAATGTGGCAGACACGGTTTTTTACATACAGAAAGGTCGGGTTAAAGTCGTTGTGTCGTCCGACCAGGGGAAGGAAGCGATCGTTGGGATTTTGGAGCCCGGCCAGTTCTTCGGAGAAGGATGTTTGAATGGACATGAACTCCGCATCGCGACGACGACCGCGCTGGAAGACTGTGTAACAACCGTCATAACAAAGGCCGCCATGAAGGCCGTCCTCCATGACGAGCCGAAATTCTCTGAATTGTTCGTCGCATACCTTTTGACCCGGAACAGCCGGATCGAAGAAGACTTGATCGACCAGTTGTTCAATTCGAGCGAGAAACGTTTAGCAAGAGTGCTACTTTTGCTGGCGAATTTCGGGAAGGAAGGACGCCCTATACCGATCAACCCAGAGATCAGTCAGGGCACGCTAGCCGAGATGATAGGCACCACTCGGTCTCGCGTAAGCTATTTCATGAACAAGTTCCGCAAACTCGGCTTTATCAGCTATAATGGAAATATTGAGGTTCACCGCTCGCTGCTAAACGCGGTGCTGCATGAAAGACCTCAAATTCAGAGAGACAATTAGAACCGGGCGACGAGGGCAACCTTGCATGTGGCATTAGAAAATCACATCGGGATGTAGCTGACTGCAAGCAGGAAAGTTGATAGACCGCGGGCTACTTGCCTCGGCGGCTGGTCAAGGATCGGCGTTGTAAAGGACGAAGTAATTCCCGGGCAGGCCAGTCGCAGATTCGAATTGGGCGGCCAATAACGTGAAGGCGGCGAAGACGAATACGCCGATCAGCGTGACCAGCAACGTTACCGTGATTGCCAGAAAAAACGTTGCCTTGCCTGTGTTCGACCGCGCTGACGATACGCCCACGATTCCTGAGGGGCTAAGATGGGTTCTAATCCAACTCGCCTTCTCCGATTTCATCGAGTCTTGGACTGTCATTTTATGGACTTGTTCGCACTTCGAACATTCGAACAGCAGATCGGCACCGGCGGGCCCAGGCTCAACACGAGTTAACATCATGCGAACCTGACACCTGGCGCAACGGGGTCGCTCGATTTGTCGTAGTGACGACCCGGAGAGATAGGCTAAAGGCATGTGGCGCGCCTTAGGTCGCGAATGATACCCGTCAAAGCATTGATTACGTTCTTAACCAATCGCCCTTCGCTGTCTTTGGATTCGATCGTCTTCCATTCCATCTGGTCGTCCGCTACGAGCACCCGGGGCGGTTCGATTTTCTCTTGGTAGATAATCATGACAGATCACCTTCCTTGAAACATCCCATAGAGGCCAACGTGGGATGACGTATGGCCACGTTGCGCCGCTGTAGTTGCTGAATGTACCCATTGCACGAGCAGAGCACGGCCCCACCCCCACGGGGAGGAGCAGGCAGGGCCGCGCTCTGGCCTCGTACCACGCACAACGGGGGCGGCCCGCACATGCGTCGACAAGGAGTAGCCATCAATGTTTGCGGTTGGCTTGTTCTTCTTCGGCCAATAGCCGCAACAGTATTTGGTACCGGACTTCGTCGCGCGCCGGATCACCTTCGGCAATGGCTATAAGCTTGCGATACCGCACGATGTTTTCGCTTTGAATGGAGCGCTGCATTGCGACCTCCAAGGGTGATGAGCGGAGCCTCAGATTGTGACCAGTTGCGAGCCATTTGCATGTTCAATATTGCTCACCCCGCGCGGCTTATTTTTGATCCGTGAAGGTACCGATCACCGACGACGAAACAATCGCCCTGCGCGCCAGCCCAACGCTCGCTATTCTTCGATCGCCTCGTCAGCGCGACCAAGCAGCGGGCCAACGGACTTGCTGATTTCCCCGATCCGGGATCCGGAATCGCTCCGTGACCGATCAAAGGCAGGCGAGAAAAATGCTCGCCCGGTGAGCACTATAGCTCAGGTTATCAACGCGATCCGCGGTAGTGTGGGAGAGACCGGGGCATGGGCGCAACCGGGAACGTCGTCATGGAACGTGATGTCCATCAGGAAAACCTAGCGCTTTACCGAAGGTTGCTAGCCGAGGCTGAACTTGCCACCTCAAAAGACGAAATACGCCACAGCAGGCTGATGTGGCTATTGGCCGAAGAAGAAGCCCGCGACCTGTTGATAACGGTGGCGACCGTCCGCTAATACACCGCAGCCGATCGATGCGTCCAGACGTGACTTTCGCACGCGAAACGACGCCCGCAAAGTTCGCCGGCGACGGCATGCGGCAATGAAATGTGATCGGTTCCGCCCTGTGAATAGCGTGCAAGCCAGATATGCTTCCACACTCAGGGCAGCATACTACTTGACTATCGGAGGATGTGGCCATGGCTCGCACCACGACGTCCAGTGTCCTAGACCCCCACGACCCAGCAATTGATCGGATTGTAGCTAGCTGTAACGGCGACATGCGCGGTGCATTGAAAGCGCTCTTGCTCGTCAACGAGCAACTGGAATCAGAGCTGAGCCGTTTTTACGAGGCGGCAATTTACGGCGCGCCAACCGGGCGTCGACCAAGAGGCTTGTGGCATTGACGATTGTCAGTTGCGTTTGACCGACTATCGACATTCAATGCTTGATCCAGCGCCTGGCTGTCGCATCAGATTTCGGGGCCAACGATGTTCGCCCGGATCGGCATGATGCGCGCGCTGCGAAGGCATGAGCCGAAAGCGGCTCCGGCACCGCGCCGGAAACGCGCCAAGGTCTATCGGATCTTTCGATGACTGGTTGCGCTATCTCGCGTCGACGCGGCCTTATTACTTAACAATTTGCCGGTGATCTTGTTGACGAGGTGTATCCTCCCGCAAGCTGGACACGTTACCGCTTCATAGGCGTCAGGTTGTTCGGTCGGCGTGGCTTCAGGCAGCCAAATTTCGACGTTTGAGGACGTCCGGCTACACCAGATCACGACATGCGACATCAGGGCATTTTGGATTACCTGCTGGGGCGGACGTTGATCTGCCGCAAGCGCCCTCAAGGTAGCGACCGGCGCGCAATTGAACCCCGTTGAATGAGAGGTAGGGCCTGTTGCGTCAGCAAGACTGCCGCATGTCTGGCACTGTGCGGTTGTCACAATATTTGAATTGCATATGTCGGGACTCCGACATAGTAGTTCTCGATTGGTCAGCCTGGCTTGTCATCTCGGAGTAGGCTCATGGACAGCTTCATTCGCCGAGAGAACATTCGCCTTTATCAAAAGCGCCTTGCAGAAACCATCGACGAAGAAAAGCGCAAGACCATTTTACGATTGCTGGCCGAAGAACAGGCCAAACAAGACCTGTCCATTAGAAAACCATGAAAGCTTGGTGCGCGGGACTTCGGCTTCCCCCTCCTCGAGCCCCGCTTTTAAACTGCCGCTCGCCGCATTGTGGCAAGCACGGCTCCGCTAAACCCCAGCCCGTTGGCAGGGCCGTGCACTGTTTTTTTTTGCCAAACCTTTTTTGGATCGTTTCCATTGATCAATTTCCGAGGCCCCTATCTGCCGTCGTCTTGGCTCGTGTGGGTTTAGAGTGACCGCATTGACCTTCCAGCCACCCTCCAACATTGGCTTCGCAAATTGCATGCCTTCAAGTTCGGTCCGGAATGCCTTTACAAGTTGCCCCTGTTCTGCCGAACAGCGCATGCAGCGACCTCGCGTGTCGCTCTCGTTGGAAATCTCGGGGGCGCCGATGTCAGGCCCGACTTCAATTGGAACAAGAAGCGACAACAGCACAACGCCGTCCAAGCGGAGTATGTTCGCTTGGACGGCGTTGGTTAGTCACCAGAGGCCCTGAAATCCCCCCCGGCTTTAATTGTGTCAGCAATGACCGTGCCAAGGTTCAAATTTTCTCTTGGAAAATTTGATCTGGATCAAATATGGAGAGGACGAGGCTGTTACATTCTATTCATACCGAACGGCATCTAGTTCTTGCACCGTTCCGGTTGGCGGGCTCGCCCTGACCCTCAAAAATCCGGGCCCGTCACTTGCACTAAAAAGAGGCCGCCCCGGTTGGCGGCTTCTTTCATTTTTCGTGGGCGCGTCGGCCTGCGCTTGGTTGATGTGAGTGTTGCATTTTTGCACCACGTCAACTGACGAACCGTAAATGTATCAGGCTCGAAGCATGAACGGGTGGCGCGACCGCCTGCACGCGATCTTCGCACGGGCGGAGGAGTCTTTACCAAGAGCCGGATAGTTTTGCGCGGACGGCATCGCACATGATTTTCCGATTTGACAATTCTCCCCTGTGGGAAAGCGCAACCGCAGTCCGCGTATTACATTCTCCGACTCAGCGGAAGATGTTCTTCTGGCTTGGGGTAGGTCAGAGCGAGTATCCGCGATGGCCCACAAAATGATCACCTTGGAATTCGTGGTTCCGACGGTGTTAGCAATCGCGCTGGGGACCGTGCTTTCGATCGGCGCCGTCTATTTGACGGATCACTACCTGGGCCCCGACTATCAGTCGGAATGCGATTGCGCTGTTGCTGACAGCCAATGATTTGCGCGCGAGGCTGCCGGAACACGCGCCAGCACGGAAAACGAATCCAAGGAGCCGCCGGATTCCGGGAAATGCATGTTGCAGCGCGATGTCTCTTGCTGTCGCGGCGTCTCGGGGACAGTCTGCCTGATTGAAGGCGCGACGAGGGAGTGCAGCATGAGCAAACCAGGTCTCGACGGACGTCACCGCGACAAGGATGGCGAAATCAGCGGCAAGCACGGCAATACCCTTGTTCGCACGCTGCGCAAAATTTACGGACGGGGTTTTGCTGCCGGGTATCCGGAAACCGCGACGCTGAGCGAGGTCTTGCTTCAGCTCAACGAAACTTCGCTAAGCCAACTCCGTCGCGATCACGAGACGAACCACCTGGAGCACAAGATTGTTCAGGCAGCGAAATAGAGCGGCCGGCAGGCCGAACTGGGGCTGAGGGTGAAGAGCTGAAGGCGAAGAAATGAGCGCTCGACCCCCTGCACCGAAGGCTAAAGATTATTCTGTTGTTCCGGGCTCAATAGGTCCTCGCCGTGATTTTCGCATCAGCGTGGGCTTGCGCGAGGGGTGGGACGCCGACGGCCGCGTCTTCGACGTTTCCGAAGCCGTCCGCACCGCGCGGGCCTGGATGAAGCGCCGCGTGGAAGCGGGTCAACCCGCGCTATCTGGTATGTTTACCCGCGCGGAAGTTACCTATGCGTGGCCGCGCCCGGATGGCACGGTTGGCTCAGACCGCGAACCGGTGGCGCTGTTCACCGGCGAAGCAGTCCACGCCTACCTCGGCCATCTGCCCGACGAGTTGATCGAGGCGATGTTGAACGAACTGTCAATTGAGCTTGGCGCCGCTCTTGGGCAGGAGCGAATTTACGTAGCATTCGCTGACCGCACCTGGATTTTGGATGCTGGAGAACGGTAGAAGCAGACTTCGATCGCTTCTTGCGTCATCGGGCTTTTATTGGCCGAGAATTTCCAGAAAACGGTATTGTTGCCGCTTTTTTCGCTCCATGCGAAATTGATCCTTTCAGCGCACTCGGCGGCATCGGCTTCGCGGGCGGGTTCGTTTACGCGTTGGCGCGCGCTTTCCGCGCCTACCTTCGTGCCGCAGCGGTATTGTGACACCTTGGAAGTCGAAAACACCGGACAACGGCTCCGCGGTTTGGGGGGACGCGGAGCCGTCCGGCTTGCCATCACGCACAACCAAGGGCGGCTCGATCATGCGAAATAGGGTAGCCGAACTTGTACTCGAAATCCCCGGCGACCCCTTCGGCGCAATCAAAATGGCAGTGAAAGTAAAATCTCCCCTGCCCGCGCTGTTAAATCTTAAGTTGCGTCTGTCACCATCACATTGATCAAAATCAAACCATAGACGTTTTCGTTTTCGTCGGGTCTCCGACACATGCGTTCGGCAGGCAGCGGCTTTTTCACGTTCTTAACCTTCACGTCTTCCGCCATTTTCTCCGCAAGCAAAGTCATGGTGTCGAGCACCAGCTGCCGGTCGACAATCACGAATTGTTGCGCGGTCATTGGCATCGCCGCTCAAGGCGGTCGCAAAACCGGGTATCGCGAATACGCCGGACGATACAGTCGCACTCCGCGCATTTGTAGCTGTAAGTGTCTTTGCCTGGTGCATACGGGTAAACTCCGTTGGCTTGCGTTTTGGCGCCGCAAACCGGGCACTCCGGACCTTCGCCTTGCTGAGATGCATGCATATTGTTTCTCACGACCAGGGCGGGAGCGTCGCGCTCTCAGTTGCCAAAAGCCGCCGATAACCGGCTCGATAAACAGCCTAATAATAATCGAGACCGTTAGCCCCAAAGTGATAATAAACTTTCCTGAAATAGTATCGCATTTTGAAGGTTGATCTCGATCAACCGGTGATTGTGTGCCAGTCTTAGCGGTAGTTTCGTCGTCAGGTCCCGGTTGCTGTCGCCCGCGTAACGCCGAAAGCCACGACGCGACCTAAGGTCGCGACCATGATTATGAATTACATCCCACTGATCCTTGCCACGGCCGCCTTGCCGGCTTCATTCGCCTTTGCTGCGGAAGTCGGCAGCGGATAATTTAGCCGGTACGGCGGCTTCGCCAAGGCGCGCCCGGCGGGAGGCGTGTCTTCTGGTCCAAAACTCATTGAAGCTAGGGACCAATCTGGTTTCCTTGTCCGACCTGCGTGTCTGGTTCAGGTGAACGTTAACGCATTTCTTGGGGCGAGAGATCCACTTCGGACCCTGACTGGATCAGCAGCAACAACAAGCCACTCTCGCGGCTCGACAACAGAGGCGTCCCTTGCGAAGAGCTGTGCCTCTGCGTCTTGCGCGAGCGCCCCGCGAGACGGCAAGACGGCGCCGTCCCCGTCCAATTTCAGTGCCGCCCGCTGGCTACCTGATAGACGCCGCAACAAACTCCTATTTTTTTACCAGGGGACACTCGCTCTCGGAGAGCGGGCGAAATGCCTCATCAGCCGGGATCGTCGCGACAACATTCATCAGATCCCATTCCCCCTTTGATTCAGACGGCTTCTTTGCCTGCAAGAGGTACATGTCGCGCATCATGCGCCCGTCTTCTCTAATTGATCCGTTCTTTGTCATGAAGTCATTGACAGGGATGCTTTTCATCTTGGCCATGACGGCGTGCGCCTCATCCGTCCCGGCCTCCTTGACTGCCTTGAGATAGTGCATCGCCGCACTATAGATGCCCGCCTGAAACATGGTTGGCGGTTTGCCGCCGTGCTTGGCCGCGAAGCGCGCAGCAAATGCCCTGGTTTCGTCGTTCTGATCCCAGTAATACGCTTCCGTGAAAAGCAGACCCTGCGCGCTTCTCAGGCCAATCGAATGGATGTCGGTGAGCAGGACCAGTAAGCCGGCGAGCTTCTGTCCGCCTGAAACAATTCCGAACTCAGCCGCCGTCTTGATCGCGTTTACTGTGTCGGTCCCGGCGTTCGCCAGGCCGATGACCTTGGCCTTCGAAGCTTGCGCCTGCAGAATGAAGGAGGAGAAGTCTGACGAGTTAATTGGAGCGCGTACCGATCCGACGACGGTGCCGTTGTTGCGCTTGACGACTTCCGCAGTGTCTGCTTCGAGCGCGTGACCGAAAGCATAGTCGGCAGTTATGAAGTACCAGCTGTCGTTCCCCCCCTGTTTCATAATGGCCGTTGCTGTCCCCTTCGCCAACGCATATGTATCGTAAACCCAATGGATGCCATTCGGAGAACAGGCTTTTCCCGTCAGCGCGGTCGAGCCGGCAGACGTCGTAATCGTAATCTTGTTCTTCTCCTGAGCGATGCCTTGAACGGCCAACGCGACCGCAGAGTTGCCGAGACCCAAAATGGCATCGACCTTTTCGACATCGAACCAACGACGGGCAATCGCTGAACCGACGTCGGCCTTGTTTTGCAGATCGCCCGAAAGCACCTCGATAGGCTTGCCGAGCACGGTTCCCCCGAAATCGTCAACCGCCATTTTGACGGCGACAACGTCCCCCGGCCCCTGAATATCGGCGTAGAGACCTGACATGTCGTCAAGCACGCCCAGGCGCACAACCTCATCGGACACCTGCGCAGAGGCTGCGCCGCCGAATGCGCAAACCACCGAAATTATGAGTACGCGCCAACCAGCCCTTATCATTGCGTCGTCTCCCTTGGTTTTCGAACTTGTCTAGCAGTGGGGATGCCAAGCTCTCCGGCAAGGAAATTGCCCGGTTTTTCCATGCGGGAGTTCCGACCGGAATGAAAGACTGCGTTTATTGAGAACGCCGTGTCTTCGATAACGACACATTCCTGGAACCGTTCTCCGACCGCGGCACCTCGGACGATTTCCTGAATCTCTGACGGCACGCGCTGCCGCGCCAAGTCACCAACACCAGATCTTCGCAATTGTCGGAATGCTTTGCCCGCGCCGCACATGCCGACGGTCCTGATGTCGGTCATTTGCTCGCAAAGCTTCGCCCGATGAGCTGGCGATGCACCTGGTTGGTGCCCTCCCAGATCTGGGTAATTTTCGCATCGCGCATCAGCCGTTCGACCCGGAAATCGCGACAATAGCCATAACCCCCATGCATCTGGACAGCTTCCGTCGTCATACGCATTGCCAGATCGGATGCGCGCATCTTGGCCATAGATGCTTCGATGCCGAAATCGGTCGCGCCATTGTCGATAAGGCCGGCGAGATAATCGAGCCACGCTTCGGTCATGGCGAGATCCGTGGCAAGGTCTGCTACCGTGAACTGATTGGCCTGGAAGTCGATAATGCGTCGACCCGACTGCTTGCGGTCGCTCATATAGGCTGTCATGTCCTTGAACGCCGCCGTTGCGATACCAAGCGCATGAGCGGCTATACTTGGACGAGATTTATTCAGGGATGCGAGCAGGATCTTCAACCCGTCACCCGGATTTCCGATCAGGTTGGCGCGGGGCACCCGGCACTCATTGAATATCAGCGTAGCCGTCGACGAACCGCGGTGCCCCATCTTGTCTTCAAGACGCCCCACCTCGAACCCGGGGGTTCCCTTCTCTAGGACCAGCACCGAGATTGCCTTGCGCGGATCCTCTATTTCTGTGAATTTTCCGAACAACAAAATTCGATCCGCCACGTCGCCGCTTGTGATGAAGATCTTCCCGCCCTGGACAACGAGATCGTCGCCGTCCGGGCGAAAGCTTGTCTTCATCTGCGTGGCGTCCGAACCCGCATTCGGCTCGGTGATTGCGAGCGACGCCAAACCGCCTTCGGCGATACGCGGCAGCAATCGCTGCTTCTGCTCATCACTGCCGAAATCGATCAGCGGCTTCATGCCGTGAAAGGTCGTCGCAAAGATAATACCGGTCGCCGCGCAAGCTTCGGAGATCCGCTGCACGACGGCGAGATAAAGCCGGTAGGACATGGGAGCCCCGCCACAGGCTTCCGGAACGAATATGGCGTTCAACCCTATCGCGTTAATGGCCGAAATGTTCTTCCACGGAAATTCCGCGGTCTTGTCCACCGCGTCGGCGTTCGGTGCGATCACTTCCGCCACTACCCGGTCGACCTGATCGAGCAACAGCCGCTCATCCTCGGTCCAGCTTCGATTGCGTTCGAGCTGACTCGAAAATCTTATTCAATGGTTAGCTCCCTGTCCGCCGTCGATGTAGATCGTTTCGCCGGTGAGAAAACCGATGTTCTCTGCAAATAGCACGGCTACAAGCCGCGCCACCTCCTCAGGTGTTCCCGCGCGACCGACAGGAACCCGGCGCGCAAGCCAGGATTTGACCTTTTCTCGCGACAGAAACTCGCGATTGAGATCGGTCTCGATATAGCCTGGTGCCACATCCAGAACACGGATGCCGTCGCCGGCCCATTCCGCGGCGAGACATCGTGTGATCGCGCCAACGGCGGCTTTGGAGGCGCTGTAGGCGACATTCTCGGCAACGAGCATCCGGTCGAAGAACGATCCGATGTTGACGATCAATGCGTCGCCGCTCGCTTTCAGATGAGGATAGGCCTCCCTGCACGCGACAAGGACCGCCGACGCGTTCAGTCGCATCGTTTGCTCGAATTCGGCAAGCGAAAGCTGCGCGCTCGGCTTGGCCTGATGCGCGCCGGCATTGTTGACCAACCCGACAATGGGACCCTGGCGGGCGATGTCAGCCACAACTCGCCTGATCGACTCTTCGTCGTTCATGTCGCAGACGAACGCGCGGCCTACCGCCGCTGCCCCACTGCGCGACAAAGCGGCGACGGCAAAGCCGCGGCGATCCAGTTCGCGCGCGATGGCATCCCCTATCCCCCGGTTCGCGCCGGTAACAATGATCTGGCCCTTACTCATCTCGGAACTCCGGCTTTCGCTTCTCGCTGAATGCCGCCATGCCTTCTTCGGCATCCGCGGTTCGGAAGGCCAGCGTCGAGAGGTCGGCCTCGATCTTGAGACCGTCGTGAAGCGAAACATCGGAGGCACGCATGACGGCTTCCCGGGCAAAGCCGAGCGCCAGCAGGCTATAGGACGAAAACTCCTGGCAGAACCGCAGCGCCACCTCAAGGCAATCACCGTCGACGACGCGGTGCACCAGGCCGACGCGCTCCGCCTCCTCGGCGGAAATGGCACGCCCCAGCAGAATCATTTCCAGCGCGCGGGCTTCCCCGATCAGCCGCGGCAGTCGCTGGGTGCCGCCATATCCGGGAATCAGTCCGAGTTTGATTTCCGGAAGGCCCATTTTCGCGGTTCGCACGGCAATGCGAAATGTGCAGGCCATCGCCAGTTCAAGGCCTCCCCCGAATGCAAAGCCGTTGATGGCGGCCACCGAAGGAAACGGCAGCCTCTCGAGCTTGCAAAAGATCGATTGTCCAAGCAATGCACCGTTCTTTTGGTCGATCAGTCGGCGATTGCGCAGTTCCCTGATGTCGGCGCCTGCACAAAATGCCTTTTCTGCGCCCGATATCACCAGGCGCGCGCACCGGCATTGAGGCCACTTCATCGATGGCCGCGCCGATCTCACGCAATATTTCAAACGACAGGGCATTGAGCGCTTCTGGCCGGTTGAGAACCAAAAGCGCGCAGTCGCCACGCCTTGAAAGATCAACGCTCATGTCATCCGTCTCCGGCGTGGCTGGCTTGGTTTGCAGATTTCACTTTCCGAACTTTGTCGGATCCGGCTTTCGCTTGGCGGCAAACGACTCCGACAACTCGTGGCTTTCGTCGGTGTCCAGATAGGGCCGCAGCAACAAATCGTGGGCGACGCGGGCCAGGCCGGACACTCCGCCGTGGCGGGCGTTGAACGCTCCCTTGATCGAAGCAAGCGCGAAGGAGCCCCGCTCCGCCACTTCCAGAGCGAACTTTCTGGTTTCTTCCCTGAGCTTGTCGTCAGGAACCACCCTGTTGATCAGTCCGATCTCGAGCGCTTCCCGCGCCGTAATCTTGGGATTGGCGAACCAGATTTCCTTGGCTTTCTTCTTTCCGACCAGATCTTCGAGATACCAGGTGCCATATCCGGCGTCGAACGATCCCATCATCGGGCCGACCTGGCGGAAGATTGCGCTTTCCTTCGCGATGGTCAGATCGCAAACAACCTGCAGCACGTTGCCACCGCCGACCGCGAACCCGTTGACGCTCGCGATAACCGGCTTCTGTAGCCGATCGATCGATTCATACATCTCCAGCGTCGGAAGGACGCCAGCATAGAGGATGCTCTTCTCCATGCCTTCCTTGCGCCCGCCAATGCAAAAGAACTTGTCGCCGGCACCGGTGATAACGATGACACGCGTTCTGGTTTCACGACGGATCTCGTTTATGCAGTCGCGGATTTCGTGGCACATCTGCACCGTGAACATGTTTCCGTCATCAGGACGGTTCAGGGTGATCGTGCCGACGGGGCCTTCTTCTTCGTAACGAATCGTCTCGTAGCTCACAGGCTTCCTCCCTTGAAAACTATTCTCTCTTCCGGTGCGCCGGACTCAGCCGACGCATTCTTACACGCAGTCGGCTCGCATCAGGTCGCTCCGCCAATCCGCAACCGAACCTCGGTATGCTCGCCAAGTTGCGGCGCGCTCAATACGGCAGGGGCTCCTCTAAACGCGGCAGAAATTGGAACGGGAAGCGCGGGGATGGTGACGCTTCCGGCGGCGATTTCGGGGTTGAATACATTGCGGGCCTTGAAATGCGCGTCACGTACTGCGCTCTCCAGGCTCCGGACGATCGAACAGCAGACATCGTGTCCGCGAAAGACTGCCTCCCATTCCGCGGCGGTCTTTTGGCCGATGAGAGCGGCTACGGCGGCGGTAACCTCTCGTTGGGGAGCGTCCGCTTTGCGGAGCGGCTCCGGGAGATCGATGAGGTTGGAAAAATTGTTCCAGAATTTTTCTTCCAGCGGGGCGGCAGCGACGTAAAGATGATCCGACGTTCGATAGATCTGGTATCGGGGACTGCCGCCGGTGACGGTTTCCTCGCCGGATTTCGGCCATTCGCCGGCGCCGAATCCGTTGCCCAGCCCCCAATAGGCCATCGAAAACAGATTTTCACCCATGGCGACATCAAGATGAACGCCCTGCCCGGTCTTTTCCCTTTGCCGTAACGCCAGCAGTATATTGATCAGGGCGGGATATGAGCCGGCGGCTATATCCGCCGCCAGGATCGGCGGCAGCACCGGAGCGCCGTCCGCGCCTTTGGCGAGGCCCAGCAGGCCTGTCTCCGCCATGTAATTCAGATCGTGCGCGGCTTCCTGCGATTTGGGGCCGTACTGGCCCCAGCCCGTTATCGAACAATAGACCAACCGCGGATTGATGTCGTGAACGGCGGCGTATCCAAGCCCGAGTCGATCCATTACGCCAGGGCGAAACTGTTCGATCAATACGTCGGCCTTCTGAATGATGGGCGTCATGCGCGAGACAGCATCGGCGCTTTTAGATCGATTGCGAGGCTCTCCTTGCCCCTGTTGAGCATCACGAAGTTGATGCTGTCGTCGCCGAATCTCGGATGATAGCTGCGCATCTCGTCGCCGCCGTTCGGCCGCTCGACCTTTAGAACGGTGGCGCCGGCCTCCGCCAGCAGAAGACTGGCCAAGGGACCCGGCAACAGGGTGCTGAAATCGAGCACGACAATATCGTCTAGAGGGCGCATCACCGGGACGTCCAATTATGACGGACGGACATCAAGCCCTCTTCTCCGTCGATTGAAGCCGTACCGGCAACGGATGCAGTTCGCCGCGACGCACCTGATGCGACAATTCCCGTTTCAGGATCTTTCCACTCGGCGTCATCGGAAATTCGACGACGCGCAGAAAAAATTCCGGCATGTCATATTTCGAAATGCCCGCATTGGAGAGATAGTCGAGCAAATCCTCTGCATCCGCATTGCCCGAAATCGCCATACAGACGCGCTCTCCCAGCCTATCGTCGGGAACAGGGAAAGCCGCCGCCTTGATACTGCGTCGTGCCTTATCGCGATGGATTCGATATGGGAGGGATAGATATTGTGGCCGCCGCGAATGATGACGTCCTTGAGACGGCCTACGATCCGAAGGTTCCCTTGTTCATCCTGAATGCCGAGGTCGCCGGACATGAACCAGCCTTCGCTGTTGAAGCTGTCCTCGGTCGCGGCCTGGTTTGCGAAGTAGCCGAGCATCAGCGCCGCTCCGCGGCCGCCGATATGTCCGACTTCACCCCGCCTCACCAGCTTTCTCGAAATCATTGGGATCGAAAAGTCTGATTTCATAGGCTCCCCGCCGCGCCCGCATGAATTAACGACGACCTCCGTCGGATCGGTTGGGTGAGTGTACTGGTGCGACGAATTCTCCGTCATTCCGTAGACGTTCTGGGGGCGGATGCCCTGCTCGACAAAGCTTCGGCGACGGAAGGCGGAATCGGCGCCCCGGCCATATAAAAACCGAGACCTTGTTCAGGTCCCCGCTTCCCAGCCTTTTCTGATCGTTGAGAATATCCATCGCATGGGTAGGAACGCCAAGCACGTAGGTCGCGCCGGACTGCCTGATCCAATCGATCCGGCTTTTGCCGGGAGGCGGATCATCCGTCACAAACCGACCGCCCGTTAGCAGCCACTGCGCGACTCCGACCCACGCGATATGATGGGAAAGCGGAGAGATCGAAAAAATCGTGGTTTCGGGTCCGTGACCCCAGTCGCGAACCAGATCGCGCGCATTGGCGAGCAATGTATTGTCCGAATGCATGACGCATTTCGGCGTTCCGCTCGTTCCCGACGTGAAGGCCAGATAGACAACTTTGTCGGGGTCATCGCATGCGCGCACCCTGTTGATGGACGGCGCCGGCATGTTCGCGGGAGAATAAACAACCTTCAGGCTTTGTGTCCTGACGAGGATGGAGTCGAAGTCGGCCGTCTTTCGATCCGCGCCCCAGTCCGGTTCCGTCAGCAGCGCGCGTGCCGATAGATCGACAGAAGCTCCCCCACCTCGGCGCAAGTGTGCGTCTTGTGCAGCGAAGGATTGCACGCGATGCCCTCGCGGGCACAGGCGAGAAACATGACGATGGCTTCGACACGATTTGAGAGCCAGAGCCACCCTATCGCCGGCGAGGAGACCATAGCTCCGCATATCTGCTGCGACGCCATCTACCCAGGCCAGCAACTCCTTCCAGGTCAGCGATCAGCTTTTATCCTGGAGCGCGCGGGCGCTGGGACGACCGGCTGCATGGCGGGCAAGAAGGCTATAAAGAGTGTCGTGCGTCCATAAGCCCTTTTCGTAATAGCTCTTGGCTTGCGCCGGATGATGGAGACTGAGAAAGGGTCTCATTTTGAGCCAATCAGGATTTGCGCTGCACTGCACGCTGCCGTATGGAGCCGTTTAGTCCCGCAGTAGCAGCAACCACTGTGCCAACTGAATTTGTTGGTGGCTGTCCCTCAGATTTCCTCAACTTCTTGAGATATCTGTTCCGACCGCAAGAAAGAGTGTCCTTGCGGGTGCCAGATCGCTGTGATTTTGTGTCCTTGTAGAGGACACAAAAAGAAGAACGGCAGAAAATGTCCAAATCGGGCTTTTCGGATATCCTGGGAGTGCTCCTGACCGATCGGGAATCCAAAATCGCTTTTTCGATGGGCGTCGGCGTCGATCCCCGGATAAAGGCGCTCGCCGCAGACCGCGGTTGGATGGCGAGCGCGCGTCAGCATCGACTGACCTCGCTGACGCTGGATCGGAAATCCTACGCCATTCTGACTTGCCCGATGCACGAAGGCGATCTGATGATCATCAGCAATCCGCCGGGCGAGGCGGTAACGAATTTTCTTGGCAGTGTCGATTTCGCCTGGGATTTGATGGAGCACCTTCTCACTGATCCGTTCGAGGGAATGGTCATCGTCGACGATCAAGCAAGAATTGCCTATATCTCTGCCGTTCACGAAAGGTTTTTTGGATACAGGCAAGGAGAGGTCACAGGGCGACGGTTCCAGGATGTCATCGATGGCACCCGCCTTCATCACGTCGTAAGGACGGGAAAGGCAGAGATCGGAACAATGCAGCGAATGAGAGGATCCGAGCGGATCGTCTCCCGGATTCCGTCAAGCGTGATGGGAAAATCCTCGGCGCTTTCGGACGCGTCATGTTCAAAGGACCCGAGCAGGTTGCGGCCCTTAACGAACGAATTAGGCTCTCGAGGGCGAGGTTGAATTCTACAAGCGGGAATCCGCAACATTCAAATCACAGACTTACGGCCTCGAAGGCATCATCGGTGAAAGCGCAGCGACCCGCAGGCTGCGCTCGGAAATTGTCAAGGTCGCGCCGCTTGAAATTCCCGTCCTGATCAGAGGTGAGAGCGGCACCGGCAAGGAATTGGTTGCGCACGCGTTGCACCGCTTGAGCCCGCGCCGCGACGTGCCGATGGTAAATGTCAATGCGGCGGCGCTGCCGGCCGCTCTCGTGAAATTGTGTTGTTCGGTTACGAACCAGGTGCCCTTACAGGGGCTAGTAAGAAGGGACGCAAAGGAAAATTCGAACAGGCCCATGGCGGCACCATTTTCCTTGATGAAATCGGAGACATGCCGCTTGAGGTTCAGGCCAAGCTGCTACGGGTTCTGCAGGACCGGATGGTGGAGCGAGTGGGCGGAGAAAAGCCTCGTGAAATCGATTTCCGCCTCGTTTCCGCCACCAACAAAGACCTTCAGTCGCTTGTCGAAGAAGGCAAATTCCGCCTCGACCTGTACTATCGAATCTCTCCCATCGTGATCAACCTGCCTCCACTCAAGGACTCGGAGATATCCCGCTGCTGGTCTCGAAGTTCTTGCACGACATTGCCTATCGCCATGCCCGCGCCACGCCCCAGATTAGCGCCGCCGCACTGGCGGCACTGGCGGAACGGCCATGGCCCGGCAATATTCGCCAACTTCAGCACGAGATTGAGCGGGCCTTTGTTTTCTCTGACGGTAACACCATCGAACCTCACGACCTCTCGGACCTGCAGGAAGCTTCGGCCGTCCCGCGCATTGAGCGTGCAATCCATCCGGTGAACGATACCCTTCGTTCTGCGATCAGCGAAGTCGAGAATTCCGGCATCAAGGACGCCCTGACCCGGTTTAAGGGCAACAAGAAAAAAGCAGCCGAAAGCCTCGGCATATCGCGCTCATATCTGTACAAGAAGCTCGCGGTAATGAAGGAATTTGACACCAGCGAAAGCGAATCAGCCGTCTTAAATATTACTGCAAAACGCCGTGACCGCAAGGTGGGGGCCCGCGACAAATGTCAGGCTCGCTGACTGTTCTGTGTCGCTCTCGCCACAGATTTTCTGTTCCCGTTACGGAACCGACTTTTCGAACTCCACGCCGCCAGCACATCTGGAATAGTCTAAACGACACCGGGGCTGAGATATGTTTCAATCCCAACAAATTTTGAGCCCGGAGGGCCGCTGGATCATATTCCCGGCGGCCCTTTCACATGTGCAGGGACAGAAGGGTTGCTTACCTCGGGCCGCGCTAAGCGACCAGCCCGATGACTACTGTCGGCTTCCGCGCAACGCTCCCCTCTTTAGTCGACCGTGAAATATCCCGAAGCGATTGAGCGGCAATAGAAATCAGCGGAATTGCTGCGATTGGATTTGCCGGAAATTGGGGCTCCGGCATCGATTTTCTTGCAAATTCGAGTTTGGGATTCCCTCGAATCTGAAGCCGTGATTCTCTGCGTTTGGTGGGATCGAGCGGAGGGATTTCGATGCGGCCACGGGAGCGTCGGGAGAGCGGCGAGCAGGATCTGTTTCGTTCGCGGCTCGATCAGGTCATCAACATGGATCATGCGCTTGTGAAGCTGGCGCGGACGATCGACTGGCGGCATTTCTGGAAGAGAAATTCGGCGCGGTATATGCCGATGGCTCCGGCCGGCCGCCGCTGCCGACCCGGCTGATGGCGGGGCTTGCGATCCTGAAACACACCTACAACCTCAGCGACGAGGTGGTGTGCGAACTGTGGATCGAGAACCCGTATTACCAGTATTTCTGCGGGGAAGAGTTCTTCCAGCATCGGCTGCCGCTCGATCGCTCCTCGATGACCAACTGGCGCCACCGCATGGGCGAGGAGCGGCTGCAGGCGCTGTTGCAGGAGAGCCTCGCAGTCGCAACCAAGACTGGCGCGATGAAGCCCGGCGATCTCGCCCGCGTGATCGTCGATACCACGGTGCAGCCGAAGAACATTACCTTTCCCGACCGATGCCAAGCTGCTGAACCGGGCCCGTGAGAAGCTGGTGAAGCTGGCGAAAAAGCTGGGCGTGGAGCTACGGCAGTCTTACACGCGGGTCGGCAAGTTCGCCCTGATCCAGCATCAGCGTTACGCCCATGCCAAGCAGTTCAAGCGCGCCAACCGGTCCTTGCGCAAGCTCAAGACCTATCTCGGCCGTGTCATCCGCGACATTGCCCGCAAGATCGACGGCGATCCCGGGCTCGAGACGGCGTTCGCTCGCCTGCTGAGCCTGGCGCGGCGCGTACGCGCCCAGGAGCGCGGACAGCGCGGGCCCAAGGTCTACAGCCTGCATGCGCCCGAGGTGGAGTGCATCGGCAAAGGCAAGGCACACAAGCCTTACGAGTTCGGCGTCAAGGTCAGCGTTGCCACCACCCTCAAGCACAGCAAGGGCGGCCAGTTCGTCGTCCACGCGCAAGCGCTGCCAGGCAATCCCTATGACGGCCATACGCTAGCTGGCGTCATCCCGGCGATCGAGCAACTCGTCGGCAATACCATCGAACGGCTTCACGCTGATGCCGGTTACCGCGGCCACAATGCGCCGCCCGAATACAAGTTCAAAATCTACACCTCAAAACAAAAGCGCCGGGTAACGCCACAGATCAAACAAGAGATGCGACGCCGCGCCGCCATCGAGCCCGTCATCGGCCATACCAAGAACGAGCATCGAATGGACTGCAACTACCTCGCTGGACGAAACGGCGACGCCAACAACGCCATCCTCGCCGCGGCCGGCTACAACTTCCGCCGCCTCATCAGGTGGCTGAGCGATTTTTTGCGCCGATTTCTGGCCATGCTCTTTCTGGCCGCAGAATGGGGCCAGGCTTGAAAATCGCGTTCTTCACGGACGACGAATTAGAAGAACAGGCTTCTTGCGACGAAACATCATTGCCTTGAGTAGCGCAATAAATAGCTCTGCCTTCATTCCACCCTTGTATGTCGCACACCAGAAACCACCTTTGGCGTTTACAGCTGAAGCCGCCGAGACGGATTGTCGTGTGCCGGGTAAGAAAATAGTTGGTGTCTGCCCTTTCACACCCCAGGTTTTTCCTTGCACGGCGTCGGCACGAAAGCCTGACTCATCCCAGAAGAAAATCTCGGCATTTCGCTTTTTCGCCCGTTTCGCAATGGCTGGATAGACTTCACTTTTCCACGCTTCGATCGCAACGGGATCTCGCTCGTAAGCTCGCTTCAGAGGCTTCTGCGGCGTCAATCCCAATTTTGCAAGTAACTTTCCAACAGCTGTCACACCCAAATTAGCTTCGAATTTGTCTGCAATCAGCTTGCGCACGATCAACCTCGTCCACATGCCGAAATCAAAGCCGTGCTGACGAGGATCCTTGCCGTTGATCCACCCAAAAATTTGCTGCTCCTGCTTGGGCGTGAGTGTGCGCGGGCGTCCCGTTCCCTTTCGCGAAGCCAACGCACGCAGGCCGCGGCCTTTCCCTCGCGCCTCTCGCAACCATTTGTAGATGATCTGCCGGGAGAACCCATAGGAGGCAACCACGACGCTCGGTTTCTCGCCGTCCCAAACGCGCTGAACGGCCATCCGACGAATTTCTTCTAAGGTGTTGTGATCTAGTATTCGTCCGTCGCGTTTCATGAACAAATCATAGCGAATCGAACACTCTTTGCAAGTTATTTGTCGTCTAAATTAGTGACCGATTAGTAAGGTCATCGCTCTTGTAATCGATGCAATGAATTTCCGCCGAGCCATGGTGGAGAGCTATCTTGGCTCCTGGGCCAAATACGAAAGCATCGACCTTGTTTCAATTCCGCCCGAACAGGCCCGCGCGAATCTCGGCGACGACGTCGACTGCCGGATGCTGATCTACTTTGCTGCGCGAGGGCCTTCCTCCTCGTCCGAGACGCTCGGCGAAATCCAGGAGCTTCGCGCACTACGGCCAGACGCGGCGCTGGTGATCGTGAACGACGATGACAGCCTCGATAAAGTGAGCGCCGCCATCGAAGCCGGCGCGCGGGGCTATTTCGATATGGCCATACAACCCGCCCTCGCTCTGCAGGCCCTTTCCTTCGTGCTCCACGGGGGGACCTATTTCCCGCCGGCCGCAATTCTCGCCGGACATTCTGGCGCGGCCTCCCCGCATCACGGCCACGACGCCGGTGACACGAAAAGCCAGCAAGGAGATCCGCTGCCCGCCGTCAAGCAATGCGACCGCAATCAAAATGTCGAAACCAGCATCCAGGCTTCCGCCCCCGCCGGGAAACACGGCGTTGGTGGGAACATGGAGCAACCTCCGATGACGGCACGTCAAGAGGCTGTGATCTCATGTCTTTGTGTCGGCGATTCCAACAAGGCCATCGCCCGCAAGCTTGGCATGACCGAGACAACCGTGAAGGTCCACGTGCGCGAGGTCATGCGCAAGCTGTGCGTTTCCAACCGTACCCAGGTGGCCATCATCGCCGCGAGGAACGGACTGGCTGCCCATAGTAACGGCGGTCAGCACTACCAGGATGCATCGAACGGAGCCGCTTCCTCCCGTCCTCCGCATTAGTTGCCGGATTTTCCGTTTCGCGTGGCGCCAAGAGTGCCCCGGCGACAGTGGGGGACTGCGCCGGGGCTTGTCTCTAGGACGGTTGGGGGGCGGGCCATTCGCCAGAGACAAGGTCTTTGGTCTGAATAAGCCTTCAATCATCAGCTGAAAATTTAACACCGATCGGTCGTGGAGCGAACACTGCATCGGTGCTACGCCAGGCTCATTGGTGCTGCTACTTTCGATGACACTCGATCAATGGAATGCCTGACAATCGCTGTGTCGGCGTTGGCAGGCAGTCCGAGCTACCTTTTGGCTCGATGTCCCCCGAAGGCGACAAGGGGAGCCTCGACTTGTGCTGAACGTCTGATCGCCGAGTAACCTGCGCGGCCGGTCTAGGCTGGGCGTGTTGCACAAAATCATCATCGCGCCCCCAAAATCAGGTTTCATTCAGAATTCTTTTGACTGTGCATAGACCCGTAGACTTAGCTTCAGGTGCTGGGCTCAAGGATTATCGCCATGTTGGAAGCAGTCACCGCGGTCTTCGGTTTCATAAGTGCCGGAATATTCCTTGCTCATGCGGTCGACGGTTACCGGTCGCGCTAAACAGGCTTGCTAAACCAGCTGGGTGCCGGAGCGCGAACTTCATTTTTGCGAAGCGCGCATCACCAGCGAACCGGCCAATCAAAACAGTGCGCAGGCCAGCAGGCCAAATTTGAGCGACAGGTTAGCTCGGCACGTCGGTTGCCGCCGTCAAGCTGTAGACGAGGCAGGCCGACGTCGCAGCCCTCATCAGCACCACCCTGGGCCCATCCCGTTCTTCACCGAACTGTCCTGCGCGGGACGCCCCTTGAACGCCGGCAGCCAGCCCCTGGTTCGCCCGCACCCTGTTGATAACCCGTCGCTCGCGGGGCGGGCGGCGTGACAGATGCCTCCGGCGTGTTATCGACGGACAGGAACCCTCGTCTCAATACGGACAAATCCACCATGCGGATCACCCTGGTCGGCTCCCGCCATTTCGGTGTGACGACACTGAACCTGCTGCGCCAGCACGGCGTCGAAATCGTGAGGGTCGTCGTGGCCGACGGCGAGGATCGGCTCGCGGCTACAGCCCGCGCCGCCGGCATCGAGGTCGTCGTGCAGGCCAATCCCAGACTTGTCGCGGCTTCCGAAATCGCAGCGGGTACTGACCTCATCGTTACGGCGCACAGCCACGCCCGCATCAGCAGCGAGGCGCTGGCCGCGTCAAAGCTCGGCGGTATCGGCTATCATCCGTCGCTGCTGCCGCGGCACCGCGGTATCGCGGCCGTGGAATGGACGATCCGGGAACGCGATCCGATCGCCGGCGGCACCGTCTACCATCTCGCCGACCGCATGGATGCCGGCGCAATCGCCGCCCAGGAGTGGTGTTTCGTCAAGAAAGGCGAAACCGCGCGGGAGTTGTGGGAGCGCGCATTGGCTCCGCTCGGCCAGAAGCTTCTCGGCGAGGTCATCGACTATGCCAGGGCCAACAAGACCCTGCCCGCCAAGCCGCAAGACGAGCAATTCGCGACCAGCGCGCCGAGCCTCGCGGAGTAGCAGAGTACCGATTCGGGCGATGATGCCGATTTAGCTCCTCCAACCTGGGTCCTTGCTCCCAGAACGGAACCGTCCTGCCGCTCAACTATCTGATTTAATGGTAGATTTTTTCCTACTGCGGCGCAGCAAATTTTGAACACATTGTCCCCGGATAAGCCAAGACATCACACCAACATCGGGGATCTGAATTTATGCGCCTTAATCGCGTTCGTACGGCCTTGTTTGCTTCGGCTCTCGCCGCCATCGGAGCCGCTCCTGCAGCTGCCCAGACACCCTATGACGGCCTCTGGCAGGTGACCGTCGTGACAAAAACCGGCAGTTGCGAGGCGCAGACGCGCTCGACGCTGACCATCGCGGACGGCAAGATTTCTGCCGCAGGCGCTGACGTTTCCGGTAGCATCGGCCGCGAAGGTCTCGTCAAGGTTTCAATTGGCGGTGCATATGCAAATGGCCAGCTCAGCGGCAACGCCGGATCGGGGAAATGGAATGGCGCATCTGCCGGCATTCCGTGCAGCGGCCGATGGGAAGCCTCGCGCCAGTAATGCGCGCCGAACGGCCGACGCCGTTGCCGTCGTCAGACAGCTGATCTTCGCCGCCGTCACCCTGTGGGCGGCGATGGTTTGCGGCTCGGCGAGCTACGCCCAATCGGGAACGTTTGCCGGCATGGCCGGCAACTGGTCCGGCGGCGGCACCGTCACATTGGAGGACGGGTCGACCGAGCGCATTCGATGCCGGGCGTCCTATGCCGTCGGAGCCGGCGACACCGGCCTCAACCTGACCCTGGCCTGCGCCAGCGACAGCTACACATTCGATCTCAAAGGCAACGTCATTTCGGACCGCGGCGCGCTCTCCGGCTCGTGGAGCGAAAGCAGCCGGGGCGTCAACGGGATCCTCGAAGGACGCGGCGCCAACGGCAACTTTCAGGTGCTCGCCACCGCGGCCGGATTCGTCGCGAGCCTCTCGTTGACGACCCGCGGCAACCGGCAGTCCGTCGTCATCAAGGGCGAGAGCGGCGGCTTTAGGGGCGCCTCGATTGCGCTGTCCCGCTATTAGAGCGTCTTCGAGCGGAATCCACCCTTTGCGGAATACGCGCTACCCTGCTTTCGGCTTGGCCAGGCGGGCGGCGGTTTCCTTCATGGTCTTTGCGATCAGCAGCGCCTGCTCCTTGTTGAACGCAAAGTCATGAACGCCCTTATGCGTCGTCAATGAAAGCACCATGATTTCGGGCTGGTTCTCGGGCCAGCCAGTGGCGAAGGCGGTCACGAAGTCCGCTGAGGTGGATCGCTTTGTCATCGGAAGACGTCCTTTACAAGAATTGCGCGTCGTTGCCGTTTGCAACGATGACCTGCCGGCGCAGAGCCGGGTCGGAAATCGACTGCGAAATCGGCGTCAAGCATGCGGGACGAAGGCAGTGACTTCGATCTCCACCTTAGCCCGCTCGTCGACCAGGCCTGTGATGTAGAGCAGCGTCGAGGGCGGAAAATTCCGCCCGAGCGTCTCGCGCCAGGCCGCACCGATTCCGGCGCCCGCGGCTTCGTATTCGCTGCGGCTGGTCAAAAACCAGGTGAGGCGAACGATGTGCTCGGGGCCGGCCCCGGCCTCTGCCAGCAGCTTGACGATCCTGCGCAGCGCAACGGCGACCTGCGCGGCCATGTCGGACTGATATTCGCCTTTCTCGTCGCCTCCGGTCTGTCCGGCAAGCACGATCCACCGGCCGGGTCCATCGACCTCGACACCGTGCGAAAAGCCGCGTGGCTTCGACCAGTCGGCGGGTTGCAGTGTACGCATGAGCGGGTTCTCCAGGTTTTGGCTATCGGCGTCATTCCGGGATGGTCGCAGGACCAGAACCGGAACCTCGAAATTCCGGGTTCGACGCTAACGGATCGCCCCGGAATGACGAGCAGAAGGAAATCAGGCGATTCTTAGCACCTATCACACGGACACTCCCACATCGAAATTGAAGCCCGCGCATCACAGCATCAGCACATTTGCGCGTTGCAAATCCTTGGCAGGTCGTCGATACCGGCGGGCTCACCCCACTCCCCGCACCTGCGGCATGTCTGGCACTCCCCCGCTGATGAACCGAAAACCTTCCAAACCAAGGGCGGCGCTGTGGATGGCGGGATGGCTCGCCTTGATGCTGATCGTGACGATCGCCGGCCGTGAGACCACGCGCGAGCTGAACGTGTTTCAGATCATGGAGGTGCGTTCGATCCTGGGGTTCATCATGCTGTACCCTCTGGTCCACATGAACGGCGGGCTGGCGTCAATGCGGACGTCGCGACCATTGCAACACATCGGGCGTAATCTCATTCACTATACGGCGCAACTCGGCTGGTTCTTCGCGCTGACGCTGATTCCGCTCGGCCAGGTGATTTCGATCGAATTCACCATGCCGATCTGGACCGCCATTCTTGCCGCGGGCTTTCTTGGCGAACGCGTGACGGTCGGGAAGATTGCGGCCATCGTGCTCGGCATCGTCGGTGTCATCGTCATTGTCCGGCCAGCGACCGGCGACATTAATCCGGGTCAGTTGATCGCGCTGGGCGCTGCCGTCGGATTCGGCATTTCCGTCGCTATGATGAAGTCGCTGACGCGCACCGAAACGACGCTGACGATTATTTTCTGGATGCTTGTGATCCAATCCGCGGCCGGCTTTTTCCCCACGCTCTACGTCTGGAAATCGCCCTCCGCCTATGCCTGGGGCTGGATGGTCGTGATCGCGTTCTGCGGCACCTTCTCCCATTACTGCATGGCGCGCGCGATGCTTCACGCCGACGCCACCGTTGTGCTGCCGATGGATTTCCTGCGGGTGCCCCTGACAGCGATCGCCGGCTGGCTGATCTATTCGGAGCGGCTGGACATGTTCACCGTGCTCGGCGCAACAATGATCCTTACCGGTAATCTTTTGAACCTGAGAATCGCCGGTCCGGTGTCCGCGCGCGCCAGGACCTAGCCAGTTTGCCATCGCGTTGCGAAACCGCGACTTTTCCCGCCCGCACAGCCCAATTGTGATCTAAATCACGCAGGCTTGCGTCGCAATCCAATAGCTTTGGCCAGCGATGTTCGCGTTCGGCAAAATCTGGGCAGGGCCAGATTTTTGGTGACGCGAAGTCCGGGCTTTTCGTGTAATCTGTAATCAAGCGTCGCGGCTCAGGCTGCGCGATTCCACCAGGGGATTTCAGATGCGCTATCTCACCGTTCTCCTTTCCCTGATTTGCATGGTGTTCACCGCCAACGCGGCCAAGGCCGACCGGCGCATCGCCTTTGTCGTAGGCAACGGCGCTTACAAGAACGTAGCGCAGCTTCCCAACCCGCCGATCGACGCCAAGGCGATGGCGGCCACACTTCGTAATGTGGGTTTTGAGGTCGTCGAAGGCACCAATCTCACCCGCGACACGATGACGGAGAAGCTGCTCGACTTCGGCAAGAAGGCGCAAGGCGCCGACGTCGCTGTATTTTTCTACGCCGGCCACGGCATTGCCATCAGCGGCACCAACTATCTGTTGCCGGTCGATGCCGACATCAAGTCGGAAATGGACGTCAAGCTGGGCGCAGCGATCAACATCGATCTGACACTCGACCAGACCATGAGCGACGCCAAGGTCAAGCTGGTGTTCCTCGATGCCTGCCGCGACAATCCTTTCGCCGCGAAGATCAAATCGAATTCAGCGACCCGCAGTGTGTCGGTACAGTCAGGCCTTGCGGAAATGAAATCAGGCGAAGGGACGCTGATCGCATTCGCGACGGGCCCCGGGCAGACCGCACTCGACGGTCAGGGAGGCACCAACAGTCCGTTTACGCGCGCCCTGATCGCCCATATCACGACGCCCGGCATCGAGATCCAGCAGGCGATGACCGAGGTCCGCGCCCAGGTCAACGAAGAGACCAACAAGGGTCAGTTGCCCTGGGGACACACCAATCTCATTGGTTCGGTCTACCTGAACCCGGTCGCGGCGCCTGCTGCCGGTACCAATCCGGCGTCTTCGGGCCCGGCTGCGGTAGCTTCGACCTCCTCCGGTAGCGACGTCGAACTTGAGTTCTGGCGTTCGGTCAAGGAGTCCAACAAGCCGGAAGAGCTCAACGCATATCTGACCAACTATCCCAACGGCCAATTCAAGTCGCTGGCACTGGCCCGGATCGCCGCGCTTGAGAATGGTCCATCGACGACGACGCGTAATCTGACGTCCGGTATCGATCCTGCGACCTTTAACGATGAAGCGAACCAGACCACGGAAGACCAGATCGGCCTCGACAAGGGCCAGCGCCGCGACGTGCAGCGTCGGCTGACCGGCCTTGGTTTCGACACCAAGGTGACCGGCAAGTTTGACGACGCGACGCGTGCGGTGATCACGCGCTGGCAAGCCGCGCGCGGCTATCCCAAGAGCGGCTTTCTCAACAAACTTCAGCACAACGCGCTGCTGACGGAAATCGTCGCGGTCGCTCCAACCGCCTCCAGCGACGACTCGGATGACAAGGCGGCTCGACGCGCTCAGCGCCAGAGCAATGGTGGTGGTGGCACCGTTCGTCGTAGTGGCGGGCCGGATCCCGGTGCCTTCATGGGCGGAGTTGTGGGCGGCATGATGGGCGGCATGTTCCGACGCTGATAATCCCGATCCGCCAGCTGTGATCTCAGACGCAAAAAGCCCGGTTCATCCCGGGCTTTTTCAGTTCGACGGCATCCATCAGGCTATTTCCCGGCCGCCTTTCGCAGCGCCTCATTGATACGGTCCTGCCAACCGGGCCCGCCCTCCTGAAAGTGTTCGAGAACGTCCTGATCGATCCGCAGCGAAACCAGTTCTTTCACGCCGGGAAGCGCGGCCGGCTTTGGGGGCGCCTCCGGCACCTTCGTTGTCGTCCGCTTGAACGCAGCTTCGGCTTCGGTGCGCGCATCGTTGAGCGTCCGCGGCCGACGTGGTGGCTGAGACATCGCTGTACTTCCTCTCCTGAATATCCGAGTAGCTTGGATCAAATCCCTTCGAACAGCGCTGTCGACAGATAACGCTCCGAGAACGATGGCACGATCACCAGAATGGTCTTGCCGGCGGCTTCAGGCCGCTGGCCGATCTGAAGCGCTGCGGCGATCGCGGCTCCCGAGGAAATGCCGCCTGGAATGCCTTCAGTGCGCGCCAGTGCGCGCGAAGTTTCAATCGCGGTTGCGCTGTTGATCTTCACGATCTCGTCGATCACGGAGCGGTCGAGGATCTCGGGAACGAAGCCCGCGCCAATGCCCTGGATCTTGTGCGGCGAATGCTGCCCGCCCGACAGCACCGGACTTTCCTCGGGCTCCACCGCGACGACGCGCAGCGAAGGCTTGCGGGGTTTGAGCACCTGCCCGACGCCGGTGATGGTGCCGCCGGTGCCGACGCCAGCGACGAAGTAATCGATGTTGCCGCCGGTGTCGTTCCAGATTTCTTCCGCGGTGGTACGGCGATGGATTTCCGGATTGGCGAGGTTCTTGAACTGTTGCGGCATGACGGCGTTGGGCGTTGTGCGCACCAGCTCTTCGGCGGCCGCGATTGAACCTTTCATGCCTTGCGCCGCCGGCGTCAGGACGATTTCAGCACCGAGAAACGCCAACATCTTGCGCCGCTCGATCGACATCGATTCCGGCATCACCAGCTTCAACCGGTAACCGCGCGAGGCGGCGACGAAAGCGAGCGCAATGCCGGTGTTGCCGGATGTCGGTTCGATCAGCACGGTATCGGCGTTGATCGCGCCCGCCTTTTCCATCGCGATGATCATCGCCGCGCCGATGCGGTCCTTCACACTTGCGGCGGGATTGAAATATTCCAGCTTGGCGAGAATGGTCGCGTGGGCGCCGTGCGCTTGCGGCAATTGTCGCAAACGCACAATCGGCGTGTTACCGATTGCATCAACAATGCTGTCGTAAACTCGCCCTCGGCCCGGACGTTGCACTGCACTCGTGGGTGATGACGCGTCCATGAAAAGCTCCTGTAGCGGCAATGTGGGCGTGAATACGGCTGTTCCACCAATAGGGGCAGCGCGTGCCCGGGTGCAAGTCGGAATCGGCTGAGCGATACATTCGCTGCATTGCAAAAAGTCGCCCCGGCAAAATATATTTAAACCGACGTGTTTGTGTCGCGACATCGTCAAACAAAATGGTGTATGCTGATCTATTCCAGAGATCGGAAGGGGGTCACGATGTCAGCATTAGCAGCTGAAGTCCTGTCGACCGACATGCATCGTCCCGACCCGCGGGGATGCGATTTGCCGACCTGCCCGGTTTGCGCAGATTCAATGGTGGCGGCGGAAGCTTCCGCCTACGTTTCCGACAACGTCATCAGCTATCTCTGGACCTGCGATACCTGCGGTTACGGCTTCGTGACCAGGCACGCACTCCGGCGATTTGCCTGTAACTAAGCTTGATAACCGGACTTTGCTTGCTAGCGCGGCGCGATGTCGCCCCTGGCCCATTCGGTGCGCGTGCGTTCGCGAAAGCTTGCGAAAGTTCCCTGTGCGATCGCATCCCTGATGTCCTGCATCAGGCGCTGGTAATAGGCGATGTTGATTTCCGACAACAGCATCGCGCCCAGCGTCTCCCCTGACTTCACGAGGTGATGCAGGTAAGCACGCGAATACCCGCGGGTGGCCGGCCACAGGCTTTCCTCGTCGAGTGGTCGCGGATCGTCGGCGTGACGGGCGTTGCGCATATTGACCTGACCGAACCGCGTGAAGGCCATGCCATGACGCCCGTTGCGCGTCGGCATCACGCAATCGAACATGTCGACCCCGCGCGCGACTGCCTCCAGCATGTCTGCCGGGGTGCCGACACCCATCAAGTACCGCGGACGATCCTGCGGCAGGATCGGTGCGACCTCCTCGATCATCGCAAGCATCACCGATTGCGGTTCGCCGACCGCAAGGCCGCCGATCGCATAACCGTGAAAGCCGATCCCGACGAGCCCCCGCGCGCTCGCCCGCCGGAGTCCAGGCACGTCGCCGCCTTGCGCGATGCCGAACAGCATGTACCCGGCAGGCGCGGTCTCGAAGGCGCGCTTGCTGCGCTCTGCCCAACGCAACGAAAGTTGCATCGCTCGCTCGATATCGTCGCGCTCCGCCGGCAGACGCACGCATTCGTCGAGCTGCATGGCGATATCGGAGCCAAGCAGCCGCTGCACCTCGATGGCGCGCTCGGGCGACAGTTCCAGGCTGGCGCCATCGATATGAGAGCGGAAAGTCACCGCGCGCTCGCCAACCTTGCGCAACTGTGCCAGCGACATCACCTGGAACCCGCCGGAATCGGTAAGCATCGGACCGTTCCAGCCGGTGAAGCTCTGCAGGCCCCCAAGGGCGGCGATGCGCTCGGCGCCCGGCCGCAGCATCAGGTGGTAGGTGTTGCCGAGCACGATATCTGCGCCGGCTTCGCGGACCTCGCGCCAATGCAAACCCTTCATCGCACCTGCGGTGCCAACCGGCATGAAGGCGGGCGTTCGCACCAGGCCATGCGGCGTCGTCAGTCTGCCCGTGCGCGCATCGCCGTCACGGCCGAGCAGTTCGAAGTGATTGGCAGAGGTCATGCGATGGACTTATCACGAAACAACAGGCAGGCGTCGCCATAGGAATAGAAGCGATAGCCGCCCTTGATCGCGTGGTTATAGGCCCGCTTCATGGTTTCGAGACCGCTGAAAGCCGACACCAGCATGAACAGCGTCGAACGCGGCAGGTGGAAATTGGTCAGGACGATATCGACCGCGCGAAAACGATAACCCGGAGTGATGAAAATCGCGGTCTCGCCGGCGAACGGTTCGATCGTGCCATCCTCCGCCGTTGCGCTTTCCAGAAGGCGCAGCGAGGTGGTACCGACGGCGACGATGCGGCCACCGTCGGCGCGTGCCGCATTCAGCGCGCGTGCGGTCTCCGGGGAGACGCGGCCCCATTCGGAATGCATCTTGTGCCCGGCGGTGTCTTCCACCTTGACCGGCAGGAATGTTCCCGCGCCCACGTGCAAAGTGAGGCGATGGATTCCGACAGCGCGCTCGCGCAAAGCCGCTTCCAGCCTCGGTGTAAAATGCAATCCCGCCGTCGGCGCCGCGACGGCGCCTTCGTTGGCTGCGAACATGGTCTGGTAATCGGCGGTATCGCGTTCATCGGGCGTGCGCTTCGAGGCGATGTAAGGCGGTAACGGCGGGCTGCCGAGATCGGCGATGGCCTGGTCGAGCGCTGGCCCGTGAAAAGAAAACGAGAACGTGACCTCGCCATCCCAGCCCTTGTGCTCGACCTCGGCGTCGAGATGGCCGAGCAGGCACAGCTTGCCCTCGTTGCCGAAGCGAACCACGTCGCCCTGCGACAGCTTTTTCGCAGGCTTGACCAGCGCCTGCCAGCGTGAGCCATCAAGGCGCTTGATCAGCGTTACCTCGATCTTCGGTTCGGTGTCGCGGCCGATACGACGGCCCTTGAGCTGGGCCGATATCACCTTGGTGTCGTTCACCACCAATTGGTCGCCGGGCTCCAGCCATCGCGGGAGATCAGCAATATGGTGGTCGCGCAGGACGCCGTCAGGCTGCACGACCAGCATGGCAGCGGAATCGCGCGGATTCGCCGGCCGCAGGGCGATGCGGTCTGCAGGAAGCTCGAAGTCGAAGAGGTCAGTGCGCATGGCGCGCTCCTGCGGCGCACCTCATCCTGAGGAGCGGCGTCTTCGCCGCCTCTCGAAGGATGAGGTCAGAACACCTGTCGTCTTAATGGTTCGAGACACCTGCTTCGCACGATCCTCACCATGAGGGGCACTCATCAAGCCGCGTCGAGCGCCATGCGCGCCTTGACGATCTTGTCGGGGTTCTGCACCGGCTCGCCGCGCTTGATCTTGTCGACGTTCTCCATGCCCGACGTCACCTTGCCCCAGACCGTGTACTGCTTGTTGAGGAAGGACGCGTCGTCGAAGCAGATGAAGAACTGGCTGTCGCCGGAGTTCGGGACTTGCTGCGCGGGCCATCGAAATGGTGCCGCGCACATGCGGTTCGCTGTTGAATTCGGCCTTGAGCTTCTTGCCGGAGCCGCCGGTTCCGGTGCCGTGCGGACAGCCGGTCTGCGCCATGAAGCCCTCGATCACGCGATGGAACACGATGCCGTCGTAAAATCCCTCGCGCACCAGTTCCTTGATCCTTGCGACGTGGTTGGGCGCAAGATCGGGCCGCATCTCGATCGTGACCGGTCCCTGCGTGGTTTCGAGGATCAAAGTATTTTCGGTGTCAGCCATGCTTTTTTCTCTGCGGGTTGGGGTGAAATCTTCCGGTTGTGGAACTGGACCGCGAACGGCCGGCCAGCAACGGCGCCGGCCATGCTTTCTGTAAATGGCATCGGCGTGCAGCGTTGCAACGCCTCCATCACGGCGATGCGGTACTCCAGGCGATCGTTGTCGGTAGCCTGTTCCGATTCGTAGGTGATCCGGGGACGACCGAGGATCTCTCCGGCGCGGTTGAAACTCACGATCACGGTGATGTCGATGGGGTTGGCGCGCGAGACCGGCGGCGGCTTCCAGCAACTCCAGAATCTCGCAAACGCTTCACGGATGGTGTTGACCTGCCCGGTTTGGCCTTGCGCGCCGGCCGATGACACGAGCAGCAACGCCGCGGCAAACCAGACGAGCCGATTGCAACGCCGTGCCACCGCCGCTCACTTGATGTCGGATGCGACTTGCACCTTCACCATCTTGTCGGGATCGGTCACGGCGCCGCTTGACGACCCCGGAGGCGCCTTCTTCAACTTGTCGACCACATCCATTCCCTGCACCACTTCGCCGATCACGGTGTACTGGCCGTTCAGGCCTGTATTTTCGGCGAGCATGAAAAAGAACTGCGAATTGGCGGTGTCGACGCTGTCCCCGCGCCGCGCCATGCCGACGATGCCGCGCTTGAACGGCACGTTGGAAAACTCCGCCTTCAGATTCGGATACTTAGAACCGCCGGTGCCGTTGAAATTCTGGCCGTCGCCGGTCTGCGCCATGAAGCCGTCCATCACGCGGTGGAACGGAACATTGTTGTAATAGCCTTCGCGTACCAGCTGCTTGATGCGCTCGGCGTGCTGGGGCGCAAGGTCGGTGCGCAGCTTGAAGACGATGCGGCCCTTGGTGGTGTCGATCACGATCGCATTCTGCTTGTCGAGATTGGCAGGAAGCGGCTGCGCGATCGCGGGCGCCGCACAAATCAGCGCGGCGATGAAGGCGAGAACTCGGATCATGAAAACTCCGGGGTGAGTGTTAGGGCATCTTGAAGCGGCGCGGATTCCTGTCGCAAAACCGATTCCTTCATTTGCGGAATACGCTAGCCGGCGAATTTGGTTTTCAGGCTGGCGGCGACCTGTGGCGGCACGAACGCCGATACGTCGCCGCCCATGCCGGCGATTTGGCGCACCAGTGTGGCGGTGATCGGGCGGACGGCGACGGAGGCCGGAAGGAATACCGTCTGCACCTCGGGCGCCATGGTTTCGTTCATGCCGGATATCTGCATCTCGTAGTCGAGGTCGGTGCCGTCGCGCAGGCCGCGAATCATGATGGTCGCGCCGGCCTTCTGCGCCGCCGTAACGGTCAGGTTGTCGTACGTAGTGCAGTCGAAGGCGCAGCCGGCCTTGGCGGCGATCGGGGCAAACACCTCGCGCACCATCTTGAAGCGCTCTTCGACCGTAAACAGTGGCTTTTTGCCGGGATGGACCCCGATGGCGACAATCAGCCGGTCGCACAGCCCTACGGCGTGCCTGAACACGTCCAGGTGGCCATTGGTGACGGGGTCGAAGGAGCCGGGATAAAGCGCGATACGGGGCATAAACCCCGTCTACCCCGCCCCGGGCGGCCCCGCAAGCCGGGCCGGTTCCCCCCAACAAAGGCGGGCGCGCTTTCGTGGACAAGCCGATCCTGTTTCGGCCCACGGATTACGACGAAACAAATCTCCGCCCCCACGAAACCGTTTTCCGGCTGTGCGAAGGCGGCCCGAAACCTGCGCCTTGTATCGATTGGTTAACGAAACGACGGGCCGCAAAGGCCCACAGACAGGGGCACGTCATGATCAAGGCACTTTCCGCAATTGCCTTCGCCGCATTTATCGCTGCCGCTCTTAGCATTCTTCCCGGTTTTGCCCCGCAGGTCGAAGCCAGCGTCCCGCAAGCCCTCGCCAAAGGAGATCGCCTGGATATCCGCCCCGTCGGTCGCGGCTGCTCGCAGCAGGCCTGGCCGAATTTCGAAGCGTCCTGCCTGCGCGTCTCCGGCTCCAGGACCGTGATCCGGGAAGCCCGGCTGGTCACCGCCGACCGCACGCCATAGGGCGTGCTGCCAACAATTCAGGGTTCGATTGAGCTGGAGGCTAGGCGGACGCCCTAGCCTCCGTTGCCATTGCCGTTGCCATTTTCAGCATCCTCGCCGATATGCTCGACCGACACCACATGCTCGTCTTCGGCGGTGTTGAACACGATGACGCCCTGGGTCGAGCGGCCCGCGATCCGGATGCCCTCGACCGGGCAGCGGATCAGCTGCCCCTTGTCGGTCACCAGCATGATCTGGTCGCCATCCTCGACCGGGAATGACGCCACCAGCTTGCCGTTGCGCTCGTTCACCGACATCGCGACGATGCCCTTGCCGCCGCGGCCGGTAGTCCGGTATTCGAACGACGACGTGCGCTTGCCGTAGCCGTTTTCGCTGATGGTCAGCACGAACTGTTCGCTGGCCGACATCTCGACATAGCGCTGCTCGCCGAGCTCGATGGCGCCGGACGCATCCTCGTTGTCGGTCCCCACCTCCTCCTCGGCTCCGCCACGCCGCGCCGCGTTGGCGCGGCGCAGGTAGGCAGCGCGCTCCTCGGCATCGGCATCCATGTGGCGCAGGATGGTCAGCGAGATCACCTTGTCGTTGTCGGGCAGCGCGATGCCGCGCACGCCCATCGAGGTGCGCCCGGTAAACACCCGCACGTCGGTGACGGGGAAGCGGATGCACTGGCCGCCGGCGGCGGTCAGCAGCACGTCGTCGCGCTCGGTGCAGATCTGCACGTCGACGATCGCCTCGTCTGCATCGAGCTTCATGGCGATGATGCCGGAACGGCGGACGTCGACGAAGTCCGACAGCTTGTTGCGGCGGACGTTGCCGCCGGTGGTCGCAAACATCACGTCGAGATTGGCCCAGGAGGATTCATCCTCCGGCAGCGGCATGATGGTGGTGATGCGCTCGCCCTGCTCCAGCGGCAGGATGTTGATCATGGCCTTGCCGCGGCGCGTTCGGCGCCGCCATCGGCAGCCGCCAGACCTTTTCCTTGTAGACCTGGCCGCGCGACGAGAAGAACAGCACCGGCGTATGGGTCGAGGCCACGAACAGGCGGCTGACGAAATCCTCGTCGCGGGTCTGCATGCCCGCGCGGCCCTTGCCGCCGCGGCGCTGCGCGCGATAGGTCGACAGCGGCACGCGCTTGACGTAGCCGGCATGCGAGACCGTGACCACCATGTCCTCGCGCTGGATCAGGTCCTCGTCCTCGACCTCGTTTTCCTGCTCGATGATGACGGTCTTGCGCGGGGTCGCGAATTCCGACTTCACTTCGGCCAGTTCGGTCTTGATGATCGCCTGCACGCGGGCGCGCGAACGCAGGATATCGAGATAATCGGCGATCTCCACCGCCAGCTTGTCGAGCTCTTCGGAAATCTCCTCGCGGCCGAGCGCGGTCAGCCGCTGCAGCCGCAGATCGAGGATGGCCTTGGCCTGCTCCATCGACAGCCGCGCGGTGCCGTCGTCGGCGAGGCGGTGCCGGGGATCGTCGATCAGCGTGATCATCGCCGCGACGTCCTTCGCCGGCCAGTCGCGCGACATCAGGGTTTCGCGCGCGGTGTTGGGATCGGGCGAGGTCCGGATCACGCGAATGATCTCGTCGATATTGGCGACCGCGATCGCGAGGCCGACCAGGATATGGGCGCGGTCGCGCGCCTTGTTGAGCAGGAACTTGGTGCGGCGCGTGATCACCTGCTCGCGGAACGCGATGAACAGCGTCAACAGGTCCTTCAGGTTCATCACCTGCGGCCGGCCGGTATCCAGCGCCAGCATGTTGGCGGGAAAATTCGTCTGCAGCGGCGTGAAGCGATAGAGCTGATTCAGCACGACATCCGCCATCGCATCGCGCTTCAGCTTCGACCACGACGCGGTAACCGTCGCGGTCGGATTCGTCGCGCAGATCGGCGATGCCCTCGATCTTCTTCTCGCGGTGCAGTTCGCCGATGCGCGCGACCATGGTGGCCTTGTTCACCTGGTAGGGAATTTCGGTGATGATGATGGCTTCGCGGTCCTTGCGGATGGTGTCGATCCTCACCTTGCCGCGCATCACGATCGAGCCGCGGCCGAGATGATAGGCCGAGCGGATGCCCTGGCGTCCGAGGATGATGCCGCCGGTCGGAAAATCCGGACCGGGAATGATGTTGATGAGTTCGTCGATGCCGAGCGCGGGATTGTCGATCAGCGCGACGCAGGCGTCGATGACTTCGCCGAGATTGTGCGGCGGGATGTTGGTCGCCATGCCGACGGCGATGCCGCCGGCGCCGTTGACCAGGAGGTTCGGAAATTTCGCCGGCAGAACCGACGGCTCCGTTTCGGAATTGTCGTAGTTCGCCTGGAAATCGACCGTGTCCTTGTCGATATCGCCGAGCACCGCGAGGGCCGATCGCGTCAGACGCGCTTCGGTATATCGATAGGCCGCCGGAGGATCGCCGTCGACCGAGCCGAAATTGCCCTGCCCGTCGATCAGCGGCACGCGCATGGAGAAATCCTGCGCCATCCGGACCATCGCGTCGTAAATCGACTGGTCGCCGTGCGGATGATATTTACCGATCACGTCACCGACGACGCGCGCGGACTTGACGTACTTCTTGTCGGGCGTGTGGCCCTGCTCGTACATCGAATAGAGGATGCGCCGGTGCACCGGCTTCAGGCCGTCGCGCGCATCCGGCAGCGCCCGCGCCACGATCACGCTCATGGCGTAATCGAGGTAGGAGCGTTTCATCTCGTCGAGGATGGATACGGGACGAATATCGGAAGGCCCCGGCGGCTCTCCGGGCTTCGTATCTTCAGGGTCAGACAAAGGGGGAATCCGGTCAGTTTTCGTGTCGAATCATATAGCGTATCGGGGCCCCAAAACCACCCTTAACTGGTCCGCGCGAGCGGTTTTTCCCTTCGTTTTTCCAGAGACTTACGCGGCCGGCGGCACCGCGCGCCGCAGCCTCGAAACCGGCCCTCGGAAGCGGCCTCGGAACGGGCCCTCGGGCCGACGCCGAAAAGCGCTCCGGAGCGAAGGCTCTCAAGGGCCGAACACGACGGCGTGCATGATCCGCCCCGGCAGCAGCGTGAACAGCCCGGCGACGACCAGCGCGCCGGTGAAAATGGAGATCATGATGCGGCGATGATCCGCGACCTCGTGACGGTGCGCCGCTCCATACGCCGAGCGGAAGCATCACCAGCGTGAAGATCGACAGCAGATGGATCGGGCTCCAGGGACCGAGCAGCCGGATCTGGTGGATCCAGAACGAGCTGACCGCCACGGCCGCCATCAGGCAACCCAGATCCAGCCGAGGGTGCGGTGGGGCAAGGTCCCCTTGGGCGCGGCGAACTGGACGAGGCCGAGCACGAAGGCGGTCATCGCCGCGAAGGCATGAAGGGGAATTGCGGGGGCGGCATCGAGCAAGCGGCGCAAGGCTCATGGCGAGTGCTCATGCGATCGGCTCACGAATCCGGAAAGCTCGATCAGATTCAGCGCCATATTGTAATCATCATGACACGTATGGTACATTCAGCCAAGAATCTATGATTAGCGCTGCCTTATCGGCCAGACATGACCGTTCAAATGCGCTGATGGCCCGCTCGGCGCGCGGCCGTTCTTCAGATCGTCGCCCGCGACATGCGCGCTGGCAGCCGATCGCGCCTCGCCGCTCAGAACGGAATATCGTCGTCCATGTCGCTGTTGCGGCGCGCCGGCTGCGACGGCGCGGCGCGGCGCCGCGCTGGACGGACCGCCGGAGCCGAAATCGCCGCCGGACTCGTCGGAGCCGAAATTGCCGCCGCCGCCGCCGCCGCTGCGGCCGTCGAGCATGGTCAGCGTCGAGTTGAAGCCCTGCAGCACCACCTCGGTCGAGTATTTCTCGACGCCGCTGCTGGTCGGTCCATTTGCGGGTCTGCAACGCGCCCTCGATGTAAACCTTGGCGCCCTTCTTCAGATACTGCTCGGCGATCTTGCAGAGGCCTTCGGTGAAGATCACCACCCGATGCCACTCGGTCTTTTCCTTGCGCTCGCCGGTCGCCTTGTCGCGCCAGGTATCGGATGTCGCCACGCTCAGATTGGCGATCGGCCGCCCATCCTGCGTCCGCCGGATCTCGGGATCGCTTGCCGAGATTGCCGACCAGAATCACCTTGTTCACGCTTCCCGCCATCGCCGCTCTCCACTCTCAAAACCACTGGATTGAACCCGACCCTATACGCTCCCCGATCCCGCCAACCGGGCGATCCCCGGTTATCCACATATAGCATTCCCGGGGAGATGTTCCAGTTTTGTTCCAGACAAAATCCGCCAGACCGCAGCTTTCGCGCGGAACGGTACCTCGGTAAAACCCGGCCAATCGCCTGCCCGGAATCGGCAGTTCCGACAGTTCCCGAAAAGCCTAACAAATCATTAGTCTTCCAGAACTCTCACTTCGTCCGCGAGTGTTGCATTTCGGAGACGGCATTTCCGCTCGGATCGGGTATATTGCGCATTTGAATTTAGGTCGGCTCGCGTTGTGCTGCTGGGATGTCAAGACGCTTCGCGAACATACGAAGCGAACAAGAGCTGGAGAATTACGATGAAGAAGTTTTTGCTGGGTACGGTTGGCCCTCATTGCGCTGGGCATTGGCCGCTCCCGCTTCGGCGGCGGATCTTGCGGCGCGCCCTTACACCAAGGCGCCGGCGCCGATGGTCGCTGCGATCTATGACTGGAGCGGCTTCTACATCGGTCTCAACGGCGGCGGCGGCTGGAGCCACAAGTGCTGGGATCGATACACCGGTCTGGGCGGAACGTTCAGTGCTGCCGAAGGCTGCCACGATGCAACCGGCGGCGTCGCCGGTGGCCAGATCGGCTATCGCTGGCAGGCTGGCTCCTGGGTGTTCGGTCTGGAAGCTCAGGGCGACTGGGCCGACCTCAGGGTTCGAACACGAGCCTGATCGACAGCCCTGATCAATGCGACTTTGCGGCTGCCGGCGAACGGCAACCGTTCGCAGATCAATGGCTTCGGCCTGTTCACCGGCCAGGTCGGCTATGCCTGGAACAACGTTCTTTGGTACGTGAAGGGCGGCGCTGCGGTCACCAGACAAGTATAACGGTTACGCTATCAGCACCGGCCTGGTCCTACGATGGGGTCAGCGAAACCCGCTGGGGTGGCGTGGTCGGCACCGGCGTCGAATTCGGCTTTGCGCCGAACTGGTCGGTGGCCTTCGAATACGACCATCTGTTCATGGGCAACCGCACCCTGGACTTCTACTCGACCACAACGGCGGGACTGCTCGTCCCGCGAGGACAATATCCGTCAGAACGTCGACCTGGCCACGGTCCGCGTGAACTACCGCTGGGGTGGCCCGGTCGTCGCGAAGTACTGATCTCAGCCTGAGCTGAGCGTCTCGAATTGGAAAAGGCCGGCCTTGCGCCGGCCTTTTTGTTTGCGCCTTTGGCGTCGGGCTCCACCTGCGGCGGCTTTGCGGCGTCCCCCGCAACAAACCGTTGATGGCTTGCACGGGAGCACTGGAAATCCGCGCGCGTTCTTCCTATGTTCCGAGTTCACCCATTGGCGTCCGATCACCGGCTTCCGGCGATGCGCGCCTGAACGCGGCGCGCCCAACGCGCCTGGAAATGCCGATATGGATGAAGTGATCAGGGCGAAGCGCCAACAGACCGCCGGCTCGGCCATGCGCGCGATCACGATCCGCGGCGCGCGCGAGCACAATCTCAAGAACGTCGACCTGGAAATTCCGCGCGACAGGCTCGTGGTGTTCACCGGGTTGTCCGGCTCCGGCAAATCGTCGCTCGCCTTCGACACCATCTATGCCGAGGGACAGCGCCGCTACGTCGAATCGCTGTCGGCCTATGCGCGCCAGTTCCTGGAGATGATGCAGAAGCCCGACGTCGACCAGATCGACGGCCTGTCGCCGGCGATTTCCATCGAGCAGAAGACCACCTCGAAGAACCCGCGCTCGACCGTCGGCACCGTCACCGAGATCTACGACTACATGCGGCTGTTGTGGGCGCGGGTCGGCGTGCCCTACTCGCCCGCCACGGGCTTGCCGATCGAGAGCCAGATCGTCTCGCAGATGGTCGACCGCGTGCTGGCGCTGCCCGAAGGCACGCGGCTCTATCTGCTGGCGCCGGTCGTGCGCGGCCGCAAGGGCGAATACCGCAAGGAGCTCGCCGAATATCTCAAGAAGGGATTTCAGCGGGTCAAGATCGACGGCACGTTTTACGAACTGGCGGAAGCGCCGGTGCTCGACAAGAAATTCCCGCACGACATCGACGTCGTGGTCGACCGCATCGTGGTGCGGCCGGACATCGGCCAGCGGCTGGCGGAAAGTTTTGAAACCGCGCTGAAGCTCGCCGAGGGCCTGGCGGTGATCGAATATGCCGATGCGCCTGCCGCCGCCGCACTGACGACAAGAAGAAGACGGCAAAAATCCACGACAAGAGCGGGCCGGAACGGATTCTGTTTTCGGAAAAATTCGCCTGCCCGGTGTCCGGCTTCACCATTCCGGAAATCGAGCCGCGGCTGTTTTCCTTCAACAATCCCTATGGCGCCTGCCCGGCCTGCGGCGGCCTCGGCGTCGAGCAGCATATCGACGAGGATCTCGTCATTCCCGACAAGGAACTGAGCCTGCGCAAGGGCGCGATCGCGCCGTGGGCGAAATCGTCCTCGCCCTATTACGTCCAGACCCTGACCGCGCTCGGCAAATTCTACAAGTTCACGCTCGACACCAAGTGGAAGGACCTGCCGAAGAAAACGCAAAACGCCATCCTGCACGGCTCCGGCGAGGACGAGATCAAGTTCTCCTATGAAGACGGCGTGCGCTCCTACGACACCAAGAAGCCGTTCGAGGGCGTCATCACCAATATCAACCGCCGCTTCCGCGAGACCGAGAGCGAATGGGCGCGCGAGGAACTCGGCAAGTATTTCTCCGACGTTCCCTGCGAGGCCTGCCACGGCTATCGCCTGAAGCCGGAGGCGCTGTGCGTCAAGATCGGCGGCAAGCATATCGGCGAAATCTCCGAACTTTCGGTGCGCCGCGCCGGCGAATGGTTCGAGACCGTGCCGAAGGCGCTCAACGCGCAGCAGAACGAGATCGCCGCGCGCGTGCTGAAGGAAATCCGCGAGCGGCTGTCGTTCCTGCTCGACGTCGGCCTCAATTACCTGACGCTGGCGCGCGCCTCCGGCACCCTGTCGGGCGGCGAAAGCCAGCGCATCCGGCTGGCCTCGCAGATCGGCTCGGGGCTGACCGGCGTGCTCTATGTGCTGGACGAGCCCTCGATCGGCCTGCACCAGCGCGACAATGCGCGGCTGCTGGAAACCCTGAAGCGGCTGCGCGACCTCGGCAATACCGTGATCGTGGTCGAGCATGACGAGGACGCCATCCGGCTGGCCGATCATGTGGTCGACGTCGGCCCCGGCGCCGGCATGCATGGCGGCCATATCGTCGCGCAGGGCACGCCCGCCGACATCATGAACAATCCGAAGTCGCTGACCGGCAAATATCTCACCGGCGAATTGTCGGTCGCGATCCCCGAGCGCCGGCCGCCGAACCATCGCCGCACCATCAAGGTGATCAACGCCCGCGGCAACAATCTGAAAAACGTCTCGGCGGAAATTCCGCTGGGGCTGTTCACCTGCGTCACCGGCGTTTCCGGCGGCGGCAAGTCGACGCTTCTGATCGACACGCTCTACAAGGCGATCGCGCGCAAACTCAACAACGCCAGCGAAGGCGCCGCGCCGCACGACCGCATCGAGGGGCTGGAGCATATCGACAAGATCATCGACATCGACCAGTCGCCGATCGGCCGCACCCCGCGCTCCAATCCCGCGACCTATACCGGCGCGTTCACGCCGATCCGCGAATGGTTCGCCGGCCTGCCCGAAGCCAAGGCGCGCGGCTACGAGCCCGGCCGGTTTTCCTTCAACGTCAAGGGCGGCCGCTGCGAGGCCTGCCAGGGCGACGGCGTCATCAAGATCGAGATGCACTTTCTGCCCGACGTCTACGTCACCTGCGACGTCTGCAAGGGCAAGCGCTACAACCGCGAGACGCTGGAAGTGCTGTTCAAGGGCAAGTCGATCGCCGACGTGCTCGACATGACGGTCGAGGAAGCCGCCGAATTCTTCAAGGCGGTGCCGCGCGTGCGCGAAACCTTCAAGACGCTGCACCGCGTCGGCCTCGACTACATCCATGTCGGCCAGCAGGCCACGACGCTGTCCGGCGGCGAAGCCCAGCGCGTCAAGCTGGCAAAGGAACTGTCAAAGCGCGCCACCGGGCCGCACGCTCTACATCCTGGACGAGCCGACCACGGGGCTGCATTTCCACGACGTCAAGAAGCTGCTGGAAGTGCTGCACGAGCTGGTGTCGCAGGGCAACACGGTGGTCGTGATCGAGCACAATCTCGAGGTGATCAAGACCGCGGACTGGGTGATCGACCTCGGCCCCGAAGGCGGCGACGGCGGCGGCGAAATCGTCGCCTGGGGCCCGCCGGAGGATATCGTCAAGGCGCCGCGGAGCTATACGGGCAAATTCCTGGCGCCGGTGCTGGCGAAGGCGGGCAAGCCGCGGAAGAGCGGGGCGAGCGAGGCGGCGGAGTGACCGCGTCGACTGAGGACAACAAGTCAATGACGTACTGCTCAGATAAGGCTCTTGTTGCGCGGGGCGAGTTCGTCCGTCCTTGCATGGCTTTCGCGAGCTGGCGGCAGATGCTATTCGTGCTCGGAGATATTTGTGGGCTTGAGGGTCCGCAGTATGTAATCGACAGACTATTTCGACGCAGCCCGAGGGCCGACAATATTGGTGTTGAAACGGATTCAACAGGCGCCCAGTTCATGTTGTTTGGGGTATTTGAAAAGACACCGAGCGGTCCGGCAGTGATCGTGACGGCCTACCGACCCGACCCACTGCGGTGGACATCAGACTTTACGCGACGCAGGACGGAATGAGCGAAGATCGTATTCCGCGAAGTTCAAATACGCCGCCGAAGCGCTGGCGATCTCATTGAAGAGGCGGTATTGTCGCCCTACGGCCTTACGCTCGACGCTGCCTGATAAACCCAGACGGTCCAACATCTTTACGACGAAGGTAAATTCGATAAGCATCTAAGTCCATCAATTTACCGCCTCAGCAGCCCGAAGGGGCTTAAAGCACGATTCAGCAAGCCGAGATCCGTCGAACTCATCACTCGAGCAAGCCTCAACGCGGCATTGCATCGTCCGAACGCAGGCTAAAACCGGAAATCGGAATCTCCGCGTATCGCTCTTCCGGCACGCCGCCATGCTTGAACCCGAGTTTGCTCATCCGCAGCTCTTCTTCCATCGTGACCAGCACAGGCGGATATTCGCCGATGATGAACGCCGCCCGTTCCACGGTCAGGGTTGCCTTCTCGTCCAGAAACATCCGATACATCTGGTTCAGCGGGCGCGCATGTTCGAACGTGACGTTCCTCTTCCAGTCCTCGCCGGCCGCCTCCCGCACCAGCTTGGCGGCGTCGCTGGCGCGGTCGTAGGTTCGCCAGTTTTCCTTGGTGAAGCTCCCGCATTCCAGGTAGAGGCAAATTCCCCGAAGCATTTGCGTGGTAACGAAGCTCGGCTTGCACCCCGCCTTGGCGCAATCGACCAGCGCGTTGATCAATATCCGGGCCTTCTTCGCCGCGAGCGTTTTATCGTGGATCGAGTGTCGCATTTACCCGGACAGTAGTGCCACGAATGCATGGCGCTCTCCTGATCTCAAGACTATCAGGCGAAGCCGGTTTTGTCAGCTCGGAGGGCGGAATAGCGCAGCGTATTCCACCTCTTTCGTCGCCCGTACAGGCGGCGCAATGCGCGGAGTTTATCCACGCGCCGCGCGAAAGCGCTGACCGGAGGGTATTGCGCCCACAGACTCTAGATTACGCATTCAGAACCGATCGTCGTCCCGGCGACGAGGAGTCCATTCGTCGAGCACCGCTTCCACGAACCCCGCCGGGTCGGCGCAGAACTCCCGCATGACCTTGTAATGGTCCGTCTGCTTCGACGCTCACCGGCTCCAGCCCGTATTTCGATAGCCGCAGCAGACGCGCGCCGGGATAGGCCATCAGCATCGGCGAATGCGTGGCCATCACGACCTGGCAGATCGTGGACTGCTCCATCCGCCGCATCAGCTTCAGGAATTCCATCTGGCGCGCGGGCGACAGCGCCGATTCCGGTTCGTCGAAGATGAAGATGCCCTGCCGCTGGCAGCGCTCCTCGAAGAAGCGCAAGAAGCCTTCGCCATGGGAATGGGAGAGGAAATCCGCCACCGAGCTTCCGGCCGCGTCGAGATATCGCGCGACGGAAAAAAAGCTCTCGGCCCGGAAAAACCAGCCGTTGGTGATCTTCGGCAGCCAGCTTGCGCGAAGCGCCTTCGAAAGCTCGCCGCCCATCGCCTCCACGCGCATTCGGAATGATCGACCGGCCTGTAGCCCTTGCCGCCGCCGGCCTCGTCATAGCCGGCCAGCACCGCGATGCCTTCCAGCAGGTGGATTTGCCGGTGCCGTTCTCGCCGACGATGATGGTGATCGGCCGGTCGAAACTCAGCTCGAACTCATCGCGCAGAAAGGGCAGGCAAAACGGATAGGCCTCGGGATCTTCGACGCGCGCCGGATCGAGCCAGACGCGCCGCAGATACGGCGCGGGCACATCGATGGTGCGATTTCGCTTTGAACTCATGCACCCGCCCCCGCGCCGCCGCGTTGAGAATTAAATCCTCGCTTCCCGAACTGGAACGTAACAGGAACATCATTCGCAGGGAAGTGGGCTCTTGGCAATGGATCGGACCCAAATGCGTCAGCAGCAGCTTGCGAATGAATGTGCGACAGGCACTACGCCCGTCGACTCAAGCCGCATCCGCCGGCCTGACGCGCCTGATAATCTCGGCGCCCTTCTCCCGCTCGACCACGCCAATGTCATATTGACCTTGCAGGTCCAGCCAGAACTGCGCGCTGTTACCGAAGTACCGGCCGAGCCGCACCGCGGTGTCGGCCGTGATCGCGCGGCGGCCATTCAGGATGTCGGTAATGCGACCCGAGGGGACGCCGATATCGAGCGACAGCCGATTTGCACTGAGCTTTCGACCGACCATTTCGCGCTTCAACAAGCGGCCGGGGTGTACAACAGGAGCCATCACGTTCAACCTCGGTGGTAATCCACGATTTCGACCTCGTGCGCATCGCCCTTGCGAAATTCGAAGCAAATGCGCCAGCGGTCATTCACCGTCATCGCCCATTGTCCCCGTCGGTCCCCTATGAGCTTGTGCAGGCCCACGCTTTTCAACGGACTGAGATCGGCGAGTGATTTGGCAACATTCAAGGCCAATAACAGATCTATGGCGGCCTCAAAATCCAGCCCACGAAACTGGTTCGGCCGTTCGCCATCCCAGACCTTGCGGGCTGCAGAATTCCGCCACGACCTGATCATGGCAATAACATACTACGTGGAACGGCGAATGACAATCCCCTCACCCGATGCTCTGTGAGAGCAAGGTGCTGGTGATTTGCCCGTCAGGCTGCGTTTGCGATGACGCGTCCAGCCCCTTTTGAAAAAATATTCCCCTTCGTCGCAAACCCAAATCACTTTTAGAACTCTCGCCGTCCCACCCCACTCGAGGGGCGTATCGCGATCGTCACGGACGCGGGGTTGGATGCGATGGACGCAAGTGGCGCTGCTGACGAGAGCGCTCACTTTGCGGACGGCGAAGTCGTTTGGTCCTGACGCTTCGACGCCGGCGTCAAGCTCTCGAGAAGCAAGCTTCTTGGGGGCGACGGTGACAAGAAAGCCCGATCACCGAGGAGAGAACGAAGGAAACCGTTAAAACCATTGCGTGCGGGAATGCCGGGTGTTTTCCCGGTGACCTGCGGTGACTAACGCGCGTGCTTACTACCAATACGCGCGCGGCTGTGGGTGCAACGGGCACCCGGCATTCCCCACGCCCTCTTTTTCGAGGGTGGTTCATGCAACACCTCGGGCGCTTCGCGCCGCGAGAATATCTTGGCTGTTTGAAAAGTCGAATTGGACAATCTCCGTCGTCCCGGCCAAGCGAAGCGCGAGCCGGGACCCATAACCACCAATGTATATGTTGCACGAAGGTGGGGCCGCAGCCCTTTCAACAACTCGCATCGGTGTTTATGGGTCCCTGCTTTCGCAGGGACGACCGAAAGACGTGCTATGAAAGCACTTCCAGCGCCAGCTCCATCGTCATCAGCACGGGATTGTCACCGCGCACGAGCCAACCCTCCGCAAGGCCGCCGAGATAGTCGACGAGCGCGACGTCGAGCACCGCCTCCAGTGAGCCGCCTGCACCGCGCGTAATAACGCCGGAGCTGACAGCCATTTCAGTCGCGAAGGGCTCGACGATGCGGCCATCCACGAAGCGCGCGCCGATGATGCTGCCGACGCCGCCGTGAAGCTTCGCGTGCGCGACGTCATGTTCACGACAGAACACTTCCAGCGCGCCGGCAAAATCCTGGTTCGGGCGCAGCCGCAGCGCGAAGGCGCGGCTGGTGGTTTCCGCCCGGCTGACCGCCGCAGGCACCGGTCCGAACACCCAGAAATTGATCTCGGGGTCCGGCTCCGCCGTGAAGGCTGCCCCCTCGATGCCGAAGGCTTCCACCGTGAAGGGCTCCGCGACCACGGTCTCCTCGGGCAGGATATGGCCGCCGCCGGAGCGTCCGTCGACCTCACGCCACAGCGCGTGGCAATGGAAGAACGGCGCGCCGTCGCGGCTGCCCAACGTCATCGCGCCCGTCTTGAGCCGGGTGATGCCCGGGGGCCGGAAGGTGTCGCTGTAGAAAGCGGCGTTCGCGCCGGTCTTCGAGAGCGCCGGCATGACGTAGGCAAAAGGAGCCAGCGCGCCTCCCCGGAAGTTCAATGTGCCGCTCGAAAATCCTTCCGCTGCGAAACCTCGCCGCGCGGCCTCCAGCAGGGGCAGGCCCGCTTCCAGCGTGAAGGAGAAGGCGCGGCCGCGCGCTTCGACCCACTGGATGCGCTCCGGCGCTGGGGGACCGGGCTGGTGGATGCTTCGCATCAGCCGGTTTGTTTTGTTGCGAGGTCGAGCAATCCACGCGCCTGCAGCTCGTCGCGCACCATGCGCTTCGGCACCTTGCCGTAACCGGACTTCGGCAGCGCGTCCCAGAAAAAGAACCGCTTCGGCATCTTGTAGCGCGGCAGTTTGGTGGCCAGGTATCCCGCCATGTCGGCCTCGGTCACAGCGCCAGCCCCCTCGCGCGCGACGCAAACGGCGACGCCGACCTCGCCCCAAACCGCGTCCGGCACGCCGAGCACGGCCACCTCTCCGATCGCGGGATGGGTGAGGATCTTCTCCTCCACCTCGCGCGGATAGATGTTGGATCCGCCGGATATGTACATGTCCGAGGCGCGGCCGGTGATGTAGAGAAAACCCTCGTCATCCATATGGCCGAGATCGCCGGTCCGGAACCAGCCATCGCGAAACGCCTTGGCGTTGGCTTCGGGGTTGTCGTAGTAGCCGGCGAACACGGCGGGGCCGATGACGCAGATCTCGCCGGTCTCGAACGGTTTCAGTTCTCTTCCGTCATCGCCCTGGATCGAGACCTGCATGCCCGTGCGTTCGAAACCGCAGCTGCCGATCCGCGCATGCGGCCCGTCCTCGATGATCGTGCAGGGCCGGCGGCAGCACCGTGATATTGCCGGTGACCTCGCCGAGGCCGAAATATTGCACCAGCACCTTGCCGAGTTTCTTCAATGCGGCCTTCTGGTCCTCGCGGTACATCGGCGCGCCGGCATAGATGACGTAACGTAGTGAGGAATGATCGCAAGCGTCGACCGCGGGATGCTCGACCAGCATCTTCAGGATGGTCGGAACCGTGAAAATGTTGCTAACGCGATGGCGCTCGATCAGCCGGAAGGCCTCGTCGATATCGAAGCGCTCGGTCGGCAGCAGGATGGTCGCCACGCCGCGCGCGACCTGCACCAGCTGGTGGACCCCGGCGCCGTGCGACAAAGGCGCGACCACCAGCGAGGCGTCATTCTCCGTCGTGCCGGGCATGAGGTCGGCGAGATGATTGGTGATGACAAAAGCCATCTGGCCGTGGGTCAGCACCGCCGCCTTCGAGCGGCCGGTGGTGCCTGAGGTAAAGAAGAACCAGCAGGGATCGTCGTACTCGACCGCGGCGTTTTCAACCCTGGCCCCCGCGTGCGCGGCGATCGCGTCGCTCAGTGAATTCTCACCCAGCGCGCCCTCGCCGATCCGCCAGGTGAAGCCGAGCGCCGGGCTCGCATTCTTGACGGCGAGCGCATGATCGGGAAAATCGCCATGGCAAAGGAACGCCCTGGCGCCGGAGGCCGTAGCCGAGATAAGCCACCTCGTCCGGCATCAGCCTGAAATTGGTGGGCACCCAGACCGCGCCAAGCCGGAAGGCCGCGAACATCGACCAGAACATCTCGTCGCAGTTTTTGGCGTGGACGAGAATACGGTCGCCCCTGGCGATGCCGCGCGCGGCCAGGGCTGCCGCCAGCGCCGAGACGCGGGCGTCGATCTCGCGCCAGGTCCAAGAGCGGTCGCCCCAGACGAAGCCGATGCGCCCGCCGTGCCGGCGGGCATTCTGCGTGAGCAGATACGCCAGATTCATCACCCGACGCGACATCCGCGTCACGCCGCCCGAGGGCGCGGCCGTGGCGTTGGCCGGCTCGGCCGTCACCTTCGCCCCATCCACATGCCGGCGGCGAGCAGTACGACCCCGACAACGCCGGAAACCATGCCGTGCTTGATGTGCACACGCGTCACGCCGGCCTCGTGTCCGGGAAAGAAGCCCGGCAGGGAATCCGCCGGCACCAGAAAATACACGACCGCGACGGCAATCAGGACGACGCCGAGCAAGGTGACGATGAGCTTCATGGATGAATCCTTTGCAAATCAGATGCGTTGAACGGACGTATTGCGTGAAAACGCCCGGACGAATTGTCCCCGGCGGTTGTTTATCGTCATCGGCGGCAGCTCGGCAAGGGCAGCATGCGCGGCGTTCTCACCTCGGTATCTTGAACTGAAACTGTTCTCTGTCACACCAACGTTCAGTCCCGATGCAGGAAATACGTTCCTGCTATAAGGACGGCCCCAACCGATTTGAGGACCCTGCATGATCACCCGCCGATCGCTGTTCTTGACCTTCGCAACAAGCCTGCTTGCCAGCACCGTGCCGCATTTCGCCTTCGCCGCGCCGCCCTCCCCGGACGATCCCGTGGCGATCGTCAATGCCATCTACACCCGGGCCGCGAAGGGCAAGGGCGACGGCGGTGGCGAGTTTGTCACCGAAAACAAGGCCGCCAAGGCGAAATACCTGTCGAAGGCGCTGATCGCCCTGTGGGCGAAAGCCGATGCCCACACGCCGAAGGGCGACGTCGGACCGATCGATTTCGATCCCGTAACGAATTCGCAGGAACCGGATGTGAAATCCTTCAAGGTTGAGGCCGAGAAAGTCGACGCCGACAAGGCCGTCATCGCGGTTACCATCACCGGACATGACGCGCCGCGCGCCAAATCCGCCGACAATATCATCCGCTACAATTTCGTGCGCGATGACGGAAAATGGAAAATCGACGACATCTCGGGCGCCGGCGACGGCGAAGCCTGGTCGATCCGCGGCATGCTCACCGATTCCCTGAAGGATTAAGTCGAGAAAATTGGCGCGCCGCTACGGCGCCGCGCCCAAACCTCTGAGTGGTCGCCCGTTTGCATCCCCGCGTTCACGGACGTAAACGTGTGACAGGAATTCTCATTTCCGGGAATGCATCGATGGCTACAGGCAGCGTCCGCGACAACAACGCCCTCTCCCGCTTCGAGCTTGAGGTTGATGGCACGATGGCGTTTGCGAATTACCGCCTGACGCCGTCGGCCGTCATCATTACCCACACCGAGACGCCAGGCGCCTTGCGCGGCCGCGGTATCGCGTCGGAACTGGTCGAGGGCGCGCTGCATCTGATCCGCGCCGACGGACTGAAGGTTATCGCCGGCTGCAGTTTTGTCGTGGATTACCTGCACAAGCATCCGGAATTTGCCGATCTGGTGGGGTGACCTCCGTTGAAGTAAGGAAATAGGGTTTTTTGTAGATTCGGGCAAGAGCACGGCACGGCAACAACGGCGTCATGCACAGCGGCACTGTCCCTCCAGACGATCCGGATCGACATGTCCGGCAGGCCTTCCAGCTTGCACAACAGCACGTCGCCCTTGACCACAGGGCCGACATTTTCGGGCGTGCCGGAATAGATGATATCACCGGCCTTCAGCTCGAACGCCTCGGACAGTTTCGCGATCTGCTCGGCCACGCTCCAGATCATCTTGTCCAGATTGGAATCCTGCCGCGCCGTGCCGTTGACGGAAAGCGAGATCGCGCCCTTGGTGAAATGACCCGTTTTCGACACCGGGTGGATCGGGCCGAGTACCGCAGCGTGATCGAAACTCTTGCCGATTTCCCACGGCTTCTTTTCCGCCGCCATGCCGTTTTGCAGATCGCGCCGGGTCATGTCGAGGCCGAGCGCATAGCCATAGACGTGGTCGAGCGCCCGCTCCGCGGGAATATTGGTGCCGCCCGATTTCAGCGCCGCCACCAGCTCGACTTCATGGTGATAGTTCTTGGTGAGCGAGGGATACGGATGATCCGCGACGCTTCCGATCGCGACATTCTGGATCGCGTCGGTCGGCTTCTGGAAGAAGAACGGTGGCTCGCGCGTGGGGTCGGAGCCACGTTCGATCGCGTGCGCGGCATAGTTTCGGCCGATGCAATAGATCCGGCGGACCGGAAAAACATCGGTCTCGCCGACGATCGGGATGGTCGTCGCGGGCATGGGAAAATCGGTTTCGAGCCAGCCTGCGCCTCGGCCGGGACGCTTTGGGTGGCAGCACCCGCCAGCGCCAGTACACCTGACGCAAGGATGGTCCTGCGATCGATGGTTTCCATGAGAGCTCTCCCCTGTAGGACCAATTTTCTTGTCTGACAGTATGTTTAGCTCCGCGCTTCGGGGCGGGCAAGACAAGGCGCCGATCACCCCGCGGGTGCAAAAAGGCCCGCGCGGCTGGCGCGGGCCTTCAGATCAAACGCTACGATAAACCTACCACTTGACGTCTGACGGCAACTTGCCGCCGTTGGCCGCGAGTTTGGCCATCATCTGCTTGTGCAGCCAGATATTCATGCTGGCGGAATTGTTGGTGTCACCGGTGTAACCGAGCTCCTTCGCCAGTTCCTTGCGCGCGCTGAAGCTGGAGTCGACGTCGAGCGCCTTCATCAGATCGACGATCGAGGTGCGCCATTCCAGCTTTTCACCCTTGCCTGCAACCGCCTTGTCCAGGATGGCCGCGACATCGACGGTTTGCGCCGGCGCCGCCGGCGCGGCGGACGATCCCACGTTCGTGGCAGCGCCGCCGCCTGCGGGCGCAGCACCAGCGGAGGCACCGCCGCTTGCGGGTGTGGCGGCAGCTTTGGCACCGAAGATCGCGCTCATAATCTTACCAAAAATGCTCATGGTTAGCTCCCAAGGAACTTGAAGATGGTGGGTAATGGGCTTGAGCGGCACTTTGTGTTGATTACCGGCAGCACCGAACCGGGATTGTCGGAAGCTTAGCCCTACCGACGGGACTTGCCAATGCGCGACGGCATCCGGCGAATGAGGAAGCCGGCATGGATGCGCGGAATGATGACGAAATGGTGGGGCGCCTGCCTTCTGCCATGTCAGCGCCGATTTGCGTGCAGGGAGGCGGTTGATTGTTGACCGTCGGTTTGGCATGCAGATCGGATGTTCGATGCGGTGGTATTCGCTGGCGGCGGTAATCGCTGCTACTGGCAGGGTGGGTTCTATGAGACGGTTGCACCTCGTCTCGGTCTTGCACCCAAATTGGTGGTCGGCGCCAGCGCAGGCGCCTTCGCCGCGACCTATTCTATGCTCGGTGCCGGTCCCGACGTCCGCCGGCGCGTGTTCGACGGCTGCGGCCCACATTTGAAAAACTTCGATACCGCGGCGTGGCGCCGCGGCGAACCGCTTTGTCCGGTCGGTCCGCTCTACAGCAAGCTTCTGGCGGAGACTATCGACGACGATGCACTCAGGCGGCTCAACGCCCTCACCGATCTGCGGATCGCCGTGACACGGCTACCGCGCGGCCTGCCGCCGCTTGCCGGCGCGATCATCGGCATCGGCGCGTATCAGCTTGAGAAGCACCTCTTGCATCCCGTGCATCCCCGCTTCGGCCGGGCGCTGGGCTTTCGTCCCGAATACATCTCCGCGCGAACGCTCACTCACGCCGGCGAAATCTGCGATGCGCTGATGGCCAGCAGCGGCGTACCGCCCTTCATGCCCGTAACATCAGTCAAAGGCGTCCCGGCGTTCGACGGCGGGTTGGTCGACAACGTGCCGGTCGAGCCGCTCAAGGGAATCGAGCCTGCCGACGGAAGAACCTTGGTGCTGCTGACACGCGTCTACAAGAACCTGCCATCGGTCCACGGGCGAATCTACACCCAGCCATCGCGCCGGATCGAATTGAGCCAGTTCGATATCACAAATCCCGATGCTATCAAGGCTGCTTACGAACTGGGCATCAAAGACGGCGATGCATTCGCGGCATCGTTCGGAAAGTGAGGTCCGCCGGGCCGTGATTGCGATGGCGACCCATAGCCTTGTTTTGGCCGTGGTTGCCAAGGACATTTGCTCCCGTCGGGGAAACGCTCATTATTCGCGAATTATTTCGAGGCTGAGGTCCCGATGACCCTTCGTTTCCTTTTCCAAGCCCTGGCAGTGAGCGCCGTACTGACGTCGCCGGCAACGACGGTGCTGGCGGCGTCTTGCGGTACAGGCAGCTTTCAGGCGTGGCTCGACGAATTCAAGAATGAAGCCGCCGCCAAGGGCATTTCGCAATCCGCAATCACGTCCGGCCTGAACGGCGTGACGCTGGATCAGAGCGTGATCTCCCGGGATCGTTCGCAGCGGGTCTTCAGTCAAAGTTTCGAGGAGTTTTCGGGCCGCATGGTCCCTCCCCGCCTCGCCCGCGGCTCTAACATGATGAAGCAATACGGTTCGATGCTCGGACGCATCGAACAAAGTTATGGCGTGCCGGGCGAGGTGCTCGTGGCGATCTGGGGACTGGAGACGGACTTCGGCGCCAACACCGGAAAATTTCCGACCATTCGCTCGCTGGCGACGCTGGCTTACGATTGCCGGCGCGCCGAGACCTTCCGCGGCGAATTGATGGACGCCCTGCGCATCGTCGAGCGCGGCGATCTCACGCCGGCGGAAATGCGCGGCGCCTGGGCCGGCGAAATCGGCCAGACCCAGTTCATGCCATCATCCTATCTCAAATACGCGGTCGATTTCGACGGCAATGGTCGCCGCGATCTCCTGCACAGCGCGCCCGACGTGCTGGCATCGACCGCGAACTACCTTGCCAGTTACGGCTGGCAGCGGGGCAAGGACTGGGAGCCCGGCAGTGCGAATTTCGCCGTGATCCAGCAATGGAACAAGAGCGAGGTGTATGCGAGGACGATCGCGTATTTCGCCAGCCAGCTGGCGCACGCCCCCTGACGCTGCGGCCACTCTTTCCTTTTCGAATAACCGCCAATATATGAACATGAATTCACTATATGGTTTCAACATGCGAATCACGCATGAGGAACCGGCCGAATTCACCTAAAGTAGGAGAGGTTTATCGGCTTTGCTCGGCAAGGCTCTTGAGTTAATGGTCTCGCCACCCCACTTTTTACCGATGCGCCTTTCATGGCGACGAGTTGCTGTTTTGCTCGTTTTTTGAACAGTTTTTGTCTGTGGGCTCCGGCCTCGCATGCGGCTTCTGAACGCTCCCCCCGAAGAGTTAATCATTTCTTACTTTGCCATGCGTTCTATGCTTAGCTGCATCGCAGCATTATGTGTTCCGCACTGCGGTATATTGACCTATATTCATTTCAACGATGAAGCTTCCTCCAAGGGCTGAATCGTAAATACAAGGAGACTACCCATGCTGCTCTCGCTCATCCGCATGATCCAGGCGTTCCGGGATTATCAGCGCAATGTCAGCGAACTGTCCCAGCTTAGCGATCGCGAACTGGCCGATATCGGCCTTGATCGCTCGGACATTCCGCGCGTTGCATCCGGCCACTATAACGGCTGAACGGTTTTCAGCCGACTGACGAACGGATAACGCCCGCCCTGCTGCGGGCGTTGTCGTATCTGCCGCCACGCGCTACCTCTGTGCCTATGACAGGCATCAAATCTCCCTCCGAAACCGTGCATATCGTCGGCGCGGGCCTCGCCGGCTCGGAAGCCGCCTGGCAGGTCGCCAAATCCGGCGTCCGCGTCGTCCTGCACGAGATGCGCCCCGATCGGATGACCGAGGCCCATCGCACCGACGGCCTTGCCGAACTCGTGTGCTCGAACTCGTTTCGCTCCGATGACGCCGCCAACAACGCGGTCGGCCTGCTGCACGCCGAAATGCGGCGGCTGGGCTCGCTGATCATGCGCGCCGCCGACGCCAACCAGGTGCCCGCCGGCGGCGCCCTGGCGGTCGACCGCGACGGATTTTCCGCCGCCGTCACCAAGGCCCTGAACGACCATCCCCTGATCGAAATCCGCCGCGCCGAAATCGACGGCCTGCCGCCCGCGGACTGGCGCAACGTCATCGTCGCGACCGGCCCCCTCACCTCGGCGCCGCTGGCGGACGCCATCCGCGAACTTACCGACGAGAACGCGCTGGCGTTTTTCGATGCGATCGCGCCCGATCGTGCACAGGGATTCCATCGACATGTCGGTGGCCTGGTTCCAGTCGCGCTACGACAAGGTCGGCCCCGGCGGCACCGGCGCCGATTACATCAATTGCCCGCTGACCAAAGAGCAATACGACGCCTTCGTCGATGCGCTGATCGCGGGCGAAAAGACCGACTTCAAGGAGTGGGAAACCAACACGCCCTATTTCGACGGCTGCCTGCCGATCGAGGTGATGGCCGAGCGCGGCCGCGAGACGCTGCGTCACGGGCCGATGAAGCCGGTCGGGCTTACCAATCCGCACGATCCGACGGTGAAGGCCTACGCCATCGTGCAACTGCGCCAGGACAACAAGCTCGGCACGCTCTACAACATGGTCGGCTTCCAGACCAAGCTGAAGCACGGCGCGCAGCAGCGCGTCTTCCGCACCATTCCCGGGCTCGAGAAGGCCGAATTCGCCCGGCTCGGCGGGCTTGCATCGCAACACCTTCCTGAATTCGCCAAAGCTGCTGGACAGCCAGTTGCGGCTGCGCGCCGAGCCGCGGCTGCGCTTCGCCGGTCAAATGACCGGCTGCGAAGGCTATGTGGAATCCGCAAGCATCGGGCTGATTGCCGGCCTCTATGCCGCGGCCGATGCGCGTTCGACGATCGCTGGCGCCGCCGCCGGCGACGACGGCGCTGGGATCGCTGCTCGGCCACATCACCGGCGGCCATATCGAAACCATCGATGCCGGCCCGCGCTCGTTCCAGCCGATGAACATCAATTTCGGGCTGTTTCCGCCGCTCGCCAGCCCGCCCACCAGAAAGCCCGACGGCACGCGGCTGCGCGGCAACGAAAAGACGGTTGCGAAGAAACAGGCGATCAGCGCCCGCGCGCTGTCCGATCTCGATCGCTGGATTGCCGATCATCTGCAGATCGCCGCGGCGGCGTGAGCATTTCATGAGCCTGCCCAAAGATGACGCCGCCACGTTGTCGGCGCGATGGACCGAAGGCGTGCTGCTGAAGCGCGACGTGTTTTCCACGGTCGAGCGCGGCCGCTTTCGCGAGCGCGGACGGCGAGGTCGATGCGGTGCTGCGCCGGCTCGACCAGGTGCCGTGGTGGTCCTTCATCCCGGCGCGCCATCTGTTCGCGCGCGAGCGCCGCGCGCTGGCGTTGGCGCGCGGCCTGCATGTCGGGCCGGAACTGCTATGGGCCGGCCGGCAGGCGCTGGTGCGCGGCTTTATCGACGGCGTCGCGCTGCATCTGGCCAAACCCTTTGGCGACGTCGCCTATTTCCGCTCCGCCAAGCAGGCGCTGCGCAAGCTGCATCGCGCCGGCATCTGCCACAACGATCTCGCCAAGGAGCAGAACTGGCTGCGCGGCACGCGACGGCCGCGCCTATCTCACCGACTTCCAGCTCGCGGCCTGCTTTCAAAACGCGCAGCCGGCTGTTCCGGATCGCCGCTTACGAGGATCTCCGGCATCTGCTGAAGCACAAGCGCAGCTACGCGCCGGACGCGCTGACGCCGAAGGAGCGCAAGATTCTCGCGCGCAAATCGCTGGTCGCCAGCATCTGGCTCGCGACCGGCAAGAAGGTCTACCGCGCCATCACCCGCGGCCTGTTCAATTTCACCGATCGCGAAGGCGGCGGCCGGCGGCTGGTCAATGACGCGCCGGTGCTGATCGATCTGATCCGGAAAAATCCCGCCGTCCGCGATACCGCCATTGTCGCATTTGCCGACCGGCGCACCGGCGTCGGGCTTTATGCCTTTGTCGAGGCCGACCAGACCGCGCTCGAAGCGCAATTGCGCGACGAACTTGCGGCGGCGAAGGGCCCAAAGCCGCCGGAGCATATCCAGGTGGTGCAGGCCTTGCCGCGCGACGCCGCCGGCAAACCCCGCACCGAGATCCTGCAGCTCGTCGCGATGAACCAGCTCGATCTGATCGAGCCGATGATGACGAGCGAGGCCGACCGCGCGTTCCTGAAGGACATTCTGGAATCGCGCAAGAATTTGCGGGACCGGTTCAATTTTGAGGCGGCGGATTTGAATTCGCCATGAACAGTTCGGCGTCATCGCGAGCGACGGTCATGCGACGCATTCTCAACCTCCGAACTCCCGCGACCTCGACGCCCGCCACAACGTCCACAACGTCCGAAACCTCGAGGCTGACCTGGGGCACGAACGGATCGTTGTCCGCGCGCGACATCCGCTTGCAGATCGCGGGCCACCAGCGCCAGCGGCAGGAACACCGGCCGCACCTCCGGCGGCACGCTCGCAAGCAGCGCAAAGGCCGTCTTCAGATGCCCGCCGCGCCTCGCCGATCAGCTGATCCAGCGCGGCGCGCAGCTTTGGCGTCTGCTTGCCCGCAAACACCTCCTCCATGTCCGCTGCCGTGGCTCTCCAGCAATTGCAGCGGCACGAACAACTGACGCCGCGAGGCGTCCAGCGGCAACGCCGCCATCACCTGCGCCATGCCTTGCGCCAGGCCGGCGTGGCGCGCCAGGTGCTCGATCTCCTCCGGGGATTGCCAGCCGGCGATCCCGGCAGCCAAGCGAAAACAGCGCCGACGAGGTGTCGTTGATGTAGCCTTCCAGCGCCGCCATGGTCGGCATCGGATCGTTGTAGAGATCGAACTGATGCTCATCGATCAGGCGCGACAGCCGCTCGACCGGCAAACGCCAGTTCCGGATCGCCAGCAGCAGTTCGGCCGCGACCGGATTGCCCTCGACCCCGCCATGCCCGGCGCCCGCCAGCATGTCGGTCCACCATTGCAGGCGCATTTCGCCGGGCAGCGGCTGGCTGACCTGCTCGCGCACGCGGGAAATCTCGACATTGAAGGCGTAGAGCGCCAGCAGCGCGCGGCGCTGCGCCGCCGGCACGAACAGCGTGGAGGCGTAGCGGGCAAAATCGTGGCTGCGCACCAGCTCGGCGCAGAATTCGGCGGCTTCCCTGCTCCGCGTCCGCGCCGCTCATGGCACCGCGATCAGCGCCGCCGCGACGCGCCGCCGCTCGCCGATCATGATGTTGTAGGTGCGGATCGCAGGCCCCGTCTGCATCGCGTCCAGCACGACGCTGACCGCGCGCAACGCCTCGCGAAGCTCGGCGGCGGCAGCCAGACGTCGGTGCCGGTGCCGACGATCAGCGTATCGATGCCATTGGCCGCAGCGAACACCCGCGCCAGCGAAGCCTTGTCGATTTCTTCCGGCCTGCGTGACCGGCCAGGCCCAGATCGCATCCGGCAGGCACAGCAGCGAGCCGCGATGCGACATCTCGGCGAAGGCAAACCCGCCGTTGCCGTAGGCCTCGATCGGCGCCGACCTCGGAAGATGCGGAGCGTCCGGGCTGCTCGTTGGTTTGTTTGTGCATGATCTTGTCCGAAAACCGGTTCCCACTTTTCGGCAACGATGCAGGTCATGCCCTTACTTCTTCGACGGCTTGTCCGGCGCGTCGGCCCGGTGGGTCCCGACGCCGAGATAGATCAGGATCGGCGCCGCGATGAAGATCGAGGTGTAGGTGCCGACCAGCACCACGCCGAACATCATCACCGCGGTGAAGCTGTGGATGGCGTTGCCGCCGAACAACAACAGCGCCAGCAACGCCAGCGTCACGGTGACGTGGGTGATGATCGATCGCGACAGCGTCGAATTGATGGATTCGTTGAGCAATTCCGGCATCGGCATCTTCTTGTAACGCCGCAGCATTTCGCGGATCCGGTCGTAGATCACGACCGTGTCGTTCAGCGAATAACCGAGGATCGTCAACAGCGCCGCGATGCTGGTGAGGTCGAAATCGACCTGCGAGATCGACATGAAGCCGATCGTCAGCACGATGTCGTGGACGTTGGCGATCATGGCGCCGAGCGCGAACTGCCATTCGAACCGGAACCAGAGATAGATCAGGATCGAGAAGATCGCGAGCATCAGGCCGAGCATGCCGTAAGCCAGCAATTCGCCGGAAACGCGCGGTCCCACCACTTCGACGCGGCGGTACTCGACGGCATCGCCGAGCGCGCCGCGCACCTTCTGCACCGCCTCCTGCTGCGCGGCGTCGCCGCCGGGCTGTTCGGCAACCCTGATCAACACCTCGGCCGGACCGCCGAACTGCTGCAGCTGGATGTCGCCAAGTCCCAGGCCGCCCAGGGTGGCGCGCATCGACGCGATGTCGGCGGTGCCGGATTTGGCGCGGATTTCCATCAGCGTGCCGCCCTTGAAATCGATGCCGAAATTCAGTCCGTGGGTAAAGAACAGCGTGATCGCGACGATCGAAAGCAGCGCCGAAATCGGAAAGCTGATGCGGCGGAAGCGGGTGAAATCGAAGTGCGTATCGTCGGGCACGATCCGCAGCGACGGCAGCAGGCCGAAGCAGCTGACCACCGTCAGGACGGCGATGAGAATGCCCAGCGAAATGAGAACGAAATGGGTCAAAGCCGCATCCCCTAGATCGGCACGCTTTGCGGCCGCTTCCACCGCACCCAGCCCGCCACGATCAGGCGGGTGAGCGCAAAGGCGGTGAAAACCGTGGTGATGATGCCGATGCCGAGCGTCACGGCGAAGCCGCGCACCGGGCCGGTGCCGATATAGAACAGCACGGCGGCGGCGATGAAGGTGGTGATGTTGGAATCCAGAATCGTCGACAACGCGCGCTTGAAGCCGGCATCGATGGCCGAAATCGCGTTGCGCCCGCCGCGCAATTCCTCGCGGATGCGCTCATAGATCAGCACGTTGGAGTTGACGGCGATGCCGACCGTCAGCACGATGCCGGCGATGCCGGGCAGCGTCAGCGTGGCGTTCAACAGCGACAGCACGCCGAAAATCATCGCGACGTTGATGGCGACCGCGATGTTGGCGAACACGCCGAACAGCCGGTAGGTCAGGAGCATGAACACGATGACCATGATCGAGCCGACATAGGCGGCAAGTTCGCCCTTCTCGATCGAATCCTGACCGAGCCCCGGGCCGACCGTGCGTTCCTCGATGACCGTCAGCGGCGCAGGCAGCGCGCCGGCGCGCAGCAGGATCGCCAGATCGTTGGCTGCCTGCACCGTGAAGCTGCCGGAAATCTGGCCGGACCCGCCGGTGATCGGCTCGCGGATGACGGGCGCCGAAATCACCTCGTTATCGAGCACGATCGCAAAGGGCTGCCCGACATTCTCGGAAGTCGCCTGCGCGAATTTGCGGGAGCCCGAGGTATTGAAGCGGAAGCTGACGATCGGTTCGTTCGAGCGCTGGTCGAAACCGGGCTGCGCGTCGGTTAAATCACCGCCGGACACCAGCACTGCCTTCTTGATGACATAGGGTATCTTGGGCGACGTCGAACTCATCAGGATTTCGGAATCCGGCGGCACCCTGCCCTGTTGGGCCTGATCCGGCGGCACCGTCGGATCGACCATGCGGAATTCGAGCTTGGCGGTCTTGCCGATCAGTTCCTTCAGCCGGGTCGGGTCTTGCAGGCCGGGCACCTGAACCAGAATGCGGTCCTGTCCCTGACGCTGGATCGACGGCTCGACCGTGCCGAGTTCGTTAACGCGGCGCTCGACGATCTGGATCGACTGCTCCACCGACTGGCGCACGCGCTCGGCGATCGCCGCGGGCGGAACGGTCAAGCGGATCAGCCCGCCGCCGGCGTCGCTGACCTCGAGACTGCGCTGGCCGCTGGAGCCGAGCAGGCCGCCCAGCGGCTGCGACAGATCGCGCAGTTTCGTCAGCGCATTCTGCAGATCGGTTTCCTTGACGCGGACCTCGACGCTATCGGGCCGCGTGGCGAGGCCGGTATAGCCGATCTTGGCATCGCGCAGCGCGCGGCGGACGTCGTCGCGAACCTGCTCGAGCTTGTCCTTCCTGACCGAGTTGGAATCGACTTCGAGCAGGATGTGCGAGCCGCCCTGCAGGTCGAGGCCGAGCACCAGCCGCCGCTGTGCCCATGCCGGCCACTTCTTGACGGTCGCTTCCGGAAAGAAATTCGGAACGGCGCAAAGGCACACCACCAGCGCCGTCACGATGATCGCCAGCGCCTTCCACCGCGTGAAATACAACATCGAATTGACCCGTCAGATCCAGGGGGAATGCGGCGCTTGGGAAAGCTAGCTCGCGGACGCTTCGTCCTTGGCGCTATCGGCTTTTTCCTTCGCCGGCTCGCCCTTGGCTCGCACGCCCGAAATCATCTGCCGCATTTGCCGCACCCGGACGCCATCCGAGATTTCGAACTCGATCTGGTCGTCATCGACCACTTTCGTCACCTTGCCGACCAGTCCGCCGGTGGTCACCACGGTGTCGCCGCGGCGGATGTTCTTCACGAGTTCGGCGTGATCCTTCACCTTCTTCTGCTGCGGCCTCAAAATCAGGAAATACATGATCACGAAGATCAGCGCGAACGGCAGCAGCGACATCAGCATACTGTTGGTATCGCCGCCTCCCGCGGCCTGGGCAAACGCAGGTGTAATCAGCATTCGGACAATCCTCGTGAAGCGGGAATGAACGAACCGGCAACGCGTCTCGCGCCGGGCCGGTCCGGGGCAAATTCGCGCGGACTATAGCGATGGCGGTCCCAATTGCAACGCCGCCCGACCCTTCATTTGCGCCGCTTGCGGCCTCTTTCAAGGCCCGATATGGGTGCGTCGTCAGGAACCCCAAAGATGTCAAAAACGCCTCGGAAAACAGGCACTCGCACAGCCTCGAAGGCAGTGTCCGCCAAATCGGCGCCCGCCTCGGCAAAACGCCCGTCTTCGCCGCCAAAACATGCCGCGGAAGAGCGGATCGCACGCGCGCTGGAGGCGATCGCGGCACACCTTTCCGCGGTATCGCCGACCCCCGATGCCGCCAACTCGTTTGGGGGCGCCGACGCCTTCGTCTGGCACCCCAACGGCCGGCTGGCGCCGGTGCGGCGGGTCAGTCGCGTCGACCTTGGCCTCCTGAAGGGCATCGACCGGATGCGCGACATCCTGATCGAAAATACCGAGCGCTTCGCCAACGGACTTCCCGCCAACAATGCGCTCCTGTGGGGCGCGCGCGGCATGGGCAAGTCGTCGCTGGTCAAGGCAGCGCATGCCAGCATCAATCTGAATCGCAAGCCTGCCGACCGCTTAAAGCTGATCGAAATCCACCGCGAGGACATCGAGAGCCTGCCTGACCTGATGGACCAGCTGCGCGCCTCCGGATTCCGCTTCATCGTGTTCTGCGACGACCTGTCGTTCGACGGCAACGATGCTTCCTACAAGTCGTTGAAGGCGGTGCTCGAGGGCGGCATCGAAGGACGTCCCGACAATGTGATCCTGTACGCGACCTCCAACCGCAGGCATCTCCTGGCGCGCGACATGATCGAGAACGAACGCTCGACCGCGATCAACCCGGGCGATGCAGTCGAAGAAAAGGTGTCGCTGTCGGACCGGTTCGGATTGTGGCTCGGCTTTCACCGCTGCAGCCAGGACGAATATCTCGCGATGGTGAAGGGCTATTGCGGCCATTTCGGCATCAAGCTTGCCGAAGAGGAACTTGAGCACGAGGCGCTGGAGTGGTCGACGACGCGCGGCTCGCGCTCGGGACGCGTCGCCTGGCAGTTCACGCAGGAATTAGCGGGGCGGCTGGGCGTGAGACTGAGCGGGAAGTAACTTGGTGGCGTGGACAAATGAATCCACAGCCCTTCCCCACTAACGAATGACATCCCGCGAAAGCGGGCCAATACGCCGCGCCTTTGCGGTTCTATCTCAACAGCTCTGGAATACTGGATCGCCCGCTTTCGCGGGCGACGGCAGTCTCTGTGTGGTGAGGTGTTGCGCCTCGCGGCGTCGCCTCCGCTCACGCCCCGTTGAGGAATTGAAGCGGGTCAACCGGCATAGATCCTTTGCGGATCTCGAAGTGGAGCTGCGGCGACCCCACTTCCCCCGATTGACCCGATTTGGCAATGATCTGACCGCGCTTGATCGTGTCGCCGCGCTTCACCATCAGTTCACTCGCATGGGCATATGCGGTGACATAACCGTTGGAGTGCCGAACCAGAACCAGATTGCCATAACCCTTGAGCTCGTTGCCGGAATAGGCCACGACGCCATCTTCCGCCGCCTTCACCGGCGTGCCTTCGGGGACTGCCAGGTTGATACCGTCGTTTGCCTTGCCGTTGGTCTTGGCGCCGTAACCCGTGATCACCTTGCCGCGCACCGGCCAGCGGAATGTCGGCAGCGCCCCGGTTGCTTCGGCGGCCTTGACCGGCGCTTCAGCGGAGGGTTCCTCGACCTTCGCCGTGGCCTGGGCAAGCCGCGCGCTTTGCGGCGAAACCATCGTCACCGCCGCCATTTTGGTGGCCGGTGGCGCCGCTGCGGCGACGGGTTGGGCGACAGCAACCGCGGCCGGCTGCGCACCGGGTGCGATGGCCGCGGTCTTTGCGCCGGGCACGGTCAGCCTGGTGCCGAGCTTGAGTTTTGCGTGGGGATCGACGCCGTTGACCTTTGCAAGTTCGGCCATCGACACGTGATTGCGCCGCGCAATGCTGACCAGGGTGTCGCCGCGATTGACCACGTGAACGGAAGGCAATGCGCTTGCGACAGCGACAGGCTTGCTGGTCGGCGCGGCCATTGCTGGCGCCGTCGCCGCGACGGCGGTGGTCTGGTGAGGAATGACCAGTTGCTGGCCGGGCGATAACGTGCGCGGTCCCTTGTAGCCATTGGCCTGCAGGATCGCGGCGGGCGTCACATTATAGCGCCGCGCCAATGTATCGAGCGTGTCGCTGGTGCCGACGATAATCGTGGTGCCGCCATTGCCTGCGCCGCGGACCGCTGCGACGGAGCGCGGAGCGACACTGCCGGTCGTCTCGATCGGCTGGCCAGGCGGAGCATACGATGCCAATCCCCGCCCGCCTCCGGACACGCCGTTGCCTGCCACCGGGTAAGACCGCGGGGACGAAATCGGCGGCGGCAAGGACTGCGACTGATATTGCGGACGGGAATACTGCGGAAGCTCGCGGCGCTCGACGGCGGGCGCCGGTACTGCGCCGGTGGCCTCAGGTTGCGATGCAAAGGGGTTGGAGAAGGAATTCTGCGAGAGCCGCGTCGACATATCGCCGCTGCAGCCGCCGAAACTGAACGATATCAGCGCCAGCGCCGCAACGTGCGGTACGCGGCGCGAGCAAAGCAACTCGACGATACCCGGCATGGTTAATTACTCATACGCAACAAGATACTGTTTTGAGTAAACACCTCCCCAGTAAACAACCGCTTAACCCCGCGATAACGCGTTGGCAGGACAGCAAATCCGGATTTTAGAGCTCGCGGGCAATACCCGGCAGCGCCGGCACAAAACGCACGTCCACCAGTTCCTTGCGATCGAAACCCGCGTCCGTCCTGACGATGCGGATCAGGGTCTGGGTGCCGTGATGCGGACCGACCGGTGCGATCAGGATACCGCCGGGCTCGAGCCGCTGCATCAACGCGTCAGGCATTTCCTCCATCGCCGCGGTCACAATGATGCGGTCGAACGTGCCGGCACTGGCCGGGATGTCGAAGCCATCCCCCAGCATCACCTCGACATTGCCGTAGCCAAGTTTCCTCAGCCGCGCGCGCGCGCTGTCGGCGAGCGTCCGATAACGCTCGATCGTCAGTACGTGACTGCAAAGCCGTGACAGGATGGCGGCCTGGTAACCCGAGCCGGTGCCGATCTCGAGCACGCGGTGATGCTTCTGCAGATGCAGCTGCTCCGTCATGTAAGCCACCACGAACGGCTGGCTGATGGTCTGCCCGCAGGCGATGCCCAGCGCACTGTCGCGGTAGGCATCGTCGCGATCGGCTGGCTCAACGAAGATCTCGCGCGGAACCTCTTCCATTGCCCGCAGCACCGCCTGATCGCTGATCCCGCGCCGCCGCAGGTTCAGCTGAAACATCATCTTTTCCGGCGGATTTTAAGTCGCGGCCATCTTAATCTGGTAGCGATGCTTGCCGGTGCCGTCCAGCAGGCGCCCCACATCATGTTCCGGGCCGGGAACCCGGGCTTGCTCAGGGCGTTGAGGCATGGGGGACAAAACCCGTTCAGCAGCCCGAAAACGGCGCGCGCGGCCATCAAGGCTCCGTGCAATTACGTCGACATTGCGCCGACAGACGTTATTTGCGAACCTCAGCCAAGGGATTGGGCGAGGACACCACAATGACTGCGACACCGCTACCGCGGGGTTCCGTGTTCCTTGTCGAGGACGAGGTCATGATCAGGATGATGGTGGCCGACATGCTGGAGGAGCTCGGCTTTCGCGTCGTAGCCGAATCCGGCGACCTCGACGAGGCGATCCGCCTTGCGCAAAGCGCCGAGTTCGACCTCGCCATTCTCGACGTCAACGTCAACGGCAAGGTGGTTTCGCCGGTCGCCGAATTGCTCCAGGCGCGCAACCTCCCGTTCATCTTCGCCACCGGCTATGGCTCGTCGGGCCTTCCGCCGGAATACCGCGACCGTCCGACGCTGCAGAAGCCGTTCCAGGTCGAAGCCCTGGCGACGATGATCGAGGCCGTATTGGGAGGCGAAACGATTTAGTCGGGGCCGCAAACACCGTCAGCGGTCATCCTTCGAGGCGCGCAAGAGCGCGCACCTCCAGCGATAACCGCGAGGCGGTTACGCTGGGATAACGGCGAAGCCGTTACGCAGGGAAGACGTACTCACCCCTATTTCAGCGTCGCGGTCAGCGCCTGCGAAAACTCATCGTCGGTGCGGTCGAGCCGCAGCGGCGTCACCGAAACATAGCGCGCCGCGAGCGCCGCGAGATCGGTGCCCTCCGCCGGTACGTCGATCTGCGCCAGCCGCTCGAACCCGATCCAGAAATACGGATTGCCGCGGCCGTCGTGGCGCTTGTCGACCTTGAGGAAACCGAGATTGCGCTTGCCCTGCCGTGTCACGCGTATACCCGCGACGTCTTCGGGCGCGCAGGCGGGAAAGTTGACATTGATCACGGTGTTTTTGGGCACGCCGGCGTCGAGCACCTTGCGCAGGATCGGTGGTCCGAATTTCAGCGCCGTCTCCCATAGCGGCGCGTCGCGCGTATCCATGCTGAATTCCTGCGACAGCGCGAACGACGGCAGTCCCAGAATGGTGCCTTCCAGCGCGCCGGCGATGGTGCCGGAATAGACGACGTCTTCGGCGACGTTGCGGCCTTTGTTGACGCCGGACAGCACCAGGTCCGGCATGGTTTCGCCGAGGATGTGGCGCGCGCCCATGATGACGCAATCGGTCGGCGTGCCCCGGACTGCGAAATGACGCGGGCCAACTTCGCGCAACCGCAACGGATCGTTCAGCGACAGCGAATGCGAGACGCCCGATTGATCGAGCTCCGGCGCCACCACCCAGACATCATCGGATAACGCGCGCGCGATCTCCTCGACGATCTTCAGGCCGGGGCCATGGATGCCGTCGTCGTTGGTACAAAGAATTCGCATCCGCTAAATTGCCTTTTTCGATCAATTCCGTGGCGTTCGAGGTTCGTCTTATCCCTCCCGCGCCGTCGAGGCAAACCCGGCTAATTCGACCAAAATGCGCTCCTACTCCCGGACGCGAATGCGCCACTGGGCCACGAATTTTGCCGGCCAGCGTTCTATCCGCATGTCGAATTTGTGAACCGCCGGGTTCGGCTGCTCGACCGGACTTTCTTTCGGGCTCGTTTCTTTCGAGCGCATTTCGCTCGGCCCCGCCTCTTTCAAAGCCGGCTCGTTGCGGCCGGTCTCCTTCAACAGGGTTTCGATCAGGCCGAGAACGCTCGCCTCGGGCGGCGGGGCCTTTCGCGGCGTCTCCGGATAATATTTGCGGGCGACCTCGAGCGCCTTGTCGAAGTCCTCGATGTTGAGCCACTTCTCGGCGCGGAGGCTTTCGAGCACGCCGTCTTCCCATAGCCGCGCGCCCTCGATATCGAATTGGCCTTTCTGCTTCTGATTGCACGCCTGGATGCCGTAGCCGGTGACGGCCCATTGTCTGCCCACCCAATAGATGTCGCGATGCAGGGCCATCTGTTCGTTCGTTTCCGAAAGCGGCTCTCGCCGCAGGCAGGATACGAAGATACCGGGACCCACCGCCTTCGCAATACCGAAGGCAGGCTCCTGCGAGCAGATTGCAGGCAAATCACATGTCGCGGGCGACCACCTTCAGCCGGCCCATATAGGGCTGCAGCACGTCAGGCACGGCGATCGAGCCGTCCGCCTGCTGGTAGGTCTCCATGACCGCGATCAGCGCGCGGCCGACGGCGGTGCCGGAGCCGTTCAGCGTGTGCACGAAGCGCGGCTTGCCGTCGGGCCCGCGGTAACGCGCATCCATGCGCCTCGCCTGGAAGTCGCCGCACACCGAGCAGCTCGAGATCTCGCGGAAGGCGCCACCCTCACCCTGGCCGGGCATCCAGACCTCGATGTCGTAGGTCTTCTGCGCCGAAAAGCCCATGTCGCCGGCGCACAGCGTCATCACCCGGTAATGCAGATCGAGCCGCCGCAGCACTTCCTCGGCGCAGGACAGCATGCGCTCGTGCTCATCCTTGCTGGTCTCCGGCGTCGTGATCGAGACCAGTTCGACCTTGGTAAACTGATGCTGGCGGATCATGCCACGGGTGTCGCGGCCCGCAGCGCCTGCTTCAGCACGGAAGCATGGCGTCAGCGCCGTCAGCCGCATCGGCAATTCCTTCTCGTCGCGGATGGATTCGCGGACGAGGTTGGTCAGCGGGACTTCGGCGGTGGGGATGAGGCCGAGACGCTCGCTTCTTAATTTGGCGAGGCCCGCAGCAGCATTCTCATCCATAGCCGCAAGCAATTCACCCTTGACGGCCCAAAACTGATCCTCTTCAAACTTCGGCAGTTGCCCGGTGCCGAACATCACGTGATCGCGCACCATCAGCGGCGGATTGATTTCGGTATATCCGTGCTCGCCCGTGTGCAGGTCGAGCATGAATTGGCCGATCGCGCGCTCCAGCCGCGCGAGACCTTTCTTCAGCACCACAAAACGCGCGCCGCTTAGCTTCGCCGCGGTCTCGAAATCCATGAAGCCCATGGCTTCGCCGAGATCGAAATGCGCTTTCGGCGCGAAGACATAGTTGCGCACCGCGCCGAAATGATGCCGCACGACGTTGCCGTGCTCGTCGACGCCATCGGGGACTTCATCCAGCGGCAGGTTCGGTATCGCCGCGAGCGCCGTGGCAAGCTCTTCGTCCGCTGTCTTTGCTGCCAGCTCGAGCTGCGGCATCGTCGTTTTTAGTTCCCCGACTTCCGTCATCAACGCGGCGGCGCGGGCGTCGTCCCTGGCCTTCTTGGCGTCGCCGATCTCCTTCGAGGCGGCGTTGCGCCGCGCCTGGGCCTGCTCCGACTTCAGGATCGCCGCGCGGCGCTTTTCGTCGATCGCCAGCAGCGACGGCGACAATGGCTCAAGCCCGCGCCGCTTCAGTGCGGCATCGAAAGCTGCGGGGTCGTCGCGGATCGATTTGATATCGTGCATGACAGGGATTCCTGAATCGTGCCGGCAAAGGCGCGCATCCAGTAACCCGAATAGTCGGGTTTTGGAACAGTGAAGGCTGCAATAGACGGGCTTACCTACTCCGCCGGATTGGCTTCCGGCGGCGGGGCCGCGGGGCGGGGTTGCGGCGGCGGCCGCCTTGGCGGCCTTCTTCTCCACAATGCGCACGGCAATGATCGAGCCTTCGTAAAGCGCCAGCAGGGGAATGGCGAGCGAGGCCTGGCTGAGCACGTCGGGCGGCGTCAGCACGGCGGCGATGATGAAGGCGACCACGATGAAATAGCGGCGCTTCTCGCGCAGCTGTTTTGACGTGATGATGCCGATCCGCCCCAACAGCGTCAGGATCACCGGCAGCTGGAACGCCACGCCGAACGCGAAAATCAGCGACATCATCAGCGACAGGTATTCGCCGACCTTGGGCAGCAACTGGATTTGCGCGGTCTCCGCGCCGCCGGCTTGCTGCATGCCGAGCGAGAACCGCACCAGCATCGGAAGCACCACGAAATAGACCAGCATCGATCCCAGCACGAAAAATACCGGCGTGGCGATCAGGTACGGCAGGAAGGCGCCGCGCTCGTGCTTGTAGAGGCCGGGCGCCACGAATTTATAGATCTGCGTGGCGACGATCGGGAACGAGATGAAACCAGCGCCGAACATCGCGAGCTTCAACTGGGTAATGAAATACTCCAGCAGTGCGGTGTAGATGAACTTCGAGTTTTCGGGACCGGCGACCCAGACGAACGGCCACACCAGCACATTATAGATTTGCTTGGCGAAGAAGAAGCAGAAGATGAAGGCGACGCCGAATCCGAGCAGCGCCTTGATCAGGCGCGAGCGCAGCTCGATCAGATGCTCCATCAACGGAGCTTTGCTGGCCTCGATGTCCTCGGCGGTCATGACGCTTTGGCGTCCTTGAGGGCGTCAGCCGCTGCGGGCGGGACGTCCTGCGGTACGGGCTCTGGCGCTGGAATTGCCGGAAGCGCCGCGGCGTCGATCGCCGTTGTCGCCGGCACGTCGAGACTCGACGGCGCCGGCGTATCGGGCGCGGCTGCCGCCGGCTTGTCGAAGTCGTCGATATCGAGAGCTTTACTGACGGAGGTCATGAGATTGCCGCTGGTGAAGCCGCTCGCGGCTTCCTTGACCTCGTCGAAGCTCTTTTTGAGGTCGGCCATTTCGGCCTCGCGCATGGCTTCCCGGAACTGGCCCTGGAACTCAGTGGCCATCTTGCGCGCCTTGCCCATCCATTGCCCGACCATGCGCAGCACGCCCGGCAGCTCCTTCGGGCCGATGGCAATCAGCGCGACAACCGCGATGACGACGAATTCACTCCACCCGATGTCGAACATCAAAAATTCCGCTCGCGCGAGGCGAATTCACCCCAATACTTGTAAACAAGATTTGGGCCGCCTGCGTCTCCCTCAACCGGTCTTGCCGCGAAGCTTGACGCGCCGCCGCAGGCTTGCCGCACGTTCTCGGGGTTCAGACAACCTTGCTGCCGACATCCGATCGCGCTGCCGTGGACGGCGTCGCGTTGTGATCGATCGTCTTCACGGGCTCGGGCTTTTCCGCAGTCTTCTCATCGTCCTGCATACCCTTCTTGAAGGCCTTGATGCCCTGCGCGACGTCGCCCATCAGATCTGAAATCTTGCCGCGGCCGAACAACAGCAGGACGACTGCGATCACGACGATCCAGTGCCAAATGCTAAGCGAACCCATCCTGCAACCCTCCAAACGCGCGGCCGGCAACCCAGCCTAATCTATCGGGAAAGTAGGCTCGGGAGGTGTCAAAAACAAGGACTTAGGCCGCGTCAAATCCGTGTTAACGCGGCTCACCGTTAACTGGCGCCGGCAGGCTGGGCCAGCCGCTGCCAACGCCGCGGAATCAGCCCTCGCCGCCGGTTTCCGGCTCTACCGCCGGGGCCAGCGCCAGTTCCAGGTCGCCGACCTCCAGCGGATCCTCGTCATCGCGCAAGGCGGGATCATCCGACGGCGTCGGAACGCTGAAGCCCGACGGCAGCCGCGAATCCAGCAGGCCCGTCCCTTTCAGTTCCTCGAGGCCCGGCAGATCGGTGAGCGCCTCCAGGCTGAACTGCGACAAGAACGCTTCCGTGGTTCCGAAGGTGAGCGGACGGCCCGGCGTCTTGCGACGACCACGCGGACGAATCCACCCGGTTTCCAGCAGCACATCCAGCGTCCCCTTGGACGTAATCACGCCGCGGATTTCCTCGATCTCCGCGCGGGTCACCGGCTGATGATAGGCGATGATCGCCAGCACCTCGATCGCCGCGCGCGACAGCCGCCGCGTTTCGGTGCTCTCCCGTGTCATCAGCCATGACAGATCGGCCGCGGTGCGGAAGGTCCATTTGTTGGCGACGCGAACCAGATTGACGCCGCGCAAGGCGTAGTCCGCCTGCAATTGTGCCAGCGCAGCCTTGATATCGACTCCCTCGGGCATCCGTTTGGCGAGCGCGGCCTGATCGAGCGGCTCGGTGGAGGCGAACAGCAGCGCTTCCAAAAGCCGCAATTCCTCGGGGCGCGCTTGGGGGTCCACAGAAGGCTCCTCGGCTTCGGCTATGCGTTTTTCCGCCAGGCTCGCCATGGCACGATCTCCTTCTTCCACTTACTCAGCCGACAGATCCGGCGCGGTCATCGCGTCGGAAACTGGTTGCGGCGGACGCTTTCGAAAATACAACGGCGCGAACGCCTCTTTCTGGTGCAACTCCATGTCGCCTTCCCTGACCAGTTCCAGCGCCGCGGCAAAACTGGAGGCAAAGACCGTGGCCTTTTGCGAGGGATCGACGACATAACTGAGCAGGTATTCGTCGAGGCAACTCCAGTCCTCGGCCATTCCAACCAGACGTTCGAGCGAGGCTCGCGCTTCGGCCAACGACCATACCGTGCGTTTCGCCATATGCACCGATGCCAACACCCGCTGCTGGCGCTGCGCGGCATAGGCGGTGAGCAGGTCGAACAGGGTGGCGGTAAACTTGGGATGCCGGATCTCGGCAATGGTTTCCGGATTGCCGCGCGGAAAGATATCGCGCAGCAATTGCGGGCGGTTCATGAGCCGGTTCGCTGCTTCGCGAATAGCTTCCAGGCGGCGCAGCCGGTTGGCCAGCGCGGTCGCCATGTCCTCCGCGCTCGGTCCGTCGGCGGCTGCGGGTTCGGGCAGCAGCAGCCGCGATTTCAGGAACGCCAGCCATGCCGCCATCACCAGATAGTCGGCGGCAAGCTCGAGGCGAATCTTCCGGGCCGCCTCGATGAACACCAGATACTGGTCGGCCAGCGCCAGAATGGAAATCTTGTGAAGATCGACCTTCTGCTGCCGTGCCAGCGCCAGCAAGAGGTCGAGCGGCCCCTCATAGCCCTCGACATCGATGACCAGCGACGGCTCGTCGTCCGCCAGTTCAGCGGGCCTGCCGGTTTCGAATGATAAAATCTCCGCGCTCATGCGCCTGCCGCCGTTCCTGCCCGATCAATCAGTGCATCCAGTTCCGCCCGCGCCGCCAACCGATCGAATGTTTGCGGCGCTTTCCGTGACGCCAGCGCCCGTCTGGCCCGCTGCAGCGCCTCGCCCGACAATTCGGGTGCCTCACGCGCAACCTCGCGCATTTCGTCGAGCTTGCCGTTGCAATGCAAAACCATGTCGCAGCCGGCAGCAATGATGGCTCGGGTCCGCTCGGCGATCGATCCCGCCAAAGCGTTCATGGAGACGTCATCACTCATCAACAAACCTTGGAACCCGATTACGCCGCGAATCACCTGGTGGATGATTGTCGCAGAAGTCGTCGCCGGATGGGCGGGGTCCAGCGCGCTAAACACAACATGTGCGGTCATCGCCATCGGCAGGTCCGCCAGCGGTTTGAAAGGCGGCAAAATCGGTCCGTTCCAGCTCCATTTTCGACGTTTCGACCACGGGAAGCCTGAAATGGGTATCCGCCGTCGCCCGTCCATGCCCGGGAATGTGCTTCAGAACCGGCAAAATGCCGCCCTGTTCCAGTCCCTCCGTCACGGCGCGGGCGATCGCCGCGACCTTGTCCGGCTCGGTTCCGTAGGCGCGGTCGCCGATGACCGCATCGGCGCCGGCGACCGGCACGTCCGCCAGCGGCAGGCAATCGACGCTAACGCCGAGATCGCCGAGGTCGGCCGCGATCAGCCGCGCGCTCAACCGCGCCGCCGCGAGGCCGAGCGCGCGGTCGATGTCATATAAGCCTGCCAAAGACCGCGCCCGCCGGATAGACCGGCCAGTGCGGCGGACCAAGTCGCTGCACCCGGCCGCCTTCCTGGTCGATCAGGACCGGCGCGTCCGGCGCGCCCAGCTCTTTGCGCAATTCTTCAATAAGCCGAATTACTTGCGCCGGCGCCTCAATATTCCGCTTGAACAGAATGAAGCCCCACGGCCGCTGGGTGCGGATGAACTCACGCTCGGCGGCGTTCAGTTCCAGTCCCGATATGCCTGTGATGAAGGCCCGCGTGCTCATCAGGGCCGATTAGCCCGCTGCCAGCCAGCGGGTCAAGGAAACGGCCGTTAATTCCTTTGGACGACGCACTGGCCGCCGGCCGACTTCAGGTTGCCGCAGAATTGCGATGCCTCCTCGGGCGTCCCGAACGGGCCCACCATGGCGCGGTAGTAGATGCCCTTGTCGCCGAGGTCTGCCCGTTTGATCACCGGCGGATGCGATCCCAGCACTGCCGGGAACTTGCCCTGCAGGGCCCGATAGGAGGCCTGGGCGTCGGCCTCGTTTTGCTGCGAGGAGACCTGAACCAGGTATCCGCCGCCGCTGCCCGCAGCGGCACTCGGCGCGATTCTGGACCGGATTGGTGTTAGCCACCCGGGTTCGCGGTTCCAGATCGGCTGGCGCCGGCTGGGCACCCTGCTGTGGCGCCAGCGACAGCGGCGCATTGGCGCTCGCATTGGCAGACGATGGCGGGCTGCGTGGGGCAGCCGGAGGCGGCGCTACCGCCGTACGCGCAGGCGGTGCCTGCTTCGCGACCGGGGGCGACGCCGGCGCAACCGGCACCGCGGCGCTATCGGGCTGGTCGCCCCGGACGGTCAGGGTCCTTATCTTCCGCGGCTCGTTGTTCGGCAGCGTACCGTTCCCGGCCGTTGCCGGCGGAGGGCTGGGAGGAGCCAGGCTGGGCTGGGGTAACGAAATGGCGTTCTGGTTCAACGGCGGAAACACCACGCGTGGCGCGCCGGACCTGGCGTTGACGTCAACGGGCGCTTCTTCGCGCGGAACGATTTTCTCGGTGCCATCGCCGCCCGCCATGCGGTCCGGCAGCTTCGCATTCCCGTCGGAAGGCGCCGGCACGATCTTGGTCGGCGTGTTGTCAGCCTTGATGATCGGCGGCTCGCCGCTGCGCGGCGATCCAACATAGGTACGATAGGCAAAGGCGGCGCCCGTTCCCACCACCGCCAGCGCGAGCACGACCGCAACGGTGACCATGCCGCCGCGACGCTTCTGGCCTGCTCTTCGGCACCATCGTCATATTCGTCCTGATAGGCGTAAGCGTCATCCGCATAGACCGGATCTTGCCGAAGTTCCTGGTCGCCGCCATCGAGCTGGCCGTACAGCGCATCGTCATAGCGCGACGGATCGGGCTCGCTATCCGCGTCCGGCGCCTCCGGGCGATAATCGGGCTCAGGCGCGGCACGCCCCGCTGCATAACGCTGCAGCGGATGCACCGCGCTCGGATAATCCGGCGGCGCTTCCTGCGGCGACGGAACTTCCTGCCGGTTAGCGCGCTGCATCCACGGCGGCGGACCAGCGGGAGGGCGGTCGTCTTCCGGCACCGGAGGTTGATATTGATCGTATCGATCGTCCAGACTTGTAGGCGGTTGGACCTGCTGATTGGCCCGGCCCATGGTGCCGAACGGATCGGTCTGACCGATCAGCCGCGCGAGTTCGGCCAGCGGATCGCTCTCGCCGCGTCCCGACGCATGCGGTTCACCGCCGCGATCATAGTCATCGTCAGCGGGAAAAGGTCTGTCCTGATATCGATCAGCCATCGTGATGATGCGTCCCCTTCGGGAAAGCCGCCAACCCGCCTCTCTACCGACGAACCAGCCCTGCCATATGCCCTCACAGACTCCCCGTGTGAGCGGCGTTCGCCCCAAACTACCGCATCTCGTCCGGAGCATGAACGCCGAGAATGGCCAAGCCCGATGCCAGAACCGAGACGACGCCCTGGACCAAAGCCAAGCCGCGCCTTTGTGATCTCTGCATCATTATTGATAATGAAGCGTAAATAGGGCAAATCGCGCCCCTTCGTCCACAGCGCATGAAATTCGCTGGCAACATCATACAGGTAAAAGGCGATTCGGTGCGGCTCATGTGCCACCGCCGCCGCCTCGATCATCCGGGGGTAGAGCGCCAGCCGCCGCAGCAGTTCCAGTTCCGCAGGGTCGGTCAGCCGGTCCACCGCCGCACTCGCCGAGGAACGCCGCCCGCGCGCCCGCCTCCTCCGGCAGTTCCGGAACCACTTCCCGGGCGTTCCTGAATACCGAATGCCCGCGGGCGTGGCCGTACTGCACGTAGAACACCGGGTTCTCGCGCGACTGCTCGATCACCTTGGCGAGGTCGAAATCCAGCACCGCGTCGTTCTTGCGGTAGAGCATCATGAAGCGGACGGCATCCTTGCCGACCTCGTCCACCACCTCGCGCAAGGTGACGAAATCGCCGGAGCGCTTCGACATCTTCACCGGCTCGCCGTTGCGCAACAGCCTGACGAGCTGCACGACCTTCACATCCAGCGCGGCCTTATCCGCAGTGACGGCCTTGATCGCGGCCTGCATGCGCTTGATGTAGCCGCCATGGTCGGCGCCCCAGACGTCGACGAGGTTGTGAAAGCCGCGCTCGAACTTGTTGTTGTGATAGGCAATATCGGAGGCGAAATAGGTGTAGCCGCCGTCGGATTTCTTCAACGGACGATCGACATCGTCGCCATAGGCGGTGGCGCGAAACAGCGTCTGCTCGCGATCCTCATAATCCTCGACCGGTGCCCCCTTCGGCGGCGGCAGCCGGCCTTCGTAGACGTCGCCCTTGGCGCGCAGAAACCCGATGGTCGCGGCGACCTGATCGTTCCCGCCGTCGATCAGCGAGCGCTCCGAAAAGAATACGTCATGTCTGATATTGAGCGCGGCGAGATCGCCCTTGATCTCATCCATCATCATGGCGATGGCCTTGGCGCGCACGATCGGAAGCCAGCGCTCCTCGGGCATCTGGATCAGCGTCGCACCATACTCGGCGGCCAACGCCTGCCCCACCGGCTTCAGATAGTCGCCGGGATAAAGCCCTTCCGGAATTTCGCCGATGCTTTCGCCGAGCGCCTCGCGATATCTGAGGAAAGCCGAGCGCGCGAGCACATCGACCTGGGCGCCGGCATCGTTGATGTAATATTCGCGGGTCACGTCATAGCCCGCGAAGGTCAGCAGGCTTGCCAGCGCATCGCCGAACACCGCGCCGCGGCAATGGCCGACATGCATCGGCCCGGTCGGATTGGCGGACACATATTCGACATTGACCTTCTCGGCCGCGCCCAGCGCGGTCCGCCCGTAAGCGTCGCCCTCGCGCAGCACGGTGCGCAGCGCGTCCGACCACGCCTACGCCTTCAAGGTGAGATTGATGAAGCCGGGACCGGCGACATCGACCGAGGCGATCAAATCGTCCGCGCGCAGTCTGGCTGCGATCTGCTCGGCGAGATCGCGCGGTTTTGACCTGGCTTCCTTGGCCAGCACCATCGCGGCATTGGTCGCCATATCGCCGTGCGCGGCGTCGCGCGGCGGCTCGACCACGACGCGCGACAGGTCGATGCCCTCAGGCCATCCGCCTTCCGCCGCCAGCGCGCCGCAAACCGCATGCACGCGCGCAAGCACGTTGGCGAAAAGATGCGGCGGTGAAGCTTTATCGTCCATGGGCGAGACTTAAGTACCGGGAATGACGCCGCGCATGCGGCTTAAGGCCGCCGCCTAACGCAAATCGGGGGTCGAGTCAAAAAGCCTTTGATGTTCGGTCAGCGCGAAGCGGTCGGTCATCCCGGCGATGAAGTTGCCGATCCGCCGCGCGCGCTCGGTCTCGCCGTCCCTGCCATCGGGCGGCAGCCATTCGGCCGGCAGATCGCCAGGCGACGCTCTGATAGCGCGCAAACAGATCGAACAGGATCTGTTCGGCCTCGCCCATCACCCGCATCACCCGGGGATGCCGGTACATGCTGCAGCTTCAGGAACGCCTTGATATCGGCCTCGGCTTGCGCGACATCGGCGGGAAACGCGATCAGCACCTCGCCATGGTTGCGGACTTCCTCGACGGATCTTGGCCTTGCTGCGTCCAGACGCCGGCGCGCTTCTGAAACGACCGCGCCGATCAGGTAGGAAATCAGCTCGCGCACCAGTTCCGCGCCGCGCCTGTCGTCATCGAGGGCCGGATAGCGCCTGGCGATTTCAGCGATGATTTCCGCGGCCAGCGGCATGATCTTGAGATCGTCGACGGCGAACAGCCCGGCACGCAGGCCATCGTCGATATCGTGGGCGTCATAGGCAATGTCGTCGGCGATCGCCGCGACCTGCGCCTCCAGCGACGCGAAGCTCCAAAGTTCCAGGTCGTATAAGCCGTTGTATTCGGAAATCCCTGCCGGAATGCCGCGATCGCGATAGCGTCCGGCAGCTCGCCCGTCTCGTTCGGTCAGCGGGCCGTTGTGCTTGACGACGCCCTCCAGCGATTCCCAGGTCAGGTTGAGCCCGTCGAATTCGGGATAGCGATGCTCCAGCGACGTGACGACGCGCAAGGTCTGCGCGTTGTGGTCGAACCCGCCATGGGCCCGCAGGCAGGCATCCAGCGCACGCTCGCCGGCATGGCCGAACGGCGGATGGCCGAGGTCATGCGCCAACGCCAGCGTTTCCGTGAGATCCTCGTCGAGGCCGAGCTGCCGGGCCAGCGCGCGGGCGATCTGCGCCACTTCGAGGCTGTGGGTCAGCCGGGTGCGGTAATGATCGCCTTCATGGAACACGAATACCTGGGTCTTGTACTTCAGGCGGCGAAAGGCGGTGGAATGAATGACCCGGTCGCAATCGCGCCGGAACGGGCTGCGGGTCTTGCTCGGCGGCTCCGCGAACAGCCGTCCGCGGCTGCGGTCGGGGTCGCAGGCATAGACCGAACGAGGAGCAGCCATTCCGACCGACACGGTATATTGATTCCCAGAGGTTTGATTCCGACGCCAAGCGCACTTAACTATGCTGAGTGCCGGATACCAAATGATTTGAGTATGCACCGGCTACCGGAGCCATATCATGACAGCAGCCAGTGTCGTCATCAGCGAGCGGGCGGCCCGCCGCATCGGGGAAATCCTCAAGACCGAGGGCGATGGCGCCATGCTGCGCATCAGCGTCGAGGGCGGCGGCTGCTCCGGCTTTCAGTACAAATTCGACATCGAGCGCGCCAAGGCCGAGGACGACCTGGTGATCGCGCGCGACAGCGCCGTGGTGCTGGTCGATGCGGCATCCGTGCCGTTTCTGGCGGGGTCCGAGGTCGATTTCGTCGACGACCTGATCGGCGCTTCGTTCCGCGTGGTCAATCCCAATGCCACCGCGTCCTGCGGCTGCGGCACCAGCTTTTCGGTCTGATTCCGGTCTTTATTCAGCCGCGACGACATGCGGCCGCTCGAGGTTCATGGCCTCGTCCGACTGCGGATCAAGGCGGCGTTTCAGGCGGCGGTCGATGCGGTCGAGATAGATGTAGATCACCGGCGTGATGAATAGCGTCAACAGCTGCGACACGCAGAGACCGCCGACCACGGCGACGCCGAGCGGCTGGCGCAATTCCGCGCCGGCGCCGGCGCCGATCGCAATCGGCAGCGTGCCGAAGATCGCCGCGAACGTCGTCATCATGATGGGGCGGAAACGCAGCAAAGCCGCTTCGCGAATAGCGTGCTCGGCGCTCAGGCCGACGCGCCGCCGCTCCAGCGCGAAGTCCACCATCATGATGGCGTTCTTCTTGACGATGCCGACCAGCATCACGATGCCGATCATCGCGATCACGGTGAGCTCCATATTGAACAGCATCAGCGTCAGGATGGCGCCGATACCCGCCGACGGAAGGCCGGAAATGATAGTGATCGGATGGATGAAGCTTTCGTAGAGAATGCCGAGGATCACGAAGGCCGCGAACACCGCGGCGAGGATCAGGACGCCCTGCCCGCGCAATGAATCCTGGAACACCTGCGCCGTGCCGGAGAAACCGGTAGCGATGGTGGCGGGAAGATTGGAGGATCCCTCGATCGAGGTGATCTGGTCCACCGCATAGCCGAGCGAATATCCCGGCGCGAGATTGAACGAGATCGTCACCGCCGGCTGCTGGCCCTGATGGTTGATCTGCAGCGGTCCGACCGACGGAACCAGTTTGCCACCGCATCGAGCGGGATGGTCTGGTTGTTTCCGGTCTTTCATATAGAGCTTGGAAAGATCGGACGGATCGACCCGGAACTGCGGCTGCGCTTCCAGGATGATCTGGTAGTCGTTGGACGGCATATAGATGGTGCCGACCTGACGTGAGCCGTAGGCATTGTAAAGCTGATTGCGCACCTGATCGACGGTGATGCCGTAGACCGCGGCTTTCTCGCGATCGATATCGACCGTCATCTGCGGGTTCTTGATGTAGAGATCGGTGGTGACGTCGAGCAATCCCGGCACCTTGGCGATCTTGTCGCGCATTTCAGGTGCCAGACGATAGAGCGATTCAGTGTCGCCGCTCTGCAGCACGTATTGATACTGGCTCTTGGAAATACGGCCGCCGATGTTCAGGTTTTGAATGCTCTGGAAGAAGACCTGCATGCCGGGAATCTGGTCGCCTGCTGCCGCAAGCGCCCCATCACGGCGGCCGCGCCGTTCACGCTCTTTCTCGGTTTCAGCGCGATGAACAGCCTGCCGTAATTCGCGGTCGGATTGGGGCCGCCTGCGCCGACGGTGCTGTTGATGTACTCGACTGCCGGATCCGTTTCAGGATCGACCAGCGCCTTTCTGCCGATCCTTCATCGCCTCGAATGAGGTATCGGTCGCGGCTTCGGTCACGCCGGTCAGAAAACCGGTATCCTCCTGCGGGAAGAAACCTTTGGGCACGACGATGTACAGAGAGATCGTGCCGCCGAGCGTCGCGAACGTAATCACCAGCATGATGGCCTTGTGGGCCAGAACCCAATCGAGAGCCCATTCATAGCCGCGCAGCCACGAACTGAACATCCGCTCGAACAGCGCAGGATGAAATTCTCCTTCTTGCCGGATCGTCATGCGCCTTCAGCACCCGCGCGCACAGCATCGGCGTCAGCGTCAGCGATACGAAGCCCGAGACCACGATCGCCACCGCGATCGTGACCGCGAATTCGCGGAACACGCGGCCGACGATGCCGCCCATCAGCAGCACCGGGATGAACACGGCGATCAGCGAGAAGGTGATCGAAATGATCGTGAAGCCGATCTCGCGCGCGCCCTTCAGGGCCGCCTCATACGGGCGCATGCCGTGCTCGATATGCCGGACGATGTTTTCCAGCATGACGATGGCGTCGTCGACCACGAAACCGACCGACAAGGTCAGCGCCAACAGCGTCATGTTGTTGATGGAGAAGTCCAGCATGTACATGACCGCGCAGGTGCCGCAGAGCGAAATCGGCACCGCCAGCGCCGGAATGAAGGTCGCGGACGCCGAGCGCAGGAACAGGAAGATCACCAGGATGACGAGCGCTGACGGCGATCAGCCAGGGTCTCCTCGACGTCGCTTACGGCCTGACGGATCGAAATCGAGCGGTCCATCTCACGTCGATCTTAACCGACGGCGGAATCTGCGCGCGCAGCATCGGCAACTTCGCCAGCACGCCGTCCACGACGGCGACCGTGTTGGCGTCCGGCTGTTTTTAAATCGCCAGAACGATCGCGCGGGTATCGTTGAACCAGGTCGCGATCTTGTCGTTCTCGACGCTGTCGTAGATCCTCGCGATCTCGTCGAGCCGGACCGGCGAACCGTTGCGCCAGGCGACGATCACGTGCCGGTAATCGACCGCCTTGTCCATCTGGCCGGACGCCTGGAGGGCGACGTCCTGCTTCGGTCCGTTCAGCGTGCCGACCGGCGTCGAGGAATTCGCCCGCGAGACCGCGGCGCGGACGTCTTCCAGCGATATCCCCCGCGCCGCCGCGGCTTCCGGATCGGCCTGGACCCGGATAGCAAATTTCTGGGCGCCGTAAATCACGACCTGGGCGACGCCCGGAATTTGCGAGAGCGCCTGCCCGATCGTGATGTCGCCATATTCGTTGACCGCGGACAGCGGCAGCGTCGCGGAAGCCAGCGAGACGAACAGCACCGCGAAATCCGCCGGATTGACCTTCCGGAAGCTTGGCGGTATCGTCATCTCGATCGGCAGCCGCCGCTGCGCGATGGTCAGGCCGTCTGCACGTCGAGCGCGGCAGCGTCGATGTTGCGGTTGAGATCGAACTGAATGATGATGAGCGTGGTGCCCTGCGACGAACTCGACGACATCGACGAGATGCCGGCGATGGTCGACAGCTGACGTTCGATGATACCGGCGACCGACGCCGCCATGGTGTCGGCGCTGGCGCCCGGCAAGGTTGCCGTCACGGCGATGGTCGGGAAATCGACCTTGGCAGCGCCGAAACCGGCAGCAGCCGGAAGCCGAACACGCCAAACGCGATGATCGAAGCCGTCATGAGCGTCGTCATGACCGGGCGGCGGATACACAGCTCCGACAGGTTCATCGCTCAGGCCCCTGCCTTGGGCGCGCGCGGCGCGACCCGCGATTCCGTTCCGACAACAGCAATTGTCCGTCGACGACGACATCTTCGCCGCCCGGCCAGCCCTTCGCGATCACGGAAATGCCCTGGAAAGTGCGGTGACCTTGACCGGCTGAACGTGGGCCCTACCATCCTTCACGACGAACACGTAGTTGCCGTTCTGGCTGCGCTGCACGGCGGCCGTCGGCACCGTCGACGGCTTCTTCGGTCCGGATCACGAGCTTGGTGTTGACCAGAATTCCCGGCCACAACGTTTCGCTCTCGTTGTTCATGATGCCGCGCACGGTGACCATGCCGGTGGTGGAATCCACTGTGTTTTCGACCATCGCGACCTTGCCGTCCTCGGATCGCTGGTGGCCGGGGATCGTCGCGATCACCTTGGATCCTCCGGTCGCCATCGCGTCGCGCAGATCGACCAGGACGCGCTGCGGAATGGCGAAGGTCACATAGACCGGCGCCATCTGGTTGATGACGGCCAGCGGCGCGGTATCGGCCGGACGGACGAAATTGCCGACTTTCACGTTGGCTGCGCTGATCCGCCCCGGAAACGGCGCGCGGATGACGGTGTAGCTCTTCTGGACCTTCAGATTGTCCAGCGCGGACTGATCCGCCTTGATGGTGCCGATCAGAACGTCGGCCTGGGTTTTGGCGTTATCGAGGTTGACCTGGGTCGTCGCGCCCTTGCCGACGAGATCGGTGTAGCGCCGGAAATCGCGTTGCGCGCCTTCGAGCTGCGGCCTGGTCCTTGACGAGCATGCCCTCGGCCTGCTCGATCTGGGCATCGATCTGGCGCGCGTCGAGCGTAAACAGCACATCGTCTTCGTTGACCCTGGCGCCGTCCTCGAAATGCACCTGGACGATGGTGGTTTCGAGCCGCGACTTCAGCGCCACGCTCGAAATCGGCGTCACCGTTCCGATCGAATCGACATCGACCGGCACCGGCTTGCGCTCGGCCTTGGCCAGTTCGACCGAGATCACGCGTGCGCGCTGCGGTCCCTGGGCGCTGGCGCCGCCGCCCATCCACGACGAGCGGGTCGCAAAGGCAGCCAGCGCAGCAACGCCCAGCACGCCCGCGAAAAACATCAAATTACGTTTCTTCATGACATTTCACGTCAGCCGGTCGAAAACGACCGGGACGGCCCATCTCCTGCCCTTGACGGCGACTTTTGCGCCTTATTCCAGACGGTTATCACAGCCCCGCCGCCCGTGGTATGCCATAATGGCGAAAATGTGCAGTTACGACCGGGGCCTCTTTCATGCGTATTGCCACGTGGAACGTCAATTCGGTCAGGCAGCGGCTCGACCATCTCCTGACCTGGCTTGAGGGATTGCTCGCCCGACATCGTCTGCCTGCAGGAAATCAAATGCGTCGACGAGGCGTTCCCGCGGCTGGAAATCGAAGCGCTCGGCTACAACGTGGTGACCCACGGCCAGAAGACCTTCAACGGGGTCGCGCTGCTGTCGAAACTGCCGTTCGACGAGACCAAATCGGGGCTCGCCGGCGATGACGAAGACGCTCACGCCCGGTTCCTGGAAGGCGTGGTCTCCCTGAAGCACGGCGTGCTGCGGGTCGCCTGCCTTTATCTGCCCAACGGCAACCCGCCGGAGACGGAGAAATATCCCTATAAACTCAAATGGATGTCGCGACTTCTTGAGTATTCGAGGCAACGGCTTAAAGCGGAAGAGCCGCTGGTGCTGGCCGGAGATTTCAACGTCATCCCGAAAGCTGAGGACGTCCATAATCCCGCGGCCTGGGTCAACGACGCCCTGTTCCGCCCCCAAACCCGCGAAAGCTTCCAGTCGCTGCTCGGCCTTGGGCTGACGGACGCGCTACGCGCCGTCACCGACGCGCCCGGCCAGTACACGTTCTGGGATTACCAGGCGGGCGCCTGGCAGAAGAACCAGGGATTGCGCATCGACCACCTGTTGCTGTCGCCGCAGGCCAGCGACCGGCTGATCGATGTCGGGATCGACAGCTATGTGCGCGGCTGGGAAAAGCCGTCGGATCATGTCCCGGTCTGGGCCGATCTCGACCTCGACGCGGCGTAACGCGCGGGCGTTAGCCTTACCGCTCAGTCCTTGCGGCCCTGCACCCAGTGCTCGAGCATCTGCAGCGCCATCGCACGGTCGTCGTCGGACGCCTTGGCGATCGCCTTGTTGTAGCTTTCCTTGATCCAGGTCTCGTCCGGCGTGGCGCTGTCGCGCGCCAGCGTCAGCCACATCAGCCCGCGCGCGGCCTGGCGCGGCAACTGGTCGCCATTGAACAGCATCTGGCCGAGCAAGGCCTGCGCCTGGTGCTGGCCCTTCTGGGCGGCAAGGCCGAGCCAGCGCGCGCCATAGCGGAAGTCATCCCGCGACGCGCCGGCGCCCTGGAGATAAAGCCGGGCCAGATCGTATTGCGCGTCGGCATTGCCGAAATACGACGCGGCGTAGGAGAACATCTCCCTCGCCCGGTCCGGATCGGACTTGATCTTCGAATTGGGGATGCCGTTCAGATAGTACCGCCCGAGCGCGACAAAGGCGTTGGCGACGATCGCCGCCTGCGGCGCCGAGGGGCTGTCTTCCGCATGCGCATTGGCGATGCGGCTGAAATACTCGAAAGGCGCGCAGATCGTCCTGGGCGACGCCGTCGCCATCGGCGTACATCCGCCCCAATTTCCATTGCGCGATGGGATGGCCGCCTTCGGCGGCATATTGCAGCGAGGTCAGCGAGGTATCGGGAGTGGCAGGCGGGATCGCCTTCTTCAAGGCGGCGGCCGCCCCGGGCTGGGCCGAAACGATGGGAATCGCGGTATCCGGGGCCGCCGGCGCCCCGTCGAAAGCAAACGCCGGGCGCCGCCACCGTCGTGGCCCCTAAAATCAACGCAAAAATGATACGCTCAAATATCCGCATAACACTGTTTCTCGTGCGCCCCGCCCGGATGGGTTACGGCGCCATCCACCGCCGGCCCAACCTGCTGGGCGTATTTCCACAGCGCGCCTGATCGTATGGTTGGTCTCCCGCGGCTGCCATTTGGTCTTGCGTTCGGCCAGTTCCGCGTCGGTCAACTTTACGTTAAGAGTCCCGACCACGGCGTCGATCTCGATGATATCGCCGTCCCGCAACAGCGCGATCGGCCCGCCCACGGCCGCTTCCGGCCCGACATGGCCGATGCAGAACCCGCGGGTCGCGCCGGAGAACCGGCCGTCGGTGATCAGCGCAATCTTGCCGCCCATGCCCTGCCCGGTCAGCGCTGCCGTGGTCGAGAGCATTTCCCGCATGCCGGGACCGCCGCGCGGCCCCTCATAGCGGATGACGATGACTTCGCCCTCTTTGTAGGTCTTCTTCTGGACCGCCTCGAAGGCGTCCTCTTCGCGATCGAAGCAGCGGGCAGGACCGGTAAATTTCAGGTTCGACATGCCCGCGACCTTCACGATCGCGCCCTCGGGCGCGAGATTGCCCTTCAGGCCGACCACACCGCCAGTGACGGTGATCGGCTTGTCGGCGGGCCGCACCACATCCTGGTGCGGATTCCATTTCACGCTCTTGAGGTTCTCGGCGATCGTCCGGCCGGTGACTGTCAGGCAGTCGCCATGCAAATGGCCGTTATCGAGCAGCGTCTTCATCAGAAGCGGTATGCCGCCAACCTCGAACATGTCTTTGGCGACATAACGACCGCCCGGTTTCAAATCCGCGACATACGGTGTCTTTTTAAAGATTTCCGCGACGTCGAACAGATCGAATTTGATACCGCATTCATGAGCAATTGCAGGCAGATGCAGCGCGGCGTTGGTCGACCCGCCGGACGCGGCTACCACCGCCGCGGCGTTTTCCAGCGCACGGCGGGTGACGATGTCGCGCGGGCGGATGTTCTGGGCGATCAGCTCCATCACCTTCTCGCCCGCGGTCATGCAGAAAGCGTCGCGGATTTCGTAAGGCGCCGGCGCGCCGGCCGAATACGGCAGCGCAAGCCCGATGGCCTCCGATACCGTCGCCATGGTGTTGGCGGTGAATTGCGCGCCGCACGCACCGGCGGACGGACAAGCCACCCGCTCGATTTCGTCGAGATCGGCGTCCGACATCTCGCCGACGGAATGTTTGCCGACCGCCTCGAACATGTCCTGCACGGTGACCTGCTGGCCGCGGAAATTGCCGGGAAGAATCGAGCCGCCGTAGATGAAGATCGAGGGCACGTTGAGCCGGACCATCGCCATCATCATCCCCGGCAGCGACTTGTCGCAGCCGGCAATGCCGACCAGCGCGTCATAGGCATGGCCGCGCATGGTCAATTCGACGGAGTCGGCGATGCATTCGCGCGACGGCAGCGACGAGCGCATGCCGTCATGGCCCATGGCGATGCCGTCGGTCACGGTGATGGTGCAGAATTCGCGCGGGGTACCGCCGGCGGAGGCGACGCCCTTCTTGACCGCCTGGGCCTGACGCATCAGCGAGATGTTGCAGGGCGCGGCCTCGTTCCAGCACGACGCCACGCCGACGAAGGGCTGGTGAATCTGGGCGGTGGTCAAGCCCATGGCATAGAGGTACGAGCGATGGGGCGCCCGTTCGGGGCCCTCCGTCACGTGACGGCTCGGCAACCTCTGCTTGATGTGGGTCTTGGCGTCCATCGCGAACCTGTTTCCCCAGCCAGCTCTTGTTAGCCCCGGAAAACTGATCCCGAAAAAGACCGGATTTTCCTTCGCCTTCGCGAGTGCCGTGGCCATCAGCCTACGAAGGCATGATTTCATCGAGGGGTGTGGCTAAAAAGCGGCGCGCGCAAGAGCTTCGTGAATTGAAGCTTAATTCTTCGCCGAGTGTTGCGGTCAGGCAACAATCGTGACGCATTGGCAACCATTCGATTACCGCTCGGAGGACGCAGTCTTCGCACTGCACAAAGAGTTATATTCTCGCGACGCGATGCGTCCGAGCCGTGCCTGAACGGTGTCCCCCAGAAGCAGAGGGCACGGGGAAAGCCGGGTGCCCGAAGCACCCGCGGCCCGTGTCCAGTGGGTAGTAAGCACACGGTAGTCACCACGAGTACGCCGGAAATCACCCGGCTTTCCCCGCACGATGGTTTTAACGGTTTCCTTCGTGCTCTCCCCGGCGATCGGGCTTTTTTGTCACCGTCATCCGCGGATTAGGGCATCGTCTGCGCCCGGTCGGGCCGACATGCCTCCGCGAACTTGACGCCGGCGTCGAGGCGTCAGGACCACACGACTTCACCGTCCGCAGCGGCCTCACCAAACGCTTCGACCGGCCATGTACCGCCTGCCGAAGTTCTGGCGAAGGCGTTGAAGCGCCGTTCGTCCGCGCGCTGACCGCTCGCTCACAGGTGAGACCTGCCCCGCGAGTGCCGCTTCGCGCCCGACGCTGCCGCGTCCACCGCATCCCACCGCGCGTTCGTGACGATCGCGAGCCGCCCCTCGTTCGGGTGAGACGGGGCGAGCTTGTAGAGATGATTTGCCCGACGGGCATAGCGGATTATTTTACGAGCGAGGACTGGACAGGCCAAATCACGCTGGAATCGTTTCGCAAATTGCTCTTTTGGCGCAACTCAAATCAATCCAATGACCGTTAGATCAATTTGCAACACAAGCTTCGCTCTTGGAGCATTTCATTTTCGGATGCCGCGCGGCTTGTTGGGTAGCTTCTGTTTGACGCGGTCCATCGTCGGTGTTGAGCCTGACTATCAAACCCACTTCCGCTTTCGGGGCATGGCGGACATAGCAACATTTTGCTGCTGGGTTGACACGTCGCTAATGACCCTGGGTGTGGAAACGTGAAATCTTACAAACGATGGGAAATCTGATTCTCTGATGCCGCCGCACCGCAGCTCAATATGCTCCTCGCGCACTCTGAAGGGGCATCTGCAAAAACTTCTTTTCTCGGCGATTTGCTGGCCGCTGCGTTTTTACACGGCGCACACCCGGAGCAGACATCGCAGGCCAATGCACGCGTAAAAGCGCGCTACCCGCGTTGCCGTTTCCGAGAAAGAGTTTCGGATGGAAGCTCGGCAAACATTTCGCGGTAGTCTCTCGCGAAGTGTCCGAGATTTCCGAAGCCGCACTTGAAAGCGACTACGGAGACAGAGGTAAACTGATTTGGTTCTAGAAGCATTTGGTTCGCGCGCCGCAGCCGCACTGTTTTTGCAAATGTCATCGGAGAGTAGCCGCGACTTTTCTTGAACTCTCTAAAAAGGCTACGGATGCTGGTGTTGGTTTGTGACGCCAGATCCTCGATAGTGATGGCTCGGTTCCAAGATGCCTCAATATATTCTTCGGACAGACGCACAACTCGTGGCGCTGCTTCCTTCGCAGTCCCCTCGAACAATTCGGTGAAGCTGTGCCGGTGAGCTGAAAGGAAGGCGACTATGAGAGCTTGCTCTAGTTCGAGAACCATCGGGCTGGGCAACTGAGCGGCTGCTGAATTCAGCTGTCTGGCGAGGAACATCGTAAGGTTGCGCAAGACCTGAGCGCTGGGTTGTATCGCAGGCGCAAGTGGGTCGAATGTCAGTACCCCTCGCGGCTTGGCGCCGAAAAGGGACACCAATGCTTTATCCAGCGCCGTGGCTTTTACTCGAAGGATAAGCTGTTCATAGCCGCGTTCGAACTCAACCCGAATTGGTTCCCCCGGCGGCACTATGCAAGGCTGCTGCTCAGTTACCGCAATCGCCCTGCCTTTTAGAATGGTGGTGGCGTTGCACTTGAGGGGGATTTGCAGCCGGGCGAAATCGCTCTCCGCGAAGTCCACGATTGTCTTGGCGCCATATCCACAAAAACCTAGGCCGACGTTCTCGAGCGCAAGATAGTTGGCAACACCTTCAAAGGCGCCAGAATCGGGGACCGCAAATCCGCTTGCCCCGTAGACCGTAAAAAGCGCGTGTCTCATCTCTTCCGGATCGCTAGTGCGAATAACGGGAGACCGGCTCAACAGTCGTTCAGGGTTATCCAGCATCACGAATCGCAATGAAGGGACGTACGCACAGCAAGAACTCTGGCCAATCTAAGTCAACTGAATTTTACCGCCCAATTTGTTTGCAGTACTCAATGCATGCCAACAAAGCTCAACGAGCGACGTTCAGATTTGAGCAAACTTTGGCAGAATTCGGTCTAGCAAATTTCTTTCGTTTCCCCGCACTCAGATTTATTCATTGCGGAGACGTGGTTACGGGCTTTGAGCGCCCCGCGTTTGGGCTTCTTTCTGCCCCAGCAGTCGGAGGGATCAAAAAACATGATGGATGCGATGGAAACCTACATCGCCGGCCAAAACATTGCTCGCTTCAAGGCGTTGCTCCGGGAGGAAACGCACCCCGACAAGCGGAAGATACTGCTGCAATTGCTTGCAAATGAAGTAGCTAGGCATCCCGAGGCTGTACAGCCTGTTGAGGCCCGCTGCCCGGAAGAAGGTGTTGTTCTATAACCTAATTATATCTTGGTCAGTGTGGCTGAACATCCCTCATCATACGAACCACACTGCGTGGGACCGTCGAATGCCCGCCGTTCGACGGTCCTTCTTTCTTGTCGGCTAGACACCAATGCTGAGCTTGTTCGAGGTTGTGCACTTGGCAGATCACGATGTCTGGTACGTTTCCTATCGTTCGAATATCACTCCCAAGTGCAACGATGGGAAGAGTCGGTCCGCGCGCGCGACCCGCAAATTCAAGGATGAAACACAGGCGAAGCAATTCGCCGAGGAGATGATCAAGGACGGCTGGAGCGCGATTGCCGGGACTTTAAATCCCCATATGCCGAAGAAAACGGTCGCGTCGACGCAAATTCTCGATTGGATTGCAGGCAAACACTGAGATTCCACGGCCTCCTGATGTCCGGGTCTGGCAGATATTGTTGCAAAAGTCCCAATTGGCGCAGCGGCTAATTTTCCGCCAAAGAACGAAACAAGCGACAATCGCCGATCAATAGGGCTTCAAACGCGCTAACAGAATCGCCTGTGAGTTTGGCACTTGGCGACGCGCGGTCCCCCACATCATTATTCAATCGCTGCATCTACGGGGCGGAGAATTTAAGTCCCACCTCGCAAAAAGACTTTTGCAACAATATCGGCACCGAACCGACATGCCGGTTCAGTCGCCTCATCTGTTGTTTGGGGAAGAGCGGACCTAGCTCGGACGCGCCGTGGGGTCTCAGTTTGGCACATCGCGTCATTTCGCTGCCACGCGGAACTTGGTCGCTATCAAGGCATAGTGGACGTCGATCCCGTTCGGGTCTGATTTGTGAGTGCGATGAGACACACCATTGCAGGACGTGATTGAAATAAAAAACCTGCTACAAACACCAAGTACTCGCGAGCAAATAAGCTGGGTTTATCAAGAGTTGAGCGGTTGAGCGGCAGTACCCACCCAACTGTACTCTCGACCATCGACCATTTGGGAAAGCTGCCGCGCCCTCAACTGCTGTTGGCGATTGCCTGATCGTAGCATTGGCGCAATAAGCAAGCTGGTTTGTGCCTGTTTGATGGGTGTTTCCGTGAGCGCTCGTCCTATAAGCGCCGCCCCTGTTCGGGGATCAATCCACCCTGACGTTGGCGGCCTTGATCATCGGCCACCATTTCGCGATCTCGGACTTTTGCCAGGCGCCCAGCGCCTCCGGCGAAAGCTGATCGTTCGGCGGCATCTGCAAGCCCAGGCTTTCCAGCTGCTTGCGCACGGCCGGATCGTTCAAGGCGTCCACCGCCGCGGCGTTGAGCTTTGCGACGATGTCGTTCGGCGTGCCCTTTGGCACCCACAATCCGGACCACAGCGTCATGTGAAACCCCGGCAGGCCCGCCTCGTCGGTGGTCGGAATGTCCGGCGCCTGCTCGACGCGCTTATCGTCGGTGACCGCGTAAGCACGGATGGTGCCGGCCCGCACCTGGTTGATGGAATTCGAGGTCTGGTCGATGATGAGATCGATCTGACCGGCGACGAGATCGTTCAAGGCCGGCGCCGTGCCGCGATACGGCACGTATTGCAGCTTGATCCCGGTGATGTTCTCGAAATAAAGCCCGGCGATGTGACTTCCCGAACCGGCGCCGGCGGTGCCGGCGGTGGCGGGAGCTTGTCCGCGCCTTCAGCCACGCCATCAATTCCTTCAGCGTTTTCGCCGGCACCGCATTCCTGCTGACGATGATCATGGGATTGCTCGGCAGCAGCAGCCACCGGCTCGAGATCGGTCACGAGATCGTAGCCGAGCTTGTAGACCGCCCCGTTGGCGACATGGGTGCCGAGATGACCGAAGCTGACGGTGTAGCCGTCCGGCGGCGAGCGCACCGCGCGTCCGACCCCGATCGAGCCGCCCGCACCGGTGACATTCTCGATCAGGACGGCTTCGCCAAGCGTGACTTTCATCCGCTCGGCCAGAATCCGCGCCATCGCATCGGACGGCCCGCCGGCGGCGAACGGCACCACGATGGTGATGGGATGCGACGGAAAATTGTCCGCGCGCGCGTTGCCGCCAAATGCCAGCGTCGCGAACAGCGCGGCCAGGACTGTTCTTCGCATCACACCTTCTCCCCAATATCCCACGGTCGTCATTGCCTGCGACAAACGCCAAGCGTTTGCGCGGGAGCATTGGCCTTGCGACGAGAGTACCTCCTCATGGTCAGGAGCGCCGCTTCGCGCGTCTCGAACGATGAGGCGTGGGTGGTCGACCTCAGTCTTCCAGACGCTTGCTTGCCGCGGCTCCTCAGGACGCAGGGGATATTGTCGTGACGCTGTAGGATAGGGCTGCGTTTTGCACTCAGTCGCGTCGAGGCTGCGCAGCCCGCCCGCATGGTCCACAGACTTCGCGTAGTCGATCGGTGCGTGACGATCGAGCGTGCGCGTGACCGGCGGCAGCGGGTATTTAAGGCCTGTGGCGCAATTGAACAACATCACGCGATCATTTTTTGTCACGCGGCCGTCGGCGAGACTCTGCTTGTAAGCGGCCCAGGTTGCCGCGCCCTCCGGACACAGCAACAGGCCCTCTTCGCGCGCGACTTCGTTCAGCGCAGCGGAAATCTTCTCGTCCGACACCGCAATGGCAAAACCTTTGCTCTCCCGCACCGCGCGCAGGATCAGAAAATCGCCGATGGCCTGCGGCACGCGGATGCCGGAAGCGATGGTGTGGGCCTCTTCCCAGCGCGGCGCGTGCTCGGTGCCGTTCTCGAACGCCCGCACCATCGGCGCGCAGCCGGCCGCCTGCACCGCCACCATCCGCGGCCGCTTGCTGCCGATGAAACCGATGGCTTCGAGCTCGGCGAACGCCTTCCACATGCCGATCAGGCCGGTGCCGCCGCCGGTCGGATAGAAAATCACATCGGGCACTTCCCAGCCGAGCTGTTCGGCAAGCTCCAGCCCCATCGTCTTCTTGCCCTCGATCCGATAGGGCTCCTTCAGTGTCGACGTATCGAACCAGCCGGCCCTGGCCTTGCCCTCGCCGACGATCTTGCCGCAATCGTCGATCAGTCCGTTGACGCGATAGACGGTCGCGCCCTGCAATTCGATCTCGCTGACGTTCACCTCGGGCGTGTCGGCGGGACAGAAGATCGTGGTCCTGATGCCGCAACTGGTGGCGTAGGCCGCAAGCGCGGCTCCGGCATTGCCGTTGGTCGGCATCGCCATGTGCGTGATGCCGAGCGCCTTGCCCATCGACACCGCCATCACGAGGCCGCGCGCCTTGAACGAGCCGGTCGGCAGGCGGCCCTCGTCCTTCACGATGATCTCGCCGCCGCCGATCTTTTTCGCGAGCCTCGGCAGGCGGATCAGCGGCGTGGTCACCTCGCCGAGGCTGACGATGTCGGCGACTTTCCGCACCGGCAGCATCTCGCGGTAGCGCCAGAGGTCGGCTGGCCGCTCCTTGAGCGCGTCCTTGGTCAGCGCTTTCTTCACGCCGGCAAGATCGTAGCGCACCAGCAGCGGCTTGTTCGCCTTCGACAGGTTGTGGATCTGGTCGGAGGGATAGCGATCGCCCTCCATCGCGCATTCGAGATGGGTCACGAATGTCGGCCGTTCGATCGTCAGGTTGTCATTGTCTTTCACGGGATGCGGTCTCGACTGTTAGAGCGGGATGGCCGGACCTCATCCTGAGGAGCGCGCTCTCGCGCGCGTCTCGAAGGATCGCCGCGAAGTCCCTGCGTTGCCCATCCTTCGAGACGCTTGCTTCGCAAGCTCCTCAGGATGAGGTGTGAGTGTGTGGCTTCGACCTGACATGATCAGGTTCTACGCGTTCAGCACGCGGCCATAGGCGTCCAGCACCGCTTCCTTCATCATCTCCGACAGCGTCGGATGCGGGAATACGGTGTGCATCAGTTCCTCCTCGGTGGTTTCGAGGTTCATGGCCACCACGTAGCCCTGGATCAGTTCGGTCACTTCCGCGCCGATCATGTGCGCGCCGAGCAATTGGCCGGTCTTCTTGTCGAAGATCACCTTGACCAGTCCCTGATCCTCGCCGAGCGCGATCGCCTTGCCGTTGCCGGCGAACGGGAAGCGGCCGACGCGAATCTCGCGACCGCCTTCCTTTGCCCTCGCTTCCGTCAAGCCGACCGATGCAATCTGCGGGTTGCAATAGGTGCAGCCGGGAATGAGAATTCTTGTCCATGGCATGGGGATGCAGGCCCTTGATGGCCTCGATGCAGATCACGCCCTCATGCTCGGCCTTGTGCGCCAGCATCGGCGGGCCCGCAACGTCGCCGATGGCGTAGATGCCGGGCACATTGGTCTTGCCGTAGCCGTCGATCACGATGCAACCGCGATCGGTCTTGACGCCGAGCTTTTCCAGCCCGAGATTTTCGATATTGCCGACCACGCCGACGGCGGAAATCACCCGCTCGAATTCGACCGTTTGCGGCTTCTTGCCGTCGTCGATGGTGGCGACCACGCTGTCGGTCTTCTTCTCGAGTTTTGTCACCTTGGTATCGGTGAAGATCTTGATGCCTTGCTTCTCCAGGCGCTTGCGCGCGAGACCCGCGATCTCGGCATCTTCCACCGGAAGGATCTGCGGCAACACCTCGACCACAGTGACATCTGCGCCCATGGTGTGGAAGAACGATGCAAACTCGATGCCGATCGCGCCGGAGCCGACGACCAGCAACGACTTCGGAATCCTTTCCGGGACCATCGCCTCGAAATAGGTCCAGACCAGCTTCTTGTCGGGCTCGAGCCCCGGCAGCACCCGCGGCCGCGCGCCGGTAGCGAGGATGATGTGCTTGGCCTGGTAGGCGCCCTCGCCCAGCGCGCCCTTCGGCGCCTCGGCGCTGGATTTCTTGACGGTGATCTTCCCCGGCGCATCGATTGAAGCCGCGCCCCAGATCAGCGCGATCTTGTTCTTCTTCATCAGGAAGCCGACGCCGTCGTTGAGGCGTTTTGAAACCCCGCGCGAGCGCTGCACCACGGCCTTGGGGTCGTAGGAGACTTTCTCGGCCGACAGCCCGTAATCCCCGGCGTGCTGCATGTAGTGGTAGATCTCGGCCGAGCGCAGCAGCGCCTTGGTCGGAATGCAGCCCCAGTTCAGGCAGATGCCGCCGAGATAGGATTTTTCGACAATCGCGGTCTTGAAACCGAGCTGCGCGGCACGGATCGCGGTGACGTAGCCGCCGGGGCCGGAGCCGATGATGATGACGTCGAAGGATGTGTCGGCCATGAAATTTCCCGTCTCACTCAGGTGGTCGTCGTGCCGCGTGCGCGACGATTCAGGATGAACGCTCGTAGCCGCCATTCCAGCAAGACGATCAAGGCTGCGATCGCCATGCCGGTCAGCACAATCGGTCCCCAGATGTTCAGCGAGAGTGCTTCGCCGGAAAGGAACGCGGCGCCGATGATCCCGACGCCAACGGGATTGAACGCAAGAAAGGCTGCGAGCAACATCGATATCCAGGGCCAGCGCGTTCGCAGGTTCACCGTTGCCACCTCTGCCGCTGCGCTTGCTTCACACCATCATCATCACAGGGTTTTCGATCAGCATCTTGAACGCGCCGATCAGTTCGGCGCCGAGCGCGCCGTCGACCGCGCGGTGATCGCAGGACAAGGTCACGCTCATGATGTGCGCCGCCTCGATCCTGCCGCTCCGCACCACGGCGCGCTCCTCGCTGGTGCCGACGGCGAGGATGGTGGCGTGCGGCGGGTTGATCACGGCGGTGAAATCCTTGATGCCGTACATGCCGAGATTGGAAATGGCCGTGGTGCCGCCCTGATATTCCTCAGGCTTGAGCTTGCGCGCACGGGCGCGGGCGGCAAAATCCTTCATCTCGCCCGAGATCGTCGACAGCGATTTGGTCTCCGCCTTGCGAATGATCGGGGTGATCAGGCCGCCCGGCATCGCCACCGCGACGCCGATGTCGGAATGCTTGTGCTTGAGCATGCCGCTGTCGGTCCAGCTCACATTGCAATCGGGAATCCGCTGCAGCGCGATCGCCATCGCCTTGATGACGAAATCATTGACCGAAAGCTTGTAGGCGGGCTTCTTCTCCTTGTCCTTCGGCGCCGCGGCGTTGATTTCCTCGCGCGCCGCGAGCAATTTGCCGATGTCGCAGTCCATCGTCAGATAGAAATGCGGAACCGTCTGCACCGACGCCGTCAGCCTTTGGGCAATCGTGCGCCGCATGCCGTCGTGGGGCACGATCTGGTAACTGCCGGGCTCGAACAGCGCGAGGACCTGCTGGTCGGACATGGAAGGCGCTATGCCGGGCGCGCCCGAGGGTGCAGCGGCCGGGGCTTTCAGCCCCTTGCCGGATTTGGCCTGTTCGACGTCGCGCGCGATGACGCGGCCATGCGGACCGGAGCCGGCGATGCGCGCCAGCTCGATGCCGGCTTCCTTCGCCAGCCGTCGCGCCAGCGGCGACGAGAAGGTGCGGGCATGACCGTTGGCTTGCGGCGCAGATGCCGCAGCTTGGGGCGCAGGAGCAGCGGCAGGTGTTCGATGCTGCGCAGCGTTGCAGGGCGGGCTTGCGCCGCCGGAGCCGCCTTCGGCGGCGCGCTTGCGGCCCCCGCTCCCGCCGCCTTCACGTCCTCGCCGTCGCCGGCGAGCACCGCGATCACGGCGTTGACCGCGACATCCTGCGTACCCTCGGGCACCAGGATTTTTGCAATTGTGCCTTCATCGACCGCCTCGACCTCCATGGTCGCCTTGTCGGTCTCGATTTCCGCGATCACGTCGCCGGACTTGACCTTGTCGCCCTCTTTCTTGAGCCACTTGGCAAGGTTGCCCTTTTCCATCGTCGGCGACAGCGCGGGCATCAGAATGTTGATTGGCATTGTCAGTGACCCTGTTGCGACCGCGGCGTGGTGGTGCCCGCGTCGGTCGGCCGCGCGATTTCAGCTTCGAACATGTCAACGATACGCGTCAGCGCTTCTTCCTCGGTGTAGTCGCTCTCGCGCGCATAGGCCCGCGAGGCATGGCGCGCGATGTCAACCAGAAGCAGGCCCCACATATCCGGCTCCTCGAACGCGCGCGTGAACGCAATGGAAAGTCCGCCATCGACCACGAACGCGCGCAACACCTCCGTGGCGTCATCGCGGCCCATGACGTCCGGAGGCAACGGCTGCTCCTTAGGCCCGGTCATGCGTCACCGATAGCAAACGGCTTTGGCGGCTTCGACCACCTCGGCCACCGAGGGCAATGCCAGCTTTTCGAGGTTGGCCGCATAGGGCATCGGCACGTCCTTGCCCGATACCCGCGTTACCGGCGCATCCAGATAGTCGAAGGCGTGTTCCATGATGCGGGCGACGATTTCAGCGCCAATGCCGCTCTGTTGCCAGCCTTCCTCGACGGTGACGGCGCGGCCGGTCTTCTTCACGGAGGCAACGATGGTGTCGGTATCCATCGGGCGCAGGGTGCGCAGGTCGATCACCTCGGCTTCGATGCCTTCCTTCGCCAGTTCGTCGGCGGCCTTCAGCGCGTAAGACATGCCGTTCGACCACGAGATGAGGGTGACGTGATCGCCGGTGCGCGCGATCCGCGCTTTTCCGATCGGGATCACGTAATCGTCGAGTTTTGGCACCTCGCCGGAATGGCCGTAGAGCATCTCATTTTCCAGGAAGATCACCGGATTGGGATCGCGGATCGCCGCTTTCAACAGGCCCTTGTAGTCGGCGGCCGAAAATGGCGCGATCACCTTGAGGCCGGGAATTTGCGAGTACCAGGCCGAGTAGTCCTGGCTGTGCTGGGCGGCGACGCGGGAGGCGGCGCCGTTCGGCCCGCGGAACACGATTGCGCAGCCCATCTGTCCGCCGGACATGTACAGCGTCTTCGCCGCGGAGTTGATGATATGGTCGATCGCCTGCATGGCGAAGTTGAAGGTCATGAACTCGATGATCGGCTTTAAGCCGGCCATCGCCGCGCCGACGCCGACGCCGGCGAAACCATGCTCGGTGATCGGCGTATCGATGACGCGCCTGGCGCCGAATTCCTGCAGCAGCCCCTGCGTCACCTTGTAGGCGCCCTGATATTCCGCGACCTCCTCGCCCATGACGAAAACGTCGCCATCGCGCCGCATCTCCTCGGCCATGGCGTCGCGCAGCGCTTCGCGGATGGTCATCGTCACCATCTCGGTGCCCTCGGGCACTTCAGGATCGGATTCGACGGCGACTTTGGAGGCTGCGGGCGCCGATCTCGCCTCGGCCGCGGGGGCCGATTCAGCGGCCTTCTCCGGTTTCGCAGGCGCCGGCGCCTTGCCGAGATCGGCGGCGCTTTCGCCATCGGCCAGAATGGTCGCGATCGGCGTGTTGACGGCGACGTCGAGGGTGCCTTCCGGGATCAGGATCTTGCCGAGGGTGCCCTCATCGGTGGCTTCGACTTCCATCGTTGCCTTGTCGGTTTCGATCTCCGCGATGACGTCGCCCGACTTGATCGCCTCGCCTTCCTTCTTCAGCCATTTCGAAAGGTTGCCCTTCTCCATGGTCGGCGACAGCGCGGGCATCAGCACTTGAATTGGCATGGCGGCTCCAGAAATTCACTCTTCAGGCGGCAATACGTGCGCGGCGCTCAGCGATAGATATCGGTATAAAGTTCGGAAGCATCGGGTTCCGGGATCGTGCTGCGCGAAGTCGGCACTGGCGTTGACGATCTCCCGAACCTCGGCGTCGATGGCCTTCAGTTCCTGTTCGCTCACCTTGGCGGCCAGCAAGCGATTGCGGACCTGCTCGATCGGGTCCTGATCCTGCCGAACCTTTTCGACTTCCTCGCGGGTACGGTATTTCGCCGGGTCCGACATCGAATGCCCGCGGTAGCGGTAGGTCTGCATCTCCAGGATGTAGGGGCCACTGCCGGCGCGGCACCATGCGACGGCCTTGTCACCCGCGGCCTTCACCGCGCGGACGTCCATGCCGTCGACCTGCTCGCCGGGAATGTTGAAGGAGGCGCCGCGCTTGGAAAAATCGGTCAGGGCGGAGGAACGCGTCACCGAGGTGCCCATCGCGTACCGGTTGTTTTCGATGACGTAGATCACCGGGAGCTTCCACAGCTCCGCCATATTGAAACTTTCATAGACCTGGCCCTGGTTCGAGGCGCCGTCGCCGAAATAGGCCAGGCTGACGAAATCGTTGCCGCGATAGCGGTTGGCGAAGGCAAGCCCGGTGCCGAGCGACACCTGCGCGCCGACGATGCCGTGGCCGCCGAAGAAATTCTTCTCCTTGCTGAACATGTGCATGGAGCCGCCCTTGCCCCTGGAATAGCCGCCACGGCGTCCGGTCAGTTCGGCCATCACGCCTTTGGCGTCCATTCCGCAGGCCAGCATATGTCCGTGATCGCGGTATCCGGTTATGACCTGATCGCCCGGTTTCAGGGCCATCTGCATGCCGACGACGATGGCTTCCTGGCCGATATAGAGATGGCAGAATCCGCCGATCGCGCCCATGCCGTAGAGCTGGCCGGCCTTTTCCTCGAAGCGCCGGATCAGCAGCATGTCGCGCAACGCGCTTAGTTCCTGATCCCTTGTGAATTCCAGGGGGTGGTGGGAGCCGTTGCCTGATTCTTTCGCGACGCTTTTCTTCGGTGCAGCCATGGCTAATCCGGATGGGAGGACGAATAGTCCTCTCTATCCCAACTCAAACCGCCGTGAAAGGATTGCGTGATGTTACGAAGATTTGTCTATGCCGCAGTGCAATGAGGCATGCGACATTTTCGAAATTGATTTCGAGGGTTTTTGTAATTTGACGATCAGTTCGGATTGGACGTCCGAACCAGATCGTGCGGATTGGCATAATCGAGCTGATAGCGCGCGCGCTCGTCCAGCATATCGGGGTCGACCCGGTCGGATCGCAGCAGCGAGACGCGCTGCTCGCTCGTCGGCACGCTCCCGCTTCAGCCGTGCCAATTCGGAGGTCAGGGCGATGATCTCCTGATCGAGTTCCTGCCGCGCGTTCAAGCCATACTTGCCGGTATAGGCGTTGACGCCGAAATAGCCGACCATCGCCGCCGCCATCGTGTAGAGGGCAAGCCCCGTGAGAAAGGATTTGAGTCGCGAGCGAGAGACCATGGCCGCGAGGATGCGGCGGCCCGGTTAACGAAATCCTAAGGCCGTGCGCGCTGGCTTTCGGTGCCCGCCTAATTGTTATTGTTCTGCTTTTCGACGAAGGCGGCAAAGGCGTCGATATATTGCTGCAGCACCTTCTGCAGCGATTCCTTGATCAGATGGCCCTTGTCGTCGAACGCGTCGCCGACGCCGTTCAGATAGATTTCCGGCTGCCCCAGGATCGGACCGGAAATGCCCGGCAAGATGTTCTGCAGGTGCTTGGCGGCGCCCACGCCGCCCAGCGGCCCCGGCGAATTGCTGATAATGCCGGTCGGCTTGCCGAGGAACGAGCTCTTGCCGTAGGGGCGCGATCCGACGTCGATGGCGTTTTTCAGGACGCCGGGGATAGAGCGGTTGTATTCGGGCGTGACGAACAAAACGCCGTTCGACTTCTGCAGCTTCTCGCGGAATGCCAGCCAGTCGGCCGGCGGCGCCGCTTCCAGATCCTGATTGAAAAACGAAATGCCGTGCAGGGTCGTCGACATCGAGCTTGAGCGTCTCGGGCGCGAGTTTTGCCAGCGCGTTGGCGATCTTGAGCGAAAAGCTCTCTTTGCGAAGGCTGCCGACGATGACGACAATGTGTGGGGGCTGGCCATGGAATTTCCTTTTGACGCGGTGAGCCGGATCGGCTTGGGTGTCACCCTAGCCATGTCCGGGAAAGATGCAAGTGCATGGATTGCCAAGAATTGGGATCTGGCGGCGAGTCGCTCCTGAAAGCAACGGGCCGCCCGCTTCGGACGGCCTGTCTTCGTTGAATCGGCAGCAAGGTTCAGATCACGCGGATTCCAGGCGCTCGGAATCAGCCGGTATTTGGCGCCGTCCTTCTCGACATGACCGATCGACGGGAAGGTGAAATGGAAGCCCACCACCGTCGCCTTCTCGGCCGCCGCCATGTCGTAGAATTTGTGACGGGTCTCCTGCGCCAAGCTCCGGATCCACATCGTAGGCCACGTGCCAGTCCGGATTGCGCAGGAAGAACTCGGGGATGTTGGTGACGTCGGATTGAATCAGGATCTTGGAACTGCCTGAGGCAACCGCGAAAGAGGTATGGCCGGGCGTATGGCCGGGCGTCGCGATCGAGGTGATGCCGGGCGCGACCTCCTTGCCCCAGTCATACTTCGTCACCTTGGATTCGATGCCGGCGTAGATCTTCTTCACATTGGCGAAATAGTTCTTCATCATCTGGTTGGACTGCGGCCTTGGCGGCGTTCTCGTCGCTCATCCAGAATTCCCAGTCCTTCGCCGGGACCATGATCTCGGCGTTCGGGAAGGCCATCGAGCCGTCGACGGCGCGAATGCCGTTGGTGTGGTCGGGATGCAGATGCGACATCAGGACGATGTCGATGCTCTTGGGATCGACGCCGGCGGCGGCGAGATTTTGCAAGGTGCGGCCGACCGCGCCCTTGGTCGGCTCCAAGTTGGCGATGCCGTTGCCGCAGTCGATCAGGACCAGCTTGCTGCCGGTGTTGATGAGCTGCGGGTTGAACGGCACCGTCGACCATGCCCTTCGGCATGTAGGCGGCTTCAGCCGCGGCCAGCGCCTCTTCCTTCGTGACATTGGTCACGAACGTTGTCGGGCAGCGGAAACGAGCGCGCGCCGTCGTTGATCGAGGTGCATTCGTAATTGCCGACCTTGTAACGATAGAAACCGGGCGCCTGGGCGCCAGCCGGCGGCACCGCGGCGCGCGCGGGCGATGGCTCCGAACGAAGTCAGGGCGGTCGCGGCGCCGGCGGCGGCTGCGCCGGCCAAAAGCTGGCGGCGGTTCAAGCTCGATCATGGCGTATTCTCCCCTGGTGTGTGCTGTGTCTTTTTGCGCGTGCGTATTCGGCGCAAATGTTCCCCCGGTTATCGGAGGAACGCAAGCCCGATTGTACCGGCCGATCGGCTTCAGCCCTTGTTCGGATTGATCAGATATTTTTCGCCGGTCGCGCGCTTGCCGTAGACGGCGATGTGGCTCGAGCTGCAGCGCCTCCTGCAGCGACACCACCTGGGTGTAATGGCTGGCAAAGGTCGTCTTGAGTTCGTCGACCACGCGCTGGCGCAGTTTTGCGCCTTCGGCCTGTCCGATCTTCATCAGGAACGGAAACAACAGCCAGCCGCCGACGCCCCAGGCCATCCCGAACGCCCGGTTCAGACTCGACCGGACCGGGATCGAGGCTGCCATAGATATAGACCTGCTTGTGCACGCTCGATCCGTAGCGGCTGTAGACCTTGGCGGTCTTGTTGGCGGCGGTCTCCATGCAGGTGAGGATCTGGCCGGCAAGCTTGCCGCCGCCGATGGCGTCGAACGCCAGCGTCGCGCCGGTTTCCACCAGCGCGTTGGTCAGATCGTCCATAAAGGTCGGCGCGGCGGAATCGACGACATGCTTCGCGCCGATCTTGCGCAGGATTTCGGCCTGCTGCGGGCTGCGGACGATATTGACGAGGCCGATGCCGTCCTTGAGGCAGATCCTGTTGAGCATCTGGCCGAGGTTGGATGCGGCCGCGGTATGCACCAGCGCCTTGTGGCCCTCGCGCCGCATGGTTTCGGTCATGCCGAGCGCCGTCAGCGGATTGACGAAGCAGGAAGCGCCCTCGGCAGGAGTGGTACCGGCCGGCAGCGGCAGGCATTCGGCGACCTTCAGGCAGCGGTATTGCGCATACATCGCGCCGCCGATCATGGCGACGGTCTTGCCCATCAGCGCCTTCGCCGCATCCGACGATCCGGCCTTGATCACCACGCCGGCGCCTTCATTGCCGACCGGCATGGATTCATCGAGCCGTCCCGCCATCGCTTTCATGGCGGCTTCCGGGACTTTCGCGGTGACGACAGGCAAATCCTTGGTGCCCGACGCTTTGGCGGTGGACATATCGGCGGCGCCGATCAGGAGGCCGAGGTCCGACGGATTGATCGGCGAGGCCTCGACGCGGACCACGACTTCATCGGCCGCCGGTTCGGGAATCGGCGACCTTCGCCAGCGATATTTCAAGTTCGCCGCTCTTCTTGATCAGCGAGCGAAGCTGCAGCCCGGTCTTGTTGTCGGCGCTCATCGTGAACCTCCCGTTTGTTTCTTGTCAAATCTCGACGTGGCGCACTCTTACCGCAAGCGCCTTCAGCGCCGCCCTGCCCGCATATTTCGCCTGCGCTCCCAGTTCCTGCTCGATCCGCAGCAGCTGATTGTATTTCGCGGTGCGGTCGGAGCGCGCCAGCGAGCCGGTTTTGATCTGGCCGCAATTGGTGGCGACCGCGAGGTCGGCGATGGTGGAATCCTCGGTCTCGCCGGAGCGGTGCGACATCACCGCGGTGTAGCCGGCCTTGTAGGCCATCTCGACCGCGCTCAGCGTTTCCGTCAGCGTGCCGATCTGGTTGACCTTGATCAGGATGGAATTGGCGCGGCCGTTCTTGATGCCGTCGGCGAGCCGCGTGACATTGGTGACGAACAGGTCGTCGCCGACCAGTTGGCATTTGTTGCCGATCAGATCGGTCAGCGCCTTCCAGCCCTCGAAGTCGTCTTCCGCCATGCCGTCTTCGATCGAGACGATCGGGTAGCGCGAAACCAGATCGGCGAGATATTTCGCCTGCTCGTCGATCGCGAGCGGGTCTTGTTCTCGCCTTCATAGACGTAAGCGCCGTTCTTGAAGAATTCGGTCGAGGCACGATCCAGCGCCAGCACCACGTCCCGCCGGCCTTGTAGCCGGCCTTGCCGATCGCATCCCATGACGAACTCGAGCGCCTCGTCGGCCGATTTCAGGTTCGGAGCGAACCCGCCTTCGTCGCCGACATTGGTGTTGTGGCCGGCCTTCTTCAGCGCCGTCTCAGCGTGTGGAACATCTCCGCGCCCAGCGCAGCGCCTCGGCGAAAGGTCGGCGCGCCGACCGGCATGATCATGAATTCCTGGAAGTCGATCGGGTTGTCGGCGTGCACGCCGCCATTGATGATGTTCATCATCGGCACCGGCAGGGTCCGCGCCGAGGTGCCGCCGACATAGCGATACAGCGGCATGTCGAAGGATTCGGCGGCGGCCTTGGCGACCGCGAGCGACACGCCCGAGAATGGCGTTGGCGCCGAGCCGGCTCTTGTTCGGCGTGCCGTCGAGCCCGATCATGGTCTCATCGATCTGGACCTGCTGCTCGGCGTCCATGCCGCCGACCGCGTCGAAGATCTCGCCGTTCACGGCGTCGACGGCCTTCTGCACGCCCTTGCCGAGGTAGCGCGCCTTGTCGCCGTCGCGCAGCTCGACCGCCTCATGGGCGCCGGTGGAGGCGCCCGACGGCACCGCCGCGCGGCCCATCGAGCCGTCTTCCAGCACCACGTCGACCTCGACGGTGGGATTGCCGCGGCTGTCGAGAATTTCGCGGCCGATGATGTCGACGATGGCGGTCATGGGAGCCTCTTTTTGGAAGATGCCGGATTGGAACGGTTGGCGCTGCTTCTACAGCAAGGCTTGGAGGCGGAAAAGGCCGCGCTGCACGCGTGACGCTGGCGTGACGATTGTCTAATAACGCGGCAACGGAGACCTCATCATGTCGAGAAAGCCCGGCAAATCGTCGAAATCACGAAATCGCCCTGCAGCTCGGCCGCGCCGTGGAATGGCCCCACACGCCCGACGAGGCAAAACTCGACCGCGTGCCCAATCCGCAAAAGGATACCAATTACCTGGTGCGGTTCACCGCGCCGGAATTCACTTCGCTCTGCCCGGTCACCGGCCAGCCGGATTTCGCGCATCTGGTGATCGACTATGTGCCGGGCCAATGGCTGCTGGAGTCGAAATCCCTGAAGCTCTATGTCGCGAGCTTCCGCAATCACGGCGCATTCCATGAGGATTGCACGGTCACGATCGGCAAGCGGATAGCGGCGGAGATCAAGCCGAAATGGCTGCGCATCGGCGGCTACTGGTATCCGCGCGGCGGCATCCCGATCGACGTGTTCTGGCAAACCGGCCGATTGCCCAAGGGGATGTGGATTCCGGATCAGGGCGTCGCGCCCTATCGAGGCCGCGGCTGATCCGCCGCGCTACCGGAACACAATCGAAATTCCATGATGACGCGAGGTGGCAGCTCGTGGCGGAATAAAGAACGAAGCCTCTCCGCTGTAAGCTTAAGAAGTTATCTTAAGAAGAGGATCGCGTTGAGGCGCCGTCTCGACGCGTTACCGTGCATCCTGTTTCAGAACGTCTTGCCCTTTGTATCCACTCGACTGGATATTTTTCCACCAAGGACTTGCGTCTAAGCTGGAGGCCCCAATGACCGTCATCGCAACGGCGCCGATCGTCGGCATCGGAGCGCCCCAAAGATCAATTCCATCGTGTTCGCAAGCTGTCTCGGAACCGTCATTGAATGGTATGATTTCCTCATCTACGCGACCGCGGCAGCGCTTGTGTTCAATAAGGCGTTCTTCCCGACCTTCGATCCGCTCGCAGGTACATTGGCCGCACTCGTGCAGTTACGCCGTGGGTTTTCTGGCGCGGCCGCTCGGCGGCGCGCTCTTTGGTCATTTCGGCGATCGGCTTGGCCGAAAATCCATGCTGGTTCTGACGCTTTTCATTATGGGCCTCAGTACTTTTTGCATCGGTTTGCTGCCGACCTATGCTTCGATCGGCGTCTTCGCACCGATCCTGCTGATCCTGCTGCGCGTCATCCAGGGTATTGGCCTCGGCGGCGAGTGGGGCGGCGCCTCGCTGATGGTGCTCGAGCACGCACCAGCCGACAATCGCGGCTTTTACACCAGCTTCGTACAGATCGGATTTCCGGTCGGACTGGTGCTGGCAACGCCTGGTGTTCGCACTGGTCTCGAAGTTGCCGGACGCCGATTTCGCAGCCTATGGCTGGCGCATTCCATTCCTGATCAGCATTGTGCTCCTTGCCCTCGGAACATTCGTGCGCTCCCGGATACCTGAGACGCCCATATTCGAACGGCTCAAAATACGCGATGACTTATCCTAGCAATCCGGTCGGCGAAGCCATCGGCAAGAACACCCTGACATTTCTGATGGCAGTTGGATTGAAACTCTCCGAAGTCTCCTCGGTCTACACGCTTACGGTGTTCGTGGTCGTCTATGCGACCACCCAAGCTCGGACTGACCAAGCAGTTGCTGCTCGACGCCGTGATGTATGCCGCACTCCTGGAATTTATCAGCCTGCCGACGTTCGGCTGGCTTTCCGACAAGATCGGTCGACGACCGCTCTATATTCTCCGTGCCCTGTTCACGATCGCCGTTCGCCTCCCCGCTGTTCTGGATGCTGGTAAGCAAGAGTACCGCGTTTGTCTTCACCGCCATCGTGATCGCGATGAATTTCGGCCACGGCATGATGTTCGGCCTGGAATCCTGTCACATCCCGGAATTGTTCAGTCCCCGCGTCCGTCTACAGCGGTGCTTCGTTTGGATTTCAGGTCTCCGCCGCAATCGGCGGTGGCTTCGTCCCGATCGTTGCGACCGCGATGGCCGGATATTTCGGCAGCACCACCGGCGTGTCAATCATGATGATCATTCTCGCGCTCATCACCCTCGCTCGCCCTGCGCTCGCGGCGCGCGGACCAGGGGAAGATCATTGACCGAATGAGATGCATGGAGCTGGGTGCGCTGGCAGTCGCCAGCCATCCCGGTTTGTGAGCGCGCGGGCTATGTCGCGCCGCATCCGCAGGCTCTGTCTGCTGCAACAGCCGCGCACACATCATGCCGAGCCCGACCATCACGACCGCGCATGTGATCAAGGTCGGCATCTTGCCGATATTCTGGATGCCGAACCCGTATGCGATCGGACCGACCGTCTGGCCCATGAAGAAGAAAAAGGAATGCAGCGACAGCGCGGTGGCGCGGGCTTCGACCGAAAGCTCGCTGGCAAACACCTGCAGGCATCCGTGGATCATGTAGAAGCCCCAGCCCATAAACAGCAGGTTTAGTGCCTGGATTTTCCAGCCGGGGCCGAACGCGATGATGGCGAGCTGCAGGCCGACCAGTGATGCTCCCCCGATCATCATGCCCTTGACGCCAAGCCGCGGCAGAAAGCGGGAAACCGTCAGCGTATAGAATAGACCGCCGACGGCGAAACCGGCGATGACGATGCCCGCGATCGAAAGGCTGGTTTCACCGAGTTCGAACAGAAAAGCCGCGAGATACGGAAACAGCCCCAGCACGCAGCAGCCTTCGATGAACACCGCCGCATAGCAAACACGCGCATTTGGATTCGCAAAAATCGTACGGTAGCCATGCCTGAGCGCCGACAGATTTGTCTTGGGAGCACGGCTGAGCGCCGCGCCGCGAAAGCCCGTTGCCACGGCGATCGACGCCGCGACTACCAGAATGCCGAGCACGGCGAGCACACCGCGCCAACCCAGGAAATCGCCGATGAGACCCGAAGCCGACGCGCCCAGAAGATTGCCCGTCATGGCGCCGGCCAGCGTCCGCCCGATCGCCACCTGGCGCTTTTCCGGCCCAACCAGATCGCTGGTCAGGCTGAGAGCGATTGGAAACACGCCGCCGGAACCGATGCCGGCGAGAATCCGCGTCGCAAACAACAGCGAGAATGACGTCGACATCGCGCCGAGGATGCTGGCGAAACCCAGGAGCACCAGGCACACGATCATCAGCCGCACCTTGCCGAACAGGTCCGCCGCCGCGCCCAGCACCGGCTGCACGACCGCAAAGGTAAAGGCGAACACGGCCGAGAAACCGGCAGCGGTTGCGATGCTGACGCCGAATTCGTCGGCGACATGCGGCAGCACGGGATCGAGCGCCCTCGCCGACAGGCTCGCCGCGAAGGTCGCCAGCGCAATGACGTTGAGGACCGGCGGCAGGCGCTGATCATGCGGCCGCAGTCCCGTATGCGGCATCAGCGTTCCACGTTCTTTTCGAGATGCTTTTCGAGATTCTTTTCGAGATTCTTGGCGAGTGCGTCGAACGCCATCAGCGTCCGCACCAGACCTTCGAACTCGCGCAGCGGCACCATGTTGGGACCGTCCGACGGCGCATGGTCGGGATCGGGATGGGTTTCGATGAACACGCCGGCGACCCCGACGGCGACCGCGGCGCGTGCCAGCACCGGCACGAATTCACGATCGCCGCCCGACGAGGTGCCCTTGCCGCCGGGCTGTTGCACCGAATGAGTGGCATCGAAAATCACGGGCGCACCAGTGGTGTGGGCCAGGATCGGCAGCGCCCTCATATCCGATACCAACGTATTGTAGCCAAACGACGCGCCGCGTTCGGTGACCAGAACGTTCGGATTGCCGGCATTGGTGATCTTGGCGACGACATTCGCCATGTCCCAGGGTGCCAGGAACTGACCCTTCTTGACATTGACGACCTTCCCGGTCGCAGCCGCCGCCACCAGCAGGTCGGTTTGCCGGCACAGGAACGCCGGGATCTGCAAGACGTCGACAGCCTGCGCCACCTCGGCGCACTGCGCGGCCTCATGGACGTCGGTAAGCACCGGCAGGCCGAGCGACGACCGTATCTCGGCAAAGACCGGTAAGGCCTGCTTCAAGCCGATGCCGCGCGCTGCCGATACGCTGGTGCGGTTGGCCTTGTCGAACGAGGTCTTGTAGACCAGCCCGATTCCGAGGCGGCCTGCGATCTCCTTCAACGCGGACGCCACCTCAAGCGCATGCGCGCGGCTTTCGAGCTGGCACGGGCCGGCGATGATCGATATCGGCAGATCATTGCCAAATTTGACCGATCCCGCGGCGACGACCGGCGCAGCTGAAATGTTCGCGTTCAAGGTCTTTTCCTTAATTTCGGCCCGGACCATGCCGGGCAGCGGCAGGCGGATCAACCCCATTTTAGCGGTCTCGAATATCAGGGTTGCGGGCGCCGGCTGTGAAACCGGCACTGAAAGAAACCGAACCTGCCGCGAATGCTCACTTCATCTGGGAAAAGGCGGTCGGTACCAGCAACTGGTTGACGATGTTGCCGACGATCTGGCCGTCCTCCTCGGTCTTCGCGCGGGCGGAGATCCATTCCGGATCGGTCGCAAATGCTCCCCATTTCTTCTCGCGCTCGGCGAGCGATTCCCATGCCAGGAAATACGTCAGTTCCTGATTGGATTCGCCGACCAGCGTGGTGAAGAATCCGGTCGGCCTGATACCGTGCTTCTCCCACAGCTTCAGCGTAGTCGTCTCGAACCGCTTCAACAGCGCCGGCAGCCGGCCCGGAATACAGCGGTAGACGCGCATTTCGTAGATCATCGACCTCGCTCCCCTGTTCGATTGCTCTTGCGGTATCGGAAACGATATGTCGCAACAATCCGCGCGCTCGTCAAAGTCGGTAAATGCAGGGCATCAAACCAGCCGCGACTGCACCATCGCCGCCTGAATGAACGACGCAAACAGCGGATGTGGTTCGAACGGCCGCGATTTCAGTTCGGGATGGAATTGCACCCCGATGAACCAGGGGTGGTCCTCGTATTCGACGATCTCCGGCAACACACCGTCAGGCGAAAGGCCCGAGAATTTCAGCCCGTGCTGCTCCAGCCGGTCCTTGTAGTCGGTGTTCACCTCGTAGCGGTGACGGTGGCGCTCGGAAATCTCGGCGGCGCCGCCGTAGACATCACACACCCGGCTGCCGCGCTTGAGCACCGCGGGATAAGCACCCAGACGCATGGTGCCGCCAAGGTCGCCTGATTTCGATCGCCGCTCCAGCTCGTTGCCGCGCAGCCATTCTGTCATCAGGCCAACCACCGGTTCGGGCGTCGGGCCGAACTCGGTGGAATTCGCCTTCTCGATGCCGACCAGATTGCGCGCCGCCTCGATCACCGCCATCTGCATTCCGAAGCAAATGCCGAAATAGGGTACGTCGCGCTCCCTGGCGAACTGCGCCGCGCGGATTTTGCCCTCCGCGCCACGCTGGCCGAAGCCGCCGGGCACCAGGATGCCGTTGACGTGCTCGAGAAACGGCGCGGGGTCTTCGTTCTCGAACACTTCGCTCTCGATCCAGTCGAGATTGACCTTCACCTTGTTGGCGATGCCGCCGTGCGAAAGCGCCTCGATCAGCGATTTGTACGCATCTTTCATGCCGGTGTATTTGCCGACGATGGCGATCGTGACATTGCCTTCGGGATTGCGGATCCGCTCGTTGATCTCGTGCCAGCTTTGCAGCGCCGGCGGTTTCTCCGGCACGAAGCCGAACGCCGCCAACACCTCGTCGTCGAGGCCGGCGGCGTGATAGGCCTCCGGCACGGCGTAAATGTTATCGACGTCGCGCGCCTCGATGACAGCGCTTTCGCGCACATTGCAGAACAGCCCGAGTTTGCGCCGCTCTTCCTTGGGGATCGGCCGGTCAGTCCGGCACAGCAGGATATCCGGCTGGATGCCGATCGAGCGCAACTCCTTGACGGAATGCTGGGTCGGCTTTGTCTTCAGTTCGCCTGCGCTCGGAATGAACGGCAGCAGCGTCAGGTGAATGTAGATGGCGTGTTCGCGCGGCAGGTCGTTCTTGATCTGGCGGATCGCCTCGAAGAAGGGCAGGCCCTCGATGTCGCCGACGGTGCCGCCGATCTCGCACAGCACGAAATCAAACGCGTCATTGCTGTCGAGGATGAAATCCTTGATCGCGTTGGTGACGTGCGGGATCACCTGGATGGTGGCGCCGAGATAGTCGCCGCGCCGTTCCCTGGTGAGAATGTCCTGATAGATGCGCCCGGTGGTGATGTTGTCGGCCTTGGTGGCCGGACGTCCGGTGAAGCGCTCGTAATGGCCGAGGTCGAGGTCGGTCTCCGCACCATCGTCGGTCACGAACACTTCGCCGTGCTGGTACGGCGACATCGTTCCGGGATCGAGGTTGAGATAGGGGTCGAGCTTGCGCAGCCGGACCTTGTAGCCCCGCGCCTGCAGCAGGGCGCCGAGCGCCGCCGATGCCAGACCCTTTCCGAGCGAAGAAACCACGCCGCCGGTGATGAAAATGTACCGCGCCATGGGACTTAACCTTTAAGGCTATGGGGCCGATTCGCCAAAGCCAATCGCTGGTCCATAGCGAACATTCTGCAGGGCTGTGGGTGACGCGGAATTCAAAGCGCTTTCAGCGCCTTATTGGGGATTCCTGATGCAGGATGCCAGATCGGTTTCCTGCATGGCCCCCTTGCGTTATTGCGAACGCGGCGCCTGCGGGCCGGTTGGGGCCGGCTGGTTCTGCTGCTGTTCGTCCGCCTTCTTGAGGGAATCCAGAATGCCGCCGCCAGTCGGCGGAGCGATCGGAACCGCCGGGCCTCCAGCAGGCTGCGACTGTGAGGCTGGCGTAGAGCCAATGATCGAGCTCGGTTTGCGATCATAGCTTGCGAGCCAGGACAGGAACAGGCTGGTGACGAAGAAGCCGACCGCGAGCACCGCCGTCGTACGCGTCAGCAAATTGGCAGTACCGCGGCTCGACATGAAGCCTGCGCCCCCGCCGACGCCGAGGCCGCCGCCCTCTGATTTCTGCAACAGGACCGCGCCGATCAACGTCGCGACGATCATGAGGTGAATGACGATAACGACAGTCTGCATCTCTACCTTCCGTCACAAACCAAAGCGCCGGCAACCGGCTGCTCGGGGGTTTGCGGGGTTTGAAGTGGCGCGGTGTTACACGATAGCAAGGGGCATTGTCACCCCCGAGGGGGATTATCAGCCCCCCGCACGCTTCGACGTTAGTTAGGGGCAACCAGCCGCAATCGCAAGGAAATCTGCGGCCTTCAGGCTCGCGCCGCCAATCAGCGCGCCATTGACGTTGGCGACCGCCATCAATTCCCGGGCGTTGGAGGGTTTTACCGAGCCGCCATAAAGGATCCGGATCCTGTCCCCCTCGCCGTTAAATCGCGAGATCAGAAGTTCTCGGATAAACTTATGAATTTGCTCAACATCTCCTGTCGTGGGGGTCAGCCCAGTGCCGATCGCCCAGACCGGCTCATAGGCCACCACCAGATTACCGGCCCTCGCCCCATCCGGCAGCGAGACATTGAGTTGCCCGCGACAGATGTCGAGGGTTTGCCCCTGATCGCGCTGGTGCTGGGTCTCGCCGATGCAAACGATCGCGGTAAGGCCCGCGCGCCAGACGGCTTCCGCCTTCTGGCGGATCAGCACATCTGTCTCGCCGTGATCGGCGCGCCGCTCGGAATGCCCGACGATGATGGCGCTGGCGCCGGCATCCGCCAGCATTTCCGCTGAAAGATCGCCTGTATTGGCCCCCGACGCCTTGGCGTGGCAATCCTGAGCACCGACGGCAAGCACCTTTGAGCCGCGCGCTTTGTCCGCAAAGGCTGCGACCAGGGTCGCCGGCGGGCAAACCAGTAAATCAGCCTTGGCGGCCACATCGGGGGCGCCGGCAAGCATCGCCTCGAATTCGGCCAAGGAAGACTTGAGGCCGTTCATTTTCCAGTTGCCGGCAATCAGCGGCCGGATAGCGTCGGTCATATCGGGATTCCCCTGGGGATATTCGGGTCAAACATGCGCTAGCAGAGCGCCGCGGCCAGTTCCAGAGGCCGCGCGCGGCGATCCTGTGGCGTTAACCGCTTCAAATCGCCCTCCCCGCCAAGGTTGCGACGGGGCGGCTGCCACTTTATGATGCTTTATCAATTTGGTGACGCCCTTTCGCGGAATTCGATGCCGAATTCCCCTTGGGCGCGACCCAATCCCCTCCTGCAAACAAAGTTGGACCCATGCTTCGAGGAATGCGCAAAGCCTCATCAAACTGGCTCGGCAAGACCATCATGGCCGTAGTGATGGGCGTGTTGATCGTCAGTTTCGGGGTCTGGGGTATCGCCGACATTTTCAGGGGTTTCGGAGAGTTGACGCTGGCCACGATCGGTCACACCACGATCTCGATCAATGAATTCCGCCAGCTCTATACCGAGAGGCTGCAACAGATCGGCCGCCAGTTCGGTCGCCCGCTGACCATGGATCAGGCCCGCGCCTTCGGCCTCGACCGCCAGGTGCTGCAGCAGACCATCGCGGAAGCGGCCCTCGATGAGGAGGCGCGGCGGCTGGGGCTCGGACAGTCCGACGCCGAGACCATGCGCATGATCTTCGCCGACCCGAATTTCAGGGGCGTCAACGGCAACTTCGATCCGGCGCGGTTCCAGGCCGTCATCCGGCAGTTTGGCTTTACCGAGCAACGTTATGTCGCCGACCAGCGCAAGGTGTCGCTGCGGCGTCAGATCGCCGGTACGATCTCCGCCGGTCTCGAGCCGCCAAAGACGATGATCGAGGCGCTGAGCCGCTTCCAGAACGAACAGCGTTCGATCGAATACGTCAAACTCGACGCCACCCAGGCTGGAACAATCGATACGCCGTCGCCGGAGACGCTCGCCGGCTATTTCGACGATCACAAGACCCAGTTCCGCGCCCCCGAATATCGCAAGATCGCCTTTGTCGCGATTACGCCTGAAGAAATAGGCAAGTGGTCTGACGTCGCCGACGAGGACGCCAGGAAGCTGTTCGAGCAGCGCCGCGACCGGCTTGGAACGCCGGAAAAGCGCGAGGTGTCGCAAATGGTTTTTCCGAACGCGGAAGAAGCCCAGGCGGCGCGGGGTCGCATCGCATCCGGATTGTCATTTGAGGATCTCGCCAAGGAGCGCGGGCTCAATTCATCCGATCTCGACCTTGGTCTGGTCGCGAAATCCGGGATCATCGATCCCGCGATCGCGGATGCGGCCTTTTCGCTGCCGTCGGGCGAGGTAAGCCAGCCGGTACAGGGCAAGTTCGGCGTCGCGCTGGTCAAGATCGGCAAGATCGAGAACGGCGTCGAACCGTCCTATGAAAGCATCGCCTCCAACCTGAAGAAGGAGATTGCGATCGAGCGCGCGCGCAAATCGGTCGCAGAGCTGCGCGACAAGATGGAAGACGAGCGCGGTGGCGGCGCCGGGGTCATCGATGCCGCACAAAAACTGGGACTGGCTGCCGTCACCATCGACGCCGTCGATCGCTCCGGCCGCCTCCCCAATGGCCAGCTGGCGACCAACATTCCCCGCGGTCTCGACGTGGTGTCGCAGGCCTTTAACAGCGACGTCGGCGTCGACAATGATCCGATCTCGTTTAACGGCGGCTATGTCTGGTACGACGTTCTCGGCATCACCCCGTCGCGCGAGCGCACCCTTGATGAAGTCAAGGACCAGGTCGAGGCGCGATGGCGCGACGACCAGATCAGCAGCCGCCTCAAGGCCAAGGCGACGGAGATGGTTCAGAAGCTCGAACGGGGTGGCAGTCTCGCGAACGAGGCGGCAGCTGCGGGATCGAAGGTCGAAACCGCCGCCGGTTTCCGGCGCGATGCCTCACCGCCCGGCGTGCCGGCCAGCGCGATCACGGCGGCGTTCCGTACCGCCAAGGATGGCGTCGGGCAAACCGCCGGTACCAGCGGCAGCGAGTGGGTCGTCTTCCGCGTGACCGACGTCAGCATAACGCCCGTTGACTTTGCCTCGGACGACATCAAAAAACTGAAGGAGACGCTTCAGCGCGGATTCAGCGATGAACTGGTCGCGCAATACGTCACGAAGCTTGAAACCGGCATCGGCACCACCATCAACCAGGCCGCCTTCGCGCAGGTGACAGGCGCAAACAACTGAGCGTGATCCGAAAAGAAGCATGCCCTCGGCCCGACCCGAGGGTGGCTTCAAAGAGATCGCGCTCCGGAACAGATGAGCATTCCTGAAAGCACGCGATGGACGACCTTAAATCTATCATCGGAAAAGTCGCCACCGGCGCGACGCTTTCGCGCCAGGAAGCAGCATCGGCTTTCGACAGCATGATGTCCGGCGAGGCGACGCCCTCGCAGATGGGCGGATTGCTGATGGCGCTACGGGTCCGCGGCGAAACCGTCGACGAGATCACCGGCGCGGTATCGGCGATGCGCGCCAAGATGCTGCGCGTCAACGCTCCCCCAGGCGCCATCGACGTCGTCGGCACCGGCGGTGACGGCTCCGGCTCGGTCAATGTCTCGACCTGTGCCTCCTTTATCGTCGCAGGCACGGGCGTCCCCGTCGCCAAGCATGGCAATCGTGCGCTTTCATCGCGCTCGGGCGCGGCTGACGTGCTGTCATCGCTGGGCGTCAAGATCGACATCAAGCCAGAGCAAGTCGGCCGCTGCGTCGCGGAGGCCGGTATCGGCTTCATGTTCGCTCCATCGCACCATCCCGCCATGAAGAACGTCGGTCCGACACGGGTCGAGCTGGCGACCCGCACCATCTTCAATCTGCTGGGGCCGCTGTCCAATCCGGCCGGCGTCACGCGGCAGATGGTGGGGGTATTTTCGCGGCAATGGGTGCAGCCGCTGGCGCAGGTGCTCAAGAACCTCGGCTCCGAAGCGGCATGGGTGGTGCACGGCTCCGATGGCCTCGATGAAATCACCCTCACCGGCCCGACGTTTGTGGCGGCCCTCGAGAACGGCAATATCCGCACCTTCGAGGTCACACCGGAGGAAGCGGGCCTTCCGCGCGTCCGCGGCGACTTGCTGAAGGGCGGTGACGCCGACGCCAACGCGATCGCGCTACAAAGCGTGCTCGACGGGATGCCGAGCCCTTATCGGGACGTGGCGCTGCTGAACGCCGCCGCAGCGTTGGTCGTCGCCGGCCGCGCCAGGAACCTGAAGGATGGCGTGGCGCTCGGGACCCAGTCGCTCGACAGCGGGGCCGCGCTGGACCGGCTGAAACGTCTGATCTCGGTCTCCAACGGCTGACCGCAGGGGCCTCGCGATGTCCGACATTCTGACCAGAATTGAGGCTTACAAGCGCGAGGAAATCGCGAACGCCAAGCGCGCGCAACCGCTTTCAAGCCTCGAAGCCAAGGCGAAGCTCGCCTCGCCGCCGCGCGGTTTCGTTCGCGCAATCCGCGAGAAGCTCGGCCAGGGCGAATATGCGCTGATTGCCGAAGTGAAGAAGGCTTCGCCCTCCAAGGGGCTGATTCGCGCCGACTTCGATCCGCCGGCGTTGGCAAGAGCCTATGAAGCCGGCGGCGCGGCCTGCCTTTCGGTGCTGACGGACGCGCCGTCGTTTCAGGGCCATCTCGATTTTCTGGTGGCGGCGCGCGCGGCAACCAGATTGCCGGTGCTGCGCAAGGACTTCATGTACGACACCTATCAGGTGGTCGAGGCCCGTGCCTTCGGTGCCGATTGCATCCTGATCATTATGGCGGCGATCGAGGACGCCACGGCGAAGGATATTGAGGACGCCGCTGTCGCGCTTGGCATGGACGTGTTGATCGAAATCCATGAATGCGCAGAACTCGATCGCGCCCTGAAGCTCCGCTCGCCGATGATCGGCGTCAACAACCGCAATTTGCGCACCTTCGAGACCACGTTGGCGACCAGCGAGGCGCTGGCGCCCCTGATCCCAAGCGATCGCCTGATGGTCGGCGAAAGCGGCATCTTCGCGTCCGCTGATCTGGCGCGGCTCGCACGCGTGGGCATATCGACTTTCCTGGTCGGTGAAAGCCTGATGCGACAGGCGGATGTGGCGGCGGCGACCCGCGCGCTGCTGGCGCGTGAGACCCCGCGCGCCACGGCTACGCGCTGACCCATGGCGCGCAAATCTTCCAAAGGCAAACCCGCCCTCACCCACATCGACGCCCGGGGCGAAGCGCGCATGGTCGACGTGTCGGCCAAGCCCGCAACCGAACGTACGGCGGTCGCGGAAGGCCGCGTCGTCATGAGCAAGGCAACGCTCGAGCTGATCGTTTCCGGTAACGCCAAAAAGGGCGACGTCCTGGGCACCGCGCGCGTCGCCGGCATCATGGCAGCGAAGCGCACGTCGGACCTGATACCGCTGTGCCATCCGCTGACGCTGTCCAAGGTCTCGCTCGACATTGTGCCCGACAGCAGGCTGCCAGGCTGCATCGTGCGCGCCACCGTGAAGGTCGCCGGACCGACCGGCGTCGAAATGGAAGCGCTGACGGCGGTGTCGGTCGCGTGCCTGACGATCTACGACATGATCAAGGCAGTGGAGCGCGGCGTCCACATCGAAGGCATTCATCTGGTCGAAAAAAAAGGCGGTAAATCCGGGCATTATCGCGCCGGGGACTGAGCGATACCGGAATTTCACGGTGGATCGATCGACAAGAGCCGCGCCGTATCCCCCCGCCGGCGACGCAGCAGGCGATCTACGAACCGCGGCCCGCTTGCTAACCTCCCATTAACCCAAATTCCTAACGTGAATTCCATTTCGGCGGCGTAGCCATGTGCCGGGTCGGGGGCGTGAAAGACCGCTCCCGGCTCTCGGCTCCGGTAGCGACCAAGAACAATGACAATAATCCGCAACGCCTCCTCCAGCGTCAAAGCTTCCGTTTTCGATAATCCGCTCCGCTGGCTCGTTGTCGGCGGGATAGTGCTGATCACCGCGATCGCCATCGGCACCACAATCATGGCCGGCAATTCCCGCGAGCGGGCGCTGAACAGCAGCGAGCGCGAACTGGAAAACACGGTGCTGCTGCTGGCCCGTCACTTCGACCAGCAAATCGAGGAATTCACGGTCGTTCAGAAAGACGTCATCAACCATATCCAGCAGGATCGGATCGACTTGCCCGAAATTTTCAAAGGGCAAATAGCCACCCTCGAATGGCACGAGGTGCTGAGAGCCAAGGTCGGTGCGTACTCCGATGTGGCCGGCGTCAATGTGTTCGATGCAGAGGGATCCCTGATCAATTCGTCGGAAACCTGGCCGGTTCCGGACGTCAAGATCACCGATCGGGGCTTCTTCAAGGCCTTCAAGTCCGGATCGGCGGCGGCACCGGTCTTGATCGAACTGGTGCGGAGCCGTCTTTCCGGTGACTGGGCAGCCGTCATCTCGCAAAAGGTGACGAACTCAAGGGGTGAGTTCCTTGGGGTCGTTACACGGGCGATTGCGCCAATCTGGTTTGAAAAGTTCTTCGCATCCGTGGCGCTCGGACATGATGCGGCGATCACGATGCTCCATCGCGATGGAACTCTGCTGGCCCGTTACCCGCATCAGGACTTCGATGACCGGTCAGAATTTCGCGCGCGGTCCGCTTTTCAAGCTGCTCTCGAATACCGATCGGGGAACCCTGCGTTTGACCAGTCCGGTCGATGGTCAGGAAAGGCTCGGTTCAGCGCACCTGTTGAAGAATTTTCCGATTGTCGTGATCGCGACGACGACCGTGTCGGCCGCGCTGGCGGACTGGCGCGCTCAAATCAGGTTCATGATCACTGCTGCCGGACTCTCCGCGCTGGCGATCACAATCTTGCTGTTTTTCGTAGTCCGCAAGCTATCGCAGCAACATCGGTTGTCGCAGCAACGGCTGGCACTGCAGAAGCAGCGTCTGGACACGGCCGTCAACAACATGACGCAGGGTCTGTTGCTGTTCGATTCATCGGAGCGGCTCGTCGTCTGCAACCAGCGCTATATCGAAATGTACGGTCTGTCGGCAGGGGTGGTCAAACCGGGCTGCACTTTCCGTGAGATCATCGCGCATCGCAAGGCCACGGGATCGTTCGTGGGCAACGTCGATGCGTACTGTTTCCGCGTCCTCCACGACATCACGTTGCGAAACTCCATAGTGATCGAGACCCCCGACGGACGTTCAATCCAGATCGTGAACGAACCGCTGGCGGACGGCGGATGGGTCGCGACCCATGAGGATGTCACCGAGCGCAGACGCTCCGAGGAGCGGATCACACATCTCGCGCATTACGACGCGCTGACCGATCTGCCGAACCGCACCTTGTTCCACGAGCGGCTCAAACGGGAACTGGCCGGCGTTGCACCGGACCGGCAATTGGCGGTGCTCTACATCGACATCGACGAGTTCAAGAGCGTCAACGATTCGCTCGGGCACCTGATCGGCGACGAATTGCTGAAATCCGTGGCAGCTCAACTGAACCAATGCGTTACGGCGCCGGATTTTGTCGCACGCCTGGGCGGCGACGAATTCGCCATCGTTCAGACCTCCGTCAAGGCCCCGGCCGAAGTCACCGATCTCGTGGGCCGGGTTTTCGACGCGATCAGGAAACCCTGCGAATGCTTCGGTCACCAACTGACCGCGGACGCCAGCATCGGCATTGCGCTGGCTCCCGAGCACGGCGTCGATCTCGATCAAATTCTGAAGAACGCGGACCTAGCGATGTATGCCGCCAAATCGGCGGGGCGCCGGACCTATCGCTTCTTCGAACCGGATATGGACGCCCAGCTCAGGGCGCGTCGCAAACTTGAAATCGATCTGCGCCAGGCGATGGCGGACGGGGCGCTGGAGGTTTACTACCAGCCCTGCATCAGCCTCGGGGATAACAGGATCACCGGCTGCGAAGCGCTGGTGCGCTGGCGGCATCCCGAACGCGGCATGATCTCGCCCGTCGAGTTCATTCCCATCGCGGAAGAAACCGGCCTGATCAACCAGCTCGGCGAATGGGTACTGGTAACGGCCTGCGCGGAAGCCGCGACCTGGCCTGACGATATCAGGCTCGCGGTCAACGTTTCGCCGGTCCAGTTCAGGACCGGCACGCTCGCATTGAGGGTCGTCTCGGCGCTGGCTGAGTCCGGTCTGCCGGCGAGCCGGCTTGAACTCGAGATCACCGAGGCGGTTCTCATCCGCGACGACGAAGCAGCGCTGGCCATTCTGCATCAGCTTCGCGGAATCGGGGTGCGGATCGCGCTCGACGATTTCGGCACCGGCTATTCGTCGCTCAGCTATCTGCAGCGTTTTCCGTTCGACAAGATCAAGATCGACCGTTGCTTCATCAAGGACATCGCGGAACCCGGCGGATCATCGTGCATCGTGCAGGCGGTGGTGAATATCGCCGCCGAACGCCACATGACGACGACGGCGGAAGGCGTCGAGACACAACAGCAGCAGGACCTGCTGCGCGAACTCGGCTGCTCCGAAATGCAGGGCTATCTGTTCAGCCCGCCCAAGCCGGCCGCGGAAATCAGGCAGCTTTGCATCGCGCACCTCGAGCAATCGACCGCCGCTCCGAGCGAAATGCGAAAGCATAGGCAAATTCCAAGGACCGCGACGGCCTAGAGCCGCGGTCTTGAGTGACTCAGAACCGCTACTCCGCAGTTTTGTTTGACGCGTCTTCATCACGCGAACCGGTTTCCGCTTCGCTTGAAAACGCTTCAGTTCGGAACCGTGGCCTTGGGAGTTGGCGGGACGTTGGCATTGACCGTGACGCCGTGCAGGACGTTGTAAGCCGCGGCAAGCGCTTTATCGTCCTTCTCGGACGGCGGAACATAGGATTGCGAACCCGTTTGTTCCTCCGCGCTTTCGCCCGACAGATGGCCGCGCATCGACGCCTCTCCCTTCAGCTCGGCGCGGCCCTTCAGCTCATCCGGCACATCCTGCACCACTTCGATATCCGGCTTGACGCCCTGCGCCTGGATGGAGTGGCCGGACGGCGTGAAATAGCGCGCCGTCGTCAGTGCCAGGGCGCCGTTGCCGCTCCCCAGCGGGATGATGGTTTGCACCGAGCCTTTGCCGAACGAGCGGGTGCCGATCAAGGTCGCACGCTGGTGATCGTGCAACGCGCCGGCCACGATCTCGGAAGCGGACGCCGATCCGCCGTTGATCAATAGCACAAGCGGCTTGCCCTTGGTGAGGTCGCCGCCCCGCGCGGTGAAACGCTGGGTTTCTTCAGGGTTGCGGCCCCGCGTCGAAACCACCTCGCCGCGCGCCATGAACACGCTTGATACCGAGACCGCCTGGTCGAGCAATCCGCCGGGGTTGTTGCGGAGGTCGACGACGTAACCAGCCAGTTTGTCCTGCGGGATCTGCTTCGATATCTCGCCGATCGCCTTTTTCAGCCCGTCCGTCGTCTGCTCGTTGAACGAGGTGATCCGGATATAGCCGATGTCGCCGCCTTCGGTGTGGAAGCTGACCGGACGCACGCGAATGATCTCGCGCACGATCGTAACCTCGAACGGCTGCTCCACCCCTTTGCGCAGGATCTTGAGGCGGGTTTTCGTATCGACAGGCCCCTTCATCTTGTTCACGGCCTGCTCCAGGCTAAGTCCCTGCACCGCGACGTCATCGATCTGGGTGATCAGGTCGCCCGCCAGGATGCCGGCCTTGGCGGCGGGCGTGTCGTCCATGGGCGCGACCACCTTGACCAGACCGTTCTCCATCATGACCTCGATGCCGAGCCCGCCGAACTCGCCATGGGTCGTCTCCTGCATGTCGCGCCACGCCTTGTCATTCATGTAGCGCGAATGAGGGTCGAGGGACGTGACCATGCCGTTGATCGCACCTTCGATCAGCTTGGTGTCGTCGGGCTTTTCGACGTAGTCGATCCGCACCCGCTCGAACACCTCGCCAAACAAATTGAGCTGCGAATAGGCGTCGCCAGCGGCAGCCTTGGCGCCTGCGCCCAATTGCGAGGCCAGGGGCCCGGTGACGAGAAGCGTCAGGCCGGCGCCTGCCGCCGCGCCGAGGAAAAACAGGGAGTTCTTGCGCATCGCTCGCGAACCTTATGGCTGTCAGTTACCGCGTGTCCGGCAAATAAGCGTTCTTTCCAAATCCCCACCCCCAAAACTCACAATACCTTTCCGGTATCTTTGAGGCCATTTTGCCAGGTGGACGGCCGGGTTCCGAACCCACGCTTGGCGCGGGTACCGAGCCACCAGCCGAACTGCGGCGGGACATTGCGGAAAGAACCCTCAACACCGAGCTTCAGCGCGGCATCCATCGGCCAGTTCGGATTGTTGAGAATCTCGCGCCCGACCGCGATCAGGTCGGCCTGCCCGTCCTGCAGGATCTCCTCGGCCTGATCGCCATGAATGATCAGGCCAACCGCCATGGTCATGATGTCGGCGTGGCGGCGGACATACTCCGATAGCGGCACCTGATAATTGTATTTGATTTCCTTGCCCAGGATCGGCGCCACGTCGGTGATGCCGCCGGACGAGCAGTCGATGACGTCGACGCCCCGGCCTTTGAGAATTTTCGCAAGCCGCGCGCTCTGCTCCGGTCCCCATCCGGCGTTGTCCTCCACCGACAGCCGCACGAACAGCGGCTTGTCGTCCGGCCAGTGCGCGCGCACCGCTTCGGTGACCTCGGTGATGAAGCGCGTCCGGTTCGATTCCGAACCGCCATATTCGTCCGCACGCTGGTTGGATCGTTCCGACAGGAACTGGTGCACGAGATAGCCGTGCGCGCCGTGCAGCTCGAGTACATCAAAACCCGCCTCGTGGGCACGCCGCGCCGCATTGCCCCAGGCCTGCACGAGATCCTTGACCTCGCCGCGCTCCAGCGCCTTCGGCACCGGCCATTTCTCGCTGTGGGCGATCGCGCTCGGCGCCACCGGCGTCCACGCATCCCAGTCGTCGATATCGGGCGTCCGCTGCAGCGGCCCGTCGCCTTCCCATGGACGGTTGCCGCGCGCCTTGCGGCCGGAATGACCGAGCTGGATTCCGGCAACCGAGTTCTGCTGCTTGATGAACTTGACCAACCGCTTCAGCGGCTCCACGAATTTATCGTCCCAGATGCCGAGATCGCCGAGCGTCCCGCAGCCGCGTCGCTCGACTTTTGTCAATTCAACGATCACGAGGCCGGCGCCGCCGGCTGCGAACTTGCCCGCATTCATCAGGTGCCAGTCGGTCGGAAATCCCTTCACCGCGGAATACTGGTGCATCGGCGGCACGACGACGCGATTGCGAAGCGTGACGCCTCGGATCGTCAGCGGTGAAAACAGCAGAGTCCCGGTCATGATCAGTTTCCTCGTTTGGCGTCGGACCTCGTTCTCCGGCGACGCACCGGGGCGGTCTTCTCGCAGCCTGGCAACGATATAGGCGCTTGGCCGCCACGGCAAAGCCGGAATCACCGAAGTTTCATGACTAATTTGTAATTGCAGGTATTCGAAGCCGGGGATCGTTCCAGATGTACCGAGCATCCGGGGGCCTCATGGTTCGAGATGGCGCGAGAGCGCCTCCTCACCATGAGGGTCCAGGATCCTCATCCTGAGTTGGCGCTCCTCATCCTGAGGAGGCGCGAAGCGCCGTCTCGAAGGATATGGCCACCGAACCAAAACTCTCCAGATACGACTTCGCGATCCCGCGGCACCGTGCGCCCGAGTTTTGCAATAGCCTTCCGCCCAAGTGAGGGCGTGGGGAATGCCGGGTGCCCGTTGCACCCGCAGCCGCGCGTGTATTGGTAGTGAGCACGCGCGTTAGTCACCACGGTCGCACCGGGATCACCCGGCATTCCCGCACGCAATGGTTTTAACGGCTTACTTCGTGATCTCCCCGGCGATCGGGCTTTCTTGTCACCGTCGCCCCCAAGAAGCTTGCTTCTCGAGGGCTTGACGCCGGCGTCGAGGCGTCAGGACCACACGACTTGGCCGTCCGCATCCAGCACTGTTCGTCAAAAGCGCCAGCCGCGTCCACCGCATCCCGCCCCGCGTCCGTGACGATCGCGAAACGCCCTCTTTGTGGAGCGGGACGGCGGGAGTTCTAGGGCTGATTTGGGGGACGGGCGAAGCGGAATATTTTTGTAAAGGGGGCTGGACAGCGATGTCGCAAGACGGCCCGACGGGCAAATCACCACTTCACATTATCTGTGAAAACGACTTTTCTTGTTTTGTTGGCGAGCGCTACGGACCACACCTCTCGACGCCGTGCTTGCGCACGTGGCGGATGAGTAACGTTTACGAAAATTACGCATCAGATTCTATATTCACCAAAACTTCCCCGGCGACGATTTCGGGGTCTCCAAGATTAAGGTCATGCAGGCTTGCGTGAACAAACTCCAGTACTTTATCGTTCGCCGCATTGGCACTTTCGCGGTCCTCAAATATCATCACAGCGACACCGACGCCTTCGCCCCCATCCAGTACATAATAAGATCTGAATCCGTGCGATTCCCTGAGGATCTGACCGATACCGCTTTTGGCGCGGCGGGCAGCATCCGCAACCGAACGAACCTTGGTAAACTTTCGAATGACTATGTACATCAGGGCCTCATGCGCCTCAACTCGTAAGGCGGATCATAATCCGCCGCTATAAATCGACAAGATGGCGGGTTACGCCTTCGGCTCCAACCCGCCCGGCGCGTGCTTGTAACGTGGCGGGCACGTTTAGATTAAGAGCTCCCGCTCGGCGCAGTCTGGCGTCCGCGCGAAATCGTCAATTGACTTATCGCTTCTCAATGTCTGCCTCAGCCATCGGGGCGCGGCTTGCTCAAGTCTTAACTCGGCGCGTCCGGGCATTCCAGAATTTATCGCCAACACCCGTGCGCCGGATTCTGTTGAGCGCGATCAACCGATCTCATTGATCGGGTTTCACGCTGTCGAAACAAAATGAATGCACGGCCCGCTGGAGGGAGGATGGGATCAGCGGAGCCGTGCAAGCCACGATAAAGTCAGTGGCAGTTTGGAAAGCGGGATCCGGAACTGCAATTCCGGAAGGCCCCCGCGCATAACACCAGACCAGCGCCTACGGGAGTTTCGACGCTCGGCAATATGCAGAGACAAACTGCCCGATCTGGCCGCGGCCGTTTTGATCTCGATCAAGTTTTGAAGCGCAACCGCGCGGTTCCGAACCCGGAACCCGGGCAATGGCGCTGTTGATATCCTTGTGAATGGCTTGCCGTGGCCGATCACGGCGCTGAAAATACATTCGGGTAATGTTGTGGTGGGGCGGGGCGTGACAAATGAATTTCCGGGGATCGAAAGACGAAACCTTGTTGGCATTTTACGAAAACATTCGGCGGCAAGTCGAAGCGGATTTGCAATCCGGCGGTCGCTATCGGCTGGCGGGCGATGGCGTCAAGCAATACGCGGAAGCGCTCAGGGAAGAAATGGATCGCCGCCGGGTGCACTACAGCCGCATTGACTGGCAGATAAAGAATTAGCCCATAGCAACCGGCAAAGCGCAGCGGGCTTTCGATCCAGGGCATCCGGATCCGGGCGAACATCGTGGTGCCGTTCGGATAGCATAGAGCGGTCGCATCGTTTTTTGATGGCCCGCGCCTGCACGCCGCAAAAGAGCCACCCCATCGAGGGTCAGGGCTGGGGTTAACCTGGATGGGGCGAAGTTTATAGCGTGCGAAGTTTATCGCGTGTGCCAACGATTTTTCGTCGGCGAATGCAGAATGTTTCGCGATATCGGCAACTTAAGGGCGAACCTTGCGCGGACCTGAAAAAAGCGGGGTCGTGCATTGGAAATTCGCTGGCACGCTGTGGATTTTAGCCTGATGCGTTTAGGTGGATCTCCCTCGCCCCGCTTGCGGGATGAGGGGACTCTCCGCAGACTTGGACTCGCGGATAGTCCCTCACCCGACGCTCCGCGATAGCCGAAGCTTCGCTTCGGCGTTCTTCCACAAGAACGGCCGCCGACGGCGGCCTGTGCTCTCCCCGCAAGCGGGGCGAGGTGAATGGAAGTCGCTCGCCCATACAGTGGCGCCGAGCGCCGCCATCCAGACCGCGAGTTTCGCCATGGCCAATCCTCCCCTGCGATGAGCCGCCATTTTTGTTTTCTTCCCGCCATACCAGCCATAGCCATTTTCGGGATGGCGCGGAGGCGCAGGACGCGATACGCGAAGGGTAAAAGCAGTCACGCTTCCGGGAGGACATGATGAACGAGGCGACCCGCATCCCACCGCCGGATGTCGAGCTCGGCGCCAGCGCCGAAGAATTCCAGAACCTGCACGAGTTCGTGCGCAAGGCGCGCGTCAACCTCAACCAGAATTGCTGGGATTACATCATCGGCGCCGCCGAGACCGAAACCACGCTGCGCCGCAACCGCATGGCGCTCGACGAAATCGCTTTCCGGCCGCGCGTGCTGCGCAACGTCGCTCACGTCGACGCGTCGGTCGAAGCGTTCGGCCGCAAATTGCGCCTGCCGGTGATGCTGGCGCCGGTCGGTGCGCTCGAATTGTTCGACCCCGGCGGCGGCGCCAGCGTCGCGCGCGGAGCCGGCAGGTTCGGCGCCGCGCATATGCTGAGTTCGGTGACCGAGCCCGGCCTGGAGAAAACCGCCGAAGCCGCGCCCGACGCGTTACATATTTACCAGCTCTATGTCCGCGGCGGCGACGCCTTCGTCGAGGATTGCGTCAGTCGTGCGATCGCAAACGGCTATAGCGCGTTTTGCCTGACCGTGGACACCGCCCATTACAGCCGGCGCGAGCGCGATATCGCCAAGCGTTACGTCCGCGCCAGCCGGGTTCGCGCCACCGGCAGCGATTTCCAGAAGGGACTGGAGTGGCGCACCGTGAAGCTGATCAAGGACAAATTCAAAATACCGCTGGTCATCAAGGGCATCGCCACATCAGAGGATGCGGTGATAGCAGTCGATCACGGCGTCGACTGGATCTACGTGTCCAACCATGGCGGCCGCCAGCTCGACCACGGCCGCGGCGCCATGCAGGTGCTGCCAGAAATCGTGGACGCGGTGAAGGGTCGCGCGAAAATCATGGTCGACGGCGGGTTCTGCCGCGGCACCGACGTCGTCAAGGCCATCGCCTCCGGCGCCGATCTCGTCGGCATCGGCCGCCTGCAATGCTGGGCCCTGGCGGCCAAGGGCGAAGAAGGGATCGTGCGAATGCTGGAGCTGCTCGAAGACGAGGTGATCCGCTGCCTGGGACTGCTCGGCGTCACCAGTTTCGCCGAACTCGACAAATCCTGGCTGCATGCGGCGGCGCCGACGAACGCGCCGAGCGTCTTCAGCGCGTTTCCGCTGCTGGATATCGAGCCCTATCGGTATTGAAGGGGAGGCTTGTCGCATCGATCCCCGAGCGGACACACGCGACCTGACGCTGACCCGGGCAGTTCGGTTGTTCCGGTTTTTGGGCCAAGCGAAGACTTTTGGCTTTATGTCACGTACCGGACATGACATATTCACGCCATCACCGTCCCGTCCTCGGCATGTATCGGTGGCTGAGAGCGTTGCGCTCCCGCCTGATCTGACAGGTGGGTCGTGTGACCAGTGTCATGTTTCGATGCCCTCGGTCCGCAACTGATGTGCGGGTACCGTTTTCCCCTGAACTCCACATGTGATGCCAACAGCTACGAATACGTAGCTTGTCCCGCGTGCAGCCGATCGCACTTGTTGAACAAGTCGAACGGCAAATTGCTCGGAGACCACCCAGTGAGGCTCGGTCATGACCAATCTGCAGAACGCTAGGAATCGACGCTTGGCCGGATCGATAAGCAGAGGCAGCTGGAGCGAAGCCGAACTGCAGCATCTAAGAGAACTCTTGGCAAGCGGAGCGTCCGCGGTCCGTGCCGCCGCAATACTCAATCGCAAATCAGCCGCGGTGAAGAGCCAGACCCGCAAACTCGGTTCGGCGTTTCTCGGAATGCAGGAGGCCAGACGGCGGCGGCAAGCGAAGATGCTGGCCGCGCAGCCCGAAACCGCGATGACGCTCGGACGCGCTGACGAGATGGACGAATAGAGATACGCGACCCTCCGCAGATACGCGATCGAGGGCAATCCATAATTTTCCTCGCGACCAACCCCATCATGGCTCAGTGGAGGCCGCCTCTGCGGGCGGCCTCCTTCATTCAAGAGTGCGCGTCTGTTCATGACGGTTTGTCCGATCCGGGAGCGATGCGGACATCCGTGCTGCACCACCGGACCCCACGGGCGACAAGTGGGGCGAGAGAAGTCGCGGTTGAGACAGATCAATCAGAACTACTGACCATTTGATCTGGAACATGGTGGGTTCGCCATTTGTGCCCTCTATTCCCCGTGTCTTTCGAAGAATTGCCCATAAAGCGGCGACGTTCCGACGTCACCGTTGACTAATTGGTATTGGGTGCCGCCGGCAGTCGAGCACTACTTGATCGGCTTACAATCGTAGGCGTTGCCATGAAACACCGAGAACCGGGGCGCCTTGTTGTAGAAGGACCCGGCTTTCGCCGGAGCGTCCGCAGCCGGATCTGAATTGTCCATGAAGAAGATCGTGCTGTCGCTGTGATCACTCGAAAGGTCGCCGCGAATCCAGCAGGAGCTTTGTTGCCTGAGCACGGTGGCTAAATACTTCCCCGCCTGCAGATGACCAACCTGCTCGCGGTCGAGCCAGATACGGTAGACGTCTTCCGCGGATTTCTGCTTCGCCTGCGCGTCATTGCCCTCGACGGGAACGACGCTCATCAGCCGGCGTCCTTCGTCGGCCGCTTTTCCAATCGTGATCCTGACCGCGCCCTCGTAGTGCGATGAGCAGATGAACAAGGGCTTTTCGTTCGATACATCATTCCAGTCCTTGGGAAACTGGGCGCGCTGCTGCTCGCACTCATCCGGCCGCACGGCGAGAGCGGGAAACGGCGCCATGGCAACCAGCAGTCCGACAAGTACACGGCGCATTTCACGTCCCCTCGATAAGTATTCCATGGTGTTTCATGAGAGATCACGACAGAGCGGTCGTCGTTCCGAAATGACATATTCGTCTTTGGTATCGCGAACCTGCCGGGTCAATCAACCAAGGCATCGATGCTGTTGCGCGAATATGGAGAGCACCCGGCAACTGCGATTCCCTGAGCTCAGGCGGGCGTACCGCGAGAGAAAGGCCGGCTCGCCCGAAACGGTCACCGCCGCACCGTTGCTCCCCTTCCCTAATTTTCGTAAACCGCCAGAATGACCCGACCCCTGCTCTCCCCCGGCGGCGCCGATGCGCTGTTGTTCGATCTCGGCCGCGTGGTGCTTGATATCGACTTCGACAGGACGCTGACCTGCTGGGCCGGTCATGCCGGCTGCGAGCCCGCGCACTTCGTGGGGCGATTTGCGCGCGACGATATCTATCAGCGCCATGAGAGGGGTGAGATCGGCGACGCCGAATTCTTTGCCGCACTTCGCGCCTCGCTCGGCATCGGCATTTCCGACGCCCAGTTCCTGGAGGGCTGGAACGCGATCTTCGCCGGCGAAATGCCCGGTATCGCGCCGCTGCTCAAACGCGCGTCGCAGCGCCTGCCGCTCTATGCCTTCTCCAACACCAATGCGGCCCACGTCGAACACTTCTCGCGCGCCTATGCCGACGTGCTCGGCCACTTTCGCGAAATGTTCCTGTCGTCCAGCATCGGGCTTCGGAAACCGGACGCCGCCGCCTACGATCATGTGGTGAAGGCGATCGGCGTGCCGGCCGAGCGGATTGTGTTCTTCGATGATCTCAGGGAAAATATCGACGGCGCGCAAGCGCGGGGGCTAACGGCCGTTCACGTGACATCCGCCGACGACGTCGCCGAAGCGCTGGCCGAGCTCGGCATTTAGGAGTTTTTGCCGTGGCATTGATGCCGGTTGCCGACGCGCTGTCCGCGGTTCTCGCGGGTGCCGAGGCGCTGCCTGAGGAAACGGTCGCGCTGGATGCGGCCCATCACCGGGTGCTGGCGCGCGATGTCGCGGCGTTGCGCACCCAGCCGCCGCAGGCGATGTCGGCGATGGACGGTTATGCGGTGCGATCGGCGGATGCCTCCCAGCCATCCACCCGCCTCGAGGTGATCGGCGAGGTCGCGGCCGGTCGCCCGTTCGAAAGGATGATCGGCGCGGGCGAGGCGGTCCGGATCTTTACCGGCGGCGTGATCCCCGACGGGGCAGACGCCGTCGTCATCCAGGAAGATACCGTGGTGGACGGATCTCACGTCACCCTTGCGGAAGCCGCGCGTCCGGGACGGCATATCCGCCCCGCCGGCATCGACTTCCGCCAGGGCGACGTCTTGCTGTCACGGGGAAAACGCCTCACCGACCGCGATCTCTCGCTGGCCGCAGGCATGAACCATCCTCACCTTGCCGTGCACCGGCGGCCGAAGGTCGCCCTCCTCGCCACCGGCGACGAACTGCTGATGCCGGGCTCGGTCCCCGGGCCCGGACAGATCATCTATTCCAACGGCTACGCGCTACGAGCGCTGGCCCGCGACGAAGGCGCCGAAACCATCGATCTCGGCATCGCCGCCGATACCGTCGAGGCCACCACGTCGGGCATCCGCCGCGCCCGCGACAGTGGCGCCGACATCCTCGTCACGACCGGCGGCGCCTCGGTCGGCGACCACGACCTCGTCAAGCCGTCACTGGAGGCCGAAGGCGTCGCCATGGCGTTCTGGAAGATCGCGATGCGGCCGGGCAAGCCGATGATGCACGGACGGCTGGGGGCGATGCAGGTGATCGGCCTGCCCGGCAATCCCGTCTCGTCCTATGTCTGCGCTTTCCTGTTTCTGGTGCCGCTGATTCGCGCGCTGTCGGGCCGAACGGACGTCCGCCACCTCACCGAGGCCGCCCTGCTCGGGCGCGATGTCGGCGCCAACGACCATCGCGAAGATTATATGCGCGCCCGCCTCGAGACGCGCGCGGACGGCGTCCTGATCGCCACGCCGGTCGACCACCAGGACTCCTCGCTGCTTGGGAATCTGGCTGCGGCACGGGCGCTTGTGGTTCGTCCGCCGTTGTCGCCCGCCGCCGCCGCCGGCTCGGCCTGCACTGTCCTGCGGCTGCCGGCCTGACCGCTCCGGCGGCCCGCCCTGACAAAACCCGGCGACGTTCACAAGAAATTAAGTGGTTGCGGAACACATATGGAACATATAGTGTCCGTTCATGATTTGTTTCTAGCCTTGGTGTCCACAAACGGGAGTTAGCCAACTCCTAAGGTGTTTTGGACTTCGAGGCCTGGGTGCCGAAGTCCTGGATTTCGAAATCCTGGATTCCGACGTCCTGAAACTGAACGGCACTTATCTAACTGGGGATTGGTCGAGATGCTCACGCGCAAACAATACGAACTCCTGCGATTCATCAGCGAGCGCCTGAAAGAATGCGGCGTTCCGCCTTCCTTCGACGAAATGAAGGACGCGCTGGATCTGCGCTCGAAGTCCGGTATTCACCGCCTCATCACAGCACTTGAAGAACGCGGCTTCATTCGCCGCCTGCCCAATCGCGCCCGCGCCATCGAGGTGATCAAGCTTCCGGAGATTTCCGGAGCCGCCAACAGCCGACGCGGCTTCACGCCGAGCGTCATCGAAGGCACCCTCGGCAGGGTCCGCTCCTCCAGCGCTGGCGTCGAGGACGACAGCAGCCGTGCGGTCGCCGTGCCCGTCATGGGCCGCATCGCCGCCGGTACGCCGATCGAGGCGCTGCAGACCCGCAGCCACACCATCAGCGTGCCCCCGGACATGCTGGGTTCCGGAGAACACTACGCGCTCGAGGTACGCGGCGATTCCATGGTGGATGCCGGCATTCTCGACGGCGACATGGCGCTGATCCAGCGCAACGAGACCGCCGAGACCGGCGATATCGTGGTGGCGCTGATCGATGAAGAGGAAGCGACGCTGAAGCGTTTCCGCCGCCGCGGTGCTTCGATCGCACTGGAACCGGCCAACACCTCCTATGAGGTCCGCATCCTGCCGCCGAACCGGGTCAAGATTCAGGGCAAGCTGATCGGCCTTTACCGGAAGTATTGATTCAAGGCCGCCTGGTTTCCGCCGGAGCCGGTCGTCGGACCGCGCATTGCACGGCCTGTCGGGCGAACTCCGCAGTGATTGCAAAAACGAATTTGTGATTGGGCTCCCCCGGCCGGAGCCGCACAATTGCCGCCAACCAAGTTAAACTTGAGACATTACTGTCCACTCTGATAGAGGCCTGCGCCTCTAGGCGGCGCGGGTTGGCTATCTCGAACGAGGAGCAATCCGATGTGTGACTATAGCCTGCACGCCGTAGCAACGCGCCCCGCGCGGGTCGGGGAGACGCTGATTACCACCACATTCCGCGGGACTTCGACGCGCGGGTTCGCGTCTGAAAGCGATCCCAACGTGGCGGTCTGCCTGCTTCCCGGAACGGAACTGGCATTCGCCGAAAACGTCAAATATGAAAACCGATGGATTTGGACGCGGGAAATCGCCTTCCGGGTAGGAAAGTTCGGTGAGATAGAACCGGACGTTCCGAACCGCCACCATGACGCCGTCGAATTTCCGGACGGCAGCAACGTGCTGGTGACGTTGCTGTCTGAAGGACAGAGGGCGACCGTCCTGCAATTGCCTGCGGTTCATCAACCTCCGGAGCAGAAGCGACCGGCCGCAGAGGCGCCCGCGCCAACGTCGATCTCCGCTGGCTAAGTGACCGCGTGGATATTCCCGCCGGTTGCGGGCCGGCGGGATGCCAGCGCTGACCGTCAACATACCCGCGCCGAACCGCAGGCGAGACCGAGCATGGATCAGGGCAACGACGCACGGGCCAAAGAGCTGAATAATCTGCGGCTGGCGCTGGCAACGTTCGCCGTGCAGCTCGACGCTTTCGAATTGCGAACGGGTCGAAGACCTCTCGGGACCGGCGCCGGGTCCGGCATCCCTGTCCCGCGGGTGAGTATCGTTCGCGGGCCCGCCGAAGGAAAACGCGATTGGTCGTCAATAAAGTCACTTGGCAACAAGTTGGAGGAGTGACCGAGCCAGGCCGATACATGTTCAGATTCGGGTGGCTCTCCGTCGCTGCGGAAGATCTTGCGATCTGGGAGCAGTTCCCGAATGCAGCCTTTGCGCTCGTCAAGACATCGACCGTCGCGGGTCCAGACGACGCTGAGGAATTTCATCTGGGCGCATTCGAACTGCGGGACGATCCGTCGCTCAGGGAGGAATAATTCTTCCTCACTCCTCCGCCTGCAGGTCAGCCTCCGACGGCGTCGCATCCACTGCTCGCGGAGATGCGGGGCGCAGGGAAAGGATTGCGTCGATTTCGGTCTCGCCTGCGACCGCCGGCGACCACGGCCGGTCGACGCCTTTCGGCCTGATCGCATCGACCGCGAACCCCGCCCCGCTCCGGCGCAAAGCCATCGCTCCCTGCCGCCGCAAGCGCTCCCGATCGATCGCCGGCGACGGGCACGACGGCGGCGCCTGCCTCGCCGTCACGATGAGCGCCGCGCGCTCGCAATCGTCCGCCAGCGCCTCCGGCCTGAGCGCCAGCGCGACGAACACGCCATCGGTCATCTGCGCCACGCACCCCGCCTCATCGCATGAGACGCCATCTGCCAGCGACGAATCCGTCGGGAGCCTTGGATCGGCGTCGGCGGCCAGCCACTCCTTGAGCAGAAAGCACGTCCTTGGCGCTCCGCATCAGGTGCAGCCGACCGTCTCTGCCGCGGACGCCGACATTATGCCCATCGGCGGAAATCAGGATATCCGGCTGCGGCACCGCCATGGCCCAGATCACCGACAGCGCCAGCACGGCCGCCCCTGACCAGCGCAGCGGCGTCCGCAACAGCCCGAGCAGGACGATGCCGATGCTTGCCGCGATCAGCGGCCCGATCCCGAACGCGGCCATGCGGCCGATGGCGCCGGGCAGGCCGGCGACCCATTGCGTCACCACGATCATCCAGTCGATGCCGACGCCCATGAGCCACCAGAACACGCCGTCGAAGCCGAACGGCATCACGGCCAGGCCGAGCAGCCCCGCCGGCATCACCACCGCCGACACGACCGGCATCGCCGCCAGATTGGCGAGCACGCCATAGGGCGTCACGCGATGGAAATGAAAGGCGGCATAGGGCGTCGTCGCCAGCCCCGCCACCAGCGACGCCAGCGCCAGCGTCATGACCTCCCGTCCGCCCCACAACGCCACCTTTGCGGTCGCCGAATTGTCGGGCGAGGCAAACAAGCGCGGCATGCCGATCTGCACCAGCGCCACCAGACCCAGCGTTGCCGCGAACGACATCTGGAAGCTCGGGTGCACCAGCGCTTCCGGCGCGATCGCCAGCACGATCATGGCCGCGACCGCGAGCGTGCGGAACGTCACGGCGCGACGGTCGACCATAACGGCGATCAGCACCACCGCCGTCATGAAGAACGAGCGTTGCGTGGCGACTTCGGAACCGGACAGCAAGAGATAAAACAACGCGGCCGCGAGCGCTGCGGCGGCCGACCATTTCTTGATCGGAAAGCCGACGGTCAACTGCGGGACCAGCGCCAGCAGCGCGCGCACCGCAAAGAACACGACGCCCGCGACCACGGCCATGTGATAGCCCGAGATCGACAGCACGTGGCCGAGGCCGGAGATGAACATCGCGTCGTTGACGGGTGTGGAGATCGCGTCCCGGCGCCCGGTCAATAACGCCGTCGCAATGGAGCGCTTGTCGCCGTCGAGCGTTGTTCGTATCCGCGCATCAATCGCGTCGCGCAAACCTTGCATGAAGGCCGCGTAGCGCAGCGACAGCCCGCCACTCGCCGGAGCCTCCACGGTTTTGATTGCAGCCCATCGCAAAACCGGATGCGCCGATGCCCTGGAAATACATATCGCGGCTGAAGTCGTAGCTGCCCGGCCGTAGCGGCGCGAGCGGCGGCGGCAGCCGCGCCTTCAACTCGACGAAGCTGCCGATGGCAGGCGCGGTGCCTTTGCGCACCGATAGCCGGACGCGCTCCAGCTTCATTTGTCCGCGCGGGCTTTCCATTTGCGCGACCCGCAGCACGAAGCGGTCGGTGCGCTCGCGGATATCGCGGGTTTCGACAAAGCCCGACAGCGACACCGAATACATCGGCCGTGCCAGCACGCCATGCGCGACCCGCACGGTCTTCCACGTCGCCGCGGCGAAACCCGCCGCCATCGCGGCGACCATGACCAGAACCGGAAATAGCCGGTGCCGACGGATCAGAAACGCCGCCAGGCAAAGCGCTGCCGCCGCGATGGCCGTGACCGCCAGGACTGGTTCGTGATCGGCGGTAAAATAGAAGGCGATGCCGGTACCGAATGCGACGGGCACCCAGGGCAACAACCGCCCGGCGCCGGCTTCGGCGGCAATCCATTCCCGCAGTTTCCCGATCAAGGACGACCAGGCACCGAGACCCGACGGCGCGATACCGCCCGCCCGCGCCGCCTCGCGCGGCGGCCAGGTTCCCGCTACTCCTTGCGTCCGGGCCCTGCCCCGCTCCGCCATCCCCGCACCCTGCGATCTGCTCTGGGGCGCGATGCTATCGCAGGCTGTGTCAGGGCCGATACGGGAACGGATGCGGAATATCCGGGAAGCGCGGGACAAGAATGCGCCAGCGCGTCCCATTTGAAACGCGGCCGATCAGCGCCTTAGGCAATGATTCAAACGTCATTTCCCGGCTACTTCACGCTTTTTCTTGTCTTGTTCTTGTCTTGACCTCAAGCGAGGTTTCGCCCTCCGTTTGCTGCACGAGCGGACAGGGATCTCTCAACGAAGGACGGCCGTCATGAACTGACATCGTCAATGCGGTTGTCGTCTCGTTTTCATGATGGGTAATAGATAATAAATGCATGTCGTCGAGTGAAACCAGATTGGTAATTCGGCGCGACGCCTGCGTGGGACGATCTCACAATGGCCCACGGAATGCTGCGCTCCTGCCTCGCTTCCGTCAAACCGTGAGGGCCTCTTCCGTCGACAATTCAGGAAGAACCGCCGGTGGAGGTACCCCATGCATTACTCCCAAAGCCCACCTCTCGCGGAAGCGTTCGATCTCGACGCCATAGCCGATCAGCGCACTGGCAAGCGGCCTGTGAAGCCCTCGATCCGTTCTCCTCGCTCTTCCGGCCTCAGGGATGCTCAGGTCGTGAGCGACCGGCCGCCGGTTAGCCGACGCATCATACGCAACCTTACCCGATTTGTTATTGCGGTTCTCATCGGTGTCGGCGCCACGCTTGCCTGGCAATCCTACGGTGACGAAGCAAGGAAGATAGTAATAGCCCGGGCGCCAACGCTGGCCTGGTTGTTACCGGTTTGGACGACGAAATCGCCAACCGTGGCTTCCCCTGACCCTGCGCAGCGGCTTGAGCCATCGGTGTTCAATCTCGATGCTGTGCGGCGCAGCGTAGAACAACTCGCTGCCAAACAAGATCAGATGGCCCAGAACATTGCGACGCTGCAGGCTGTCGAGGAGGATATCAGACAGAAAGTGTCATCCACGCCTCCGTCCGCGTCCCCGCAGACGGCCCCTGCCGTCACGCAGCCCAAGCCCCCGCAACCCAGGGCGCCGTCATCGGCTGTACAGTCTTCGTCGGTGCCTCACCCGCCTCCTCCTGGCGCGCCACTCGTGCTCTCGCGCTGATGGCTTTGATTGCCGTAGTCGAAATGGCAGGCCGCGATGAAGGCACATATGTCGCGCCGCCGATATACGTTTCGCGGAACCATCCACATTAGCAGCCATCGCTATGGCTGCGCCTGGCTGGCCATGGCTCCTCACTGTCATCGCGGTGCAACCGCGCTATTCGGTACTTCGCCGCTTGGGCAGCGACAGATAGCCCACGAGCGCTATTGCGGCTGCCCAAAACACCGCCAGCCAAACGATCAACGTTTCTATCGTGCTCATGGTCGTCCCCCCAACGTCAGGTTTCTTGCTCAGGTTTCTTGCCCCGGACGCTAAGGTTTGCGTTGGGATTGGGCGAAATCGCGACCGAACTGCGTCACACCGTTGAGTTAATCACGACAATCCACCGATACCTGATGCATCGCCGACGGCTCTCATCCGATTGCCGCGCAAGATAAGCCCACGGCGTGATCTTCGTTCTCAACAACAGCAGCGAGCACCGCCTCGGGTCTTGACCGAACATGGTCGTCAGATTCCGGCGCGCACGATGTTCCCGCGTAGGTGGGCGTCGCTGGTCGCTGTTCTGGCAGCAGGTGCGAGGTCGTGCCGGCAACTGAAATCGTTTGTGAGGATTAAGCCACGCCTGCGGAACGGCAGGCGGAGGCTGTCTCTGTCTAGGCTTTTGGGCCGAACAGAAAGTTATCGACTGCAAGGCCGACCACAGCGCCGAGGGCTCCACCAGTCGCAGTGACAAGAAGCTGGCGAAATCCATTATCGGTCAACGACCTTCCAAAACAATTGGACAAAGGCCCTAAGTGCGCAAGGATTTGGAGAGACCAGACGCAATCAAAAACACATCTCCGCGCCGGTTTCACATTTTTGCTACGTCACCTTCATATACTCGGACGAACGAAGCGAACCGGGAGAATTTCCATGTCACGCATCCACTGGTCCCGGCGATGCGCATTCGTCATCGCGTTGCTCGGCACTTCGCAAGCATACGCGCAAGACAGCTTCGAATCCCTGGCCGGGCTGTGGTCGGGTAGCGGAGCAGTTGAAACCTCGGACGGTTTGCACGAGCGCGTCAGGTGCAAGGCGACTTATGACGTCAAGAATGCCGGTCATTCCGTGAAACTGGATCTGCGCTGTGCCAGCGATGCCTACAAGTTCGATTTGAGCAGCAACATTGTTCAAGATGGCGAAGCGCTGTCGGGTAACTGGTTCGAGAGCACCCACAGGGTGGGAGGCAAGCTTTCCGGGCGAAACGTTGGCGGCTTGATAGAAGCCAGAGCCGAAGGGGACACTTTCACGGCTCTCCTTACGGTCGGCACAAAAGGAAGCCGGCAGTCTTTTCTGATGGAATCGCCGGGAGCGAAGGTATCGCAAGTTTCGATCAACCTTCTTCGTGGCCCATTCCCACTGACCATTCATCCCGTTACCATTGCGATCGCCTGAGAAGCACGATGCTATCGCAAGCGGCTGTCGCAGCGCGGATGGCGGGAACGGATGCTGGGTATCGGGGCACGGGCGTCAAGTCATGGACATGCAAAGCAAAAGCTGACTTCCAAATCTGGCTGACCGATTGCCTGCCCTCGGCGGATACTGGCATCCCCTTTCAAGCACCGCACAGCTGTGATCGATCCGATGCGAACGTTCGTTGCGAATGAATCGCAATCTCATCCGGCGATTTCAGGAAATGATCGCGCCTCACATCGCGGTATTGCCGCGCCCTCGAAACATTAAGGTCGATTAACTTTATCTCAGCTTTCCGATGCCATCTTTGGTTGTTCGATTCGAACCGGGATCAGTTATTGCTTCAGGGATACACGTCATGAAGGGCGCGCGCTTTTCGGTTGGGCTTCGCATTTACAGCATCATCGGCCTCAGCTTCTGCGGGCTGGTCGGGCTAGCCTGGATGCAGGCCAGCAATCTTGCGGACTCGCTCAAGCAGCAACGCCAGAACGAGCTCAGTCACCTCACCGAGGTCGCGCTCAGTATCGCTCGCGAAGAACACGACGCGTCGGTGCGCGACCATTCGTCGGATGAACTCGCCCGCAAGACGGCCGCGGCGCGAATTTCGAAACTTCGTTATGGCAATGGCGATTATTTCTGGATCAATGACTTCGGCCCGCGAATGATCATGCATCCGGCCAAGCCCGAGCTGAACGGCCAGGATCTTACCGACAACAAGGACCCCAACGGCAAACAGCTGTTCGTCGAATTCGTCAAGGTCGTGAAGAGCAAGGGCTCCGGTTTCGTCGACTATCAATGGCCCAAGCCCGGCAAGGACGCGCCGCAGCCCAAGCTGTCCTATGTCACGGGATTTGAGCCGTGGGGCTGGGTCATTGGCACCGGCGTCTACATCGACGACTTGCAGGCCCAACTCTGGGAGAGCGCGAGGAACGTGATTATCGCCGCGCTGATCGTCATTGGCTTGCTGGGCACTGTCACTCTGATCATTGCCCGCAAGATGTCGTCGGCACTGGTCGCGATGACATTATCCGTCACAAAACTCGGTGAGGGTGATTTCGGCATCGAACTGCCCGGGCTCAATCGCCGTGACGAACTCGGCGACATGGCGCGCTCGATCGAGCAATTCAAGGTCAAGGCCGCCGAAAAGGCTCGCAACGATGCGGTCCTGGAAGAGGAACGGCACCACATTGCCGAACAGAACAAAGGCAAAGCCCTGCAGGAGATGGCGGAAACCGTCGAGCGCGAAACCAATACCGCCGTGGGCGATGTGGCCGCCGGAACCGAGCGGATGGCCAGGAACGCGACGTCGATGACCGAGAGCGCCCAGACGCTCGGAGAGAAGAGCAGCAGCGTCGCGGCGGCGGCGGAGGAAGCCCTCACCAATGCCCAGACTGTCGCCAAGGCGTCGTCGCAGTTGAGCGCTTCGATCGCCGAAATTGCGTCTCAGGTAAACTCATCGCGACAACTGACCCTCGAAGCCGTGACAGCCTCGACCCAGGCGCAGTCGACCATTGCCAAGCTATCCGAGGCCGCCGGAAAGGTCGGCGCGGTGACCAATCTGATCAGCGAGATCGCCAGCCAGACCAACCTGCTCGCCCTCAACGCGACCATCGAAGCCGCGCGGGCCGGCGAAGCGGGGCGCGGCTTTGCCGTGGTTGCCGCCGAAGTCAAGTCGCTCGCGGAGCAGACCGCCAAAGCCACCAGCGAGATCGCCCAGCAGATTGCTGAAATCCAGGAGGCGACGCAGGCGTCCGTGGCTTCGATCATCGGCATCGGCGAGGTCATTCGCAACGTCGAGTCGGTTTCTTCGATCATCGCCAGGGCGATCGAAGAGCAAAACATTGTTACAGTCGAAATCTCGCGTACGGTTGAAGAGACCTCGCTGGCGGCCCGCGAGGTCGCAGCGCAGATCGCTACCGTATCCAGCGAAGCCATTGAAACCAACCGGCGTGCATCCGAAGTCCGCGATGACTCGGCCGATATCGCCAGCAAGGTCGGCGCGCTCCGCGCCACTCTCATCCGCGTGATCCGCACCTCGACAACCGACGTCGATCGCCGGATTTCCTCCCGCGCCGATATTCGCCGCCCCGGCACGCTCACACTCGCGGGAAAATCAGGCAAGGTCATCGTGCGCGATCTGTCTTTGGGAGGCGCGATGATCGATGAAGCCCTTCCCAACGCGCCGGTCGGCGCACCGATCACGTTGGCGATCGATGGGATTTCGGCAGAACTGACCGGCTTTGTCGCACGCAAGAGCGAAGCCGCCACATTCCTCAAATTTGAATTGTCCGAAGCAGCCAACAGGATGGTCAGCGAGCTGCTTTCGGCCCGCAAGGCCGCCTGATGAGCCTGCTCGTTATTACCTGACCGGTCTCGTGCGCGGGTCAGGTTACCGCACCGTTGTGCGCCGCAAAGGCGCGCGCCGTGCTGAAGATCGTGGCGGGGTGACGTCAAACGCTCCGTCTTGCAACCTGCCCCTCGTGCCGCCATTCTGAGCCGACGACCGCCTTTGTAAAACAATACGCATGATGGTGTCGGAGAGCCGGGCGAACGTCCGGTCTGGGGAGGACAAGATGGCTTTGACGGAATCCTGCGTCGCCGGACCGAAAACTCCTGCTGTGCGGGACGTGACGCTTGGCGAGCTGCTGCGCAATGCCGCCGAAAAGGCGCCCGACCGCATCGCGCTGATCGCCGGCGTTCCCGATCCGGCGTTGCGGCGCAAATGGACTTATGCGGAGTTTTACCGCGAGGCGCAGCGCACGGCGCGCGCTTTGCTCAGCCGCTTCAAGCCGGGCGAACGCATCGCGGTCTGGGCGCAGAACATTCCCGAGTGGATCATGCTCGAATTCGGCGCTGGGCTGGCGGGCATGGTGATGGTCACCGTCAATCCCGGCTTCCGCGCCAGCGAAGTCGAATACGTGCTCAAGCAATCGCGCTCGGCCGGCGTGTTCGTCGTCAACGCGTTCCGCGGCAATCCGATGCTGGAGACGGTGCGCGAGGTCGCGCCGCGCTGCCCGGAACTGCGGGAGATCGTCTTTTTCGACGACTGGAACGGTTTCATCGCCGCCGGCGATGACAACAGCATCAAGCTTCCCGCCGTCGCGCCCGGCGATCCCGTGATGATCCAGTACACGTCGGGGACGACCGGCTTTCCGAAAGGCGCGCTGCTGCATCACCGCGGCCTCGTTACCAATGGCTCCGATGTCGCCGACCGCATGGGCCTGGAAGAGGGCGACGTCGCGATCGTGACCATGCCGCTGTTCCACACCGGCGGCTGCGTCCTGTGCGTACTGGGCGCCGTCTCCAAGACCGCGACGCAGGTGCTGCTGGAAGCGTTCGAACCTGGCCTGCTGCTGGAATTGTTCGCGACCTATCGCGGCAACGCATTGCTCGCGGTTCCCACGATGCTCATCGCCATGCTGGAACATCCGGCCTTCGCCTCCACCGACCTGTCGTCGGTCAAGACGATCTGCTCGGGCGGCTCGACGGTGCCAGCGGCGCTTGTCACCCGGCTGGAGACAGAGCTGAAGGCGCCCTTCACCATCGTGTTCGGACAGACCGAATGCTCGCCCGTGGCCGCCATGACAAAGACGACGGACACGATCGCGGACAAGGCCAACACGATCGGCCCGCCGCTACCGAACATGGAAACGAAGATCGTCAATCCCGACACCGGAAAGACCGCCGCGATCGGCGAAATCGGCGAATTCTGCACGCGCGGCTATCACGTCATGCTCGGCTATTTCGAAATGCCGGAGGCGACCGCCGCGGCGATCGATTCCGAAGGCTGGCTGCACACCGGCGATCTCTGCGCGATGGACGGGCGCGGCTATTGCACCGTCGAGGGCCGGCTCAAGGACATGATCATCCGCGGCGGCGAAAACATCTATCCCCGCGAACTCGAGGAACTGCTGTTCCGCCATCCCAAGGTCGCCGAGGTCGCGATCGTCGGACTCCCGAACGAGAAATGGGGCGAGGAGGTCGCAGCGTTCATCCGCCCGGTATCCGGCGCTGTCATCGACAAGGAGGAATTGTCCGCCTACATGCGCGCGTCGCTGGCGCCGAACAAGACGCCGAAGCACTGGTTCCTCGTCAACGGCTTTCCGATGACCGGATCGGGCAAGATCCAGAAGTTCAAGCTGCGCGAATCCTGGAAGGAAGGCGAGATGAACGCGCTGTAGAGCGCCGACATCGCGGGCCGATGGGTCACGCGAATGCGCGCCCGACGAGACGTCCGGGGTTTTACCCCGCTACGTGCGCGGCTTCTGGTCCGCGCCGCCCTGGCTGTAGTCGCCGAAGGGCCCGTCACGCTCCGCCACGGCAGCACCAACGCCCTTCGTTCGCGCGGTCTCGACGAAGGCCGCGGCCTCGCGCGTATTGCGCATGACCGCATCGAAGATCGGGCCGATGTGCGAGGTATGCTGCAAGCCCATGTGGTCGACCACCTGGTTGGTGATGTATTTCATCGCCGCCAGTTGCGACACCGGAATCGTCGCGAGGCGCTCGGCATAAGCCCAGGCCTTGTCGTGCAACTCCTCGAGCGGATAGGCGAAATTGATCAGCCCGATTTCGGCCGCCTCCTTGCCGCCGATCAATTCGCCGGACAGCGCGTAATGTTTCGCGCGGGTCAGACCAAGCCGATAGACCCACATGCCCGTCAGGTGGCAGCCCCAGACGCGTGAATAGGGCGTGCCGAAACGTGCGTCCTCGGAGGCGATGACGATGTCGCCGAGCAGCGCATATTCGGAGCCGCCACCGACGCACCAGCCGTGCACTTTCACCACCACGGGCTTCGGGCACCGCCAGATGCTCATGAATTTCTGGGTCGGCGCCATGTGGGGACTGAGCGCCACCATCATGTCCATGCCGATGTCGTATTGGCCGTCGGCGTCGTGGAATCCGTATTCCTTGTGATGCTCGAGTCCGTCTGAGAAATCGAACCCGGCGCAGAACGACTTGCCGGCACCCTGCAGGAAAATCACGCGAACCTCGTTGTCTCGCGTGGCCGCTTCGATCGCCTTGTCGACTTCGTCCGGCATGGGCGGCCGGATCGTGTTGAATTTGTCGGGCCGGTTGAGAGTGATCACGGCGATGCGGCCGATCTTCTCGTAGGTGATGGTCGTGAATTCCATCTCTGCCTCCCGAAATCCGGTTACTGCGTGTGCGCACCCATCATCCGACGTGCCCCAGACAGCGGCCGGTTCGACCGCGAAGCTGCCCGGACCGAGGGGCTTTGGCAAGCCGGGCGCGCTACCGGGACGCGCCGGCGAAACCCGGCCAGACACAACGCGCGTGCTGCGGCGTTAACCTTTACTAACGGCCCTGCGGCTAGGATTCCCAAATCAACGGGAGATTCGGCAATGTCGTGCAGGATGGTGCTGTCCGTTTTCGCGCTCGCCGCCAGCGCAATGACTGCTGACGCCGCCGACCTCCCGACACAGAGCCGGCTGGGAGCGATTTTTGCGGAGCCCGCCACAGTTCCGCCGCCTGTGTACCCCGGGGCCTACCAGACAGCCGCATTTCCGGGACCGATCATCGCGTACAACCGCCTGCCAAATCCGCCATGGAATCGTGGCAACTATAATTACGGCTCTTCGTGGTCCTACTACTACCCCGGCCCCTATTACGGCGGTCCCTACTACACCGACGGCCTCCGCCTGCCCTATGTGTGTGGGCTCTACGGATATTGCTGAGAGGCGGAAAGAGCAGGTCAGCCCTTCCCGCCGACCTCTTTCGCAAAAGTATCGCGCAGGCCGATGGTGCGGTTGAACACCTGACGATCCAGCGTCGAGTCCTTGTCGCGCACGAAATAGCCCTGCCGTTCGAACTGCACGACATCGCTCGAATAGGCTGCCGCGATCGCGGCCTCGATTCGGGCGTCCTTGAGAATTTCAAGCGACTGCGGATTGAGGTCGGCGGCAAAATTGCCGGCGTCCGGGGTGGGTTTTGCGAACAACGGGTTGTAGACGCGAATTTCCGCAGGGATCGACTGCGCCGCCGGCAGCCAGTGCATGGTCGCCTTGACCTTGCGGCCGTCGGGCGCGTTGCCGCCCTTGGTCGCGGGGTCGTAGGTACAGCGCAGCTCGATGACCTCGCCGGCCGCGTTCTTCACGGCTTCCCGGCATTTGATGAAGTAGGCGTAGCGCAGCCGCACTTCAGTGCCGGGCGAGAGCCGGAAAAACTTCTTCGGCGGGTTTTCCATGAAATCCTCGCGCTCGATATAGAGCTCGCGGCCAAACGCGATGCGCCGCGTGCCCGCCGCCGAATCGTCCGGGTGATTGACAGCCTCGAGCTCCTCAGCTTGCCCTTCCGGGTAATTCTCGATCACGACCTTGAGCGGCCGCAGCACCGCCATCCGCCGCTGCGCCGTCCTGTTGAGAATTTCGCGGATGCAGAATTCCAGCATGCCGACGTCGACGACGCTGTTGGCTTTCGCCACCCCGATGCGCTTGACGAATTCGCGGATCGCCGCCGGCGGCACGCCGCGCCGCTTCAGGCCGGCAATCGTCGGCATGCGCGGATCGTCCCAGCCGCCGACATGCCCGCCGCGCACCAGTTCGGTCAGCACGCGTTTCGACAGCAGCGTATAGGTCAGGTTGAGCCGCGCGAATTCGTACTGGTGCGGCTTCGACGGCACCGGCAACTTGTCGAGCAGCCAGTCGTAGAGCGGCCGGTGATCCTCGAACTCCAGCGTGCAGATCGAATGGGTAATGCCCTCGATCGCGTCCGACTGCCCATGGGCGTAGTCGTAGCTCGGATAGATCGACCACTTGTCGCCGGTGCGCGGGTGCGTGGCGTGCAGGATGCGATAGAGCACGGGGTCGCGCAGATTGATGTTGCCGGACGACATGTCGATCCTGGCACGCAGCACGCGGGCGCCGTTCGGAAATTCCCCCGCCTTCATGCGGCGGAACAGATCGAGGTTTTCCTCCACGGAGCGATCGCGGAACGGGCTGTTGCGGCCCGCCTCGGTCAGCGTGCCGCGCGCGAGCCGGATTTCCTCCTGCGTCTGGTCGTCGACGTAGGCGAGGCCGTCCCGGATCAGGCCCTCCGCCCATTCGTAGAGCTGCTCGAAATAATCCGACGCGTAGAACAGGTGTTTTCCCCAGTCGAAACCGAGCCAGTGCACGTCGGCCTGGATGGAATCGATATATTCCTGCTCTTCCTTGGTCGGATTGGTGTCGTCGAACCGCAGGTGGCAGCGGCCCGCGAACTCCTGCGCGATGCCGAAATTGAGTGCGATCGACTTGGCGTGACCGATATGCAGGTAGCCGTTCGGTTCCGGCGGGAACCGGGTCACGATCTGGCTGTGCTTCCTGGCGTCGAGATCGGCCTGGATGATGTCGCGAATGAAATCGCGCCCCACTTCTGCCGCCACCGGTTCTACTGTCATTCTTGTTTCCTGTTCGGGAATCAATGGACTATCTGCCAAATCCGCCCGTCCCAAGGAAGGCTTTAGTTATGTCCGGTTCCTGCTATACACCCTCGGCGCCGTCCGGGCGCGCCCCGCCTCCTCCGCCATCGCCACAATGACCGCTCAAATCGTCACCCGCTTTGCTCCCTCGCCGACCGGCTTTCTCCATATCGGAGGGGCCCGCACGGCGCTGTTCAATTGGCTTTATGCGCGCGGACGCGGCGGCAAGATGCTGCTGCGGATCGAGGACACCGATCGCGAGCGATCGACCGAGCCGGCGATTGCGGCAATCCTGGACGGGTTGAAATGGCTCGGGCTCGATTGGGACGGCGAGGTCATCTACCAGTTCAGCCGGGCCGCGCGCCACCGCGAAGTCGCGGAAGTATTGCTGGCCAGCGGCAAGGCCTACCGCTGCTACGCCACACCGGAGCAACTCACGGCGATGCGGGAAAAGGCGCGTGCCGAAGGTCGTACGCGCCTGTACGACGGCATGTGGCGCGACCGCGACCCCGCGGAGGCGCCCGCTGGCATGAAGCCCACGATCAGGCTCAGGGCGCCCCAGACCGGCGAGACCGTGATCGAGGACCAGGTCCAGGGCCGCGTGGTCTGGCAGAACGAAAACCTCGATGACCTCGTGCTACTGCGAGGCGATGGCAATCCGACCTACATGCTCGCCGTCGTGGTCGACGATCACGACATGGGCGTCACCCACGTCATCCGCGGCGACGACCACCTGATCAATGCCGCGCGCCAGAAGCAAATCTACGATGCGCTGGGGTGGGACGTCCCGAGCATGTCGCATATCCCCCTGATCCACGGTCCCGACGGCTCGAAACTCTCGAAACGCCATGGCGCGCTGGGGGTGGATGCCTATCGCGCCATGGGATATTTGCCCGTGGCACTGCGCAATTACCTGGTCCGGTTGGGCTGGAGCCATGGCGACCAGGAGATCTTCTCAACCGAGGAAATGATCGCCGCCTTCGACCTGCCAGCCATCGGCCGCTCGGCCGCCCGATTCGACTTCGCCAAGCTGGAAAGCCTCAACGGACACTATATCCGTCACTCCGACGACCAGTCCCTCGTGACCATGTTCGAGGACGTGCTGGACTATGTCCCTGATGGTTCCGACCTCAAGGCGAAGCTCAACGACACCACGCGCGCGCAATTGCTGCAGGCGATGCCGAGCCTCAAGGAGCGCGCCAAGACGCTGATCGAGCTGATCGGCGGTTCCTACTTCATCTTTGCCGACAGGCCGCTCGAGATCGAGCCAAAGGCGGCGGCATTGCTGACGCCGGAAAACCGCCAACTGATCGGCCGGCTCAGGCTCGCGCTGGAGGCGGTCGCGCCGTGGACAGCAGCGACGACGGAAGCGGCGATGCGGGCATTTGCGGAAGCCAACGGCCTCAAGCTTGGCGCGGTGGCCCAGCCGCTCCGCGCGGCCTTGACCGGGCGCACCACCTCGCCCGGCATATTCGACGTCCTGGCGGTGCTGGGGCGGCAGGAATGCCTGGCCAGGCTTGGCGACCAGGCCTCCACATAAGGTGGTATGGCTGGCCCGGCGTCGCCGTCTTGCAGCGCACACAGCAATAAGATACCCATTTACGCAGCACTTCTAGAATAACCGGCTTCCGACGCCTTCTTACGGGTATGGCGTATTCGGCGGCTGCCATTAGCAACGATCTCATCGGGGACTCACGATGGACGCAAAATCCAACAACAAAACCGCAACGTTAACGGTCGGCAACAAGACCTACGATTTCCCGATAATGAGCGGCACCATCGGGCCCGATGTCATCGACATCGGCAAGCTCTACGCCCAGTCCGGAATGTTCACCTACGATCCCGGCTTCACCTCCACCGGGAGCTGCGAGTCGAAGATCACCTATATCGACGGCGACGCCGGCATTCTGGAATACCGCGGCTATCCGATCGAGCAACTGGCGGAGAAGGGCGATTTCCTGGAAACCTGCTACCTTCTGCTGTTCGGCGAGTTGCCGACCCCCGCGCAAAAGCACGACTTCGACCAGCGCGTGATCCATCACACCATGGTCCACGAGCAGATGGCGCGGTTCTTCCAGGGCTTCCGCCGCGACGCCCATCCGATGGCGATCATGGTGGCGGCCGTCGGCGCACTGGCGGCGTTCTATCACGACTCCACCGACATCAACGATCCGCAGCAGCGCATGATCGCGTCGATGCGCATGATCGCCAAGATCCCGACATTGGCCGCGATGGCGTTCAAATACACCATCGGCCAGCCCTTCATGTACCCGAAGAACTCGCTGAGCTTCGCCCAGAATTTCCTGCACATGTGCTTCGCGGTGCCGTGCGAGGACTACAAGATCAATCCGGTGCTGGCGGACGCGCTCGACAAGATCTTCATCCTGCACGCCGACCACGAGCAGAACGCCTCGACCTCGACGGTGCGAATCGCCGGCTCTTCGGGCGCCAACCCGTTCGCCTGCATCGCCGCCGGCATCGCCTGCCTATGGGGGCCGGCGCACGGCGGCGCCAACGAAGCAGCACTTGCGATGCTGTCCAGCATCGGCACCGTCGATAAAATTCCCGAGTTCATCAAACGGGTGAAGGACAAGAACAGCGAAGTTCGCCTGATGGGCTTCGGTCATCGCGTCTACAAGAACTACGATCCCCGCGCCAAGATCATGCAGAAGATGTGTCATGCGGTGCTGGCGGAGACCGGCCATGGCGACGACCCGTTGCTGAAAGTCGCGCTGGAGCTGGAAAAGATCGCGCTGAGCGACGAATATTTCATCGACCGCAAGCTCTATCCGAACGTGGACTTCTATTCGGGCATCACCCTGAGGGCGCTGGGCTTCCCGACCTCGATGTTCACGGTGCTGTTTGCGGTCGCGCGCACCGTCGGCTGGATCAGCCAGTGGAGCGAAATGATCGAAGACCCGCACCAGAAGATCGGCCGTCCGCGCCAACTCTATACCGGTGCTGCGCGCCGCGACTATGTCGATATCGCCAAGCGCAAGTAGCACGCGTAGATTTACGTAACAGTTTGCGGCCGGGTGCATTCGCGTCCGGCCGCAAACTTTTTCAGCGCTAGATTGGTTTCCGCGACTTGCGCATCGTCGCCAGCACAATGTCCGCCGCGCGGACGCTGGGCGACTGGCTGCCGGTCGACATGATCTTGTCGATTTTCGCGAACGCCTCGACCTGGCGTCGGCGCAAAGCAGAATCCCCGAGCACATCGCGCAACGCGGACGACAGTTTCTCCGGTGTGCAATCCTGCTGCAGGAATTCCGGAACGACATTCTCGCCGAGCACCAGGTTCGCCAAAATCACCGAACTGGTGCGGATCGCACGTCGCACGATCCAGGCCTCGACGGCGCCCGCTTTGTAAGCGGCGACCATCGGCACGCCGGCGATTGCAAGTTCGAGCGTCACGGTACCCGACTTCGCGAGTGCCGCGCGCGCGATCCTGAACGCCGCCCGTTTTTCCTGCTCGCCGATCACGATCCGCGGCGCGACTTTCCAACCCTCAAGGCCCCCCGCGACGGCTTCCTGCAGGTGAGGCATGGTTGGAAGAATGAGCTCAAACGCCACGCCGCCGGCCTGCAGCCGGCCCAACGTCTCGCCGAATATCGCCATATGGTGCCTGACTTCGCTGCGGCGGCTTCCCGGCAGCACCAGCAAGACCGGCGGTTGCCCGTCGCGGCGTTTTTGTTCCTCGACGCCGGGCCGCAAGCTCCCGATCTGCTCGGTCAGGGGATGACCGACATAGCTGCAGGGCGGGCCGCACAGCCTGCGATATTCCTCCGGTTCGAAGGGCAGCAGGCCAAGCACATGGTCGACATAGGTGCGCATCGCGCGCGCCCGCCCCTGCCGCCACGCCCAGACCGAGGGGGATACGTAGTCGATGATCGGGATCGAGGGATCGCTGGCCCTGACGCGTCTTGCCACCCGATGGGTAAAGTCGGGGCTGTCGATGATCACGAGAATGTCGGGCGCGCTTTCCGTCACCGCGTCGGCGGTTTCCCGGATAAGCCGCAATATCTTCGGCAACTGCTTTACGACCGCCGCCAGTCCCATGATCGAGAGTTCTTCGATCGGAAACAGCGACGCCAGCCCTTCGCACGCCATCGCCTTGCCACCGACGCCTTCGAACCACACGGCGTCGCCGAGGCGCTGGCGCAGCACCTTCATCAGGCTGGCGCCAAGCCGGTCTCCGGATTCTTCCGTCGCGATCAGAAATATCTTCCGTCCGACGCCGCTGGTTGCGCGCCCAGGTATCACGCGGGCACACCGGTCACGAAAAGGCCGGCGGCGTCGGCGGCCGCGATCATGGCCTGCGGTTCAACGACAATTGTGTTGCCAGCGACAATTGCGATCCCGGCAATTTTCGCCGCGGCCGCGCCTTCGATGGTTCGTGGTCCTATCGTTGGCAGATCGAAACGCAGATCCTGGCCACTTTTCGGCGCTTTCACCAGTACGCCCCGTGCTGCCCTGGCGCGAATCCGGCCTTCCCTACGCAGACGCGCAACGCGCGCCAGCAGGCCGTCGGTGCCTTCGATATCTTCCACCCCGACCACGTGACCGTCGATCACGACCGCGGCCTGACCGATATCGAAGGGACTGAGCGCGCGCAGCACGTCACGCCCCCTGGCGATGTCGGCCGCGGCGTTTTCATCAGGCGTCACCCGGGTAAGACATCCCTCGGGCATCAGCAGATCCGGGGCGACATCCTTGATCCCCACCATCCTAAAGCCGTCCTGTTCGAGAATGCGGCCGATGCCCGATAGCAGGTGATCGTCTCCGCCGCGGAAAGCGGTCCACACGCGCCCGATGACGCGAAGCGTACCCCAATCCAGCCTGATCTCCGAAAGCGCCGGCCGCACCAGCGCGCCGATGAAAACCAGATCGCGGCAATTCTCGGCGCGAAATAACTTCACGGCTCTGCCGACCTGACCGACCGAAATCCAGTGGTGGCGAAAGCGTTCCACGGCCACCGGATCGCAGGCGCCCCTCAATGCGAACAGAACCGGCTGAATGCCGCGTGCGATCAGGGAATCGGCAACTGCGAAGGGCATAACACCGCCGGCCGCGATCAAGCCGACGGGTGATGAAATCTCCAAAGCCTCTGATGTCATGGCTTCGGCAACCTCGTCATCAATGCCTGTTGCGGTCGTCGACCGGGAGGCACAGCGGGCGAAGCTTGCCGTCCCCGATAAAGGTCAGGATTTCCGAGATCGCAGGATCTTCGGCCGCCAGTGGCTGCACTTCGTCCAGCCGTTCGGCAAAAATCCCCGGGCCATGAAACAGCTTTTGATAGAACGCGCGAACCGTGGCGAGCCGCTGGCGCGTGAATTTCCGGCGTTTCATGCCGATGATATTGAGGCCATCGAGGCTCGGCATACTGACCGTTCGACGAGCCCGAACGGGATCACGTCGCCACGAACCCCGCAAATACCGCCGACCATGACCTGCGGCCCGATCCGCATGAACTGATGCACCGCCGACAGCCCGCCGATGTAAACGAAGTCACCGATCTCGCAATGGCCGCCCAGCGTCGCCGACGTCGCGAAGATGACGTCGTTACCAACAACGCAGTCGTGACCGACGTGGCTGTTGTTCATGAAAAATCCGCGAGCTCCGACCCGCGTGATGCCGCCGCCCTTCTTCGTTCCGACGTTCATCGTTACGCCTTCACGAATAGTGCATCCCTTCCCCGATCTCCAGCCGGGTCGGCTCACCGCGATAGCTCAAGTCCTGCGGAGGTCCGCCGAGCGCAGCAAACGGATAGATCACGCAACCGGCGCCGATCGTCGTGTGCCCGACCACGTTTACATGAGCGATCAGCCTGCAGTCCGCGCCGATAACGACGTGCGGCCCGACGACGCAATAGGGACCGATTGAAGTGCCCTCGCCGATCACAGCGCCGTCTTCAATCCGCGCCGTGGGATCGATCCTGCTCATGGTCCGTTATCAGCCAATATTGCCGTTGTGTGCCAGGTTTTCAGGTGGTTAGCGCGACATAACGGCACTGTCCAGTGACGTATGGTTACGCCATGTTTCGGCATGCCTGCGCTCAAGGACGACGGATCGCGGAGCCTTCCGGCTCGGCATCGGCTGCGGTTCGGATATCCAGACGCTGTGCCTGTCGCTTTGGATGCTCAACCAGCAGACCGGCTTATTGCCGCTTTACGACCCGTTGCAGTCGCAACCGGTCGCACCATCAATCGGTCAGCATCGCGCCGACGTCGGCCTCCGCCACCGTCGCGCCATTCACCTTGGCATCGCCGTGAAACCACCACATGGTCTTGCGGCGGCCGATGGTGCGCATGTGGTATTCGATGGTATCGCCCGGCATTACGGGTTTGCGGAACTTGCATTTGTCGATGGTCAGAAAATAGACCGCGCGCGGCTTCTGGGTGCCCTCGATCGACTGGATGCCGATCACGCCGGCGGTCTGCGCCATGGCTTCGATCATCATCACGCCGGGATAGACCGGGCGCTCAGGAAAATGCCCGAGAAACGGCGGCTCGTTGAAGGTGACGTTCTTGATGCCGATGCCGCTGTAATCGCTGCGGATATTGATCACCCGGTCGATCAGCAGCATCGGATAGCGGTGCGGAAGTGTCTTGAGGATGGCGTTGATGTCCACGAGCTCAAATCTGACCGGTGCCTCCATCAATCGCGCCCCTCGCCCTTCGGATCGGCTGCGTATCGCGCGCCAGGCGCTCCACCGCAACAATCTCCCGGAACCATTCCCTGGTCGGTTTTGCAAAGAACCCACCCCAGCGGCCCCCTGCCGGAATGTCGTCCTTGACGCCGCTCATCGCCGTGACCTGGGCACCGTCGCCGATGTGAAGGTGATTGTTGATACCCACCTTGGCGCCCAGCGCCACATTGTCTCCAATCGTCAGGCTGCCCGCCAACCCTATCTGGGCCGCGAGCAGACAATGCCTGCCGATGGTGACATTGTGGCCGATCTGAACCTGATTGTCGATTTTTGTGCCCTCGCCGACAACGGTGTCGCGCAGGCTCCCGCGATCGATGGTCGTTCCGGCACCTATTTCCACGTTGTTCTGGATCAGGACCCGTCCGGTTTGCGGTACCTTCAAATGGCCATCCGGTCCAAAGAACACGAAGCCGTACCCGTCCTGTCCAATGCTGCAGCCGGGATGGATCAGGACGTTGTTGCCCAGAAGCGCAAATTGAATGGCGGTCCGCGCCCCGACATTGCAGTCCCTGCCGATCCTGACATTGGCGCCGATGATGGCTCCCGCCCCGATCACCGTCCCGGAGCCGATTTCGACATGGGGGCCGATCACGGCAAGCGGATCGACGATCACGCCATCTTCCAGACGCGCGCTGGGATCGATGATGGCGGACGGTGCAATGCCGGCATTGCCGACCCAGGATTGCGGCCGCAGGGCGCCGCTGTAGAGTTCGCGCGCGATTTTCACGAAATCGCGGAACGGCTGGGCGGCGCGCAAGACGGCAACATGGGCCGGAACGCGTGCCTCGAAACGCTCGCTCACCAGGCATGCCCCCGCCATGGTCGAAGCAAGCTGGCCGGCGTATTTCAGATTGTCGAAAAATGTCAGGTGCATCGGACCGGCTTCGTCGAGCGAAGCCAGCCCCCTGACCTTCTGGCCGCCCCGCGACGCATCGACCAAATGCGCCTTCGTCAACGCGGCTATTTCAGCCAGCGTCGACGAAGGTGGTTGCTCGAAAAATGTCGGCTGCGCCATTCCACCCGTCGCGGTCCGGCCGGTGATCGAACCGGAGTTTCGGTCCTGAAACATCAGAACCGAAACCTCCCTTTGTTTTGACGCGTCTTCTTCACGCGAACCAGTACCCGCTTCGCTCGAAAACGCTTAGAACGATGTCCCGCCGCCAAACTTGAATTGCTGCACGCGGTCAAACTGCCCCTTGGTCAGCGGGACCGCATAGTCGAAGCGCAGCGGACCGAACGGCGACGCCCAGATCAAGCCGACGCCGACGGAAGTGCGGACAATATTGCCGCTGTCATACTGCAATCCCAGGCAGGTTCCTGGCGAGGGTAAGGATTCGGTGTTGGACGAACGCAACCGGCCGTATTGACTTCGCCGGTAGCGGCCCAGGAAGTCGGCCCCTGGTAATCATACAGTCCGCCCGCGTCGGCATAGACCGCGCCCTTCAATCCGACTTCCTTCGGCAGGAACCAGAACGGCATCTGCATCTCATACGACGCACCCCAATATTTGGTGCCGCCGAGTGCATCCATCGTACCGTAGGGATTGATGTCGCGCGGACCGATGCCGTTCGGAGCAAAGCCGCGGACAAGATTCGGACCCATCTGGAACTGATCGAGCATCCGCAGGTCGTTGCTGCCGACCTTGTTGAGAATGCCGCCCTGAACGTGCATCAGTCCGACGATATCGGCGACCAGCGGCGTATAGTATTTCAGCGTCCGACCGCGCTCTTCAGATAGCTCACGTCGCCGCCGACGCCGGCGAAGTCCTGCCTGAAGTCGACCATCAGGCCGTCGGTCGGGTTCTTGTTGTTGTCCAGCGTATTGTAGTTCAGCGAATAGCCGACCGACGACGTCAACGTGCTGCCGCTCGCCAGTTCCTTGCGGACCGGCAGCGAAGCTTCGCCATCGCTGTAGCACCACAGACCGTGCCCGAAGCTCGGTGGCCGACCGCCCGAAGTTGCTGTGCCGCCCGCGGGAACGCCGTTCGCGTTCGCCCATGCCGGCGACGGGTTGAAGGCGAGCAACGAATTTGACGAGTTGTTGTTACAATTCGCCAGATAGTACGGCAGCGAGATGTCCTGCTGATAGATCGAATACCGAAGCTGCAGGGAAAGATCTTCGCGCAGGGCGAATCCGAGCCTCGGGCTGAATCCCATCGTCGTAGTGCCGTACGAGATATAGCTGTTGGCAAGCTGCTGGCGCTCGAACAAGTCGAGGCCGAGCGCCACCCGGTAATCCAGCAAATAGGGCTCGACAAACGACAGCGAGTACGCCGCGCGCATACTGGCCATAGGTCACGGACGCTTTGGCGAACAGGCCGCGTCCGAGGAAGTTGCGCTCGGAAATACTGACCTCGCCGAGCGCGCCGTCGGTGGTCGAATAGCCGCCCGACACCGAGAAGTCGCCGGTCGATTTCTCTTCGAGATCGACAATGAGAATCACGCGATCGCTTGAGGATCCGGGCTCGGTGGTGATCTTCACGGTCTTGAAGTAATCGAGGTTCTTCAGCCGGCGCTCGGCACGATCGACCAGCGCGCGGTTGTAAGCGTCGCCTTCCGAGATATCGAATTCGCGGCGAATCACGTAGTCCCGGGTGCGGGTGTTGCCGCGCACGTTGATGCGCTCGATGTAGGTCCGCGGCCCCTCGTCGATGGCAAACGTGATGGTAACGGTATGCGTTTCGAAATTGCGATCGCCGCGCGGACGCACGATCGCAAAGGCGTAACCCCGCCGCGACGCCTCGATCTGCATTTCCTCGACGGACTTCTCCAGCGCTTCGGCATTGTAGACCGACCCGACACTGACGCGCGAGAAGCTGCTAAGCGCGTTTCCGTCAAAGCGTGGGGATGCTGGACTGGAAATTGACCGCCGCCACCCGATACTGCTGGCCTTCCTCGATCTTGAAGGTCACCAGGAAGCCCTTGCGCTCCGGATCGTATTCGGTCAGCGCGGCCACCACCTGCACGTCGGCAAAGCCGTGCTTCAAATAGAAGCGGCGAATCAGATCGCGGTCGGCTTCGACCCGGTCCGGATCGTAGACGTCGCCGCCGCCGAGGAAGCTCAGCAGATTCGATTCATGCGTCTTGATGATGTCCTTGAGCCGATACGACGAATAAGCGTTATTGCCGATGAATTCGACCGACTTGACGCCGGTTTTCGCACCCTCGGTGATCGTGAAGACCAGATCGACGCGATTGTTCGGCTGCTCGATGATTTCGGGATTGACGCGCACGTCGTAGCGGCCGGAGTGGCGATAGATTTCGGCGATGCGCTGGGCATCGGACTGGACCATCGGACGCGACAGCGTGCCGCGCGGCTTCGACTGAACTTCCGCCGTAAGCTGCTCGTCCTTGACCTTCTTGTTGCCCTCGAAGGCAACGCGTCCGATCACCGGGTTCTCGATCACGGTCACCAGAAGGCGGCCACCCGACTGACTGATTTTCACGTCCTGGAACAACCCGGTCTCGATCAGCGCCTTCAGGCCATCATCGATCTGCGCCTGATCCAGGCGCCCGCCGGGACCCGGCTTGAAATAGGAGCGGATAGTCTCGGCTTCGACCCGCCGGTTGCCTTCGACCTGAATCGAAGCCACGCTCTGGGCGGCGGCCGGCGACGGCACAAGCATGGCCGCCAGCGTGGCTGCGACCGGCACGGCGACCATCATCAGGGCGGCGAATAAGCCTCCCCGCACTCGCATTCCAACATTCATGCGCCAAGCGCCCTTGTCATTCCAGCGCCGGATCGCACCCCCGCGAGCCGGCAGATTCCCATCAGTTGCTCCGCTTGTAACCAATTTTTTCGAGGCGGCAAACGCCCTATCGCAGTGCAATTTCATTTTCATTCCAAGACGTTGCCGATTGGTCACGTCACAAAAAAGCCGTTTCAGGATGCCGCCAGGTGCAGGATGTCGTTGTAGGTGGCAAACACCATCAACATCAGCACCAGACCCAGCCCGATTCGGAACCCCATCTCCTGCGCCCTGTCCGACAGGGGCCGCCCGCGCACGGCCTCAACCGCGTAGAACAAAAGATGACCGCCATCGAGCAGCGGTACCGGAAACAGGTTCAGCAGCCCGATCGATATCGAAAGCACGGCCGCGAGATGCACCAGCGCAGCCAGGCCGATGGTGGCGACTTGACCTGAAATCTGGGCAATCCGTAACGGGCCGCCGACCTGGTCGGCCGCCTCACGCCCGGTGAAGACGCCGCCGATATAGGCCAGCGTGCGGTCAACCACGAACCAGGTTTCCTTGACGCCAAGCCACAGCGCGGTCACGGGGTCGACACGCTCGGTCGTGATATCGCCAGCTGCGGTCTTGCGGGTAATGCCGAGAACCCCAAGCCTGTGGGCATTTCCGAACGGGTCTTTCACTTCCCTGCAGTTGCGGCGTCCCGCTCAACTGCAGCATGGAATCGCCGCGCTTGACCGTGAACGTCAGTTGCTCGCCGGCCCGCGTGCCGACGATCCGCTGCATATCGGAGAAACTCCCGATCTTGGTACCGTCGATCACCGTCACGACGTCGCCGACCTGAAAGCCAGCTGCCGCTGCGGCGCTGCCCGCCTCTATCTGATCGACGCGCGCCGTCGTGCTCGGTTTGCCGAAGAACGTGAACAGGCAGGTGAAGATCACGATCGCCAGAAGGAAATTGGCAATTGGGCCGGCGGCGACGATCGCCGCACGCGGCCCGACCTTCTTGTGGTGGAAACTGCCTTCGCGCTCCTCCGCCGTCATGCTGGCGAGCGCTTCCGGCGAAGGCGTCGAGGCTTCGCTATCGTCGCCAAAAAACTTGACGTAACCGCCCAGCGGGACGGCCGAAATCTTCCAGCGCGTGCCGTAGCGGTCGTTGAAACCGGCAAGTTCCGGCCCGAAGCCGAGCGAAAAAGTTAACACCTTCACGCCCGCCCACCGGGCCACCAGAAAGTGACCGAGCTCGTGGAAGAAAACGACGATCGTTAGAACGAACAGGAAGGGAATGATGTAACCGATGAGCCCATGGCCCAACGTATTGAAACTATGCAGAAAAAACTCGGACATCCGATTCCCCTCAACCAGAGCCGGAGGCCCTGTCCCCAATCCTCTAGGATGCCTTTAAGGCAATTTGAGGCAATAGGGTGGCAGCTTTATTTCGCGCGTTATGGTCAACGGAAATGGCATCGTCCGCCGAGGTCAGGGGCGCCAGATTGCCGGAGCGGATCCAAGCCTCCATTGTCGCCTCGACCAGTCGCGCGATGGCACCGAATTTGATCTTTCCCGCAATAAACGCCGCCACGGCCACCTCGTTGGCCGCGTTAAAGACCGTGGTCGCGCCGCGGCCGGTCCGCAACGCGTCGTAAGCGAGACGAAGCCCCGGGAACCGTTGGAAATCCGGCGCCTCGAACGTCAGCTGTCCGATCCTGGCGAGATCGAGCTTGGCTGCCGGCCCGACGATCCGATTGGGCCATCCGAGGCAATGCGCGATCGGCGTGCGCATGTCGGGCGCTCCCAATTGCGCGACCACCGAACGATCCGAGAATTCGACCATGCCGTGGATGATCGACTGCGGATGCACGAGAACGTCGATCTCATCCGGTGTCAGCGTGAACAGATAGGAGGCTTCGATGACCTCGAGCCCCTTGTTCATCATCGAGGCGGAATTGATGGTGATCTTCTGTCCCATGCTCCAGTTCGGATGTTTCAGCGCCTGCGCCAGCGTCGCCTGCTCGATATCGGCGCTGGCCCAGGTCCGGAAAGGTCCGCCTGACGCAGTGATGATGACGCGGACCAGTTCTTCCCGGTTTCCGGAGCCCAGCGCCTGAAACAGCGCATTATGTTCGGAGTCCGCGGGCAGGATACAGGCCCCGGCCTTCGCCGCGCGCTGCATGAAGAAATCGCCCGCGCAGACAAGGCATTCCTTGTTGGCCAGCGCGACGGTCGCCCCACGGTCTACCGCCGCAAGCGCGGGCTTCAATCCGGCGGCGCCGCTGACGGCCGCCATGACCCAATCCGCCGGCCGCGCCGCGGCTTCAATAATCGCGCTTTCGCCGGCGCCACATTCGGTCCGTGTGCCGGCCAGAGCATCTTTCAGCTCACCCAAGCGAACGGGATCGGCGACCGCCGCAAACCGTGCGCCGAATTCCTTCGCCAGCTTCGCCAGCCCATCCACATTGGTATGCGCTGTCAACGCCTCGACCTGATAGCGGTCGCGCGAGGCCCGCAGCAGATCCATCGTGCTGTCGCCGATCGAACCGGTGGCGCCCAGCACGGTCACTGTACGCACGGCGGACACCGCGGCCTTGTTGTTACGCAACGGAACTGCGCTCATATCTTCACCAAACCATAAGACCGCGGCCGACGCCATCCACGCCACCCCGCAAAAAGCCAAAAATCGCGGCCATTACGATAGCCGCAACGAAGCCATCGAGACGATCCATCAGCCCGCCATGCCCGGGAATCAGATGGCTGGAGTCCTTGACGCCGAAACCCCGCTTCACCGCGGACTCAAAGAGATCGCCTAGCTGGGAAGCGATCGAGAGCACCGCGCCCAGCAGCAGTATCGGGCCGGTCTTGCCAAGACCCGACGCCACAAATCCCCCCGCGACGACCAGACTCGCCGCAAATCCGCCGATAGCGCCCGCCCATGTCTTCTTCGGGCTGACCCGCGGCCAGAGTTTCGGTCCGCCGATGCCGCGGCCGGCGAAATAACCGCCGATATCGGTCACCCATACCACCAGCAAAATCAGGATCAGCGCGACAAATCCGAAGGTCTGGTCGAGACGCACCAGCACCGATGCGACCTCGGCTGCGGCAGCATACAGGAATCCCGCCGCAGTCCAGTGGCGACGCTCCGGCGAGAGCAATGCAACGGCGGCCAAACCGAGGGCCAAGGCAACGAGCGAAGCGTCGATCCGTCCCGCGGCGAGACAAAGGCCCGCGATCGCGAGCGCGACAACGCCTGCTGCGACCACGCGCCGCTCGCGCGCCGCGCCCACGATCATCAGCCATTCGACGTAAAGGCCGATCGCAGCCAGCGTTACCAGGGAGGTCCACAACCAACCGCCGGCATAGGCGATCGCGAGCGCCGCAGGTGCGAGCACCAATGCCGCGGCAACGCGCATCAGCAGATTGCGCGCCCCCTGCTCGGCAGCCGCCGCCGGCGCGGCCTCGCCCTCGGTCACGATCCGGTTTTCGCGGCCAGACCGCCGAAACGGCGCTCCCGTCTGGCGTATTCGGCGATGGCATCCTCGAGCGCGGCCTTGTCGAAATCCGGCCAGTGAATCGGCACGAACACCAGTTCGCTATACGCCGCCTGCCACATCAGGAAATTCGACAGCCGCTGCTCTCCGCTGGTGCGAATGATCAGATCGGGATCGGGAATATCGGGCGCGTCGAGGTACCGGCCGAGCGTGTCGGCGTCGATCGAAGCGGGATCACGCTTGCCCTCCGCGACCTCGCGCGCCAGCCGCTGCGCCGCATGAGCGATTTCCTGCCGCGACCCGTAGTTGAACGCGACCACGAGATTGAGCTTCGTATTGCCCTTGGTCAGTTCTTCCGCTTCGTTCAGGAGCGCGCAGATATCCGGCTCCAGTCCGTCGCGCTGGCCGATCACGCGCACCCGGACGCCGTCGCGATGCAGTGTCGCCAGGTCGTTGCGAATGAACCGCCGCAGCAAGCCGAACAGGTCGCCGATTTCGGTCGCCGGGCGCGACCAGTTTTCCGAGCTGAAGGAGAAAATCGTCAGGTAGAGAATGCCGAGTTCGTTGGCGGCGCGAACGACGCGGCGCAACGCCTCGACGCCGCGCCGATGGCCCTCGGCGCGCGGCAAGCCACGGGCCGCCGCCCAACGCCCGTTCCCGTCCATGATGATAGCCACATGCAAGGGAGCGTCGGTTCGATCCGGTCCTTTGGTTGCGGGGGCGGCGACGTTCGACATCGGTCAATCCTAAACGCTAAACCGTAAGGATTTCTTTTTCCTTGGCCGCAAGCAACTGATCGATCTCCGAAATCGTCCCGTCGGTCGCCTTCTGCACATCGGCGGCCAGACGCTCCTGATCGTCCTCGGAAATCTCGTGATTCTTCTCAAGCTTCTTGACGGTATCGAGACCATCGCGGCGGACATGGCGGACCGCGACCTTCGCCGCTTCGGCGTATTTGTGCGCGACTTTCACAAGCTCCTTGCGGCGCTCTTCGTTGAGCTCGGGAATTCTCAAGCGCAGCACCTGCCCTTCGGTGGCAGGACTGAGACCGAGATTGGAATTGATGATCGCCTTTTCCACGGCCTTGACCATCGACTTGTCCCACACCTGCACGGAAAGCAGCCGCGGCTCGGGAACGCTGATGGTCGCGAGCTGGTTGAGCGGCATGTGCGTGCCATAGGCGTCGACCTGCACCGGCTCCAGCATCGAAGCCGCGGCGCGACCGGTTCGCAAACCGCCCAGTTCGTGCTTGAGAGCCTGGGTGGCGCCTTGCATGCGGCGTTTCAATTCGTTGATATCGAACTTATCCGTGGGCATAACGCTCTCCCCTCCTCAAAAACCCGTCGTCGAGCCCGTCAGGCTTGCGCCGGTCCTATGCTTCGCAAGCCCGTCAGCCGGCGACGATGGTGCCGTGGCCTGTGCCGCGCAGGATCGCGCCGATCGAACCCGGCTCGGCGATCGAAAACACGATGATAGGCAGCGACGTCTCGCGGGCAAGCGCGAATGCGGTCGCGTCCATAACCTTGTAGCCGCCTTCGATCGCCTGTGAATGGGTCAGGCGATCAAATCGCTTGGCGGATGGGTCCTTTTTGGGATCGGCGCTGTAGACGCCATCGACATTGGTGGCCTTCAGCACCGCCTGTGCGCCGATTTCGGCGGCGCGCAGTACCGCCGTCGTATCGGTGGTGAAGAACGGATTGCCGGTTCCGCCGCCAAGCAGCACGATCCGGCCCTCGGCGAGATATTTGTGCGTCGCACCGCGGGTGAACAGCTCGCAGATCTGCGGCATCACGAACGACGACAGCGTGCGCGCGGACGTCCCCCGCCGCTCGATCGCCGCCTCCAGCGCAAGGCAGTTCATCACGGTGGCGAGCATGCCCATGGTATCGCCGGTCGGGCGGGAGACGCCGCGCGACGAGACTTCCACGCCCCGGACGATGTTTCCGCCGCCGACCACCACGGCGATCTCGGCGCCGAGCTGGCGGGCGGCGATCAGATCGCCGGCGATCCGGTCAACAGTCGGCTGATCGATGCCGAAGGATTGCGCGCCGGCAAGGTATTCGCCGGAGAGCTTGATCACCACACGACGATAGACCGGCTCAGCCATTGCGAATCGCTTTCATTCCCCGCGCGGCTGCTTCCGGCGCAAACGGGCCGGAAGTCCTCCTCCGGCGGCTACTTCTTGCCGCTGGCCGCCGCGACTTCGGCTGCGAAATCGGATTCCTGCTTGTCGATTCCCTCGCCGAGAGCATAGCGCACAAATCCGGCGATCTTCACCGGCGCGCCGACCTTGCCCTCAGCTTCCTTCACCGCCTGCGCGACCGACTTGCCGCTTGTCGTGGACGAAAGCCTGCTCCAGCAGGCAGACTTCCTTGTAGTAGGTCTTCAAGCCGGACTCGACGATCTTCTCGATCACGTTCTCGGGCTTGCCCTGCTGGCGGTATTTGTCGGCCAGCACGTCCTTTTCGCGCTTCACGGCGGCGGGATCGAGCCCGGCCGGATCCAGCGCCTGCGGATTGGCCGCGGCGACATGCATCGCGAGCTGCTTGCCGAGCGCGGCGAGTTCGTCGGTCTTGCCGGCGGATTCGAGCGCCACGATCACGCCCATCTTGCCGGCGCCTTCGATCACGGCGTTATGCACGTAGCTCGACACCACGCCCTTGCCGACTTCGAGCGAAGCCGCGCGGCGCAGCGTCATGTTCTCGCCGATGGTCGCGATCGCATCCGCGATCGCGGTCTCGACGGTCACGTGCGCCGACCTTGGCGGCCTTGATCTTCTCCAGATCGGCGCCGACGTCGAGCGCGACCTGCGCGATCATCTTGACCAGGCCCTGGAACTGCTCGTTGCGCGCAACGAAGTCGGTCTCGGAATTGACCTCGACGACGACGCCCTTGGTGCCCGCCGTCAGCGCGCCGATCAGGCCTTCCGCCGCGACGCGGCCGGCCTTTTTCGCGGCTTTCGACAGGCCCTTCTTGCGCAGCCAGTCGATCGCCGCCTGCATGTCGCCGCCGTTCTCGGTGAGCGCCTGCTTGCAGTCCATCATGCCGGCGCCGGTGGTCTCGCGCAGCTCCTTGACCATCGCCGCTGTGATTGTCGCCATCGTTGCAATCCTTTGCCTGTCAGGGCGACCGCGGCGCGGCTCTTGCCGCCTCGCCGCCGTCCACCATCAGGAATTACGGAAATTGGAGATTGGTGGCCGGAGAGGCTCCGGCCAGCGCGTTTGCGTTATTCCGCTTCCGCGGTCATCGCCTTGGCCTGGGCCACCCAGCCATCGGCCCGGCTCGGCAGTCCGACTTCTTCGCCGATCTTGTGGGCGGTGTCGTGATCGAGTTCGGCCAGCTGCCAGTAGTGGAAGATGCCGAGATCGTTGAACTTCTTCTCGATCGCGCCGGACACGCCGGTGAGCTTCTTGAGATCGTCGGCGCGCACCGCGCGGCCCGGCCAGACCCTGGAAGCCGGCAGGCTGCGGCGCCGCCGGAATTTCCTCGCGGACGGGATGGGCGGAGGCGCCGATATCGATCCCGGAGTCGCCCTGCGCGCGCGAGATGCCGTCGATGACCGCGCGGGCGACCAGATCGCAATACAGCGAGATGGCGCGGCCGGCGTCGTCATTGCCGGGAATCACATAGGTGATGCCCTTGGGATCGGAATTGGTGTCGACGATCGCGGCGACCGGAATGTTGAGCCGCTGGGCTTCCTGGATCGCGATGTCTTCCTTGTTGGTGTCGATCACGAAGATCATGTCGGGCAGGCCGCCCATGTCCTTGATGCCGCCCAGCGAACGATCGAGCTTGTCGCGCTCGCGCTGCAGCGTCAGCCGCTCCTTCTTGGTGTAGGCGTTGGCATCGCCGGAATTGAGCACTTCGTCGAGGTGCCGCAGCCGCTTGATCGAACCGGAGATCGTCTTCCAGTTGGTCAGCGTGCCGCCGAGCCAGCGCGAATTGACGAAATACTGCGCCGAGCGCTTGGCGGCTTCGGCGACGCCGTCCTGCGCCTGCCGCTTGGTGCCGACGAACAGCACACGGCCGCCCTTGGCGACGGTATCGCTGACCGCCTGCAGCGCGCGATGCAACAGCGGCACGGTCTGGGCGAGGTCGATGATGTGGATGTTGTTGCGGGCACCGAAAATGTAATCCGCCATTTTCGGATTCCAGCGGTGCGATTGGTGGCCAAAGTGAACGCCAGCTTCAAGCAGCTGACGCATCGAGAAATCGGGTAGCGCCATAGTTCTAGTTCTCCGGTTGGTTCCTCCGGAAACGTGTGAGCAGACGAGCCTTATGGCCCGGCTGCCACCGGACGGCCTTTTGAGCCATGTTTCCGTGTGAGATGGCCCGCTATATAGCGGGATTTTCGCAGGAAGCAAGGAAATAGGGCCCTATTCGTCGCTTTCGGACGAATAGGCCCGGCGGCGCGATCAGGACCGGATTTCACCGGGCTCAGGAGATCTCCGCACCTCGACAAGCCCCAGATCAAGGTTACCGTCCGACGAACGCTATTCCGCCAGTCGGAGCTCGGCGATCGTTGTCCTCGCGGCGACCTCATCCAAGGGGAAAAAGTCGAGAGGGCCAGGATTGCTATTGCCGGAGGTGACCGCGGCACCAATGAGCAGACCGGCCACTCCTCCCGCAGCCGACATCCCGCCAAGAACTTTGGATCTTTCACTGGGGCGCGCGAGGAAGAAATAGGTACGGCCGGATTGCGTGGAAATGTCCTACTGGCTCACCCCGGGAAACAGCGACGCGGTGGCCGATAGTTGGTGCTCACCAGCCGGGCGGTCGGCATACACATAGGTTCCCGTTTTCAGGTCGCTCATCGGCCCGCCATCGAGTTTGACGTCCCAGCCTGAATCGGCAATGCCGGCATAAGCCTTTTCGCGAAGCACCACGATGCGCGACTGTCCCGCCCTTGGCGGGCCCACCTTCTGCATCATCGCGGAATAGTCCAGCCCATTTCTTGCAGTCTCGCAGCCACACAACAGTGCGGCGACAATCAACAACGCCACGCCACGCAAAAACATCACGCTCCCCAGGCCCGATGCCCCCGCGCCCGACACCAGAGACGCAGGCTAACCAAACCAAAAACACGGTGTAGTTGCAACAGCGCTGAAGCCCCGCCGCGCCCGCAAGGCGCAAGTGTGCCGCTGGCGCAACTGCAAGCGAGCTGTTCGCGTGAGCGCGGAACGGCGAATGCTCTTAAGCGAAACCTTCGTCGCGCCCAGAACGTCTGCGCGTCGACCATGCCCGAGACAGCAACCCGGTCGTACCGCGGATCGCCAACGCGACCGAGGCGCGCGCGGTCAGCACTTAGCGACGTTCGGCTGGGGGATTCCTTGGCTGCCGCGGGCGCCGCCGGGCGCGGCGGCGGCGGAGCCGGCCGAGGCGGTGGTGGGGCTGCCACACGCGCGGGCGATGGAGGCGGCGCCGGACGGGGCGGAGGCGGCGGGGCAACCATACGAGGAGGCGGCAGCGTCGGCCTCGTCACCTGTGGACGCGGCGATGAAGGTGGCGGTAGTGCCGGCTTCGCGGTCGTGATCGCAGGCCTCGCCGCCGACGGTGTTGGTGGTGGCGGAGGAGGTCCGGTTTTCTTCCGTTCTTCATGACCTGTGGTGGGCTGGGTTTGGGTTACTGCCGGCTTTAGCGGGACAACGACCGGGTTGACCCGATTTTGCAGGTCGGACTCGACGGCGTCGACGGCATCGTCGGAAGCCCATTGGCCTTTGGCAGTCCCTGCCCCTGCACCGCGTTTGGAACCGGCGTCGGCAGCGGAGTGGTGGGCGTCAGCCTGGCGTTGGGGTTCACAACAACCGGGCCCGTCGCTCCGGGAGGCGGATGGAGATTCAT
>CAWGKJ010000052.1:0-309273 GCA_963823115.1 uncultured Alphaproteobacteria bacterium | reverse complement strand
GTGAACGCCGGTCGAAATCCGCACTTTTTTGGCGGCACGTGAACCTGCACCGCGATTGACCCCGGTAGCGGATTGTCCAGGTAGTCCATAGGAGGGCCCCGCCCCGTAGCGGAGCGCGGTTCGCGCGCAGCGAAGCGGAGGGGCGGGAGGAGCCTGTGGACCCACCTGGGCAATCCACGGGATGCGAGCGGCCCACGAGCAACAATGATGGCCGCTCCGATAGCCGGGTCATGGCGGCTTTCTCATCTTGATTGACGCGCGCTCCAGCCCGATCGCCGCGCCGCAAGGGTGCCGCCTTCTTCCAATTCCAGATTTGTAGCTGTGAGTTTTTGCCTGTTATCGGTCGCGCCGCGCCTGACTGCGATCGGCTGTCGCGATAAGAACCTGTGGATATTCGAAGGCAGGCACGGCACCGATCCCAACGTGGCAGTTCGCATCGGCGCCGTGCCCTACACCGTGCAGGAGCACGAATGCAGGGGCATGATCGCACCCGGGAGGGATTGCGTCTACAGCACGAGCGTGCATCCGCACACGGGGACGGCGACTGCCACGACGGAGCTGATGGAACGCCTGCGCGGCTGTTCTTGTGCCATGGCTGCCGGGTCCAAGTGCTTATCTGCAGCCATTGCGATCGCGGTCACATGTACTGCGCCGACGGCTGCGCTGGGAAAGCGCGCCGACGCTCGCAACGCGACGCCGGTCGGCGTTACCAGACGAGCCGCCGCGGCCGCATCAACCATGCGGCGCGAGCACGCCGCCACCGGGTGCGCAAAAATAACGTGACGCATCAGGGTTCCGTGCCGGATCGATTGGATGATCTGGTGCCCGAGGACCAGGCTGTGGCCGCGACGGCACAAATGTCTGCGGACAGCATCAGCCGACCGCGATGGCACTGTCATTGCTGCGGCCGTCGCTGTCCGCAGTTTGTTCGCCGCAACTTCCTGCAACGCAGCCGCGGCCCGTGGAGTCATCGAAGAGGACGTCGCCGTGACCATCCCCGCTGACATCGAGGCGCAGATCCTGCGCTATTACCATGCGGAACGCTGGCGGATCGGAACTATTGCCAAGCAGTTGCGCGTGCACCGTGACACGGTCGCCCGGGTGTTGGCCCAGGCCGGCCTGCCGCGCATCGAGAGGCTGCGCCGCCCCTCGAAAATCGATCCGTATCTGCCATTCATCCACGAGACCCTGGCGAAGTTCCCGACGCTGAGGGCGAGCCGCCTGCACGCGATGGTGCAGGAGCGCGGCTATCGCGGTGGGCAAAGCCAGTTCCGCCATATCATTGCTTGTCACCGACCACGGCCGCCGGCGGAAGCTTATTTGCGTCTGCGCACCCTGCCTGGCGAACAAGCTCAGGTCGATTGGGGACATTTTGGCCATGTGGTGATCGGCCGGGCCCGCCGGCCGCTGATGGCTTTTGTCGCGGTCCTGAGCTTCTCGCGCCAGATCTTCCTGCGCTTCTTTCTCGATGCCCGCATGGAGAACTTCCTGCGCGGCCATATCGGCGCCTTCGCGGTTTGGAACGCGGTGCCGAGAGTCATTTTGTACGACAACTTACGAAGTGCCGTGCTGGAGCGCCACGGCGACGCCATCCGCTTCAATCCTACCTTGCTCGACTTCGCTGGGCATTACCGTTACGAGCCGCGACCCGTCGCCGTCGCCCGCGGCAACGAAAAAGGCCGGGTCGAGCGCGCCGTGCGCTACGTACGGGATGGCTTCTTTGCCGGCCGCCAGTTTGCAGATGTCGATGACCTCAATGTGCAGGCCGACGATTGGTGCAGTTGCGCGGCGGCGGATCGGCGCTGCCCGGATCAGGACGCCCTCACGGTCCGCGAAGCCTTTGCCAAGGAACTCCCCCACCTCCTTAAGTTGCCGGACAATCCCTATCCGGTCGTGGAGCAGGTGGCGGTCTCGGTCGGCAAAACACCTTACGTCCGCTTCGACAAAAACGATTACTCGGTGCCACACAGCCATGTGCGGCGATCGCTCACCGTGCTGGCTGATCCCGACCGAGTCCGCATCGTCGATGGACAGCAGATACTGGCCAGCCATCCGCGCAGTTACGATAAGGGCGAGCGGATCGAGGATCCCGCCCATGTCCAGGCTCTCGTCGATCAAAAGCGCGAAGCACACCGCGAGCGCGCCACCGATCATCTCGCCCACGCGGCTCCAGCCAGCCAGAAATTGCTGGTTCGCGCCGCCGAGCGGGGTGCCAATCTCGGCACTATCACGGCCGCCCTGATGCGTCTGTTGCGACGCTACGGGGGAGCCGAGCTGCAGTCCGCCATCATGGCGGCGCTCGATCGCGATGTGCCACATCCAAATGCCGTGCGCCTGGCGCTGGAGCGCCGCCGCGAAGACCGCCAACAGGTCCCGCCGGTCGACATGACGTTGCCAGCCCATGTGCGCGCGCGCGACGTGGCCGTGCGGCCGCATTCCCTCGAGACCTATGACCAGTTGAAGGATCACAACCATGAAGAATTCTTGAGGGATTGCATGCGCGCGCCAAAGCTCTGCGCCTGCACGGCCTGTTGGCTCATTGGTCGGAAGCGGTCGCCGAGCCAGCTCTCGCCAAAGCGGGAGCCTGGGTCGAACAGATGCTTGACTGGGAAGAGCAAGAGCGGGCGCGCCGAAGCCTGGAGCGCCGTCTCCAGGACGCCCATATCGGCCGCTTCAAAGCCGTCTGCGACTTCGATTGGACATGGCCCAAACGCTGTGATCGCGCCACCTTCGAGGCGTTGATGTCGCTCGACTTCCTCAAGGACGCCACCAATGCCGTACTCGTCGGTCCGAATGGCGTCGGCAAGACGACGTTGGCGCGCAATCTCGCCCACCAGGCACTCATCCACGGCCACACCGTCCTGTTCACCAACGCCGGCCAGTTGCTCGGCGACCTCGCCGCCTTGGACAGCGATTCCGCCCTCCGCCGTAGGTTACGGCACTACGCCGCGCCGGCACTCCTTCTGATCGACGAAGTCGGATACCTCTCCTATTCCAACCGTCATGCCGATCTGTTGTTCGAGCTGATCTCAAGGCGCTACGAGCAGAAGAGCACCGTTGTGACAACCAACCGGCCATTCGCCGAATGGCGCGACGTCTTCCCCAATGCCGCCTGCGTCGTCTCCATGGTCGATCGCCTCATGCACAACGCGGAAATCGTTGCTATCGACGGCGAATCCTACCGCGTCAAGGAAGCCCGCGAACGAGCCGAACAGCGCGCCAAGCAACGCCGGGGAGGAAAATGATGGCCAAACGCAAGACAACCAAGCGGCGGCAACGCCATGACCCTTCCATCCAAGACCGAGCGTCCCTTCGCGCCAGAGCACCACATTCCGCTGGACTGCCTCACGCCATCCCGCTCGCGATCCCCATCTACTGGACGCCCGATCAGGCGATCGCCGTCTTCGAACTCCTCGATGACTTACGCGAAACGATCTGGTCCATCTATCAAACCAATTTGCAGGATCTGACGCGCCAGCAGCGTCAGTCTCCACCCGTCGGTCATATCGACGACGACGACCTGCCGTTCTGAAAATCACCGCATGTCTGATCAACAAGGGGCCGAAGACGGCCCCTTCTTCATGACCCATGCGCGGCAGCTTGTGCCGCCAAAAAAACGCGGATTTACACCGGCGGCAACAAACGAAACCACCGCTCCAATTTGGCGGGTAATCACCGCTGCGTCGCAGCCCTTGCCACTACCCGTCCGCACCCTCTGCTAATCGACACGCCTACAATCGATTTGACCTAAAGCAATTCGTTCGTCAGGAAAAACCTGACATGCGAAAGACCTTGGCTCTCTGAGGTCTGACGCAAAGGACGAAGCCCAAACAAAAGCCACCCGAAGGCGGCTCTTAAATTCATTTCTGATGATAGCGGATCAGGCGGCGGTCAATATCCATTATTCCTTTCGGCACTGGCTAGCGCAGTTCTTTAGCGACATTTCCTTCCGGAGCATCAGGAATTGTTCCAATTGAGCATCTGTGATCTTCATGATGCTGAAACCCGTTAGATTGTATTTGCGCGCAATAATGTCGTTGATTCCCGCACCTATCGATTTCGCGATTTTGGGTGAGTGGGGCCGGCCCCGGATCGCTCCAAGGTCCGTAGCCACCACGGCTCTCGTCGAAAGTCAGGAACAAACCCAAATAATCACTATCGCCATCGGAAGGCCGACACTAGTGGGATTGCCCGCAGCCGCAAGGGCGGGCTGTACTGCCGTCCATGAGCACAAAGTCGCGGCATTCGATCTGCGGTGGCCGGATCATCGGAGCGAAGATACGCGCGGAAAGCGCGCCAGCCCACCAAGGGAAGCCGGAACAGATGGAAGGCTACGGCGGTCTGGCGCAGACATCGCCGATGAATTGCCGGAGGCGCATTAACTTGAGGACGGCGGCACTTCCGACTGTCGTAGGGCAGTTACCCGCGTGCGAAATATCTCGATCTTCATAAGAATACCATCGCGCTCTGGTACCGAAGGAAGCTTGCGGGCAGTCTCGAACAACTCAATGACTATTTGTTCTAGTTCTAAAATCTGCTTGCGTCGGTCTACTGAAGTCATCCGCCGTCCCAACTTAGCTACCAAAATTAAAATTGCTAAAGCGCTGCCGCTCCAGCCTCACCCTTGCGTTTGGACTAGGCGGGGATGCCGCACCGGCAGCAAGCGCTCGCCTGTAAGTGGCAACCATTTCTTGGGTGATATCGTGCCACGACCCGTCATCTCTGCACTTGGCAAAAGACAATCTTCCGGATTCCAACCGTGAGAGGTCTCTACGACATTGGGCGAGGAGTTCGTGTGAATAATAGCCCGGTTTCATTTTGACGCCATTGGTTCGGCAATCGGCAGCCGTTCGGCACAGCGCAATTCGCGCTTTGCAAGCGCGAGCAATTCTGGAAGTCTTCAGTGTTGCCTTTCATTGTAGGGTTTTGGCCAAACGTCTTTGATTCAGCGCAAACGCTTATGACTATACCGGTCACGACGGCGTGAAAAATCCAGTGGCGCTCATTGCCGAAAGCGCAGCAGCCGGTTGATCAAGCTGACGCGAGAGCGCGATATCACGCCTTACGTTTGGGTGTATTCGGACCACGATAATAGGCGGTAGGGGTCGCCGCAGAAAGTCAATCATGCGCGGCACGCACCGAACCGAAGGAATCGCACCGATCCGGTTCCGGGCAGAGAGTATCGGCGCTGAACCGCCCGCAGAACCGTCGGGCTCGATGCGTCCGAGCGCCCTAGCCGAGCCTTAGATTCTCGGCAGACATCTTGCCCCGGTTCTCTTTCTCTTCGTAGCTCACCTTCGCACCTTCATTGAGATTGCTCAGGCCCGCTCTTTCCACGGCCGAAATGTGTACGAATACGTCTTTGCCGCCGCTGTCTGGTTGAATAAATCCAAAACCCTTGCTCGCGTTGAACCACTTCACAATACCGGTCGCCACAGCCACACTCCATTTTAGAATAAGCGCGACAACTTAGAACGATCGTCACGCGCACCGCAATTGATCTGGGTCAACCGGACGAAGTCCATACGTCAGGATAAACCTTACATCTTGATGGCGGTTGCTTCTGGGAACTGCGGTGTCGCGGGTATTGATAAGTCGATCTGCGACACACAGGCAAACTCGTCTAACTCGATTTGAATTATTGCTTAACCGTTCGCTGATATATTGCGGGGTCGCGGAAATGTATTGCGTACCGTGACCATTGGTGACGTGATGCAAACAATCGAAATTACTGATCCGTTGGAGGCCCGACGTTGTCGCTACGCCCAATACCGGGGCGAAAGATTGAGGATGATTTTGAATGGAGTGCCGGTCACGGGCATGATTTGTTCGGTTAAGGAAGATAAGTCGATCACTCCGAGACGTGGACCGTTACGGTGGTATCTAAGCAGGGCATCGTGAGCCGCCACTGAAATGTAACGGGAACGCGCAGTGCTGCAAAGCCGCCCATGATCGTGCTTACGATGGAGCGCGAGATTACGCCTTATCCGTCGGTGCACCCCGGCGATGATGATTGGCGCTAAACTCAGCCGAAACGATCTGGTGATCCAGAGGCAGAGAGGTGACCGCAGACGTGACCTCGTAGTGTATATGCAAACTCTTTTCCTTCGCAAGAAAAGGCGTCTCGCATTCGATGCACCTCGGCTTGCGTTCAGGCGAATGTTCCCGATGGACGGCAACGTATTCCGCCTTACAGTCTAATTTTGGGCACTTGAAATTATACGGAGTCAAATTGTTCATAGTACTTCGCTAATCCCAAACCTCGTTAGTCAATTGCCACGCCGGTTCCGCCGCGTTTCGCTGTGCCATATGACGTGGCAGGGCATTCGCAGTCCATCGGTGGGGAAAACCAAGGTGAAGTGTTCGGGAATGCTAACGGCACTGGTTACGTCAAGCGCTGCGCCTGCGATGGACAGGTTGCGGACCATGCAATTGATCGCGCCGCCATCGAACTCAATCGTTCCGGCCTTCAACGTGCGATTTCTGGGTATAGCCCGATGTTCGTCCATAAGCACAAAATACTCTCAAACTCTAACTAATTGATAAAGGGGTTCCCCCAACCCGACGGCGGCTCTGCTCCGAAAATGACAACTTCATTCAAAAGCCGCCGACCTCGAATGCCACCGCCGTAAGACGCGCTTCAGCATCCTGCTCGACGCGATCCGGCGTCGGCATGATCTCTGGAAATTTGAGGCGGCACTGAAATGCCGGTCGTGCAGGAAAGGGCGATACGCGCCGCCTGTGCACATGATCGAACTAACGCCAGAACGCGAGATCATCCCTTATCTGTGGGTGCACCCCGGCGATGATGATCAGTGCTAACGGTCGCGCCTCCGATCACGGTGAAGTGCATGGCGATGGTTTCGGGGCGGTCGGGAATTGTTGGAGTCAAAACGCAGCGCACCGATTTACTATTACGTGACTTCAACAGTCTCCCGCGTTTTGGAAGTGGCGTCGTAAATCCTAATCTGGAGCATCGGGAAGCGGCTTTTCAGCTCAACGGCTCCTTTTTGCGCGCCTTCTTTCGTTTGAAATTCAGTCTTGATGCGACCGTCCACTTCGAGAGCGTATCCGGCAATTTTCAAGGTAGAATCCCCCCACTTAATCCAAGGCCCCCTACAATGAGTGAGTTCTGATCTCTTGCTAGAGGTTGACAATTAATGACTCGGCTGGCCTTCCAACCGTTCCGCAGTATCGCCTGCGCAAATCTTACCGTCGTACTTTAAAATGAAGATGGCTGTCTGCGCTTTGGAAAAGAGCCATTGCTGCAATATGTCGGCCAATGTGCCCCAACGGACGCGGTGTCCGATGGCGCTTGAAAAATAACTCGGCCTTCTCTTCTTCCGGCATTTCACTGCTGTGTGTAGCAGCCATTTGTATTGTCAGGCGACTTCGCTCGGAAGCGCCGCTGGCGCACGGGCTTGTCAGGTGGAGCGAGCCAATCAAGAGGCCGCTCGTCAGCAACAAATTATCCAATTAGACAAAGAATGATGTTGCCGATAATTGGAGGATTTGCGCGAGGGATGGTCCGATGACTCATCGAGGCTGCCGCTGACAGTTCGACTCTGACGGCGATTTGCGCAGCGGCGGCGCGTTCACCGACGCCCGGATCGAACTGCCGTAAATGGACTCGCGTGATTTGGTGCCCATGCCGGAAAGGGTTCGGTTCACAAGCCGCTACGGCTTGGGTTCGCGCTGCACCGGGCCACTAGCAACGCCCTACAGCAATCAAGACAGGAGGCAGGGCTGAAAAACGCACCAGCGAGGCCGCCAGCCCCGGCAATCGGCCTTCCGGCACCGGGTGGTTGGTAGCCGACTGGTAGCCCGCACCAGTTGGTAGCCGGTGTGGGGTGCGTCGATTTCAGCTACGTATCTGATTTTATTGGCGCGCTCGGAGAGATTTCGAACTCCCGACCCTCGGATTCGAAGTCCGATGCTCTATCCAGCTGAGCTACGAGCGCATCAATGTTTTCAATCACTTAGCCAGGAACCCAAGTTCTCAGGCACTGACTAGGCACCGAAAAAGACAGCCGAAAAACATTTTCGACAGCTCCGATTACCAGAATTGGCTAGACGGAGCTACCCAAAGAAAACGCCACTCGCGGAGAATACCGGACGAACTCGCCGATTCCGGCAATCGCCGCTTCAAAGCTCTCAAACCTGAGAACGCAAACTATCATTTCTTTGCCAAGCGCGCCGTGTCTTGATGTCCGATCTTGTGGGTTGGAGCGGACCTGACCGCGCCCCGCCGTCACTTCCGAAAATGACCACCCGATCCGAACATCGGCCACATTGTATGCTGGGGCGGCTTATGGCGCGGCAAGAAAGCGATTTAAGGCGAATTCCCTCGACAAGAGGCCATTCCCTTAACGATAGAAATAGTACAGGAGCAGCGCTGTAACACAGCCAGCGAAACACAAGACCGCCGAAACAAGAAGTTTTATATCGTCGGGGTCAGTCTCATTGAGCCACTCCCACATGGCCTTATCCAATACTCGTCGGATTTTGTTCGACTGATCAAACGCGATTTCATTGCAGATAGCTGTAACCCGCGCATTGACGCGCATAATTTGAATGCTGGCGTTTTGGGTTGCCGCATTCAGTTTGATATCGCTCAATACCCGCCTGTTAGAGCCGTGCCAAATATCCTATATCGAACATGAAACTAGATGGCGAAAAGTATGCAGCGGCCAAATGATGATCTCGATGAGAGACGGCCGACAGGCGAAACTACAGCAATCAAGAACGAGATTCCTGGTCCGGTCGTTGCCGTAGTGAGTTCGCGAACGCCTGTATCCGTCAATCATGTCCAAATCAGGCGGCGGTTGCGGTTCTCGATCTGGTTTCTTGCTGTTCTGCTCGCCGGCGGCGGAGCTGGCTTCTATTGGTGGAAGCACTCTCAGTCGCAACTTCCTGCGGGCATAAGTTTTGGCAACGGCCGACTTGAGGCCGACGAGATCGGTATCGACACGAAATTTGCCGGCAGGATTGCGGAACTTCGCGCCGACATTGGTGACATGGTCACGGCGGGACAAGTGGTCGCCCGCATGGATACCAGAGACCTTCAGGAATCGCTCAAGAAGTCGCAAGCGCAAGTGAAGCTGGCGCAGCGCACGATCGAGGAGGCCAATGCCAATTTGGAACAGCTGCGTACGCAGCAAACGTTGGCCGCGCAGGAATTGCAGCGTACGGAGAGTTTGCTGAAAGACGGTTATGCGACAAGGGAACTGTTTGACCAGCGGAAACAGGCTCTGGATGGGGCAAATGCCGGATTGCGAGCCGCAACGGAGAGAGTTGCGCAAGCCGAGCGTGCGCTTGAGGCATCCGAGCACGACGCGGCGCTCTACATGGTCAACATCGAAGACAACGATTTGGTGGCTCCGCGCGACGGCAGGATACAATATCGAATCGCAAATATCGGCGAGGTGCTCCCGGCTGGCGGCAAGGTTCTTACGATGCTGGATATCTCAGATGTCTACATGGACATATACCTGCCAACGCCGGAATCCGGGAAGGTGAAGGTCGGAACGGATGCTCGTATCGTTCTGGATGCTTACCCAAATACGCCAATACCCGCGAAAGTCTCCTTCATGGCGAGTCAGGCGCAATTTACCCCAAAAACGGTGGAAACCCAGAGCGAGCGTGAAAAGCTGATGTTCCGTATTCGGGTGCGGATCGACGCCGATCGTTCGCGCAATCACGCAGAGTCCGTTCGAGCCGGGTTGCCAGGGGTTGCCTACCTTCGTGTCGATCCGGTCGTCAATTGGCCAAAGAATTTACAGGGCGCGCCATGAGCGAGCGCGGCCGCCCGGTTGCCGTACTCGACGGTCTCACGCAAAGTTATGGCAAGGTCACTGCGCTGGATGACCTGACGATCAAGATACCGGCCGATTGCATGGTCGGACTGATCGGTCCTGATGGGGTCGGAAAGTCCACGCTCCTGGCAATCATTGCAGGAGCGCGTCAAATCCAGTCCGGGCGCGCCACGATCCTTGGCGGTGACATTTCCGACGCGGGGCACCGGGCATCGGTATGTCCGCGGATCGCTTACATGCCGCAAGGGTTAGGGAAGAATCTCTATCCCGATCTGAGCGTTCTTGAAAATATTGAGTTTTTTGGCCGCTTGTTCGGACAATCCCGTGAAGAGCGCAAATGGCGTATCGCTGAATTGCTGCACGGCACGGGGCTGGCTCCTTTTAAAGATCGTCCGGCGAAGAAATTGTCGGGCGGCATGCGGCAAAAGCTGGGGCTTTGCTGCTCTCTTATCCACGATCCGGATCTGCTCATTCTGGACGAGCCCACCACCGGCGTTGATCCGCTTTCTCGCCGGCAGTTCTGGGAACTCATTGATCGCATACGTTCCCGTCGTCCGGGCATGAGCGTGATCGTAGCGACCGCCTATATGGAGGAAGCCGAGCGATTCGATTGGTTGGTGGCCATGAACGCCGGAAAAGTATTGGCGACCGGATCCCCAGCTGTGCTCAAGTCCGGTGCCGATGCCGCGACCGTCGAAGACGCCTTCATAGCGCTGCTTCCGGAACAGCAGCGCTTGGGTCACCACGCGCTGGAGATACCACCGCGCCGAATCTTCGACGGCGAGCCCATCATTACCGCTCGGAACTTGACTTGCCGTTTCGGTGATTTCACCGCAGTTGATCGGGTGAATTTCACCATCGAACGGGGTGAGATATTCGGGTTCGTCGGCTCGAATGGCTGCGGCAAGACCACGACCATGAAAATGCTGACCGGGTTGTTACCGCCGAGCGAAGGCGAGGCGCTCTTGTTCGGACAACCCCTCGACGCGAGCGACATGAGTTCGCGCTATCGTGTCGGTTACATGTCGCAGTCATTCTCCCTCTACACCGAACTGACGGTCCGGCAGAACCTCGATCTTCATGCACGCCTGTTCCACCTGCCGGCGCAAAAGGCGAAGGCGCGTATCGCCGAATTGGTCGGACGGTTCGGTCTTGAGGATTATCTCGATCAACGCACGTTGGATCTGCCGTTGGGGATTCGCCAGCGGCTTTCGCTGGCCGTCGCCACCGTCCACGAGCCCGAGATGCTTATCCTGGATGAGCCGACATCCGGCGTAGATCCCTTGGCCCGAGACCGCTTCTGGGAACTGCTGATCGATCTTTCGCGCAATCAAGACGTGACCATTTTCGTCTCGACCCATTTCATGAACGAGGCCGCGCGCTGCGATCGGATATCGCTCATGGATTCGGGACGGGTGCTCGCAACCGACACGCCAGCGAATCTCGTCAAGGCCCGCGGCGCCGCCACGCTCGAGGACGCTTTCATCAGTTATCTGGAGGAGGCAACCGGATCACGCGCTTCCGAAACCGAGGAGCTTGCCGTGACTGGCGAAGCCGGTAATCCGGCGCGGCCGCCAACGCCGGCGCGTTCCTTGTTCAGTCTGCAGCGCCTGTTCGCCTACACGATCCGCGAGACCCTTGAGCTCCTGCGCGATCCGATCCGACTCGGGTTCGCCCTGTTCGGCACGGCGCTGCTGATGCTGGTGTTCGGTTTCGGGATTTCGACCGACGTCAACAATCTCACTTTCGCCGTGCTCGATCACGACCAGAGTCACGAGAGCCGCGCCTATCTGGAGGAACTCAGGGGCTCCAGTTATTTCGTCGAGAAACCGCCGCTCGCCGACTATGCCGAGCTCGCCAGACGTCTCCAGAGTGGGGACATCGATGCTGCCGTTGAAATCCCCCCCGGCTTCGGCCGCGAAATCATGCGCGGACGTCTCGCCTGGGTCGGCGCGTGGGTGGATGGCGCCATGCCATTCCGGGCAGAGACCATCCGCGGCTACCTGCAGGGCATGCACCAGTTGTACCTGACGGATCCGGCCGTGAAGACGACGGTGCCCGCCGCGGTCCCGCCCGCCAATATCGAACTCAGGTTCAAGTACAATCAGGATTTCGACAGCATCAACGCGATGGTGCCTTCGAGCATGGCAATGATGCTCGCGCTGTTCCCGGCGATCCTGATGGCGCTTGCGATTGTACGGGAAAAGGAGCTCGGGTCGATCACCAACCTTTACGTGACCCCTGTCACTCGCATCGAATTCCTGCTTGGCAAGCAGCTTCCCTATATCGGTGTGGCCATGATCAATTTTGCGGAGATGCTCCTGATGGCGCTGTTCGTCTTCGGGGTACCGCTCAAGGGGAGCTTCTTTGTCCTGCTTCTGGGGGCTCTGATCTACGTCACGACGACGACGGCCTACGGCATGCTGATTTCAGCGTTCACAAGCACGCAGATCGCAGCGCTTTTCGGTACGGCCATTCTGACTTCCCTGCCGGCAACGCAGTTCGCCGGCATGTCGACACCCGTATCGTCCCTCTCCGGGACGGCACAGATCATGGGCCGTGCATTCCCGATGACCTACTTCGTTCCGGTCAGCGTCGGCACTTTCACCAAGGGCCTCGGCTTCTACGATCTGAGCACAAATTTGGCCGCGTTGAGCCTGTTCGTCCCGATCCTGACCTTGTTGAGCCTCCTGTTTCTGCGCAAACAGGAACGCTAGGGAGAGCGAGGCCCGATGCACAAGATCACCAACATCTTCTGGCTTGGCACCAAGGAACTGCGCGGCTTCCTGCACGACTACGTACTGCTGGCGCTTGTTGTCTACGCGTTTTCCCTCGCCGTGACCATGCAGGCGCGTAGCTATTCGCAGGAGCTGCACAATGCCTCGATAGCCATCGTGGACGAGGATCACTCCGAGCTCTCGCGCCGAATCGCCCATGCGTTCCTGCCGCCGCTGTTCCAGCCGCCGCAGCTGATTGCCGAGCGGGACATCGTGCCCTTGATGAACAGGGGACGGTACACCTTCGTGCTTGATATCCCTCCGAACTTCGAGCGGGACGTTCTGGGTCGACGCCAACCCTCGCTGCAGATCAACGTCGACGCGACCGCGATGAGGCAGGCGGGCCTCGGGTCCGGCTATGCGCAGCAGATCGTCGCCAATGAGATCAACGACTTTCTTTCCCATTCGGAGGGTGTGCCGCTGTCGACGGTCAATCTCGCCGTGCGCATCGAATTCAACCCCAACATCACGACGGCATGGTTCACCAGCGTGATGGGGATCATCAACAGCGTCAGCATGCTGGCGATCATTCTGGCCGGGGCGGCCATCGTCCGAGAGCGCGAGCACGGGACAATGGATCATCTCCTGGTGATGCCGCTGACGCCGTTCGAGATCGCGATGTCCAAGGTCTGGGCGAATGGCTTGGTGATTACGGTAGCGGTCGGCCTTTCCCTTTACGTCGTGGTGCGCGCGACGCTCGGGATTCCCATCGCCGGCTCGATACCGCTGTTCATGGTCGGCGTGGTGATCTATCTGTTCTTCGCCACCGCGATCGGCATCTTCCTCGGCACTGTGGCACGGTCCATGCCGCAGCTCGGGCTGCTCTATATGCTGGTCTATATGCCCATCAATATGCTCTCCGGCGGCAATACTCCGCTCGAAAGCATGCCGCCCTGGCTTGCAACGATTATGCAGGCGTCGCCATCGACGCATTTCGTCGCCTTTGCGCAATCGATTCTCTATCGCGGTGCTGGGCTGGACGTGGTCTGGCCGCAATTTCTTGCAGTCGCAGGCATTGGAGCCTTGTTCTTTGGCCTGGCAATCCTGCGTTTCCGCTCAGTCGTCTCACAAGCCGTGTAATGTCTGGTGCAAACCGACAACGAGGCCGCTGACTAAATCAGTTTCGATCGAAGGGGGGCCATCAAGATCATACTTTCCCCGCTGACGGTTGCGAGGCCTCAGGCACCTTCACCATAACCGCGTGAACGATGCGGCGGCGGTCGCCTCTTGCGTATTCGACCCACGGTCACTACTCTCACACCAACGTCAAGAGTTCGGGTTCTGCGAAATCGGCCCGATGCCAGCCTGCTTCTCCGAGCAAGGTGGATCGCACAGACGAGGCGATGCTTCGGCACCGCAAGCAAACGGAGCGTTTTCCGATGACTGCCAAGAAGCCACAAACCGAGAAACGTCGGCGCGCTGTCAAAAAGCAAGAGTGCACCGCCATCTTCGAAGAGGTTGAAAACTTCGAAGACCTTGGGACGCGGATGCAAGAACTGCTGTTGACCGAGCCCGAAGGGACGCGAATCTATCTTCGCGTTCGCAAGGATACGACGATCAACTAGCTGATTGGAGATCGCGCCAGAGGCGTGTCGCCGCCTACCTGGACGCAGTCCGATGCTCTATCCAGCTGAGCTAGAGCGCGTGCGTTGGCTCGACTGCCAGACTTGGCCGGACAAGGCCAGCTGGCTGCTGGGCCCGGGAAGCCCGACCGCCCAAACGTCGTGAGAGATCGGCCAGCGGAACGTCTCAGAAGCAGGGGTGTTTGCGGCGGTCCTGGCCGAGATAGGTGGCTGCGCCCTGCGCGCAGGCATTGGTGGAGGGACCGTCATAATAGGCAAAGGTACCGGGCAGAAGACCCGGACCGTAATTGTGATTGTAGCTGATTTCGTAGGGAAGCGGATAATGGCGGACATGGCTCCGCGCCTGCGCGAGGCTTGGCGCGATAGCCAGCGCGGCCAGAATCGCCGTCGTCGAGAGGAGCTTCAGGTGGGGCATCTGGTTTCTCCGGAACAGGGCCTGAAAGAAAGACATTCTAGGTCAGAAGAGGTTCCCATCCAGAGCAAAAGTCGGCCACGGACCTGAAATAATCGCGTGGACACCATCTCAATTAGCCGTGTCCGTTTTGTGATTTTGGCGACGCCTCATCGGGCGTTTCGGTCCATTACCGGCCGACGGCGCTGACTATTCGGTCAGCTGCCGCAGTGCGCTGAAATCGAGCAGCGTGACCCAGCCCTGGCCGGACTCGATCAGCCCTTGTGCCGCAAGCCGGCGCAGCACCCGCGAAACGACCTCGCGCGACGTGGTGAGATGCCGGGCCAGTTGCTCCTGAGTTACGGCAACTCGCTTTTGCCCCTTGGCGCGCCTCAACAGCAGGGCCGAGATGCGCGCTTCAAGTCCTTGCGAGGCGGTCTCCTCGATCAAGGCCATCAGCTCGAACAGCCGGCCGGAAAGTGCTTCGAAGGTGAAGCGCTGTACCGCTGGCTCGACGGCGAAAAGATCGCGGTAGACATCACCCGGGATGATCGAAAGCTCCGTCGGGCCGTCGCTCTCCACCCAGGCGGGATAGGCGAGGCGGGAGAACATGCAATTGAGCGCAAGGATGCAGGATTGCCCTGGCTCGACCCAATAGAGTGTGCCCTCGCGGCCTTCCGCATTGACGTAATAGACCCGCAGCGCACCGCGTTCGACGAGATAGGCCCCCGCGACCAGATCGCCGCGCGCTACCAATTGCGTTCCGCCGGCGCAGGCGGTGTGCCGCAGACTGGCCGAGAGGCGGGTCCGGTTTGTTTCCCCCACCTCGGCGAGGAAAGGAAAGAGATGAGGGGCGGGGATCGCTGCCATGACATAATGGTAGCGATCCCGCCGCGCGTCGACCAGCGCTGTCATGACACAGCCCTGTCCCGATCGGTCAGGCCGCGCGGGCGGTGAAGAAGAGATCGCCAGGTGTCGATGTCACGACCTCGGTGATTTCATCATAGGGCAGGCCGACGCGCTCATGGACCCGGCGCACGGACTCGGCATCGGGTGCCATATTGAAGCAGAAGGCGCGGCCCTCCTGGAAGCCGACATGTATGCGCAACGAAACGACGCCTTCGGCCCGGCAGGCTTCCTCATACTTGACGTAGAATCCGGCAAAGTCATCCCTGCCGATCCCGGCGGGAAAGGTACCTTTGCGGGCATCGTGGGTATCGACGAAGAATTTCATGGTCTGCATATTCTGTCTCCTGGAATGGGCACGCTTCGGTGCGTGCACCAGCTCTAGGCGCCCGGCAGGTGGTTGCGCTGGAACATAAGTCACAAGGCGGGCGGGATCGCGGCGCGGACGGGCCAATGCCGGATTCGTCCCGGTAGCCGCTCCGAATGAGATGGAATCTGGCCCTTAGCGGTATTTCTGTAAGGATGCAGGAAATTTGCCACAGGCCGCGACTTTTGGGGCTTGCGGGATGCTTAACGAATTTCAAACACAGTCCGGCCAGAGTTGTGCGGTCTGGTCCGGCTAACGGACCGGCTTTCCCGCGTCCCGAGGCCTATCCGGTTTCCGACCGACCCATGCGCATCACGCCACTTTGCCTGTTGTTGCTATCGGCTCTCGCCACCTCGCCGGCGCGCGCCGATCTGCATATCACCCGGGACCACGGCGGCTATGTCGAGGAATACAAGGCGAAGTACGCACGCATCCGGGATCGCCATGAGCGCGTGATCATCGACGGTATCTGCAATTCGGCCTGCACGCTGGTGTTCGGCATCGTGCCGATGAACAAGATCTGCGTGACGCCGCGCGCCAGCCTCGGTTTCCACCAGGCCTATTACGACAAGGCCTTTACCTTCGGCATCAAGGTCACCAGCGCCGAGGGTACATCGGACCTGATGTCATATTATCCCGTTACGGTGAAGGACTGGATCCGCCGCAACGGCGGGCTGACCACTGAAATGAAGAAGATCAAGAACGGCGAAGATCTCTGGAAGATCGTCGATCCCTGCCCGGAAGAGTTTTGATCGTCACGTGAGTCCCGGTGACCTAATACGTTACTACCCCCCGGATGGACTCCCCGCGCTTCATCAGTTCGAACGCGTTGTTGATCTCCGCAAGCGGCATTACGTGGGTGATCATGGGATCGATCTCGATCTTGCCCTGCATGTACCAGTCGACGATCTTCGGCACATCGGTGCGGCCCCTCGCGCCACCGAATGCAGTGCCTTTCCACACCCGGCCCGTCACTAACTGAAACGGCCGCGTCGAAATCTCGGCGCCGGCGGGTGCAACGCCGATCACGATCGACTGGCCCCAGCCGCGGTGGCAGGCTTCCAGCGCCTGCCGCATGACCGTGACGTTGCCGGTGCAGTCGAAGGTGTAATCGGCGCCGCCGATCTGGTCCGCGCCCGACTTCGTCATGTCGACGAGGTGAGGGACGAGGTCCTTGCCGAGATCCTTGGGGTTGACGAAATGCGTCATGCCGAAGCGCTCGCCCCAGGCCTTGCGGTCGTTGTTGATATCGACCCCGATGATCATGTCGGCGCCGGCCAGCCGCAGGCCCTGCAGCACGTTGAGCCCGATGCCGCCGAGCCCGAACACGATCGCCTTGGCGCCTTGCTCGACCTTCGCGGTATTGATGACGGCGCCGATGCCGGTGGTGACGCCGCAGCCGATGTAGCAGACCCTGTCGAACGGCGCGTCCTTTCGGATTTTTGCCACCGCGATCTCCGGCAACACTGTGTAGTTCGCGAACGTCGACGTGCCCATGTAGTGGTGGATCGGCTTGCCGCCGAGCGAGAATCGCGAGGTGCCGTCGGGCATCAGGCCCTGGCCCTTGCGTGGCGCGGATCGCGGTGCACAGATTGGTCTTGCGCGACAGGCATGACGGACATTGCCGGCATTCCGGCGTGTACAGCGGAATGACGTGATCGCCTTTCTTTACGCTGGTCACGCCGCGACCGATATCGACCACCACGCCGGCGCCTTCGTGGCCGAGGATCGCCGGAAACAGGCCTTCGGGATCGGCGCCCGACAGCGTGAATTCGTCGGTGTGGCAGACGCCGGTGGCCTTGATTTCGACCAGTACTTCGCCCTCACGCGGGCCCTCGAGTTGGACGGTTGTTATTTCCAGCGGCCGGCCTGCGGCGACGGCAACGGCGGCACGAACATCCATGGCGATTCCTCGTTCTCGGACTGCGTTATGTGATAGCGCGCGACTGGACCTGCGCAAATTGGCGTTGCCGCATAGCATATGATCGGGCACTGAGGGCGGGAAATGAATCATGATATTCAAAATCTTGCCGCGCGCGCGGCGCCGGCGATTTTTGTTGTGCTCTGGAGTACCGGATTTATCGCCACCAAATACGTCGTGCACAATGCCGATCCGCTGACCTATCTCGCGATCCGCATGGTCCTGGTGGTCGCCCTGATGGCGCTTGTCGCGGTGATCGCGCGGCCGCAATGGCCTGATCGCATCGGCATCGCTCATAGCGCTATCGCAGGCATTCTGGTGCATGGGTTCTATCTGGCCGGCACCGCGATCGCGATCGCGCATTCGGTTCCTGCCGGGCTTTCGGCGCTGATTCCGGGCCTGCAGCCGATCCTGACTTCGACGCTGGCGAACCGCTGGCTCGGGGAGCGCGTCACGCCGCTGCAATGGGGTGGGCTGCTGCTCGGGCTCGCCGGCGTGGTGCTGATCCTGCACGATCGGCCGATGAGCGGGGAGGCAGGCTGGGGCTGGATGGCTTCGGGCGTATCGCTGGTCAGCATCACCCTGGGAACGCTGTACCAGAGGCGCTACTGCGGCAACATCGACTGGCGTGCCGGCAATCTCGTCCAGTATATCGCGGTTGCCATCTTCTTCGCCGCCGGCGCGGCGCTGTTCGAGAACAACGTGGTGCACTGGACCCGCGAGTTCGTGCTGGCGCTGGCCTGGCTCGTGGTGGTGCTGTCGATCGGGTCGATCGGGCTGTTGTACTGGCTGATCCGGCGCTCGGCGGCGACCTCGGTGGCCAGCCTGTTCTATCTGGTGCCGGTGGTGACCGCTGTGATGGCCTTCGTCCTGTTCGGCGAGCGGCTCGACCCGATCGCGATAGCGGGCATGATTGCCTGCGCGGCCGGGGTGTTTCTGGTCAACCGGCGCCCGTGAGTTCCGACCAAACTTGCCTCCAAAAACGAAAGCCTTCGGGCTTTAACCCGAAGGCGTCTCGCGGAAGATGTGCCGTCGCTTAGCGCTCAGCGCTTCGCCTTCCTGGCCTTCTTTTTCTTTTTGCCAGCTTTCTTGGCCGCTTTCTTGACGGCCTTCTTGGCGGATTTTTTCGCCGCGGATTTTTTGGCGGCCTTCTTGGCAGCCTTCTTGGCTTTCTTCGGCGCTGCCTTTTTCGCGGCTTTGCTGGCGGCCTTTCTCTTCTTCTTGACTGCCGGTTTGGCGGCTGGTTTCGGCGCCTCAGCGACGCCACTCATCGCGTCTGTCGTCGGCTCTATAAAGGGTTTCTCGTCGTCCATTTTTATCCCCCGAGGTTTGTCGAAGGCGTGACGATAGCCCGATTCGCCGATGTGTAAAGCGGACGGCGCGACGCACTCATGCCTGGAGGGCCTTCGCACAGGCATGGAGCGCGCCTTCTCGATCGCCACCGGGCGCCCCCAGGTTCGAGCGCACTGTCGTCATGCCCGGCCCTGTGCTGGTCGAACCAGGGCATGACGGGGGCAGCCGCGGGTGCTGCTTCGCTCTGCGCCGGACCGCTACTTCGGTTGCGGCACGATGCGCAGATAGGGCTTGGGCGCTTTCCAGCCCTTCGGATAGATGGTCTTGGCTTCGTCGTCGCTGACCGAACCTGCGATGATGACGTCGTCGCCCTGTTTCCAGTCGGCGGGCGTCGCGACGCGATGCTTCGCGGTCATCTGCAGGGAATCGATCACGCGGAGGATTTCCTGGAAATTGCGGCCCGTGGTCATGGGATAGACCAGCACCAGCTTGATCTTCTTGTCCGGCCCGATGATGAAGACGTTGCGGACGGTCTGGTTGTCGGCGGCGGTGCGCGTGGCGGGGTCGCCGGAGGTCGAGGCCGGCAGCATGTCATACAGCTTCGAGACCTTGAAATCGGTGTCGCCGATCATCGGATAGTTCGGCGCGGCTCCTTGCGTTTCCCGGATGTCCTCGGACCATTTCGTGTGGTTGCTGACGGGATCGACGCTGAGCCCCATCAGCTTGACGCCGCGCTTGTCGAATTCCGGCTTCAGCCTGGCCAGTGCGCCAAGTTCGGTGGTGCAGACCGGAGTGAAATCCTTTGGGTGCGAGAACAACAGCGCCCAGCTGTTGCCGATCCAGTCATGGAACTTGATCTTGCCGTCGGTGGTTTCGGCCTCGAAGTCCGGGGCAACAGCGCCTATCTGGAGAGCCATATTCTGACCTCATGTCTTTCAAGTTACAGGTGAATTGTTCATCGTAAATATAGGAGGCAATGGGGCTTAAGTGAACGTCCGCCGGGAAAAGGCGAAATCCTTCTCCGGTATTGCGAACTCTTAGCATCTTCTTTCGATCCGTGCCCGTGCGGCAAGCCAATCACAGTGCCGGCAAACGTCCCGACTGCCCTGATATCGCCTCTTATGGCCGCCATTACGCCCGGCCCGGCTGCGATCCCCGAACCGTGACTGATGTCACAGCGAGGGATCGGCAACCATTTAAGAAGCACGGGACGCCAGCTTCAATTCCTTAACCACACGTTTACGCCCCTCGTGGAATGGCTGGCCCCGAAAAATGAACCCGAAAAGAGTGACAATGCCTGTCTCTATGTCCAATTCCATCGAAGCTATCGACGCGCTCGAACCGTCGGATATTTCCTGCCGCGATACCGCCGCGCAAGCACTGACTGTCGTGCGCGATGGCGTGATCACCGGCGAGGGCCCCACCACCAGGGGCCGGGTTCATTTTTCCCGCGCGCTGGACGCCGATGACGCTGCCTGGTGCGCGCGCATCCTGACCGCGTCAGCGGTCGAGCATGAGCCGGTCAGCCGGGCCGAAGCCGAAGCGCTGTTCGAGATCAATGATGCAGCCGCCGAGCGTAGCGACGACGGCCGTTTCGACGACCTCCTGGCCAAGGCGGTGGTGCATCACGCCGCCTCCGCGTCCGGCCTGCCGGTGCCGCCGCGCACCGTTGCGCTGTCGGCGGACACGGCGATCGAAAGCTGGGCGCCCACTCAGGCGGTCGGCGTCGACACCGAGGTGCTGGAGTGGATCGCGGCCCAGATGCGCGGCAAACGCCGCAGCAACCGCACCCTGATGACGCTGGTTGCCACCATTGTCGGTGCTGCGACGTTGCCGCTGGTGCAGAACGTGCTCGACATCGGGATTTAAATTTCAAACAGCCAATTCAGTCGAGCAACTTCATTGCGAGCGAAGCGAAGCAATCCAATCTTTCTTTTCGTGGCGAAATAGATTGCTTCGTCGCTTCGCTCCTCGCAATGACGCTGGATACGGCTTCGCGATCTCGCGGCGCATTTCGCCCGAGGTTTGTTCTCAAATTTCCTTGCCCTCCATTCAGAGGGCGCAGGGAATGCCGGACGCTCGGCGCGTCCGCAGCCGCGCGTGTAGTGTAGTAAACACGCGCGTTAGTCACCACGGTCACGCCGGAAACGTCCGGCATTCCCCGCGCGGTGGTTTTAACGGTTTCCTTCGCGCTCTCCCCAGTGACCGGGCTTTCTTGCCACTGTCGCCTCGCAAATCGCTTTGCGAAGCTTGACGCCAGCGTCGGGGCGTCAGGACCACGCGACTTCTCCGTCCGCCTCGCGCGCCATTCGTCAAAGGCGCCGTCAGCGTCCACCGCATCCCGCTCCACGTCCGTGACGATCGCGAGCGCCCCTCGTGAGGAACGGGACGGCGGCGGATATAGAAGTGATTTGGGGTAGCGGCGAAGCGGAATTTTTTTCGCAGCAGGACTGGACATCGAGAAAATCGGCGGGCGAGGTGATTTGCCCGGCGGGCGGAAGACCGGATGGGGTGAGCGCCTGGCGAAACCCATCGTCTTCGCGAATTGCAACTGATGCGTGGACCGAAAGGTTCGCGGCAAAGCGCGCCGGATGATACTCCGCGATACCCTTGGTCTCGTCGCGTCGTCTTGCTAACATACGCGCATGGCCGATGATCGTGCCGATGGCGGATTACGCCTTCGAATTACGGTGATGTCACCGTAATTCGCGTAATTCGGATCCACTCTTGGCCGATAGCGCTCGCTAGCCAGCGGCTGTCCAGCCCGGACGGCTTTCGGAAATGCGACGTGTTAATTGAGTGCACTGGCACCGTAGTTTGCGTAATTTGAAGGAGTTGTTCGGCGAAATCGTGTCACAGCAGCGGCAACTGGCAAGAACGGGCAAGAGGTAGGTCGATGGATGGTTCTTTGCCCGCCAGCGCGGAGCCGGACGGCTCGAAAGGCAGCCTGGTCCGCGGCTCGGCCGGCGAGGTCTTCCGGGTCTTTCTCAAGCTCGGCGTCACCTCGTTCGGCGGCCCCATCGCTCATCTCGGTTACTACCGGGACGAACTGGTGGTGCGGCGCAAATGGCTCGACGAGACAGCCTATGCCGACCTGGTCGCGCTGTGCCAGTTCCTCCCGGGACCGGCCTCCAGCCAGGTCGGCTTTTCCCTCGGCGTTCTGCGTGGCAACGGGCTCCTGGGTGGCCTGGCCGCGTGGTTCGCCTTCACCATGCCCTCGGCCCTGATCCTGTTCGCCTTTGCGATGGGCGCAGCCGCATTCACGGGAGCGGTTGCCGAAGGCTTTCTGCACGGGCTCAAGCTCGTCGCGGTCGCGGTCGTCGCGCAAGCCATCTGGGGCATGACGCGAACCCTTACTCCCGATCGACCTCGCGCTGCCATCGCGTTGGCCGCGGTTGCGATCGTTGTCTTTTTCGCCGGATCGTTCGGGCAAATCGCGGCCATCGCGGTCGGCGCGTGCGCGGGTCTTTTGTTTTGCCGGGGAGAAGACGCGCCGGTTATCGGACATCTGAATTTTCCGGTCACCCGGTTGGCCGGTGGCATCGCGCTCGCTCTGTTCGCGGCGCTTCTCCTGATCCCTCCGATCATCGCCCCTGCGACCCGCTCCCAGGGGCTCGCCCTGTTCGACGCGTTCTATCGGTCCGGAGCGCTTGTATTCGGCGGCGGCCACGTCGTGCTGCCTCTGCTTCAGGCTCAGGTCGTTGCGCCGGGATGGGTGAACAACGAGACTTTCCTGGCAGGTTACGGGCTTGCACAGGCCGTACCGGGCCCGCTCTTCACCTTCGCCGCCTATCTGGGAGCGGTTATGGGGCCTGAGCCGAACGGCCTTGCGGGTGCAGCGATCGCCCTCGTCGCGCTGCTCCTCCCGGGCATGCTGCTCGTCTACGGCATGTTACCTTTCTGGGACGCGATGCGGATACGCCCCGCGGCTCAGGCCGCCATGCGCGGCGCCAACGCAGCCGTGGTCGGCATTCTCGGTGCCGCTCTCTACAGCCCGGTGTGGACGAGCGCGGTCCTGACGCCGCGCGATTTTGCCCTCGCCCTGGGCGGTTTTCTGGCGCTTACGGTCTGGAAGATGCCGTCGTGGATCGTGGTCGCGCTGCTGGCCGCCGCCGGCGCGATCTCGGGTCTTGTGTGATACAATCAAATCCTTCGGCGCGCGGCTGGCATGGGCCAGGCGGCGGGGTTACTTCGCCGCTGTTTCTGCTTGCCGGCATCGGCATCGAGGCCGACGGTGCGGCCGGAAAATCCCGCCGCGTCGAAATAGCGCTGCGATACTACGCGCTGGTACTTCACGATTGTCTGCAGGCCGTTGGCTGCGGGCTTGGAGACGATCTTTCCGTCGAACGCCTTCGGGGTTATGCCGTTGGGCAACGCCTCCGACATCACCCGGCCGACCAGTCCGCCCGTGGCGGTCGCATGCAGACCCATCAGTTGCGCGATGGTCATGCCGACGTCGGCGTTGCTGACCGGCAGCGGATCGACATAGCCGGCCTTGAAGTCCGGTCCGATCGCGGCCATGAAATTCATGGTGTCGCCGCGGCCGAAACTGCCATGCATGCCCTGGCCCTGCCGCAGCACGGTATCGGCGACTTCGACCGAGCAATTGGTCGGCTCGTTGCATCCGGCCACATAGGAGCGGAAATTGATCACGATCGACGGGTTCGGCGTCACCGCCTTGCCCTTCAGGTCGATCTGCGACATCGGCAGGGTGCCGGGGAAGCGCCCGAGACTGTCGTCGACGAACAGCCCGCTGACATAGTCCTGTTCCAGCAGCGCCTTGATCGTGCGCTCCGCCAGCTTCTTGTCCTTCTTCGGCAGATAGATCAGGTCCGATCCGCCGTTGGTGGCGACCACGAGATCGGGCTTTGCGGGATCCTGTCCGAGCACGCCGTTGCCGGCCTTGGGGTGAGCGTTGTCGGCGACGCGCGCGTTCTTGTCGTTGGGATCGAACAGCGGCAGGTCCAGCGCCTTGGCAAGGTCGATGGCGACGAAGCCCATCGGGCAGGAAATCCTTGGGCGTGTCGTCGTAGCTCGCCTTCGCCGACGGGCTGGTCTTGCTCTCCTTCGAGATCGTCGAGAAGCCGTGGTCGGCGGAGACGATGATGTCGGTGGTGGCGGCAAGGCCGAGATCGTCGAGCGCCTTGCGCAATTGCGCCAGATTGTCGTCGGCATTCTTGATGCCGGCGATCGAGGTCGGGCCGTTGATGCCGGGGGTCACGGTGTTGAGGCTGTCGCCCTGTGTTGTGCTGGCTGCCGTCGGGATCGCGCGACCAGAACACCAGCACGAACGGCTTGTCGCGCGCCTTGAACATCGGCAGCACGACCTTGCTGGCGACGTCGGCGAAATAGGCCTGCTGCTCGTTATTCGGCACCAGGGTGCCCGGCGTCTTGGCGTCGCCGGCCTTGCCGTTGTCGCCGCGCGAGGGCGTCGACGAGCGGAAGATTGGCCTTGGTCAGCGCGTCCTTCATTTCGTCCGAAAGCGGAACGCCGATCTTGGCACCGGTGGAATCGTCGACCACGATCGAATGCAGGCCGGGCTTGTCGGCGCGGTCGGTGTGGTCGAACACCAGCGCCGGGCCGACCTTGCCGATCGCGGCGGTGGTGAATCCCTTGGCGCGGGCCAGCTTCAGGATGGTCTCCTCGTTCAGATAGTTGCCGCCGAAATGCGCATCGATATCGCCCAGCACCGCGTCGTTCTCGAGGAAGGGGGTGACGGTGTCGCCGGCGGGCGCGTTGGTATAGCCGCGTATAGATCGTGTTGCTGAAGGTGCCGGTGTCGCCGAGATAATGGCCGGTCGCCATGCGCCGAGGCATTCGCCATGGTGAAGGTCGGGAACAGCGAGTGCGGGTTCTTGAAATTGACGCCCTTGTCGCGCATCTCGGCCATCGCGGGCGCCGTCTCCGGCGTGACCTTCAACGCGCGCAAGTCCGTCAGGCACGAACAGGATCAGGTTGTGGGGCGTGGCATTCTGCGCGAACGCCGGCCGGCGGATAACAGCGCAAGGCCAGCCGACAGGACAGACGATGGAGCGGCGCATGAAAACCTCCCGGAAGATTAAAGGATTCCGGCCTGCGAGCCGGCGCCCCCTGTTTAGTTTTGCTGTACGACAGATTTGTTACAGCCGCTTTTGCCGCTGCGACTGCAATTATACGCCTTGCGGAAGCCCGGCGGCCTGGGCATCCTCCTCGGAGCAGAACCAGCGATCCGGTTGGTCAGCGCCGGGATAGCTGGGACATCCCTGCAGGTGATAGATGCCGACATTGCCGGTGACGCGGGCGCGCACCGCGAACTTGCCCTTGATGCTGCAGCCCGGCGGCATCGACGGGATCATCGGGGAACAGCACGCGCGGATTTCGCGGTCCTTGTCGGCCCTGCAGGAACCGCCCAGTAACGCGCCGTCCTTTCGCCCGTGGCGGAATTCCTCGGGGCGCGACAAAGCAGCCTTTCCAAAGCCCGCGGCGATTGTCTTTCGCGCCGGCCTCGTCCTCCTTGAACCGCCCCTTCGCATCGGGCTCGAAATTCAGGGCGAAGCCCTGGCGGACGAGGAACTGGTTCAAACTGGCGCTTTCGCCCTCGACGGTGCAGATGCCGAGATGCCGCTTCTTGTACGGGCGCGAGCCCCAGATCCTCGCAGCGCACCGCGCGGCCGCCGATCAGGCGGGACAGCCGATCGCGGGCCTCGACGCCGCAGGCCCAGGCGTCGGCATGCTCGTCGATGCACATCTGGTCGAGCGCCGGCGCGTCGATGCCGTCGAGCCGGTAGGTCACATCGCCAAGCTGAATGGTGCTGCCATCCCTGACGATCGGCGCCGGCGGCGAAGCCGGGCTCGCGGAGAAGATGGCCAGATGATCAGGATCAGACGCCGCGGTTCGGATAACGCTTGCTGTCATTCGTCGCAATCGACCGATTGCGTCCAGTTTCAAGCCCTGCCGGCAGAGCACGTCATGCGAAATCTTGCGCTGGATAACACCGCAAATTCGGGGCTTCGACCGTTGCCTCCGCTCGCGTTTTGCTGTACGACGGAATTGTTACGTCCGTCCCCGCATGCCAGATTGCGGGCGAGGATCCCGCCCAAAAGGTTGCAAGCAAACAAACATGTTCAAACGTATTCTGATCGCCAATCGCGGCGAGATCGCCTGCCGGATCATCAAGACCGCCCGCCGGATGGGGATCGAGACGGTTGCCGTCTATTCCGAGGCCGACCGCGATGCGCTGCATGTCGAGATGGCCGATGAGGCGGTCCTGATCGGACCGCCGGCCGCGGCCGAAAGCTATCTCGTGATGGACAAGATCATCGAGGCCTGCCGCAAGACCGGCGCGGAGGCCGTGCATCCCGGCTACGGCTTTCTGTCCGAGCGCGAGGCTTTTCCGCGCGCGCTGACGAAGGCCGGCATCGTCTTCATCGGACCCAACGCGGGCGCGATCGCCGCGATGGGCGACAAGATCGAATCCAAGAAGGCCGCCGCCAAGGCCGACGTCTCGACGGTGCCGGGCTTCCTCGGCGTCATCGCCGACGAAAAGCATGCGGTGAAGATCGCCGACGCCATCGGCTATCCCGTGATGATCAAGGCCTCCGCCGGCGGCGGCGGCAAGGGCATGCGGATCGCGCATTCGACCGGCGAAGTCGCCGAAGGCTTCGGGCTTGCGAAAGCGGAAGCCAAGGCGTCGTTCGGCGACGACCGGGTTTTCATCGAGAAATTCATCGTCGATCCCCGCCACATCGAAATCCAGGTGCTGGGCGACAAGCACGGCAACGTCATCTATCTCGGCGAGCGCGAATGTTCGATCCAGCGCCGCAATCAGAAGGTGATCGAGGAAGCGCCGTCGCCGCTGCTCGACGAGACCACCCGCCGCCAGATGGGCGAACAGGCGGTCGCGCTGGCGAAGGCCGTGAAATACGATTCCGCCGGCACCGTCGAATTCGTCGCCGGCCAGGACAAGAGCTTCTATTTCCTGGAGATGAACACGCGGCTGCAGGTCGAGCATCCCGTTACCGAACTGGTCACCGGCATCGACCTGGTCGAGCAGATGATCCGGGTCGCCGCCGGCGAGAAAGCTGTCGCTGACGCAAAAGGACGTCACGCTGACCGGATGGGCGGTGGAGATCGCGGGTCTATGCCGAAGACCCGTTCCGCAACTTCCTGCCCTCGATCGGACGGCTGGTCAAATACCGCCCGCCGGCTCGAGAGCTCGCGCCGACGGCATCACCGTTCGCAACGACACCGGCGTGCAGGAAGGCGGCGAGATCTCGATCTATTACGATCCGATGATCGCCAAGCTCGTGACCCACGCGCCGTCGCGCGCCGCGGCCATCGAGGCGCAGGCGACCGCGCTCGATTCATTCTATATCGACGGCATCCGCCACAACATTCCGTTCCTGTCGGCGCTGATGCTCCATCCGCGCTGGCGCGAGGGCAATCTTTCCACCGGCTTCATCGCCGAGGAGTTTCCGAAGGGATTTGCGGTTCGCACGCCCGAAGGCGAGATCGCCCGCCGGCTGGCCGCGGTCGGGGCCGCGATCGATCACGTGCTCGGCGAACGCAAGCGGCAGATTTCCGGCCAGTTGACTGGCCGGCTGGTACAGCGCGAGCGCCGCCGCGCGGTGTGGCTCGACCGCGCCGAGATCGCGCTCGACGTTGCGCGCGATGCCGACGGCATCGCGGTGCGCTTTGTCGGCGCCGACGGCGCGCTCGGCGCAGTCCGCATCATCTGGTCTCGCCGTGGAAGCCGGGCGATCCGGTCTGGCAGGGCACCATCGACGGCCATGCTGGTCGCGATGCAGGTGCGCCCGATCCCGAACGGCTTCCGGCTCGCGCATCAGGGATATGAGGTCGCGGTCAACGTCTTCACCGAATCGGAGGCCACCGCGGCGCGGCTGATGCCGGTCGGCGCCAAGGCCGATACCGGCAAGAAGTTGTTGTGCCCGATGCCGGGGCTCGTGGTGTCGATCGCGGTCAGCGAAGGCCAGGAGGTCAAGGCCGGCGAAACGCTCGCCGTGGTGGAAGCGATGAAGATGCAGAACGTGCTGCGCGCCGAACGCGACGGCACGGTCAAGAAAATCCACGCCGCCGCCGGCGCGACGCTGGCGGTCGACGCGCTGATTCTCGAATTCGCGTAGAGTGCAGACTGATACGCGCGACCGAGTCCGGATACGATGCGCAATTGACTGAGGCAGGCGCGTACTATTCGTCGTTGGGCTCGCCCCTTGCAACGATCTTGAGTCAGCCATTGGGCAGCGAGCAGTCGAGGGTTCTGTTTGGGACGGTCGAGCCTGGATGGGGATGCGACCGGTTTGTTCCACGGAGCTTTGCTGGTCAAAAGCCCGTCCAGGTCTCCAAACTGGCGGCCGGCGGCATCGATGCGCTGCAAGAAATCGGTCTCATTGTCGGCGAAAAGGTCGGCGCCCTATTCGAGGTTGGTACCAGTCTCTTGTCCGGCGCGACCGCAACGCATGTCATCAACCGATTTCGCGACTAGGTGGCAGCTAACGCAGAAGCGTCTCTCGGCTGAAAACTCATAGGCGATGCGCCGTCAGTTTTCCAGATTGAGGCGCGAAAGCGTACCAATTCCGCTTCGTGTTGCCTCGAGATCCTGCCCGGACTTATCTGCGGCGGGCTTCCATCAGATTATCAAAGGATTTTGCGATGGCCTTCCGAAAACGCCGCGAGGCCTTGCGTTCGATCCTGTCGGGATCGGCCTGCATTCGTCCCGGCTCGGTCTATGACGCGATTTCGATCCGCATCGCCGAGGACCTCGGCTTCGAGGTCGGCATGTTCGGCGGATCGGTGGCTTCGCTCGCGGTGTTAGGGGATCCCGATATCGCGCTGATTACGCTCACCGAACTTGCCGAGCAGATGCGCCGGATGTCGCGCGCTGCATCCTTGCCGGTGCTGGTCGATGCCGACCACGGCTATGGCAACGCGCTGAATGTCCGCCGCACCATCGAGGAACTGGAGGCGGCGGGCGCGGCCGGCCTCACCATCGAGGACACCCTGCTGCCGCAGGCTTTCGGCCAGGCCGGGACGCAACTGATTTCGCTGGAAGAAGGCGTCGGCAAGATGAAGGCGGCGCTGGATGCGCGCGGCGATCCCGCGCTGGTCATCATGGGGCGCACCGGGGCTGCGTCGATCACTTCGCTCTGACGACGCGATCGCGCGCGCCAGGGCCTATGAGGCTACCGGCGTCGATGCCTTGTTCTTCACCGGCATCAAGGCGCGCAGCGAACTGGAGGCCATCGCCGCCGCGACGACGCTGCCGATCGTGCTGGGCGGCGCGCCCGAGGAAATGTCCGATCTCGGCTATCTCGGCGGACCAACGGGTGCGGATCGCGTTGCAGGGGCACGCGCCGTTCGCCGCCGCGACGCAAGCGGTCTACGAGACGCTTAAAGCGCTACGTGAAGGATTGCCGCCGAAAGCACTTGAAGGGACTCGCGTCCGCCGAACTGACCGGCCGCGTCACGCGCGAGGCGGAGGTGAAAGCGCGAGTCGCCGAATTTCTTGGACTCAAGAATGGGGCAAGAAATAGATGAGCGGCGCGATCCGTCAGGTGATGATCAGCGGCCGGGTGCAGGGCGTCGGCTACCGCGCCTGGGTCGAGCACCGGGCGAGGACGCACGGCCTCGAGGGCTGGGTGCGCAACCGCCGGGACGGCAGCGTGGAAGCGCTGTTTGCCGGGCCGGCGGATGTCGTGTCGGAAATGGTGGCGCGGTGCCGGCGCGGGCCGTCATCGGCGCGGGTCGAGTCGGTCCAGGACGAAGCCGCCAGTCCCGATGCGCTGAACCTGCGGCGGGCCGGCGAGCGGTTTTCGGTGCTGCCGACGATCTGATCCAGCTGAGCACGACCATTTCGGAAAACCGGCGCCCGCTTTTCCGGATCATGCTTTAGGCCATCGCTTCCGGCAGCCGCGCCTGCACCGCGCCGAACACCTCCTCAAACGCCTGCCGGAGCGCGATGTCGACATCCGCCATGGTCACGGGATGGCCGAGATCGGCGAGGCTCGTGACGCCGTAGCGCGGGTCCGCCACGCCGCAGGGCACGATCGCGTCGAAGTGGGTCAGGTCGGGCTCCACATTGATGGCGATGCCGTGGAACGACACCCAGCGCCGCAGCCGCACGCCGATGGCGGCGATCTTGTCTTCAAAGCCCGCGCCCTTGTCCGGCCGGCTCACCCAGACGCCGACGCGATCCTCGCGCCGCTCGCCGCGCACGTTGAAGGCGGCCAGCGTCCGGATGATCCATTCCTCGAGGCCCGCCACATAGGCCCGCACGTCGGGCCGCCGCCGCTTCAGGTCGAGCATCACATAGGCCACCCGCTGGCCGGGGCCGTGATAGGTGAGCTGCCCGCCGCGACCGGTGGCGAACATCGGGAAGCGGGGGTCGAGCAGGTCGCCGGCCTTGCCGCTGGTGCCGGAGGTGTAGAGCGGCGGGTGTTCCAGCAGCCAGACCAGTTCGGGCGCCTGGTGGGCCGCGATATCGGCCGCGCCGGCTTCCATGGCCGCGACGGCCTCGGGATAGGGCACCGGCGCGTCGGATATCAGCCATTCGACGGCGCTCGCCGCCGGCAGGCGGCGAAAGCGGCGTCAAATCGAGGCTTTGGCGGTCATTAACCATTGGCTAACCATAACGTGGTGATCTCAAACCACGCAATTTTGCATTTTGTCAGTTCAGGTCGCTCACCCCAGTGCCAACCCTCGATAAAGTCAGCGTCGACCTCATGGTGGTCCTCGGGACCACGACGATGCCCATCCATCAGGTAATGCGCCTGAGCCGCGGCGCCATCATCGAACTGGACGCCACCGAGGCGGATGAGGTCAAGATCCTCGCCAACAACCTGCCGATCGCCAGCGGCGTGGTGCTGGTCGATCGCAACCGTATCGCGGTCGAAGTCAAGCAAATGCTGCCGAAATTGCCCGGCAGCCGGTAGCCGATTCCGATCCAGGTTCGCCGCCTAAAACGCTCGCCGGCAGGCCTTGTCCCCCCATCCCTGATTTGTTACATCCCGCGCCGTTGATCCGGTCCGGCGCAATCCCGTGCCGATCTTCCAAGCGCTCGTGGCGGAATTGGTAGACGCGCTGCCTTGAGGTGGCAGTGAGTAACATCGTGGGGGTTCGAGTTCCCTCCGAGCGCACCAGGAAATTGTGTAATGGTGCCGTGCCGGCCCAAACCGGGACGCTGAACGGCGCGATGCTTCGGCGTCTATGGCGACGCCGAACGCGCATCCGTTGCCTTGCTGTAACAACGTTGGCGTAGATCGACGGCCAGCGCGGAGTGCGGGCTGGCGATACGCGGCCGGCCGACCGGAATCCTGCAAATTGAGCTCGATCAAGACTGCCGCTGACCATCGATAGGAACCCGCGCATGAAATTCCTGAGCCACGCCTATCGGTTCGTCTCCAACTTCGTCTTTCTGGCGCTGGTCTATTACAGCCTGAATTTCATGGAGAAATATCAGCAACGCGCGATCCTCGCGATTACTGGTGCTGGTCTATGCCGCGATGCGCTCGGCCTCGGCGCTGCGTTCGTTCTACTTCTTCCAGCGCATCGAGCGGCTTGAGATTGGAGGCGCGGCGTCTTGCGGGCTTGGCCGGGGAGGGGCCCGGCGCATCGGCCGCGCGCAAGCAAATCGTCAGCGACGTCAGCGTGCTGCGCCGTGCCGGCGAAATCAATTCGTATATCGACCTGTTGTTTCTCGCGATGATCGTGCTGCTATGCGTGTCGAAGATCGTGACGGATTGAAGCGTCACGCACTTCCCTTTCTGACCTGGACCTAAATGCTTCAGTTTGCCGCGACCGGCATGCGCCGCAGGCCGGGTTCCACGACCGGCAGCTTGCCGGGCGATGCTCGCGGATGAGGCTGCCGCGGATCGCCCGCCGGGAATCGCCGGCGTCGGTCGAAATCCGCGTTCATGATGAGCGCGGCACCGCTTGTTCCGCGTGACGAGAGGACGGCGTGGCGGCCCGCATGGCCGTGCGCAGCCCTTCCTGGATTTCGAAGATGCTCTGCGCCGGCACCGGCAGGGCGCTGAGGCGCTCGTCCGGCGGCAGGAGCGGCGGTTGCCGCGGCCATGGCGCTTCCCGCGGCAGCGGAACGCCGCGGGAAGGCCGTCTGGCGCGGTCCGACTCGCAAGCGTCATCGATTGTCCGTCACGCCAGTCCAGATCCGACAGCGAGGGAGCGGGAAGCGTGCCGGCGTCGGCAAAGACAAAATTGGGAATTTTCGGCCAGTGCGAGATCGCCACGGTTTCCGACGGCGGATGCAACTGCCATTCCTGCGGCTCGGTCGGTGTCGCCGATAGCTCAGGCGTCGCCGGCACCACATGGACGATGCGATATCCGCGCGCCTTCAGCTCATGCAGAATCCTCGGCAATGCGGCGACCGTTCGCGCCTGGATGTCGTGCAGCAGCAAAATGCCTTTTCCCTTTTGCCTCGAGCCGTTTGATCGCGAGATCGTAGACCCGCGAGGAGGAAATATGCCGCCAGTCGTCAGCCAGAAAATCGGCGCTCCAGGTCTGGATGCCCTGGGAGGCCAGATAGTCCTCGACGCCATCGGCGCGCAGCAGGCCGGGAATACGAAAAAACGGGGCAACCGCAGCGCCGTCGCCAAGCGCTGCCTTCACCGACGCGATGCCGTCGTCGATCTCCTGCTTGGCGCGCTCGATCGGCATTCGGTCCATGGTCAGCGGATGGTCCTGGCTGTGGGTGCCGATGGTATGGCCGGCGTCGCCGAGCTTGCGCACGCCTTCCGGATAGGCCTGGGCCATGCGGCCGATGGTGAAGAAGGTCGCCTTCACGCATTGTGAGGCGAGAATGTCCAGAATCTGATTGCTGTTGCGTGGCAGCGGCCCGTCGTCGAACGTCAGCACCACCTCGTGATCCCTGAGCGGCAGCGTTTCCGGATATTGCATGGTGCCGATGCGGGGGTGTTCCCGGGGATCGACCACGAGCGTGCGCGAGGTGCCGAGCGCGTCGGGATGGCCGGGACAATCGGCGGCCGAGGCTGTCCGTGCGGGCGATGCAGCCCAGAAACCCAGGCTGATCCCCAAGCCAAGTATTGCCAGGCCAAAAGCGATCCATGGCGGTGTCCGAACGCCAACCGACACATTACCGTCATGAAACACCGCCTGCATTCCTGTTTGCGCAGGCGATCATTACGCGCGGCGCCATGAACGGCGGCTTAATGTTTGAGTTCCGCACATGATTTCAGCCTTAAGGGCACGCCGTCAATGCGGTCCGCCGGGCCCGGTCGGCACCACATGGACCACGCGATAGTCATTGTCGCGGAGAAAGCGCAAAAAAGCCGGCAACATGGCCGCGGTTCTGCGCCTTGGGATCGTGGAACAGGATGATCCCCTGGCGGGCGGCGTTGAGCCGGTCGGTGATCAGCTTGAATTCCTGGCTCGGCGTCATCGGGTTCCAGTCGCTGGCCCAAAGATCGGCGCCGAACACCACGATGCCGCGCGATTGCAGCAGGTCAAGGGTCGCCGGCGTCGATTCAAAGCCGGGAAAGCGAAAGAACGGTGTGCTGGGAACCGTGGTCGCGACGCCGTGAAGCGCCATTTCAACCGCCGATATGCCCCGGTCGATTTCCTCGGTGGTCTGGCTTGGCGGAATTCGCATCAGGCTGCGGTGCGTCCAGGTGTGATGGCCGATGGTGTGGCCCTCGGCCGCGATCCGCCGCACCAGCTCCGGATGTTCCGACGCGGGCTTGCCGATCAGGAAGAACGTCGCCCGCACGCATTCCTGCGCCAGTGCCGCCAGCACCTTCGGCGTCGTCGGAGGCCACGGGCCGTCATCGAATGTCAGCACGACCTCGTGATCGTCCAGCGGCAGCGTCTGCGGAAATTGTTTCAGCCCGACGCGCGGCGTGGCTGCTGCATCGACGGCGAAGAACGCGGGAAGTGCCGAGCGTTCCCGGGCGCGGACATCCGCCGCCCTGGGCCGCTGCTGTCCACGCGACAGAGGCGAGCAAGCGCGGCCGCCAGCACGTCGACGAACTTCGGGGCCAGTTTTTGCCGGCGCATATTTTTCATTGCGCTTGGTGTCGCCTATTGGGTAATGCGTGAACCGACAACTCAGACGAGTTGAGCAATTCTGTCAAACCGGCGAGGCGCGGCATGGCCGAAGATATCGACGTTGCCCAACCCGCCGTCTCCGTGCTCGACCGTCTGCCGATGCGCGACGAAGATGGCGAAATTCGCCACGAATTCGTCGAAGAAATCTCGCGCGCGATCCATGCCGCCGACACGCCGTTCCTGCGCGCGGTCGTCGCGGAACTGCATGAGGCCGATCTCGGCGATCTGATCGCGGCGCTCGAGCCGGACGACCGTGTCAGCCTTGTGGAACTGACGGGCACGGATTTCGACTTCTCGGCGCTGAACGAAGTCGACGGCGCCGTCCGCGAGGAAATCCTCGAGGAACTCGAACCCGAGACGGTCGCGGAGGGTGTTCGCGAACTGGAATCCGACGACGCCGTCGAACTGCTCGAGGCGCTCGACGAGGAGGAGCAGGACGAAATCCTCGAAAAGCTGCCGCCGTCGGAGCGCGACGCGCTCGAGCGCAGCCTCGAATATCCGGAAAATTCCGCCGGACGGCGGATGCAGACCGAATTCATCGCGGTGCCGCCGGACTGGACCGTCGGGCAGGCGATCGACTACATGCGCGACACGCCGAACCTGCCCGATCGCTTTTACGAAATCTACGCGGTCGACAAGGCGCAGCACTGGCAGGGCGCGGTGTCGCTGGATGCGCTGTTGCGTTCGCGCCGGCCGGTGCCGCTGGCCGATCTGATCGATGAAGACCGCCGCCGCGTCTCCGTGATGGACGATCAGGAAGAGGTGGCGCGGCTGTTCGGCAAATACAATCTGGTCGCCGCTCCGGTCGTCGATACCGAAAACCGGCTGGTCGGCGTCATCACCGTCGACGACGTGGTCGACGTGATCGAGGAGGAGGCCGACGAGGACCTGAAGGCGCTGGGCGGCGTCACCAGCGACGAAGAATTGTCCGACAGTGTCTGGACCATCGCCAAGGGCCGCTTCAACTGGCTCCTGGTCAATCTCGCCACCGCCTTTCTGGCGTCTTCGGTGCTCGGCCTGTTCGAAGGCCAGTTGGAAAAAATGGTGGCGCTGGCGGTGCTGGCCCCGATCGTCGCCAGCCAGGGCGGCAATGCCGCGACCCAGACCATGACGGTTGCGGTGCGCGCGCTGGCGACCCGCGAGCTCGGCTCCAACAACGCGTTTCGCGTGGTGATGCGCGAGGGCCTGGTCGGCCTGGTCAACGGGCTTGCGTTTGCCATCATCACCGGCGTTGCCGCGGTGGTCTGGTTCAGGATTCCCGGGCTCGGCGTCGTGATCGGGCTCGCGATCGTCTGCAATCTGGTCGCCGGCGCGCTCGGCGGCATTCTGATTCCGATGGTGCTGGAGCGGGTGCGCGCCGATCCGGCGGTGGCGTCGGGCACCTTCGTCACCACCGTCACCGACGTGGTCGGCTTCTTTTCGTTTCTCGGCATCGCAACGCTGTGGTTCGGGCTCTGAAATAGACCGATAGGCACGCGGCGCCGCGGTTATCGTTAATCGGGCCTTAACGCGCATCGCCGACTATTTCCGACTCTGGGGGTCGAGACATGCACGCTTGCGGCTGAAAGCGGACGGACGGATCGTCGAATTGCGGGACGGGCAGGAGTTTCCGCTCGCCCCGCCGCAGCCTTCCGCGCCCCGGCGACGACTTTCGTCGCGCCGATCGACGGCGACGCTGCCGGCGGTGCGCGACCTTCGCAGGCGCTCGCGCCTGACCCAGCAGCAATTCGCCGCTCGGCTGGGGGTGCCGGTCGAGACCATCCGGAACTGGGAACAGGGCAAACGCATGCCGCGCGGGCCGGCGCGGGCGCTTCTCGCCGTGATCGCGCACGCGCCCGGAGACGGTGTTTGCGGCTCTGGCCGAGGCTTGACGTCTCGACAAAGAGGATCTGATCGCCTCAGCAGCCTTGTTGGCAGCGCGGCGCCGGAGGGACATAATGGGACTCGGGTCTGTCCGAGTACCCTTGCATGCAATTCGTCGAGGCCAACGGCGCTAAAATCCCCGCGATCGGGCTGGGCACCTGGGAGCTGCGCGGGCGAACCTGCGCGCGTCTGGTCGAGCAGGCGCTGAGGCTCGGCTATCGCCACATCGACACCGCGCAGGTCTATGAGAACGAACGCGAGGTCGGCGAGGGCCTGCGCGCCTCGCACATCAGGCGTGACGACGTGTTCGTGACGACCAAGGTCTGGACCACCCATTTCGCGCCGAACGATCTCGAACGCTCCGCCAAGGAGAGCCTGACCAAGCTGCGCCTTTCCGAAGTCGATCTGTTGCTGCTGCACTGGCCAAATCCGCAGGTGCCGCTCGCGGAGACGTTGGGCGCGCTGGCGCATGTCAAGAAGCTCGGCATGACCAGGCACATCGGCGTTTCGAACTTCACCGTGGCCCTGATCGACGAGGCGGTCGCGGCCTGCCCGGAACCTCTGGTGTGCGATCAGGTCGAATACCATCCCTATCTCGACCAGACCAAGGTAAGGGAAGCGTGCGCGCGACACGGCATGGCTTTGGTCGCCTATAGTCCGGTGGCGAAGGGCCGCATCAAGAGCGACGAGACGCTGGCGCGGATCGGGCGGACCCACGGCAAGACCGCCGCCCAGATTTGCCTGCGCTGGCTGGTGCAGCAGAACGTTTCCGCGATACCGCGGACCTCGAAGATCGAACGGCTGTCGGAAAATATCGACATTTTCGACTTCGCGCTTTCGGACGAGGAGATGCAGCAGATATCCCAGATGGGGAGCGCCACCGGCCGGCTCACCGATTTCGGTTTCGCGCCGAAATGGGATTGAGGCTCTCGCATCGGCCGCTATGCTGGCGACGGGGGCGGCATCGAAACCTTGATCAAGTACGATGAAACCACGGCTGATCATACGCACAGGCATCACGGCATCGGCGATTGCCCATCTGTCGGTCTTGATGCTGGTGCTGTTCTTTACCGAGGTGCATCCGTTCGGTTCGGTCACCGCCGAGCCGATCACGGTCGATATTGTTTCGTCGGCAGAGGTCACGCCGCCCCCGAAGAGGGAAGAGCCGCCGCCGGAGCCGAAACCGCAGCCTTCCGACGCCTTCGAAATGCCTTCGAAATCCGCACCTCCGAGTCCGCCGGCGCCGGCCGCCTCTGAGCCGGCGGCAACGCGGCCGCAACAGCAGGCGGCGCTCTCGACACCGTCTCCAGGCTCGCAGCCGGTGGCCCCCAGCCGCTGCCGCCGCCGGCACCTCCGACGCCTGGCCTACACTCCTCCGGAGCCCGATCTTTCCATCAAGTATCACGTCATGCTTGGCCTGCCGCCGGATATGCCTGCTGACTTGCCCAAGGACAAATCCGGTGACGACTTCGACGCCCCGGCGTCGAAGACCGCCGACATCGCATCGAGCCTGATCACGGAGTTTCGGCGTCATCTCAAGACGTGCTCGAAACTGCCGGGATCAATCGCTCCCTCCGACAAGCTCAGGATCACGCTGCGCCTGCTGCATGACGCCCGAGGGCAAGCTCGCTGCGGAGCCGATCCTGATCGAGGCCAGCGCGTCGGCCAAGGGACCGGCTGCTGATGCAAAGCGCCATCGCCGCGCTTGAGGCCTGCCAGCCCTACGCGATGCTGCCGGCGGACCGCTACGGCGAGTGGAAAATGCTCGACCTCAGCTTCACGCCGCAGGATTTCTAGCGCGCGTCCTGGCGGATCGAATCCGACACTTGATACCCGCCACAGGAGTTCTCGCGCTCCTTCGCTGTTGGAGCAACTTTGGCACGCCGCCTCGGTTGTTGTGGCGCGATATTGCTGTAGCGATCGGGGGAATACCGGACGTGACGTGGATATCGCGGAAGTGTGGCGGTTGACCCCATCGGAGACATCCGCCAGCATCTCATGTTGCAGCGGCAAGGCTGGCTTTAGCCCCTATCAATGTACTCGTTTTGGCCGATACGATACCGTCTCCTGAGCGGAGACGAACATCCGCAAGTTGGAGGCTCAAGCATCGCGCCGTTGCCGGCGGGCGCGCATTTCGTCGCTCGGCTTGATGTCCTGTGAGCGGCTGTAGATCGCGACGGCTGATATCAGCACCGCGGTAAGCACTCCGAACAGGGCGCGGTATGCGGTTTCAGTGCGGGCGCCGTCGGCCAGCGGTTCGAATGCGCCGACGATGATGCCCGAGAACGTCTGCATGCAAGCGACGCCGAGCATCACGGAGGTGTTGATCGTTGCTATGCCGCGCCCGATCAGCCGGTCCGGGAAGGTGCCGCGGCCATGCGTCATCACCATGGAGCTGGAGGCACTGAAGAAGCCCATGCCGATGATGGCGCCGATGGGCACCCAGATTGGCGGGTGAGACGCGAGCGCCAGGGCGGCAAGGATGGAAATGACCACCAGGCTGCCGCCCATGGCGATCCATTTGCGCGTGTCCAGCATGCGGTCCAGGGGACCGAAGGCAAGCATGCCAATCTGGTAGGCGATGACGGCCACAAGCAGGACGTTGCCGGCCTCGATGGGGCTCAGGCCATGCACCTCGCGCAGGAACGGACCGCCCCATAGGCCCTGTACGGTGAAAGTGCAGGCATAGTTGCAAAAATTCAGCGCCAGGATGGGCCTCAGGCGGGAGTTGCGCAGCACCTCCATCAGGCCTTGCAGCATCTGGCGTGGCGGCTCCGGGGTGCGGGCCAGGAAGGGGTGGCCGGGCGGAGCGTCGCGCACCACCAGCCAGACGGCGATGGTCGCGAGCGCGGTGAAGATGGCGGCGCCGCCGAATACGGCGCGCCAGCCCATGGCCTGCGAGGCCCAGGCCAGCGGGCTGGTGGCGGCCAGGTTGCCGAGCAGGCCAATGGACATGACCATGGCGGTGAGGGTGGAGAAGCGGTCCGGCGGGAACCATCGGGAAATCACCACCATGCTGCCGATAAGCATGGCGCCGAAGCCGGCGCCCATCAGCACACGGCCGGTGAGCAGGATCGGCCAGGTCGGCGCCAGCGTGAAGATCATGCAGCCGATGGTGGCGAGGATGAGCATGCCGGCCACGGTGCGGCGTGGGCCGAAATGGTCGAAGAAGAAGCCGCAAGGGATCTGCATGGCGGCAAAGCCGAAGAAGAAGGCGCCTGTAAGCGCACCCAGGGCTTCCGGCCCGATGGCGAGGTCGCGCATCAGGTCCAGGCCGATGGTGACATTGGCAGCGCGGAAGAAATGGCTGGCGACATAGGCAGTGGCCAATGTCGTGACGATGATCAGACCCCGGCGGTGGGGGAAGGGGTGCCGCTCGGTGGACCGCATCGATGGGGGATGTCACGCTTCTTTTTGAAATTTGCTCGGCAGGCGTTCTCAGAAACAGAGCCTATGCGGCCGGGGCGTGCAGTTCAAGGTTGAAGCTAATGGCGTGCCGAGGTGATCGAATAGCGATCATGTCAGTTGCTTTCGTCGATCCGTTCGCGGCACGTCGCGTCGTTTCTTGGGGCGTAGCCATATGTCCGAAGTTGGGAGTGAACCGAATCCGTGACTGACGGTTTCGATCCGACGCACCAGGCTTATGCCGACGTTCATGCCTGATCCATTTCGCGTGTCGGCGTGGGTATCAAGCGTCAGATTTCATCCCCTAGCTCCCCATCGCGCGCCAGGCGTTCGAGGCGAATTGCCTGCGCCAGGTGACGATCACGACCGCCGCCGTCGTGACGAACAGGATCCAGGGACTGACGAACCAGCCGAGATAGCCCAGCGCGAAGAAGAACCCGCGCTGGCCGCGATTGAAATGCCTGCCGGCGGCTTCGAATAATCGTGTCGTCCGGATGACATGGGCTTGCGCTTCGGGGGTATCGCGCTGCTGGGCCGGCGGCATTCCGCCCAGCAGAATGGCGACATAATTGAACAGCCGGTAGGCCCAGGCGAATTTGAAGAACGCGTAGATGAAGATCAGGATCAGCCCGACGCATTTGATTTCCCAAAGCGCGGGCGAGGGGCTGAGATCGATCGGCAGGGCCTTGAGGACCGCCAGTGCTTCGTTGGTCGATCGCAAGAGCGCCAGCGCGCCGCCGACCGCGAGCAGGCTGGTGGAGGCAAAGAAGGCCGTGCCGTTTTGCAATGACGCCATGATCTGCATGTCGACCATGCGCGCTTCGCGGTCGAGCATCCGCCGGACCCAGACCTCGCGGTAAACGTGCATGCGGGCGGACAGGCTGTCGCGTCCATAGGCGCTATGCTCGAGCGTGACCGCGTACACGGTCCATTCGAGCGCGAAGAAGCCGACGGCCAGAATATCCACCCAATATGCGCCCATGCCGCGTCTCCCGTGGCTGCGAATGCTGCCACGCGTCGCGGATGGCGGCAACCTGGCACGGCGGGGACTGTGCGGGTTGAACGTTCACCGAGCGCCGTGGCAGGATGACAAGCAAAGAAGGATTCCTTCGCATGGCTTTGAAACTTGTGATCGGCAACAAGAATTATTCGTCGTGGTCGATGCGGCCATGGCTGGCGCTGCGCGCCACCAACATCGCTTTCGAGGAAATTTTCATCCCGCTCTATACCGGTGACGCCGACAAACAGCGGATCCTTGGTTTCACCCATTCGGGGAAGGTTCCGGTGCTGATCGACGGCGGCGTCACGATCTGGGATTCGCTTTCCATTATCGAATACGCCGCCGAGCGGTTCCCGCAGGCCGGGCTGTGGCCCGAGGACCGCGCCGCGCGGGCCCACGCGCGTTCGATTTCGGCGGAGATGCATTCGGGCTTCATGGCGCTGCGAAACGAATGCGGCATGAACCTGCACCGGCCGGTCCGTGCGATAGCGGTATCGGATGATGCGCGCGCCAACATCGCCCGCGTTCAGCAAATCTGGATCGAGTGCCGCGAGCGCTACGGAACGTCCGGGCCGTTCCTGTTCGGATCCTTTGGCGCCGCGGATGCGATGTTCGCGCCGGTGGTCCATCGCTTTCGCACCTATGCGATTGCGGTGGCGCCGGAAACGCAAGCCTATATGGATGCGATGATGGCGTTGTCGGCCTTTCAGGAGTGGACCAACGCGGCGCTCGCCGAGACCCTCGTCATTGACAAATTTGAGACGACGTAAACGCGAATTGCGCGAACGTCAGGCGCAATCGCGGCTTGACGGGACCATTGCGAAAGCGATCTGAATTCGGTACCGAAGTCTCGCATTTGGCGAACAGGAGTTGCCCATGGGATTTCTCAATTCATTGGAAAATTCACCGGCGTTCAAGAGCGCGCTCGGCCAGCTTGAGGGGGCTGTGCTCCCGGTGGTGCTCAGCGAAGTGCTCGGCAACGGCAGCCAGGGCGGGCTAAACGCTGTCATCGCGAAGCTGGAGCAGGCAGGCTTCGGCGATCAGGTCAAATCCTGGATCGGGAACGGTCAGAACCTGCCGATTACGGCCGAGCAGTTGCAGCAGGTGTTGGGCAGCGACACGGTCAAGCAACTGGCCGCCCGGTTCAATATCCCGGTGGATCAGCTCAGCAAGGTCCTGGCGCAGCAGCTGCCCAAGGCAGTGGATCACGCCAGTCCGGACGGTAAGCTACCGCATACGGCTTGAAGGCCGGGGGCGGTTCCGGATGGCGACAGGGCCAATTTGTTCGGAATCACCAAAATGGCCTTTATCGCACTGAAAAACCTGCAAAATCGGTGCATTTGCCATGTCCCGATCTTGCTGGCCAACGGGACCGGCGCTGTGCTATAAGCCCGCCGGGTTTTTCAGTTGGCCGTTGCAGTGGGACCGCGGGCGCGGCCGACGTTTTGCGTAATGGAGAGGGCGTTGAAACACAAATACAACGTTGGTGAGACCGTCTATTTCACTGCCAGCAACGTCGCGCGTCCAGCCGCCAGCGGCACCTATGAGGTGATCCGGCTGCTTCCGACCGACGGCGACGACTACCAGTATCGGATCAAGAACTCGACCGAGGCTTTTGAGCGCGTGGCCAAGGAAAGCCAGCTCAACGTTTGCTGAGAGAGTGTGCGCACGGCCGGGTGAAACGGGTTCCGTTTCGCCCGCCGTCAAAAGGCCCCGTTCGCAGAACCATTCTGTGCAAGCTGAGCGCGAAAGAATCGGCATTCACTTTCGCTGAATGCGTTCTATGCTGCGTTGAGGGACATCGCGCATGAACTGGGCCTGGGCTTCTTCGCTCGACCACCTCTGGCGTTCTCCGGCTTTTCCGGTGTGGCTGACATTGGCCGCGGCAGGATTTTTCGGGATCATCGTTCTCGTCACGCTGCTGCGCGCCGAGAAATCGGTTGCCAATGGGGCGCTGACGGTGATCGCACTGCTGGCGGTCGGTATCGCGGTCGACGCCACTATTGGCGGGTTCGGACCGGGCAGCCGCGGCGCGTCCGATGGGACCCGATCCCCCCAGCCGATGATCGTTGCGCAACCCGCCTTGTCCTGTATCGACGATCTGGCCGGAGAGGCCGTGCTGACGGCCTGCGAAAAAGCATTGTTCGGTTCCCCGGAATCGGCCGCCGCGGCGCTGTCGTACGCGGCATTCCAGATCACGCGGCTGACGGCGTTCGGCGATGTCGCCGCCGCGAACGCGAGCATGACGTCTGATTTGCTGGCACTGCGCCGCGCCGTCGAGCGCGACCGCTATGGCCTGATGGCCTATGTGTTGGCGGTACGGGACCATTGCACGCCGTCGAAATGCGCGGCCTTCACGGCGCTGACTGATAATCGCCAGATCGTGGCCAACATGGATGAGCGGGCCTATGACGGCTTGATCGCGCGTTACGCGGTGATGTGGAACGCGCCCGCGGCGACGGCACCGGTCGCGGCGCTTGCGCCATCGATGCCCACCGGAAAACCTACCAACGCCGATTTTCCCACGGCGGCCTCGACGCCGCCGATCAGCATCATGACGCCGGAGCCGGGCGCGGCATCGGCGCAGCGACCGCCGGCATCGGCCGCGAATGCGCCTTCGCCGCGCCCGCCTGCGGCGGCAGCCCCCGCGCTGGCGGCGGCCAAAAAACAGCAGGCTGCGCCGAAGTCTTCCCGCACGGCCGGCCAACCGGTTCCGCTTGCGCCGGCGGCTGCCACAGCGCCTGCTCCCGCAGCGGCGAATGAATGATCCTTTCAAAAGCCGTAGCCGCTCGCTAACGTCTCGCCATGCCACTTCATCTCATCAAGCTTGCCGTCGGCTGCGAGTCGGTAAAGGAGCTCAAGGGCTGGGTCGCGGAGCGCATGCAGACCGCGAAGAAAAAAGGCCTGCCGCTCCATCATATTCACGTCACCCGGATGACGCCCAAGCGCGCCGATGAGCTGCTCGCGGGCGGTTCGCTCTATTGGGTGATCCGGGGTGAAATCGCGGCGCGAGAAAAGATCCTCGCGATCGAGCCGTTCAGGGATCGCGATGGCATCGGAAGATGCCGGCTGGTGATGCAGCCCAAGGTGATTGCAGTGCTGCCGCGGCCGATGCGCCCGTTCCAGGGCTGGCGCTATTTGGCCGACGGCGATGCGCCGCCGGATCTCAGGTCCGCAGGCACCGGCGTCGCCGCGATGCCCGAGCCGCTGCGCCGCGAACTGCGCGAACTCGGGCTGCTTTAGACCGCGATGTTATCGATCAGTCGGGTGGTTCCGATTTTGGCCGCGACCAGGATCCGCATCGGGCCCTCCTTCACCGAGGCGATCGGCGCCAGCGTCTCGGCATGGCGGACTTCGAAATAGTCCAGCGTGAACCCGGCCCCGGCAATCAGTTCGGCGCCGCCGGCCATCGCGGCCTCGATGTCGTCGCCGGCGCGCAAACGGCGGGCGCTTTCTTTCATCGCGCGGTGCAGCACCGGCGCGGTGCGCCGGTCTTCCGGCGACAAGTAGACGTTGCGCGAAGACATCGCCAGGCCGTCGCGTTCGCGCTTGGTTCTCGCGCCGATCACCCTGACGCCCAAATCGAGGTCGCGCGCCATCTGCGTCACGACCCGTAATTGCTGGAAATCCTTCTCGCCGAACACCGCAACATCCGGCCGGCACTGCGTGAACAGCTTGCCGACCACGGTGGCGACGCCGGCGAAGAAGTGCGGCCGGAAACGGTCTTCCAGCCCGACGATGGCCGGCCCTTCGGGCACGATTCGGGTGGCAAAGCCGGCTGGGTACATGGCCTTGACCTCGGGATTCCAGATCAGGTCGACGTTCTCGGCGGTGAGGCGAGCGACATCGGCTTTCCAGGTACGCGGGTAAGAGCTGAAATCCTCAGACGGCGCGAACTGGGTGGGGTTAACGAAGATCGAGACGATGACCTTCGTCGCGCGACGTTTCGCGAGCCGGACCAGCGACACATGACCGTCATGGAGCGCTCCCATGGTTGGCACCAGCGCGATCGTGGCCTTTTTTGCACGGAGGCTGTCGACGGCGCGACGCAATGCAGGAACCGTGCGGACGATCATGGGGCTTCGCGACATCTGGGCTCAATCTCTTTGGGGCGAGGAGGCAATGAGCCCGACCTTGCGGCTGACGGGCCGGACCTTATCAAGGCCGACGCTTGGCCGCCAAGCGGGCAATACCCGGATCAGGCGGGTCGGTCTCGATCAACGCCCGCCATAGCGTGTGACCAATCACAGATACGCCGCTGCCGTGCATGCGATTCATGATTAAGGCAGGCCACCAGCGATTTAGTGACGCTGTTGCGCATTTCACTTGACCGCAGACGTGCGGAATTTGAAGATATCTACAGGGGTTGAATCATGTTGGTGCAGGCCAGTCAGGGGCAGTCAGGCTCGGCTCATGTGGTCGTGCTGGGCAATGAGAAGGGCGGCTCGGGTAAATCCACCACCGCCCTGCACGTCGCCGTCGCACTGATGAAAGCAGGCCAGCGCGTCGCGACCATCGATCTCGATTGCCGCCAGCAAAGCTTCACCCGTTACATCAACAACCGAAGCGTCTGGGCGCGCCGCACCGGTCTCGATCTGGGAATTCCGGTGCATCGTTGCATCAGGCACGGCGAGACCATGCAGATCGCAGACAACGAAACGTCTGAACTGCAGCAATTCATGGAAGCCGTGAGTGCCGTCGAGCGCACCTTCGACTTCATCGTCATCGATACCCCGGGGTCGGACAGCTATCTGATGCGTCTGGCGCACTCGATGGCCGACACGCTGGTGACGCCGATCAACGACAGCTTCCTCGATTTCGACGTGCTGGCGACCGTCGATCCCGCGACCTATTCCGTGACCGGCGTGAGCCATTATGCCGAGATGGTGCGGGATGCGAGGCGCAAGCGCCGCCAGCTCGACGGCGCCACCACCGACTGGATCGTGGTTCGCAACCGGTTGTCGATGCTGGGGTCCCGCAACAAGCAACTCGTCGCCGACAGCCTGAACGATTTGTCGTTGCGGCTCGGCTTCCGTTCGATCGACGGTTTCGCCGAACGCGTCGTTTATCGCGAATTCTTTCCGCGCGGGCTCACCGCGCTCGACGAGCTCGACGAAGCCACGCTCGGCACCCGCCCGAGCCTCGGCCATGTTACGGCGCGCGAGGAGGTAACGAGCCTGCTGCGCCAGTTGAAACTGCCGCTCGACGAGCGCGGTCGGCGCCGCGCCGCCAACCGCGCCGAATGGTTCAGCCAGGTCGACAAGCCGCTCGAAGTCCACGACATCCTCGGCGCGTAGCGCAGGATCCGCCAAAGCATGACCTCGGGCGGGACCCCGGGGGTGTGGGCGGTCTGGCGGTCGGCTCATGCGGTTTTTCGATTTTTTCAGAGCGCGATCGGACGCAAAGCCGGCTTCCACCTCTGCCGATCGCTCCCGGCGTTTTGTGGTAATTAATTACCTTAAAACCTCCGGCTTCGGTGTCGACGTCAATCTGGTTGAGCGATAGGACGGGCAGCAGGTTGTTGCCGGAATGTTGGACCTGGGCGAAGCGAACAGCCCCCAAAGACGGATTTTTCCGCCAGGCTTTAGCCGAAATCTGAACCTGAACTTGATTGGTTGCGTCCAAGAGTGCGGTGAGCGACCGCGCGGTACCGCGTGGTGGTGCGCTGCAGCGGGTGCGTGGCACAATGAAATGATAAGGCTGTCAATTCACAAAATTTGGCCTTCCTGTCACCTCGCCGTGACCTATATTAGGGACGCAGCGTTGGAAGTTAGCCTCCCGAAGTCGATGCGCCGAGGATCAACATGAAACGTGGAATTGCCGTTCTGGTTTCGCTTTCCGCCGTGATGACTATCGCCTATTTCACCGCCAGCAAATTGGCGATCCGTCATGAGACACTGACGTTCTACGACACGACCCGCGGCAACCGTCCGGTCGCAGTTGATGTCGCGGTGCGGCGTGACAAGGAACTGCAGGCGAATGCCGGCATGATCACGCTGCCGGTCGCGATCCTCAATCACGGCAACACCGTGAAATTCACTGAATACTCTTTTTTGGCGAACGTTTTTGCCGCGCGAGGCTATATCTCGATCAGCATCCAGCATGATCTGCCGACCGATCCACCTATGGTGACGAAAGTCGGCGAGCTCTACGTCGGCCGTCAACCGCAGTACCTGCGCGGCGTTGCCAACATCCGCTTTGCAGTGGAGGAAATGAAGACGGTCCAGCCGAACGCGGACTATGACCATCTGACGGTGGTGGGACATTCCGCGGGCGCCGATATCTCGATGTATTTCGCCAAGTTGCATCCCGAACTGGTCAAGAAGGTCGTGGCTCTCGACAATCTCCGCGTGCCGTTCGTTACCGATGGCCGGTTTAAGATCCTTTCGTTCCGTTCCAAGGATCCCGTATTCAAGACCGATCCTGGCGTCATTCCTCCTGAAGATATCCGTCAGAAGTCCGGCATAACGGTCGTACAAACCGGCTTCCAACATAACGACATGCGCGATACCGGTTCCGATGAGGCAAAGGCATCGATCCAGGGCATGCTCGACAAATTCCTCGAAGACGACAGTCCGCTTCGGCCGGTGATCACGCAGGCGTCGCCGCTGATGACCGAAGCCGGGCCGGTTGCGCCTTACGTGCCCGTCACGCCGCCGGCCGCACCCGCCGCACCGCTTCAGAACTGACGGCTGTACTAGCGTTCTTGCTTTCGGCCGCTTCTGGATAATCACCGCCATAAGATGGACCGGGGCGCTCACGCGCATTGACCGTTCCTTGATCGCGGCCCACATAAGGCTTGCTGCAATCTGCGAGCGCTGATGTCCGGAGAACCGACCAGACCGAAATCGACAACCGAGGTGTCCTCGACGCAAAAGGCCGCGTCCGGCAAGGCCGGCTCGCTGCCGGAGGCGAAGCCGTCCGACTTCGGAAGACATTGCCGCCTTTGTCGCCAAGGCGCGCGCGATGTCGCCGCACGCTCCGGGTGCGCGCGGCCGGCTGGTATTTGCGCTCGACGCCACCATGAGCCGGCAGCCGACATGGGACTTGGCCTGCGCGCTGCAGGCCGACATGTTTCGCGAAGCAGCAGCAATCGGCAGTCTGGATATCCGGCTCGTCTATTATCGCGGTCTCAGCGAGTGCCGCGCCACGGGTTGGATTTCCGATAGCGCCCAGCTGGCAAAGCTGATGGGCAAGATCGATTGCCGCGGCGGCAACACCCAGATCGGCAAGGTGTTGTCGGAAGCACGGCGCGAGGCTGTCGCCTCTGCCGTGCGCGCGGTGGTATTCGTCGGCGATGCCATGGAGGAGGCGGTCGATGATCTCTGCGCCAAAGCCGGCGAACTCGGCCTGCTCAAGGTGCCGGTGTTCATGTTTCAGGAAGGCCACGACGCCGTCGCCGAGCAGGCGTTCAAGGAGATCGCGCGCCTGACCGGCGGCGCATGGTGCAGGTTCGATCCCGGCGCCGCGGCGCAGCTGCGCGAGCTGTTGCGCGCGGCTGCAGCCTATGCCGCCGGCGGCCGCGAGGCGCTGCTGCGGTTATCGAAGACCGGAAGCGGTGCGGCCGGATTACTCGGCCAGATGAGGTGATCCCGACCTCGACTCGCCTCAAGCGAACGGCCGCCATGCTTTTTGCCGGTGAAGCGACTATATTGAATTCATGCCTACCCTGATCGCTGGCGTTGTCGCCGTCATTCTTCTTTATTCGCTGCTGCAGATGTTTCGCGCGGCCAATCCGGTCGTGCTCGCACGCGCGGTCAAGATCGGCGGCGGCGTCGTGGCGCTCGCGGTCGCGGCCTTTACCGGCATCAAGGGCGAACTGGCGGTCGCGATCCCGCTCGGCATCTTCGGCGCGGGATTGTTGGGCTGGTCGCCGTTCGGGGCATCGGGCTTCGGCAATATCGGCAGGATGTTCGCAGGTGCGGGTTCGCAACGCTCGCCGGGACAGACCTCGCGGGTCCGCTCGCAATTTCTCGACATGACTCTCGACCACGACAGCGGCGCGTTGGCGGGCCAGATCGTCGCCGGGCCCCATGCGGGCCGGATGCTGGACGAATGCGACCTGCCGCAGCTGATGGCGATGATTTCCGGCTTCGACGCCGAAAGCGTGGCGCTACTTGAAAGCTATCTGGACCGCAGGTTTCCCGCCTGGCGTCAGGACGCGCAGGGAAATGCGGCAGGGGGGCAGCGCCGCGCGGCGTCGAGCGGCAAAATGACGGACGAGGAGGCCTACCAGATCCTTGGCCTGCAGCCGGGGGCGGGGCGTGACGAAATCGGCCGGGCGCACCGCGCGCTCATGAAGAAACTGCATCCCGACCAGGGGGGGTCGACGTACCTTGCCGCCCGTGTAAACGAGGCCAAGGATACTTTGCTTCGCACGCATCACAGTTAACTCCGGGCAACGCTACCAAACGCTACGAACCGAAAGTTGCTTCTGCTCCGGTTGACACCCTGTTGCCGCCTGCCGTTGTCCGGCATGGTCGATCGTTCGTACTTGCAGTAGTAAGCGCAAAATCTTGACGAGAAGTTTTCAGCCCGCAGATTTGTGCGCGGGAACAGACGCGCAAACGGCAGCAAAGGGCCGCTATCGTCGGCAGAGCAGACGAGCGTTACGCAGGCCGTTCAAGGCAAGCAACGATGCGCGGCCAAAAGGCCGTAGCGATCAGTTGCGGACGGTAATGCAGGAGATGTCGGAGCGCTTCAGGGTCCGGCAAACCGCTTCGGCCTGATCGCGGTCGAGCCCGGCGAAGCGGGCCCTGAACAGCTTCCTGTCGCCCTTGGCGACGACCGGCTCGGTAAACGGATCGGCTTTCGCGAGCAGGCCATGGGCCTGGCTTCGCGCCGCATCGATCCGCTGCCGCGCTTCGCTTTCGCTCTCGAGCGCGCCGACCTGAACAATCCATCCGGTGTGGGCCGCTGCGACGGGCTTGATGGCACCGTCTTGCTGAACGGCTTGCGGCTGCTGGGGGTGGGGATCAGCGTAGGCCATGGCCTGCGACGAGGAGGAGGGCGGAACGCTTGATGCGGGAAGGACGCCGAGCAGACCGTTACCGGTACCGTGATTTGCAGGCTGTGGTGGCATTTCGGTCTTTGCGGCCTCAGGCTTTACGACTTCAGTCTTCGCAACTTCCGGCTTGGCCTTTTCGGCCTTGCCGGTTTCGGCTTTGGCCACCACCGCGCTCGATGTCTCCGGCACTTCCGGGCGGGTCTCCGGTATCGAACTGGTGATGGGCGTGGCTGGCTGGGGCGGACCGGCCGAGGCCAGCTTCACCTGTCCGGCTTTGACCTGGACGGTCCTGACCTTGACGGGCTTCATCGGTTCGGACGAACCGGGAATTGCGGCAAGTGCTTGAGCCTGAATCACGCCATTGGTGAGCGGAGCAGGCTCGGTCTTGACCTGGGGCGGCACGGCCGCGGTGGCAGCCGCAAAAATGGATCGTGAAGCCGGAGCCGCCGAACGCGCAGGCGCCGCCGGTTCGGCTGACCCGGAAGCGACCTGAACCGCCCCTTGGGCCTGAACCGGTTGCGTCGGCCGTGACTCGGCCTCGGCAGCATCCGCATTGGCGTCCGGTGCATTGCGCTCGGTGATCGCGGCAACGGTTCGCTTGGTCGCGGCTTTCTCGAGATTTTCGGCGAGCAGGCCGCGCATGATGGCATCGCGGGAGCCGCCGCTGCGGCCTCCCAGGACGACGCCGACCAGATGGCGGTTGCCACGGCGCATCGAGGTCACCAGGTTGAAGCCCGACGCGCGAGTGTAGCCGGTCTTGATGCCATCGACGCCTTCGACGCTGCCGAGCAGATGATTGTGGTTGCGGATCGATTGGCCGTGATAATTGAATGCCTCCGTCGAGAAGTAGCGGTAGTAGCGCGGAAAGCGGTCCTGGATGGCGCGGCCCAGCGTCGATTGATCGCGCGCCGTCGTCACCTGGTCGTCATCGGGCAGGCCCGAGGCATTGCGATAAACCGTCTTGGTCATGCCGAGCGTGCGTGCCTTGCGGGTCATCAGCTTGGCGAAATCGTCTTCATCGCCGGTGATGGCTTCTGCGATCACCACGGCAGCATCGTTGGCCGAGCGCGTCACCAGTCCCTTGATGGCGTCTTCGACGCGGATGGTTTGACCCGGGCGCAGGCCGAGTTTGGTGGGAGCCTGCTCGGCGGCGTGCTCGGACACCTCCATTTCGGTGTCGAGTTTCATCTTGCCCGCATCGAGACGCTCGAACAGCAGATAGAGCGTCATGATCTTGGTGAGCGACGCGGGATGACGGCTGGCGTCCGGATTGTTGGCGGAAAGCGTGGCGCCCGAATTGCCGTCTACGATGATTGAGGAAAATGCCGGGCTGTAACTCTCCCGCTCCACATGGTGGGAGGCGTGGTGGGCATAGTGGCGATGCCTGTACCGCCGCGCATCGGCAGCGTTGCTTGTGAATATGACTGCGGCGGAGACCGTGACCAGCCCGAGAACGCCAACCCGCAAAACGCGCGAGGAAGCCAAGGTTGTACGAAGCATGAACTTCCCCGTCCCAATTTCTGTCTTGATCACCGGTTCGTGAGGCCAAATTATGCCCAACGGCGGTGACGTTTCCCTGCGCAAACTGCCCGATCCGACCGGGCATTTCCGGCCGAACGGTCGTTCAGGCCGCTATCCTAGCTAAGAGACTGTATACAAACGGTTTTTTAGGCTACCCGTCCGGCGCGCCGGGCGAGACTGGGAATCAGGTTAGGGGGCCTGAGTTTCCAAAAGCTTAATGAACCCCTTGCGTAATCCCACGCTATTTGTCGCTAATCCGATTTTTTTGTGCGACGCACAAATTTACTTGACTTTTTTGTGCGATGCGGTATGGATGGCTTCCGTCAGGGAGCCGGGGCTTCCGGGCAGGTCAAGTTGCACAGCAGTCTGGGAAGGACCCCATCATGATCAAAGTCGAAGACATTCAGCAGTACGGAAAAGAGCATATGGAGAGCGTCGTCGCCTCCGCGACCAGCGTTCAGAACGGCCTTCAGGCCATCGCCAGCGCTTATGGCGACTACACCAAGAAGTCGTATGAAGACACCAAGTCGTTCGTCGAGAAGCTGTCGGGCGTGAAGTCGCTGGACAAGGCGCTCGAAGTGCAGACCGAATACGCGAAGTCCGCCTATGAGACCTTCGTGGCCGAGTCGCAGAAGATCGCCGGGCTCTACACCGATCTCGCCAAGCAGACCTACAAGCCGCTCGAAGGCATCGTCGCGAAGCTTACCCCGGCTGCCGCAGCCTGATACCGTTAGCGTCGTTTTCGAAAATCAAAAGCCCGGCTGTTATGGCTGGGCTTTTTTGCGTTGGTGAGGGGTTATCGCGCCACGCGCAGCATCGACAGCGACCTTCCGATCGAGTTGAAGGCGGAAATTACCTGGTTCCCGGAATAGAAGAGATCGAACGTTGTCGGAGCCGTTGGCGCCATACGACGATCCGCAGATGCGTCGAGTGCGGCGGCGTCGAAGCTGACGGCTGACACGCAGGTGGTCGCAAAGGTCCGCGCCAACCGGGAAACGGCCGCCAAACGCGTCTGACATCGTCAAAGGCCGCTAAACGCCCTGTAGCGGTTTTGTCAAATCCGACCGGATTGACTAGTCTTGGTGAGATCGCCGGGCCGGGAATCGGGCCCCGCCGCCGAGCGCATTTGGCCAATAAATGCGTGCTTGCGGCGAGCCGAAGCCAGACCCATATTCTGACAGGGTCGGGCCGGCCGGGAGCGGCGATCTGGAAAGCGTGTCCGGGAACTCTTTGATGATGGTCTCCGGCAGGAGGGCATCGCCCGGTAGCTGTCCGGTTTCCTGTGGGGATTTCGAACGCCTGTGCCATGCTGCAATTAACTTCCAGATCTAATCCGTTCGCGTCAGCCGTCGTCGCTGCATCTGCCCCTCGAATGGGCAACGATGAGAACCGTAGCGGGGGAACCGGCGGACCTGTCGCGTCCGTCATCGCCAAGGTCAAGCCAAAGACCAAGCGCCCGAATCTCTATCGCGTTCTGATATTGAACGACGACTACACGCCCATGGAGTTTGTCGTTCACGTCCTGGAGAAGTTCTTTCAAAAGGACGTCGAAGCTGCGACCCAGATCATGCTCCACGTCCATCATCATGGAATTGGGGAGTGCGGGGTGTTCACCTACGAGATCGCCGAGACCAAGGTGACGCAAGTGATGGATTTTGCGCGCAAGCACCAGCATCCCTTGCAATGCGTGATGGAAAAAAAGTAGCCCGCGCGAAATCCGCCAAAACAGGAACGGGTTTTGCATCTGAAAGGCGACGGACCGGTCAAGTCTACGTTATTCTCGGGGCACGTCGGCCTTTTGTCGGATGTAAACTTGGCTCAAGCGTTAACGAGTCGCGGGAACCGCTCTTTTGCCGTGATCGGGTATAACTATATGACAAAGGTTGTTGTTGCCTGACCGGGCAGCGGCGATCATGATGGCGGGGGCCATAGAGGACGCGAATGCCGACTTTTTCCCAAAGCCTTGAACAATCCCTGCATCGAGCGCTGGCGATTGCAAACGAGCGTCACCACCAATACGCGACGCTTGAACACCTTCTGCTGTCGCTGATCGATGACTTCGGATGCGGCCGCCGTCATGCGCGCCTGCAGCGTCGATCTCGACAAGCTGCGCACCAGTCTCGTCAACTATCTCGAGACCGAGTTTGAAAACCTGGTTACCGACGGGGCCGACGACGCCAAGCCGACCGCGGGCTTTCAGCGCGTGATCCAGCGCGCCGTCATTCACGTCCAGTCGTCCGGCCGCGAGGAAGTCACCGGCGCCAACGTGCTGATCGCGATCTTCGCGGAACGCGAAAGTCATGCCGCTTATTTCCTGCAGGAGCAGGACATGACCCGCTACGACGCGGTCAATTACATCAGTCACGGCATCGCCAAGCGGCCGGGGGTCTCGGAAGCGCGCCCTGTGCGCGGGGTCGATGAAGAGACCGAGACCAAGGGCAACGAGGATTCCAAGAAGAAGGGCGAGGCGCTCGAAACTTACTGTGTGAACCTCAACAAGAAGGCGCGCGACGGCAAGATCGATCCGGTAATCGGACGGAATTCCGAGATCAACCGCGCCATCCAGGTGCTCTGCCGCCGGCAGAAGAACAATCCGCTGTTCGTCGGCGAAGCCGGCGTCGGCAAGACCGCGATCGCGGAAGGGCTCGCCAAGCGCATCGTCGACAGCGAAGTGCCGGAAGTATTGTCGGCCGCCACCGTATTCTCGCTCGACATGGGCACCTTGCTTGCGGGCACCCGCTATCGCGGCGATTTCGAGGAGCGGCTGAAGCAGGTCTTGAAGGAACTCGAGGCGCATCCCAACGCCATCCTGTTCATCGACGAAATTCATACCGTGATCGGCGCCGGTGCGACTTCCGGCGGTGCGATGGACGCGTCCAATCTGCTCAAGCCGGCGCTGGCGTCGGGCACGATCCGCTGCATGGGCTCGACCACCTACAAGGAATACCGCCAACATTTCGAAAAGGATCGCGCGCTGGTGCGCCGGTTCCAGAAGATCGACATCAACGAGCCGACGGTGGAAGATGCCATCGCGATCCTCAAGGGCCTGAAACCCTATTTCGAGGACTACCATCGGCTGAAATATACCAACGAGGCGATTGAGGCCGCGGTGCAGCTGTCGTCGCGCTACATCCACGATCGTAAATTGCCGGACAAGGCGATCGACGTGATCGACGAGTCCGGTGCGGCGCAGATGCTGGTTGCGGAGAACAAGCGCAAGAAAGTCATCGGCATCAAGGAAATCGAGACCACGATCGCGACCATGGCGCGGATTCCGCCCAAGAGCGTGTCGAAGGACGATGCCGAGGTCTTGAAGCATCTCGAACAGACGCTGAAACGTGTCGTGTTCGGCCAGGAGAAGGCGATCGATGCGCTCGCGGCGTCAATCAAGCTGGCGCGGGCAGGGCTTCGCGAGCCGGAGAAGCCGATCGGCTGCTATTTGTTCTCAGGCCCGACCGGTGTCGGCAAGACCGAAGTGGCAAAGCAGCTCGCAGCGTCGCTGGGCGTCGAGCTGATCCGGTTCGACATGTCGGAATATATGGAGCGGCACACCGTTTCGCGCCTGATCGGCGCGCCTCCCGGTTATGTCGGCTTCGACCAGGGCGGCCTGCTCACTGACGGCGTCGACCAGCATCCGCATTGCGTGGTCCTGCTTGACGAAATCGAGAAGGCGCACCCGGATCTCTACAACGTGCTTCTGCAGATCATGGATCATGGCCGGCTCACCGACCATAACGGCAAGCAGGTCAATTTCCGCAACGTGATCCTGATCATGACCACCAATGCCGGCGCTTCCGATATGGCGCGCCAGGCGTTCGGCTTTACGCGCAGCAAGCGGGAAGGCGACGATCACGAGGCGATCAATCGCCAGTTCGCGCCCGAGTTCCGCAACCGGCTCGACGCCATCGTCTCGTTCGCGCACCTCAATGCCGATGTGATCGGCATGGTGGTCGAGAAGTTCGTGCTGCAACTCGAGGCGCAGCTCGCCGACCGCGACGTCACCATCGAACTGTCGGAGCCGGCGAAGGCGTGGCTGATTCAGCATGGCTACGATGAGCAAATGGGCGCCCGCCCGATGGCGCGCGTGATTCAGGAGCACATCAAGAAGCCGTTGGCGGACGAGGTGCTGTTCGGCAAGCTCAAGGGCGGCGGTCACGTCCGCGTCGTGCTGGTGAAGGACGAGGCCGCCGCAGAACCGGGGGCGGAAAAGATCGGCTTCGAATATGTCGAAGGTCCGGTGATGCCGAAGCCGGAGAAATTGCCCGGCGCGCGCAAGCGTACCGTGCCGCGCAAGCCGAAGCCGAACGGTCCTGGCGGGGGAGCGAAGGGTCCGGCTTCACGGGGACCGCTGGTCAAGGTGTAAGCAGGAGTTATTGGGAATTTGAAGAGCCGGCGCGCCGCAAGAGACCGCCGGCTTTTTTGGTGGGCGATGTTCTGGCCGGGCGCGTGCCGAAAAAGGGCGCAGCCGGATCCGGCTGAGGGCGAACGAAATGCTTGCCGCGATGCAGGACGATACAGATTGACCCTTGTCGGTATCTCCGCGTAAAATTCAGTCCCATAAGGGGATGGAGTCCCCCGATAACCGCCCGCCGTGGGCTGATGACTCCTGCTGGGTGGGGCCGCCAAAGCCCCGTCGCGGCGGGAGCGTGTGCGTAGCCCGCCTTTGGCGGGTTTTTGTTGTCCTGAAACAAAGTGCTAGGACAACGCGATGGCGGCGGCGACCAAGGCAAATTATCCACTGAGAGAAATTCCCAGCAGCATCTGGGTCCTTGGATTCGTTTCGATGCTGATGGATGTCTCCTCGGAGATGATCCATGCGCTGCTTCCGGTCTATCTGGTAACGGTGCTGGGCACTTCGATGGTCACGGTTGGCGTCATCGAGGGCATCGCAGAAGCAACCGCCTCCATTACCAAGATATTCTCCGGCGCTCTCTCGGACTGGCTGGGCCAGCGCAAGCTGCTTGTCGCGCTCGGCTACGGACTTGCAGCCTTCACCAAGCCCGCTTTCCCGTTGGCCCCTTCGGTCGGATGGATCATTGGTGCGCGGTTTGTCGATCGCGTTGGCAAAGGGATTCGCGGTGCGCCGCGAGATGCGCTCATTGCCGATATCGCTCCCGCGCATTTGCGCGGTGCCAGTTTTGGCCTCCGGCAAGCGCTCGACACGGTCGGCGCCTTTCTGGGGCCACTGCTCGGCATCGCGCTGATGTGGTGGACCGTCGATGACTTCAAGGCTGTGTTCTGGGTTGCAGTCGTTCCGGCCTTTCTGGCGTTTGCCCTGATTGCGTTTGCCGTTCGCGAACCGGATCGGTCGCATGAGTTGCGCGAGGTGCGCAATCCCCTCGGCCTTGCCGAGATGAAAAGGCTAGGTTCTTTCTATTGGTGGATCGTGGCGATCGGCGTTGCCTTTACCCTGGCGCGGTTCAGCGAGGCCTTCCTCGTGCTCCGCGCGCAGAATGTCGGACTTCCCATCATGTGGGTGCCTGCCGTACTGGTGGTCATGAACGTCGTTTACGCAGTTGCCGCCTATCCCGTCGGCGCGCTGTCCGACCGCGTGAACCGTATCTCGCTGCTGGTGCTTGGCGTCGCCATCCTATTCGCTGCTGATGTGGTCCTTGCGCTGCTGCCGAATCTTACCGGCCTGGCGCTCGGGGTGGTCCTGTGGGGATTGCATATGGGGATCACGCAAGGGCTGTTTGCCGCATTGGTCGCCGACGCTTCGGCGCCCGAGCTTCGCGGCACGGCCTACGGGCTGTTCAATCTGCTAACGGGAGTGGCGATGCTTGCTGCCAGCGTCATCGCTGGCGCTTTTTGGGATGTTGCAGGTCCAACGGGGACGTTCGTCGCAGGGGCTTGTTTCGCGTTCCTGGCTCTCGCCGGTTTGCTCGCTGCGCGTGGACAAATTGCACAGGTTGTCGTTGAGTGAGCGGGAGCGGTTCGATGAAGAGCATTTGCTCCCGAATTTCCCAACCGGATCGGCGAGTGGCCATCGCTTGAGATCATCACTGGAAAAGCGGTGGATATTCTGGAATGGATAAGGCGCTGCAGCGGGATGAAGATTGAAAAGCGACCGTCGCAACGGTCTTGACGTAAATTCACTTCTGTTTGGAACATTCGAGGAAAGCCAATGCCAGCCTATCGTTCTCGCACTACCACCCATGGCCGCAACATGGCCGGCGCGCGCGGCCTGTGGCGGGCCACCGGGATGAAGGACGGCGATTTCGGCAAACCGATCATCGCCGTGGTCAACTCCTTCACCCAGTTCGTGCCCGGCCATGTCCACCTCAAGGATCTTGGCCAGTTGGTCGCCGGCGAGATCGAGAAGGCGGGGGGCGTCGCCAAGGAGTTCAACACCATCGCGGTCGATGACGGGATCGCCATGGGACACGACGGCATGCTCTACAGCCTGCCTTCGCGGGAGATCATCGCCGACAGCGTCGAGTACATGGTCAACGCTCACTGCGCGGATGCCATGGTCTGCATCTCCAATTGCGACAAGATCACGCCGGGCATGTTGATGGCGGCGCTCCGCATCAACATTCCCGTCGTGTTCGTGTCGGGCGGCCCGATGGAAGCCGGCAAGGTGACGATCGGCGGCAAAGCCCATGCGCTCGATCTGGTCGACGCCATGGTGGCTGCCGCCGATGACAAGGTCAGCGAAGCCGACGTCAACGTGATCGAACGGTCGGCCTGTCCGACCTGCGGTTCCTGCTCGGGCATGTTCACGGCCAATTCGATGAATTGCCTGACGGAGGCGCTGGGCCTTGCTTTGCCTGGCAATGGCTCGCTGGTCGCCACCCACGCCGACCGCAAGGGACTGTTCGTCGAGGCCGGGCATCTCATCGTCGATCTGGCGCGGCGCTATTACGAGCAAGGCGACGAGACCGCATTGCCGCGGAGCATTGCGAGTTTTGCTGCCTTCGAGAATGCGATGACGCTGGATATCGCGATGGGCGGTTCGACCAACACGGTTTTGCATCTGCTGGCGGCTGCTTACGAAGGCGAGGTGGCGTTTTCGATGCGGGATATCGACCGGCTGTCGCGCCGCGTTCCCGTGCTTTGCAAGGTTGCGCCCTCCGTTCCCGACGTTCATGTGGAGGACGTGCACCGGGCAGGTGGCGTGATGGCGATCCTTGGCGAACTCGACCGCGCCAAATTGATCGACACCGGCCTGCCGACCGTGCATAGCGGCTCGCTCGCGGAAGCCCTGGGTCGCTGGGATATCCGGCGTTCGCAAAGCGAGAGCGTGCGCACCTTCTACAGTGCCGCGCCCGGCGGCGTGCCGAGCCAGGTCGCATTCAGCCAGGAACGGCGTTTCGATGATGTCGACACCGACCGCAAGACCGGCTGCATTCGCGACTTGGATCATGCGTTCTCGAAAGACGGCGGGCTTGCGGTGCTCTACGGCAACCTGGCGCTCGATGGCTGCATCGTGAAGACGGCGGGCGTCGATACGAGCATTCTGAAGTTCCGGGGACCGGCGCGGATATTCGAGAGCCAGGACGCCGCCGTCGAGGGCATCCTGAGCAGCAAGGTCGCCGCCGGCGACGTGGTCGTGATCCGCTATGAGGGGCCGCGCGGCGGACCGGGGATGCAGGAGATGCTGTACCCGACGAGCTATCTCAAATCCAAGGGCCTCGGCAAGGCGTGCGCGTTGATTACCGATGGCCGCTTCTCGGGCGGCACTTCCGGGCTTTCGATCGGTCATGTCTCGCCTGAAGCCGCCGAGGGCGGAATGATCGGCCTGGTCGAAGAGGGGGATTGGATCGAAATCGATATTCCGGCACGCAGCATCCACCTTGCGGTCGACGAATCCGAACTGTCCCGCCGGAGAACGGCGATGGAGGCGCGCGGTTCCGCCGCGTGGCAGCCTGCCAACCGCAAGCGCAAGGTATCGATGGCGCTCAAGGCCTACGCCGCGCTTACCACCAGCGCCGCGCGTGGCGCGGTGCGTGTCGTCGAGGATCGGCCGCGCGGCTGACCAGCGAACGAAAGGAAATCGAACGATGCAGATCCCCGAAAAAGCCTCCCTTTTGCGGGTTTTCATTGGCGAGGATGACAAGGCTGACGGCCGGCCACTCTATGAGGCGATCGTCCTCAAAGCGCGTGAAGCTCATCTTGCCGGAGCCACCGTGCTGCGCGGACCGCTTGGCTTCGGCCGATCCAGCAGGCTTCACACCGCGAAAGTATTGCGGCTGTCGCAGGACTTGCCGGTGGTCGTGGAGATCGTCGATACCGAGGAGAAGATCAACGGTTTCCTCCCCATCCTCACCGGACTGACCAAGAGTTGCCTGATCACTTTGGAGAAGGTGACGGTCGTTCGCTATGGCGAGGACGCGACCGGCCTTGCGAAGGGGTGAGGGCCTGTCGTCCTGAATTTCCGGGGAGACCAGTGAAAGCAGACCATTGATACGCAATCTATCGGGTTACTCATCGTCATGACATTCGAAGCCTGCGCCCTCGTATTGCTCGGAGGTTTCTTCGGCGGCATCTCGCGCTTTTTCATCTCCGGCGTTGTCGGACGTCGGGTCGGCGAGACTTTTCCGTGGGGAACGTTGGTGGTGAACATCTCGGGTGCCCTGGTCATCGGCGTGCTCGCCGGGCTGGCGCGGGCGCGGGGCGGTATCTTTGCCGGAGAGATGTTTCGTGACCTCGCCTTCGTCGGTTTTCTCGGCGGCTATACGACGGTATCCTCGTTCTCTCTGCAAACTCTCAACCTCGCGCTCGACGGCCAGGGCCGGCAAGCCGCGATGTACACCGTTCTGTCGGCCGGCCTTTGCGTCGCGGCGGTGGGATCCGGGTTCGCAGCCGTTGTGCGGCTTCTGACGTGAGGCCGCGATGCGCGACGAACGGCTGATGGCGTTGAGAGTTTATCTGGCGGTCGGATGCGGCGCGGCGTTCGGATCGCTGCTGCGGTATCTCGCCGGTATTTTGATTGTATCGGTCATGGGGCTCAGCGCCTTGTGGGCGACGAGCTTCGTGAATGTGCTGGGCTCGTTCATCATCGGGCTGTTCGCCGCCCTCACAGCCCCCGACGGGCGGCTGCTCGTGAGCCCGGCAGGCCGGCAGTTCGTCATGGGCGGCATTTGCGGAGGCTTCACGACTTTTTCGGCGATGAGCCTCGATGCGTTCATACTCCTGCTGCAAGGCGATGTCCCGCTTGCGGCGCTGTATCTTGTGCTGGTTGTAGTGCTCTCGCTGGTAGCCGCATGGGTCGGTCACATGGTGGCCATGCGCCTCAACGAGTGAGCTTCGCGAGCCGAAGGCTACGCCCGCGAAATTGTCGCGCCGCGCTACCAGCGCGAGGTAACCTTTCCGTACACGTACAGTGCAACAAGCGCGACGGTGACCGAGGTCGAGAAAATCAAAATCGTGCGGTCCCAGTCGAGCCGCCGTTTCCTTCCTGTTGAGAGCAAGGACCGCGAAAAGAGCCTTCAGGCCAAACTTTCGCATTGGAATTCCCTGAATCGATGGTTCAAGAAATTACCATGAGCGCAAAGGGATAAGTTGAGACAGGTCAACCAGCGGGCCATTTCGCCCGCGCGTGAAAGCCGGAGTTTCAGACGCCCAGGCGCCGCTCGCCTTCAGCCTTCGCCCAAAAGTTCGTTGATGCGGCGCTCCAGCTGGCGTTTTTTCATCTCGCTCTTGCGCAACCGCTCCTCGATGTCGGAGACGGGCAGCGCATAAGGTGTTTCCGAGGTGAAGGCCACGCCTACGAAATTGTCGCGCCACCAGACGATTTTGGCGAGGAAGGAACGGCCTTTGCGCGCAATCTTCAGCGACATCTGCTCCCTCGGGGGCGCGATGACATTGCTGAATTCAATCCTGGCGCCTTTTTCGGAGATATTGCGGACCACGCACTCCCTGGTGGCGCCAGGTTCGCCGATCTCGGCGACGCCGCCATAAATCACCTTGTCGCGCACGTTCTGGCGTCGGTCCTGCATCGAATAGTCTCCCGGTAAAGTGGGGAGACCTTACCCGGCTTCACCGCATGCGTAAGCCCGCTGCCGGCAAAATGCGACGTTAACGTAAACCGGCGATGGCCGGGAAAACGCGCATCTTGCCAAGCCGAACCCTTGTTCGGGTCGCTCTTAAGGCAAGTTATTCTGGTGTTTCAGGGCCGATCCGATCGCCTCATACTTCTCGGTGACTATGCCGCCGACAACGTAAAGCGCTGCAGAAAGCGCCAATCCGACACCCGCTGCCACAATCACAAATTCGAGCCCGGTTCCGCCGGCTTCGGCAGCGAGGAACGCCCGGAACGTTGCCAAGCCTGTTCGCATCGGTGGCAAGCCTTTCAACGCTCAGACAACAGTTGAGCAATCCTGCTTTGCAATTCGCGTCGTTCGGATTTGCAGTGCCGCAGCCTGCGCGCCCAATCCAGAGATATGGGCGCGTTGCGCGCGACCGCATCAAATGCCAAACCGGCCGCGCTAGCCTGCCGCCAGACCAATTTGGCGTGAAAGGCGCGGCTTTTTTTTGCGATGAAGAGGTCGACCTCATCCGGCAAGAGGGCCGGATTTTCGAATTCGATCTTTGCTCCGTCGTCTGAGAAATTGCGGATGATACATTCGATGGTGGAGCGGCGCTCGTTAAAGGCGATCAGCCGCCATAAACTACACGCGAGCGTAAAGTCTGGCGTTGCTCGATCATCACTGAAGGCCCCCATTAACGTTTTGCTAAGCATATACTCCCGGTTGCTATGTGCGAGAAACGCTGAACTTTGGATTGCTGTTATTAAGGTAAACCGGCGCACCGGCGGGGGTTTGTCACGCCGCGCTTTTGCGCAATCCGCGCCCGATTTCCTTCAGGGCGCCGAGTTCGCGCCGCCGCCGCGCGCTGGTATTGTTGGATAGCAGACGGCCGGTTTCACATGTCAAACACGGTTTTCCCAAGACAAGATACGGCGGCGCACGCGGTGAGCGGTCTGCGCGCTGCGCTTTGCACGGTGGTCGTGACGCTGTTCCTGCCGGCGGCAAGCGCTGTCGCCGAGGATGCCGCGCCGGCGCAGGCCGGTGTTGCGAAGCCGGGTGCCGAGGAACCTGCGACGCAAAAGCCCGCGCAGAGTGAACCGGACGGCGATACCCGCGAAGCGATGTGCCTGATGATCGAATCGGCGGCGAGGGCGAACGATCTGCCGCTCGAGTTTTTTGCGCGCGTGATATGGCAGGAAAGCCGCTTTCAATCCGACGCGGTGGGACCTGTCACCCGCAGCGGCCAGCGCGCGCAGGGCATCGCGCAGTTCATGCCGGGCACCGCCAGCGAGCGCCGACTGCTCGATCCCTTCGATCCCGTGCAGGCCCTGCCGAAATCCGCGGAATTCCTGAACGAATTGCGCGAGCAGTTCGGCAATCTCGGATTGGCTGCGGCGGCCTACAATGCCGGACCGCGGCGGGTGCGGGAATGGCTCGCCGGATCTGGCCCGATGCCGCAGGAGACGCGCAACTACGTCGCCGCCATCACCGGCACCACGGTCGATGACTGGGCCGCCGCGGGCAAAGGCGGCAAGATGCCGGACCGTGCGCCGCACGCCAATTGCCGGGAATTGATGGCCTTGCTCAAGCGCGCGCCCAATTCCTTCGTCACCGAGCTCGAGCAGCACGTGCAGCTTGCTGCGGCGAAATTGTGGGGCGTTCAGCTCGCTGCCGGCTTCGACCGCAACAAGGCGCTGGCGATGTACTCACGTGCGATCAAGCGGCTGAGTGCTGTGATCGGCGACCAGGACCCAAGCCTGTTGAGCACGCTGATGCGTACCCGCGGCAGTCACACTTTCTATCAGGTGCGGATCGGCGCCGACACACGGCCCGCGGCCGACGATCTCTGCAACCGCATCCGCCGCGCCGGCGGGGCCTGCTTCGTGCTGCGAAACATGAACATCAGGGGGTGAGTGAGGCGGTTGCATGACAGCCTTGAGGCGCGGTTCGCTTGACGTTGGCTGGTTTCGCCAGCGTTATGCGGAACACGATTCACACTTGTCAGGTTGTCCTTGGCCCTTCCAGCGCTCGACTCGACCAGTTGGCACAGTCCCGTGCGGGCGTTCGCATGGGGCATGCGGTCGGTCACCTCGACGGTTCTCACGCTGGTGCTGTTTGCGACCTATATCGGCATCGGCGCGCTCGCGCACGATTCGCATTTCAGCATGGGATGGGCGCTGGCGAGCACGGCCTTTGTGTGGGCGGGGCCTGCGCAAATCATCCTGATCTCGACGCTCGGCTCAGGCGCCACCGCGGTGCAGGCGGCGATTGCCGTCACCGTCAGCGCCATCAGGCTGTTTCCGATGGTGGTCTCGGTGCTGCCAATGCTGCGCGGGCCGGGGACGAAACGGCGGCAACTGGTGCTGGCGACGCATTTCATCGCGGTCACCTTGTGGGTCGAATGCTTTCGGCTTCTGCCGCAGGTGCCGCGCGAGCGCCGGATCGCCTTTACGCATGGCCTCGGCTGCGGTCTGCTCTCGGTCTGCCTGGTCGCGACGGCGCTCGGCTACGGTCTCGCCGCCAACCTGCCGCAACTGTTCGGCGCAGCGATCCTGCTGCTCACGCCGCTGGCATTTTTGCTCTCCACCGCGCGCAATTGCCGGCAACTCTCCGATGTCCTGGCGCTGGTGTTGGGGCTGGCGCTGTTCCCGCTCGTTTCGATGTTGCACACCGGCGTCGATATCCTGATCAGCGGCGTAGCAGCCGGCACTATCGCCTATGGCGTTCATTGGGGGCGAGAGCAGGGATGAACGATTTGCTCGCGCAATTCCTCGGCGACTGGCACGCGCTGCTGGTGCTCGTACTCGCGGGCTTCCTGCCCAACGAGGTCTGGCGCATGATCGGACTCTGGCTCGGCGGCGGCGTCGACGAGGGCTCCGAACTGCTGGTGTGGGTGAGGGCGGTGGCGACCGCGATCCTGGCCGGCGTGATCGCGCAAATCCTGTTGCAGCCGCCGGGCGCGCTCGCCAGCGTGCCGGGCTGGCTGCGTTACGCCGCGGTGGCGGCCGGATTCGCGGCCTTTCTCGTGACGCGCCGGTCGACGCTTGCCGGCGTCGTTTGCGGCGAAGTCTTCATGCTTGCTGGCAAATGGTGGCTCGGCTGATAGTGTCTGACAGGAGCGAAGGGAGAAACGACATGAGTTTGAGCGCGAGATCGGCCTTGATCTCTTGTCTGGTCATTGCCGCAGTATTTGCCGCGCCTGGCGTCCGCGCCGCCGACTATCCGACCCGTCCAATAAAACTCGTCTTCCCTATGCCGCGGGCGGCCCGACCGATGTTCTTGGCCGATTGGTGGCCGACTTCCTCGGCAGGGATCTGAAGCAGGCGGTTTTCGTGGAGAACAAGGCCGGCGCGCAAGGCGCCATTGCCGCCGAAGCCGTGGCCGTTCCGAGCCCGACGGTTACACGCTGTTTGTCACGGCGGCTTCGATCATCGTGCTCAACCCGATGCTTTACAAGAAACTGCCCTACGATCCCGTGAGGGATTTTCGCATGCTGGCGCTGGTCACTGACTTGCCCGTGGTCATGGAGGTTCATCCCTCGGTGCCGGCCAAGACGGTGGCGGAGTTCGTCGCTTACGCCAAACAGCATCCCGGCAAAATCAATTTCGGATCGGCCGGTACCGGCGGCACCATCCACCTTGCCGGCGAGATGTTCAAACAGATGGCCGGGATCGAAATGACGCATGTGCCCTACAAGGGGGCAGGCCCGGCGCTGACCGACCTGTTGTCGGGCAACATCCAGGTGATGTTCGACACGCAGAGCACCGCATTGCCGCCGATAAGGTCCGGTTTGCTGCGGCCGCTGGGCGTGAGTTCGGAGAGCCGAAGCCCTGACCTTCCGGACGTGCCGACGATCGCCGAAAGCGGTTATCCCGACTACCGTGTCAGCGTCTGGTATGGTATCGCCGCGCCGGCGAAACTGCCGGACGATATTGCCGAGAGGATTCGCGCCAGCCTCGACGGGGCGCTGAACGACGATGCGTTCCGGGCTTCGCTGGAAAAGATCGGCTTTCCCGTGTTCCATCCGCGCAGCGCAGCCGCAATCAAGGAATTCATCGATGCCGACCGGGCACGGTGGTCCGGCGTGATCAAGGCGCAGAATTTTTCATTGGATTGAGACATGGTTCGAGAGAGCGAAATCCGCGAAGGCGAGGTCGCCGTCGAGATGCCGACGGCGCGCGATGCCGGCCTCATCTTCATCGGGCGAATCCGCACGCCCTGGACCTCGCGCGGCGATACCCCGCGGCAGGGACGTCAAGAAGGTCCGGTTTGCCGGCTCGAGATTTTCGAGCCGTGGGCGCCGGCACTGAAGGGGATCGATTTTTACAGCAATCTCGAAGTGCTCTACTGGCTGCATCTGTCGCGCCGCGACCTGGTGCTGCAGAGTCCGAAGAACGACAAATCGACCCGCGGCACGTTTTCGCTGCGTTCGCCGCAGCGGCCGAATCCGATTGGCACCTCGGTCGTCAAACTGGTAAGCGTCGAAGGCAACATTGTCTTCGTGCGCGGGCTCGATTGTCTCGACGAGACGCCGCTTCTCGATATCAAACCTGATCGCTGCGAATTCTCGCCGCTGGCCCTGCAGCCGGGAGCAGGGGATTTCCGGGACGGAGTGATTGTTTCTCACCCGTCACTGAAAGGGAGTGGCCCGGCCGCAGTATTGCGCCCGTCTTTTGCGGCCTCGGCAAGACCCATCAGCCAGCACATCGGACATCCCTGCATCAGCACGACGGCGCCGATCAGCAGGGGCGGCAACAGCCAAGCATGCGCTTCACCGTAGATGACGGCCAGCGCGATCAGGCCGACGGCGCCGAATCCGCGAAGCAGATGAACAGTTATCGAGCGGCTGCAATACATCGATCCCTCTGTTCAGGATGCCGAGGCGAGATAGCCGCCGGCGAGCAAACGGTCGCGGACCAGTGCGCGAGCCCGATGCAGCCGGCTTTTCGCGGCATCGATGGAGATGCCGAGCTGGTCGGCCGCTTCCGGGGCGGTCAGTTCATCGATGTCGCGAAGGATCAAGATCTTGCGATAAGGCCCCGGAAGCGTCGCGATGGCGGCGATGAGGTCCTTGCGCAGCGCCAGGGGTAGTGGTTCCTGCCGAAGCACGTCATCGAGCGACGCATCCAGAGCATCTAACCGGTCGCGGGCATGAAGCAGCCGGTAGCACTCGCGTTCGACGATCCGGAACAGCCAGGTCGCGAAGGCCGCTGCTGTCCGCAGCGCGCCGATCTTGCGATAGAGCTGCCACAACGCGATTTGCACGGCGTCTTCGGCGTCGTCTTTGTTCGAGCAGGTTCGGCGCGCGAACCGCCACAGGTCCGGCTGGCAGACGACCAGCAGCTTCTCGACGGCGGCGGCGTCGCCGCCGCACGCCGCTTCGACCAGTTGTGGTTCGGCAATCACTACTTGTTAGTCCCGATGTATCTGCGGCCGACCATGGCGCACATCGGGCAGAACCCGACGAAGCCAGTACCGGCAACCATCGCGCCCATGCCGATTCCAGCCCAGCTCATCATTGCGTTTGGTGCGAACTTGTAGGCCATGGCGGCGATCATTGCTCCCATTGCAACGCGGATGGCGCGTTCCCAGCCGCGAAGGTTGATCTTGAAGTACAACATTTGGCTCTCCATTCGTTTCTGTGACGATCAGAGGTCCAGAGGGGGCGAATGGCGAAAAGGGTTCGCGGATCGAAAAAGTTTCTCATTTTTCGGCTGGGGACCGGCGATGGCGGTTTGCAAGTGGATACACCGGTGGTCGCCGCCGCAACAGAACGTATCTTCCGCTGGAAACCTTTCCCGATATGCCGTCGAACTTCACCGAAGCGCGCGATGCCGCCACGTCATTCTGGCCGGGCAATCAGTTGATGGTGCGCGTCTATTCCGATTGTGCCGCGCTCGAGTTCGTGCGTCTGGCCTTCGCTGTTGTAGATCAGCAACACCGCGTTCGCATGAGTGGGAAAATCGGGCAGCGTCATCGAAACCTTGGCGCTGCCGTCCGGCTGCGCAACGAAGCTGTTGGTCGCTCCCGTTCCATCCATCGGGGTGAAGGTCACGGGCGTATAGTCGAAATGGTTTTCGAACAGGCTGTACTTCGCGTTCGGCTTTAGACCCTTGAAGGTGGCCTCCAGAACTGGTTTTCCGCCCTGGTCGGTGATGGTGACGCTTCCGGTGGCCGAAAGCCAGGTCTGCAGATCGAAGCCGAGCGGCTTGTCTTCGGCATTGTAGAGCACGGAAGATCTGGGGTCCTGGTCGATCAGCGGAGGCCGGACGCCAGCCACGTGCTTAATTCCCTGCGGGCCGGTTGTTGCTGGGGTAGCGGAGTCGCGGACGAACACCTGGGGATCGAGCGTTTTCGGCTGCTTCGATTCGGCGGAAAAGAACGCCGCGTGCGTGACGAAATTCATCTTCAGGGGCGAAGCCGCGAGCCCAATGGTTGCCGAAGCGAACAGCAAACCCGCCGCCGCCAAGGCGACGGTAAACGGTCTCAGATTGAGCGATCTCATTGCGATACCTTCTGTTGCAAGACTGTCACGATCGACCGGAGGCGGATGAAACCGCGCCAATCCGTCAACGTGTCACACGGATGAGTTTCGCCGCGGCAGGTGCAAAGGTTACACCTGCGTCGAAGTTTGCTTGCTATTTTTCTAGATCAGCGATTGGGCGGGAGTTTTGGTTTCACGCTCCCTTCAGCGCCGCTGCCAGCTTGGCCGCGTTCTGTTCCAGCACCTTGCCATCTTCCTTGCGGCTCGCCGACGGCAATAGCGCGACGCCGGTGTGGCGTGGCAGCACGTGCATGTGCAAGTGAAACACCACCTGTCCGCCGGCGAGCTCGTTGAACTGCTGTACGGTGATGCCATCGGCCTTGAAGGCCGTCATCGCAGCGCGCGCGATCCTGTGGGCGCCACGCGCGACATGGGCGAAATCCTCAGGCGCAATATCGAGGATGTTGCGGGCCGGAGCCTTTGGAATGACCAACGTATGTCCGGGGCAGCGCGGCATGATGTCGAGGAAGGCGAGTACATGGTCATCTTCATATACCTTGTAGCTGGGAAACTCGCCGCGCAGGATTTTGGCGAAGGGGTTGTTGGCGTCATAGGCGGTCATGGCATCTCCGGGTTTGCGGCTTTGGGTTCAGGAAAGTTCATCGTCGTCCTTGCGGAACGGTGCGGCACCGGTCAATTCGCGCGCGGCCTCCGCGACATAGGCGCGTTCGCGCCTGAGATAGTCGTCGATGGCGTGGCGCAGACCGGGGTCAGCGATGTAATGCGCGGAAAACGTCGTCTGCGGAAGATAGCCGCGGGCGATCTTGTGCTCGCCCTGCGCGCCGGCCTCGACGGTTTTCAGGCCGCGCCGGATCGCAAAGTCGATCGCCTGATAGTAGCAGACCTCGAAATGCAGAAACGGGTGATGCTCGATCGCACCCCAGTTGCGGCCGAACAAGGTATCGGAGCCGATGAAATTGATGGCGCCGGCAATCCAGCGACCTTGCCGCCGCGCCATGACCAGCAGCACGTCCTCAGGCATGCTCTCGCCAATCAGAGAGAAGAAGGCGCGGGTGAGATAGGGCCGCCCCCATTTGCGCGAGCCGGTCTCCATGTAGAAGGCGAAGAAGGCGTCCCAGGCGTCCTCGGTGATGTCGCTGCCGCTCAGCGCGTGAATCGTGATGCCGCTGGCCACCGCGTCGCGCCGTTCACGCTTGATCGCCTTGCGGTGGCGCGAGTTTAGCGTGGCAAGAAAATCGTCAAAAGTGCCGTAACCCTGGTTCCGCCAGTGAAACTGCTGGTCGGTTCGCTGCAGGAATCCGTGAGTGGCCAGCAGTTTCCATTCGGTCTCACGCGCAAACGTCACGTGAACCGACGAAGCCTTTGAGACACTGCACAGCGCCACCAGTCCGCTCGCGAGCGCGCCGCCGATCCGCTCGCGATCCGCGCCACCTCGGATCAGCAGGCGAGGGCCGGTGGCCGGCGTAAAGGGAACCGAGACCTGCAGCTTCGGATAATAGCGGCCGCCGGCGCGTTCATAGGCATCGGCCCAGCCGCGGTCGAAGACGTATTCGCCCTGCGAGTGTGACTTCAGATAGCAGGGCACGATGCCGGCGATCTCGCCGTCGAGCCGCGCGACGAGATGCCTCGGTGCCCAGCCGGTTCGTGCAATGGCCGAGCCGGAGGCTTCGAGTGCTGAGAAAAATGCGTGCGAAACGAATGGGTTATAGTCGCAGATTGAACCAGAGTGGGAATCGGATACGGCGCCAGGTGAAGCCAGGGTGTCAAGGTCGTCGAGACTCTCCGGAGTCGCAGCCGGATTGGCGCAGGCGTCCCAATCCGCTGCCGGAATCTGGCTGACGGAGGGCACTGCCTCAAAGGTTATTTCGGATGAATCCATCGATGATCTGAACCGGTCACGCATTACGATCAGCCATTGCAGCTGGTGACGCGCATGGTGGCGCACATGTTGACCAGTGCAAAGATCGTCCATTGTGCTGACGACTTCAAGGGCGGGGGTTCTATGGCTGAAACCCTTCGAAGATCATCTGATCCGCATATCGGGCGGCGCGTTGGCGCTGCTCCGGCGTGCGCACGGTCCAGGTCAACAGCGGAAGGCCGAAAACGTTGCGCGCGATCCAGGGTGCCGGCGCCGGCAACTGATTGACCCAGTACGCCACAAAATGCGGCCGGGTGCGGAACGCATGACGTAGATGCAGCATGCCCTTGCGCTGAGCGGCCGTCGCCTCCGGCCAGTCGGCTTCGCTATAGGTGCGCTGGGCAACGACGCCGCGGGGTAGCGCAGGCATCAGTTCGCGCAACGCCAGCACCTGATCCGGATCGAACGACATGCCAACCGCGGGTCCCGAATAGGAGGCGAGCACCTCCGCCATCCGCTTCGCCAGTTTGCGGTCGCCGTCGAAATGGCTCTTCGCCTCGATCACGAGCGGCACGCGGCCCTTGACCAATGCGCAGAGCTCGCCGAGTGACATCATCCGCTCGGAAGTATTCTTGAACTTGACTGCCCTAAGCTGCGCTGCCGTCATGTCGAGCAACGTGCCGCTTCCTTCGGTCAGGCGGCCGAGCGCGCTGTCATGGTGCACCATGGCCTCGCCGTCGGCGCTGAGCTGAACGTCGCATTCGATGGCGAAATTGCCCGAGATCGCGGCCTCTGCCGCGCCCGGCATGTTTTCGATAATGCCGCGCGCGGCGTCATGCAGGCCGCGGTGGGCGACCGGCCGTGCCGTCAGCCAATCGGGAGCGCGCATCCGGGCCGATCCGCTACGAGACCTCGAACAATCCCTCGACTTCCACCGCCGCGTCCGCCGGAAGGGCGGCGACACCGACGGTGGTGCGGGCGTGGCGTCCCTTTTCGCCGAAGGCTGCGACCATCAGATCGGAGGCGCCGTTCAGCACCTTCGGCCCGTCGAGGAATTCTGGCGCGGAATTGATGAAGCCGCCGAGCCGGACTACGCGCACCACCTTGTCGAGATCGCCGAGTGCGGCCTTGATCTGCGCCAACAGGTTGATCGCGCAACCGCGCGCCGCAGCGTTGCCTTGTTCGACCGTGACGCCGGCGCCGAGCTTGCCCTTGGCGATCAGCTTGCCCTGCGGGTCGAAGCAAATCTGCCCGGAGACGAACAGCAGATTTCCGGTGCGCACGAAACCGACGTAATTCGCCACCGGGCTTGTGGGCTCGGGCAAGACCACGCCCTGTGCCGCAAGTTTCTGCTCGATCGTACCCGCCATATTTCGTCCCCGTTTGATCTACAAGCACCCGAAAAGATATCCGAACGGGCCGTTCTGTTTCGCGCATCGCGCCCCGACATGCAAGCGAGCCCGGGTCAGCGGCGACTGTCGTTCCCGGCGGCGAATTCGCGCGGGAACCGGCCGAAAAGCATCGTACTTCGGCAGGCAACGGGTATTTTTCCGCGAAGAGGCCCCAGTTGCGGCGCAATACAAGCGTCGTTAGGGTGAGGATTCTACCCCCTAAGGAAAGCATATGGCTCACTGGTCCCTGATTTCGCCCAACCGGTCGCTGTTGCTAACGGTTGCCGTCATTGCCGCCGGATCGGGTCTTGCTGGCGGGCAAGCCAAAGCCGCGGCAGGCGCGGCGTTTCTCCCGCATCAGGCGCTCTACGAGCTCAGGCTTGTGAAATCGCGCGGGAGCAACGCGATTAGCAGCGTGCGCGGGCGCATCCTCTATAGTTTCTCCGGCAGCGTCTGCGAGGGGTACACCTCGGAATTCAGGCAGGTCTCGGAACTGAACAGCGGCGAGGGCAAGGTGACGCTGAGCGATCTGCGCTCGACTTCCTGGGAGGATGGCGAAGGCAAGAGCTATCGGTTCAAGATCGACACCCGAATGAACGATACCGAAGCCAGTCCCGTTGACGGGGTCGCAGAGCGGACCGGCGATCGCATCACGGTGAAATTGAAACAACCGGAAACCAAAACGTTCACGATCGACGGCGCCACAGTGTTCCCGACCGAACAGATCCAGCGCATCATCGCCGCGGCCAAGGACGGAAAATCACTGCTTGAGCTGACAGTCTACGACGGGTCCGACAATGGCGAAAAGGTCTACAACACGCTTACCGTGATCGGGCAACCGATACCCGGCGACCGGACCATCGCGTCGCCGGATCCCGCCACCGCCAACGACCAGATGAAATCGCTGACGCGCTGGCCGGTGACCGTGAGCTATTACGACCATGACGCCAAGGCCAAGGAAGGCGAGCAGACGCCGGTCTACGCGATGGCGTTCGAGCTGTTCGAGAACGGCGTCTCGCGGGCGCTGGTGCTCGACTACAACGATTTTGTCATTGCCGGCGTGCTGGGCAAGTTCGACGTCAAGGATTCCAAGCCTTGCAATTGAGGCGAGAGGCGTCACCCGCCACGCGTCATTGCTAGCGAAGCGAAGCAATTCATGTCGCCGCGTGGACGGAAGATGAATTGCCTCGTCGCTTGCGCCATCGCAATGACGGTGGTGAAGCCGACCGCGCTAGCCCGCCTTTTCCGGCCTCTCATAGGCTATGCCCCTGATCACGGCCGCATTGCCAAATTTTTTGCGCAGGTCGTCCATCGCGCGTTCGGCATGGGCCGAGCGGCGGTCGAGCATGTCGGTGTCGTCGGCCTGCGAGCCCGGGCGTAGCGCGCTGACGCCGGCGCCCATCAGCCGGAAAGATGTGCCGTCGATTTCCTTCGCCAGCATTTCCCTTGTGATCGCGAAAATCTTCGCCGCCAATTGCGTCGGGGCCTGAATCGACTGCGAGCGGGTGCGTTGTCTGAAATCGGCGGTCTTCAGCTTCAGCGTAATGGTGGATCCTGCAAGCTCGCTGCTCTTGAGGCGCGAGGACACTTTCTCCGACAGCCGCCAAAGAACCTTTTCGAGCGTGACAAAATCACGGATGTCGGTTTCGAAGGTGGTCTCGTTGGAAATCGTCTTGGCGCCCCGATCGGGCACCACGCGGCGATCGTCGATGCCGCGCGCCAGCCGCCACAGCCTCTGGCCCTCGGCTCCGAACTGTTTCATCAGTTCGGTTTCATCGGCGCGCTGCAGATCGGCGATGGTGCGGAAGCCGCGCTGGATCAGCCGTTCCTGGGTCGCTGGTCCGACGCCGAAGATGAATCCGACGGGTCTGTCCGCCAGCATCGCGCGGGCTTCCTCCCAGTCGAGCACCGCGAAGCCGCGTGGCTTGTCCAGGTCAGATGCGATCTTGGCGAGGAATTTGTTGCAGGACAGGCCGACGGAAACCGTGATCCCGATGTCGCGCTCGACCTCGCGGGCGAAACGCGCCAGCACTTTCGCGGGGATCATGCCGTGCACGCGCTGGGTGCCGGCAAGATCGAGGAACGCCTCATCGATCGAGAGCGGCTCGACCAGCGGCGTCAATGCCAGCATGGCGTGGCGCACCTCGCGGCCGACCCTGACATATTTCGCCATGTCGGGCCGGATCACGACCGCGGAGGGGCACAGCGCCAAGGCCTTGAACATCGGCATGGCCGAGCGCACGCCGAAGGTGCGGGAGATGTAGCAGGCGGCCGAGACCACTCCGCGCTTGCCGCCGCCGATGATGACGGGCTTGTCGGCGATTTCAGGGTTGTCGCGCTTCTCGACGGTTGCATAGAACGCGTCGCAATCGATATGGGCCAGCGTGAGCGAGGGCAGTGTGCGGTGACGGACGAGGCGAGGGGAGCCGCATTCGCCGCATCGCCGGGCCGTGAAGTCCAGATCATGGAGGCAGTCCCGGCAAAAGCAGGTTGGTCCCTCCAATGCTGGCGCGGGGGCGCTCACGGCACGTCGCGCTCCCATTGCGGGTCGGTCAGGGCCTGATGGGCGGCGGCAATGTTGGTGGGATGAAGCTGAGAGGCGCTCGCAAATGCCTTTACGGTTGCGTCGTCGCGCATCACGAAATCGAGCACCGACGCGAGGAAGCGCGGGTCGGCTGCGGCGCTGCGCAGCGTCTCTGGACCTATCCCGCTTTCGGCCAGGAACAGGCCGAGCCGCTCGGCGTCTCCGGCGACGAAAGACAGCGCCTGAATCGCAACGATTTCAGCTACTTCCCGGGGGTTTTGAACGGGCTTTTTCAACGCCTTCATTTGCCTTTCCGTAACTTATGGTCTCTATTTGGGAAACATCATGCCCGAGTTTGCGGAACGTGTTCAAGCAAGTGGAAACCACTTCGCATAAAGATGGCACTTGAGCTTAACGGGTTAGAGCGAATCTGGCGCTAGTTTGAATTCACTTTTTCGGTACGCTCGGGGCGGTGTTCGATGCACCGGACGGGCCTGTCTGTTGGGAATGGAGGGACGGGATGGCAAAAACCGTCCTGATCGTCGAGGACAACGAGCTGAATATGAAGCTCTTTCGCGATCTGTTGGAAGCGCACGGCTATCAGACCTTGGGCACCAGCAACGGCTTCGAGGCACTCGATCTTGTTCGCAAGCTTCATCCCGATCTCGTCCTCATGGATATTCAGCTTCCGCAGGTGTCCGGGTTGGAAGTCACGCGCTGGATCAAGGACGATCCGGAGCTGCGCTCGATCCCGGTGGTCGCGGTCACCGCATTCGCAATGAAAGGCGACGAGGAACGCATCCGCGAAGGCGGCTGCGAAGCCTATTTGTCCAAACCGATTTCGGTCGGCAAGTTTATCGAAACGGTCCGGCGGTTTATCGGGTAGGAGGAATTTCGATGTCCGCGCGTGTTCTGGTCGTCGATGACGTCGTTGCCAACGTCAAACTGTTGGAAGCGCGGCTGTCGGCCGAATATTTCGATGTGCTGACCGCCTCCAGCGGCGCCGAGGCACTTGCCGTCTGCACGCGCGCCGAATGCGACATCATCCTGCTCGACGTGATGATGCCGGATATCGATGGTTTCGAAGTCTGCCGCCGGCTGAAATCCAATCCGGCAACGCATTTCATTCCGGTGGTCATGGTCACGGCGTTGGACAGCCCGGCCGATCGCGTGCGCGGTCTCGAGGCCGGCGCCGACGATTTCCTGACCAAGCCGGTATCCGACATCGTACTCATCGCGCGGGTACGTTCGCTGACGCGGCTCAAGATGATGACCGACGAGCTCCGCATGCGCGCCATCACCTCGCTCGAGATCGGCGTGCAGGCACCGGAGCGAAGTGCGGTGGCCGACACCGGGAAGGGCGGACGCATCCTGCTGGTCGACGACCGGCCGTCGTCCTATGAGCGGCTGGCGCCGGTGCTGAGTACCGAGCATACCGTCGATGTCGAAACCAATCCGGCGGAAGCCCTGTTTCGCGCCGCCGACGGCAATTACGATCTTCTGATCGTCTCGCTCGGGCTCGATAATTTCGACGGTCTGCGGCTGTGCAGCCAGGCGCGCTCGCTGGAGCGGACCCGCGGAGTGCCCATCCTCGCTATTGCAGACGCCGACAACAATGCACGACTGCTTCGCGGGCTCGAGATCGGCGTCAACGACTACCTGCTGCGCCCGGTCGACAAGAACGAATTGCTGGCGCGCGCCCGTACGCAAATTCGCAAACGGCGCTACACCGACCACCTGCGCGACAACGTGCAACATTCCATCGAGGCAGCGATTACCGATGCGCTGACCGGGCTGCATAACCGCCGTTACATGGAGAGCCACCTGGGGGCGCTGGCCGAACAGGCATCGAGCCGCGGCAAGCCACTGGCGCTGATGATGATCGACATCGATTTTTTCAAATCGGTCAACGACAATTACGGCCACGACGCCGGGGACGACGTGCTGCGGGAATTCGCAGTGCGGATCCGCAAGTCGATCCGCGGTATCGATCTCGCCTGCCGTTACGGCGGCGAGGAATTCGTCATCGTGATGCCCGAGACCGACCTGCACGTTGCTGGCATGGTGGCGGAGCGGCTGCGGCGCTCGATCGGGGGCGAACCCTTCGCGATTCACAAGGGCAGCAAACGCATCGAGGTCACGATCTCGATCGGACTATCAACACTCGAACGCAAGGGCGAAACGGTAGCCGACGTGCTGAAGCGCGCCGACACCGCGCTCTACAAGGCAAAACACGACGGTCGCAACCGCGTGGTGGCGCAGGCGGCCTAAGTCGGTCCACGTGCCCTGGATGCCGCGCCGCGTCCGGGCCACTGGTGCCCGCAAGAGCGCAAACAAAAACGGGGCCGAAAGGCCCCGTTCAAATCCGCCCAGCAGTTTGCCGGAAGCTTACTTGATCTTGGATTCCTTGAATTCGACGTGCTTGCGCGCGACCGGATCGTACTTCTTCTTGACCAGCTTGTCGGTCATGGTGCGCGAATTCTTCTTGGCGACGTAATAGAAGCCGGTATCCGCCGAGGAAACGAGCTTGACCTTGATGGTGACCGCTTTGGCCATGTCTTAAAACCTTTGGATGTCAGGAATTGGGCGCCGGCCCATCAAGGGGGCGCGTTCGCCGCGCAACCTAGCTTCTGACAGCCCAAAGTCAAGGTTTCGCGGGGCAGAAACCGGCGCGATTTCGGGCGATTAACCCTCGAAGAAGCGGTTTTTCCATCTCGGCAGGCCGAGTTTCTTCCGTAAAGTTCGGGAACGTTACGCGCCCAGCACGTCCTTATGCATCTTGCCGCCGTAGAAATGGAAGAACGGCATCGGCACGTCGTGCTTCAGGGGGCCAGCAGCAAGACGCCTTTCCAGCTCGTTCAGAACGTTCCTGGTCATGGGATGCAGGTCGGCGAGCGGCGCTGATCCGAGGTCGACCCAGACCAGTTCAACCAGTTCGGCATCGGCATGGATAACGCCTTCGACGCGATGGGCGATGGTCGATGCGTCGGCGGTAAAGAAGCGGGTATCGAAACGCCGCACGCGGCCGGGCGGGGTGATCGCACGCGCGATCAGGAAAAGTCCGGACGGGTCGGGCAGCAGGCCGGTCTCGGCAAAAGGCTTCCAGGCGCCTTCCAGCGGCGGGGCTTTGCCGCTGCTCTTGCTCCCGAGGCAGAGGCCAGTTTCCTCGCAGGCCTCGCGGATGGCGGCGATCGCGAGCGAGCGCGCGCGCGCCGCCGTGATCTTCGGCAGGCCCTTCAGCAGGTTTTCTTCCAGCGCCTTCGGGATTGGTGCGGCCACGGGAACGCGGTTGTCTGTTTTGTCGACCCGGCCGCCGGGAAAGACGAATTTGCCGGGCTGGAACACCACCTTGTCGTGGCGCTTTCCGACCAGAACTCTAGGGGTGGCAGCGGTGCGATCGACCAGGATCAGCGTGGCGGCATCCGCCGGGCGGCGATACGGGTGAATACCGGGTTCTATCGTTTCAGTTACGCTCATTTCACTCCCGTGCCTTGTCTCGTTTCTTGTTGGTTTATCGATCCGATTATTCTGTCGGATTTTGTTCGTTAAATCCGTGCATGCGCAACGCCCATTGGAACCCGACCACGGCGCCCTTGACGGGTTGCAGCAGCAGCAGTGAGGCGATCAGGGTACCGGGCAGATAGATCGCCAGTTGCAGCGCCACGGGGGGCGAATAGTTGGTTTCGATCATGAGCGCCAGCGGCACCATGATATGGCCGACGATGACGATGACGAGATAGGCGGGCAGGTCGTCGGCCCGATGCGGCGTGAAATCCTGGCCGCAAACCGAACAGTGATCGTCGACCTTGAGGAAGGCGCGAAACAATTTGCCCTGGCCGCAACGCGGGCAGCGGCAGCGAAAGCCGCGCCGCAACGCGGCCCAGACGTCGCGCTTTTCGGGCGTCTTGATATCCCGGCTCCAGACCATCGGGGGCGCGCTCACGCCTTCCATGATTTGCCTTTCCCGGATTTGCCAGGCTTGGCTTTGCCTGGCTTGCGAACTTTCTTGCGCGGACTTCGACCCGGATGTGCTTTGCCCGGCGCCTTGGACACGCCGCGCATGCCTTCACGTTTGCGACCGCGTTGGCCCACGCTGCCTTCCGACAACATCTCGAACCGCAGCGCGCCAGCGACTGGGGCTGCTTCTACCAGACGCACGTCGACGACGTCACCCAGCCGATGCATGGCACCGCTGCGCGAGCCGACCAGCGCGTGACGGGTCTCGTCGTAATTGAAATATTCGGTGCCGAGCGTGCGGATCGGGATCAGCCCGTCGGCGCCGGTATCGCTCAGTTTGACGAACAGTCCGGCGCGGGTGACGCCGGAAATGCGGCCCTGAAAGGTGGCGCCGATGCGGTCGGCGAGGAAATGCGCGATCAGCCGATCGGCGGTCTCGCGCTCGGCCTTCATGGCGCGCCGCTCGGTGACGGAAATCTGCGCGGCAACCTCGGTCAGCGTTTCCACCGTCTCGGTTTCCGGCAGCGCGCCTTCGCCGAGGCCGAGACCGCGGATCAACGCGCGATGCACGACGAGATCGGCGTAGCGGCGGATCGGCGAGGTGAAATGCGCGTACCGGCGCAGGTTGAGGCCGAAATGGCCGTAATTCTCGGCGGCGTATTCGGCCTGGGCTTGCGAGCGCAACACCACTTCGTTCACCAGCGGTTCGGAATCGTGTCCCTTGACCTGCGCCAGCACTCGATTGAACATCGCGGGGCGCAGCGCGCCGCTTTTCGCGAATGGAAGATCAAGCGTTTTCAAAAATTCCTGGAGGTTATGAACCTTCTCCAGCGTCGGTTCATCATGCACCCGGTAGATCAGCGGCAGCGTCTTCTTTTCCAGCATTTCGGCCGCGGCGACGTTGGCCAGGATCATGAATTCTTCGATCAGTTTATGCGCATCCAGCCGCTCCGGCACGATAACGCGATCCACGGTGCCATCGGGCTTCAACAGGATCTTGCGTTCGGGAATGTCGAGATCGAGCGGATCGCGTTCGTCGCGTGCGCGCTTCACGATCGCATAGGCGTCGTAAAGGGGCTTCAGGATGGGATCGAGCAGGGGGCCGGTTGTATCGTCCGGCCGTCCGTCGACCGCCGCCTGCGCCTGCGCGTAGTTGAGCTTGGCGGCCGAGCGCATCAGGATGCGATGAAAGCTGTGCGAGCGCTTGCGGCCGTCATTGCCGATCACCATCCGCACTGCTACTGCGCCGCGCGGCTCGCCCGGCACCAGAGAGCATAGATCGTTGGAGATGCGTTCGGGCAGCATCGGTACCACGCGGTCAGGGAAATACACCGAATTGCCGCGCGTCAGCGCGTCACGATCCAGCGCCGAGCCCGGCCGCACATAGAAGGCGACATCGGCGATCGCGACATGGACGATGTAGCCGCCCTTGTTGTTCGGATCGAGATCCGGTTCGGCATGAACCGCGTCGTCATGGTCCTTGGCGTCGGGCGGATCGATGGTGACCAGCGGAACGTCGCGCCAGTCCTCGCGTCCCTTCAACGTGGCAGGCTTTGCCTCCTCGGCCTCGCGCAACGCAGCAGGCGAAAAGGCTTGCGGAATCTCGTGGGAATGGATGGCGATCAGGCTGACCGCTTTCTCCGATGCCAGCGATCCCAGCCGCTCTTTCACCTTGCCGGAGGCAAGCCCAAAACCGCGCGAGCGCACCAGATCGACGCTGACGAGATCGCCGTCTTCGGCACCGCCGGTATCGGCCTTGGCGATGTTCAATTCGCGGCCGGCCTGCTTCTTGTCGACCGGGATCAGCCGTCCGCCGCCACCGGCCAGCGCGCGAAAGATGCCGAGCACGCGGGTCCTGGCGTGATCGATGACCTTGACGACGCGCCCGCGATAGATGGCGCCCTCGGCATCGTCCAGTTTCTCGATCCGCAGCAGCGCGCGGTCGCCCACGCCCGCCGCCGTGCCCGGCTGCAAGCGCCGGGGAACATGGATGCGGATTTTCGGGGGCTCACCGCTCTCCACCTCATCCCATTCGGCGGGGCTAGCGATCAATTCGCCGTCGCTGTCGCGCCCAGTGATGTCGGCCATGAGGGTTGCGGGCAGCGCGGCGGGTTCGCTGATCTTCCTTGCCGCGCTTTTGGATCGTGCCTGCGTCGGCGAGTTCGCGCAGGATACGTCTCAGCTCGGCGCGGTCGGCGTTCTTCAGGCCGAACTCGCGCGCGATCTCGCGGGTTCCGACCTTTCCCGGATGCGCGCGGATGAAGGCGACGATGGCGTCCCGGGCCGGAAAGCCAATGTCGCGTTGTATTTTCACCTTATCCTCGGGCCTTTCCGGCACTTTTCTTCGCAGGCGTTTTGGCGGCAGCCGCTGGTTTTGAGCGCGAGGTCTTGGCGGCTGGTGTCACCGGCGCCCGCGCCTTGCTGACGGATTCCGATTTCGGCTTTGCGGCGGATTTCTTCGCAGTCGCCTTCTTGGCCGGCTTCGGTGCCTTTGCGTCCGCCTCCGCCTTGGCGGGCTTTGCCGCCTGGGCTTTCTTGCCGCCACGCTTGGGCTTGCCGCCGCCCTTGGCTACACGTTCGTCGATCAGCGCGATGGCTTCGGGGAGCGTGATGGTCTCCGGCGTCTTGTCGCTGGGGATCGTGGCGTTGACGCCGCCGGCCGTGACATAGGCCCCGTATCGGCCGTTCTTGACCGCGACGCCACCGAGCGTCGGATGATCGCCCAGGGGCTTGCCGGGATCGGCGCCGAAGCGGCGGCCGCTCGGGCCTTTTGCGACTTTCTCGGCAATCAGCGTGACGGCCCGATTGAGCCCGATATCGAACACCTCGTCGCCGGCTTCGAGGCTGGCATAGGTCTTCTCGTGGCGCACGAACGGGCCGAAGCGGCCGAGGCCCGCGGTGATCGGCTCGCCGGTTTCCGGATGCCTGCCGATCTCGCGCGGCAGCGACAACAGCTTCAGCGCCATGTCGAGCTCGATGTCGGAAGGCGACATGTTCTTCGGAATCCCGGCGCGCTTGGGCTTTTCGCCTTCCGCGTAATCCTTTTGCTCGCCGAGCTGGATGTAGGGACCGAACCGCCCGGCCTTCACCACGACGTCGAGATCGGTCGCCGGATCCTTGCCGAGGATGCGATCGGCGCTGGCTTCGCTGCCGGCCGCGAGCGGACGGGTGTAGCGGCACTCGGGATAATTGGTGCAGCCGACAAAGGCGCCGAATTTTCCGGCCTTGAGATTGAGCTTGCCGGTGCCGCAGGTCGGGCACTGCCTGATATCACCGCCATCCGCGCGCGGCGGATAAATGTGCGGCCCGAGCATGTCGTCGAGCGCATCCAGTACCTGCGTCACCCGCAGATCCTTGATCTCGTTGACGGCGCCGATGAAACCGGTCCAGAAATCCTTCAGCACCTGCTGCCAGGAAATCTCGTTGTTGGAGATTCGGTCGAGCTGCTCTTCGAGGTCGGCGGTGAAATCATATTCGACGTAGCGCGCGAAGAAGTTCTCCAGGAACGCGACCACGACGCGGCCCTTGTCCTCGCCATACAGGCGCTTCTTCTCGAGCTTGACGTAGCCGCGGTCCTTCAGCACCTGCAGGATCGAGGCATAGGTCGAGGGACGGCCGATGCCGAGTTCTTCCATGCGCTTCACCAGCGAAGCTTCTGAAAACCGCGGCGGTGGTTCGGTAAAATGCTGGGTGACGGAGAGATCCTGGCGCTTCAGCGCTTCGCCATCGCTCATGGCGGGGAGGCGGCGGCTATCCTCGTCTTCGCCGTCGTCGTCACGGCCTTCCTGATAGAGCGCGAGGAAGCCGTCGAATTTTATCACCTGGCCGGTGGCGCGCAGTTCCAGCACACGCGAGCCGGCCTTGGCCGCGATGTCGACGGTGGTGCGCTCCAGTTCCGCCGATTCCATCTGGCTTGCGATGGTGCGGATCCAGATCAATTCATAAAGCCGGGCCTGGTCGGTATCGAGCCGGCGGCGCATCTCGGCCGGCCGGCGCGTCAGATCGGTCGGACGGATGGCTTCGTGCGCTTCCTGCGCGTTCTTGGCCTTGGTCTGGTACTGGCGTGGCGCCTCCGGCACATAGGCGTTGCCGTAATCCTCGCCGATCACCTTGCGCGCCTGCGTGATCGCCGAACCGTCGATCTGCACGCCGTCGGTACGCATATAGGTAATGAGACCGGTGGTCTCGCCGCCGATATCGATGCCTTCATAGAGCCGCTGCGCGATCCGCATCGTGTGCGCCGGCGCAAAGCCCAGTTTGCGGCTGGCTTCCTGTTGCAGGGTCGAAGTGGTGAACGGCGCCTGCGGATTGCGGCGCGCAGGCTTTGCTTCGACGGTGGAGACCGTGAAATTGGCGGACTTCGATCGCCTTCCTGAAATCCTCGGCTTCCGCACCAGTGCCGATGTCGAGCCGCTGGATCTTCTTGCCGTCGGCGCCGACCAGGCGCGCCTCGAACGCTTCACCGCGCGGCGTCGTCAGGGTCGCGACCAGCGACCAGTACTCGCGCGGAATGAATTTTTCGATTTCCAGTTCACGGTCGCAGACCAGCCGCAGCGCGACCGACTGCACGCGGCCCGCCGAGCGGGCGCCCGGCAATTTGCGCCACAACACCGGCGAGAGCGTGAAGCCGACCAGGTAATCCAGCGCGCGGCGCGCCATATAGGCGTCGACCAGCGCGCCGTCGATCTGGCGCGGATGCTTCATCGCGTCCGTCACCGCCTGCTTGGTGATGGCGTTGAACACCACGCGCTCGATCTTGTGGTCCTTGATCGCACGCTTTTCCTTCAAGCACCTCCAGCACGTGCCAGGAGATCGCCTCGCCCTCGCGATCGGGGTCGGTTGCGAGGATCAGGCGGTCGGCCCCCTTGAGCGCTTTGGCGATATCGTTGAGCCGGCCCGCCGCCTTGGGGTCGATTTCCCAGATCATCTGGAAGTTGGCCTCCGGATCGACCGATCCGTTCTTGGCCGGAAGGTCCCGGACATGGCCGAACGAGGCCAGAACCTCGTAGGACGGGCCCAGATACTTGTTGATCGTCTTGGCTTTCGCCGGCGACTCGACAATGACGATATTCATGTCATTCCAATGGCTTACGGGGAAAATAAGGGCCGGTTCCGCGAGATTCGCGTCGGCCGTTTCGCCCCGAACATGGGTGTAGCGGAGGCCTCTGTCAAATGGACAGATGTTGATGGGCATCTGAGTCGATCGCAAATCACTGCAGGCTTACGTGATCCTAAAAAGTTGCCTCTAAAATGCGGACCTATGGTTGCACGATTAGCGTTCGCGATCGACGAGCCGCGCAGCGGGGCCACTATTCGTCGTACGGCGCCGCACGTCCTCGCGCCGGTCTCGCCCCTCATCCCCAGGCGCATTTTCCAACTTCGCGCGAGATGCATTGAACCTTTTCGCAAATGCGAAGACTTCTCAACTGGACAGGGGTCGCTCTTTTTGAACACCGATTGATTGGAGGGCCTGATATGCCGGAAGCCGATCGCATCTCTGCGCCGATCCCCGGATCGGCAGCCTCATCTCATAGCGCCGATAATTCGTTTGTCTCCATCGCCCTGTTTTCCGGAATCGGCCTCCTGGTTTCCCTGATCGCGATAATCATGGGAGTGACCGGGGTATGGGACTAATCGTTTTCAGCGCCTCATGTTAGCGACACCAGCCCGCCGCCGTGGCGCTCGAGCCGCCCTGCGAGTTCGAGCTCGAGCAGCACGGTGCGCGCGATCGCCGGCGAGTGCCGGCCATCCGGATCAGATCGTCGAGCAGAACCGGGCTTGGGCCGAGCAGGTCGATGATGCGCGCGCGATCGCCAGCATCGGGTTCGGAAGCCATCGGCTCATCGTCAGGCTCGCGCAACGCCAGCGGCCTCCCCATGATCGGCTCGACGGCGTTGATGACGTCGGAAGCCTCCGTGGTCAGCGTCGCGCCCTGTTTGATCAGATCGTTGGTGCCGGCGGCGCGCGGATCGAGCGGCGAGCCCGGCACCGCGAACACCTCGCGGCCCTGTTCGGCGGCGATCCTCGCTGTGATCAGCGAGCCCGAGCGGTGCGCGGCCTCGACCACCACGACGCCGAGCGCCACGCCCGAGATCAGCCGGTTGCGCCTCGGAAAATCGCGGGCGCGCGGCACGTGCCCGAGCGGCATTTCGGAAATCGTAGCCCCGCCGGTTTCGATGATCGTCGCCAGCAATTCCTCGTGTTCGGGCGGATAAACCTTGTCGTGACCGCCGGCCAGCACCGCCACGGTGCCGCTTGCGAGGCTGGCGCGATGCGCCGCCTGATCGATGCCGCGCGCCAGCCCCGAGGCGATGACGAAACCGGCCTCGCCGAGATCGCGCGCCAGCTTGCCTGCGAATTTCAGCCCGGCGCCGGAGGCGTTGCGCGAGCCGACGATCGCAATGATCGGCCGCATCAGCACATCGCGTGCGCCACGCACGCCGAGCAAAGGCGGCGCATCGTCGAGCACGGCCAGCCGCGGCGGATAACCGTCTTCGCCGGGTGTGAGCAGGTGGACGCCAAGTCGTTGGCTTGCGGCAAGCTCGGCGCGCGCATCCTCCTCGCTGCAAATGCGCCCGGGCCGCGCCGCCCCGCCGCGCCGCGCCAGGTCAGGCAGCCGCTCCAGCGCTACCTTCGCGCTGCCGAAATGATTGACCAGGGAACGAAACGTGCGCGGCCCGACATTGTCGGACCGGATCAGCCGCAGCCAGTCGATCCGCTGCGCGTCGGTGAGGTGTGTGGTGGTTGAGGTTTGATGTCCATGCGGCCCCCCCGCGCGGCAGCGTGGATCAACTGGAGAGTGTGGGGAAGCGGGTTTGAACGCGACGACGGTTCGCTTGCCCCGATCCCGACCCGGTTCGTAAAAGCGCTCCAGTCTCCACAGGGAATGATGCCGATGATCTCGCTTGCCGAACTCCAGCGCCGTATCGATTCCGGCGAGCTTTCGGCCGATGCGGCGATCGGCCAGTCGCTGCGAGGCGATCGACGCGCATGACAAGACCATCGGCGCCTTTGTTTGTCGTGCTGAAAACGTCGGCGCGGCAAGCCTCAGGGCCGCTGCGCGGCATCGCCGTCGGCATCAAGGACATCATCGATACATCGGACCTTCCGACGGAAATGGGCTCACCGATCTACCGGGGTTGGCGGCCGCGCGCGGACGCGCCCGTCGTGATGATGCTGAAGCAGGCGGGAGCGACCCTCGTCGGCAAGACCACGACGACGGCGTTCGCATCGCTCGATCCGACGGCGACGCGCAATCCGCGCAACCCCGATCACACGCCGGGCGGATCGTCGTCGGGCTCGGCCGCGGCGGTCGCGGCCGGAATGATTCCGCTCGCGCTGGGAACCCAGACCGGCGGTTCGGTGATCCGGCCGGCCGCATTCTGCGGCGTGGCCGCTATCAAGCCGTCGTTCCGGTTGCTGCCCACGGTCGGCGTGAAGTGCTATTCGTGGACGCTGGACACCGTCGGGCTGTTCGCGGCCGGGGTTAAGGATCTGGGATGCGGCCTTTCGGCCATCACCAACCGGCCCGAACTGATTGCCCGGCGCCGCGATCGAGAGGCCGCGCATCGGCGTCGTGACCCAGGATTTTGCGGGCGCGCCGGAAGCAGCCGGCGGGGAGGCGCTGCAGGTTGCCGCGATGGCGGCGGAGCGCGCAGGCGCCTCCGTCCGCGCGCTTGCATTGCCCGATATCCTCGCGGAGGCGTGGCGGATACATCCGACGCTGCAGGAATTCGAGGCGCACCAGGCGCTGGCCTGGGAATACCGGACGCATCACGATGCGCATGCCGCCGCGGCTGCGCGCAAAGCTCGACGAAACCACGGGCATCCTGCCTGCTGCCTACGACGAGGCGCGCGGGATTGCGAACCGGGCCCGAAAGGCATTGGCAAAGATGTTCGATGATGTCGATGTGTTGCTGACGTTCTCCGCGCCGGGCGCCGCCCCGAAAGGACTGGCCTCGACCGGCGATCCCCGGTTCAACCGGCTCTGGACGCTGATGGGCGTTCCCTGCGTCAACGTTCCCGCCGCTATGTCGCCGACGGCGGATTGCCGGTAGGCGTGCAGGTGATCGCACGATTTGGCAATGACGCCGGAGCGCTGACGCCGCCCGCTTCGTTGAAGAAGCGCTTGCGCGGACATGACGGTTGGAGGTAACGCCTTACTTCTCCCGATCCGCCCTTCCGTGCCCGCCTGCAACCGCTTGATGTTTTCGCGGTGCATGTAGAACAACAGAAGCGTCAGCACGCCGAACAGCGCCGCCAGCGCGGGATGGCCGAACCCCCACAGGAAGATCGGCGTGACGAAACTTGCGACCAGCGCGGAGAGCGAGGAGTAGCGCGTGATTGCGGCGGTTGCGATCCACAGCACGCAAAACACGATCGCGGCCGGCCAGAACAATCCGATCAATACGCCGATATAGACCGCGACGCCTTTGCCGCCTTTGAATTTCAGCCAGACCGGAAACAGGTGGCCAAGAAAGGCGCCGAGCGCCGCCAGCATCGCGGCATCTGGGTCCGCCGTAATAGCCTGCGATGATCACCGCGACCGTGCCTTTCAGTGCGTCGAGAGCAGCGTCGCCGCGGCGAGGCCCTTGCGGCCGGTGCGCAGCACGTTGGTGGCGCCGATATTGCCGGAGCCGATCGAGCGAAGGTCCTGGGTGCCTGCCAGTCTGGTCAGGATCAGCCCGAACGGGATCGAGCCGAAGAGATAGCCGAGGATCAAGGCCACCGGCAAAAATGCTTCAGGTGACATCGCTGTTCCTCCCTTGATGGGATATCCCGCGCGCATCAGGTCTCTTTTTGACGCGTTTTCTTGACGCGAACCGGTGTCCACCCGATCCAGTCCGGCGCCGCTTTCGCTTGAAAACGCTCTAGACATGCTCGTAGACCGTCCGCCCGCCGACGATGGTGCGCACCACGCGGCCCGAGAACCGCGCTTCGTCGAACGGCGTGTTCTTGCATTGCGACTTGAGATCGGCGGGGTCGAGCACCCAGGGCGTGTCGGCGTCGATCACGATGATGTCGGCGGGGGAGCCTGCGCGCAGCGTTCCGCCGGGCAAGCCCAACAGTTCGGCGGGGCGCGTCGACATCGCGCGGATCAGTGTCTTGAAATCCATGTCGCCACTGTGGATCAGCCTTAAGCCGGCCGGCAGCATGGTCTGCAGGCCGATCGCGCCGGAGGCCGCTTCCGCGAACGGCAGCCGCTTGACCTCGACGTCCTGCGGATTGTGATCGGACATCATCGACATCGATCAAGCCGGAGGCAACGGCGGCGACCAGCGCCACGCGGTCGTCCTCGGTGCGCAGCGGCGGCGAAAGTTTCAAGAAAGGTCCGGTACGGGCCGATGTCGTTTTCGTTCAGCGTCAAATGATTGATCGAGACCGAGGCGCGAACCTTAAGCCCGCATCGCGCGCGCGCTTGAGGATTTCCAGCGATTCGATGCAGCTCAGGGAAGCCGCATGATAGCGTCCGCCGGTCAGCGCAACGAGGCGCATGTCGCGCTCCAGCATGATCGTTTCGGCCGCATTGGGAATGCCGACCAGTCCGAGCCTTGCTGCGAACTCGCCTTCGTTCATGACGCCTTCGCCGACGAGATTGAGGTCTTCGGTGTGGTGCACGATCAGCGCGTCGAAATCGCGGGCATAGGTCAGCGCCCGGCGCATCACCTGCGCATTGGTGACGCTGCTGTCGCCATCGGTGAAGGCCACCGCGCCGGCGGCCTTCAAAAGGCCGATCTCGGTCATCTCCTCGCCGAGCAGCCCCTTGGTCAACGCCGCCATCGGATGGATGTTGACGATCGCGGTGTCGCGCGCGCGGCGTAAGACAAAATCCACCGTCGCCGAATTGTCGATCGCGGGCGAGGTGTCGGGCTGGCAGATGATGGTGGTGATGCCGCCGGTCGCCGCGGCCTGGCTGGCGGAGGCAAAGGTTTCGCGGTGGCTGGCGCCGGGCTCGCCGACAAAGGCGCGCATGTCGATCAGCCCGGGCGCGACGACCTTGCCGACGCAATTGACGATGTCGGTGCCCTCAGGCACGCCGGCGGCGCCGATGCCGCGCCGCGAACTCGCGGATGATGCCGTCGGCGATCAGGACGTCGCCGATCCAGTCGAAATCGCGCGAGGGATCGATCAGGCGGGCGTTGGCAAGCAGGATCGGGCGTCGCTCGGTCAGCATGATGTCACGCGTTCGGCAGGTTGCGGGCGAGCGCTTCGAGCACCGCCATCCGCACCGCCACTCCCATTTCCACCTGTTCGCGGATCAGCGATTGCGCACCATCCGCCACGATCGAAGTCGATTTCGACGCCGCGGTTCATTGGCCCCGGATGCATCACCAGCGCGTCGGGCTTGGCATAGGCCAGCTTTCTTCTGGTCCAGCCCGAAATAATGGAAGTATTCCTGGGTCGACGGCACGAACGAGCCGTTCATGCGTTCGCGCTGCAGCCGCAGCATCATGACGATATCAGCGCCTTCGAGGCCCTCGCGCATGTCGCGGGCGACCTCGACGCCCATCCGCTCGATGCCGCGCGGCAGAAGCGTGGAGGGCGCGACCACCCGCACCCGGGCGCCCATGGTGTTGAGCAACAGGATATTGGAGCGGGCCACGCGCGAATGCATCACGTCGCCGCAGATCGCGACCACGAGCCCCTCAAGCCGGCCCTTGTTGCGGCGGATGGTCAGCGCATCGAGCAGCGCCTGGGTCGGATGTTCGTGGACGCCGTCGCCGGCATTGATCACGGACCCGTCGACCTTGCGTGCCAGTAATTCGACCGCGCCGGAGGCGTGATGCCGCACGACCAGAATGTCCGGGTGCATGGCGTTCAGCGTCACCGCGGTATCGACCAGGGTTTCGCCCTTGCGCATCGAGGAGGAGGACACCGACATATTCATGACGTCGGCGCCCAGCCGTTTTCCTGCGATTTCGAACGAGGATTGGGTGCGGGTGGAGGCCTCGAAGAACAGGTTGATCTGGGTGCGCCCGCGCAACGAGGTGCGCTTCTTGTCGATCTGGCGGTTGAGCTCGACATATTCCTCGGAGAGGTCGAGCAGGCCGGTGATATCGGCAGCGGAAAGCCCCTCGATTCCCAGCAGGTGCCGGTGACCGAGGACGAAGGTCGATTTCGATGCAGGGGTCATTAAAACGAGAGCTATAGGCAGAGATGCAACCGGGGGCAAGGGCGAACGACGGCTTGACGAGTTATCCCCTGATCTGTCGCAGGCTCGGTAAACGAGGCCGCCGCAAAGTTGCCGCGATTGGATCGCCAACCATGCGGAATGCGTATTTGGAAATGGTCTGCTCCGATCCTGTTGACGGCAATGGTGCTTGCGAGTCCAGTTCGCGCACAGGCGTTACCCGGCGGTTTTGTGTATCTCGGCGACATCGATCCATCCATTATTCAGGACATTCGTTACGCCGGAGCGAATAATTTCGTCGGCCGGAGGCTTGCGGGCTACGATGCAGCCGAATGCGTCGTGAAGCGTGACGTCGGGCTGGCGCTGAAGCGCATCCAGCAGGAACTCGCCCCGCAACAGCTGTCACTGAAAATGCTGGATTGCTACCGCCCGGCCCGTGCGGTGCGCGACATGGTGGTGTGGGCGCAGAACGGCCGGGAGGCGCCGGCCGAGCGGCGGTATAATCCGGTATTCGCCAAGAAAGACCTGTTCCGGCTCGGCTATATCGCCGAGCATTCCGGCCATTCCACCGGCGCCGCCATAGACCTCACATTGGTCGATCTGAAGGCCGACAATTCCGGGGTATTCGATCCCAACAAGGCCTACGCCGACTGCACCGCGGCCGCGGACGCACGCGCCCCGGAGGGCAGCGTCGACATGGGCACCGGCTATGACTGTTCCGACCTCAAGGCGCATACCGCTGCCAGCTCCATCACCCCAAGCCAACGCCGGTGGCGAAACCTGCTGGTCGCCGCAATGGCGAAGCAAGGTTTTGTAAATTATGCCAAGGAGTGGTGGCATTTTTCGCTGCCGCGCGCAGGCGGGGCCGCGTATGATTTTCCGATAATCCGGCGCCGCAACTGAGTTCGTTCGCGCCGGTCGCCGCCGGCCATGACGATGACGACGAACGCCCGCGCCAATTGAGAGCCTGTTGATGGATTCCCTCGATGCTGCCGCCCCCCTCATTCCGTCAATCCCTGTCCAACGCTCGCCCCGCACCTGGAAATTCTGGGGAACGGCGCTGTGGGGCCTGTTCGTCTTCGTCGCGATGTTCGCGGGACAGATGGCGGTGGTGGCGTATTTTGTGTTGCGGCACGAAGGGCCGATTGACATCGCGGCCGCCATCCATGTCGTCGGCGGCGGCCTGACGATTTCGCTCTCCGTGATCATGGGATTGCCGGCCGTGCTCGCCGCGCTGTGGATCGCCGTACGCGTCTCGCGGACGCCGTTTGCCGATTATCTGGCGCTGCGAGGGACCTCCTGGATCAATTTTCTGATCGGCGCCATCGCGCTGGGTATTTTGGTTGCGGGATGGGACCTGCTGTCGCGCGCGACCGGGCGCGAGATCGAGCCCGGGTTCATGGCGGAGGTGCTCAAATCGGCGCGCGCAGATGGCGCGCTTTGGCTTTTGGTGGTCGCATTCTGCGTTGCCGCGCCGGTCTCGGAGGAATTGTTCGCGCGCGGCTTTCTCTACCGCGGCTGGTCGGAATCCTTTCTCGGTGTCCCCGGTGCCATCCTGCTGTCATCGGTGGTGTGGACGTCGCTGCATCTGCAATACGACTGGTATTTTTTCGGCGAGGTGTTTTCGATCGGGCTGTTGCTCGGTTATCTCCGCTATCGCTTTCATTCGACCTGGCTGACGATATTCGTGCACGGCCTCAACAATCTGGCCGCGGTGGTGCAGACGATCTGGCTGGCCGGGCACGCGTAACAGAAATTTTCCAATATCCTTCCTAAGCGACCAGCGCGATGGCGATGGGCATCGTGAGCGCGGCGAGGATGGTTTGCAGCGTGATGATTTGCGCCAGCAATGGCGCATCGCCGCCCATTTGCCGCGCCAGCACATAGGCGCTCGATGAAGTCGGTACCGCCGAACAGCAGGCCACGACCGCAATATTCGCGCCCGAGAGGCCGAACAGCAGCGCCAGCCCGACCGCGACCACCGGCATCAAGATCAGCTTGAGAAAAACGGTCAGCCCGGCGGCGACGTTGGGGCGAAACAGACCCTCGAGGTGCAGGCCCGCGCCGGTCACCAGAAGGCCGATGGCGAGCGACGACCGCCCAAGCGCGTCGGCGACTTCGTGCCAGACGTGGGGAAGCGGGAGGTGCGAGACGTTGATGGCAAGGCCGATCGCGCAGGCCCAGATCAGGGGATTGCGCACCACGGTCATGACGATCGTGCGCACCGATTGCCGGTCGGGTGAAGCGTAGTGCGCAAGCACCGTTACGCTCAGCACATTGACCAGCGGGATGATCGCCACCATCGCCACCGAGGCCAGCGCGAGGCCGAGCTCGCCGTAGAGATTTCCGGCGACCGCGAGCCCCACATAGGTTTGCCAGCGGGTCGCGCCCTGAAAGATCGAAGTGAAAGCCGGGCCGTCGATGGCGTATCTTGTGGCGAGAAAGGGCCTTATGCCGAGACACAGCCCCGACATCAGCAGCGCCGACAGCAGCAGCGCGCCGCCGACGCCGGCGACCGGCACCGAGGCAAGGTTTGCCCGCGCCAGCGTCTCGATCAGCAATGCCGGGAACAGCACGTAATAGACCAGCCGCTCGAGGCCGTGCCATTGCGTCTCCAGCCGCATCAGGCTTCGTTTCAGCGCGAACCCGAGCGCGATCAGCAGAAAAACCGGGGCCAGCGCGCCAAGGACGATTCCCATCGTCAACGATCTCCGCGCGTTTCGCGCAGGTTCGCCAGCCGGTCGAGCGCGCCCTGCAGGATGAAGATCGCGGCGTGCTCGTCGATCACCTCCGCGCGCCGGGCGCGGCTCATGTCCATGCCGATCAATTCGCGCTCGACGGCCGCGGTGGAGAGCCGCTCGTCCCAAAGGGCAATCGCAAGATCGGTGAGTTTGGAAAAATTGCGGGCGAAGGCGCGGGTGGATTGCGCGCGCGGTCCCTCGCTGGCGTCCATATTGATGGGCAGGCCGAGCACGAAACCGACCGCGTTGCGCTCGGTGGCAATGGCGACGAGCCGCGCCGCGTCAGCCTTGAACGCCTTGCGCTGGATGGTCTCGATCCCGGTCGCAAGCCTGCGATCGGGATCGGATACCGCGACCCCGATGGTCTTGGTGCCCAAATCGAGTCCGACCAGCGCGCCGCGTTCGGGCCAATGCGCGGCAGCTTCGATCAGCGGGAGAATAAGGGCAGGCATCGCGTTCGCATAACACGCCGCTTGCCGGTCGCGCAAAGCCAAGCGAAGCCCGCAGACTCAAAATCGCATTCAGGCGGCAATGACCTGACCGTTGTCCTTCAGGCAGGCAACGAATTCCCGCAGCGCGCTGGATTGGTGCGCGCGGCGCTGGATGAAGACGGTCTCGACCCGCGACTGCGATGCGCTGAGCGCGTGGATGCGGATGTCGCCCTTCAGATCGCCGCGCTCGACCGCCGCGCGCGGCAGCAGCGTGACGCCCATGTCGGCGGCCACGCAGCCGATCATGCCGTCGAGCGTGCCGAACTCGAACCGCGCGGCGGATGGCCAGCCGAATTCCGTAAAGACCTGTTCGAGCCGTTGCCGGTACGTGCATCCGGTGCGGAACACCAGCGCCGTCGGGCCGGATTCGGGCTGTGCCGGCGCGCAATGCCGCGAGACTCCTCCAGCGGCGCGCCGTGACCAGCACCAGATCTTCGCTGAAGGCCGTCACCGCCTTGAGTTCGGCGTGCTCGATCGGACCGGCGACAAAGGCGCCGTCGAGCGCGCCGTCGAGCACGGCGGTTACCAGATCCGCGGTCGGCGCAGTCCGCAGCGACAATTGGACGGCCGGATAACGGCGGTGAAATTCCGCAAGCAGGGCTGGCAGGCGCACGGCGGCGGTCGTCTCCATCGAGCCGATCGCCAGCGGTCCTCTTGGCTCGCCGTCGTCGCGGGCGGCGAGGACTGCCTCGTGCGACAGCGCGGCCATGCGCTGGGCGTAGGGCAACAGCCGGCGGCCGGCAGCGGTCAGCGTCATGCCGCGGCTGTGCCGCTCAAACAGGGGGACACCGATTTCGGCCTCGAGCGCCTTCACCCGCTGGGTGACGTTCGATTGAACGGTGTGGAGTTCGTCGGCCGCGCGGGTGATGCCGCCGGTGCGCGCGACCGTTGAAAAAGTCACCAGATCGGACAATTCCATGAGATCGGTACCGTTTCATATTTGAGATGGATGCGTTCTTAGAAAATCATTTATAGAGAATGTTATCTGGGCCTATGGTGGTTGTCCAGATTTGAATGCCCGCGCCGATTTTCTAAACTGAAGGAGCAGACCATGTGGCCAGACCGCCGACTCCTCGAGCTTTTCAAGACCGAATTTCCGATCGTGCTGGCGCCGATGGCAGGCGTCGCGGACGCAGACCTCGCGATGGCGGCGGCGCAGGGCGGGGCGCTCGGCTCATTGCCCTGCGCGATGCTGTCGGTGGAGAAGGCGCGCGAGCAGGTCAACGTCGTCCGCCAGCGCGTGTCGGCACCGGTCAACATGAACTTCTTTTGCCACAAGGCGGTCGACGCCGACGCTGGCCGCGAGGCTGGATGGAGGCAGCGGCTTGCGCCTTATTATAAGGAGTTCGGCCTCGACCCGGCGGCGCCTGTCAATGCCGCCAATCGCGCGCCGTTCGATGCCGCGATGTGCGCGCTCGTCGAAGAGCTGAAGCCCGAAGTCGTCAGTTTTCATTTTGGCCTGCCGGATCGGGCGCTACTCAAGCGCGTCAAGGCGGCCGGCTGCATCGTGATCTCGTCCGCGACCATCGTGAAGGAGGCGGTCTGGCTCGAGGAAAACGGCGCCGATGTCGTCATTGCGCAAGGCACGGAAGCCGGCGGCCATCGCGGCATGTTCCTGACCGATGACATCGCCGAGCAGCCCGGTACCTTCGCGCTGGTGCCGCAGGTGGTCGATGCGGTGAAAGTCCCCGTGATCGCCGCAGGCGGTATCGCCGACGGTCGCGGCATCGCGGCGGCGTTCGCACTTGGGGCTTCCGGCGTCCAGATCGGCAGCGCCTATCTGCGATGCCCGGAATTGAAGGTGAGTGGACCGGCGCGGTCGGCGCTGGCCGAGGCTCGGGATGATTCCACGGTCATCACCAACGTCATGACGGGGCGCCCGGCGCGCGGTGTCGCCAACCGGGTGATGCGCGAGGTCGGCCCGATTTCGCTGGACGCCCCGGCCTTTCCCCACGCGGCAACCGCGCTGGCGCCGTTGAAGGCAGCGGCGGAAAAGCTCGGCAGGGTCGATTTCACCAATCTTTGGGCCGGCCAGGCGGTTCGGCTGGGCCGCGAGGTGCCGGCTGCGGAGCTGACCCGGGCATTGGCCGGGGAGGCATTGGCGCGGTTGAGCCAAATGGCGGGCTAAGAGCGGCTGCCCGCGGTTGCGGCGCAAAAGCCCCCTCTGCTATATGGCGGTTAAATCTGCCGACAGAGGTCATATATAATGTCCGTCGATGCCGCCACCGTTCGCCGTATCGCGCATCTTGCGCGGATCGCGGTCGCCGAGACCGAGGTTCCACATCTGCAGGGCGAGTTGAACGCGATGCTGGCGTTCGTCGAGCAACTGTCCGAAGTCAATGTGGATGGCGTCGAACCGATGACCTCGGTGACGCCGATGGAAATGAAGAAACGCCCCGACGTGGTCAATGACGGCGAAATCGCCGATGACGTCGTCAGGAATGCGCCGGCCACCGAGGATCATTTTTTTCTGGTGCCGAAAGTCGTTGAATAGCATAGCGTTTTCGAGCGAAGTGGAAATCCGATGTGTCTGCTCTGCGACGATGAAAAGGCCTATCAGGCCTACATGAATTATCTCGACGCGATGGAGCGGCAGGGCAAGGCCGCCGATCCCGACAAGGCTGTTGGATGCCGTGCTCGATGCGCTCGAGGCCGCCGACAAAGCAAGCGGCAGGGCTCTGCGCGACGATCCCGCCAACGACAAGACATTGTCTCCGTTCTTCTGTAGCCCGGTTGGCAAATGACCGATTTGACATCGCTGACGCTCGCCGAGGCTCGAAGTGGCCTTGCGAACAAATCCTTTACCTCGCTTGAATTGACCGACGCGCACCTCAAGGCGATCGAATTGGCCCGCGCGCTCAATGCCTTTGTGCTGGAAACGCCCGACCAGGCTCGCGTCATGTCGCGTGCGGTCGATGCGATGATCGCAAAGGGTGAGGGCGGTCCGCTTGCCGGCATCCCGCTGGGTATCAAGGATCTGTTTGCGACCAAGGATGTGCGCACCACCGCCTGCTCGAAAATCCTCGGCAATTTCGTGCCTCCTTACGAATCCACGGTGACCTCGCAACTCTGGCGCGACGGCGCGGTCATGCTCGGCAAGCTTAACAATGACGAGTTCGCGATGGGCTCGTCGAACGAGACCTCGTGCTTCGGCCCCGTCGTCAATCCGTGGCGGCGCGACGGCGCTGATACCGCGCTGGTGCCTGGCGGTTCGTCCGGCGGCTCGGCGTCGGCGGTGGCAGCCCTGTTGTGCATGGGCGCGACCGCGACCGACACTGGCGGATCGATCCGCCAGCCGGCGGCATTTACCGCAACCGTCGGCATGAAGCCGACCTATGGGCGCTGCTCGCGTTGGGGCATCGTCGCCTTTGCGTCCTCGCTCGACCAGGCAGGTCCGATCGCGCGCACCGTGCGGGACACCGCGATCCTGATGCGCTCGATGGCCGGTCACGACCCCAAGGACACCACCTCGGTCGATCGCGAGGTGCCGGATTACGAGGCCGCGGTCGGAAAATCGGTCAAGGGCATGAAGATCGGCATACCCCGGGAATATCGCCTCGACGGCATGCCGGCGGAAATCGAAAGGCTCTGGAACGAGGGCGCGGCCTGGCTCAAGGCCGCCGGCGCGGAACTGGTCGAGGTGTCGCTGCCGCACACCAAATACGCGTTGCCGGCCTATTATATTGTCGCGCCCGCGGAGGCCTCGTCGAACCTCGCGCGCTATGACGGCGTGCGCTACGGCCTGCGCGTGCCCGGCCGCTCGATCGGCGAGATGTACGAGAACACCCGGGCCGAGGGCTTTGGCGCCGAAGTCCGCCGCCGTATCATGATCGGCACCTATGTACTCTCCGCCGGCTATTACGACGCCTATTATCTGCGCGCGCAGAAGGTCCGCACCTTGATCAAGCGCGATTTTGAGGACTGCTTCGCCAAGGGCGTGCACGCGATCCTGACGCCGGCGACGCCATCGGCGGCGTTCGGCATCGGCGAAAAGAGCGGGGCAGATCCCGTCGAGATGTACCTCAACGACATTTTCACGGTGACCGTGAACATGGCGGGGTTGCCGGGGATCGCGGTTCCCGCCGGCAAGGATTCGCAAGGTCTGCCGCTCGGCCTGCAGCTGATCGGCCGCCCGTTCGATGAAGAGACGCTGTTCTCGCTCGGCGAGGTGATCGAGCAGGCGGCGGGACGGTTCACACCGCCGAAGTGGTGGTGAGAACGGGACTGCGACCAGGGTATCAACCAGCCATGAACGTGTCAGTCAAACCATCGAAACTGATCAAGGGCGCCACCGGCGACTGGGAAATGGTGATCGGGCTGGAGGTCCATGCCCAGGTCACCTCGAAGTCAAAGCTGTTTTCCGGGGCCTCGACGGAATTCGGCGGCGAGCCGAACAGCCATGTCTCGCTGGTCGATGCGGCGATGCCGGGCATGCTGCCTGTCATCAACGAAGAATGCGTGCGCCAGGCCGTGCGTACCGGTCTCGGCCTGAACGCGCAGATCAATCTGCGCTCGGTGTTCGACCGCAAGAACTATTTCTATCCGGATTTGCCGCAGGGCTATCAGATCAGCCAGTACAAGTCGCCGATCGTGGGCGAGGGCGAGGTGGTCGTCGAGGCGGAGGGCGAAAGCGTCGCGGTAGGGATCGAGCGGCTGCATCTGGAGCAGGACGCCGGCAAGTCGCTGCACGACCGCAGCCCGACCATGTCGTATGTGGACCTCAACCGCTCCGGCGTCGCCTTGATGGAGATCGTTTCCAAGCCGGACATCCGCTCATCCGAGCAGGCCAAAGCCTATGTGGCAAAACTGCGCTCGATCCTGCGCTATCTCGGCACCTGCGACGGGAACATGGAAGAGGGCTCCCTGCGCGCCGACGTCAACGTCTCCGTGCGCAAGCCGGGCGGTCCGCTCGGCACCCGCTGCGAGATCAAGAACATGAACTCGATCAACTTCATCGGCCAGGCCATCGAATACGAGGCGCGGCGCCAGATCGGCATTCTCGAAGACGGCGGCATCATCGATCAGGAAACCCGGCTGTTCGATCCCGACAAGGGCGAGACCCGCTCGATGCGCTCCAAGGAAGAGGCGCACGACTACCGTTATTTCCCGGATCCCGACCTGCTGCCGCTGGAGTTCAGCGAGGCCTAGGTCGCCGAGCTGAAGGCTGACCTGCCGGAACTGCCGGACCAGAAGAAGGCGCGCTTCATCGCCGACTTCGGACTTTCGCCCTACGACGCCGCCGTGCTGGTGGCCGAGCGCGAGAGCGCGGAGTTCTATGAGACCGTGCTGGCAAAGCTCGCGGACAAGACCCGCGACGGCAAGCTCGCCGCCAACTGGGTGATCAACGAACTGTTCGGGCGGCTCAACAAGGAAGGCCGTGACATTACGGGTTCGCCGATGTCGGCCGAACAGCTTGGAACCATCGTCGATCTGATCGGCGAGGGCACCATCTCCGGCAAGATCGCCAAGGACCTGTTCGAGATCGTCTGGACCGAGGGCGGCGACCCGCGCGCGCTGGTCGAGGCGCGCGGCATGAAGCAGGTCACGGACCTCGGCGCGATCGAGAAGGTGGTCGATGACATCGTCGCCGCCAATCCCGACAAGGTCGCGCAGGCGAAAGCCAAGCCGGCGATGGTCGGCTGGTTCGTCGGCCAGGTAATGAAGTCATCCGGCGGCAAGGCCAACCCGCAAGCCGTCAACGACCTGCTCAAGGCCAAGCTCGGTCTTTGAAGACAGCGCGACGCGACGCCGGCATCGTCGTCGGCGCCTCGCTTGATGAGCGCGCGTGCACCGATCGTTCACCATAAGGGCGGCGATGCATCGCGCGTGACGAAAACGCGTTCGCAAATCAGCCGGACGCGATCCGCTCAAAAAAACGGTTTTGGCGAGCGGCGATGAGACGCGAAGCCGGCGGGCACGAAAATTTTTTTGTTGCCAAAACTTGCGACTCAGAGTCCGTGCAGCGCGCTTTTGACCGCCGCTGACGGGAAGCAATGACATCGATCGTGCATCAATCGTTGAAGGCATGAAGTGCGAAAAGGCCTGCGGCACAAGTGCTTCTTGCGATATTGACAATCGCCGACATCGGTTTTTTGTGCGCTAATCGCATTGCCGCGCGAATGCTTTGTTGCGTTGTCGATGAACGTGTGTCGCGCGCGCTCGCATCGCCGTGTCAACACTTCCTTAAGCAGGACGCTGTTTTTTTAGATGTGTTGGTGTATTCGGGATGTAGTGCATTTCGATTCCCGAGTGCACGCAGCGATTAAGCCATCTCACTACATCAGGAGGGCAACATGGCCAAGAAAGCTAAGAAGGCAAAGAAGGCGAAGAGCGCAGTGAAGAAGACTGCGAAGAAGACCCGCAAGGTCGCCAAGAAGAAGAAGTAAATCTCGCTTCTAGAAAATTGCCGGCGGCTTGATGCCGGCACGTCACGAGAGCCTTCGGACGATTTGCTTCTCGGAGCAATTTTAATCAGGACGGCTCTGGTCGACGAAAGAGGGTGTCGGCGAGACATCAGGTCAAACGGCTGGATCGACCTTTCGAAGAGTTCGCTCTTTCTGAAACCGGTCCGGCAGAAGAAACTGGTTTTCTTCGTTCGGTGCGGATCCAAGAGGTCCGCAATTTCACCGGCGGTCTTGAGAGCAAATCTTGAGCCCAAGTGAAATCTGGTCCTGACGTGTTCGCCGACGCCCTCGTTCTCTCGGGGACCGCCTGGTCCCCCAGGCCGGCATAGCTAGGTGCCCGGCGCTCTGATTTCCCAAATCCCTTGAAATAATTGTCCGGATTGTCCACGGCGCGTGAGGTCGGGGCTCTTTGTGCTCGAGCTGTGGCGGACATTCCTGATGGTTGCCGCCGTCATCACCCGCGCAAGCTTTTCGCGGGGTATGACGCCCCGGAGAACAGCGGGCTGCGAACGTGTCAGGGACGCTTCGCATTTGCTCCAATGGTTATCGCTTTGCCAAATGGCAGGGTAAACCAATTCCGCGAACGCGCAGAAGTCCCAACGAAACAAGCCCTTTCTCGATTTCGCGGCTATCCGCTCCGGCCATGCGTTTACGCCGGATTCATCGCGATACTTAAACTGCCCTTCAAATTTGATCGGTCATGATCATCCCAACAAGCCGGCAAACGGCGAGGGGACGATAACGGGACGTTTTACGATTGGACGGGAGCCGCACTCGCAACACGGGGCGGCAAGAAAATAAAAAAGGAGATGTCAGATGTTTCAGGGGTACATCGATCTGGATACGGCAACGCCGGTGGAAGCAAGTGCGATCCCCGACGTGCTGTTCGAGCGCGGTTTGTATTGGGCGAGCGGGCGTTCCGGCGTGGTCAATCTGGTCGCCGCGCACAAGTGGTTCAATCTGGCGGCCCTGAAAGGCCGCACCGATGCGATCCCGCTTCGCCGCGAAGTCGCCGAGCTGATGTCAGAGGTCGAGATCGCCATGGCCCAGCGCGAAGCCCGCGCCTGGATGACGGCGCACTAAACCAGCTTGAGATGCCTTCGGGCGCCTGGGCGTTCTTCCGGCTGACGAACGCCCTTTTTCGATCCCGCAGCGTTGAGCCGACTACCGGGTTCGACGCTTTACGGCCGGTCTGCCGACCGTCACCCGGACGCTGCCGATTTCGAGCGCACGGCTTTGTGACCACCTGCCAGATTGATTATTGATCTGTCGCAACGTCAGACTTTCCTCCGTGTCGAAATTGAGCGGGCTGAACGGAGCATCGTCGGAACGATTCGACATTCTTCACGTTAAAAACAATTCGCGAATGAAAAGGCGAATCGATGCGATGCCCCAGTTCTTGACGGATTTGGCATCGTGAGGAGGAATTGAATGCGCAAGATCATTGGAGCCGCAGCGCTTGTAGCCACGGTGTTCACAGCATTGCCGGCGTCCGCTCACGATCCCTACGATTATCCCTACTGCCTGCAAGGCCGAATCTGGGGCTATCCGGGATTGTGTTATTTCACAAGCTACCAGCAGTGCCAGGCTTCGGCCTCCGGTACGGATGCGTATTGTGGCCCGAACCCTCGATTTTTGTTCGAATCGCAGCCGAGCGCGGCCCGACGACCTCATCAGGTACGGTGATCAAACCGACGTGCCGGCACATGATGAAATGTCCGCTGTTGGGGGACGAGCCTGAAGCTCCACTGCAGGTTCTGCGGAATCCCATTTAGTCCAGGCGCGGCAACATTTGCGCACGAGACAGGCCGGGTCGTCGAGCTGGATCAGCTTAATAGACGCGGCGATGCCGCCGGTGGTTTCGCCCCGCCGACGCCGTTGCGCGCGCGTAATAAGGGTTGATGTTGCATTGGCCCGCGCGGCCGGAAGCCGACATCACGCATTGGGCCATCGTATAGTAGGCGCAATCCTCATAGCTGCCTCCCCCGATGGGGACGAGGTGCATGCAAACCGGAAAAGCCGGATCATATGTCTGGGCCCGGGCTTGCCCTGCTGCCGAAACCATTCCGATCGCCAAAATCGCCAAAGCCAGAATGCGCATCGGAACCTCCTTCGAAATCAGCACAACATCAGCGCACGGAAGCAGACTGGCCAAATTGATTCAAGTCAACTCACGGTCTCGCGCGAGCCTTGAAGGCGCGGCGCGTGAAATTCAGATGTCGCGCTGGCCGCGCTACTGGAAATCCCGCCACGTCCGCAAGATATCGATCGAAGCGCGCGCCGCCGCTGAGGCACGCGTTTGGGTGGCGACGCATTAGGATATAGCGTCTTACCGCTGCCATTGGCGCAGGTCACGACAGTGAGCGCGCCAGGAAATTACGACGGCGAAAGGTTGTCACCCATGTCTCAGGTACGCGGTGTTACCTATGTGTCCGGGCGGGACAAGGCGAAGGGTGGCGGAGCCGGAGGGATTCACAAAGCTAAAAACATCTTTCTATAACAATACCTTAAGGCACTAAGAGATTTCCTTGTCCACAAAAACTTCTACAGACGTCACGCATGAATTGCTTTTCTGGCCTCAAGACGCGGCGAGCGCGGGCAACGCGGTCAGCTGCGTGTCGGGGGCGGCGGCGGCGAGGTAGCGCTCGATATCATCCCCCCTTGTTGTCGGAGCAGTCCGAGACCTCGGTCAGGAGCTCGGCGTCGTCCCTGCATTGGATCCGCGGTTTGGGTAGTGCTGTCGCCTTGTCAGATGGGTCAAGACTCGACGCCGACGGGCAAGACCCCATTTTGGGACTTTCAAAACGCCACACCGCCACAACCGCTGTGGCTGTAGGCTTGTGGCGTTTTTGAAAGCGCCACAACCTCAACCTCTGTGGCGGATTAAAAAACGCCACAAGGCCCGTGGTTATTGGGTTGTGGCGGTGTGGCGTTTTGAACGTCGAGATAACGCTCGAAGGCGTCCCCGAAGGACACCAGGTAGTATCCTTTCGGGGTCCGACCGTTGTCGAGTCGGATTGTTCCCGACAGAATTCCAAATGGGGTAAGCAGGCGGGCCAGGCCGGATTTTGCGAGCGGCTGGCCGCGGCGCCATTCGGCCCACGGCCGCTCATCCAGGCCGGTCAGGTATTCGGTGAGTTCCTCGCTCGACAGCCGATCGGTCCCCTTTGCCATGAATGCGGCCTGAATGTCGCTCAGCAGCAGAACCCGGATCGACTGCTCGGAACGGGTCGCTACGGCTGCGGTCGCGATCTGCTGCATGCGGTCCGGCCAGGTTCCCCCGGCGGCGTCCGCGATCGCCAGCAGGGGACGCCAATTGTCGGCGATCCTGTTCTGCAGCCCCTCCATGGTCGGGTCGGCCGCACGAAGTTGCTGATCATGATCGGCGGCCCAGCGCGCCATCTTTCGGGCTAGCACCATCAGGGGCTCCGCACGATCCTCACGAAATGATTGCACGCGTTCGCTCGCCTTGCGACGACGCATGCTGCAGCTTATTGAGCGGTCCTCCAAGGTGTCCGGCAACCGTCCGATCATCGCGATGGCAGCGGGCGCCCAGGTCGAGAATTTGCGCGGGTCGTGATCGTCGCCGACAGTGCGCAGTACAGAACCGCCCTTGCGGTGACCGGTGTTGAGGATCCCCCGCAGCTCGTCGTTCTCCTTGAGGAATGTGTCGGCCTCGTCGATCAACAAAGTCGGCCGGGCCATCTCAACCACCCGAAAGATTGCCGACACCGTGGCATTCGAGGTGGCCAGCGGTCGCGCCACGAGACGCGCCGCCACATCCAGCAGTGTGGTTTTTCCACATCCCCTTTCCGGGCTCGTGATCGCCAACCGGGGCGAATGCATAAAGCAATCGAAGCAATGCGTATGGAGCATCCAAAGAGCCACGATCTCTGCGGCGCCGTCCGGCATGACCACGAACTGCCGAATGGCAGCGGTAACTTCCAGGAGCAACGCGGCACCATCGACAGCCTCGGGCCAGGGCTCGATTTCCGGAAGCTCAAACGGGCGGCCCTGGCCCTTGACGTCCACGCCACCGCGTCGCGCCTTAACTTCATCGTCCAGGGTCGTTGCCCGAATGCCGAGCCGCTTTGCGGCGCCACTGCGTTCGCGGTCATACTCAACCGATGACAGCTTGGCGAGCCGCGCAATCTCGGCAATCGTTTCGGAGCACGTATCGATTGCGACGGCCGTGGCGTCAAGGTCGGCATTAGTAGCGCAATCGTCTGCCACTTGGTCCGGAAAGACCTTCAGGAAAATCGTGTCGATCGCTTCCGCGCTATGTCGATCACCTAAGTGATCGTCGGCACAACGTAGCAAGGTGCCGATCACAGTGGTCCGGAAGGAGTGAAAGGGCGGCACGCGCATTGTCATGTCAGCACATGCTTCCTGCAGTGTTGTCAAACCGCGCGTGCCGGTCGCATCCTTTGCAATCTTCCCGCACCATAATAGCAACGCTGTTTGCAAGTCGCTGCAATCTGCCGGATTTGCCGGAAGTGCTGCGCTAATCAACGATACGCCGCCCGTCTCTCCGTTTTCGGTTTGGTGACCGTTGACGTACCCGACCATTTACCTGCCTCCCGGTACGCGATCGCTGGCCTTGCCGATGCGCGGAGAGCGCCGACCGGGACGCGACTTCGGGTTAGTCCCAGTATCGGGCTCAAGCAACATTTCCAAAGATCGATAGCTGATCAGAGTGCGTCGGCCGATACGGACTGTTTGAAGTCTCCGATCCTTGATCAGGGCCCACAACGTCGTATTGCCAAGCCCGCTGATCTTACGTGCCATGGCGACTGTAACGGTAAGCGGCTTTGCGATGCACGGCTCATCGACTGCCAGGATGCGCGCGCCCCCCACCGCATTATCGGGTGGGGAAGAGATAATCGGAGCCGAGCTAGATCTTAAGTTGGGTTTAGTAGGGCTCTCGGCTTCTGCAATGGAATCTTCAGCGACAGAGCGACCTAAAGCGCCCGCCGGTGTGCATGCTCGCGATGAATTGTCGACCACAGCTGTACCCTCCGCAAGGCGCGCCGCTGGGGGTGGTCGCGGCGGCAGTGCGGAGCGGAAACCGCACGTTCGGGGATCAGCCTAGCCGCCGCGATGGGCATCGTCGGTTGTGACGTGGCATCCGTGGATTGTCCGAGGAACTGGAATGCACTTTGCGCAACCGTCGGTACGTCAGACTTGACGATACGGTGCCACACGGTCCGGGACGGGCATACAGACCAAAAGCACGCTATTCTACGATGCGTAGGAATAGTTCGAGGGGGGCATCGACATCCGTGCCGCCACATGCCCGGCGATCATCACGGTGCATGCGGTTCTGGATCGCATGCGGCGCGGAATGACGAGACGCGAGTTGTGCGGTGACGGCACCCGCCTTCCGCTGCGGGGGAGGCCGGTCGTTGCGCAATCCCGGCCAGCTCCACGACCGGCCTCCCCCGCACCAGCCGCCAGTTCTTACGGGAGCCAAATAGATGAGGCAAAGATCGCGCCCATCAAAGCCACGACCGGGGAGATTTGCCGTGGCAAATGCTTCGAAGGCCATCGCCTCCCTGTAGGCTACATCGTACTTCTGGTTATGTGCAGAAGCTCACCTCTTGGAATGTCTGCTCAATGGTTCGCAAACGGGGGGAAAGCAGATACGGGATGGACGGTCCCATTTCGGACCCATTCCGGATCTCGATCGACATCAATTGACGCAGCGTGCAGACACCCGCAGACGGGGTAACTTTTTGGCGGCATTGATATTGATCAATGCTTGCCAGATGGAACCCGGCGGTATGGAAAAAGACGATCTTTCCTTTGTCGCAAGTTCGTGAGAACCTACGGTCGTGAAATCGAACTTCGCCATACGCCGATTGCTCGCGATCCTGATGATCGCGGGCCTTGCGCTGGCTCCGGTTTCCCGGCCGGTGATGGCGGCGGCGTCCTCGCAAGGTCCCATGCAGGCGATGGCGGACGAGATGACGCCCTCTCAGATGATTTCGGCGGAAATGACCTCGTCCGAAATGTCAGCGGATATGATGGACGAAATGGCGGACGATATGCCGTGCTGTCCGTCGAAGGCGCCGGCGCCAATCGATTGCGACAAATGCGTCTTCATGGCGGCCTGCGGGTCCGCATGCTTCGCCGGCGTGTCGGCCAGCATCTCTCATCCGTTTCCGGTCGTGTCCGACAGGATTGCGCTCCAGCGCAACGATGCCCGGCCCGACGGCCTCGGCCACCCGCCGCCCGAACACCCACCTCGAAGTCTGGTCTGAACTGCGCCCCGGCGCCGTTTGCTGCCGCGCGGCTTGATCCGCGCGGATCGACGCATGCCGCCTTGCGGCAGGACCACGACATTCAGAGGATTGCTCAAAAATGAAAACGTTCAAACCCGCGCGCGCCCTCCGGGCCGCGCTCATCGGCGTTGCCGTGATCGGTTTCGCCACCATCGCCCGTGCCGACATCAAGGACTATGAATTCAAACTCGTCGAGCCGACGGTTGCGGTCGGCAAGGACAAGATCGTGACGGTCCAGCTCGTCAACAAGACGACCGGAAAACCGGTGCCTGATGCCGTCATCTTCGCGGTCCGTCTCGACATGGCGCCGGACGGCATGCCGGAGATGGCCACCAAGATTGTGCGCGAATCGGGCGGAGAGCCGGGCAGCTACCGCTTCAAGGCCGCCTTCGGGATGGAAGGAAGATGGCAGCTTTCGCTTGGCGCGAAGGTGCAGGGCGAGACCGGCACGGTCGAAAGCAAGCTCGCCATCACGGCGCAGAAATGAAACGCGCCCTCCTCGCGGGTGCCACCGTCGCCGCTGTGATAGCGGCGGCGGCTGGCGGTTTCATCGGTGTCCGCGGGCACCTTCATTTCCCAAGCGCTACGACCGGTGCGCTGGTTTCAGTAGCCTCTGCGCAAGCGAGCGCCGATCCGGTCTATTATCAGGATCCGGACGGGCGCCCTCTCTACTCGCTGACACCCCGGAAGACGCCCGACGGCCGCGATTACCGCGCCGTGCCTGCCAGCGCCGACATCAGCTTCGAGGACGAAGCGCCCGCCGTGGCTCCCGCAACGGAGGTAGCGGCCGACCGCAAGATCAAATTCTACCGCAACCCGATGGGGCTGCCCGATACCTCGCCAACCCCAAAGAAGGATTCGATGGGGATGGACTACATTCCGGTCTACGAGGGCGAGGATGTCGATGACGGATCGGTGAAGCTGTCACCGGGAAAAATCCAACGCACCGGCGTCAAGTCGGAACCCGCGGCGCCGCGCGTCATCCGAACGGCAATTCGGGCCCCCGGCACCATTCAACTCGACGAGCGGCGGGTGTCGGTCATCTCGATGCGGTCGGAGAGCTGGGTTCAGAAAGTCGCTGATGTCACGACGGGCTCCAGGGTCAAAAAGGGCCAACCGTTGATGGAGATCTATAGCCCGTCGATTTCGTCGGCGGCAGCCGAATATATTTCCACGATTAATTCGAAAACCACCGGCGGCATCGAAACTTACGGGCGTGGTTCGCGGCAGCGACTGGTAAACCTCGACGCGCCGGAAGCCGTGATCGCCGCCATGGAAAAAACCGGCGCGGTTCCGATCGCCATCGAATGGTCGGCGCCGCGCGACGGCGTCGTTCTCGAGCGCACAGCCATCGAAGGCATGCGCGCGCAGCCCGGCGATGTACTGTTCAGGATCGCGGACACCTCGGTGGTCTGGGCGCTGATCGACGTAGCGGAGCGCGACCTTGGGGCGCTTTCGGTCGGCCAGCCCGTCACCGTGCATGCTCGAAGTTACCCGGGCCGTGAATTCGCCGGCAAGGTCAGCATGATCTATCCGCAAGTCAACAAGGACACCCGGACCGCGCGCATCCGGATCGAGTTGTCCAATCCGGATTTTGCGTTGCTTCCGGATATGTATGTCGATGCCGAGATCGACACCGGCAGCCAGCAGCCGTGCTCGCCGTTCCCGAGAGTGCCGTGCTGGATACCGGCAGCCGGCAGGCGGTGTTCGTCGAGAAGGGCGAGGGCCGTTTCGAGCCGCGCGACGTGAAACTCGGCCATCGCGGCGGCGGCTATGTCGAAGTGCGCGAAGGCGTCGCCGAAGGCGAACCGGTCGTCGTTGCGGCCAACTTCCTGATCGACGCCGAAAGCAATCTGAAGGCCGCGCTGAAGGGCTTCTCGGACGCCGGAGCGCAGCCATGATCGCCCGCCTCATCGCCTGGTCGGCGCGCAACCTGCTGCTGGTGTTCTTCGGCGCCGGCTTCGCCGCGGCGGCCGGCATCTACGCGCTGGCGCATCTGCCGCTCGACGCCATCCCCGATCTCTCCGACACCCAGGTGATCGTCTACACCGAATATCCGGGTCAGGCGCCGCAGGTGATCGAGGATCAGGTCACCTATCCGCTGACGACGGCGATGCTGACCGTGCCGCGATCGAAAGTGGTGCGCGGGTTTTCCTTCTTCGGCGTATCGTTCGTCTACGTCATCTTCGAGGACGGCACCGACATCTACTGGGCCCGCTCGCGGGTGCTCGAATTCCTCAACAGCGCGGCGTCGCGGCTGCCGGCGGGCGTGACGCCGACGATCGGCCCGGACGCCACCGGCGTCGGCTGGGTCTACCAATATGCCGTGATGTCCAAGGAACTGAACCTTGCGGACACGCGCACCATTCAGGACTGGAACCTGAAATTCGCGCTCGCCAAGGCCGAAGGCGTGGCCGAGATCGCCAGCGTCGGCGGCTTCGTCAAGCAGTACAACGTCATTCTCGATCCGCAGCGGATGCGCGACCTCGGCATCACCATGCAGAAGATGCGCGAGGCGATCCGCGCCAGCAACGCCGATGTCGGCGGCCGCACCGTCGAACTTTCCGAGTTCGAATATGTCATCCGCGGCAAGGGCTATCTGAAAGGCATCAACGACCTCGGCAACATCGTGCTGAAGGCCAGCAACGGCACGCCGGTGCTGCTGCGCGACGTCGCGCGCGTCGAGCTCGGCCCGGACGAGCGGCGCGGCATCACCGAACTGAACGGCGAGGGCGAAGTCGCCAGCGGCATCGTGCTGCAGCGCTTCGGCGTCAATGCGCTCGACGTGATCGAGAACGTCAAGAAGCGCTTCAAGGAAATTGCCAGCAGCCTGCCGAGCTCGGTCGAGATCGTCGCGGTCTACGATCGCTCGAATCTCATCAACGCGGCGATCGAAACCCTCAAGCACACGCTGTTCGAGGAAAGCCTCGTCGTGGCGCTGGTCTGCATCGTCTTCCTGCTGCATTTCCGCAGCGCGCTGGTCGCGATCATCATGCTGCCGGTCGGCATCCTGATGGCGTTCGGAACCATGAAGCTGCTGGGCTTGGGCGCCAACATCATGAGCCTCGGCGGCATCGCCATCGCCATCGGCGCCATGATCGACGCCGCCATCGTCATGATCGAAAATGCCCACAAGCATCTCGAGCGGGCCGAACCGGGTCGCTCGCGGATCGACGTCCTGATCGAGGCGGCGCGCCGAGGTCGGGCCGGCGCTGTTCTTCAGCCTGCTGATCATCACCGTCTCCTTCATGCCGATCTTCACGCTGGAATCGCAGGAGGGCCGGCTGTTCAGCCCGCTCGCCTTCACCAAGACGTTCTCGATGGCGGCGGCGGCGCTGTTGTCGGTCACGCTGGTGCCGGCGCTGATGGTGGTTTGCGTCCGCGGCCGCATCGTTCCGGAGCACAAGAATCCGATCAACCGTTTCCTGATCTGGATCTATCGGCCCGTGATCGCGGGCGTGATGCGCGCCAAGGTGCCGGTGATCCTCGCTCGCACTGGCCATTCTCGCGGTCACGGTCTGGCCGGCGCGGCAATTGGGCACCGAATTCATGCCGAGCCTGAACGAAGGCACGCTGCTCTACATGCCGACGACATTGCCCGGCATTTCCGTGACCAAGGCCGCCGAACTGCTGCAGACGCAGGACAGGATCATCCGGATCATTCCCGGAGGTCGCATCGGTCTATGGCAAGGCCGGCCGCGCCTCCACCGCCACCGATCCGGCGCCGTCGGAGATGTTCGAGACCATCATCAATCTGAAGCCGAAGCAGAAATGGCGGCCGGGGCTGACGGTCGAAGGCCTGACCGCCGAGATGGACCGCGCGCTGCAATTCCCTGGCGTTTCCAACGCCTGGACCATGCCGATCAAGTCGCGGATCGACATGCTGTCGACCGGCATCCGGACGCCGATCGGGGTCAAGGTGATCGGCACCGACCTGGTCGAGATCGACAGGCTTGCCAAACAGATCGAGCAGGTTCTGAAAGCCGTGCCGGGAACGTCGTCGGCCTATGCCGAGCGCGCGCTCGGCGGCTATTATCTCGATGTGACGCCGGATCGCGCGGCACTGGCGCGCTATGGCATTATGATTCAGGACGTCCAGGACGTGATCGCGACCGCGCTGGGCGGCCAGACGGTGACCACCACCGTGGAAGGCCGCCAGCGCTTTGGCGTCAACATGCGCTATCCGCGCGATCTCCGGGGCAATGCCCAGGCCATCGCCAACGACGTCCTGGTCCCGATGCCGAACGGCGGCGCGGTGCCGCTGGGAGAGGTCGCGAAGGTCGCGCCCACGCGCGGCCCGACCTCGATCCGCACCGAGAACGGACAGCTCGCGGTCTACATCTATGTCGACATCCGCGATCGCGACCTCGGCGGCTATGTCGCCGACGCGCAAGCTGCGGTGAAGGCAAGCATCCAGTTTCCGCCAGGCTCCTACGTCGTCTGGAGCGGACAGTACGAATACCTCGAGCGCGCGGCGGCGCGGTTGAAGATCGTGGTCCCGGTCACGCTCGCGATCATCTTTCTGCTGCTGTATCTGAATTTCCGCTCGTTCGCCGACACGATGATCGTGATGCTCTCGCTGCCCTTCGCGCTGGTCGGCGGGATCTGGCTGATGTGGTGGCTCGGCTTCAACCTTTCGGTGGCCGTCGTCGTCGGCTTCATTGCGCTCGCCGGTGTCGCCGCCGAAACCGGCGTGGTGATGCTGATCTACCTCAACCATGCTTTGGCGGAAATCAAGGCGCAGATGCGAGGCCGAGGGCCGCGCGCTGACCCGGCACGATCTCTATGATGCGATCATGGAAGGCGCGGTCGAGCGGGTGCGCCCGAAGATGATGACGGTGGTCGCAATCATGGCGGGCCTGCTGCCGATCATGTGGAGCACAGGCACAGGGTCCGAAATCATGCAGCGAATCGCGGTGCCGATGATCGGCGGCATGATCTCGTCGACGCTGCTGACGCTGATCGTGATTCCGGCAATCTATGGATTGATCAAGGAATGGGGGCTGGTAGAGACACAATCTGTCGCACTTTCGGAGGCGCCTGCATAACAGGCGAGTTCGCTATTCTTGAGTTTGTTTTTGCGGTTACGGAATTTGCGGAAGTCGCTTGTTGTGCACAAAACCGACATGGCGCATTTCCGGCTTGAGTCGGTTGTTGAATGAAAGTCGGAAGTGAAACTGACATCCTCAGGTCAGTAGATCGTGCCCTTGGTGGCGTTCACGATGCTGTCCGATTTTCATCCACATCGCTGAACGAGCGCATTGTTTGCGGCTGGCGCGCGGCGGCTCGACGGTCGTCGACCGATGCATCGGCGAGCGATCGGCTTGCGGAGAAACTGCATGCGCATTGACATGTGATGCACAGTTTCGACGGAGGGAATTATCGTAGCGTGGAGCAAACGTTGGGCGCTCGATTGACTGCAAGATAAAAGCGCCGCCTTCGGTCGCGCTGATTGTGGTTGTGGGAGTTGAGGTTAAGGGGACGTCGCGTGAATCGACCTGCTGTCGCTTTTTGCAAAATCCGAACGCAAACAACATCCCCAACGACGGCAAGCGGTTTAACTTGACTTTTGGGGGCTCGCCGTCGCATTGCGCTCGATCGAGCTTGTTGAGGTTCAAAGCGCGCTTGCGGCGCGCTATTCTGGTAGCGTCGCGACCATGCTCTCGGAGTGCCCCTTGGGCGTACTGCAGAACGCGGCCCAGGCCGCCATCATGCCCTGACGCCGCTCATACATGTCACCTCGGCGATAGGCTTGCTCGACCTTGCTGCTGACAGTGTGAGCCAACGCCATTTCGGCAACCTCGCTCGGGAAGTTCGTGCGCTCGGCGGCCCAATCTCTGAAACTCGAGCGAAATCCATGCGCCGTCAGATCGTTCCGTTTCAAGCGTCGCAACAGCATCAGGAACGCCATGTTGCTGAGGGGTTGGCCGCGCTTGCCGCCGGGAAACACGAAGGCATCAGTCGGGGTCTGGCCGTCACTGATCTCGATCAGCGGCTGCATCTCGACCACAATGGCGAGCGCCCGCTCGCTCAGCGGTACGCGGTGTTGCTTGCCAGCCTTCATGCGCTGGGCCGGCACGGTCCAGAGCCTCGCAGCCACATCAAACTCGCGCCATCGTGCGCCGATGACTTCATTGGTGCGGGCGGCCGTCAGGATGGCAAACTCTAACGCTCGAGCTGCAACTCCCGGCAGCATCCTCAGCCCTGCGATGAAGTCTGGGATTTCGTCGTAGGGCAATGCAGCATGATGCTGGACCTGCCGTACCTTGCTGCGGGCCGGCAGTAGCTTGTCGAGATGGCCGCGCCAGCGTGCCGGGTTTTCGCCCGAGCGATGCCCGCGGACCCTCGCCCAATCAAGGATCAATTCAATCCGGCCGCGCAGACGGCTCGCGGTTTCGGGCTTTACGCTCCAAAGAGGCGAAGCCGTCTCGTTCAGCCTATCTTGAACCTCTTGCTCCAGCACTTTCATGACAAGGCCGGTGTCGACGGATTGCACCGGCAGCGCCCCGATGATCGGCTCCGCGTATGTCGCCAGCGTTGCCTCCCACTGCGCCACATGTTTGGCGTTCCGCCAACCGGCGCGGTGCGCCTTAATGAAAGCCTCAGCGCATTGCTTGAACGTTATGGCTTGCGCGGCTTCGGTCCGCGCCTGGGCACGTGCGGCGCGCCGCGCTTCGATGGGATCGACCCCTTCATAACGAAGCCGGCGAGCATCCAGCGCCTTCCCGCGAGCCTCCTGGAGGCCGAAGAGCGCAAGCGGACCGAGCCCCATCCACCGGGGCCTGCCGTTGAGCATGAAATCGGTAAACCCAATGCTTGGTGCCTTCCTTGGCGACGCGCAGGTAAAGACCGCCACCATCGGCGTACATGCCGGGTTTCTTCGTTTGGTTCACCTTGACAGCTGTGAGCCGACTGGTTGTTCGAACCATCGCGCCCTCTCATATACAGTTTCGTCCACAATGGCGCTGCGGATTATGGCGAATGACCGGGAACGTGTCCAGTTCACGAAAGGCTTATTTTCATGATATTTTAGAGGGTTCTAGCGAAGATTGGAGAGGAATATCGTACAGCGTTCTGGCGGAGCCGGAGGGATTCGAACCCTCGATAGGGCTTTACAACCCTATAACGGTTTAGCAAACCGCCGCCTTCAGCCACTCGGCCACAGCTCCGTTAGGGCCGATATGCCCGACGCAGGGGTAAGCCGCAAGCGGCAGATTGAGGGCAGTCGAATCCGCGAGCCAATATATTTGATATTTGCGGTTCCGCGACTTCCAGACGGAGCTCTCAAACGAGGTTTGTGGTTGGAACAGCCGTGACGGAGCCGGGGATTTGCCGCCCAAATGCTGTTCGATCTTGCCGCGCGCGACGTCGCCGCGGCTGTTTTCGGCCGGGATGGAAACGGCATTTAATGCGCCGAACATAAGGCTTTCTGCAATTTTCTGCAATTTGGTGTCGTACGTTGCGCGCAATCCCCATCGCCACGATCGGGCGCCGGTGCAGGCGGCGCGTCGTCAACTAGTTTTTTTCGAGCGGGAGCAGTAGCGATATCGTGGACTTATGCTTGCCGAAGGCGTGTCGCGCCTTTCGCCGGTCGTTCGGGCCACCAAACGGGACGAATTTGGTTACTCGCGCCGCTCGATTCGTGCTGGTTGAGCCTGCGAAGGGTGGAAAACTGGCGGGCAGGGCTGCTTATGCAACGATTTGGACCCAAATGGAACTTGGCGTAAATAGCGTTATAGAACAAAAGCTTACGGCAAAAGCCCGATCGCGTCTGCGTGTTATTTAAGCAACACCGCTCCAAAAACGGCATGTCCGGTGCCGTTCCAAGCAGTTCCTTTGTTGCGTGTGCAGAGTCCTTCGGTAATTGTGATGTTGCGACGGAGGGGGGCATCCCGAGGTCGTACCGATTAGGTGGTTCGCTTAAGTCCCTCGCGTTCATGCGGGAGTGTCCGAAGGCGCGAAGCGGCTAAGCGGGTTTCACGGGATTAAGGGAACCAACCTAAGGGCGCTTCGCCCGCCGGATCCGGAACCTTCCCTACAGAGCAACTTGGAGGTTTAACATGAACATGATTAAGAGCCTAATCCTCGGCTCAGCGGCGGGTCTCGTCGCCATGAGTGGGGCACAGGCTGCTGATCTTCCCGTCAAGGCCAAAGCGGTCGAATACGTGAAGGTTTGCTCCCTGTATGGTGCCGGTTTCTACTACATCCCGGGCACCGACACCTGCATCAAGCTGGGTGGTTATCTGCGCGTCGACATGGGCGTGAACACCAACGGCGTCTTCACCGGTAACTATTCGGCCGGCCCCGGGTGGTTATGGAAATCGCTTCTCGAACGCCTTCTCCTGGCGCTCCCGCGAAGACCTCAACATCGATACGCGCACCGCGACCGAATATGGCGTGGTCCGTACCTTCTTCGATGCGACCTTCACCTGGACCGACGATAGCATGGCCGCCAACAATGCTGGCTACTTTACGTCGGCCACCGGCGCCGCCGCCACCAATCCTCTTGCGAGTGTTTACTCGCAGCTTGGGCAGGGCATTGCCGCTACGGCCAACGCAAACGCGGGCGCAGTCGCCTACGGTACGGTCGGCGTCTACTACGCGTTCATCCAGTTCGCTGGGTTCACGATCGGTAAGGCGATCTCGCCGTTCAGCGCTCCCTGGACCAACTATCCCGGCAACAACTACGACGCTCTCGTCGGCGGCGGCGGCAACGTTACCGGTGTCAACCAGTTCATGTACACCGCTCAGTTCGGTAATGGCGTGTCCGGCACGATTGGTGTTCAGGATCCGAGCCAGTACTATCAGGCTGGTATCTTGAACTTCGGCGCCGCGGGCGTCCCCGGCCTCACTATTACTACTGGCGCAGTTGGAACCGGCATCAATGACCTCGGCGCAACGGCTGCCCCGGATATCGTCGGCCAGCTCAATGTCACCCAGGCTTGGGGTATGGCCCAGTTGTCGGTGGCTGCGCATGACAACCATGCCGGGTACTACCTCAACTCCGGTGCGGGTAACACCATCACCGGCCATCCCGATGACAAGTGGGGCTTTGCTGTTCAGGGTGCATTGTCGATCAGCAACATCCCAACGGGGCCTGGCGACGGTATCAACGTCAGCGCCGTCTACACCAACGGTGCAACCCGCTACAACATTCAGGATCTGGCGTCTGGTGCTGGTGCCTGGACGACGTTTGCAGGCACCAACGTGGGCGGTGTCCTCGGAAAGATAGGCGTTGGGGTAGCCCCCGATACCGTGTTCAATTTTGGCGGTCAGCAGCAGGCGATCTCGACTTGGGGTATGCGTGGTGCCTTCAACCACAACTGGAACCCCAACTGGACTACCTCGCTCTACGGTGCCTACGCCTACGTGAACTACGGTTCGAATACTGCCGGAGGCACAAACGCAGCGAGCGTCTTCTGCGCCGGCCTTGCAGCAACCGGAGCCTACGCTGGCGTCACCACCTGCAACCCGAACTACAGCGTCTCGCAGCTTGGTACTAAGACGACCTGGACTCCGGTCAAGAACCTGGCGTTCTCGGCCGAATACGTCTACTCGCATCTGGCCCAGAATAACGTGGGAAACATCACGGCCAGTGGCTCATATGGCACCGGCCTTTACGTGCTCGGGAACCAGGACACCCATCAGGTCTTGTTGCGCGCCCAGCGTAACTGGTAATCCTGATCGTCTGACAACTCTCTAAAAGAGCCCCCGGCAGGAAACTGCCGGGGGTTTTTCTTGTGTGCCGAGTATGCGCGACAGCTTGGAGGTGGAAGTCTTCTCCCAGCCTGATGACGGCGAAGGATGAGCGAAGCGCAAGGGCGTTGCCGCGAGGTGGGGTCTTCGGGCGATCTCGGAACGGCTGCAGATCAGCAAGACGTCGGTTGCGACGTACATGCGGCGAGCGCGTGAAGCGGGCGTGACCTGGCCGTTACCGCCGATTTATGAGAACGAGGCGGCCTCTCCCGCCTGCCTCGATGATCCGGAATGTGAAGATCCGACGCAGCCTGCGGAAGCTGGGACGTTAAAACCGTCGGCCGCATCGTCGAAGGGGCCCTTGATTGGCTGGGGTACCTATGCACCAGCAGATTTCCGGCGTCTTCGAACCGAGCGATCGCGAAATTTTTCCCAACGGAAATCGAACTGATGAGGTGGACCCGAGACCTTGCGAAGGTAACTCCTCATTAACCATACGCAAGGCAGGATTGCTTCGGAATGCGGGGCGGCAGCCGCCAAGGAGCAGCCGATGGCCCAACCCACCGGTCTTCTCTCGGACATGGAGTTCATGCTTGGCTTGGCCGTCGGCTGGATCTCTTTCTGTGTGACAGATGAAAACCGTTGATTTTCGGCTTCATGATGAAAGTTTTCGGCCGGAGTAATCGGGCAAGGACCTTCTTTCACCTCGATTATCTGCCTGCATTGCAAGCGGAACTTAATATCCGCTCGGGAGCTTAGCATGTCCGTTCAGAGACTAACTTCAGTCGTCGCAATGGTTGCGGCGATTTCGCTTGGTTTGGCTGCCGGTAATGTGGCGCGCGCGCAATCCGCAAGTGCTGACGCGGAGATTGTCGCGCTCAAACGACAGCTGAAACTGATGGAGCAGAAGCTCGATCAACTGCAGAAACAGACTGCAGCGAATACGACAGCGGCCGCGAAAGCCAACGCAAAGGCGGACGTCAAGCTTGGTGTGGCCAGCGCCAACGCGTCTTATCCGGTCAAGGGGCCCGTCGCGTCGTCGGATGTCGTCGTCAAGATGCCGAACAATCGGCCCACTATCTGCACGGCAGACGATCAAAACTGTGTATCGATCACCAGCCGCCTGCACTTCGATGCCGGCGGTTACGATTACCGACCCAACACGGCAGCGACTACCCCGCAGCATCTCGATGACGGCGTCAACGCCCGCCGGGCGAGAATTGGCGTGATTGGCAAATTCATGGGCGACTGGAACTACGCGCTGATCTACGACTTCGCCGGGTCTTCGGATGGTTTCGCCGGTACCGGCAGTGCCGGCGGTACCGCTGTCGGGTTCCTGCCAGGCGGAGGCTTGTCCGGAATTGAAAACGCCTATCTCAGTTACACTGGGTTCAAACCCTTCGGCGGCACCCTTGCAATCGAAGGGGGCTATGCGGATTTGCCCTATACGCTGGACGAGGCAACAAGTTCTAACGACATCATGTTTATGGAGCGCTCTTCCGCACAAGTCATCGCCACCACTATCGCCGCGGGCGACGCCCGCGCCATGGCTGGAGCGCGGTGGTACAACGACAGGTTATGGGCAGGAGCTTACGCGACGGGACCCACCACGGGCGCAATTCACTCCGGCTCGAGCGTAAACCCGAACGGTACGACAGAACAATTTGGCGCGGTTGCCCGCGCCGCGGGGCAGGTCATCAGCGGTCCGGACTACTCCCTGCACATCGGAGCCGATGCCGAGTTTCTGATCACGCCGGCGCACAATCAGATAACGGCGGCACAAACGCTCACCTTGAGAGACCGCCCGGAACTGCGTCTCGACCCCACCGAAATCGTCTCGACGGGCGCGCTTGCGGGTGTATCGGGTGCTCAAGTTTACAGCGTCGAAGCGGCAGGGAGCTACGGGCCGCTTTTCTTTCAGGGAGAATATTACTGGTACAACGTCGATCGTGGCGCCTTGCCCGGCTTGACGAATTTGAAATTCGACGGCGGCTATGCGCAGGCAAGCTTCGTACTGACTGGCGAAACCCGCACCTACAATTCAGCCGCCGCCGCCTACAACGGCGTTATGCCGGCAAATCCATTCTCTTTGACGGGCGGCGGTTGGGGTGCGTGGGAGATTGCCGGCCGCGTCAGTGTGATCGATCTCAACGATCAACTCGCAACCGCGAACGGCGTGGCCGGTGGAAAGCAGACGATCTACACTGCGGGTCTGAACTGGTACGTCAACAGAAATGTCCGGTTCATGTTCAATTACCTCCACGGCGACATCGCCAAGCAGGTGAGTGCGACTAATGCCGGCGATATCGGCGCGAGGTTTGATGCATTCGCGATGCGAACCCAGGTTGCGTTCTAGGAAACCTGCGATCTTTCGCTATGAGCCTTTGCGCCGCGAGAGTGAGGGCTGCTGAGGCTGACCTTGGCGTCGGCTTTGGATGAGTAGCCTTCGCCGCGGTCTCCGTGGCTGCTAACTGGCATTTTAATGCCGCTATCTCGGACCGGTCGTCCTCTTGACAATTCAGTCGGTCCGGCTCCGATGCGCTATTTCAAGTTCCACCTGGCGAGCAAGGTCGCGGGGTAGAGCTAGCCAAACATCGGTTCCAAATTGCAGAGACTGCGCGCTATCGGATGCACAGGAAATATATCGCCGTAGCGCGTTGTCGTCACACGATCCCTCCAAAAAGTCTCTATTCTGCCAGAAATTGGATAGCCAAATTTGCCTTCGTTCGATCTACTTGCCTTGACTGGAAAGGGATGCGACCATCTATAAGCTAGGCTGTTAGCGTTTTCATTGTTCCGTCGAATTTAGGTTTGATCCTAGTCAAGCGTGCGCGTGGTCGGTCGGCTCAAAGTCACAAGTAATAGAGGCATCTCATTATTTGCGCCATTCAAAGCGATGGTTGGAGGATTAGATATGAATTAAAACGGTCTCTTGAAATTCTGCGACCGAACGTTTGTTGGACCAATCGTTGGCGTCGGTGTGATGGTTGCGGCGACCGTAGTCTCGCTGCCGAACGCGCGGGCGGCCGACGACGCAGCCGCAAATTCTAAAATCGATGTCGGACTATGTTGCAAGCCAAAAAATCATCTCGCTGACGTATGATTCGGATATTGAAGTGATCACTCCCGAAGTTGAAAAAATCCAGTTCACCAGCTCTGGAAAGGTGCTTTTAAGTCGTCCCGACAAGGTTCGCGCCAGTCGCACTGGTGGTTATGCGGACGTTGAGATCGTATTTGACGGCAAGACGGCCAGCGGGCTCGGGAAAAACATCAATGCTTATACTCAATTCGAGTCACCGGTTCGATCGATCAGCTCATAACCAAGTTGAGAGACATGAGCCTGCTTAGTGCGCCGGGCGCCGATCTTTTGGGATCCCACGTCTTCGACGATCTGATGGCCGATGTCATCGTCGCGAAGCATATTGGCCGTGGTGTAATCGATGGCGTTGAATGCGAACACCTTGCTTTTCGAAATCTGGACATCGACTGGCAATTGTGGGTCGAGGTCGGTGCTCAGTCCGATCCCGCGCAAGTATGTGATAACCAGCAAGGGAGTCGGTGCGGCGCCTCAGTACACGCTTCGGATCAAGGAATGGAAGACGGACGTTCCGATCAGCCGCAGATGCGTTTACGTTTACCCCGCCACAGGGTGCGAAGAAAGTGGCTTTAGAAGAACTCGGAAATATCGATGAAGTTCCACAAGGTGTTGTCGCAGGAGCAAAGAAATGACGGGTATGAATGTCAGGATTTTTCGCATGGCGTTAGCAGCGTTTGTCGGCGTTGGAGGTCTTTTTGTAAGCGAAAAGATTTCGCAATCTGGATCGCTCGTTACGTCTGCTCACGCGATCATCGGACGTCCTCTCACTCCCATGAGCTATGCCGGCGTGGCGCGACGTTCGGCAGTCGGGGTGGGAGTAGGAGTGGGAGTTGGCGTCGCTGTTGGAGCAGCGGTGGCCGCACCTGTCGTGGTCGCGCCCGCATGTGCCCAGGTTGTGAACGTGTACGGGCAAATCACCACCGTATGCCGGTGAGCCTATCAGCGTCTGAACGTTGGACTTCCTGCGCTCGGAGCAATGTTCATGATTTCGATAAGGATGCCGTTCTGGCTTCGCATCGTGTCGCTTGTTAGCGTTGTCATTCTTGTGACCGCGGTTGGCCTGTTCGCATACCGGTATTATACCCGTCCCATCAACGCTTACATTAGCCGTCGGCTCTGTCGACGGAGAGGCGGCCAAGGCGATGTCAGCTATTGCCAGCGAGCTGGTCTCGAATAATGCGTCCGTGCGACTGAACATTATTGACACCGGCACGGCGCTTGAGGCTGCCAAGCAATTTGCTGCGGGCAATGTGGATCTCGCCGTGGTCCGCGGCGACGTCGGCGACCTGTCACAAGCGCAGGCCGTTGTCGTTTTGAGCCATGTGGTTGCACTTGATCGTCGCGCCGCCCGGTTCGACCCTCGACAGCGTCGATAAATTAAAGGGACGCCGGGTGGGCGTAATTGGGGGCGAGGCGAATAGCAGGATTGTCGATGTGCTGAGCAAGGCATATGGGCTGGATCGCGCCAAAGTATTTACCGATATCGCTTTGTCGGATGCCAGGAAAGCTGTTCAATCCAAAGAGGTCAATGCGCTGCTTGTTGTGATCCCCTTGGCTGAAAAATATTTGTCGCTCGTGCGCGGCTTCTTTCAACAGGGGCCGAAAGCGTTACCTGTCCTGATCCCAATCGATTCCGCTGCGGCGATCGCGGAGAACGAACGGGCCTATGAAAGCTTCGATGTGCCAAAAGGTACGCTGCACGCATCCCCACCTGTGCCAGACGATGATCTGACGACCTTGAGGACTTCACTCTATCTGGTTGCGAAAAAGAAGCTCAGCTCTGACTTGATAGCGAACTTCACTCAGACGCTCATGAAGGTGCGCAGAGACCTGCTGCGTGAGCAGCCGATCTTCGCGCAGATCACCTCTCCCAGTACTGACGCGGATGCCTACCTTCCTCTGCATCCGGGGGCGGCGGCCTTCTACAACGGCACCCAACAAAGCTTCATGGATGAGTATGGCAACTACATTTATTTGGGGCCCATGATACTGGGAGGTATCGCCTCGGTTCTTGCCGCCGCCTGGAAATTTCTGGGGATCGGGCAGCCCGAAACCGTAGAAGGCCCGTTGGACACTCTTTATGGCTTGGCGCGTCGGATACGAAACGCCGCCAACGAGACCGAATTGGCAGACATCGAGGAAAGAATTGACGGCATTCTCAGAGAACAACGTGCCTTGGCCGCGAGAGGCGATGAAAATGCGGTGGATGGCTGTGATTTTGAATGTAGCGGCGCATCGGCTGGAAAATCTGGTTCATGATCGCCGCGCCGTGCTTGAAAAGGGCCCTGCAGCGGTTTCCTCGACCTAGCCATGGCGCGGGGAGAGTGCGTTCATCCGTCCAATGCGCCATCGCTACGACGTCAGCTGAGGTCGCGCGTGTCACAGATTTAGGCGTCCAGAGGAGACCCATGAATGTCTAAGATAGCGTCGATGATGGCTTGCTGCGCGGTGGCCTTATTATTTTCGGTCGGTGCTCGAGCCCTTCCGGGTTCGCCGGCGCCCGCCCAAATGGCGACATCAGAGGTCATACAGGTTAGAGGCTTTTGTGGGCTTGGCTTTCACCGCGGTCCCTACGGTGGCTGCGTGCCCAATGGCGTGCCGTACGGTTATGTAGCACCACCGGTCTACGTGGGGCCACCGGTTTATGCGGCACCCCCAGTGGTGGTCGTGCCACGCGCATGCCCCTACGGCTACTACTATTATGCTCCCTACGGACGCTGCTTGCCCACGCCGTAATGGATGAGCACAGCTTTTAGGGATTGTACGTGAATTTCAGCAGCATAGACCCCGGTCGCGGCCGGAGCCTTTGTCGTCGTAATCGCCAACGTCATTTTCAGATCAAGGTAGCCTTTCAATAGGGATAGCCCAAACGTGCGGGATATTGTCCGGGGCGTTCGCCGCTATTACCGCTGGCATTGTAGTAGGGATTGCTGATGCAATGGTTGGGCGTACCCGAAGCTGTGGCTTGGCACTGCTGGTAGCTTGTGAATGTACAATTGCTGAGGCCGGGATATTGCTCGCCCTGGATACAAAACGGATAATCGGTGCCGACCGCCCCTGCCGGAGCAATGGTCGTCATCCCCAATCCACATCCACCAACGATAAACAAAGCAAACCCTCGCATTCTTCCCTCTCATCAGGTAAAAGCTTACCCCCGTGCTCTAGCGCGATATCGCAGTGCTCGCGTCTGCATATTGGATTTGGGAGAAGATCGCCTTTTGGCGCTTTACGAAGTCTGCTCATCTGCAAAAACCGCAACCGTAGCGGCTGGTGCATCCGTCATTGACCGGCCATGGCCTCGATCTTCTTGAGGGCTTCTGCGCAACCGGCTGAATTCGTCGACTTGTTCGCCAGCAAACATGCAGCGATCCGGCCCTGGCCCGGCTGTATCTTGCCGCACACGCCTGTTATCTCGGCTTTGCATGCAATTACCCCGTCTTTCAGTGCCTCAGCCGTGGTTAGCACGCTCGTCGCGGCGTCCTCGAGTTCGAACGCACATTTGGGGCTAATCTTGTCCTCATAAGCTTGCATGCAGTAGATCATGCGGCCCTCGCCGGGCGTCACGTTGCTGCAATATTTCTTGATATCCTTTGCGCAGGCGCTCTCGAGTTTTGCGACCTTTGCAGTCAGTTTTTCCAGTATCGCTTTCCCGGCATCCGTCTGCGCGGAAACCGAGCCTGTCGACAAGATGGCCAGCAAGGGTAAAATTCCAAGCTTGGCCAGCAAACGCATTGTGATGTTTCATCGAACGTCCTCTGATGACTGGCTACGAACCGTGCGACTTCGTCGGAGTTGCCGCAGTGGTCGTGGTAAAGGCGGAGGCCTGCTTTTAGCTCATATCCTCATTGTGCCAAGGCAAGCGTGAGACTGGAAACTCCAAGCGACAGGTTGACCCCAACCGACCCTTCGACCGAAAGCGGTTGTAAAGCGATCGAACGGTTAGATCCGCCAAACAGGAGGTTGGCACCAACGCCGACACCAACGCCAACAGCGCCGCTCGCACCCACATAGGTTCCGGCAAGCTTTCCACGCATTGGGCCGGCCGTCGGCGCCAATACGCCCCATGCCAAGACGCCGCCCGCGGTGATGCCGATATCGAGACCAAGCGTGCCCATAACACCGACATAGGCCTCCGGCGGGAAGGGACCATTGGGTTGGAAGCGGCAGGCCATCCTTTGCCGTGATCCAATGATCAGGCCAATCGAAGGCGCCATCTGGCAGGTGAGGGTACCGGCACTGGTCGTCGGCGGGGTTTGGGCAACTGCCGGCGACACGGAAGCCGCAGCCAGCGCAACCAGTACCGTCGCAACGAGATATTTGAACATGACTGGGCTTCCCGAAATTATTCGCCGATAGCTTTCCCGCACCGTCGAGATGACGGTACGGTTGTATTTTCGATCTAGTCCTAACCGCATAACCGTCAGTTCAAGCCCGCTAGGCCCGCCTCAGAACCGGTAATTGATGCCGCCGCGGATCGTATTCAGATGGTCCACACTGACACCGCTGCCCAAGGCATTCGATGTAGAGGTATTCGAGCTTCGCGCTCCAATTCTGCGCAAAGCCCCACTCGGCACCAAGACCGGCCGCAAGTCCTGGCCGCAGTGAGGAAGCGGAACAATTGGGAAGAACTCCAAGCGTTCCGCAGGCTACTCCCGCGATCGAGGTGCCATTGGCGCTGGATTTGATGAATGCCGCGCCGCCCGTAGCGTAGAACAACCAGTTGTTCATGGCGACACCGGCGCGTAATCTAGCCGTCCCAACGGCGCTGACATTGGTCGCCATATTGAGGGTAATCGGCAGGTCTGGAATGATCAGGCCCCCGATGGTCGGCGTTGTGATGCCGTTGCCCTTGATGTTCGCCCAATCAAGATCCCCCTCAATGCCGAGCACGACATATCCCTGCTGGATTTGCGCACCGATGGTTCCTCCGAACATCCCGCCACTGGTATTGAAGCTTGTGCGGTCGAACCTATTAGAAAGGGGCGTCATGGGATCTTGTGTGCCCCAGCCGTAACCGCCGTTCACGCCGACATAAAAGCCGGTCCAATTATAGACTTGGGCCACCACGGGTGGGCTCTTATAGGACTGCATGGGGAGGTCTGCCGCAAACGCGCTGGCAGTTCCAATGGCGGCAAATGCTGCGCCGATGATAAATTTCTTCATGTCCGCTTCTCCTGTCGGCGAAAGCCGCTGCCCTGAATACTCACGAAGCCAATAAAGGCCGGCTGCGACGCCGGCCTTTATGCTTTAGCTGGTTACGATCAGTACCGCGCGACGACCGGTCCACCGAACTTGTAGTTCACGCGGACCGTGACCATGTCGACGTTCTGGCTGATCGTATTGACCACTGCAGCACAACCAGCATAGCACGAGAACGAGTTGTTCGCGTTGCCCATCATCAGGTGGTCGTATTCGATACCGGCCGACCAGTTCGGCGTGAAGCCGTATTCAAAGCCAACGCCAACGGTGCCGCCCAATTTGTTCGAGCTTGCATAGTACAAGCCGACACCGGAAGCGGTATTATAATTCAAAAAGTTGTTGTTTGTCAGCGCCGCGCCGCCCTTCAGGTAGAATAGAGCTGCGTTCGCGGCCCATCCAATCTGGCCGGTGAAAAGACCGACGCTGGTGACCTTGGCAGAATTGGTCGTGCCCGGGAAATTAACGCTGGGAAGGGAGCCGCGTAAGCTCGCCCAATCACCCTCGGCTTCCAAACCGAAGACAAATTGACCGGCCTGCCAGCGGTAGCCGCCCTGGCCACCGATCATGCCGCCTGACCGGCTGATGCAGCCCTCAGGAACGATGAAGTTAGTAAAGTTGCCCCAGCAATTACGGGTCGAACCATAGCCGCCGTTTGCGCCGATGTAGAAGCCGGTCCAGTCGTAGGCGGCAACCATCATCACGGGGGCCGGTGCCGCGACCCGCGACGGAAGATCAGCGGCGAGTGCTGGAGCCGCCGCTCCGAAAGCTGCAACACCGATCATGCCCAGCAGAAATTTCTTCATCGTATTTTCTCCAGCTCTTGTGCGCTTTGCGTCGAGAATTGCAATTGCGACTGAATGGCAATTTATCCACTCTTTCATACAGCCAACCTCGTTCAAAGGCATCAGCCAAGCTATCCAGATCCGATCAAACTGGTGCGCTGCGGCGAATTGTTTGAGTGTGTTGCTCTAATATCACTATCTAACGGCGAAGACGCAACCACAAGGTGTGATAACAAACATGTTCACAAAAAGGTAGAGTTGTCGAGTTGCTGGGGGCGCTTTTCTGTGGAGATGTTGACTTAGATCCTCGAAATTCGGGTAGATCTGAATGCTGCGGGGTAGCTGGAGACAAAATGGGCATGAGCGCACTTTCAACATCTTTAGTTGCGTTTGCGATCATCTTCGCCGGTGCTTTCCTCGGCATGTTCGTGCGGAAAAGATTGCCCGGGCACCATCTGAGCGGGGATACAAAAGATGTCGTCAGGCTTGGCACCGGATTGATCGGGACGATCGCGGCGCTCGTCCTCGGGTTGTTAATCTCGTCGGCAAACAGCACCTATCAGTCCCAGAGCGCTGAAGTCGAGCAACTGACGGCTAATGTCGTGCTTCTGGACCGGACCCTCGCACTCTATGGCCCCGAAACCAATAACATCCGCGCGATTCTGCGGAAGGGTGTCGTCACCTTGGTCAATCGAATTTGGCACGAAGATGGGTCGAGTGATGCTCGGAAGGCCGTGCCGTTCGTTGAGAGCGCCTCTGCGGAGGTGCTCTACCAGGAGCTTCTGAAATTAGCGCCACAGAATGAAAGCCAACGCCTGCTCCAGACGAGAGCAATTGAAGCCATCACAGACGTGGGAAAAGCGCGCTTGTTGCTGTTTGCCAACGCAGGCGGTTCAATTCCGATGCCATTCCTGGTGGTGTTGGTTTTCTGGCTGACGATCATTTTCATGAGCTTCAGCCTGTTCGCTGACGTCAATGCGACCACGATCACGGCGCTTTGCATTTTTGCGCTGTCGGCGTCTGCTTCGCTCTTTCTAATTCTCGAACTGAGTCAGCCATTCACCGGCCTGATGATGATTCCCAGTGATTCGTTGCGCAATGCGCTTACGCCCCTCAATTCCTAGGAAGATTAGGCTGTTGGGACCTTATGGAACGGACCGAGAGACGATCAAGGGTTGAAGGCGGCTAACCTTAAGAGGCGCGATAAACGTGACCGGCGATTAATCCATACTGATTGAGTTGGTCTCGCTCATCGGCTGGCCGTCGCGAAGACGCTGTTTGACCATGCCGACAACGGATGTGACGTCCTCAAAGGCGCGATCGTGCGCGTTATCGCCTACCTTCTTCAGCCCGGTCAGATCAAACACTTCGATGTTATCCTGAGCCAGCTCTTGGCGATACGGATCCTGCTCCGGATTGACCTCACCGAGGCGAGGCATTCCACCCCAAATGGTTTTCGATAGCGAGAGGGCTTTGTCGTCCTGCGAAACGAACAATGCAAATCTAGGCCGTTGGTTGCCCATTCTGCGGATCTGGGTCCGAAACACGTCGACGTCTACGTCGGGCGCAACCAGCATTACATTCTTGATCTTGTCGGCAAACCGAGCGGGACGGATATAACGCGAGCGCAGCGCCTCAAGCGTTACCCAGTTTCCCATCGAGTGCGCCAGGATGTTGATTTCACTCACGCTGGGATTGCGGTTCAGCGTGTCGAGAAGTTCTTCGAGTGCATCGCGCGAATAGTTTGCGCTTTCGCGGTCGTAATAGTAGGCGCGCAAGCTTCATCTCACCGCGTGATGGCCATGTGAACAGGACCGGGGTGGCCGGCGTCTTGGCGTCGTGAACAATTTGAGCAAATCGATAGACCGCGTCATCAAACCGGTTGTTAAATCCATGTACGAAAACAAGCACCTTGCCGCGCTTTGACTGCTTCGCATCTGCGGTAATCTGCGCCAAAAAGGCAGGCTTCTCGAGGTAATCGGCCGAAACCGTCACGAAATCGCGCTGCGGATCACCTGGAACAGACGTCGGCCATTGGATCTGGCCGACTGCTCGCGCGGAGTCTCGGCGGGATGGATACCGTAATTGCGGCGTAAGAGACGGCTTCACCGCGGTCGCCGCTGAACATTTCACCCTTGTCGACGGCGGAACGTTGACGTGTCGTTGCCACCAGTACCGGGACGCGAGAGGTTCCAACCGGCGCATCGGCGACTGGTATCAAAACACCCTTGCACCGGCCGGCCGCCGCAATTGCTGCATGCAAGTGAGAGACCCACCGCCGCCAACGTGATGATAAGCTTCGACGGTGCCATTTCGCGATTTGCGGGCTACTCAAGATCTACAATTGCGTGCGCCGGAAAAGGTTACCGGCTTTGGGTGAGTTTTCACTAGACAGACTAAATCAAAATCAGTCCAGCAGATATGAGTTAATCAGGGACCATCGCGGGCCCCGGCTTGAGCCGGGGCCATGCTATTGGGCTCTGGTTCAGGCGGGCGTCAGCCGCGCGAAGAGGTGCGTGGCTCCGAAATCTCCTTACTTGAAGGCGCCCGACAACTTCTCATCCTTCAAGAGAACGTCGATTGCAGAGATGATCTTAACGTTTGGATTGGCTTTGCAGTACAAGATGATTTCGTGTTCGAATATCTTGGCTCTGGTCACGTGGATGTAGTGCTTCTTTGCCAAGCCATTGTACCACCCGCTGTACCAGGTGGTGAGCATATCAGCGTCTTCCTGAAACGTTCCTGCGAGCTGGGAGCACATCAGAGTTTGAACATCGATGAATCCGTTTGCATCGACATAGGCACTGAGTGGGACCTGCGCTTGAACGTTGGAGGCCGAGACCATGAGTTCCGTTATCGCGAGAAGTAAAAATTTGCGCATTTTGTTTCTCCAGTGTGTGAGGTCTGAAAGGTGTTTAAGGGAAATTCTCAAGAATAACTCAGAGGCAAAGCGCACAGACAATAGCAGACGGCGAGAGTCAAAGGAAAATATGAGCGGGCGTCGGGCTTTTGCAGCGGAGAAGGTATAGCGAGCAAGGCTGATGACCTGACATTTGTCGAGAGACCCACCAGCAAATGGTGACACTGTGATCTCATCAAGATATGTTTCAAAAGGGGGATGTATTGCGGTTGGGGGTTTTCAAATGTCCATTTCGTTGATTTGGCCGTCCAATGTGAGTTGTTGGCGTCGGCGAGGGAAGAACATCGTCGGAGTATTGCCGGCCATCGTGCTGTTGCTTGGTACTTCGCTGCTGATAGCGCTGGAAACGCCAAGCAAATCATTTCTGGACAAGAACAGCTTTTATCTCTCATCGGCCGGCTTCAAGGTGCATCTTGCCAACGATGCCGAGGGGAAAAAGGCGTTGCACGCGCGCCCGCCGCACCGCTTTGTAATTCACAACCTCGGCGGTGGAGACATCCGCTACCTCTACGCCGAGCCACAGCACTGTGTTTGCGTCTTCATCGGCACCAAAGAGGCTTATACGAGTTACCGCGCTATACTCAGCCAGCCGCTGGAGGAGGCCGATAACGTTGCGCCGGATTACAAGACCCAGGCTGGTGCGCTGCTGACGGGCGATCCGGTTGATATAGTCGGCCAGCCTCCCTACGCTGCTGAGTATTTCAGGAATTATTATTAGGCTGCTGCGCCTGTCATCTTGTAAAGAAAGGTCAAGCGGGCTGCCGTATCGAAGCAGCACGTTCCGGCTCTTGGCCGGGTAGGTTTGGCCCCCGGGGGCGGGCGCTTACATCGGTGGGCTGCGGATTGCTACGGAGCTAAGTCTGGCGTGGATCGCTATCGGCCACGCGCTCTACTGGAAGGCGAAGATTTTCTTCCAGTCGTTCTTCATGTCGACGACGGTCCATCTATTTATCGCGGCGGCGTTCAAGGCTTCGTCGAGGCGGCCAAACGACGTGTCCCGGTCGTAGGCGTATTCCCGTTCCGCGTCGGTGTGATGGACTAACAGACCAAAACGGGGGCCGTCGGCCATCGTGGTCCATTGCAGCATTTCAAGGTCGCCGTCGGAATTACCGAATGCGGCGATCGGACGACGACCGATAAATTCGTTGATGCCGACAGGTTTGCCGCTCTTGTCGTCAACGAAATTCAGTTCTGCCAAGCGAAAAAGCTCGGGCCTTCCGTCGCGCATCTGGAACTTCGTCTTGATTGAAGAGCCAATCACTTGCTCCGGCGGAACGCCGTAGACCCGCTCGGCCCATGGGCGCATGAACTCGACACCGCCGCCGGATACGATAAATGTCTTGAATCCGCTGGCGCGAAGGTAGGCGAGCAGCTCGATCATCGGCTGGTAAACGAGTTCGGTATAAGGGCGTTTGAATTTCGGATCACGCGCGCTGGCGAGCCAATCCGTAACGATCTTCTGAAATTCGTCGCTGGTCATGCCGGCATGGGTCACCATCACCAGTTCTGCCAGTCCTCGGTCTCCCGCTTCAGCGAGGGTTTTCATGTCGTCTTCAAGGACCGCCTTGAAGGGTTGCGTATCCTTCCATTCCGGATGAAGAGGCGCCATCGTCTTCACGCGATCGAGCGCAAAAGCCAGTTGGGTGTACATCGGATGTTCCACCCATAAGGTGCCGTCGTTATCGAACGTCGCAATACGCTCGGCAGGCGGCACGAAATCCGGCGAACCTTCTCGCGTCACGGCGACAACGAAACTCACGATCGCCTGCTTCGTTGAGCCCTCGTTCCATGAGGGTAGGGGATCGCCCGACATAGTCGCTTGTGCCTGCGCGGCGGCCGGAAGCGCGAGAACCGGAAAAGCCGGGAGCGCCGTGAGGAGGGAGAGGAGCGTGCGACGGCTAAAACTTCGGCGGGAAGCGATCGGTTTCATGGCTTCGTCTCCTTGGCTTGGGGATGATGCATGGTCGCCGACGTAGACCGAGCCTGTAAGGTCCGACTGGCGCAGCCCGTCAGCAAAACCATTAATTAAGGGGTAAATGTCTCTTCTCAAGGCTCATTGACTTGCATCAACCGACCGTCACTCGCTTTACCTGTCGTGCGAGAGTCAAAAAAAGAGCGGCCCAAATTTCGGGCCGCTCGCTCATTGCAATCTGTCGCGTGTATCAGGGAATCGGACGGCCCGCATGGAGGCCGCCCGCCGTAAAGATCGGGTCCATTAGTTGCTGGGCCCTTTGCTGCCGCCTCCGCCTGCTCCATCCGCTTCGCCATCTCCGCCTTGATGGCGTCGAGATTGAAGCTCGCGCCGCGCTGCATCGGCGGGAACTCGAGGAAGGTCTGGATTTCCTTGCCCATGACCTGCTGGACGAACACGAAGCGCCAGAACTGGTACTTGAACCAGTCGAAATATTGCTGCGCGCCGTCCTTGGTTCCGTTGTTCGGCCAGCCCGTGCGCTCGAACGGATCGAGCCGCAGGTTGGTGATGTAGGGAACGTCAGGCTTGGTCTTTTCGCCCAGCCAGCCGGCGGGCTGGTCGATGAAGCGGAACTTGTAGTCGTCGATGCGCACCGCGCCGACCGTGCTTTCGCCGAGGTAGAAAATCTCGTGACGCGCGGACGGTCCCTTGCCGGTGATGGCGGCCAGCTGGTTGTAGCCATCCAGATGGTTCTTGTAGGTCCGGCCGCCGATTTCCTTGCCCTTCAGCAATTCGTCGGTGATGTTCGGATTGCCGGCCGCGGCCACGAAGGTCGGCAACCAGTCCAGCCCGGAGAAGATTCCGTTCTGCACCGAGTCCGCCGGCACCTTGCCGGGCCAGCGAATGATGGCCGGCACGCGGAAGCCGCCCTCGAGCACCGTTCCCTTGGACTGCGCGAACGGCGTCTGACCGCCATCGGGCCAGGTGAAGACTTCGGTGCCGTTGTCGGTGGTGAAGACGACGATGGTGTTGTCGTCCACGCCCATGTCCTTGAGCTTCTTCATGACCAGGCCGACGTCGTCATCGAGCTGGGCCATGCCGGCTTCTTCTTCCGACCAGCCATTCTCCGCGTTGCGCAGCGCCTCATATTTCGGCGACAGATGCGTGACGATGTGCATGCGCGTCGGATTGAGCCAGACGAAGAACGGCTTGTTGTCCTTCTTGGCCTTGTCCATGAAGTTGATGCGCGAGGTCGCGGATTTCGTCGTCCACCGTTTCCATGCGCTTGGGATAGAGCGGACCGGCATCCTCGATCTTCTGCATGCCGACCTTGCCCCAGCGCGGCATGTCGGTGGGATCGTCCTTGTCGGTGGCCCAGCTATGGACCATGTTGCGCGGGCCGACGACGTTCAACAGGTTCTGCGGATAGTTGGGATGCGCCGGATCTTCCATCGCATCGAGGTGATAGAGATAGCCGAAGAACTCGTCGAAGCCGTGGACGGTCGGCAGGAACTCGTTCTTGTCGCCCAGATGGTTCTTGCCGAACTGGCCGGTGGCATAGCCCATCGATTTCAGCACGGTGGCGATGGTCACGGCCTCCGCGGGCAGGCCGACCGAAGCGCCCGCCTGGCCAACCGTGGTCATGCCGGTGCGGATCGGCAGCTCGCCGGTGATGAAGTTCGCGCGGCCCGCCGTGCAACTCGCCTCGGCGTAATAGTCCGTGAACAACATGCCTTCCTTGGCGATCTTGTCGAGGTTCGGCGTTCGGCCCGCCATCATGCCGCGGTGATAGGCGCCGATATTCCACATGCCGATGTCGTCACCCATGATGACGACGATGTTCGGTTTTTGCTGCTGCTGCGCAGCTGCTGGCACGGCCGCCACAGTTGCCGTAGCAACCATGGCCAGCATGCCAGCCATCATTGTGCTGGTTTTCTTCATCGTCTGAAGTCCTCCGAGTTTTATGTGGAGCGAACATGCGCCCAGCCTATTTGGGCGAATGCGATTGTTCTGGACATACGAGTGCCGAAACGCGCGATTGCAATGCGGAGTCAAGTCTCCTTTTTGATTTTATCGTTGATCCTAATCTAAATCAGTCGACTTATTTTTGATCCAAATCAGTCGGTTCTGAAAAGTGAAAACGTATTGATTAGCGGACGTATGTCAACATACTGTCGGAACTGTATCGCGTCGTCAATGTGGCGCAGCGGTAGTCGACGTCTACCGGCTCCAGTTTATCGGCTGTTTCGCGTGTGCCGCGATTGTGTCAATTTAATTAAATGCCAATGGAGGTTTTGGCCATGTCAGGAGTAACGGTCCTAGGGAAGCGAGCGATATCCAGAGTATCGGTCCTGATAACATTGCTAGCCGCAGCCTGCATCATTCCCCAAAGTTCGATTTACGCGGCGGATTTGAATGGTGCATGGGCGACCGATGCATCTTCATGCAGCAAAGTTTTCGTCAAGAAGGGTAACGTGGTCTCATTCCAGCAGGATAGCGACCAATATGGCGGCGGCTTCATCCTGGAGGGTGATAAGGTTCGTGGACAAATGCAGACCTGCAACATCAAGGTCAGAAAACAAGACGGAAGCGCTATCCATATCCTCGCGGCCTGCGCCACCGACATAATGGCATCGAACGTTCAACTCAGCGCGCGGATTGTTGACGATAATACAATTCGGCGATTCTTCCGGGCATGCCCGATGAGCTTTCGATTAGCTATTCGCGCTGCGCAATGTGAACTAATGTCACCCCGGAGGTCGCGCTGTCGGGCGCCTCCGGTGCCGGAAAGTGCCTTTAAGGTAATAAGAGGGAAGTTTGCCAGATTTGGATAGATGCCAGCTTCTGGCAGGCAGAGCTTTTCCTTGATTTGTATCAAGCGGTTGGCTTCCGCAAATTCTAGGTTTGTTCGAGGTTTCCGGCGTGTGTCTTCACGCTGGGCTGGCTTGCAGGGAGTTGCCCGACAGTGGATTCCTCATTCGGCGCGTTGGACGCATTCGCTTTTGTTGTGTTCGCGGTTCTCATTTTTGCGGGAGTAGTCATCGTCGTCAATGTGGGCAAACTGCCGGGTCAGCTCGCTCACAAATGGGGTCATCCGCAGGCTGCCGCGATTAACGCCATGGGCTGGATCGGGATTGCGACCGGCGGGTTGCTCTGGCCGATCGCGTTTATTTGGGCGTTCACGACGCCATTTGGTCAAATTCAGCATGATGACGATAGGCAGCCGCGCGAGCGCGGAACCCGACGCCGCGCACACGTGTGGCCGCATTGCGCAAACCTTCGGACGACAAGGAGACGCGGTCATGATCGCACTCCTGATCATTATCTATGCCTCCGTTGTTCTTGCGCTGTTCAAGGTCCTGCACCTCAAGCCCACGGCCTATCTGATCGTGGCCATGACTCGTGGTCGGCGTGCTCATGGTCGGTGGGATCGTGGTGTTCTGGACACAGTCGGCACCGATGACGGACAAAATGGTGACGAGCCAGTATGTGGTTCAGCTCGTCCCCTACGTGAAAGGGCAGGTCAAGACGGTTCACGCCCAGGCGCTTCAGCCGATGAAGAAAGGCGATTTGCTGCTGGAGATTGACCCGGAGCCGTACCAGTACACGGTGAACCAGGTCGAGGCGCAATTGGCGGCGGCGAAGGCGAACGTCAAACAAGCCGAGGCTGCGGTCGTAACGGCAAACGCGGCCGTACCGAATGCGCAGGCCAATCTCGCCAAGGCCAAGGCCGCCGACGAATTGGCCAAGACCCAGGAGCAAATCGCTCTCAACATTCAACGCCAGGACAAGGCGGCGATCAGCGTGCTCAATGTGGCCAAGGCGACCCAGGAGCGCGAGCAGGCGGACGCTGCCGTTCAACAGGCCGAAGCCGGCCGTCGCGCAAGCGCAGGCTTCCGCACTGCAGGCCGCCGCCGCCGTGCAAGTAGCCAAGAGCAATGTTCCTGCCGTCGAAGCTCAATTGGAGGACGCGCGATTCAACCTCGCCCAGTGCAAGATGACGGCGCCTGACGATGGCTATGTGGTGAACTGGCAGGTGCAAGTCGGAACCATGCTGGTGCCCATGCCGATTGCCGCGGCTGGGACCTTCGTCAATGACGTCGGATACCGCCGTCGCGGCGGTGTTTCCGCAGAACTGGCTTTCGAATGTCGACCAGGCGACGACGTGGAGATGGTGCTCAACCCGTATCCGGGCCGCCTGTTTCTGGGAAAGGTGGACTATGTGATTTCCGCGACCGGCGGCGGTCAGTTTACGACCACCGGCACGATCCCGAATGCAGCCCGGATCGGATCCGATGGGCTTTACGCGGTGCGGATCAATTTCACCGATCAGGCCGTCGCCCGCAAGCTGTCGATCGGCTCAGGTGGGTCAGCGGCTATCTACACGCAGAAGGGCAAGGCCACGCACGTCATCTCGAAGGTCGCGATCCGGATGAAGAAGTGGCTGTTTATGTCATGCCCTCGGTGGAAAAGCCGTCGTACGGTCGCATGATCGGTAGAGTGAACAGTCGCGTACGTGCATTAGGTTCAATTCGACGTGGCGGGATGGGGGACAGAGTCGTGGTCAGCGCAGTATCGAGCGCCGGTTTGGTCGCGTCTGGTGTCGCAGTGCTGCTTGGCTGGCGCAATTCACTGGATATTTGCAGGGGCACTTCTTCTGCCGATCGCGGCATGTACCATCGGGCCGAATTTCACAGCGCCTGTTGCCCCGCTCGCCGACAAATTTCGTGGCGCAGACAATCGCTCGGTTCAAGTCCGGTCCCCTTGAATATCAAAATTGGTGGGAAGGCTTTCGAGATCCGACGCTCAATAAGCTGATCCAGATTGCGTATAATCAGAATCTGACGCTGCTAAGTGCGGGGACCCGCGTGCTGCAGGCGCGGGCAGTATTGGGAATAGCCATTGGCATAACCTATCCGCAGGTGCAGCAAGGAGCAGGCTCTGTCATCTACAACCGGACCAGCGCCGCCACGCCGTTGTCGGGCCCGAATGCGACGCCTTCGTATTTCTGGACCGATGCCGTTGCGGCGCAAGCGGCCTGGGAACTGGACTTCTGGGGCAAGTTTCGTCGGGGGGTCGAATCCGCCGATGGGGCTTACCTGGCGTCGATCGCGTCCTATGACAACGTTCTGGTGTCGCTTCTGGGCGATGTTACCGCGACTTACATCGGCATTCGCACGACAGAGCAGCTGATCGCCATCGCGCGCGCCAATGTCCGCAGGCAGGAGCAGGCGCTCAGTATCGCCAAGGCAAAATTCCAGGGCGGCGGCGCCTCGGAGCTTGACGTTTTCCAGGCGACCAACGTGCTCGAACAGACCCGGGCGGCGATACCGCAGCTGACGATACAATTGCAGCAAGGAGAAAACGCGCTTTGCGTGCTGCTCGGCGTTCCCCCGCAGTCGCTGGGAATGGTGCTCTCCCGGTCGGTGGGCCGGATACCCTCGCCGCCTCGAACCATCGTGGTCGGCATTCCCGCGGATCTGTTGCGCCGCAGACCGGACGTTCGCGCCGCTGAACTTGCCGCCCTGGCACAAAGCGCACAGATTGGCGTCGCCCTGACCCAACTCTATCCCGCGATCAGCATCACCGGCACGTTCGGCGGCTCGGCCAGTACCGCCAACGGCCATACCCTCGGCGACGTCGTCAACTGGAAGGGCGTGGCCTATGCCGCCGGCCCTTCATTCCAATGGAATCTCCTGAACTACGGCCAGATCACCAACAACGTTCGATTGCAGGATGCGAAGCTTCAACAATTGCTGGTCGACTATCAGAACACCGTGCTGAGCGCCGCAGCAGGAAGTGGACAATGGCCTTGTGACCTATCTGCAGTCGCAAAACCAGGCTGAGTTCCTGCGTCGCAGTGTTCAGGCCGCCAGCGGAGCCATGAGAATTGCAACGGAGCAGTACGAGCAGGGGGCCATGTCATTTACCACCGTACTGACCGCGGAGCAAAATCTTTTCCAGGCGGAGAACACCTTCACCGGCGCCTTGGCCAATGTGCCGCTGGGCCTTACCGCGGTGTTTCGGGCGCTCGGCGGCGGATGGCAGATACGGGTGGATGGCAACTTCGTGACCGCAGCAACGGTCGACCAGATGCGCGCGCGCACCGACTGGGGCAATTTGCTCCCGCCCGCCAACGCGCCGCAACCGCCGGCGCCAGGTCTGCCTGGCCCTGAGGATATCGGGCCGACAGTCCGGCCTCCTGAATGGTGACGAATTGAGAGGTAGTTACTTGCTGCAATGGATGTCTGTGGCAGGCAAAGGATAAAGGAGCTTTCGGCCATGCTGGATGTTTTGATGGATGTATGGAAACGGATGACATCCATGGTACCGGTCCTGATTGCCACATTGGCTGCAGGCTGCATTATGTTTGGGTATCAAGCCCGCGCGACTGATTTGAGCGGCGCATGAGTTACGGATATTTCCGTGCTGTTCTTCCGGATGGAGCGGCTGTTCGTTCAGCAGTCTTCGGGAGTGTCTCATATTTCGTCCGATTTTGGTTTCCGCGATTTGGCGGGGGTGCTAGGTACGTGAAGTGCCATTAAGGAGTGCCTTGGATGATCGAGTTTCGTCATTTAATCTGGCTGGTTGTTGCCGCGATCGGGCTGGTTCTTTCGGCATCGCAGAGCTTTGCGCAGCAAAACGACCCGGGTGACCAACCCGGGCTTTTAGCTGACGATTCCGTGGAATTGGACCCGGAATTCAGGAAGCAGGTGGTGTATTACCGTACCACGGAAGCACCGGGCACCATCATCATCTCGACCGACGAGCGCCATCTCTACCTGATCCAGGGTAACGGCCGCGCGATACGCTACGGCATCGGCGTTGGCCGCGATGGATTTCAGTGGCAGGAACTCTGAACATTGCGCGCAAGGCAGAATGGCCGGACTGGACGCCGCCCCCGGAGATGATCGCGCGCCAACCTTATCTGCCGCGCTTCATGGCCGGCGGGCCGGGCAATCCGCTCGGCGCCCGCGCGATGTACCTCGGCTCCACCGTCTACCGCATCCACGGCACCAACCGGCCCGATACCATCGGCACCAAGGTCTCTTCCGGTTGTTTCCGGCTGGTCAATGCCGACGTGACCGATCTCTACGAGCGCGTGCCGGTCGGCACCAAGGTCATCGTGCGGCAGAAACCGGAATTGTAACCTGCAGCGGCGGCTTTACGGTCGGTTCCTTTTCCCCATTACTGGTGAGTGATAAATCACACGGACTTTCCGGGGCGGCCTCCTGATCGGGCCGATGATCGCTGTTGCGGTTGGCGCCATCGCGATCATTTATGAGCGATACGATACCAAAACCTTGAAGCGGACCATCCAGCGGGATGCAGTCCTTTGCGGTGTCAACGCTGGCTTGCCGGCATTCTCGACCCCGGACGACAAGGGCAACTGGTCAGGCTTCGATGTCGATTCTTGGGCTTTAGCGCGCCACGCGCCGACGCACATCATCCAGCAGCGCACGGATCTGTGGATTTTGGGGCTCGAGCGCGGCCAATTCCTGCGCATGGGTTAGGGCCGACGCGACGTCTCCGCTGTCGCGCTCGAACGCGATCAATCCCATAGTACATTCCTGTCGGTCGGATGCTGCTTGTGCGTTCGCTCCAGAAGTGCTTTTGCCTCGGCGGCTGAACCGATGGAGTTGAGTGCGACGGCGTAGACGTAAGCGTAACGCGCGTTGTCGGGATCAAGTGCGGTGGCCTCGCGCAACAGCGGTAAGGCTTCGGCGTAGTTACGTTGGCGACGAGCAGCAGCCCGAGCGAATGCTTGATGGCAGCATTGTTCGGCTCGATTGCGATTGCCGCACGCAGCAGCTCTGCTCCTTCCTTGTCCATGCCACGTTGCCGATCGAGGTCGGCAAGGTTTACCAGGGCCGGGACAAACTTGGGATCGAGACGAAGCGCGGTGCGGTATTCGGCTTCCGCTTCGCTGAGTTGCTGACGCCGCGTCTTCAGGAGGCCGAGGTTGAGATGGGCCTCCGGCCGGTCAGCGTCGATCATTTCGGCGGCAATCAGCTCCTGGTAGGCGCTCGCAAAGGCGCTGCGTTGCTCCGGCGTCATTGTCTGCGGGTCGACTCCAGAAATCAGCCCGCGCAGCCTCTACTCGAACCGCGCGCACCGGGTCGCTGAGAAGCGGCAAGATTGCCTCGATCATGGGTGCGCGGCGCGGAGGGCGGGATTGCTTGCGCGGCGGCCATGCGGACCATCGGATCCGGATCGGCGATCGCCGCCTTGATGGCAGGCTCGGAGGCCGGGGACGCATAGCGACCCAGAAGAGGCAAGCCGCTAGCCCGTGCAATCGCTGGCTGGCTCTTGTCCAGGATTAGTTGATCAAGTTGGCGTTCCGCATCGACGGCGCCGGTGCGACCGGCATGAAGTGCCGTGCCGTAATGCGGCGTTGTCTGGCGGCCATTCGGATACCATTCTGCGACAGCCTTTGCCGCCCATTCTGCCGAGCGGTCGGTATGGCACTGGTTGCAGGCGTTAGGGGTGCCGATCGACACCGACAGATCAGGCCGCGGAACGCGCATGCTGTGATCGCGGCGGTCGTGCACCACCATGTAGGTCTTGGTCGGCATGTGGCAGTTGACGCATTGCGCGCCGGGGCTGCCAGACGCATGCTTATGATGCGCGGTGACGTCGAACTTTTCCGGCAGATGGCACTGGGCGCATAGGGCGTTGCCTTCCGCGCGCAGTTTTGCGGCGTGCGGTTCGTGGCAGTTCGAACAGACGACGCCGGCCTTGTGCATGGCGCTTTGAAGGAATGAGTCGTACTCGAACACTTCGCCGTCGATCTGTCCGTCCGCATGGTATTGCCCCGGTATCAGCAGGCTCGGCAGAGCCGCATCGAGGAACGGGGCGTCGGGTGCCAGTCCCTTGGCGAGAAGATGTCGCCGTGAATGACAGGAGGCGCAGGCGTTGAGCTGGGTTGAAACCAGCGGCTCGGTGCGGTGGGCGGTGCCGGTCGCGGGGTTCATTTCCCATTTGCCGTGATCGGTCGCCTTCAACCAGGCCTCCAGGCCCATCCGGGCCTTTTCGGGGAGGCCGGACTTGTCGGCAGGCGCTGGGTTCGACCCGGTCTTTGCCCACGCCACGTGGCGGGATCCTGGGCCATGGCAGGCCTCGCAGGTCACGCCGAGACTGGCCCACGTGGTGGCGTAGGTGTTGGCGGAGAGATCGAAGTTCTTTTTTAGATCGGTCGTATGGCAGTCGGCGCACTGGTAATTCCAGGTCTGGTCGCGGCCGGTCCAGTGTAGCAACGAGCCCGGCTGGAGCTTTTCGTCGGGATAAAGATGAAACCAGCGCTGGCCACCCTTGTCCTTCGGTCGCGTATCCCAGGCGAGCCCGAGCATCTGGTAGCGCCCGTCGGGAAATCCGATCAGATATTGCTGCAGGGGATCGATGCCGAACGTATAGGTAATTTCGTAGTCGTGCAGCGCCCCATCGGGACCATCGGTGCGCGACCATGAATTTATCACCGACGCGCGAAAACGTGCTGACCACGCCGAAATTCTCGACCGAAACGCCTGAAAAATCGCCCAGTACCGTTTCCGCCGTGGCCTTCTCCATTGCCAACGCGTGGTGTGACGCCTTCCAGCGCTCAGCCTGCGTCTGATGGCAGCCGGCGCAAACCTCGACCCCGACATATGTCGCCTTCACCGGATCGTCCGCCCGCGCGCGCTTTGGTGCCAGGAAACGAAGCTCGAAAGGATGACGATTGCTGCCGTTAGCGCGGCTATTCGACGAGCACCACTCGACAGGCGAGCAAACTTAGGACCGCTCATCGAGATCGCATTCAGGGCTTGGGCGGAGCCGGCAGATCCTGTCTGAAATGCCTGATCGTTCGATAAGCTGTCTTGTTTCAAACTCGTTTCACTCTCAGCAGTTGGCTGTTTCGAACGGGCAATCTCTGGCGGAGCCGCCTTGAAAGCCGGAGGCAGACCGATAGTCTGTATCTCGTTCCGGATCAGAAGCCGAATTGGACGCTTTGCTTGCCAAGGAGCGCGGTGTTGTTGTTTTCGGCGCCGTCATCGGTGTAGGCTCCGGTGAATCTGATTGTAGCTAATTCTCGCGCGAAAGGCTACGCAGCGCTTTAAAGGCAGCCGCGGCTGCACAGATCGCCATCAATCTTGACCGGAATCAATGCGCGGCCCCCGGCGCCGAAATAGCGAAACAGATACGGTTCGACGCACGCGGAGAGGTACATGATTTTATCAACGACGCGGTCATTCATTGCCGCACTCCTATTGTCGGTGCTGCAAGGCGCAATGGCGCACGCGCAGACTCCCCCGGCGCCACCTCCAGCATCGCCGACCTCCGATCAGTCGCAGCCGTTGCTAAAAGCCGAGGAACTCGACCAGCTGGTTGCGCCGATCGCGCTCTACCCTGATGCGCTTCTTGCCGAGGTGCTGATGGCCTCGACCTATCCGCTGGAAGTCGTGCAGGCCGATCGGTGGGCGGCGGGAAACAAGACCATCAAGGGTGATCAGCTGAAGGCTGCCGTCGATAAGCAAACTTGGGACGATAGCGTTAAGTCTTTGGTTGCGACGCCGTCGGTGCTCGCGATGATGAGCGAAAAGCTCGACTGGACGCAAAAGCTCGGCGATGCCGTTCTCGCCCAGCAGCCGGACGTCATGGATGCAGTTCAACGTTTGCGTCTGAAAGCCCAGGCAAACAATAAATTGGCATCGACCAAGGAGCAGAAAGTCACGGTAACGCAGCAGGAGAGCAGGCAGGTCATCGTCATCGAGCCCGCAGTACCGGATACAGTTTACGTACCCTATTACGATCCTGCCATCGTTTATGGTGCCTGGCCGTATGCTGCCTATCCGCCTTACTACTTCCCGCCGCCACTCGGCTATGTGCCGGGCGCGATCCTCGCTACGGGGATTGCATTCGGCGCAGGCTACGCCGTCGGGCGCTGGGCATCGGGCGGGAATTACTGGGGCGGGGGCGTCAACTGGGGCGGCAACAACATCAATGTGAACCGCCCGGTGAACATCAATAATGTCAACATCAACAGCAATAACTGGCAGCACAATCCCGTTCACCGCCAGGGCGTGAAGTACAGCAACGCGAACGTGCAACAGAAGTTCGGCAACAATGCCGTATCGGGCGGGCAGCCGAGACCGCATGGATTTCCGCGGGCGTGGGGGCGAACAGGTGATCAAGCCCGGCGCGGGAGGCGCCAACCTTGGCGGCGGCAATGTGCCGGCTAACCGTCCCAACACCGGCGACCGTACTCCTGGCAACCGGCCTGAAGCCGGTAACAGACCGTCATCGGGCGGCAACCGGCCAGACGCCGGTAACCGGCCTTCGGTCAGGTGCAAACCGCCCTGCCGCCAGTGCCCCCAAGCGCGAAACCGCGATGAGCAATATCCAATCCGGCAAAGTCGCCAATACACAGGCCGCGCGAGGAAGAGAAAGTCTCGGTGGCGGAGGCGCCGCGCAGCGCGTAGTGCGGCGGCGGCGGAGGAGCGGCAGCGCGTGAGAGGCGGTGGTGGGGGCGCAGCAGGCGCGGCGGTGGCGGCGGAGGTGGCCGCGGTGGCGGCGGCGGCGGTGGTGGTGGCGGCGGACGCCGCTCGGACATCAACGCCAAGCACGACATCACTGCTGATCGGCCGGCTCGACAACGGGCTTGGTTTCTATCGCTATAGCTACAACGGCAGCAACAAAGCTTATGTCGGCGTGATGGCGCAGGAAGTGCAAGACGTCATGCCGGATGCCGTTGTGCGCGGCCAGGACGGGTACCTGCGCGTCTTCTATGACAAACTCGGGCTGAAATTCGAGACTTACGACCACTGGGTTGCCTCCGGCGCGCGGATTCCATCCGCTACCGCGATACGGCACACGCAAATCCAATTATTGGTGAGATCGTCATGACCCAGATCTTCTCGTTGCTTGGCAAACTGACCTGCTGGACCGCCGCAACTGTCGATCCTTGCGTCGGTGTCTGTCGCCAACGCACAGCAATCTTTCAAGTCCCCCGAAGACGCCGTGGGAGCGCTTGTAAGCGCGACAAAGGACAATTGGCCCAAAGGCGTGATGAGCGTGCTCGGAGCAGAGGGCGCCGATATTGTATCCTCTGGCGACAAGGTCGCCGACGGAATCCATCCGCCAAAAATTTCTGGCGGCCTACGATGCAAAACATCAGGTGACCATGGAAGGCGACAACAAGGCCGTCGTGATCATCGGGCTAGAGGACTTTCCGTTTCCGATCCCGCTCACGCGCAAAGGCGCCGCCTGGCAGTTCGACCACTGCCGCTGGCCGTCTTGAGATCTTGTATCGGCGCATCGGCCGCAACGAGCTCAGCGCGATCCAGGCCTGCCTCGCATATGTCGATGCGCAGAACGAGTACGCCGATAAAAATCGCAGCAGCGCCGGAGGCGCCACTTACGCGCAGCGCATCGTCAGCCGCCCTGGCAAGAAAGACGGGCTCTATTGGCCCGCGGCACAAGGTGATGATGAAAGCCCGCTCGGCGAACTCGTCGCCCATGCATCGACTGAGGGCTACGCCATCGGCGGCGACCGTACCCCGTTCCACGGCTACTACTTCAAGATATTGACGCGCCAGGGGGCGATGGCTGCCGGCGGCGAAGTGGACTATGTCGTGCACGGCAAGATGATCGGCGGTTTTGCGCTAGTGGCCTATCCGGCCGAGTACGGCAATTCCGGCGTGATGACGTTCGTGGTCAATTACGCCGGCACCGTGTTCCAGAAGGACCTCGGGGAGCGCACGGAGAAACTGGCTGAGCGCATGACATCGTTCAATCCCGATCAAACCTGGAAGAAGGTGGACCTCACAGCGCCGGGACGATGACGTTCAGTAAATAACTCACGCTTGGACCGTCAGCCAATTAGCGGTAATTGCTGGGCCTTTCTAGCCAAGCCGTTCAATCTGAAACGGGGAGGCAACTGGATAGCGCAGCATTTGCATGAGTTATTCATAGACGGAGGTTGGGTGCCGCCCAGCGTGTCGGGCCAGGCGCAGCTAGTCCAAGGATCTTTGTAGCGCGTAGTGCTCTTGCACGATGTCAACGCCCGAGCAACTTCGCCAAACTTTCCAGGTTCTGCGGGCTGACCTGGATCAGGCCATGTCTGGGAGCATCGATGTCGGCTATCAAAAGGAAGGCCAGTCGAGACGACAAATGGCAGTACGAGAGCAATTTCTTGCGGCCTTGCCGTCTCGCGACCGATAGCCAAACAGCACGTTTGAACACAGTGCGATGGCCGCCATGAGCCACCACACAGCGCGGGGAATCCGGTTCCAGAATGCCGCTTGTGTGTAGCCCTGCGAATTGATCACGTCGTTCATGCCGGAGACCACCAGCGCCGCAACTGGCGTGGGCTGTTCGGTGGCCGGGCCGCGAACGGCAGCCCAGAGTTCGGTCTGCAATTGGCTGGTCGACTGGTCGATCTGCGTTTGCCGGTGCCGTCCCGATTTATAAAAGGATGCGCTGGTCGAGGTAGCCGCCAAGAAGGCTGCGGACCTTTGCGGCGTCGCCGGTGGCACAAGGTCAGCACGCAGCATTTCGGTCCCAATCGCGTTGGCTTCGGCTTCTTCGAGACTCTTGCGCTGGTCGTAGCGACTGCTGGCCATGGAAACGCTGAAGCCGATGATCAATGCGAGCAGCGTCAGGGTGGCCCCAAGGATGATGCCGAGATCCTCATGCTGCTCATCTCCGGCATTTGGGTTGCGGCTGCGCAGCCACGAGCCCATCACCGAAGCGAACCACTGCGCCACGAATGCCACCATGAACAGAACCACAGGGTAATACGTCAGATTTTCCGTGATTCCGTTCGCTCGACCAGAAAGCCAAGCCTATCGTATATTTGTGTTTGGCCGGGAGGGAGGCTTTTGGGAGGGCTTTCCCCAGGTGTCACGCACTTCGCCACCCAGGCTGACCGCGCTAAGGGCTTGATCGAATAGTTCGGGCATCCCTGACCAACAAGTCAGGCAGGCAATATCACGCCCGCATGAGCAGACAAGGCAGAAACTAGAGGCTTAAGGGTTCCCGGCGATGCAACATCCGGTAGGCGCTTGGCGACATGGTCGAGGCACGTTGGAATGCGCGTGAAAAGTTAGCTGGATCGCTATAGCCGATCTCCCGTGCGATATCTTCCAATGGACGACCGGTTTCGATGATGAGCCTAACGGCCTGGCTGAAGCGGGCCCGCTGGACGACGTCACGAAAGCTCATCCCTTCCCGACTGAGCTCTCGCTGCAGGGTTCTCACGCTGGTACTCAATTTCTCGGCAACCGTTTGGATATCGACGCCGCCACTTCGAATACTTAGTTCAACAATCCTTATTGCAGTCTCAGCGGTGTTGCGTGGCGGCGTCGATATAGCGATCCGTCGTAGATCGCCGAAAGTTATGGGTTCAGAAGTCGCGCTCCGCGTAAACCGTGGGGACGAAAGCAGCTCGCGTTCGATAATCAATCCAGTTGTTGGTTTCCCAAAGTATATCGGCACCTCAAAAATATTTTGGAATGAAGCTTTTCTGGAAGAGCCAGAATGTCCGACCTCAATACCTCTTGGACGCCATCGGGGCCCGGCGTAGAGCCTCACTAAGTCGATCATCGGCTGCAGGATATGATCGATGAACGGCTGCGGATTCTCGGCGAACGGACTATTGATAGCATATGACCAGCGCACCAATGATCCGTTCTTTTCAATGAGCAATTCGGCACCAGTTTGGTGGTATGGGAGTGCCTTACTCGCCCGCTGGAGCATCGCGCCGAGATTTTGGGCAGCGATGACGTAGCGCATCCAGGGTCCGAAATCGACTGCGCTCATTTGAGTCCCCACGCGCAATCCGAAATCGGCGTCACCGAGGTAGACCGCCGCCTTAGAAAACAACGCTATCATATCCTGGAGTGGAAAATGGGCGGTTCGATTCTCAATGACGTCGAGCGGCAATCCCGTCATTTGAAAAACCGCCGCATAGCTGCGGGCCCGCCTATGTGATTGAGCAGTCCAGGGAGGGGACCAAAACCGGAGGCTGTGGTGAATGCTATCTTCGACATAAAGTTGACGGCTCAGATTAATCACCAGTCTCGGCAGATTGGCGCAAAATGACAAGCGTTTTCACTAAAGCTTGCCGTGCTCTTCGGCTAAGGACTTGTCGAATTACCCTGAACCAAGAGGTTTGACATGGCGAAATGGTACGGCGTTGCAATTTTCAGTTTGGCCTTGGCTCTGCCTGCGTTGGGACCTTCTACCGCCTATGCGCAACAGCCGCGAAAGCCAAATATTGTCATCATCTGGGGTGACGACATCGGCCAGTCCAATGTCAGCGCCTACTCGCGTGGCATGATGGGCTATCAGACGCCCAACATCGACCGAATTGCCACTGAAGGCGTGATGTTCACCGACTATTATGCGGAGCAGAGCTGCACCGCCGGCCGGGCCTCGTTCATCACCGGCCAGTCCGGCTTGCGCACCGGCTTGACCAAGGTCGGCCTGCCCGGAGCAACACTTGGGCTGCAGAAAGAAGATCCGACCACTGCGGAATTGCTGAAGGTGCAAGGCTATGCGACCGGACAATTCGGCAAGAACCATCTTGGCGACCGCAACGAATTTCTGCCCACCGTGCATGGCTTCGACGAATTCTTCGGCAATCTCTACCACCTCAACGCCGAGGAAGAGCCTGAGCTGCCGGACTATCCGAAGGACCCCGCATTCCTCGCCAAGTACGGACCGCGCGGCGTGATGGACTGCAAGGCGTCGGACAAGGACGACCCCACGGTCGATCCTCGCTTCGGCAAGGTCGGCAAGCAGGTGTGCACGGACACCGGTCCTCTGACCAAGAAGCGGATGGAAACCATCGACGATGATTACCGCCGACCGGGCGGTTGACTTCATCAAGCGGCAGAACGCGGCCGGCAAGCCGGTGTTCGTCTGGGTGAACTTCACCCACATGCACTTCCGCACCCACGTCAAGCCGGAGAGCCTCGGCCAGTCCGGCCGCTGGCAGAGCCCGTACCACGACGCCATGATCGACCACGACAAGAACGTCGGTACGGTGCTCAAGGCGCTGGATGACCTGAAGATCGCGGACAACACCTTCGTCATGTACGGAACCGACAACGGCCCGCACATGAACTCTTGGCCGGACGGCGCGATGACGCCATTCCGCAACGAGAAGAACTCGAACTGGGAAGGCGCCTACCGGGTGCCGGCGATGTTCCGCTGGCCGGGCAAGATCAAGCCAGGCACCGTGTCCAACGACATCGTGGCCCATCTCGACATGTTGCCGACGCTGCTGGCGATCGGCGGCGACACCGAAGTGAAGGACAAGCTGGCCAAAGGCTACAAGGTCGGCGACATGACCTACAAGGTCCATCTCGACGGCGACAACCTCGTGCCCTACCTGACCGGACAGGCCCTGAAGAGCCCGCGGGAATCCTTCCTGTATGTCAACGACGATCAGCAATTGACCGGCCTGCGTTACGACAACTGGAAGTTGGTGTTCATGGAGCAGCGCGCTCAGGGAACACTGCGGATCTGGTCGGAGCCGTTCGTCACCTTGCGAGTTCCGAAGATCTTCAACCTCCGGACCGATCCCTATGAGCGGGCGGACATCACGTCGAACACCTATTACGACTGGCTGCTTGATCATGTCTTCGTGTTCGTGCCCGCGCAGGATTACGTCGGCCAATTCCTGATGACGTTCAAGGAATTTCCGCAACGGCAGAAGGCATCCAGCTTCAACATGGACGAAGTGATGGAGAAAATGAAGGCAAGCGCGAAGGACTAAGCGCTGTCGGACACAAACGAACTGCGGCCGGCCATTTCCAACGGTCGGCCGCAGCGATGCGAGCATAAACCGCTTGATCTCAGCCGCAGCCGAGTTCGGCAGACGGTTGGGCGATAGCGATAAAGCGACCGCCATGAACAACCCTGCAATCGCAGAACAAGCGAACGCCTCCGACGAACGCGAAGGCTGGCCTTTCCAGCAAATTACCCTCGCGTCGCGAGATACTGGCTCGGCTCAGCGGCGATCGGCGCGATGATCGCCCTGCGTGGAGAACGAGCTGCGGCGGCGGACGGACAAGAAGACCTTCACCATCCTGCACACCAACGACCTCCACTCCAATCTGATCGGGATGGCGCCAGCCTCGGACTACACCCCGTTCTCGCTCAACGACGACAAGACCCGGGGCGGGTTCGCACGTCTGGCCACCTTGATCGCAAAGCGGAAAGCGGCGCGCGCAAGTCAGGGTCCTGTGCTGGTGCTTGATGCGGGCGACTACAGCATGGGGACCGCGTTCGCCGCCGCCACCCGCGAAACCGGCGGCGAACTGCAACTCCTGTCCCGGATGGGCTGCGACGCCACCACCTTCGGCAACCATGATTTCGACCTCGGGCCGGACGGTACGGCCCAGGCCATCGCGGTGGCCGCCAAGGCCGGCCGGGTTCCGGCGGTGGTCGCATCGAATACCGACTTCACGGCCAATGACCCAACGCTGGCCGGTCTCCAGCAGCTGGCCAAGGATGGCGTGGTCCGCCGCTACCTCGTGATCGAGCGTGGCGGCATGCGCTTTGGCATCTTCGGGTTGCTCGGCAAAGAAGCGCAGTTCTATACCGGTGGCGCCGGCGCGGTTAAGTTCTCCGATCCCATCGAGACCGCCCGGGAGATGGTGAAGGTCCTCCGCGAGACGGAGAAGGTGGACGTGATCATCGCGCTCAGCCACGGCGGCATGGAGAAAGGCAAGGACGGACGCTTCACGGACGGCGAGGACGTGCGCCTAGCCAGCGGCCGTGCCCGGCATCGACGTTGTCATCGGCGCCCACAGCCACACCGAACTGCACGAGCCGGTCATCGTCAACGGCCGCACGCCCGTGGTCCAGACCGGGAAGTATGGCGAGAACCTCGGCGAACTGGTGATCACACTGGACGGCGGCAAGCTGACGGTCGAGTCCTACAAGCTTCTCCCGATCGACGACACCATTGCCGGCGACCAGGCCATCGCCGACGAGATCGACAAGTTCAAGAAGACAGTCACCGAAGTCGCGTTCGCGTCGCGTGGCTACAGCATCGATCAGCCGCTGGCGGTGGCGCCGCGGGACATTCCCAATACGTTCACCGACATCGCCGCCGGCACCATCCTCGCCAACCTCTGCACCGATGCCTTCAGAAGCGCCACGAAAGCGGACATCGGTTTCACCGCCAACGGAATGATGCGCTCCGGCCTTATCCGCGGGAAGTCGGGCGTGCAGACCGTCTACGACGTGTTCGCCGTGGCGCCGCTCGGCGCCGGTGTCGTGGACCACGACGGCCGGCAGCACCCTGGTGACGGGCTACTTCACCGGCCAGGAACTGAAGAATCTGCTGGAGTTCTTCCTCGTGGATAGCCCGGCCCATCCCGGCGAGTATTTCCCCCGCGCTTCCGGCATGAGGTTCCGCTACGACCCGTCGCGTCCACAATTCGACGTCGTGACCGCCATCGAGATGGGAGACCTCGACCGCGGCTACCGCGCGATCGACATCAGCGGCAAGGACGCGCGCCTGTACAGCCTCACCTGCCCCTCTGATGCTCGCCATGATTCTCGTGGCCATACCCAAATATACCAAGGGCAAACTGCCGCTTGTGGCCAAGAACAAGGACGGACAGCCCCTCAAATCGAAGGTCGAGGCACTCGACGACCCGCGCGAGTGACACGCCCGACCTGCTGGCGCCGGCAGGCACGATGGATCGGACCAGTGTCGCCACCGCGACTGGGAAAGGCGCTGTCCGGGAGATCAAGGAATGGCAGGCGATCATGGATCATCTCCGCGCGCTTCCGGTAAAACCGCCGGCGAACTTCCCGTGATCCCGGTCGATGAGCGTGCCGCGGAGGTCCGGGCGATCAAAGTGGGTTGAGTCGACCATATCGTCATCACCGCCAGCGTGATCCTGCGCTGACGCAAGCGTTGCGTACAAGCACATGCCAATACACAAGAGAGAATATTTCCAATGCGTCGTTGTTCGGTTGCCCACGCTCAGGTTGAGCTGAAGAACACTTCGAAACGACCAACCCGCTCTGTAAATTCAAGATAGAAGGGCACATAGCGTTGCGGTTCTAGCGGCGTCGTTTGGGGTGAGAGTGGTGTGAGCATCTAACAGGGGAAAACATGCGAAGCGTCGAGATCACCTATCGCAATGGTGAATTGGAACCACCGACGCGATCGCTGCCAGCGGATGCGGACGCGGCGCGGCATCGTCTCGATGAGGGCAGCCAGGCGTTCGCGGCCCTGCTCGACGGCATGGCGGACGACAACGGTACTGCCAGTCGGATTATCCAGATAGACCCACGCGACCTTGGGTTGGAGGCGGGTAACAATGTGGGGCCCAGACAGCGGCCGTTTGCTGCCGTGCTCGGCTGTTCCGACGCACGCGTTCCGATCGAGCTGATCTTCAATGAAGGCCCGAACGACCTTTTTGTCGTGCGGGTCGCGGGCAACGGCCTCGGCAGCGAAGTGCTTGGCAGCCTGAAATATGCCGTAGAGCATTTGGGTGGGAGCCTGAAGATTGTTGTTGTCCTGGGCCACAGCGGCTGCGGTGCGGTGTCGGCGGCGGTCGACGTCTTCCTCGAACCGGAGAAATACCTTTCCCTTGCCACCAGCCGTGCGCTGCGCAGCATCCTCGACCGGCTGCTGGTGGTGGTCCAGGCCTCGGCCAAGAAGATGCAGGAGACGTTTGGCGCCGACGTCACGCGCAATCCTCGATACCGGGAAGCGCTCATCGAAATGGCCGTCGTCATCAACGCGGCGCTGGCGGCCTATACCTTGCAGCAGGAGATGGACAACCGCGGTATAGGCGTCCTTAAGGCGGTCTTTGGCGTCTATCTTCTTGAGACCCGTCAGGTCTGGGCACCACGTCGCGGCACCGCGATGTGGACCGGCCTAGCCGACCCGCCAAGTGACCTCGCGGCTTTTGTCGCGCTCGGAGACGATATCATTCACTCGGAGCGGATTACCTCAATACTCAAATCAGGACATCCAGGGACGGTGTAATCTCGCCACGGGAGTTGCGGTCGAGCAGGTTCGGGGCGATCGGGAAGTCATGACGGCCGTCGGTGGTCCGCACCCGCCGTGGCCGCGCCACGGCTCGTTCTCCCGTTGCAAACGGGCGACCTCAGCGGCGTGATCCGCCGACGGCAGCGTCGCCTGCGTTGTGGGGCGCCGCACCGCCCGCAGGCCCTCGACCAGCCCCCCGTTGCTCCACCGAGCGCCGCAACACGGAATCGCGCAGGCCAAGTTCCTTGGCTACCGATCCGATCGAGCGGCCGCTCTAAGGCCACCAGATCGGCCGGTGCCGCTGATAGTGGTCCGTAAACGACCGACGTTAACATCCTTCCATCCGACACCTCGTGGCTCACCGAGCCTACTACAGGTGTCCATCAATCCGGAGGAGGTTCACCACTGCTATCGACGTCCGCTCGACGGCTCGAAGAACAACCGAATAAGTATTGTGTGACCGACAACTTCACCGAGTACGCGAAAGGCAAAATAAGGAATGAGCACAAGCAGCAGAACAAAGCTGGTCACAACTATCTGATACCAAGTTCCGCCTGCAATGTCGGCTATCAAGTCGAGGATTGTCTTGCCATGAATAACCCCCACAACGGCCTCCTCAGTAACGTTTAGGACAATCAACAGCACTAGGAAGGCAAATGAACGGTAGAGCGTCGAATAAATAAGCGGAGGCTTCGTAAACCGTTCGCCAACGTGAAATGCCGCTCCCAAGAGCATGAACTTGGCGCAGATGACGGCTTTTATCGCTGCTATGCCCAGTGGAGCGTAAGGGATGCCTTGCGCGTGGAGAACCGCAGCTTTCAATTAAATCAGTGCGGCAAAACTGACGTAAAGGTACGCCGTGATGACAGCTAATTCTTTTAGCTCGGTGATAATCCTCTTGCGCATAGATGCCCTAGATTGCGTACTATTTTCCACGGCTGTCTCCGATTTTGGGCTCGATGGCAAAAGAATAATTGTATTCTCCTCGCTGCGCGAGACCCAGTGTAATTTGGAAAAGGCTGATGGGTCTCTGGGTGGTCGGTCATCCTTCCGCCCTTAGGAGACTGCCATTGCTGCGGTCTCGTTGAGTTGAAATCTGCCAAATCTGCGTAGTGCGAGCCGGTCGTTTTGGAAATGCGGTGCACCATAATTACCCGGCCGAATGCGACTAACGGAGCGGCGCGATACTTTCCGTTGACCCAGGTCAAAGTCTGCGCAGGACATAGACATTATTGATCAACCTGGTGGGCGCTAATCCCGGTTCGCAGGTATATAACATGCGTCGACAAGTTGGAAATTTGCATTGGCTTGCAGGGATATCTTAACGCGGGCAGCAATGTCGATACGCCGAAAACAAATTGCGATCTGTGGAAAGGCACTGTCAGCACGGCGGGGGTTTGCCATGTTGAGGCGGCTAATCATGGCCGCTGGCCTAGTCCTGCTGGCCTCCCATCCGGCGGCTGCGCTCGATCAGGTGTCGATGCAGCTAAAATGGAAGCACCAGTTTCAATTTGCCGGCTACTACGCGGCGCTTGAGCAGGGCTTCTACCGCGACGCCGGTTTGGACGTCACGATCCGCGAGGGCGGTCCTGATATCAACGTCGCCGAAGCGGTTGCCAGCGGCAAAGCGGATTTCGGCGTCTGCAACGCCAGTGTTCTGCGCGAATGGACGTTAGGTCGCCGCCTGGTCGTGTTGGCCGCCATCTTCCAGCACTCCCCAATCGTCATCCTGGTTCCTCGCCGGGCCGACATCAGCAGCGTATCGGATTTGCGCGGCCATACGCTCATGGACTCTCCGGGCAGCGATGAGATCGCTGCGATGCTTACGCGCGAAGGGGTCGACTATGACGCTCTGCCGCGCGTCGCTCACGCTGGCAACCCACGCGATCTCCTGGCCGGCAGGGCCGACGCAATGGTCGCTTACAGCACCAACGAGCCGTTCGTCCTTGATCAGCTTGGCGCCGCCTACCGCATCTTCTCGCCCGAAGCTTACGGAATCGATTTCTACGGTGACAATTTATGCACTTCCGAAACCGAGGTAGAGGACGCATCCGGACCGGGCGGCGGCGTTCAGGGCGGCCAGTCTGAAAGGCTGGGCCTATGCGCTTGCGCACAAGGAGGCGACGGTCGACCTGATCCTGAAGAGCTATTCCGGGAAAAAGAGCCGCGAAGCCTTGCTGTATGAGGCGGAACATATGGAGATATTGGTCGGGCGGGACCCCGACCAGATCGGTGAGCAGGATCCCGCGCGCTGGCAAAGCATCGCCGCGACCTACACAAGCTTGGGCTGCTGACTGACGATAATTTGCCCGAGGCACTGATCTGGGATGGAAGACTGATGGCAGCCGAGCGGCGGCGGTTGATCCCCTTGCTGCTCGTGCCTGTCGGCTTAGCGATTGCTGCTCTGGTTGCGTATCGGAAGCGTCGTCGTACTGCGGCGCGGTCTGGCCCGATTGAGCGCACTTCCGTTCGTCGCCAGGATGGGGCGGCCAAGGCTAAGCCTGATCATGTCATTGCTGTTCATCGGCCTTAGCATTCCCATTCTCATTTTTATCCTGATCTACAATTATAACAAGAATTCAGCCGGCATGGTGTCGATCCTGAACGAAGCGGTCTCACAGACCAGCCAGGCCAGCGTGGAGCGCACGGAAAGCTTGATCGACGATACCGAAAGCCCGCTGCGCTTTCTCGCGGAGGTGGCAGCTGCCGATCCCGGTTATTTCCGCACCGAGCAAAGCCGCGATCTGTTGTATCGCGCCCTGACCTCGGCCACATATATCGACGCCGTCTATGTCAGCTTCGAGGACGGTTATCATCGTGTGGTCACCCGCATCGACGAGGACCGAAGGCGCTCAGACCCTGCTATTCCAGCCGCCGCTAACTGGCACTCCAGCTACATCGATGCCATCACCTACGCGCTGCGACGGACCCGGCATCGCAAATTCTTCGACATTTGGCCCCATGAAGTCGGCAATTACAATGTTGCCACCGAGACCGATATTCGTACCTTGCCCGGCTATCAGGCCGCCAAGACAACGGGAACGCTCGCGGTGACCGAGCCCTCAATCAATCCCGATACAGGTTTCCCCATTCTCTCTTTGCGCGTTCCGATATTCCATGGTGTCGACTTCCTCGGCTGCGCGTCGGCCAACATCACGATAGACGTCACTGTCGAGATTTCTCGACAAGCACCGGACCAGCGCCCACAGCACCACGCTCATCGCAGATCGTAACAGCGGAAAGATTATCGCGTTTCCGGACAAGCAGAAGGGCGTTCGCGTAGAGAATGGGCTGATCAAGATCGCAACAGTAGCTGACATTGAAGATCCGAATGTGCGCGAAGCTCATCGCCAGCATGCCCTCGTCAGAACTGACAGCTTCACTTTCCGATCGCCGGTAAACGGGGAGGAATTTATCGCGGCATTTGCCAATTTCCCTGGTGGCTTTGGTCAACCTTGGCAAGTGATCACGTTGACGCCGATCGACGATTTCATAGGTACGCTGAAAGCGACCAATCGGCTGATGATGCTGGTCATCATCATCCTCACCATGATCGAGCTATTCTTCATCTATTTCGCTTCAAGCCGACTGTCGCGGCCGGTCGAAAACGTGTCGCGCCAATTGCAGGCTATCGAAAGTCTGAATTTTGAAACGCACGAAGCGCCGCCATCGCATATCAAGGAGATCGCAAGATTGGAATTCGCGGCCTCCCTCCTGCGGACTTCGCTGAAATCGTTTTCTTCCTTCGTTCCGCTCGATGTGGTCCGGCAGCTCATCAAGTCTGGTATCCCACTGACTTTGGGCGTTGAGCCACGATTCCTCACCGTGTTCTTTTCCGATCTGGAGAATTTCTCCAGCCATGCCGAGACTCTGGCGCCGGATGACCTTCTGTTTCAGATCTCGACTTATTTCGAGGAAGTCTCCGGCGCGATTTCGGAAGAGGGTGGAACCGTTGACAAGTTTATCGGCGACGGCGTCATGGCATTCTGGAATGCGCCGGTTCAACGGCCCGACCATGTTTTGCGCGCCTGCGCCGGCGCCTTGCGGGCAGCGCGGCGTATGGAACGGGTGAACGATTCGTGGGAGGCGGAAGGACGGCCGAGGATTCGCATACGCATTGGGCTCAATTGCGCCAACGTCCTGGTCGGCAATGTCGGCTCTTCAGCTCGACTGAGCTACACCGCCCTGGGCGACGGCGTGAATGTTGCTGCGCGCCTCGAAGGTATCAATAAGCTGTTTGGCACCACCATCTGCATTAGCGATAGCATCTACGATCAGGTGCAGACTGAGATATTGGTACGGCCATTGAAGCGGGTCCAGGTGAAGGGCCGCAAAACAGAATTCATGATCTATGAATTGCTCGCCTTCCGCGCCAGCGACGATCCCGAACTTAGGATACGCGAGGAGGAAGAGCTTAGCGCGATGACATGGAAAGCCTCTGGTTTTGTTCGAGGCGGGTGATTTTACGGCGGCAAATCGCGCGTATCACGACCTCCTGGAGAGATTTCCCGGCAATTCCGTCGCCAGGTTCATGTTGAATGAAATCGCGGAAAGGGATCCTGCAGATCTATCCAGTTCCTGACTTAAAGTCTGCTACAAAAAGAATGGCGCCACTGGAGGTAGTCTGGGATCAGCGGGGCCGCGCATGCCACGATGTCAAGAGCAACCCTGGCAGCCCAAAAGCAGGTCAAAAAGGGAAGCGCCGAGGTCCCGCGCATAGTGCCGGAACGACACCGTGTGAGGCCGCGAATGTTAAGATGGTTGCAGCCTAATTCTGGATTTGCGAGCGCTTTGATCTTCCTCAAGCGTAAAAGCGCGCTGAAATGCGAGTATGTGTCTATAACGCAATCGGCAATAACCCTCGGAACTACAATTTATGGTTGACAAATACACCGTGCCCCAATCGCTGGGGACCCCGACAATGCGCCGGTTTCACGTTATGGCCAAGCCGGCCGGATCCGCCTGCAATCTGGATTGCACGTATTGCTTTTATCTCAGCAAGGAAACGTTGCCGAACGGGCCTGGCGCCGGCAACATGGATGACGATACCCTAGAGCTCTTCATCAAGCAGTATATCCAAGGTGTCACTGGCCCAGAAGTTGTCTTTTCCTGGCAAGGCGGCGAGCCCACGCTCCGGGGGCTTGCGTTTTTTCGCAAGGTAATTGCCCTGCAGAAGAAGTATGCGAAGCCCGGGCAAAAAATTGAAAACGATCTGCAGACCAATGGCGTTCTCCTGAACCAGGAATGGGCCGAATTTCTCAAACACAATCGTTTTCTCGTAGGTTTAAGCATCGACGGGCCGCGCGAATTGCACGATCGATTTCGTGTTAATAAGGGCGGCGCGCCGACGTTTGACAAGGTCATGGCGGCAGCAAATCTGCTGCGGAAGTACGGCATACAATTCAACACGCTGACTTGTGTTCACCGTTTCAACGCTTCCCGCCCGCTTGACGTTTATCGATTTCTACGTCGCGAGCTGGATTCCACCTACATTCAATTCATCCCGATTGTCCAACTGCGCAATTTTGAAACCACAGCCCCGCAGACTTGGGAGTCCTCCAGGCTTCCCGTGGTCGGGAGCCCAGAAGCGCGTCCGGATCATCCCAATTCGGTGGTCACCGACTGGTCGGTGGATCCCGAGGAGTATGGCTATTTTCTCTCCAGGGTTTTCGATGAGTGGCGCCGCAAAGATATTGGCCGAGTGCTCGTCAATCATATCGAGACGCTGGTGGCTCAGCACTTGGGCCTTCCTTCGCAGCTCTGCATCTACGGCGAGATATGCGGCAAGGGTACCGCAATTGAGCATGACGGAAGCGTCTATTCCTGCGATCACTATGTTTACCCGGAGTATCGCCTGGGATCGATCAGGGAGAAGCCGTTAGCCGATTTGGTGTTCACGCCTGCGCAAGTCAAATTCGGTTTTGCGAAGTCAAAGGCGCTCCCGCGCTATTGTCGGGAGTGTGCTTATCTCAACGACTGCTGGGGTGAATGTCCGAAGAACCGTTTAATAAAAACGCCAGATGGTGAGCCGGGCCTCAATTACCTCTGCGCTGGATTAAAGAAGTTCTTCAAGCATGCGTTGCCGGAGATCGAGCAGATCGTCGCGGGAATCCGTAACCAGTCGAATCCGCCCGGGGCATTTACAAGCAACATCAACGTGAAGAAGTATCTTGGCGGCGCTCCGCGCGTCTGAATGAGGTCTGTGCACGGGCAGCAGACGACAGGGCGTCGAAGCAAAATGGCAAAAGATAAATAGTAGCAAATCAAATGTATTGCTCGTATAAAGTGTATACTTCGCAAATTGGAGTCGTTAAGTATATGAAAAATATGAATAAAACTGAAAGACCAGCTTGGTGGAGTCCCATCCGAGCGAAGCATGAAGTGATCGTAAAGCCATTTTGGCAGAACAAAGCCAAATTTCAGCGCGCAAGAGAATACCTTGCTCTGGGGTAATCCAGAGGGATTGCTAAAAATCGCCAGTGAACTGGCTCCGCACCGAAAGCAGGCGGCGTTTCAAGTCGAGTAGGGAAGATAAGAATAGCGCACCCGTGGCGGCTATTCGACGCTCGCGCCGCGGTGCAAATCGGCTTCGATCTGCAGCCGCGTTCCGCCGCCGAATCTTCGCGCGATAGACCTGCAGATTCTCCATGATCCGCTGCACGTAATTGCGCGTCTCGGAGAACGGAATGAGTTCGACCCAGTCGACCGCGTCGACCTTGGGATCGCGGGGGTCGCCGTAGCGTTCGACCCATTTCTTGAGGCTGCCGCGGCCGGCATTGTAGGCCGCGAACGTCATGATGTAGGAGCCGCGATAATCCTCGATCAGGCCGCCGAGTTCGGCCGCACCAAGGGCTGCGTTATAGGTCGAGTCGGTCTTCATCCGGGCGAGGTCAAAGCTGACGCCGGCTCTCTTGCTGACATAGCGTCCGGCGTCCGGCGTCACCTGCATCAGCCCGTAGGCCTGCGCCGCCGAGACATCGTTGGGATTGAAGGCGCTTTCCTGGCGCGCAATGGCGTAGATGATGCTCTGCTCGACATCCGGCCCGATCGACTTGAACGGCGGGATTCCCGTCACCGGATAGGCGTAGAAATCGAACGGCAGCCCGCGATTGAGCGCGGCCTTGCCGACCAGGAGCATGCCGCGGGCGTCGCCATAGCGGGAGGCCAGTTCGCCGAGCCCCACCAGCGCGCCGGAATCGCCGTTTTCGCCCATGTCCGCGAAAATCGGCACCGCGATTTCGCGTTCATCGAGATCGTAAAGCAATTGCACCGCGCGTACGATCTCCAGCCTTTCGCTTCCGGGCGACCGGACGGCTTGGGCGCTATTGAGCTCGATCTGGGGAAGGCCGAGTTTCGCGCGCGCCAACTGGCCATAGTAGCTGGTCGATTGCGCCGCCGCCGCCGTGTAGGCGGCGCGGGCGTCCTGCGAACGACCAGCGGCTTCAGCGGCGCGGCCCTGCCAGTAGCCGGCACGCGCGAGCGCGGTCGGGTTGACGCTGCCGACGCCGATCCGTGCAAAGTGCTGTGCCGCCGTCGCCGGGTCGTTGAGAAAGCGCAGCGCGATCCAGCCCGCGGTGAATTCCTGCTCGGTCTGGTAGATGTCGCGCGCGGGAAGGGCGGCGTCGCGCGCGATCAGATAGGCGGTGCGATGCTCGCCGACGTCGAGCATCTTGCGCGACAGCAATCGCCGCTCGATCCACCATTCGTCGAGGTTGTAGAGGCGGCCGGGGTCCTTCGGCGCGCCGAGCATGAGCTGGGCTGCCTCGGTGAATTTCTCTTCGCGGCGGAGCAGCTGGATCTTGCTGAAGATGTAGCCGGCATCGCCATGCAGTTCGTGCGGCACCGCGTCCAGCAGTGCTTTGGTGTTGGAGGCCTTGCGATAGGCCGCAACGCGCGCCTTCGCCAGCACGAGCTGGCCGTCGCCCAGCCGCTTGGCCGCACGCAGCGCCGCCTCGTGCTCGCTGCCATACAGCAACCGATCCATCCGCGCCTTGTGATCGCCCGGCGTCAACAGCGCGCCGAACAGGTCGAGTGCCGTGTTTTCGGTGTCCTCGGACATGGAATCGTTGCGCCAGGCGTCGCGCGCCAAACGCTCCGCGTTGGCCCGATCGCCGCGCGCGAGCATCGCCCGCGCCAGCGCGAACTTGCCTTTGGCAGACAACGGCAATTCGTTTTCGAACCATGCCCACACGGTGGCATCGTCGCGATGGTCGTCCCACAGCGCCGCCTCGAGGCGCCGGCGCAGGAAGCTTTGCGAGGGCCAGCTCTGATTGGCCGTCATGAATGCGCGATAGCGCTCGACCGACGCGCCGTTGTTGTCGCTGCGCAGGATGATCCATTCCGCAAGCTTCTTCGCGACCGGATCCGATATCGCCGCCTCGGTCTGGGTCGCGTCCGCGGGCTGATGCTTGCGTATCAGCTCGATGACGGCTTCCAGCGCGTCGGTGTCGGCCTGCGAGGTCGACGACGTCGCGGCCACCGCCGCCGGGGGCGGCGGCGGCTTGCGCGGCGCCGGCAAGGCGGCGTGCTGGCGTGTTGCGGGCGCGATGGCGGCAGGCGCCGCGGTCGTAACGGGGGCGGTATTCCTGGCGGCGGCCTGCACCGGGCTATTTTTGGCGGCGGCATTGGGTGCCACGTTGCGTGCGATCGGCCGCGGTTTCGGCAGTGGAACTTTCGGCTTGGCCCAGGCGTTCGATGCCAACGCCGATAACCCCAACGCCAGCGCCAGGCTCGTTGCCAGAGCCGTCGATCGCAACGCGGCTGCGCGGGAGGATGGGGGCACGGCGTTCCTTCGCGGCGAATCATTCAATCGGTTAAGTCCTAGATCTATTTGATTGAATATGTGGACAAAATACTAAATGCGACGGGGGCAGGCGACGGTCTGCGCCACGACGGCGGCAAAATCACGGCTGGAGACTTTCGCCGGCCCGTCAGACCCGATATGAATTGTCGGTTCAGCAACGGCAAAGCCGCAACCGCGGGTTCGGAGGAAGTCCATGGCAGCCAAGACGAATTTCCGGGGGTCATTCACCGCCTTGGTCACGCCGTTCAAGAACGGCTCGCTCGATGAAGCGGCCTTTCGGGCGCTGGTGAGCTGGCAAATCGCCGAGGGCACCAACGGCCTGGTGCCGGTCGGTACCACAGGCGAAAGCCCGACCGTGAGCCACGACGAGCACAAGCGTATCGTCGAATGGTGCATCGACGAGGCGAGGGGCCGCGTTCCCGTGATCGCCGGCGCCGGCTCCAATTCGACCAGGGAAGCGATCGAACTCGCGCAGCACGCGGAGAAGGCGGGCGCCAACGCGGTGCTGGTGGTGACGCCGTACTACAACAAGCCGACCCAGGAAGGCATGTATCAGCACTTCAAGGCGATCAACGACGCGATCGGAATTCCGATCATCATCTACAACATCCCGCCGCGGTCGGTGATCGACATGAGCGTGGACACCATGGCGCGGCTGTTCGAACTGAAGAACATCGCCGGCGTCAAGGACGCGACCGCGAGCATGGTGCGGGTTTCCCAGCAGCGAGCGAAGATGGGCGAGGATTTCAACCAGCTGTCGGGCGAAGACGCCACCGTGCTCGGCTACATGGCGCATGGCGGTCACGGCTGCATCTCGGTTACCTCAAACGTCGCACCGCGGCTGTGCTCCGAATTTCACATGGCCTGGCAGAAGGGCGATCTCAAGACCGCGCTCAAGCTGCACGACAAGCTGATGCCGCTGCACACCAACCTCTTCATCGAATCCAATCCAGCACCGGTGAAATACGCATTGTCGCTGCTCGGCAAGATCGACGAGACGCTGCGCCTGCCGATGGTGCCGGTCACCGAACCGACGCGCGTGGCGGTGCGCAGCGCCATGGTGCATGCGGGCCTCATCAACTAAGTCTGTTGTGAGCAGTGATCAATCCGACGAGCGAGGTTGAAGAAAAGGGTTTGCGGATGCTCAAGGAATTTCGCGAATTCGCCATGAAAGGCAATGTGGTCGACCTCGCGGTCGGCGTCATCATCGGTGCGGCCTTCGGCAGCATCGTAACCTCGCTGGTCGGCGATATCATCATGCCGATCATCGGATCAATCACGGGCGGCCTCGACTTTTCCAATTACTTCACGCCGCTGTCGAAGGCGGTCACCGCAGGCAATCTCGCCGATGCCAAGAAGCAGGGCGCGGTGCTGGCCTGGGGCAATTTCCTTACGCTCACGCTAAATTTCATCATCGTCGCGTTCGTGCTGTTCATGGTTATTCGTTCCATGAACGTCCTGAAGCGGAAGGATGAGGCGGCGCCCGCGCCGCCGAAGCCGACCCGCCAGGAAGAATTGCTGACCGAGATCCGCGACCTGCTCAAAAAGTCTTGACGTGCATGCGCGCGACCCGGGTGCTATCCCTGATCGCTTCGCTGGAAAAAGTTTGCCATGGCCGAGAAGAACGAGCGCGCGATCAAGGTCGTCGCGGAAAATCGCAAGGCTCGATTCAATTATGCGATCGAGGACACAATCGAGACCGGCATCGCGCTGACCGGAACCGAGGTCAAGTCGATCCGTAACGGCAAGACCACCATCGCCGAATCCTATGCCGATACCAAGGACGGCGAGATCTGGCTGATCAACGCCAATATTCCGGAATATTTGCAGGCCAACCGCTTCAATCATGAGCCGAAGCGGCCGCGCAAGCTGTTGCTGCACAGGAAGCAGATCAACAAGCTGATGGGCGCGGTCGACCGCGAAGGCATGACGTTGATACCGCTGAAGCTTTACTTCAACGAGCGCGGCCGGGCCAAGCTGCTGCTGGCCGTGGCGAAGGGCAAGAAGCTGCACGACAAACGCGAGAGCGAGAAAAAGCGCGACTGGAGCAGGGAGAAGGGACGCCTGCTGCGGGCGCGGGGATAGTGGGTTTCCCTCATGCCTATCCGTCATTGCGAGCGAAGCGAAGCCATCCATCTAGGACTGCAAGAGCTGGATTGCTTCGTCGCAAGTGCTCCCTTGCGCAAACGCTTCGCGTTTGTCGCAGGCAATGACGGCCGATGGAGAATTGTACGATGAACCAGAAGAATCTGCTTGAAGTCGACTGGAGCAAGATTCCGGCGCCGACCGACGACGGCGCGGCAGCGCATCTTGCGGGCGCGACGATCCCGCCGGTCAGCCTGGCCGCGACCGACGATACCTCGGTCACCTTGTCGGCGTTGCCGGGGCGCATCGTGGTGTTTGCCTATCCCAGAACCGGTGAGCCCGGCAAGATCTCGCTGGTCGACGACTGGGACATGATTCCGGGAGCGCGCGGCTGCACGCCGCAGACCTGCTCGTTCCGCGATCTGTTCGCCGAACTCAAGGCCGCCGGCGCCAGGCACGTGTTCGGCCTGTCGACGCAGAGCAACGCCTATCAGACCGAAATGGCCTCACGGCTGCATCTGCCGTTCCCGGTGTTGTCGGACGAGAAGCTGAAGCTGACGCAGGCGCTTGATCTGCCGACCATGCAGGTCGCGGGACTGACGCTGATCAAGCGGTTGGCGCTGATCATCGACGACGCGCGCATCCGCCACGTGTTCTATCCGGTATTTCCGCCCGATCGAAATGCCGGCGATGTGCTGGCGTGGCTGAAGGAAAATCCGGGCTAGCTCGAGCCCAGATCCGCGCGCAGCCTGGCGAACACGTTGCGGAACATTTCCGGCGTCAGCACCCTCGTATTGGTGTTGTAACGCGAGCAATGATAGCTGTCGTAAAGCTGCAAAGTGCCAGCCCGGTGGATCGCGCCGTGCGCGAACGGTGCCGCGGCGCTGCGAAGGCCGAGCGCCTTCAGCGTCGATTCATGCGCCACCCGGCCGAGCGCCACGATCGCGCGTAACCTTGTCATGGTTTCGATGGTGGCCGACAGAAACGGCCGGCAGGTGTTGATTTCTGCGGGCAGCGGCTTGTTCTGCGGCGGCACGCAGCGCACCGCATTGCTGATCCGGCAATCGATTAGCGTCAGCCCGTCGTCGGGCCGCGCCTGATAGACGCCCCTTGCAAAGCCATATTCGAGCAGCGTCGCATAGAGCAGGTCGCCGGCGAAATCGCCGGTGAAGGGTCGCCCGGTGCGATTGGCGCCCTGCAAGCCGGGCGCCAGGCCGACGATCAATAGCCGCCCGTCGGGATCACCGAACGACGGCACCGGCGAATTGAACCATTGCGGCTCGCGTGCACGCGACGCCTGGCGGAAGCCCAGGAGCCTCGGACAGAGCGGGCAGTTGCGGTCAGGTTCGGTGTGGAGGACGTCGGGCAGGTGCTGGCCGCGCGCCGCATCGTTCTCAGTCGTCGAAATCGTCGTCATCGCTCCTCGGCGCCACCGTAGTTGCGCGCTGCAGGAATTGCGGCGCGTGATGACGCGGCTCGCGCGGGGCCGGGCGTTCGGACGGATCGCGGCCGAGTTTGGATTGCAGTTCCACCAGATCGGTGAAGACGTCCGCCTGCCGCCGCAACTCGTCGGCGATCATCGGCGGCTGGCTGGAAATCGTCGAGACCACGGTAACGCGCACTCCGCGGCGCTGCACCGCTTCGACCAGCGAGCGGAAGTCGCCGTCGCCGGAAAACAGCACAATCTGATCGACATGCTCGGCGAGTTCCATCGCATCGACAGCGAGTTCGATGTCCATGTTGCCCTTGACCTTGCGGCGGCCGCTGGCGTCGATGAACTCCTTGGTCGCCTTGGTAACGACGGTGTAGCCATTGTAATCGAGCCAGTCGATCAGGGGACGGATCGACGAATACTCCTGATCTTCGATGATAGCGGTATAATAGAACGCACGAACCAGGGTTCCCCGGCTCTGGAATTCCTTGAGAAGGCGCTTGTAGTCGATGTCGAAACCGAGCGTCTTGGCGGTCGCATAGAGGTTGGCGCCATCGATAAAGAGCGCAATTTTGTTGGAGGAAGAAGGCATCAAAGGTTACTCGCGTTTGTTGTTAACGTTCTTGGTGCAGCGGTAACCGACCGCGCATTTCCAGAATTGGCAGCCTAAAGCTCGGTGAATCTGCTCCCCGCCAAACACCACCGCAAAGGTGGTATGGCAAGGGCGAAATGACCGATATTTGACGATGCAATGAAGCTATTTCTTGTCCGAGAGGTATCGACGTGATGTCTGGACGCTCCGGCCTTTCGGCCCCAGGGAAGGCGTATCAGAGCCGATCGGGGAGGCAAATCACAAATTGGCCTTGCGGAAAGCCCTTTAGCCCTATAACTAGCGCCCATAATCAACATTTTCGGTTCCATTGAGCGGAGCGACAGGCGATGGCGCGCGTCACCGTAGAAGACTGTATTGACAAGGTCGACAACCGGTTCGATCTGGTCCTGTTGGCGGCGCACCGCGCCCGCATGATCTCGTCCGGTTCCCAGCTGACGGTCGATCGCGATAACGACAAAAACCCGGTTGTATCGCTGCGTGAAATCGCGGATTCCACGGTTTCTCCCGAGGATCTGCGCGAAGAGCTGGTTCATTCATTGCAGAAATTCGTCGAAGTGGATGAGCCGGAGCCCGATACGGTTCCGCTGATCGGGTCGGCGGGCGCCAGCGTCGATGCCGACGATACCGAGGTCGCGGTCGAGCGCATGACCGAAGAGGAACTTCTGAAGGGCCTCGAGGGTCTGGCGCCGCCGGAAGAGCAGCCCGAAGAGGACGAGTAAATCGTCCGGGATCACAACCTCGGGGTGGTGAAATTCCGTCTGATTTGCAAGAGGCCCGGACATCCGTCCGGGCCTTTGCTTTTGTTGACGTTTTCATGGTTACCATGGCGCCGTCACGGGCGCGGACGAATTCGGCCGAGGCTGTCCCCGATTTGATCGGAGGGGCCGGCGGTTTGGCGTTAGACTGCGCCTGGATGTGCGAAATTGAGCGTTTCATCCCCGAACGGGGTGTTTCGCGCGAGGAGGCACTAAATAATGCCAGTGGCATCGTGAAGCGGGCAGCGTTTGAGGTCCGCGGGTTGAGGCAGTGATTTGATGGCGTATTGGCGGCGCAACCAGGGGCAGATGCAGGCCGCGACCGAATCGGTCGCGGTGGCGCCATCTGCGCCTGCGCCGGTGAAGCCGGCCAAGTCGCCGCGTTCGCGCATGATGCGGCAATACGATCTGGTCGAACGTGTCCGGTCCTACAACCCCGATACCAACGAAGACCTGCTGAATCGCGCCTATGTCTACGCCATGAAGGCGCATGGCGCACAGACCCGCGCCTCCGGCGATCCGTATTTTTCGCATCCGCTTGAAGTCGCGGCGATCCTCACCGGCCTCAAGCTCGATGACGCCACCATCGTCGCGGCGCTGCTGCACGACACGATCGAGGATACCGAGGCCACCCGCGCCGAAATCGACCAGATCTTCGGGTCCGAGATTGGCGCGCTGGTGGAGGGGCTCACCAAGCTGAAGCGGCTGGAGCTGGTGTCGCGCGAGGCCAAGCAGGCCGAGAACCTGCGCAAGCTGCTGCTGGCGATCTCCGACGACGTCCGCGTGCTGCTGATCAAGCTCGCCGATCGTCTGCACAACATGCGCACGCTGGAATTCGTGCCGCCTGCGTCACGCAGGCGGATCGCCGAGGAGACGCTCGACATTTATGCGCCGCTCGCCGGCCGCATGGGCATGCACGAGATGCGGGAGGAGCTCGAAGACCTGTCGTTCCGCACGCTCGATCCGGAAGCTCACGCGGTGGTGATGCAGCGGCTGGATTCGCTTGCCGAGCGCAACCGCAACCTGATCGGCGAGATCGAGAGCCAGCTCACCAAGAATTTGCAGAAGAACGGTGCAACCGCGCATGTCTACGGCCGACGCAAGCAGCCGTTTTCGATCTGGACCAAGATGGAGCGCAAGTCGGTCGGCTTCGAGCAATTGTCGGATATCTTCGGATTCCGCGTGGTGATGAAAGACGTCGAATCCTGCTACCGCGCGCTCGGCGTCGTGCACACCACCTGGCCAGTCGTGCCCGGCCGGTTCAAGGATTACATCTCGACGCCGAAGCAGAACGACTATCGTTCGATCCACACCACCGTGATCGGCCCCGGCAATCAGCGCGTCGAACTGCAGATCCGCACGGAGGAAATGGACCAGATCGCGGAATTCGGCATCGCCGCGCACGCCTTCTACAAGGATGGCGCGGGTTCGCCGACCGAACTCCTGAAGCGCGAATCCAACGCGTTCGCGTGGCTGCGCCACACCATCGCGATCCTGTCGGAAAGTGCCAATCCGGAAGAGTTTCTGGAGCATACCAAGCTGGAGCTGTTCCACGATCAGGTGTTCTGCTTTACGCCAAAGGGAAAGCTGATCGCGCTGCCGCGCCAGGCCAACGTCATCGACTTCGCCTATGCCGTGCACACCGATGTCGGCAACAGCGCCGTAGGGTGCAAGATCAACGGCAAGTTCGCGCCGCTGTCCTCGGAGCTGCAGAACGGCGACGAGGTGGAGGTCCTGACCTCGGAGGCCCAGTCGGCGCCGCCGTCGGCGTGGGAATCGCTGGCCGTGACCGGCAAGGCGCGGGCGGCGATCCGGCGCGCGACCCGCACGGCGGTGCGCGATCAATATGCCGGCCTCGGCCGCCGCATCGTCGAGCGCCTGTTCGTGCGCGCCAAGATCGAATATGCCGACGACAAGCTCAAGGGCGCGCTGCCGCGGCTGGCGCGGGCCTCGATCGACGACGTGATGGCGGCGGTCGGGCGCGGCGAGATGAAGGCCTCCGACGTCGCGCGCGCGATGTATCCCGATTACAAGGAAGAGCGGGTCGCCCGCTTTGGCGCGAAGAAGAGCCTCGCCGTCAAACTGAAGCTGAAATCGGCGCCCGATCCCTCGCGCAGCCCGACGGCGATACCGGTGCGCGGCATCAACTCGGATTTGCCGGTCAAATTCGCGCCGAACGGCGGCGCGGTGCCCGGCGACCGCATCGTCGGCATCGTGACGCCGGGCGAGGGCATCACGATCTACCCGATCCAGTCCCCCGCGCTGAAGGATTTCGAGGAGGAGCCGGAGCGCTGGCTCGACGTGCGCTGGGATGTCGACGAATCGACGCCGCAGCGGTTTCCGGCGCGGATTACGGTCGATAATGTCAACGAGCCCGGCAGCCTCGCCCAGGTCGCCACCGTGATCGCCGAGCACGACGGCAATATCGACAATATCAGCATGTTCAGGCGCTCGCCTGATTTCACCGAGCTGACCATCGATCTTGAGGTCTATGACCTCAAGCATCTCAGCGCTATTATCGCCCAGTTGCGCGCCAAAGCCGTGGTCGCACGGGTCGAGCGCGTCAATGGGTAGCTTCACCTCTTAGTTTCTCCGCGAGTCCTGCATGCCAACTCCTCCGCTACGCCTCGGAGTCAATGTCGATCACGTCGCCACCCTTCGCAACGCGCGGGCGGGCCGCAATCCCGATCCGGTGCGCGCGGCGCTGCTGGCGATCGAGGCGGGCGCCGACGGGATCACCGCGCATTTGCGCGAGGACCGCCGCCACATCCGCGACGACGACATGGCGCGGCTGAAGGCGGAGATCTCAAAGCCGCTGAATTTCGAGATGGCGGCGACGCCGGACATGCTGCGGATAGCGCTTGCAACCAAGCCTCACGCGGCGTGCCTTGTGCCCGAGCGGCGCGAAGAGCTCACCACCGAGGGGGGCCTCGACGCGGTCGGCCAGCACGATACGCTCGAGCCCTTCATCGCGCGGCTGAACGACGCCGGCGTGCGGGTGTCCTTATTCATCGATGCGGAGCCGCGGCAGATCGAAATGGCGGCAGAACTACGAGCGCCGGTGATCGAAATCCACACCGGCGCCTGGTGCGACGCCGTGGCCGATGGTTATGCGGCGAAGGCGGACGCGGAATGGCAGCGCATCGTGGCGGGCGCGGCGCTTGCGCGCTCGGCCGGCCTCGAAGTCCATGCCGGCCACGGCCTCGACTACGTGACCGCCGAGAAAATCGCGTCCCTATCCGAGATCGTCGAACTGAACATCGGCTACTATATGATTGGGGAGGCGCTGTTCGTAGGCCTCGGCGAGACGGTTCGGACGATGCGGGCCGCCATGGACCGCGGACGCCGGGGCGCAGCCGGCGGGAATTCTGCGGGCAAGACATGATCATCGGCATCGGCTCCGACCTGATCGACATCCGCCGCGTCGCCAAAGTCATCGAGCGTCACGGCGACCGCTTCCTCGACCGCATTTTCACCGAAGCCGAGCGCGCCAGGGCCGGGCGCCGCGCCAAGAACGAGAACATGGTAGTGGCGACCTACGCCAAGCGCTTCGCCGCCAAGGAGGCCTGTTCCAAGGCGCTGGGTACAGGTATCCGGCGCGGGGTCTGGTGGCGCGATATGGGGGTGGTGAATCTGCCGGGCGGCCGCCCGACCATGCAACTGACGGGCGGGGCGCTGGCCCGGCTTGAGGAGCTGACGCCGCAGGGGTATGAGGCGCGAATCGATCTCAGCATTACCGACGACTGGCCGCTGGCACAGGCTTTCGTCATAATTTCGGCGATCGAGCCGGGCAAACCCTGACGCGCTGGTGCGGTCAGGTCCGCGGTTTGCCGTAAAACTAAAAATCCGATATTTTTCAATGGATTAGAAAGTTTTTTCGCGACCGTTGATTGCGCGGCTGCGAACAACGGTCTAAAACGGCGCAAGTTGGATCGAGCCAGGAGAGAATTCGGGTTTGCGCCGGAATTCGCTCTCAATATCAGAATCAGGACCACTTTCTTGACGCGAAGCGGGGGACGATTCGCGTGAGGAAAATGGTCTGCCACCGCGCTGGGAATCGCTGCGGGGAATTGGGAAAACGATGAGCGTGACATCCGGGACAAAATCTGAAAGCGGCTTGGGTGAAACCGTCCGCGTCATCATTCACGCCTTGCTGATCGCGCTCGTGATCCGCACCTTCCTGTTCCAGCCCTTCAACATCCCCTCGGGCTCGATGAAGGCAACGCTTCTGGTGGGCGACTACTTGTTCGTCTCGAAATATTCCTACGGCTACAGCCATTATTCGATTCCGCTGTCACCGCCGCTGTTTTCGGGACGCATCTTCGGTTCCGAGCCGTCGCGGGGTGATATCGTCGTGTTCCGCCTGCCGAAGGACGATTCCACCGACTACATCAAGCGTGTGATCGGATTACCCGGCGACCGCATCCAGATGAAGGAGGGGCTGCTCCACATCAACGACACGCCGGTGAAGCGCGAGCGCCTCAGCGATTTCATCGGTGAGGACCCCTGCGGGTCCGACGCCACCGCGCGGGTGAAGCGCTGGAAGGAGACGCTGCCGAACGGCGTCAGCTATGAATCGCTGGATTGCGTCGACAACGGCTTCTACGACAACACCAATATCTACACGGTGCCGCCAGGTCATTTCTTCATGATGGGCGACAACCGGGACAACTCGACCGACAGCCGCGTGCTGTCGGCGGTGGGCTATGTGCCGTTCGAGAATATCGTGGGCCGGGCGCAAATGATTTTCTTCTCCATTGCCGAGGGCGAGCACGCCTGGATGTTCTGGCGCTGGCCCACCGCGGTGCGCTGGAATCGTTTATTCACAATCGTGCGATGAACGACGACACACCGGATATCCAGACATCGCCGGCTTCAGGCGAAGCAAGCCTTCAGCCTGACGCCGACCGCGAACCGGTGGCGGCCAAGAAGAAGCGCGGCAAGATCAGCGCCAAGGCGGCCACTGCGGCGATCGAGGCGCGGATCGGGCACAAATTCGTCGATCCCACATTGTTGGCCACAGCCTTCACCCACGTTTCGGCGCTAAAATCCGCGCGCAAGCGCGGCGACAGTTACCAGCGCCTCGAATTCCTCGGAGATCACGTGCTCGGGCTGATCGTGTCCGACATGCTGTACCGCGCCTTCCCGAATGCCGACGAAGGCGAACTATCGAAGCGGCTCGCCGATCTCGTGCGCAAGGAAAGCTGCGCCGACGTGGCGAAGTCGCTTGCGCTGCTCGATGATATCAAGCTGGGGGCAGTCGGCGCGGGCGCCGGCGCTAGGTTGCGCAAATCCGTGCTCGGCGACATCTGCGAGGCGGTGATCGGCGCGGTGTATCTCGACGGCGGCTATGCGGCCGCCGCGCAATTCGTCGAACGCAACTGGACCGAGCGGATGCGCAAGCCGCGGCGGCCGCTGCGCGATCCCAAGACGGTGCTGCAGGAATGGGCGCAGGGCAAGGGACTGCCGACGCCGGTCTACCGCGAGATCGAACGTACCGGGCCGCATCACGATCCGCAGTTCCGCGTTGCCGTGGATCTGCCGGGACTGGCGCCGGCCGAAGGCGTCGGCGGCAGCAAGCGTGCGGCCGAAAAGGTTGCGGCGTCGGTGATGATCGCGCGCGAAGGCGTCGGCGGCGGCAGCAATGACGGATAAGTCATCAGGCGATGCCGCACCGCCCGCGACGCGCTGCGGCTTTGTGGCGCTGATCGGCGCCCCCAATGTCGGCAAGTCCACGCTGGTCAACGCGCTGGTCGGCTCCAAGGTCACGATCGTCTCGCGCAAGGTGCAGACGACGCGGGCGCTGATCCGCGGCATCGCGATCGAAAACAACGCCCAGATCATTCTGGTCGACACGCCCGGAATTTTCCTGCCGAAACGAAGGCTGGACCGCGCCATGGTGTCCACCGCCTGGAGCGGGGCGCATGATGCCGACCTGGTCTGCGTGCTGCTCGACGCCAAGGCGGGGATCGACGAGGAAGCCGACGCGATCCTGACCAAGCTCGACACCGTCAAGCACGAAAAAATCCTGGTGCTGAACAAGATCGATCTGGTGCCGCGCGAAAAACTGCTGGCGCTGGCCAAGGCCGCCAACGACCGCCTGGGCTTCGGGGGGACCTTTATGGTCTCGGCGCTGTCAGGCGACGGCGTCGACGACCTGCGCCGCACGCTGGCCGAGATGGTGCCGCCGGGACCGTTTCATTATCCCGAGGACCAGATGTCGGATGCGCCGATGCGGCATCTGGCGGCGGAAATCACGCGGGAAAAGATCTTTCGGCAATTGCACCAGGAACTGCCGTATCAGTCCACCGTCGAGACCGACAGCTGGACCGAGCGCAAGGATAAATCCATCCGCATCGAGCAGACGATTTTTGTCGAGCGCGAAAGCCAGCGCAAGATCGTGCTCGGCAAGGGCGGCGCCACCATCAAGGCAATCGGCGCGGAGTCGCGCAAGGAACTCGCCGAGATCATAGGCCAGCCCGTGCATCTGTTCCTGTTCGTGAAGGTGCGCGAAAACTGGGGCGATGACCCCGACCGCTACCGCGAGATGGGACTGGAATTTCCCAGGAAATGACGAAGGAATAACGGGTATCCGATGAACCTGCCCAGAAACGTGCTGTGGTTTAAAGTGCTGTTGTATCTGTCGCTGACGCTCGACGCGCTGTCGGTCGCGTTCCAGGACCGGACGCCGAGCGCCGAGATGACGGAGCCCGCGATCATGGTCGGGACCGTGATGGCGGGAAGCCTCATCCTGCTGCTGGTGTTTTTCGTCTGGCTGGCCGCGCAGCGGCGCAAGAGTTGGCCGCGATGGGTGCTGTTCGCAGCGCTTGTACTTTCGGTGATCTCGCTGGTGCAGATCATCACCGAGAGCGGCGTGAAACTCGACAGCGGCATCGAGATCGTCTCCTGCGCTCTGACGGCGGCAGGGCTGTATTTCTCCTTCACCGGCGATGCCAAGGGCTGGTTCAACGCGTAGTGATTTTTCGCACCGTCATTCCGGGTTCGCTCGCTGCGCTCGCGCCCCGGAATGACAGCAGTTAGTCGGCTGCACCCTTCGCTGGAATCCTGTAAGCTCCGTCTCATGGAATGGACCGACGAAGGCATCGTGCTGGGGGTGCGGCGACATGGCGAATCTTCTGCCATCGTCGAACTGCTGACGCGCGGCCACGGCCGTCACCTCGGCCTGGTGCGTGGCGGGGCCGGTTCGCGGATGCGGCCCTTGCTGCAGCCCGGCAACAGCGTGACCGCGGTGTGGCGGGCGCGGCTCGACGAGCATCTCGGCACTTACGCGATCGAGGGCACACGCCTGCGCGCCGCCACTGTGCTGGCGTCCTCGCACGCGGTCTATGGCGTGACGCATCTGGCTTCGCTGGCGCGGCTGTTGCCGGAGCGCGATCCGCATCAGGACATCTACGAGAGGCTCGACCGCATCCTCGATGACTTCGATGACATCGGCGAGGCCGCCGCGCATCTCATCAAATTCGAGCTGGCGATGCTGGCCGAACTTGGCTTCGGTCTCGATCTGGAAAGCTGCGCCGCCACCGGCGCAACCACCGAGCTGATTTACGTGTCACCGAAATCGGGCGGGGCCGTTTCGCGGGCTGCCGGCGATCCCTGGCGCGATCGGCTGCTGCGGCTGCCGCCGTTCCTGCGCCAAGGCGAAAGTCAGGGCGAGGGCGGCGCGAACGGCTGGTCCGATCAAGACCTGCAGGACGGTTTTGTACTTACGGGACTATTCCTGCTGCGCCACGTCCTGGAACCGCGCGGGCAGGGCCATTCCGATGCCCGCGATGGGTTTATCAACGCGGTGACGAAGCATCGAGCCCGAAATCAGCTCGGTGTTCTAATGGGCCGCGAGGTCTCCACACGCCGCCCCGGCGAAGGCCGGAACCTCCCGCCGCGGCAGCTGCGTGACTCTGCGGCCGGAGTCATTTTCCTTTCAAACCCCTGTGGTTATGGGCCCCGGCGCTGCCCGGGGTGACACATCAAGTGTGTTGCATCGATTCGCGGCTTGCCCGATTCACCCCAAAAGTTTAACCCCTCGCCATGGGAAAACGACAACTACCACCGGAAGAACCGGCCGAAATCCACGACGTCGGGCTACGCGATGCGCTCGAGGAGCGCTACCTCGCTTACGCGCTCTCGACCATCATGCATCGGGCGCTGCCGGACGCCCGCGACGGCCTGAAGCCGGTGCATCGGCGCATCCTCTACGGCATGCGTCTGCTGCGGCTCGATCCCGGCGCGCCGTTCAAGAAATCCGCCAAGATCGTCGGCGACGTGATGGGCTCGTTCCATCCGCATGGCGACCAGGCGATCTATGATGCGATGGTTCGTCTGGCGCAGGATTTTTCCTCGCGCTATCCGCTGGTCGACGGCCAGGGCAATTTCGGCAACATCGACGGCGATAGTGCGGCCGCCTACCGCTACACCGAAGCGCGCATGACCGAGGTCGCGCGGCTTCTGCTCGACGGCATCGACGAGGACGGCGTCGAATTCCGCCCCAATTACGATGGCCAGTCGAAAGAGCCGATCGTGCTCCCCGGCGGATTTCCGAATCTGCTGGCCAACGGTTCGCAGGGCATCGCGGTCGGCATGGCCACGTCGATCCCGCCGCACAACGCGGCCGAACTCTGCGACGCGGCGCTTCATCTGATCGACAAGCCGCAGGCAAAATCGCAGGCGCTGCTGAAGTGGGTCAAGGGACCGGATTTTCCGACCGGCGGCATTATCGTCGATTCCAAGGAGGCAATCGCGGAAGCCTACGCCACCGGGCGCGGCTCGTTCCGTACCCGTGCGCGGTGGACTCAGGAAGAAGGCGCCCGCGGCACCTGGGTGATCGTCGTCACCGAAATTCCGTGGCTGGTGCAGAAGTCCCGGCTGGTCGAGAAGATCTCCGATCTCTACAACGAAAAGAAACTGCCGCTGGTCGCCGACGTCAGGGACGAATTGGCCGAAGATATTCGCCTGGTGATCGAGCCGAAGTCGCGCGCGGTCGATCCGGAATTGCTGATGGAATTGCTGTTCCGGCTGACCGAGCTGGAAAGCCGGATTCCACTGAACCTCAATGTGCTGGTCAAGGGCCGCATCCCAAAGGTGCTCGGGCTGGCCGAGTGCCTGCGCGAATGGCTCGACCATCTGCGCGACGTGCTGATACGCCGCACCAACTTCCGCAAGCAGCAGATCGAGAACCGGCTGGAAGTGCTGGGCGGCTACCTGATCGCGTATTTGAACATCGACAAGGTGATCAAGATCATCCGCACCGAGGACGAGCCCAAGCCGGCGCTGATGAAGGCGTTCAAGCTCACGGAAGTCCAGACCGACGCCATCCTCAACATGCGCCTGCGTAGTCTGCGCAAGCTCGAGGAAATGGAAATCCGTACCGAGGAGAAGAATCTCCGCGGCGAGTTGAAGGGCGTCAAGGCGCTTCTCGGCTCGGAAGCCGAGCAGTGGTCCAAGGTCGGCGAGCAGATCCGCAAGGTTCGCGACATCTTCGGGCCGAAGACGCCGCTCGGCAAGCGCCGCACGAGTTTCGCCGACGCGCCCGAGCACGATCTCGCCGCGATCGAGGAGGCCTTCGTCGAGCGCGAGCCGGTCACCGTCGTCGTTTCCGACAAGGGCTGGGTGCGCACGCTGAAGGGCCAGGTTTCGGATCTCTCGGGGCTGACCTTCAAGACCGACGACCAGCTTGGTTTCGCGTTCTTCGCCGAGACCACCTCGAAGCTGCTGCTCTTCGCCACCAATGGCAAATTCTATTCGCTCGACGTGGCAAAACTGCCGGGCGGACGCGGCCATGGCGAGCCGATCCGGATGTTTATCGACATGGAGCAGGACACGGCCATCGTGTCGCTGTTCGTCAACAAGGGCGGGCGCAAGTTCCTGATCGCGAGCCACGATGGGCAGGGTTTTGTCGTCAACGAGGACGACTGCGTCGGCAACACCCGCAAAGGCAAGCAGGTCTTGAACGTCGAGATGCCGAACGAAGCCCGCGCGCTCGCCACTGTCACCGGCGATAGCGTCGCTGTGATCGGCACCAACCACAAGATGGTAATCTTCCCGATCGATCAGGTGCCGGAGATGGCGCGCGGCCGCGGCGTGCGCCTGCAGAAGTACACCAGTGCGGCGCTGTCGGATGTCGCCACGTTCGAATCCAAGGCCGGCCTGACCTGGAAGGATTTCGGCCGGCCGCGAGCAGAGCCTGACCTGGAAGGAATTGGCCGACTGGCGCGGCAACCGCGCCGACGCCGGCCGCCTCGCCCATGGCTTGCCGAAGTCGAACAAGTTCGGGCGGGGGATAGAGTAGGGCGGCGTATGTCGTCCTATATTGCCCGTCCACGGCAACACCTCAATCTGCTGTTGCACTTCGTTTGAGAGCTTGGGGGACTTGTACGCCGCGGCTTCTCATTATGGCGCTGGGGCAAACGCCTTCTGCAACAACGAGCTTCAGTGGCTATGAATCCGGGCGTTCGTCGGGACGATGGCCGGAATATGGATTGCGATAACGGAGGTCGAAAAGCCTTAAAAAGGCGCGTTGTCGCGAGCGCTACGTCGTTTGAGTGTCATGGAATTGAAATATACAAATTTTATGACTATTCCAGCATTCGTCACCGGCGCCCGATGAAATATTTCATTCTACTCGGCGGTGCCTTCTGCTGCGTCGCGGTGATCGCGCAGTTCGCCAGTATCCTGGTGGCCATTTTCCGGCTCAACAAAGGTGATGCGCGCCTCGTGGACCACACCGCAGGGGTAAGCGTTATTCGGCCGGTCTGCGGTATCGAAAATTTCATCGAGGAGACGCTGGGATCGACGTTTCAACTCGATTATCCACGGTACGAAATCATATTTTGTGTGGCCGATGCCAACGACCCGGTCATCGGCGTCGTGCAACGGCTGATTGCGACGCACACAAATGTCGAGGCCAGGCTGTTGGTCGGAAATTCCGCTGTCAGCTCAAATCCGAAACTGAACAATCTGGTCAAGGGATGGCGTTCTGCCCGCTACGACTGGATTTTGATGGCCGACAGCAATGTGCTGATGCCCAGGGATCATCTGCAGCGCATGCTTTCGGCATGGCGCGACGACACCGGGCTCGTCTGCTCCCCTCCGATCGGCGGCGCGCCACAGAATTTGTGGGCGGAACTGGAGTGCGCGTTTCTCAATACGTATCAAGCGCGCTGGCAGTGCTTCGCCGACGGCATTGGACTGGGCTTTGCACAGGGCAAGGCCATGCTCTGGCGACGGGAATTGCTCGACCTGGCGGGCGGCATCGAAGTGCTCGGCAGCGAAATTGCAGAAGACGCGGCCGCGACGAAGGCCGTTCGCGCTCTTGGGCTTCGCGTGCGCCTGGTTGCCCGACCATTCGTGCAGCCGCTCGGTCGCCGTGGCGCGGCCGAGGTTTGGCGTCGGCAGCTGCGCTGGGCGCGGCTCCGGCGCACCACATTCAAGCTATTCTTCATTCCGGAATTGTTCGCGGGCATCATCCCGCCGCTTGCCGCGGCGGTGGCGATCACGGTCGCCGCGGGCTGGCCGATCGGTTTTACGGTCTTTCCAGCCGTAGCCGCCTGGTATGCCGCGGAAGCGTTTCTGGCCTATCGCGCCGGCTGGCAGTTGTCGCGTTGGTCAATACCGATCTGGATGTTACGCGACGCGTTGCTGCCTGCGCTGTGGGTCTCGGCCTGGGTCGGCAACGAGTTCGAATGGCGCGGCAACTCCATGAGTGTCGCTATTGCCGCAACGAATTAGTGCCGCGGACCAGGGCGACGCTATCAAGAATAGCGGAATGCGACAGACGTTTGTCAATCGCATCATCCTGCTCGCGACAATTGCCATCTTTTGCACGGCGATTGTCGTACTCTTCAATCAATTCAGAAGCGTGAGCCCGAGCGCCGTACTTGCATATCTCGCGGCCATGCCAAAGCACCAGGTCTTCTGGGCCATCGGACTTACCGCGGCAAGCTATCTGCTTTTGACCGGCTACGACTTTCTGGCGCTATGGTACGTGCGTCGTCACTTGCGATTTCAGGACGTCGTGTTCACCTCGTTTACCGCTTTCGCGTTCAGCAACAATATCGGATTTCAGCTGCTGTCCGGTGGATCGATGCGATATCGCATCTATTCGAATTTGGGCCTTAACGGCGGCGACATCCTGGGAATAGTGGCTTTCTGCACTTTCGCTTATGCGCTCGGCGTCGTTACTGTCGGCGCGATGGTATTCCTGCTCGAACCGGCTCAGATCGCACCCTTGCTCAACCTGTCGCCAACGGTGGTATCCGCGACAGGCCTTGTCTTGCTCGCATTCACCGCCGGCTACCTCGCGGTCGCCGGCACATGGCACAAGACGATCGCGTTTCTCCGCTTCCGGGTGCGGCCTCCATCCCTAATTCTGGCGATCTCGCAGGTTGCGTTGGCTTCGGTCGATGCCGTGCTCGCGGCCACGGTTTTCTATGTGTTGCTGCCGATCGATTTCGACATCAGCTTCCACTCCTATCTCGGCGTCTATGTAATCGCCGCGACGACGTCGGTATTGAGCCTCGTCCCCGGTGGCCTCGGTGTATTCGAAACGGCGATTACCCTGATGACGGTGCCGCCCTCAAAGGCCGCGGCGCTCGGCGCGTTTCTAGCCTACCGCGTGATCTATTTCATTATTCCGTTTGTGATCGCGATCGTGTGCTTCTCGGTGCACGAGATGCGACGCAAATTCGAAAAGAGGGTGGCAGCCCCATAGGTGATGCCGAGGCCGGCATCAGCTCTGGTATTCGTGTCGTTTGCGGCAATATCGATCATGGCTTCGCCCGGTTGTCAGGGCGGGTATGATTGCAGCAAAACCAGCGTCGGCTACAATTGATAGTGAGGTGGCTGGGCGGCGGCGATACGGTAATATGCGGCCCACGGGGCCGAAACTCCGGAAACGTCGATAGTGGAGGAATGATGTGAATCGATCAAGTGGTCTTGTGGCAATCTTGTTGTCTGCCGTGTTGTCGGTCAATTTGAGCCATGCGCAGTCGAGCAAAACCGGGATCGAGAAACTTTACATTCTCAATTGCGGGGAGGGCGTTGCTGGCGATATTTCGCGCTGGTCTCCCGGTGTCAACGAGGGCAAATCGATGGACTTCGTCGACAATTGCTACCTCATCAAGCATGCGCAAGGCTGGTTCCTTTGGGACACCGGCATTGCTGACGCGGTGGCGGCGATGCCGAATGGCCTTGCGCCTGCCGACCCGAGGGCCGTGTTCTGGCGCCGCCCGAAGACGTTGGCGGCTCAACTTGATCAGCTTGGGGTCGGGCCTTCCGACATCAAGGCGATGGCTGTCTCGCATACCCATCCCGATCACATCGGCAATATCGAGCTGTTTCCCACCAGCATGCTTTATGTGCAGAAGGCCGAATATGATTGGCCCGGTGCCAATAACGCACCGCGATTCAAGCCCGAGCATCCCGTCACAAAGCTGGAAGGGGACCATGACGTATTTGGCGACGGCAGCGTGATCATTCTCTCCACAGCAGGGCATACGCCGGGTCATCAATCATTATTGGTGAAGTTGCCTCATACAGGCGAGGTTGTTCTGTCCGGCGATGCTGTGCACTTCAAGAGCAATTGGGACAACCGCGGGGTTCCTTCCAACAACTTCAGCAAGGAGCAGACATTGGTCTCCATGCAAAAAATATCCGAGACGCTGGCAAAAGAAAAAGCCCAACTCTGGATCAACCACGACAAGGCGCAACGCGACAGCCTGAAGATGTCTCCCGAGTTCTACGACTGAGGACGGAAAATCATCAATTGCGCGGGACGGCGACGGGCGGCGGCCCGATACCGACGGCCTTTTTCGGCTTTAGCGTGCCGGCGTAGAACGAAGATCCCAAAACCAGGAAAAGACAGATGAGATAGACCAGATAGGACTGCGGCGGCGTGATCGCCCATCGCACCAAACCCTGATTCCTGTTGCCGGGCCTGTCTCTTTTTCCATGCCGTGGTTTTGCTCGAAACGGGGAGGGATTGGAAGGGCAAATGTTTGGGCGCTTACGCCGCCGCCGGTTCCTTGGGCATTAGCAACAGCGCCGCCAGCGCCAAAAGGCTGAGCGCGGAGGAAACGATCAGGATGCGGCTTCCCATGCTGTCGATCAGCAAACCGAACGCCAGGGGGGCTGCGGCCTGGGCCATCCGCGCCGGCGCGCCGATGATGCCGAGCCGGTAGCCGTAGTTTTCCGGACCGAAGATCGCCAGCGGAAGCGTGCCGCGCGCAATTGTCAGGACGCCGTTGCCGGCGCCGTGAAAGATCGCGAACACGCCAGCCGCCGCGCCGCCGCCAAGCGCGACGATGGCAGCCCCGATCGGATGCGTCAGGCAGGCGAGGCGGGCCGACAGCAGCGGATGATAGCGGCTCAGCAAGCTCGCTTCCACGATGCGGGCGAACACCTGCGCCGGTCCGATCAGCGCGCCGGCAAATACCGCCTGCCTGGTCGTCGCGCCCGCGGCTTCCATAATTCGGGGCAAATGGGCTGCCATGGCGCCGGTGACGGTCCACGCCGCGGCGAAGACGAACGCCAGCAGGATCATGGTTCGATCGATCGGGATGTGGGGGTTGACGGCTGCCCCGGCCACTGCCCCGGCGGGCTTCACAGTCGGCAGCATCCATAGATTGATCGGCAGTCCGATCAGGATGTGCGCCGCCGCCCAGGCAAAGCAGGTGTTGCGCCAGCCGATGGTTTCCAGCCCCCATGCACTCAACGGCCATCCGACGGTAGAGGCGAAGCCTGCGATCAGCGTGATGCCGGTAATCGAGCTGCGCGCCGCATCGCCATAGATGCGCCCCAGCGTGGCAAAGGCTGCATCGTACAAGCCAGCTCCCATGCCGACGCCGAGCAGCATCCAGGCGGCGCCGAGCACCGGAACCGAAGTGGAGAAGCCGAGCAGCGTTAATCCCGCCGCCAGCACCAAATTGGACATCGACAGCACGGACCTGCCGCCGACCACATCGATTTGCCGGCCGATACGGGGGCCCAGCATGGCCGAAATCACCAACGCTGCCGAGAAGGCGGCAAAAACCCAATTCGAGGAGACGCCGAGATCGCGGGCTATCGGATCGGCCAAAATGGCCGGCAGGTACATGCTCGATGCCCACGCCAGCGTTTGCGTCGTGCCGAGCGCCAGGATGATCGGAAGCGGGCGGACGCTCATGGCTTACATGCCATCATTATTCCTGGCCGGCGCTACCGTTATCCGCATCCGGGTTTGCCTTCTTGTTTCCGCCCCTACCGAATAGGAGGGATTCGTCCGCGGGGCAATTTGCTTGACATGTGGTGATATATCCATAAGTCTGGATGTATGGAATCAGAAAACGCCATTCTCGCGCTCGCCGCGCTGGCCCAGTCGACCCGGCTCGACGTGTTCCGGCTGTTGGTAAAGCACGAACCCGAAGGCCTCGCGGCCGGCGATATCGCCCGGGCGCTCGCGGTCCCGCAAAATACCATGTCATCGCATCTGGGAGTCCTGTCCCGCGCGGGTCTGGTATCGGCGCAGCGCTTCAGCCGCTCGATCGTTTATCGTGCCGATCTCGGCCGCTTTCAGGACGTCATGTTGTTCATGCTCAGGGATTGCTGCGACGGGCGGCCTGAAATCTGCGCGCCGCTGGTCGAAAGCCTGACGCCTTGTTGTCCGCCGAAGCCGAAGAGGAAGGCCCAAAGGAATGCCCATGCCTGACCGGATCTACAACGTTCTGTTCCTGTGTACCGGAAACACCGCGCGCTCGATTCTGGCGGAGTTGATCCTGCGCAAAGACGGCCGCCAGCACTTCCGTGCGTTCTCCGCCGGTAGCCAGCCGAAGGGGAGGGTGAATCCGTTTGCGATCAAGGTGCTAAAAAGCCTCGACTACCCAACGGAGGATCTTCGCTCGAAGAGTTGGGAAGAGTTCGCCCGCTCCGACGCGCCCGTGATGGATTCCGTTTTCACGGTCTGCGACAACGCGGCGGGCGAGTCTTGTCCGGTATGGCCCGGCCAGCCGATGACGGCCCACTGGGGCATTGAAGACCCGGCCGCAGTCGGGGGCACCGACATTGAGAAGGAAGCGGCGTTCGTTGCGGCGTTCCGCTATCTCAAGAACAGAATCGGTACTTTCATAAGCTTGCCGCTGCGAAGCATCGATAAACTGTCGCTCGGCACGCGGCTGCGCGATATCGGCCGTATCGCCGGAGCCACATCGGGGCAGGAAAAGGCCAGCTGATGCCCGGCTTCGATTTGCGGCGCCGATTGGCGGCAGAGGCGCTGGGAACCGCGTTGCTGGTTGCGACCGTGGTCGGCTCCGGCATCATGGCGGAAAGCCTCACCAAAGATGTGGCGCTTGCGCTGCTCGGCAACACGCTTCCAACCGGCGCGATACTGGTGGTTCTCATCACCATTCTCGGCCCGATATCGGGCGCGCATTTCAATCCCGCCGTCACCCTGGTCGTTGCGCTGAAACGCGAACTGGCGCCGCGCGATGCGCTGTTGTACATCACGGCGCAGGTCGCCGGCGGCATTGCCGGAACCGTGATGGCGCATGCGATGTTCGCGCTGCCGCTGCTCGACGCGTCGCTGAAAATGCGGACCGGCGGGGCGCAATGGCTGGCCGAAGGCGTTGCCGCTTTCGGCCTGGTTGCGACCATTCTTGCCGGCATCCGCTTCGAGCGGGCGTCGGTGCCATGGCTGGTTGGTCTCTACATCACGGCGGCTTACTGGTTCACCTCCTCGACCTCGTTTGCGAATCCCGCCGTCGCCATCGCGCGATCGTTGACGAATACGTTTTCCGGAATTCGCCCCGTTGACTTGCCCGGTTTCATCGCCGCCGAACTTTGTGGCGCCGTCGCAGCGCTGGTGCTGACAAGCTGGCTGTTGCGCGCCGGAGGCGAGGGCGCCCCGATCGCCAGGGAGGCGCGATGATGCGCGTGACGATCTATCATAATCCAGCGTGTGGAACCTCGCGCAACACGCTCGCCATGATCCGGCAGAGCGGCGAGGAACCTGAGGTCATCGAGTATCTGAAGAATCCGCCGAGCCGCGCGCGGCTGCTCGAACTGATCGGGGCGATGGGTATCCCCGTGCGCGCGCTGCTGCGCGAAAAAGGCACGCCCTATGCGGAACTCGGGCTCGCCGATCCCAAATGGAGCGACGACCAGTTGATCGATTTCATGCTGGCGCATCCGATCCTGATCAACCGCCCGATCGTCGCGACGCCCAAGGGAGTGAGACTGTGCCGGCCGTCCGAGATCGTGCTCGATCTGCTCGACCATCCCGTCGGCTCCTTCGCGAAGGAGGACGGCGAGATCGTTACGCGGGCGAAATCGTGAATGCTCGCGCGGCGCCGGCAATGCGACGCGTGCCATTTTGCGAGAGCGACCTGAAGTTCCATGGCTCGGCCAACCCCTTGATTCATATCAATGCATTTGTCCCCGATCTTGCTTCTGTGAGTTGGAGTGAGCGCGAGGCGGAGCATGTATAAGCACATTTTGCTACCTACGGACGGGTCGGAGCTGTCGAAGGCTGCGATGAAGCATGGGATCACTTTGGCGAAAGCGATCGGAGCCAGAGTGACTGCGCTCGTGGTATCGACGCCGCTCAACTCGCTCGTCGTCGATCCCAGCATCGTCTCCAGTGCTCTGGATCAATACAAGGCGCTGGTCATCGAGCAGACCGCAAAATATCTCGAGAATGTGCGCAAAGACGCGCTGGAGACGGGCGTCGAGTGCAACACGCTGTGCATCGAATACGACAAACCCTACGAGGCGATCGTCGACACCGCGAAGAAAGAAGGTTGCGACCTGGTCGTGATGGCGTCGCATGGCCTGCGCGGGGTTTCAGCGATTCTCGGTAGCGAAACCCTCAAGGTGCTGACCCATACCTCGGTCCCGATCCTGGTCTACCGTTAAGCGGGCCTACGGGTTGGTCTTGCCCCGCATCGCGTAGAGCCCGAGCGCCAGTAGCGAGGCGGTCGTCAGCACGATGCCGAGCGCAAACATCGCCTGATGCGAAACCGTGGCCGCCAGCCAGACCCCGATCGCCGCACCCATCATCTGCCAGAAGCCGAGTAGCGCCGATGCGGCACCTGCTTTCTCGCCAAACGGGGACAGCGCCTGCGCGGTGCCCAGCGGATTGACGATGCCCATGCCGAGCAGGAACACCGACATCGCCGCGAGGAACGGCAGGAAGGCGGGGGTAAAGATCGACACCAGGAGGATCGCGACGCTGCCGGTGGTGGCCGCCCAGAGGCCGCCCCTGATGGAGCGGTCCAGTCCGAAGCGAGGCGCCAGCCGCGTTGCCAGCATCCCCGCGGCGAACACGACCATGACCGTTCCCGCGAAGAACAGCCCAAGCTGGATCGGCGTGAAGCCCAGCCCCTCGATCAAAACGCGGGGTGCGGCCGAAAACATGGCAAACAGCCCGCCCATAATCAGGCTGACGGTCGCGGCCGGAATCAGAAAGCGGCGATCTCTCGATAGCTCGAGATAGGTTTTGGCGATCGCCAGAGGATCAAGCGGGATCCGCGTCGAGCGGTGGGTTTCGCCGAGTACCGCGCCATAGGCGATGGCCCCGATCGCCGCAAAGATGCCGATGAAAGCGAATTCGGAGCGCCAGCCGAAGGCGCGATCAAGCGCACCGCCGAGCAGCGGCGAGAAGCCGGGCGCCGCCGCCATCGCAATCATGATCAGCGCCATGGCGCGACCGAGTGCTGCGCCAGAGAAGAGATCACGCGCAATGGCGCGCGACAGCACTGAAGTGGCGCAGGCTCCGGCGGCCTGGATGACGCGGCCGATGAGCAGGCCCGGCAGGTCAGTGGCGAGGCCGCACCAGATGCTGCCGGCGAAGAACACCGCAAAGCCCGTCATCACCGGCCAGCGCCTTCCGTAGCGATCCGAGATCGGCCCGACCGCGAGCTGTCCGAATGCGAACACCGCGAGGAAAACCGTGATGGCCGACGTGACGGTTGCGCTCGACACTTTCAGCGACGCTGCCATCTGCGGCAGCGACGGCAACAGGATATTGGTGGCCAGCGTTCCTGTCGCCGCCAATGCCGCGAGTACCGCTATTTGCGGGAAGGTGGAGGAGGCTTCCTGGCGTGGCGCTGCCGCGATCGTTGAAATGGTCTGGTCGGCCATGAAAGTTCCTTTTGCGCATTAAATGATATATATCATATAAAATGGGCAGAGGAACCTCCGAGCGGTAGCTATTTTTGCTCGGCCATGACCGGGACGAGCCCGGGCCAAGACGAACCCGGGCCAGGACGAAGACGAGTGCTCGTGTCGTTCGGGCTGCAGCGTCAGCCGTGTCGTTACGCCTTCGCGGCCTCGCTGACCATCTCGGGCTGCCGCGCCAGCGAGACTGCCGGCGACATCAGGATCACCAGCGCCTGCGCGCCGAAGATCACGACCGCGAGATACAGGCACGCTTCCGCGCCGTAGAGCCCACCGACGACGGCGCCGAGTGCGGAGCCGAGCGGGCGGGCACCATAGCTCATGATGTTGATCGCCGAGACCCGCCCCAGGAGCCGCGGCGGCGTCACCGATTGCCGCAAGGTGATGGTAGAGATCACCCACAGGATCGGGCCCGCGCCGAGCAGGAAGAAGCTCAGGGCTGCCAGCAGCGGCGAGGCCATGATCGTGGTGAGCGCCATCACCACGGCGGCAACAAAGCCCGTCACCGGTCCGAGCCCGACCACGATGCCGAATGGCACGCGGCGCATCACCCGCGTGGCCGAGAGCGCGCCGACCACCATGCCGGCGCCGTACATCGCAAGCGTGGTGCCGACGCCGGTCGCTGACAGGCCGAGATGGCGCACCGCATAAGGCACGAACACCGCCAGCAGCAGGAACGAAGCCGTGTTGAAGATGAACTGCGTGACGAACACCGGCCGCAGCAGCGGATGATGCAGCACGAAGTCCGCTCCTTCCCTGATCTCCTGCAGCGGATGACGCCGCGGCGCGGGTTGCCGCGCCGGCTCGTAAATCCCTGACAGCAGCACCACGGCGATCACGGAGAGTGCCGCGGCAAATCCGAACGCCGGCGCCGCGCCGACCCATCCCACCAGTACGCCGCCCAGAGCGGGTCCGCTGGCGAAGGCAACCGTGCGTGCCAATTCGATGCGTGCATTCGCCGCGGGCAAGAGTTTCGGCGATACCAGCGACGGCACCAATGCGGGCGCCGCGACGCTATAGGCAATCGTGCCGCATACCGCGACGAAGCCGGACAGGGCGAGCAGAGGCAATGTCAGCAGGCCGAGCCAGATCAGCAGCAGGATTGCGAGCAGCGCCGCGGCGCGCAAGGCTTCCGCGCCCGCCATCAGGGCCCGCCGCGAGATCCGGTCGGCGAGCAGGCCCGCGGGGATTGCGAACAGAATGAAAGGGCAGCGTCAAGCGCGGTCTGCAGCAGGCCGGTCTGGCCTTCGCCGACGCCGAGCAGCAGCACCGCGACGATCGGAGCTGCCGCGAGCGCGATCTGCTCGGCCGATTGCGCCGCCAGATTGGACCAGGCCAGGCGGTTGAAGGTCGGCGGGAGGCGGAGCGCTTCATCGATCGCGGACATGGCTGGATTTCCTTGCATTTGTCGGTCTGGAGGCATTGTCTGGTCTTTGGGCCCCGCCAAACCACCCGCTTTCCGACAGGGCCGCTCGCGTGGGCTTCGTTCCATATGCAGTTGCGAATTAGTTGCAATAAAAGTACAATATCATACATCCTGCTGAAATGGACGCTCGGTCTCTCAGTTCACCTCCTGATTCCCTGCCCAAGCTTGAGCAGGGCGCCGCGCCGAACGGATGGCGCGGGGAGCGCGGTACACCGTCGCTGGCCGATATGTTCGCGACGGTGCGTACGGCGAAGCAGGGATCGTTCTGGCGCAAGCTGCTGGCGTTCCTCGGCCCGGGCTATCTCGTCGCCGTCGGCTATATGGATCCCGGCAATTGGGCGACCTCGCTCGCCGGCGGCTCCAAATTCGGCTACGCGCTGCTGACGGTCGCGCTGTTGTCCAACGTGATGGCGATCGTGCTGCAGTCGCTGTGCACGCGGCTCGGCGTCGGCGCCGGGCGCGACCTCGCGCAGGCCTGCCGCGATTCCTTCCCGCGCTGGGTATCGATGCCGCTGTGGCTGTCGGCGGAAATCGCCATCACCGCCACCGACCTTGCCGAAGTGATCGGCACCGCCATCGGCCTCAATCTGCTGTTTCATATTCCGCTTCAGGATCGGCGTGATCATCACCGCGGCCGACGTGTTCCTGATCCTGGCGCTGCAGGCCTTCGGCTTCCGCTGGATCGAAGCTTTTGTCGTGGCGATGCTGGGCGTGATCGCGGCGTGCTTTGCGGTGCAGATCGCGATGGCCGATCCCGACTGGGGCGCGGTGCTCCGGGGCTTTGCCCCGACGCCGGACATTTTCGCCAATCGCGAGATGCTGTATCTGGCGCTCGGCATTCTCGGCGCCACCGTGATGCCGCACAATCTGTACCTGCATTCGGGGCTGGTGCAGACCCGCGGCTATGGCGACAGATCGAGGAGAAGCGCGAAGCGATCACGCTTGCGACCATCGATTCCTCGATCGCGCTGTGTCTGGCGCTGACCATCAACGCCTCGATCCTGATCCTGGCGGCGGCGACCTTTAATCGCGTCGGCAAGACCGACGTCGCCGAACTCGATCAGGCGCATGCTTTCCTGGCGCCATTGCTCGGTTCGACCCTGGCGCCGACGCTGTTTGCGGTCGCGCTGTTGTGCTGCGGACTGAACTCGACCATCACCGCGACGCTGTCGGGCCAGATCGTGATGGAGGGTTTTCTCAACCTGCGCATCGCGCCCTGGCTGCGGCGCATGGTGACGCGGATGATCGCGATCGTGCCGGCGGTCGTCGTGACGGTCTGGGCCGGCGAGAAGGCGACCGGCCAGTTGCTGATCCTCAGCCAGGTGGTGCTCAGCCTGCAACTGCCGTTCGCCGTGGTGCCGCTGGTGATGTTCACCGCAAGCCGGGCCAAGATGGGCCCGTTCGTCGCGCCGCGCTGGCTCACGGCGCTGGCCGCGCTGACGGCGGCGGTCATCATCGCGCTGAATGCGAAGCTGGTGTGGGACTACGTGATGGGGTGAAGTGTCGACCCTCATGGTGAGGAGCGCGCACCTTGCGCGCGTCTCCGGACGATGCTTCGCATCGCCGGGAGAACCACGAGGCCCCGATGCCGCCCATCCTTCGAGACGCCACGCTGCGCGCGGCTCCTCAGGATGAGGTTCGTACTCAATCCTGCGGCTCCGACAGCCCTTCGCCCGAGGCGTCGATGCGCAGCCAGCCTGAGGGGGCAAGCCGCTGCTGCGGCAGGAAGCGGCCCTTGTAGTCCATCTTCTTGGAGCCTTCGATCCAGTAGCCGAGATAGACGTAAGGCAGTCCCTGCCGGCGGGCGCGCGCGATGTGGTCGAGGATCATGAAGGTACCGAGCGAACGGCTTTCCTCCGACGGTTCGAAGAACGAATACACCATCGACAGCCCGTCGCTGAGCACGTCGGTCAATGCCGACCGCCAGCAGCTCCTGCGCCGCGGCCGGTGATGCCGCTGCCGGCGCCGCGGCGGCGATATTCGATGATGCGGGTTTCGACGTGGCTGTCCTCCACCATCATCGCGTAATCGAGCACGGTCATGTCGGCCATGCCGCCATGGCGATGGCGCTGGTCGAGATAGGCGCGGAACACCGAATACTGCTCCGAGGTCGGCACCGCGCTGCGCTGCTCGCCGACGATGTCGGCGTTGCGGGCCAGAATCTTTCTGAAATTGCGCGACAGCCGGAACTCGTTGGCGATGACGCGAACGGAAACGCAGGCGCGGCACTGGTCGCAGGCCGGGCGGTAGGCGATCGACTGGCTGCGCCGGAAGCCGCCATGGGTCAAAAGGTCGTTGAGATCGCCGGCCTTGTCGCCGACCAGATGGGTGAACACCTTGCGCTCGTGCCGGCCCGGCAGATACGGGCAGGGCGAGGGCGCCGTCAGGTAGAATTGCGGGGTGTCACGCGAGTGCTGGGTCACGGGATGTCGTTAAGCCTCCGAAGCAACGAAGCAGAGCCAGCATCGCGCCGCGGAGGCTGACGGTCAATCGGTTTGCCCAAGGGCAAACGGTTTGCCGGCAGGTTCAGAAGTCGTCGCGTGCCTGGCTGCACCACGGGGTTGCGGACCGAGCTGTTGATAACCACGGTTCCCAGGATGATATCGTGCAGCAGGCGGCGGCGGCCGTTGAACAGGCCGACCAGCAGAACAAACGGCGTCAAGAACCGATACCGAAATCCAGAACAGCACCGCATGCATGGCGCCCAGCACAAAATAGCCCGGCGCGCCGTACCAGGTGCGCAGTTCCAGATCCATCACGCGCATGCCCAAGGTAGCCGAATACGGCCCGCCCAGCGAAGCGCCGTAATAGATCAGCGCCCAGATCACCGAGGCCGGCGACACCAGCCAGAACAGCACCCAGCCCAGCCCCAGCGTGATCACGCCGAACACGGCGATGAACATGACGGCCAGAATCACAGGGATCGAAAGCACCACGAGGTCGATCAGGAACGCAAACACCCGCCGCGTCAGCACGCCGCGAAACAATTCCGGCTGCGACAGGGGATCGAAGGCATGCGGCTGAAAATCCACCGCGCCGCCATTGCGCCAGGCGCCGCCACCGGTGTTACCCGAACCGCTGTCAGACATGATCAGTCCTCCCGACTGTGCTTCCGTGCGGACATGGGAACCGGCAGGGCGCCTGCAAGGGCCACGATCATTACCGAACCGCAATATTCGGCGGCGCAATATGGCGACAATATCCCGGATGACGGGCTCCGCGCGAGCCGGGATCAACCAGTCGATGGCTATCCCTCAGCCCTGCACCTTCAGCTTTTCCGCCGCCTGCGGTGCAAAATAGGTCAAAATTCCGTCGGCGCCGGCGCGCTTGAAGCCACGAGGCTTTCCATCATCGCCCGCTCGCCGTCGATCCAGCCATTGGCGGCGGCAGCCGCGATCATCGCGTATTCGCCGGACACCTGATAGACGAAGGTCGGCATCCCGAAGGTGTCTTTGACCCGGCGCACGATGTCGAGATAGGGCATTCCCGGCTTCACCATCACCATGTCGGCGCCTTCGGCGATGTCGAGCTCGACCTCGCGCAGGGCCTCGTCGGAATTGGCGCTGTCCATCTGATAGGTGCGCTTGTCGCCGGTCAGCGTCTTGGCCGAGCCGATGGCGTCGCGGAACGGGCCGTAGAAGGCGGAGGCATATTTCGCCGCATAGGCCATGATCTGCACGTCGAGGAATCCGGCCGCGTCGAGCGCCTTCGCGGATGGCGCCGACGCGGCCGTCCATCATGTCGGAGGGCGCGATGATGTCGCAGCCGGCTTCGGCCTGCACCATCGCCTGCCGCACCAGCACCGCCACCGTCTCGTCGTTGAGGATCCTGCCGTCCTCGATCAACCCGTCATGGCCGTGGCTGGTAAAGGGATCGAGCGCGACGTCGCAGAGCACGCCGAGGTCGGGAAATTCCTTCTTGATCGCGCGTACCGATTTGCACACGAGATTGTCGGGATTGGTGGCTTCGGAACCGTGCTCGTCGCGCAAGCTGGGCTCGGTATAGGGAAACAGCGCGATGCAGGGGATGTTCAGCTTCATCGCGCGCTCGGCGTCGCGCACCGCCTGGTCGACGCTGAGCCGGTCCACGCCCGGCATCGAGGCGACGCCTGTGCGCTTGTTGTGGCCATCGACCACGAACAGCGGCCAGATCAGATCGTCCGTGGTGAGGACGTTTTCCCGCACCAGCCGGCGCGCCCATTCCGCCTTGCGATTGCGGCGCGGGCGAACCACCAGATCGAGGGTGGGGAGCGGCGAGCTCGGCCTTCTGCCGCGGCGCGTCGCGCATTTCGATCGGACGCCCGAATTTGATCGCCATGTGTTTGTCTCTCCTGATAAGGCAGATTTGAAGTCTTAGCACCTTGCATCGCTCCCGTCACCGCGGCCTTGACCTGCCGCAACTGCCGGATTGATTTTGCGGCGCCGAGGGGCCATGAGTCCGTCAAATGAAGGCTTATTCACTGGTTATGAGCGGCGATCCGCATGTCTGAGCCCCCCTCGCGCGACCCGTCGCGGGACAATGCCATGTCGGTAGCGGCGATTTCGTCGGAACGGATCGAATCCGACGACAACGTCTGGACCCGGCGGCTGGTGCTTTTCCTGCGCATCATGGCCGTGGTTTCCGTGATCCAGGGTCTCTACCATTGGGCGCAGGTCACGGGCTTTATCGGCGGCGAAGAAGACGCTTTCGAAAACCAGCCGATGGCGTGGCAGACCGCTACCGTTTATTTCGCGGTCATCGAACTCGTCGCCGCCGTCGGGCTCTGGCTCGCCACGCCGTGGGGCGCGGTAGTGTGGCTGACCACCGTGGTGTCGATGGCGGTCATCGAATTGATGTTTCCGGGAATCTACGGTGGCAGCCTGATGGTGGTCGCGCTGGAAGTCTTGATGCTGGCGGGGTATCTCGCGCTGGCCTGGATGGCGGCGCGCGAACGGCCGCCATAGGCTCTTGAGTTCGCGCTGGCCTCGTCGGGAAGAAAGCGAAGCGAGGGGGGATCATGAACCGGATTCATTCGGGTGGAACGGTCGGCAGCCTTGTCGTTGGCGCGGTTGCCCGCTTCGGCGATCGGCCGGCGATCGCGGACGGAAATATCCGCTGGAGCTATCGCGAATTCGGCGACGCCGTCGGCCGCTTCATCAGCCTGTTCCGTTCGATCGGCCTTTCCAGGGGCAACGCCGTATCGATCCTGTCGAGCAATCGCGCGGAATCCTGGGCTGCGATTTCGGCCGCGATGGTGATGGGCCTGCGCTACACGCCGCTGCATCCGATGGCGGCCGAGGACGATCACGCTTTCATCATCGAGGACGGCGACATCGATGCGCTGATTGTCGAGACCGGCAAGTTCGCGGCGCGCGGAATTGCGATTCGCAACCGGGTGCCCGGGCTGAAGCATCTGTTGTCGTTCGGTGCGGTCGAGGGCGCGAGGGACCTGCTGGCCGAGATGGCAGACGCCAAGCCCGCGCCGCTGGTCGATGAGAGCGATACCGGTTCCATTGCATGGCTGGCCTATACCGGCGGCACCACCGGCCGATCCAAGGGCGTGATGATCCCGCACCGGTCGATGATCACGATGGCGATGATCCTCTATGCGGACTGGGACTGGCCCGCCGAGATCCGCTTTCTTGCGGCGACCCCGATCAGCCACGCCGCGGGCGTGACGCTGTATCCGATCCTGCTGCGCGGCGGTTTCGTGCGGCTGGTGCAGGGATTTGAGACCGAAGCCTATTGCCGGGTGGTCCAGGAAGAGAAGATTACCGCCGCGTTCCTGGTGCCGACGCTGATTTACGCGCTGATAGACGCCGTGCAGTTGCGCGCGCGCTTCGACCTGTCGTCGCTCGACATGATCGTCTATGGCGCGGCGCCGATGTCGCCCGACCGCCTGCGCGAGGGCATCGGGATCTTCGGCCCGATTTTCGTGCAGCTTTACGGTCAGACGGAAGCGCCGCAATGCGTCACCACGATGCGCAAGATCGATCACGACGACAGCAAACCCGGACGGCTCGGTTCCTGCGGGCGTCCCAATCCGCTGGTTGACGTCAAACTGTTCGATGCCGACATGCGCGAAGTCGCGGTGGGGGAGCCAGGCGAAATCTGTGTGCGCGGCGCGCTGGTCATGGATGGCTACTGGAAACGGCCGGAGGCGACCGAAGAAGCGTTTCGCGGCGACTGGCTGCACACCGGCGATGTCGCGGTGAAGGACGCGGAGGGCTATCTCTATATCGTCGACCGCACCAAGGACATGATCATATCGGGCGGCTTCAACATCTATCCGCGCGAAGTCGAAGATGCCTTGATGTCGCATCGCGCGGTGGCGTCCGCTGCCGTGATCGGCATTCCCGACGAGAAATGGGGCGAGGCGGTGAAGGCATTCGTGGTGCTGAAGCCCGGCGTCAACAATAACGCCGCCGAACTGCAAGCGCATGTGAAGGAAAAACGCGGCGCGCCGTGGTCGCCCAAGACGCATCGACTTCGTCGATACCATTCCGGTTACCGGTCTCGGCAAAATCGATCGCAAAGTGCTGCGCGCTCCCTATTGGGAGGGCCGGACGCGCGGCGTTGCGTAAAATGTTTCGGATATTTTCGCGGTAACTTTTCGGTCACCCTAACGCTGTGGTCATACCTGTTACACAGGTGTTTAGAATTTGAACGATGCTGTTCCCATATGCGACAGGGAGCGCAGACGAAGCGTGAACATAGCGGCACGCACCGTCAATGAAAGGTTGCGAAAAGTCCTTTATCCATGGGCTTAATCGGCGATTTACTGTCTTCAATTCATGATCTCTTTATTGTCTTATTTAAGCTGATCTTCAAACCGCCCCCTTAAGTTGTGGCTATCGGACGGGACAAAAGTTTCGTCGAATAAGTCGACAAAAACGACAACAGGGGAACTGTCATGATGAAAGCCGTTGCAACGGCGGTGGAAACCGCTGAACGCGCTCCCGGACAAGCTCCGGTTCAGCCGCTCTATCTCGAAGCGTTGACTTTGGTCGAGCGGCTGCATCGCCGCCTGCTCGACGTCATCAAGGATGAGTTCGATCGCCGCGGTCGCGCCGACATCAATTCGGTGCAGGCGCTCCTGCTCTATAATATCGGCGACAAGGAACTGACCGCGGGCGAATTGCGCACGCGCGGTTACTACCTCGGCTCCAACGTCTCCTACAATCTGAAGAAGCTGGTCGAACTCGGCTTCCTCGACCATCAGCGCTCGCGCGTCGATCGCCGCTCGGTCCGCATCCGCTTGACCCCGCAGGGCCAGGACATTCGCCGCATTGTTGACGCGCTCTATCAGAAGCACGTCAAGACCGTGGAACAGGTCGGCGGTATCTCGAACGAGGAGTTCGCGACCCTGAACAAGTCGCTGCACCGGCTCGAGCGGTTCTGGACCGACCAGATCCTGTACCGGCTCTGAGATCTATTTCGGCCAAGCCGGCGAATCAAAAGACCGGCAGCCACTGAGAAAACAAGACCGAAGACAAAAAAAGAGACTTCTCCAGGCGCATCGGCCCCGTTATCCGGGACCGGTGCGCTTTGCTGCTTTGCGGGCAAAGCCGGTTTCCTGAAATGGAACCTTTGCCCGGCCTCGTGCTTATCACTTGGTAGCGGAGAGCAGGTCATGCTGGTCGAGCGCGGATTGCGGATCATGAACGTCGAAGTGGTCGGCGATGCCTATGCCATTGCTTCGAATTATCTTCGAAAAGCCGGCGCCATCCCCAAAGGCAACGCCACCAACGACGCGCTGCTCGAAATCATCGTCGGGATGTTTCACCGCGGCGAATACAACAAGATTCGCCTCGCCAACAGGGCGATCGCGAAGTTTGAGGCCAACGAAAAGGTCTGACCGACAGAGATAAAGGATTACATGGAAGCCGCCATCGACCGAATCATGACGACCTACGATCTCCTGATGAACCGCTCCGCCGCCGCCAGCGCCGAAGCACGCGCCAGGGTGACGAACTACATCACCATGCTGTTCGAGGCCGGCGAGAAGGATACGCATCGGCTGACCGTGTGTGGGCTGACCTATTTGCGCGAACTCGATGGTAGCAACGATCCGGTGAAGGCTGGATATACGGGGCTGTAGCGGCTGGCCCCGCGGTGGCGCACGGCGTTCGCCCCATGGTCAGTCGTCATACTCGCGAAATCGGGTGGTGCGCTGCGGCTTCTCAATTCACTTGGCGGCTGACAAGCGCGATGTGGGTGCGGTGGCTTTGGCCACGCTTCAGCGATCACGATCCAAACCGAGCTGCAGATGCCCACGATGTCGCGGGGTGGCGATAGCGGACTTTCGCTGAAAGCGCCTGCGGCTTCGGGGTCACGTCTCCTTGTTCTTGCGACGACCCTCGACGGGGATCTTCGGCGGCTTCTCCGGCCTGTCAGGCCCCCATAGCTTGCTGTAATAGGTATCGGCCAGGTTGAGAGCGCCGATCGGGTTATGCGCCAGCACTCGATCTTTGGCCACCAGCACCGTGGTCAGACCCTGGGCGTGTTTGAAAAACAGGCTGTCGTGGCCGACGCAGAGGCCGAGCACGACGTTAAGCTCGCAGCCGGCACGATTGAGCAACTCGGCCTGCCCCACGGGGTTGCAGATTGCTTCAAAGTTGCCGGGGCGGATCTTGTCCTCATCCCGGATGCCGAGTTCTTCCTTGGGGATGCCGCCGTGCTTGCAGGCGACCGAGGCGACCTCGAACCCATGACTCTCGAGGATGCCGCTCAGGACCTTGGCGTGATCGACAAAACTGATGCAGGTGGCGATGCCTATTTTCTTGAACCCCATTCGCTTGGCAAACTCATATATCTCCTGGACACGCGTCCACTTGCAGTAGCCCTCCGCCTCGACCACGGCAGAGACCTGGGAGATGCGGCGAACCTCGGCGTCGTCGTATTTGCCGGCAGCGTCATCGATGCCGTCCGGATCCACTTTTGTGGGGCAATATCCCGGACCGCGTTCAGCCAATTCACCCACGCGACAGGCGCGCACGCTGTCTGGACAATATGCGCACGCTGGATCTTCATACTTCATGCCGTGTCTCCGGCTCCGGGGATCGAGCCAATGTCGGGTGAGGTTGCGTGGCAACGCAAAGCTGACACGCCAAAATGAGGCCTGGAACGTGCGAACAGCATTGACGTGGATCAAACGAGCCGCCGGCGCATTCGTGGCAGATTCCGCGGAGTCATTCTGCCACATCGCGTTGCCGGAGTGACTTAAAATCGTTCGACGGCGGCTATTGGCGCCCCTCATCGAACATCAGCCGATTTTCCATTGTGGGATTGGTCCAAACTGGATGATTCCAGGTCCGCCATTCCTGATTTTCGCATGGTCTGAGGAGAGAGTTGCCGCACCGCGCAAGTGCAGCATTCCCTCGAGGCGTGTGGACAACAAATTTGAATTCGGGTTGCTCTTTCTGGACCTTTAACGAACGGCGCGGCCGAAGGGTTCAACATAGAAATCCTCAACAGGGTCCGGAGCGATGTCTCCCGATGGCAGGCCAGTTGCTGCGTGCTCTTTAGCCATTGGGGCGCCTGAATAAATTTGTGCGGCGGTTAAGGACTGCGTTAAGGCGATCCCTAGTTGATTGAATGCATGATCCCACAAGGATGCAGCAAGATCGGGTTCGGGTTGAGCCGGAGCCATCTGATCCGTCGAGGCGATCTCTGCGACCTCCGGCATGACCGTGCGATGCTCGGATGCGGATACAGCAAGGTCGGATTCGGGTTGGCGGACGACGATGCGTCGAGGCAATCTCCGTGACCTCGGGCATGATCGTATGCTCGGACGCGGATACAGCAAGGTCGGGTTCGGATTGGGCCGGAAACAACTGATGCGTTGAGGCGATCTCCGCAACCTCCGGCATGATCGCATGTTCCGATGGATGCGGCGAGATCAGGTTCGGGTTGAGCTGGAGTCATCTGATGCGTTGAGGTGATCTCCGCGACCTCTGGCATGGCCGCATGCTCGGATGGTGATGCGGCAAGGTCGGGTTCGGGTGGAGCCGGAGCGATCTGATGCGTCGAGGCGATCTCTGCCATCTCTGGCAAAGCCGCACGCTCCGACGGGGAAACTGCAAGGTCGGCTTCAGGGTGTGTTGAGATTGTCTCGTGCGACGGGGTTCCGGGTTCGACCGCGGGAACCGCCGTTTGAGCAGGCGCGGGCTGAATTCCCAAATCGATCGACACGTCATCGATCAGTTTGTCGATCGCCAGCAGGGCCCTGTATTCAGGAACGCTTGTCAGGTGTTCTTTGAATTTTGTTTTCGCTGTCTCAAGCGATGAAATAACTTCTGCTGCGATGGATGGAACGCGAGAATTAACAAACTCGTCAAGGGTCTCAAGCACCTTTTGGGTCGAGCTTTCGACCAACAGGAACGCTTGGTATTGCGGAATCGATTTCAGATGCTCGTGATAATCGCTTCGCACTGAATTGAGTGCATTCACCAGGTTACCGGTAGACGATGTTTCTGTCATGAAAGACTTCCTGATGGGATGGTGGGGCTCGCGGAAGGTGATGTTGGGTTTTTCCGGCTCTGGCGGTTTTCCGGCACGAAGCAGGTACCGCTTCCGGCTCACGCCTTCGCAGCGCTGGTATCGGGCCTGTCACCGTCCAGCCAAGGTGGAGTGAGCGTTGCGCCTGATGTTTCGAGTTCGGCCTGGTCAAGATATCGGCTCATCCCGTACACGGCAGCCCAAGCCAGCAAGATGCCCAGGATAAGCGCGATCGCAATGGCCGCGACGATTTCCCGCCAGCCAGACATTTCCGCCATCGCCGCCTCCCGCACATTGTCTGCCAATGCAGGATTTGCCCGCGATGTCGTCAACTGAAGGGCGAACCTTGCGCGGATCTGAAAAAGGCTGGGTCATGAACAAATAAATGGTCGCGCGAATGCGCGCCCGATGACAGGCTCCACGCCGAAGCAATCGAGCCTTCGCGCGAAAGATCTAATTTGTTGAAGCGGATCAACGTGATTTGCTCTGTCCAGTCCCGTTTTCAAAAATATTCCGCTTCGCCACCACCCCAAATCACTTCTATATCCGCGGCCGTCCCGGCCTCGCCGAGGGGCGTTTCGCGATCGTCACGAACGTTGGGCTGGGATGCGATGGACGCGGGCGGCGCTGCTGACGAGAGCGCTTGCCGTGCGGACGGCGAAGTCGTGTGGTCCTGACGCCTCGACGCCGGCGTCAAGCTTCGCGGAGCGATCCGCGAAGTGATGGTGACAAGAAAGCCCGATCACCAGGGAGATCACGAAGTAAGCCGTTAAAACCATCGCGTGCGGGAATGCCGGGTGATCCCGGTGCGACCGTGGTGACTAACGCGCGTGCTTACTACCAATACACGCGCGGCTACGGGTGCAACGGGCACCCGGCATTCCCCACGCCCTCCTGGGCGGAAAGCTATTGCAAAACTCGGGCGCATCGCGCCGCGGGAATGCGAATTTGCGTTTTGAAATTGGAGCGGATGATTGCTCCGGCGTACCGGTGCGCGAAGTACACCCCGTCGTTCCGGCCAAGCCAACGCGCGGCGCGAATGCGCGCCCGATGACAGTCTCCTTGCGAGCCGGAACCCACGCCGCGGCGTAATTGAGCAGGCCGGCAGTCGATCCTCACCAGCGGGACGGCGGTGGTTATGGACCCCGGCTCAAGGGTCCGGGGCGACGAGTGGGGTGGGGCGAGGTTCCCGGCATCGCACCCCTCCACCATATCTGGCATAAATATCAAGGCTGTACCGCAAGTGCTTGGCCACCGCCGTCCGATATGGTATCTCCCCTTTGCCGCTTTCGATCGCCACACACGACCGACCGCACCCCGCTTAACAGGCTGCGGCGGTGGAGATATTTCGCCGATGAGCTCTTCGTCTTCCAGCGCCAAGACCAATTCCGCGCCCAACTCGTTCTTTACCGCCACCCTCGAGCAGGCCGATCCCGAGATCGCTGCCGCGATCCGGGGCGAACTCGGCCGCCAGCGTCATGAGATCGAGCTGATTGCGTCGGAAAACATCGTCAGCCGCGCGGTGCTGGAAGCGCAGGGCTCGGTGATGACCAACAAATATGCGGAAGGCTATCCGGGCGCGCGTTACTACGGCGGCTGCGAATGGGTCGATGTCGCCGAGACTCTGGCGATCGAACGCGCCAAGAAGCTGTTCGGCGCGGGCTTCGCCAATGTGCAGGCGAATTCGGGCAGTCAGATGAATCAGGCCGTGTTCCTGGCGCTGCTGCAGCCCGGCGATACTTTCATGGGTCTTGATCTCGCCGCCGGCGGACATCTCACCCATGGTTCGCCGGTCAACATGTCCGGCAAGTGGTTCAAAGCCGCGCATTACACCGTGCGGCGCGAGGACCAGATCATCGACATGGACGCGGTCGCCAACCAGGCTGAGCAGGTGAGGCCGAAGCTGATCATCGCCGGCGGATCGGCCTATTCGCGCGCCTGGGATTTCAAGCGCTTCCGCGAGATCGCCGACAGCGTCGGCGCCTATCTGATGGTGGACATGGCGCATTTCGCAGGGCTCGTTGCCGGCGGCGTGCATGCTTCCCCGGTGCCGCATGCCCACGTCACCACCACCACCACGCACAAATCGCTGCGCGGCCCGCGCGGCGGCTTGATCCTGTGCAACGATGAGGCTCTGGCCAAGAAGCTGAACTCGGCGATTTTCCCGGGGCTACAAGGCGGCCCGCTGATGCACGTGATCGCAGCCAAGGCGGTGGCGTTTGCGGAGGCGCTACGCCCGGACTTCAAGATTTACGCGAAGAACGTGGTCGAAAATGCCAAGGCGCTGGCGGAAGCGCTGCGCGGCCACGGCTTCGACATCGTCTCCGGCGGCACCGACAACCATTTGATGCTGGTGGACTTGCGGCCGAAGGGCCTCAAGGGCAACGTTTCGGAAAAGGCGCTGGTGCGCGCGGCGATCACCTGCAACAAGAACGGTATTCCCTTCGACCCCGAGAAGCCTTTCGTTACCTCGGGGCTTCGCTTGGGCACGCCGGCCACGACCACGCGCGGCTTCGGTGTTGCCGAATACAAGCAGATCGCGGGCATGATCGCCGAAGTCCTCCATGCGATCGCGCAGTCGCAGGACGGCAAGGCGCCGCTGGTCGAAGCCGCCGTCAAGGAACGGGTGAAGGCGCTTACCGATCGCTTCCCGATCTATTAGTAGGGTTTTTACAACAAGGTTTTGGCCGGATGCGTTGCCCCAGTTGCAACAGTCTCGACACCCAGGTGAAGGACTCGCGTCCGACCGAGGATTCCGCCGTGATCCGGAGGCGGCGGGTATGCGTTACCTGCAATTTCCGCTTCACCACCTTCGAGCGGGTGCAACTGCGCGAACTCACGGTGATCAAGCGCAACAGCCGCCGGGTTCCGTTCGACCGCGACAAGCTGATGCGTTCGGTGCAGATCAGCTTGCGCAAGCGGCCGGTCGATCCGGAGCGGGTCGAGAAAATGGTCTCGGCCATCGTGCGCGAGCTCGAAAGCGGCGGTGAAGCGGAGATTTCGTCCGAAGCTATCGGCGAGATCGTGATGGAGCATCTGCGCCAGCTCGACGACGTCGCCTACGTCCGCTTCGCCTCGGTCTACCGCAACTTCCGCGAAGCCAAAGATTTTGAAGCCGTGCTCGGCGAACTGTCCGGCGACGACGACGCGCGGATTGCCCTGTTACGCAAATGATCTTCCGCATTCTGGAGGACCAGTTCGCGCAGAAATCGAAGCAATCGAAAGCCGCCGACCAGCGTTTCATGCAGCTGGCGCTGACGCTGGGCCGGCGCGGGCAGGGCCAGACCTGGCCCAATCCCGCGGTCGGCGCGGTCGTGGTCAAGGATGGCATCATTGTCGGCCGCGGCTGGACGCAAGCAGGCGGTCGCCCCCATGCCGAGCCGGAGGCGCTGAGGCGCGCCGGTGAGGCCGCTCGCGGCGCCACCCTTTATGTGACGCTTGAACCATGCTCGCATTTCGGCAAGTCGCCGCCCTGCGCCGACGCCGTCATCGCCGCCGGCATTGCGCGCGTGGTGTCGGCGCTCGAGGACCCCAACCCGGAGGTGGCCGGGCAGGGTCATGCGCGGCTGTGCGCCGCCGGCGTCAAGGTCGATATCGGGCCCGGGGCGGCGGAGGCCGCGCACGATCATGCCGGGCACTTCAGGCGCGTCCGCGACAAGCGCCCGCATGTGATCCTGAAGCTCGCGGTATCCTCGGACGACAAGATCGGTGCTGCCGGCCGCAAGCCGGTGGCTATATCGAGGCGAGGCCGCGCGGGCGCGGGTACATCTGTTGCGCGCGCAGTGTGACGCCATTCTGGTCGGGATCGGCACCGTGCTTTCGGACGATCCATTCCTGACCTGCCGGCTGCCGGGCATGGAGGCGCGTTCGCCGGTTCGGGTGGTGCTGGATCGGAGTTTGCGTATCCCCGGCGCCAGCCGGCTGGTTCAATCCGCGCGCGAGACGCCGCTATGGGTGATGACGTCTGGTCTCGCCGAAGCGCCCGCCGCAGTGAGGCTCGGTGCATCAGGCGCGCAGGTGATCCGCGTCGCCACCACATCGACGCCGCCCGGCCTCGATCTCGAGGCCGTACTGCAAGCGCTGTCCGAAAGGGGCATCACTCGGATTCTCGTGGAAGGCGGCGCGCGGGTCGCGGCTTCCTTTGTCACCGCTGGCCTCGTCGACGAGGTCTGGCTGCTGCGCGGTTCCGAGGCGATTGGAGCCGACGGCATTGCTGCGCTCGACGCATTGCCGCTGTCCGCTCTCACCGGGTCGCCTGCCTTCAAGCGACGTGCTAGCGAGACGCTGCAAAAGGATACTCTTACCATCTACGAGCGCGCCTAATGTTTACAGGGATTGTCACCGACATCGGCGAGATCGTTGGCTTGACGCCAACGGTGCAGGGGCAGTTGCACCGGCTGCGTATCGCCTGCCGCTACGATCAAGCCACCATTGCTGACGGCGCTTCGATCGCCTGCAACGGTGTTTGCCTGACGGTGGTGGGCTCGGGTGTCGAGGCCGGAAAAACCTGGTTCGAGGTCGATACCGCCGCTGAAACGCTTCGCATGACCACGGCCAGGCACTGGGCCGTCGGCACCAGGCTCAATCTCGAGCGCGCGCTGAGGATCGGCGACGAACTCGGGGGCCATATCGTCGCCGGGCATGCCGACGGGATCGCGGCTATCGTCCGCCGCGACGATCTGCCCGACATGGCGCGGTTTGAACTGCGAACCACGCGCGAGCTGGCGCGCTTCATCGCGGTCAAGGGCTCGGTGACGCTGGATGGCGTGTCGCTGACGGTCAACACGGTTGATGACGTCGCCTTTTCGGTGCTGATCATTCCGCACACGTTGACTGTCACGACGATTGGCGGTTGGCGCGCGGGGGCCGAGGTCAATATCGAGGTCGACCTGATGGCGCGCTATGCCGCGCGGCTTGCGGAAATGAAATAGAAGCAGCGCTTGGCTTTACGGGCGGCTGCGCCTAAAACGCCCGGCAAGTGGCCGCTCCTCAGGGTGATGGCACCGATCGAGACGGAAAGAGTTTATGGCAGACGCGCGGCGCGCACTCCTGAAGGATCAGACCGACGTTTCAGGCGCGCGTGCGCTGATCGTGGAGGCTCGCTTCTATGACGACATCCAGGATGCCTTGCTGGAAGGTGCGGTCACCGAGCTGAAGGCCGCCGGCGTCAGCCATGACGTAATCACGGTGCCCGGCGCACTGGAAATTCCGGCCGCGATCGCGATTGCGCTCGATGCCGCGGAGCGTAGCGGCAAACCCTATGACGCCGCGATTGCGCTGGGCTGCGTGATCAGGGGCGACACCATCCATTTCGAAATCGTGTCGATGGAGTCCTCGCGGGCGCTGATGGACCTGGCGATAGCGAGGCGCTTTCCGCTCGGCAATGGCATCATCACGGTCAATACCGACGCGCAAGCCTGGGCGCGGGCGCGCGCCAGCGAACTCAACAAGGGCGGCGATGCCGCCCGCGCGGCGCTCGCCATGCTGCGGATCAAGCGCCGGCTGGCACGGGCCTGATCATGGCAGAGAACAAGAACAAGCAGGAAAAGAAGCCAGCCAGGGCGCCAGACCGGAAGGCCAACCGGCGCGGCGCGGCGCGGCTGGCGGCGGTGCAGGCGCTCTACCAGATGGACATTGCCGGCGCCGGGATCAACGACATCTTCGCCGAATTCGAAAGCCACTGGCTCGGGAACGAGGTCGAGGGCGACAAATACCTGCCAGCCGAGGCGGCTTTTTTCAAAGATATCGTTGCGGGCGTGGTGCGCGATCAGGTGAAGCTCGATCCGCTGATCGACGACGCGCTGTCGAAGGGCTGGCCGCTGAAGCGGATCGACGCCATCGTGCGCGCGGTGCTGCGCGCCGGCTCCTATGAACTGGAACATCGCAAGGACGTGCCCGGCCGCGTCGTGGTGTCGGAATATGTCGATGTCGCGCATGCCTTTGTCGAGTCTGAGGAGACCGGCATGGTGAACGCGGTGCTCGACCAGATCGCCCGCCGGTTCCGCGCCGACGAGTTTTCGCGGGGCGGCGGCTAACCATGACCGCCCCCGGTGCAGGCGCATCCGGTGAGGACTCGCTGATCGCGCGATATTTCAAGCCGCTTGCGACCGATCCCGGTGCGTTCAATCTCGTCGACGACGCCGCGATCCTCAAGGCGCACGGGCGACGATCTCGTTGTGACGACCGACGCCATCGTGGAAGGCGTGCATTTTCTGTCGAACGATCCACCGGACACCATCGCGCGCAAGGCGCTGCGGGTGAATCTGTCCGATCTTGCGGCGAAGGGCGCCGCACCCGCGGGTTTTGTGCTGACGCTGGCGCTGCGCGCCGTTGACGATGCGTGGCTGACGCCATTCGCGCGCGGGCTTGGCGAGGACGCAGGGCGGTTCGGCTGTCCGCTGCTGGGCGGAGATACGGTCGCCACGCCGGGTCCGCTGATGGTTTCGATCACCGCATTCGGGCGCCTGCCGCCGGGCAAAATGGTCCATCGCAGCGGAGCCAAACCCGGCGACCGCATTGTGGTGACGGGGACGATCGGCGATGCCGCGCTCGGTCTCGATATCCTGAAAGGCGGCGCGGTCGCCGCCGCTCTCGCGGGCGATACGGCGGCGAGGGAAATGCTGGTGGGACGCTACCGCGAGCCGCAGCCGCGCAACGCGCTCGCAAAGGCGGTTCGCGATCATGCCAGCGCGGCGATGGATGTATCCGACGGCCTCGCCGGGGATCTCGCAAAACTGTGCAGTGTGTCCGGCGTTTCCGCTGTAATCGACGCATCGAGCATCCCGTTGTCCGCAGCCGCTGCGGCATTGCTCGCGCGTGGCATCGTCGGCGTCGAGCGAATCGTTTCCGGCGGCGACGATTACGAGATCTTATGCGCGATCTCGGAGAATCGCTTTGAAGCGTTCGCGGGGGAGGCCGACAGGGCCGGGGTGGTGGTGACCCCGATCGGCACGTTTATCGCCGGGCCGTCGGCCCCCAGGTTTTTGGACGCGCAGCGCAGGGAAATCGCCTTGCCGCGCCTCTCCTACAGCCATTTTTAGGATTCTTACGGAAAGCTGACGTTTCTTGGCAAAATGGATGCCGAAAATCGACCGTATTAGCCTTTGGCGGCGTTGCGCCCGGGAAGCGATTTTGGCATGGTCCCGCCGATTTAAGGCCGCCCTTTGGGCAGGGTGGGCCTTCTTTTTTGTGCGCCCGCCGCTCCCGCGGCGATAGGCGTTGGGTGGACCAAGATCTGAGGCAAATTCAATGACAGCATTATGGGCGATTGTGCTCTGCGGAGCGCTTTCCATCGTTTACGCCATCTGGGCGACCGCATCGGTTATGAAATCGGACGCCGGCAGTCCGCGGATGCAGGAAATTGCAGCCGCCGTGCGCGAAGGCGCGCAGGCCTATCTCAAGCGCCAGTACATGACCATCGGCCTGGTCGGCATCGTGATCTTCGCGCTGCTGGCCTACTTCCTCGGCATGCTGGTCGCGGTGGGCTTCCTGATCGGCGCGATCCTGTCGGGTGCTGCCGGCTTCATCGGCATGAACGTCTCGGTTCGCGCCAATGTGCGCACCGCGCAGGCCGCCACGATATCGCTGGCCGGCGGACTTGAACTGGCCTTCAAGGCCGGCGCCATCACCGGCATGCTGGTCGCGGGTCTGGCGCTGTTGGGCGTAACGCTTTACTTCGGCTTCCTGACCTATTCGCTGCATCTGGCCGCCAACAGCCGCACCGTCGTTGATGCGCTGGTGGCGCTCGGCTTCGGCGCTTCGCTGATTTCGATCTTCGCGCGTCTCGGCGGCGGCATCTTCACCAAGGGCGCCGACGTCGGCGGCGATCTCGTCGGCAAGGTCGAGGCCGGAATCCCCGAAGACGATCCGCGTAACCCCGCCACCATCGCCGACAACGTCGGCGACAACGTCGGCGATTGCGCCGGCATGGCCGCCGACCTGTTCGAGACCTACGCGGTGACCGCGGTTGCGACCATGGTGCTCGCGGCGATCTTCTTCGCGACCTCGCCGCTGCTCACGAACATGATGACGCTGCCACTTGCGATCGGCGGCATCTGCATCATCACCTCGATTGCAGGCACGTTCTTCGTCAAGCTCGGCGCCAGCCAGTCGATCATGGGTGCGCTGTACAAGGGCCTGATCGCCACCGGCATCCTGTCGCTGATCGGCGTCGCCGGCGTGATCTACTATTTGATCGGCTTCGGACCGCTGGAGGGCGTGAAGTTCACCGGCATGGCGCTGTTCGAATGCGGTATCGTCGGCCTCGTCGTCACCGGGCTGATCATCTGGATCACCGAATACTACACCGGCACCGAATATCGCCCGGTGAAGTCGATCGCGGCGTCGTCGGTCACCGGTCACGGCACCAACGTGATCCAGGGCCTCGCGATCTCGATGGAATCTGACCGCCGGTCCGGCGCTGGTGATCATCGCCGGCATTCTCGTCACCTACAGCCTTGCCGGCCTGTTCGGCATCGCGATTGCCACCACGACGATGCTGGCGCTGGCCGGCATGATCGTGGCGCTCGACGCCTTCGGCCCGGTCACCGACAATGCCGGCGGCATTGCCGAAATGGCCGGCCTGCCCAAGGAAGTGCGCAAGGCCACCGACGCGCTCGACGCGGTCGGCAACACCACCAAGGCGGTCACCAAGGGCTATGCGATCGGCTCCGCCGGTCTCGGCGCGCTGGTGCTGTTCGCGGCCTACAATGAAGATCTCAAATTCTTCATCGCCAACGCCGCGAAGTTTCCGTACTTCCAGGGCGTGTTGCCCGACTTCTCGCTGAACAACCCCTACGTCGTGGTCGGCCTGCTGTTCGGCGGCCTGCTGCCGTATCTGTTCGGTGCGATGGGCATGACAGCGGTCGGCCGCGCGGCTGGCGCCATCGTCGAGGAAGTGCGGCGTCAGTTCCGCGAAAAGCCCGGCATCATGCAGGGCACCGACAAGCCCGACTACGGCAAGGCGGTCGATCTTTTGACCAAGGCGGCGATCAAGGAAATGATCATCCCGTCGCTGTTGCCGGTGCTGTCGCCGATCGTCGTCTACTTCGTGATCTACGTGATCGCGGGCGGCGGAGCGGCCGGCAAGTCGGCGGCGTTCTCGGCAGTGGGTGCGATGCTGCTCGGCGTGATCGTGACCGGCCTGTTCGTCGCGATCTCCATGACCTCGGGCGGCGGCGCCTGGGATAACGCCAAGAAGTACATCGAGGACGGCCACTACGGCGGCAAGGGCTCCGACGCCCACAAGGCCGCGGTGACCGGCGACACCGTCGGCGATCCCTACAAGGATACGGCGGGCCCCGCCGTCAACCCGATGATCAAGATCACCAACATCGTAGCGCTGTTGTTGCTGGCGATCCTGGCGCACTGAGTGACGGTCGACGTCTAAAGAGAAAACCCCGCGGTGGGAACCGCGGGGTTTTTGCTGTTTCGGCTGATGACGCTCAGTTGACGTCCATCTGCAGCCCTTCCTGTTTGATGATGGCGGCAAACTTGCTCGTTTCCGCCTGCACGAATTCACTGAACTGCGCTGGCGTTCCCCAGTCGGCTCGCGCGCCCATGCTGCCGATGGTCTTCTTGATGTCTTCGCGTTCCAGCATCGGCCTTGATCTCCGTTGTTGAGCGCCGTCGACAATCACGGGCCGGCGCAGCCCTTCGGCAGAAATACGCCGAACCAGGAGGAAACATCGAACTTCGTTAAGCTCCGGCGCGCTCTCGCGCATAGCCGGGATGCTCCGGCGCGCGATGCGGTGCGCTCCGGCGTGGTCACCGCCAGCGCGATGAGCTTGCCATCCTGCGTCTTGTGGCAAGCGATGGGATAGAGGTTGTCGAACAGGATCTGGATCTCGCCGGCCAGCGCGGCCTGCAGCGCCGGGCCTGCGCCGCGGAACGGAATGTGCACCATCTTCAAGCCGGTCAATTGCAGGAACCAGGCGCCGGTAAGGTGAGGGCTCTGCCCAACGCCCGGAGGAGCCATAGTTCAGCCTGTCCGGGTTGGCTTTGATGATAGGCGATCAGCTCGGCGATCGACTTGATGCCCGTGGACGGGATGCGCCGACACGATATTCGGAATCCGGATCATGTTGGAAACCGGCTGCAGCTGGTCCGCCTTGTAGGTCAGGTTGCGGAAGATGCTGTAGGCGATGGCATTCGGGCCGGGATTGCCGATCAGGATGGTGTGCCCGTCGCCTTTGTTGCGCGCGACCTCCGCCGTGCCGATGGTGCCGCCGCCGCCCGAGCGGTTTTCCACGACCGCGGATTGGCCCCACGCGGTCTGCAGGTGCGCTGCCAGCAATCGTCCCATCACGTCGGTGCTGCCGCCGGCCGCCGCCGGCACGATGAGACGTACGGTCTCGGTGGGCCGCCAATCGGCGGCCGCCCGGCCCAGGCGCGGCAGCGCGGCGGTTGCCGATAATGCCGCGGCTGCGGACAGAACGCGGCGGCGAGAAAGCCCTGTGGCCACGGTTTCACTCCCTGCTTTGCTTATGCGTCCTGCTGGCGAGGAGGGCCTAGGGAATGCAGGCGTGGCCGGCAAGCTGGCGGTTCTAGAGTTGAAGCTGAGCAGCTTGAACAACGGCGTCAGGTAGCTGAGCTCCTGGCCCGACGTCGGCGTGGTCCGGCTGATGAAGTCGAAGATCTTGCCGTCCTGCAGCCCGTAATTGGCGAGCCGTTGCACCTGGCGGTTCTTGTCGAAATAGATCGCGATCACCCGCTGGTCGACGACCTTCTGGTTCATGAAGGCAACCGGGCGCTCGGAGCGCTGCGAGATGTAATAGAACACCTCGCCGTTGAGGGTTGCGACCGTGGATGGCGTTCCCATCACGATCAGCACCTGATCCTGGCTCGCCCCGATCGGAATTTGCTCAAGCGCGCCCGGCGGAAGGATGTAGCCCTTCTGGAACTGCTCGCCGGTGCAGCCGCCCAGCACCGCGCATACCAGGGCGATGGCGGCGACCGCGCGCATGCCGCGCCAGCGCGCAGCCAAGCCGCGCGGAGAGGGCACGCGTGAGCTCGTCTGGCTCGTCTCGGTCATTCCGGAACTGGTCCCGTCCCCTTGCATCGCGCGAGGCGTTGACGTACCGGGCAGCACGCTCGGATTGCAACATACGCGGGCCCCCAATAGGGAAACCTTTGGGGCTCGCTTGCGGAACCCACAATGCTTTGGCCGTTCAATCACTTCAGGAAACCCCGGATACCCCTGCGCGGCACCATTGAGGCCATCTATGGCATGATCGTGACGCAAGCGCGAGAACCGTTGTTTTATCGGGACTTGGGCGTGCCGGATACGGTTAATGGCCGTTTTGATCTGTTGGTGCTGCATTTGTGGATGGTATTGCGGCGGCTGAAGGTCGGTTGAGGGCGGCGCGGACCTCTGCCAGGCGCTGTTCGATCGCTTCTGCGACGATATGGACGCCAATTTGCGCGAAATGGGGGTCGGCGATCTCGCTGTTCCCGAAGCGCATGCAGGCTTTCGGGGAGGCGTTCTACGGCCGCACGGCGGCCTATGATCTGGCTCTTGCCGACGGCCAGGAGCCGCTGGCGCAAGCGCTTTGCAAGAATATCCTGGACGGAGAGCGGAATCGAAAACGCACGGCGGCTTGCCTTCTATGCCGAGGCGGCCATGACCGCCCTGGCGGAACTGGACGATGCGACGTTACAGAGCGCATCGTGGAGGTTTCCTTCGCCGGCGCGAGTGGGCGTACAGCAATGAACAGAACCGAACAGCATGACTGACAAGCCCGATCCCTGGCGCGTTCCCGTCACCGTAGCGCAGATACCGGACGACCGGATTGCATCGCGACATCGAAGCTGACCCCGCCGCGCGCGCGGCCATGGCGGAGGTCGCGGGCTTGCGCGAAATTCTCTCGGCGAATGCTTCGCTTGATGTCACGCCCAAGGGCGGGGGCCGATTCCATGTCGCGGGCCGTGTCCGGGCGCGGGTCGGGCAGACCTGCGTCGTGACGCTCGATCCGATCGAGAACGACATCGACGAAGAGATCGATCTGATCTTCGCGCCGCCTGAGCAAATTCCCGACCTCGCCGATCTCGTCGATGAGGCCGCCGAAAGCGACGTCGAAATTCCGGACCCGCCGGAGCCGATCGTGAATGGCGTCATCGATCTTGGCCGGCTGGCGACCGACGCGTTGTTCCTGGGGATCGATCCCTATCCGCGCCGGCCGGACGCGGTTTTCGAGCCGCCGGTCGAGGCCGCCGATCCCGAGGCTCATCCGTTTGCCGCGCTGAAAGCGCTGCAGACTCGGCGCAAAACCGCCCGGCGCGAAGAAGCCCAAGAAGCGTTGAAGCAGCGTTGACGAACGCCGGATGCGCTGAAGCGCGCTGGCAGGGTGTCGAATTCGCGTTCCAGAAAAGGTAGATGCGGGCTCGGATCAGTATTTCAGTCTAATGTATTGAATTATCAAGACTTATTCATTTGAATCGATTCCGCGTCGCCGCCGCTCGGCATCCAAAAGGCGGCGGTCAAGAGGTTGTGTCGGGGCGGGGACACGCTATTGTCGCGGCCCGGCTGGGGTGCAGCGTTGCGCTTCGCCGATCGCTGCCTTCCGTGGCGATTTCCAGTCCGCGGCCGAAGCGCTTCAAGGCCGCAAGAGATCAGGTTTCCGGGACGTTCATGCCTCAAAAGGTTCGAATCGCGCTTGACGCCATGGGTGGCGATGTCGGCGCATCGGTCGTCATTCCCGGCGCCGCGATTTCGCTGACCCGACATCCCGAGCACCGAATTTCTGCTGTTCGGCGACCGCGCGCTGATCGAGCCGCAACTGGCCAAAGCATCCGGCGATGAAGGCGGCTTCGCGCGTCATTCATACCGATGTCGCCGTCAGCATGCACGACAAGCCCAGCCAGGCGTTGCGCCGTGGCCGCAAGACCTCGTCGATGTGGCTCGCCATCGACGCCGTCAAGAAGGGCGAGGCCGACGTCGCGGTATCCGCCGGCAATACCGGCGCGCTGATGGCGATGGCGCGGTTTTGCCTGCGCATGCTGCCCGGGATCGACCGTCCGGCGATCGCGGCGGTATGGCCGACGGCGCGCGGCGATTCGGTCGTGCTCGATCTCGGCGCCACCATCGGCGGCGATGCGCATCATCTGGTGGCGCTGGCGGTGATGGGCAGCGCCATGGCGAGCGTATTGTTCGATCTCGAACGGCCGACGGTCGGCCTGCTCAATATCGGGGTCGAGGAAATCAAGGGCCGCGAGGAAATTCGCGAGGCCGCGGAATTGCTGCGCGCGATGAACCTGCCCCAGCTCGAATATATCGGCTTCGTCGAAGGCGACGGCATCGGCAAGGGCGCCGCCGACGTCATCGTCGCCGAGGGTTTCAGCGGCAATATCGCGCTGAAAGCCGCCGAGGGCACCGCGCGGCAGATCACCGAATTTCTCGCGCAGCGCCATGGCGCGCACCTGGCGCTCGCGGATCGGCTATCTGTTCGCCAGAAACGCCTTCAAGGCGCTGCGCGACAAGCTCGATCCCGCAAAGTCCAATGGCGGCGTGCTGCTCGGCCTGAACGGCATCGTCGTCAAGAGCCATGGCGGAACCGACGCCGAAGGCTTTGCCTATGCCGTCGATGTTGGCTATGAGATGGTCCGCTACGATCTCCTGAACAAGATCAATCAAATGCTCAATCGCGACGGCAGCGCGCTCGCCTCAGCGCCGACCGCGCAGGAGGCTGTCTCGTGACTGCAATACGTTCGGTAGTGCTCGGCTGCGGCTCCTATCTGCCGCGGCAGATCCTGACCAATGCCGAACTGGCGGCGCGGATAGATACTTCCGATGAGTGGATCGTGCAGCGCACCGGCATCAAGCAGCGCCATATCGCCGCCGAGGGCGAGTTCACCTCGCATCTGGCGATCAATGCCGCGCGCGCAGCACTTGCCAATGCCGGGATCGACGCGCAGTCGATCGACCTGATCGTGCTGGCGACCTCGACGCCGGACAACACCTTTCCCGCGACCGCGGTCGAGGTGCAGAACGCGCTCGGCATCCACCATGGCGCGGCCTTCGATCTGCAGGCGGTATGCTCGGGGTTTATCTTCGCGCTCGCCACCGCCGACAGTTTCCTGCGCACCGGCGCATTCAAGCGCGCGCTGGTGATCGGCGCCGAAACCTTCTCGCGGATTCTCGACTGGAACGATCGCGGTACCTGCGTGCTGTTCGGCGACGGCGCCGGCGCCATCGTGCTCGATGCGCAGCAGCAGCCCGGCAAACCCTCCGACCGCGGCGTATTGACGACGCATCTGCGCTCGGACGGCCGGCACAAGTCGAAATTATATGTCGATGGCGGTCCATCCTCGACCCAAACGGTGGGTTATCTCAGGATGGAAGGCCGCGAAGTGTTCAAGCACGCCGTCGGCATGATTACCGACGTGATCGTGGACGCGTTCAAGGCCACCGGCACCACCGCCGACGATATCGACTGGTTCGTTCCTCACCAGGCCAACAAGCGAATCATCGATGCTTCGGCGCACAAGCTGCATATTGCGCCGCAGAAGGTGGTGCTGACGGTCGACCTGCACGGAAATACCTCGGCGGCGTCCATTCCGCTGGCGCTTTCGGTCGCGGTCGCCGACGGACGCGTGAAGAAGGGCGATCTGGTGCTGCTCGAAGCCATGGGCGGCGGCTTCACCTGGGGCTCGGCGCTGTTGCGCTGGTAAGCGCCATGTTAAAAAGTCTGTGTACTTTGCTGTCTTCTTTCATGCTATTGCATTGATGAGCGCTGTTGACCGTCGCGTGGTAAGCTCATAATTTCAGAGTAAGAATTGTTCGCCGTGGGTTGGGGCAGGCGATGACTGGAACCGGAAAGACCGTTACACGCGTCGATCTGTGCGAAGCCGTCTACCAGAAGGTAGGCCTGTCGCGCACGGAATCGTCCGCCTTTGTGGAACTGGTGCTGAAGGAGATCACCGACTGCCTGGAGAAGGGCGAGACGGTGAAACTGTCGTCGTTCGGCTCGTTCATGGTACGCAAGAAAGGCCAGCGTATCGGCCGTAACCCGAAGACCGGCACCGAGGTGCCGATTTCTCCGCGTCGCGTGATGGTGTTCAAGCCATCGGCCATTCTGAAGCAGCGGATCAACGGCGCACAGACGCTCCGGAAACGGCGACAGGCAAGGCCGACTAAGATAATTCCATTCAACCGGGCGACCGAAACAGGAGCGGGCATTTGGACAAGGCGCCGGATGCGTTCCGAACCATCAGCGAGGTCGCCAGCGATCTCGACATTCCCCAGCACGTCCTGCGGTTCTGGGAGACGCGATTCGCCCAGATCAAGCCGATGAAGCGGAGCGGCGGCCGGCGCTACTACCGCCCTGACGATGTCGACCTGCTCAGGGGTATCCGCCGTCTGTTGTACGGCGAGGGCTACACCATCCGCGGGGTGCAGCGCATTCTGAAAGAGCACGGCATCGCATCGGTCCAGCGTCTGGCGGATGGATCGGCGGTTGCTTCGTTCGGCGCCATCGAAGAGGCGATCGGCCGCAGCATTCTGGAACAGGATGACGAGCCGGCGCCCGGCATCGACGTCGACGACGACGATTACGAGGGCACGGACGGCATCGATTTTCGCCTGCTCGAAACCGATGACGATGGGATGCCGGCGGCGTTCGACGCCGGCCCCATTGCCGGCATTGCCGACGGCGGCGCGCCCGCTCGACGTCGCGCTGCCTGGAAAGCGTGCTGCAGGACCTGATCGCCTGCCGGCAATTGCTCGATTCCGCGCTGAAGGGCTAGCCGCCCCGGCGGAACCGGCATTCGCTGCCGTCCGGCAAGCCCGATCGCGCGCCTTGCGCGCAAGGCTGATCGAAGCTAAGGGAACGGCATCGGAGCGTGGCGCAGCCCGGTTAGCGCACTAGTCTGGGAGACTAGGGGTCGGAGGTTCAAATCCTCTCGCTCCGACCATTCAAAACCCTCGAAATCACAAGGGTTTCTTGCAATTCGCACCTTCCGCCGGGAAGGGTGAAATAGCGAACAAAAAGCGGCAAAATCCCCATAATCGGTGCATTGACCACCGGAGAAACCACCGGAGTACATCCGGTGTGTTCTCGTGCCGTTCTCCGCCGGGTCGGACCTTTCGATCATCAACCTCGATGTGAAGGGTACCGACATGAAGATGAATACCAGATCCAAAAAATCCGAAACCACCTGCGCCGACGACGAGATCGGCATGATTTGGTGGAACCACATCAGCGAACGAGAACGCGAAAAATGGATGCGCCTCGCCGGCGATACCGGCGTTGCTGCTGACGCATGGGCGGCCTTTCAGGCCAGCCAGCACCACACCAATCGAGAATAGGAAACGCAAACACCTTGGCGTCGCGCTGCTGGAACAGCGCGACGAAGGAAGGATTTTAAATGTTTGGAGTCACCCGGGTTCAGGCCGGGCAATGCCAATATAGTGCACACCGATTCGACGATCAAGCACCGAATGAGGTGCTCCGATGACCGTCACCGCGGCAAAATCAACACGCATCGAGCACGAGCTCGCCCGACGCGGCGGTCTCGGCCTGAAGCGCTCCGGCCATGAATTGGTCGGGGCATGTCCGCAGTGCGGCGGCCGTGACCGGTTCGCGGTCAACACAACAAAACAGGTTTGGCTTTGTCGCGGTTGTAGCCGCGGCGGAGACGTCATCGCCTTCGTTCAGCACGTCGACGGCGTCGACTTCCGTACCGCAGTACGCCTGCTTAGCGGCGACATCAGCCCAGAGATGGGGGGTCGAAAATCGGAAACTTCGATTATCGCCCCCCTCGACCATCGCCCGATAGAGCTCGTCAATCAGTCTGCTGTTGACGGGCAAAGCAGGAAATGGGCGCTGCAGATCTGGAATGGTGCCGTGCCGATCAGGGGTACGCTCGCCGAGCAATACCTGCATGGTCGCGGTCTGTACGATTTGCCCGGCGACGACGTCTTGCGCTTCCACGCCGCATGCCACTTCGGCAAAAACCGAACCGCGTGCTTGCTCGCCCTTTACAGGGACATCGCAACGAACGAGCCGAACGCCATCGCCAGGACCGCGATCAGTGCCACCGGCACCAAGATCGGCCGCATGACGCTGGGCCCGGTCAAAGGTGCGGCGGTCAAGGTCGACGACGACATCGACGTCGAGCAGGGCCTGGTTGTCGGCGAGGGTCTCGAAACCATTCTCGCAGGTCGGCAACTTGGTTTCAGGCCGGCATGGGCCATGGGCAGTGCCGGGGCAATCCGCAACTTCCCTGTGCTCGGCGGCATCGAGGCACTGACCATCCTGGTCGACAACGATCCTGCAGACCAGCGCGGTCGCCGCGCTGGAGGCGAAGCTGCGACAGAATGCTGGCGCCGCTGGAATGATGCTGGCCGCGAGGTGCGGGCCTTCACCACGGACAAGATGGGCACCGACATCGCCAATGTTATCGAGGGGGCGCTCCATGGTTGAAGAAGCCGCAAACACCAACATCGTGCCATGGGCGCCGCCATCTGACGGGTCTGAGGCAAAGAAGCGGGTGGCACCACCCCCACCTTTGTTGATTCAGTCCAGCGCCGCATTCACCCTCGACTTCATCCCGCCGGACTACCTGGTCGACGGCATATTGCAGCGAAGGTTCTGCTACTCGCTGACCGCCAAGACCGGCACCGGCAAGACTGCCGTGCTGCTCCGGGTTTCTGCCCATGTCGCGCTTGGCCGGGCGATCGGCAACATCCAGGTCGAACAGGGCAAGGTCCTCTACTTCGCCGGCGAAAACCCTGATGACATTCGCATGCGGTGGATCGGCCTCGCGCAGGAGATGGGCTTCGACGATAGAGAGATCGAGGTCAATTTCATCCCCGGCACCTTCAAGATTTCCGCGATGCGGACTCGCATCAAGGAGGAAATGCAACGTATCGGCGGGTTTTCTCTGATCGTGGTCGACACGTCTGCGGCCTATTTCGAAGGGGACGAGTCCAATAGCAACTCGCAGATGGCGGCGCATGGCAAGATGCTGCGCAGCTTATGCGAAATGCCAGGCGGCCCCTGCGTGGTCATTGCCTGTCACCCCGTTAAGAACGCCGGTGATGACAACCTGGTCCCGTACGGTGGTGGTGCCTTCCTCAATGAGGTCGACGGAAATCTCACCGCCAAAAGGTCGGACAGCGCTGTGGCCGTGCACTGGCAAGAGAAGTTTCGCGGGCCAGACTTTGCGGAGATCCTGTTCGGTCTTCGGCCCCTCAACACCTGCCAACGCCTGAAGGACAGCAAGGGCCGTTTCATACCGACAGTCATTTCCTACCCGATGGGCGATGATGCCCGAGTGGAGATGGCGGCAAGGGCCCGATCGCAGGAGGACAACCTTCTGCTGGTACTGGTCCAGATGCCGGAGGCCTCACAGTCCGAGATTGCAACCGCTCTGGGATGGCGGCTCAGTGACGGCAACCCCTACAAGAGCCTGGTCAGCCGCACCCTCAAGAAGCTGGAGAATGCCAAGCTGATCAAGATGGAGCGGGACGGCTACAGCCTGACCAACGCCGGCGAGAAGGCCTACGCCAGCCTGAAACCAACCTCGCCGGGGCGGTCCGATGGTTAGGTTCCGATCGAACCAAGGTGTGGTTCGATCAGACCACAATCTTAAGAGGAATTCCAGTCGAACCAGGGTGTTGGTTCGATGTGGTTCGAAATGCAAGAAATGCCTGTGCCGCAGTCGAACCAAGCGGTTCGATCGATTGGTTCGAAACATCGAACCGGGACCACGGCGGAGGCGAACCGAACCATCCCCATCCCTAGGAGGGGGATGGTTGGTTCGACCCCGACCCGCAGGAATATCCAAGAACCAAAGAAAGGGGATAGCGCGATGAACCGACACCAACGCCGCCGGCGAGCCGTGATGGATAAGCACAACAGGTTCGTGCGGGACTACGTGCACCACCTGCCCGAAGCGGGCCCCGATGTTCTGGGCAAGCCCGGCGTTTCGCACATGGTCTGCTATCACGACGAGTGGTGCCAGACCTATGACGGCAACGGCTGCAACTGCGAGCCCGTGATCAGGTTCTTTGCTGAGCCGAAACGGGCTTGAGCGCTTGTCCACCTTGGCGGACCACGAACGACGATGATGAGCAATATGCCTACGCTATAGCGCTCCGTTGAGGGAAATTCAGTCCGGAGAAATGAGGGAAAGTTTTGGGAAATAAGTCCGATAGCGCGCCACATCACGTGTCATCAGGAAATATCCTGCAACGGCCGCATGGGCGCCGATGAAAAAGTCGGGAAGCAGCGATTGCCTTGTTCCGCCTCGCCGTCGATAGGCCAGGAACGACTTGCCTGCGAGAAAAGCGGCTTCGTACGGAATTGCTTCACGGTCGAACATGGTTCCCGGAAGCGCAATGTCAAGTTCTTCGATCTGCGAGTACCGAATCGAGACCTCGGCATAAATGACGGGATTGATGACAAGGCGATAGCGCTCGGCGGCACGTTCGATGGCTCCCGCCGACCACGCAAGCCAACGCGCGTCTTCGGTCATGACGTCGAGAAGGACGTTGGCGTCAATCAATACGGCCGTCATTTAGTCATCACGGGTTAGTGCCATGATGGCGTCTGTAGTCATCGCGACATCGCCTCGGCCCCGCAGATGGGCGACAACGCGGGCACCGCGACCATCCCCCTTGCGAGCCGTAGCGCGAACGATGCGTACAACCTCGCCATCAAATTGGAATTCCACTTCCGTCTGGGGCAGCAGACCCGCTCGCTCGCGGATATCAGCCGGAATGGTCACCTGACCCTTGGACGTGATGCGCATGATTTATCCTTACTCTTACCTGTAAGAGTAAGGATTCAGACATCGAATTCGCAAGGCTCTGCCAAGGCCCCAACTGTCCAGTCGCTTGCCAATGCTTCCCGCCCCAATGTCGAGACCGATCGCACTGCCGGCCGCCTTCGAACACTCTGGAGTGCTGTAGGGTGCGTTTGGCGGGCCACGAACGACGATGACGAGCACTATGTCCACGCCATAGCTCTCTGACAGCGCGATAGAACGCACAAAGCCTGTTGCGCCTTATACGCCAGAGGCGTATAAGGCGCAAAGTGAAATATATCTACGATCCCGCCAAGGACGTGGCCAATCGGGCGAAGCATGGCGTTTCCCTCGCATTGGCCGAGGTACTGTTCGCGGGACCTCATGTGTCGATGACTGATGATCGCTTTGAATATGGCGAAGTTCGCGAAGTGGCGTTCGGCCTCATCAATGATCGACTTTTTGTATGTGTTTATGCTGACCGGGAAGCGGAGCGACGGGTGATCTCGCTGCGCAAGGCGAACATGCGAGAAGTGAAGCGTTATGGCGAAAACCTTGAGTAAGGCGGCGCGCACTGCGCTGGCGGCGACGGATTGGAGCAAGATCGACGCGATGACGGACGAGGATCTGGCCATGCAAATCGTCGCCAATCCCGACTCTGCACCCGATATGGCGCCGGAGATCGATGTGCGCGCAATCCGGCGCGCTGCCGGCATGACGCAAGCACAGTTCTCCAAGACTTATGAATTCAGCATTCGAACTGTGCAGGAGTGGGAGCGCGGCGCCAAAAAGCCGAGTGGTCCGGCGCGGACGCTATTGCGCGCCATCAAGGCTGACCCCGAGGGTCTGCGAAAAGCCCTTGCCTCCGCGTAGGCCCATGGGTGGCGTTACGGATAGTGTGGCGCACGATAGCGTAGTCTGGCGGGCCACGAACGACGATGATGAGCACTATGTCTACGCTATAGCCCAACCGGACCCGTTGGGCCGGTCTAACGATGTCCGTTGATTGGGGTGGACCGGCGGAGCGCAAAACCGGTTGCATTACTCAAGCCGGCAACCAAGTAGTCCTTGATAGTTGCCCCAAGGGGGTACCACCGGGTGACCGAAACTGTCGTGCTAGGTTTCCAATCCCGCTGCGCGAACAGTGTGGCCCGCCGGCTCGAAAAACCCACTTCGAAACTCAGTGCGTGCATCAGGCCAGGGGCGACCCATCCCTCGCCTTTGGCGAGGCGCCGCTGGTCAGGCTCGCACGCCAAAAATGATGTGTACGATGCGTTCGACTTCACTGAAACGCTTCGCGTTGAGGTCGAAGGTGCGCAATTCCGACGATTGCGACCACCGATTCCGACGGATCGCGACCACCCATTCCGATCGATCGCGACCAGTGCGGCGCGGGGTGCTGACGGCACCGTTGGATGATGGTGGTGATGTCAGTCTCCTGGTGTTTGGTCAAGCACGTCGAGAGGCCGTCCCGGTAGTCAATAGGAGGGACCCGCGCGTGACGCGGAGCGCCCTCACGGCTGGCGCAGCGGCGCGCGCGGGAGGTCCCTGTTGACCCACCGGGGCGGGCGGGAAGTTTTGCACGGTGGTCATTTCTGGTCCCCTTTTGCTGGCTTGTTTGGGGAAGTTACAGTCCTTGCGGCTTCCTTTACGGATGATCGAGCCTCAGTTTCGGCCTGCTCGGTGGCTTGGAGCTTGCGCATGGACGGCCCGTCCAATTCCAGCCGATAGGCATTGTGGACAATGCGATCGAGGATAGCGTCGGCGAAAGTCGGGTCGCCGATGACGTCGTGCCATTTATCTCGGGGTAGTTGGCTGGTGATAAGCGTGGAGCCGTTGCCATGGCGATCCTCGACGATCTCCATCAGATCGCGCCGCTGGTTGGCGGTGAGCCGTTCCGGCCCCCAGTCGTCGAGGATCAACAAGTCGGCCTTGACCAGGGTACGAAACAGGCGCGTGAAGCGACCGTCACCGTGGGCGAGTTCCACCTAAGCCGCATTATCGCAAGGTCGGAACATGGCGCCGCTTACATTAGCGTTGAAACAGAAACGCAGTTCGGTCCGGAGCCGTCACGTCCGGAACAACGTACCAAAACCACCAGCCGGCCGTGGCTTCGACGCGAGCGGCAGTACTGCATCGGCCTGGAGCGGATCTATCTACAGTTTCTTCTTGACTTTGGTTCCACAGTGCTCGGCCGCCACGACACTATAGCCGTTCCTAAAACCCTGCCGCGCGTTCTCCTTCAGGGCTCTGAAGACGTGCTTGGCGTTCTCCTTGGACTGCTACCCGTCGAACAGCGCGATGATCTGGCGCAGCGTGCTACCGGCGGCGAAAGCCCCGCAAGAGCGATGCCGGTTGCCGGTCTAGGGAGGAGCGGTTCGCTCATCGTGAGCCATGGCCGCTTGGCGAGCCCTTGCCGGGGCAGCGGCAGTCGGTCAAGGCCGCAAGCCGCGAAACGGTGGCGCTTCCCGCGACAGCCTTGACGGACTGTCGATGGTCCGGCCTCTTCGCGACAAGCGGTCTTGCCCTGCATCCGAGCAAAGTTGAGTGGCTGGCGCTTGGATCGTTGATCTCGTTGATGTCTTCAACAAAACGTATGGTAAGGCCGTTCCGAGGAAGCTCAAAAACTCTTATCACCTAAACCACATGCGCCCGCCCGACGGCGGCGCTTTTATCTCGCCGTCCTCATCGAGCGCCTAACGTTTGCTCCACGCTACGATATTTCCCTCCTCCGAAACCGCGCATCACACGTCAGTCCGCATGCAATTCATGCGCGCGCTGATCGCTCGCGGATGCGTCGGTTAGTGGCTGCTGAACCGTTGTGGGCCCGTTAAAAACGGTGCGCTCGGCCATCGATGCGGATGACAAGCGGACGGCATTTCGAGCGTCGCCGGCCGTATGATTTACGGTTTTGGCGATGTCAGTTCACGTCCGATCTTCAACAGCGGACTCAAGACTGACATCCCGACATGTCTCAAATGTGCCAACAACAGACGGTCGCAGCGACGGTCCAAAAGTGCTATCGATAAGCATTCTGGTTTTGGAACGAGATAGCCGGATGACCGCAGCGACCGTCCCCAAGAAGGCATGCGAAGACTTGCGCACTCTGTTGCAAGGTGATGGCGATAGACGAACTGGCGAAGCCAGCAGGATCTTGGTGCCAGCATTGCAAGGCTGCAATCGGGTGCAAGATTTACGGCGAGCGACCGACTGAATGTCAGACGTTTAATTGTCTTTGGTTGATCGATGAAAGCTTGGGACCGCATTGGAAGCCCAACAAGTCCAAGGTTGTTCTGACAACCTCCGAGGATGGTTTGGAGATTAGGTGCGACCCAGGATTTCCAGATGCTTGGCGTAAAGAGCCCCTCCGAAGTCAGATATACAAATGGGCTGAAGCTGGAGAACTCCGTGGCGTCACAGTTTTGGTGATCGTCGGCGAGAGAATGACGCTCATCACCCGCAATCGCGAGTTTGATCTTGGTGTCGTTCGTTCGAACGAACGAATTGTGCGAGAACTAGATGGAACACAGGTCGTTAATGTCACGGTGGTGAAAGCATCCCATCTGCAACGCCCCTAAGATAGGACCTACCGAAGAAGCAGCATTTCCGTCAATAGCTGATGTCTCATGTAGGTCAGCAACGGTCCTGATGGACCCGAAACGCGACTTCCGGTCTGGCCCGAACAACAGACATGTCGCTGCAACGCACTAACCGGCGGTATGTGCCAAAAAAAGCGACATGACGTCCGTTCATCAATGCGGCATCTCCGGCTGCAAATCGGGGGACAGGTCGCTGAGCATGGCCTTCGCAACAGGGTCGCCCGGAAACGCCTCCAATATCTCGCGATAAACATTTGCCGCCTCATCAAATGCGCCGTGCTCCAAATACTCCGAGGCTTTCCATGTCATCGCACTCAACTGCTCGTCGCGCTCGCGCATCCAGAGTTCTGGATCGTCGCTGGCGCGGAGCGAGAGCAATTCATAGATCATGAACTCCGTCTTGCGGCCCTTCACCTGGACCCGCTTCAACGGTCGTACCAATATCTCGGAGTGCACCTGTTCGTAGATGCTGTCGCTGATACAGATGGTGGTGCCAAACAGCTTGTTGATACTTTCGAGACGGGCGGCGACATTCACGCCGTCTCCCAGGGCGGTATAGCTAAGCCGAGTTGAAGAGCCGACATTGCCGACCAGAACGTTGGCGCAATGAAGCCCAATCCGGATACGAATACGTGGTCGTCCCTCGGCTTCCCAGGAATCGTTGACACGCTCCATACGTCGCGCCGCTCGCAGCGCGCCGGCGCAGCCACGCAGAACGTGGTCCGTGAGCCGAACTGGAGCATTCCAAAAAGCCATGACGCCGTCGCCGATGAACTTGTCGACGGTACCGCCCTCCTGCGATACCGCCCCGGATACTTCCTCGAGATAGGTCGATATCTGAATCAGCAGATCATCGGGAGCGAGCGTCTCCGAATGGCTGGAGAAATTCTCCAAGTCAGAAAAGAACACAGTGAGGAACCTCGGCTCAACGCCCAGAGTCAGCGGGATACCGGACTTGATGAGCTGGCGAACCACATCGAGTGGAACGAAGGAAGAAAACGATTTGAGTGAAGTTCGCAGGAGGGAGGCTGCGAATTCCAATCGCGCAATCTCTTTGATATGCGATGGTGGCGCATCGTGCGTTTCAAAATTCAGACCTTCGATAGCTTGCAACTGGCGCGACACATTTTCGACCGGCCGCGATAGCCGACCTGATGCGAAATAGATGAAGAACAGCTCGGTCATCGTGAGGATAATGATGACGAACATCATGAGCCGATTGGTCGCCTTCAGCGTACCTATGAAATCGTCGATCGGCGTGAGCGTAATCACCTGCCAGGGCTGACCGAAGCCACTGGGGAATTTGGAAAAGGCGGCTATCAATTCCTCTCCGTTTGCGGGAGACCGAAAAACAAAGCTCTCTGCGCCCCTCAGGGAATGCTGGCGGTACGCTTCACGCACAATCGGATCATCAATGTCAGTCACTGTTGCGATCTTAAGCACCCCGTTCTCTATGCGCACTCCTTTCTGTTTGTCCGGAAATGCTATAATTTTTCCGCTGTTACTGTCAGCAATCAGTGTCGTGCTGTGCGCGCTGGCCCGATGCCTATCGAGAAATCGCGACAGAACATCTACTGTGATGTTGGCTGATGCGCAGCCGATGAAGTCGATCCCGTGGAATATTGGAACCCGCAAAGCAAGAATGGGGAAACCTGTATCGGGATTGATCGAGGGCTCGGTCACGGCGAGCGTCCCCGTTGTCTTGGCGGCCTGATAGCCGGGCAACGTACGGATATCGGTTTCGGTGACGACATTGTAATTGCCGACTTCATGGGGCCAGATGTCGAAGAATGTGCGATGGCGGGTCCGTCGCAACGCGTAGCTGATCGCATCTATGTAGCTGGAGTGCCAGTTAGCAGTCGCCGGGATAGCGGGGTCGGAACGCCTGCGGTCCTCATCGATGCGGGTGACCACACGGTGATAACCATCGTCGAAGCTGACATAGATGGCATCTATAAACGTGGCTGCGGTTAGCGCGCGATACAACAGATCGCGGCTTTGCTCGATGCGGAAATAGCCGGGATCGGCAGCCGCCACCGCCGCAAGAAAGCGAAGTGGACCCTCGGTGCTTTCGATTAGAGTTTCTGTGCGTTCCACGCTGGCCCGGCTGGTCTGAACGACCGCTTCATTCAAGATCGAAACCATCCCGGCCGAGTTTTTGTTGTAATTGTAGATCAGAATAAAAATGAGAATAGGAATGCTGAGGCCGATGAACAGGAGCGACATGATCAGGCTAAGCCTCGGCCGGCCCAATGCAGCGATCGGCGGAAGCGCGCTCAGTCGGGACAAAGCGCGCCACCCGACAAGACGGTTTCGGTACGCAAACAGAGCTGCAGTCGCTGAGCCGATAGGCACCAGCAGTAGGAGAATCAACCACCACCACCTGCCGCCATCATTTCCTTTCCAGATCAGTGCCGCGGGCGGTTTATCGTCCGTCAGCAGCCCGAGCTTGCGATAGGTCGCGGCGATGCTTTGCCAGCGCGCAGGATCCTGCTCACCAATTCCGGCGGGGGCCTGCACGACCAGGGTCTCCGTTCGTTCCGCCTCAAACAACAAAGCATCCCGGCTCTTCTTCGCAGCATAGCTCGTCAAGATCAGATCGACCGTTGCCTCCTTATGTTCGAATGCATAGACCCAGCCTTTCAAGCTGGCGGTCCTGAACGCCGCTACCCGTTCCGGATGGGCCTTCACCTCGGCTTCGGAGGCGCACAAATTGTCGCCGTAAAAATCGATCCCGTAAGCCTCGGGCGAGAAGACGCGGTACGCCGCCCCTAGTTGATCAAGGACGAACGGCTCGTTGGTGCTGTAAGCGACCATTGCGTCGGCCTTGCCGGCTAGGAGATCGCGCGCGTTGCCATCGTGAGCGACGCGCGGCATAGCCTCATAGTCGACGCCCTCGCGCTTAAGCATGGCAGCGATCTCATCGCTGCCGGGAGAGTCCATGAGCCTCCGGCCGCGCAAATCGGCTACGCTGGTGATGTCAGCTCGGCGAGGCACCAGGATGACGACCGGGGAGTGCTGGAATATGGCTGCCAACACGACTAGCCGGCGACCTAGCGCCCATTCGCGAAGAACACTGGCGCTACAGACGCCAAAATCCGCCTTGCCACTGGCGACTTCTCCGGCGACGTCGATACCGGGACCGCCCTCGCGGATCGTGACGTCGAGCCCGGCTTCGCGATAGAAACCCTGCTCCAGCGCGGCGTAGTAGCCGGCAAACTGGAACTGGTGTTTCCATTTGAGCTGCAAGGACACCGGATCGAGCGCAACGGCAGGATGCGATGCGAGCAGGACCAGGCAAACGGCCATGGCCAGCCGTCTCAACATGTCCGGTTGCTGCGCAAGCGCGGCGAGCGGCCAAGCTGCCGCTGCACCGCCAAAGCGCTTGATGAACTCGCGCTGTCGCATCTGACCCCACTGAGGACGTGCCTTGCGCAATCCCCGAAGTATAGCAGCTTAGAGCCGGCCAGGGTAATGAATGGCAGCTACAGTCTCAGGCGCTGATCAGGTCTCATTTCGGGGTCAATTGCGTCGGTTTGGCCTCCTGCCTTCGATTTCCGGTTCGCCCCCGGGAACGAACATGGCACCGGTACCCAGGATGGTTCGGTGCCCTGTCCATGGATGTACACGGAGACGTCTGCGGCCTCGGAAAGCGTCCCCCTTGAGCGCAGTACCAAATCGCAGGCGGTCGCATATTCTCGGGTTACGGCACGTGATAGGTTACGATTTCATAGCGCCACGGCGAAACAATATTGCCCATCTTCATCGGCGTGGCGCGCCACTTGCGCCAGACCACGCTAGTCTATCCAGAATTGCGTCAGGGTAGCCTGCAGCCAACCTGCACCGCGCTCTATTCGGCATTCTCGTCGGGGGCAATGGAAGGTGACGCTGAAGGTCCATTCTGTCGTGCAGGATTCGCACGATTTCGATCGTTGTTTTTCGGGCCACCCGGTACATCAGGAAGTGACTTCCGCGCCGCCCGTGTCTTGCAACGTGGACCGTGCGAAGACCTGGCATGATCTCATCTCGAGCTTTGGAGCCCGCAACATCGGGACCTTCGGCAAGTTCGCCAATCGCTTGAACGAGCGTCTTCTGATAGACACGCGATTGTCGCGCGCCAAAATTTTCAGTGGTCCATTTGACGATATTCGCAAAGTCGAGTTCTGCGGCAGCGCCGAGGCGAACGCGCCATTTCCGCTCGGCCATCGGGGGTCTACCGGGCAGCCTTGGAAATGACCTTCTCCGAGAGGTCGTTCAAATAGGCTTGTAGGTCTTCGGTATTTCTAAATTCTTTGAATTCGCCTCGATCCAGTGCACCAACGCCGATGCGAGCCGCTGCTCGTAGGGCCTTCAGCTTGCTGGTGTCCTCCGCCTCGCGTTGCTCCACCAGCCGCAATCCGTCACGCAGCACCTCGCTGGCATTCTGGTAGCGACCGGACTCGACGAGGCTCTCAATGAGGTCTGCTTGACGCTCCGTCAGCACAACATTTCTGGTCGGCATTGGCGTCCTCTCAAGAGGTTCGATGTCTGGCGATTATGGCATAATATGCCATCGCCACTCGATTGCCTCAAGCCCAAATATAGGCGCGTACCCTCGGCAACCGGCGCGCATGGCCGTCGTCCTGATCGCGTCTTCGGCATGATTGTCATAGCGCCACAGCGAAGCAATATTGGCCATCTTCATCGGCCGTGGCGCGCGACCTCGCCCGCGACATGCTGCAAATTGGAGATGGCCGATCTTTGCTGATGCACCTTTTTCTACGCTGCAACACGCCAACTGCATTTCTGCTCTTGCGATCTGCCTTTTGACTTCTAATCGTCGTCTGATGGCGCCTAACGAAGACGACTTTCGTATCCGTCCCGGCAAGGTCCGCGATCGCGGTGGCGGGCGGAAAGCCGCGCGCCGGATCGGCGCGGTGCGTGGACGTCCGACCAGCTTTCGTCGACGAGGTCCAACAGTCCATACGTCGGGCTGGCGGCAATCCGAGAACCGGGACTTCGGCACCGGGAAGGGAGCAGGCCGCTTCAACCCACTTGCAGGACGGGCGCACGTGAAGACTAATTTCCGGCCCGCCACCCCCGCTGCCGATCCAAAATTAGACCGTGACGACTTTAGACCTGTGGTGCGCGGCCCCGCCTACATGTTGGTTTCAATCCCCCCCGATATCAGGGAGTGGGTCGAGGAAAGGGCTGGCCAGTGCATGGCGTGGACGAACGTCATCATCGTTGCTGCGCTTCGCCACACAATGGCCGCCGATCAGCGGCACGATAGTAGGTTCGACCGCGATCTTGTCGGAGAGGCGGGATAATGTCGCTCGACTCCGATGACGAGCTGATCAAACCCAGTGAGGCCGCCAAAGAATTGGACTGTACGGTTGCTCACGTTCGGCATCTTGCGCACGCGGGCGAACTGCCGTTTGTTAATGTGGGGCTCGGCAGAGAACGCCCCAGGATGCGCTTCGCTCGGGGCGACCTAAGGCTCTTTAAAGAAAGTCGGAGACAGGTAGGGGCACCATGGCAAGCGTCTACAAAGACAAAAAGTCGCCGTACTACCAAGCCGACATCTGGATCGACGGTAATAAGTTTTCGCGCTCGAACTCGATGCAAGAATGAACGGAAAGCCTGGGTCGCCGCAAAGCAAATAGAACGAGAATTGAAGGATCAGGTCGCCGCCCAAGGTCCAACTCTCAAGTCCCTGCAGATCGATTACATCGCCGAGCTGTGGCTGCGCGACAAGGGCGACCACCACGCAGGCGAAGGCCCCAAAATCAACGAATACAAGGTGGGGCGTTTGGTCGAATACTTCGGCGAGGACAAATCGCTTACCGACATCGGCCACGACGAGGTCACCAAGCTGATCAACTGGCGGCGCAAGCACATGGTGGGCAAGGGCGGCAAGGGCCGAAAGAAACCGAGGTCAATCTCGGCCTTCACGGTCAACGATACCACCGAGCAGCTAAAGAAGTTGTTCACCTATTGCAAGCTCCGCGGTGTGGCGTTCAAGAACGAGCCGAAGTGGTCGGAGCTTTGGCTTGACGAGCCTGAGGAGCGTGAGCGCTATTTGTCGGAAGCTGAGGAGGACAGGCTTGATGACGCGCTTGAAGTCGTCCGGGATGACTATGAGCCGCTGTTCCAGTTCAGTCGAGCCACCGGCAAGCGCAAGAACGAGTGTATGACCCTGGAGTGGTCGCATGTGAAGTGGGACAAAAAGCTTATAGAGCGACCAGGTAAGCGCGACCGGGTGGTCCAGGTCGCAATCACCGACACGGTGCGCGATATCATATGGCCGCTGCAGGGTAACCATCCCAAGTTCGTTTTTACATTCGAGGCGAAGCGCACCGTCGACAAGGTCATCAAGGGCAGGCGGTACACCTTTATCAAGGGCCAGCGCTACCCGATCACAAAGTATGGTCTGCGTCGTGTCTGGAACGCCGTGCGGGATGAGGCCAAGCTGCCGACGGAGGGGCCCGATCGGTTCCGCTTCCACGACCTTCGGCACGACTTCGCGACCAAGCTCCTCAGCACCGTGAAGGCCGAGACGCCCGCGGCCGCGCTCAAGATCGTGCAAAAGGCGCTCGATCATGCCAAGATAACCACAACGATGCGCTATGCCCATGTCGCTGCCGAAGATGTTGCCGCCGGCATCGAGGCTGTAGCTGAGGCCCGGCGCCAACGCCGTAAAAGGAACCACCGGAAAGAGCACCGGAGCGTCAGGATCAAGGTGGTATAAGCCAATGACCTACCTGGGTAAATTGCGGTCCGGTGAACCCGTCTGGGAGACTAGGGGTCGGAGGTTCAAATCCTCTCGCTCCGACCACTTGATCCAATTTGGTCGAAGATGCTGTTTTTTCGCCGGGGTCCAGCGGTGGGCCAAATTCAAATTCTTTCCGAAATGGTGACGCCCCGGCGCGGGGCGAATCGAGACCGTCGGGGGCTTCGGTTGCCCGCCGCGGACGCGTCACCTGATCAAGCGGTGAGATCCAATTTGCGATGCCGCGCGGGAGATGGCTGAACTGCATACGTGCCGTCGCCAAGTCGCCGCCGCTGGCCGTGAGCGGGCTGTCGGCTACCGCAGCACTAATCGTGACAAGAGAGCCGACAATTCGCTCTGGCGCGATACCCCAACCTTGGAAAATACGCGTTTGAGCACGGATCGCGCCGTATTCTCCGAAATCTGCAATGTCTGCGCTGCCTCGCGTGGCGACGCGCCGGAGCCGACGAGGGCAGTAAGGCGTGCCTCACTCAGCGTCAAACCAAGAATGTCGCGTACTATCGCTGGATCGGGCGGTTCCGACGGTTGAGGATCGATGACGAGAACGATAGCCTTGGCGCTTCCAAGGAATTGGGCGATGGCGTCGCCTAGAGAATCGCGCACGGGCAGGACGTAGGTAACAAGAGGACGCTCTGAGTTCGGTCTGCGGATCAGAATCGGTCCGGGATCATCGACAAGATCAGCCGGACTTGCACGCAACATCGATAGCAGCGCTGATTTCAGTGCATTTTGGTCGGACGCAAATGCCGCAGAGAGACGTTCGCCAGTTACGACAAATCCGTTGCCGAAATGGCGCTGCGCAGCGTCATTTGAATGAACGATGCGCCCGAGACTATCGAGAACAAAAATACCCAACGCAAGCCGCGCAAAAGCATCGGAAAGTCCAGCGGACGTAAACTCCGCATCGAATAGCCGCATACTGAGCCGCAGCGACTTCTCCGCATGAAATCCCAGTTTGGATAAAACGATCAAGTCGTGGTCTGAAAAGGCTGGCTTCGATGCCGCCCGATTTATAACCACCGCGACGGGAACGTGGGGATCGGGTGATATGCCTGTGGCTGCCAGCCACCTCATCCCATGGCGGGCAAGGAACTGCGTAAAGAACGGATGCGTCTCCATTTCGGCTTCGGTGACAAGATCACGATCCGTTTGAGCGTTGCCGGGGGCAAAATAAATGCGTTCGACAGCTCGGATCGCACGGATATCATGCTTCCACCAGGTGCTATTGTACTCAATCGCGGCTTCCTTGTTGAATCCGGTTGAGGGAATCGCGCCACGACTGCCGTCGTCGCGTTGCCAAAACAAATTCACGTCCTGGTCGCCGAAACAACTGCCAATCAGGTCCAAAGCATGCGGCCATCGGCTCGGGTCGGGCGCCGCATCGTATATTGCTTCAACTGCGGCTACGAATTGTTCGTTCATACCTGAAGTACCAAAGCTGCGGTCGGCTTGATTGCTGGCGGCAAAGGCGGGGGCGTTCAAGCACATGAACCCCGCCGAAGTCGATCTCGTTCGCGTCGTAAGACTTCGTCGTCGACGCTTGCGAGTTTCGATTATTATTGAGAGACCACGCAAGCGTTCCCGAGGGGAAGAACTTTCCGAACATGGTCGAGTTGTTGCAACCGCAAGTCATTCGCATTAAGTGGTGGCGGCAAAGCCGATCAACAAAAAGGCCGCAGGTGCAAACCTGCGGCCTTCCGGGAAAATTGAACCTTGAATGAAATGTCTCAGCGTCCCGGTAAATTAAAGTAGCGGGGAGGCTCGGCAGCGCGCATCACCCAAATGGGGGGTAGCGATCTACCCCCTTAGACCAATGCAATTGAGGGAAATTGCGGACCTGGCGCGGACGATGCGTTTCGGTCGAGATTGGCTCGGGCAGACATCGCAATTGCGCGTGCTGAAATTCTCTACTGCGCCAATAACTCCAAATTAAGCATGAGGAAGCCGGCTGCCGACTCCGAGGGAAAACCTCAGCGGCTGGCTTCTCCGTCCGGGGTTGCCCGGCACGGTCGCCGACACCGTCCTTCATGAGGGCTAAATGGATCTGGCAGGGCGCAGATATAGAAAATAGCGCGATAATGGTAGACCGAATCGCTTCGATGTTTGACCATGGGGAGCGTTGTGCGGCCCGAGTATGACCAAATGTCACTTGCTGAGTATGCTTCCAGACCTTTCCCGGCTTTTGCGAAACTGGCCGGGATGCTGCGCAATATTCCGGCGATGCAGTTCGTCTTCGCCAAAGTTTCCGCGCTGTTGCGCGGCGACAAAGCGAGCGGCGAACCGATCATCAACAAGTTTCTCGGCGAGGCGCCCGGCGTCACCAGAAGCACGGAAGATCAGGGTTCCGGTCTTTTGGGGCTCTCCGGCAACCTCGCAATTGCAGGCCCAAAACCGAGCGACCAGTCCGGGAGAGAAACGCTAATTCGCCGACGTTGGACGGAGACCGGGATCAAAATGTGGAATCCCGACGTTCACGGCGCCGGACATGCTGCGTTAAATATTCAAGGAACGGTCGAATTGCTACGGGCGAAGCCGGACGGGACGATGCCCGCATATGACAAGCTCGAATTCAAGCTGATCGGAGACTGCATCGTTTGCGAAGGCGTTGTCGTTGATCCTCCAAAAAGCCGCCGCCCGTTCGGTTGAGGGAATTGACGACGTCTTCTTACGCAAATTCGTAGAATTTGGCGATTTTCAGCTCGCGGTCGATTCGCTTTTGGACCCGTTGGATTGCCAGGAGTTCAAGCTCTACTTTTGTCATGCCAACCTTGACTGCACGGCCGATGTGGAACCTGTATTTCCAGGTGCCGGGCTCGATCATCTTGATCGTATATTCTATGCCCTTGTAGTTCATGCGCCGCTCCCCATTCGCCCCAGTGGCCTGAGGGCCGCGCCATCCAGTTCCGATTCGATTGACGGAATTGCAGCGGAATCGACGATGCCGCGCCGCAACCGCTTGTGCGGCAGTCTATGGTTCGAGGGGTGCGGATACCGGACGGATCAAACGGCTCTCGGCGGAGCGCCCGCTCCGTGAGATGCCACCAACGTGACGCGGCCTGTTGCAGGGTGCCGCTTCAGTTTCGTTAGGGATTTAGCAAATCCTGAAACCGGCCCTTAAACTTTGGAAAGCAGGCTGCTTGGCACGCTATTCAGGAACATTTCATGATCGATGAAAAAGTGAAAATCAAATGCACGAAGTGTTCGCAGATATTTCGAGAGCGGGCGCAGAAGATCCGCAACGGATTCCAGACGAACTGCCAGCACTGCAATCAACTCATTACATTCGATACCAGTTCGGAGGATAGAAACATCCGTCGGGCACTCATGAGTGCCAAAGAAATGCGAATCGCACTTGAAGCCCGGCCCAAGAACGGAACCGTGGCGCAAGGCGAGAATTGCTAGACCATTATCGAGCTTAGCCGCCCGCCGTTGTCGGCAGGGCCGAGCGAACGCCACCTCTGGGGCGGTTACGCGTCAGAGTGTGCGGGGCGGCGCGTCGAACGGCGCTCCATGGGCCGCGCTGCCGAGAGGTATCGAGGCTTGTTTCGGTCTTGCAGGGAGCACGGAAAACCGCGAATACTCCTGCCGGTTCGGAATGGTTTGGGGAATCCCGGTTGGTATTATTGTTGCGTTCGGACGCGCAAGGCCATGCGGCTCGGTGGATCGCCGGGACCTTCTTTCTTACAGGGGCGTTATGGATTGCGGCCTTCGCGGGCCTGCTCGCCATCGCCGACCGGGTGCATGTCGATATTCCCTATCTTTTGGCGGTCAAGCTGCCGTTGCTGCAGTCCAGGCCGACCCTGATCTTTGCCGGTGAAAGCCGGACCGAGTATCAGGTCGATGCGGAATTGGCGGCGAAACTGACCGGCAGACCCGCAGGGGCCGCGGTGAACATTGCCTATGATGCCGGTGAGCCGCTGGCCGTGCTGGCCGCGATCCGTGCGCAGCCGGAGTTGTTTGGAAGGGCGCATGTCGTTATCAGCGTCGCGCCCTTTATCTTCAACGAGGGCGTCCGGTCGGCTGCGGTCTACCCCCAGGACGTTGCCGCGCGGCTTGGCATCCTCGAAAAAGTGAACTCGTTTCTCCCGCTGCGGATCGGTACGCTGATCCGGTTCATTCGCGAAGCGTTCAACGCGCGGCTCGCGTCCGGGGAACGTATCGCGGAACGGGGACCGCAGCCTGCTGCTTACGGCCTCGCCATCATCCATAGATCGCAGCCTGACGATCGATGGCCGACGGATCTCGGCACGCATGCGCATTACGGCAACTGGAATTTGTCCGGCCCAAAGGCGCATTTCGAAACGACCGCACTGTGTGACATGGTACGGCAGGTGCGCAAGTTGACCGTCGTGGTTCCGCCATGGGCGCCGCGCTACGACCGCGGCGCCGATCCGTTATGGCGGGAGAAGGACGATCAGTATGCCGCTCTCGTGATTGATGCAGGCCGCCGCTGCGGTTTCGACGTATTGAACATTCAAGCGGTTCCCGGCCTCAAGCAGCTGAATTATGCGGACGAGATGCACGTCAATGCGTCCGGCATTCCGATCTATACGCGGTATCTCGTCGCGCAGCTTCGGCCATAGCCGCAGCGTCCGATGCTGTTCAGCTCCTACACGTTCCTGCTCCAGTTTCTGCCGGTAACGGTGCTTGCCTTCGCCGCGGCACGCCGCCATTCGCCGCGCGCAGGGATTCTGGTGCTGCTGGGCGCTTCATTGTTTTTCTACGGAGCGTGGCAGCCAATCTATCTGGCGTTGTTCCTTGGCTCGATTGCACTCAATTTTTGCCTCGGCTCGCTGATGGAAAACGCCTTGCGCCGGCGGGCTATCGGCATCCTGGGCGTCACGCTCAATTTGGCGGCGCTTTGCTACTTCAAATATACCGGTTTCATTCTCGATACGCTCAGCGCATTGAGCGGAAAGCCGCTACCGTTCGCCAGCATTATCCTGCCGCTCGGGATTTCGTTCTTCACGTTCCAGCAGATTGCGTACCTGGTTGATATTATGCGGGGCGCGAAGGCCGAACGCGATGTCGTGAGCTATACGCTATTCGTTTCGTTCTTCCCGCACCTGATCGCCGGGCCGCTGGTGCATCACACCGAGATGATTCCGCAGTTCAAGCGCGGCCGCACGGGCCGCTCGGCGGCGCTTGCCGCGCGGGGGCTTGCGATCTTCGCGGCTGGGCTGTTCAAGAAAGTGGTGATCGCGGACAATCTCGCGCAATTCGTGACGCCGGTATTCGCTCATGTCGATGCCGGCGGTGGGGTTACCGTTTGGTGGGCCTGGCTGGCGACGCTGGCCTATACACTGCAAATCTATTTCGACTTTTCCGGCTATTCCGACATGGCGGTCGGGCTTGCGCTGCTGTTCGGCATCCGGCTTCCGGTGAATTTCCGCTCGCCCTACAAGGCAGCCTCGATCATCGATTTCTGGCGCCGCTGGCATATCACGCTGTCGCGCTTCTTGCGCGACTATCTCTATATCCCGCTCGGCGGCAACCGGCTCGGCGAGCAGAGGCGCTATGTCAACCTCCTCGTCACGATGCTGTTGGGCGGCCTGTGGCATGGTGCGGGCTGGAATTTTCTGATCTGGGGCGGCCTGCACGGCATTTATCTCGTATTGAACCACCTCTGGCACGGATGGCGTGGCGACCATTCGCGGTCGTCGGTCTCTGGCCCGCTCTCGAGAGCGGTGACAATGCTGTCGTGGGCCATCACGTTTTTTGCCGTCGTGATGGCGTGGGTGTTCTTTCGAGCGAAAACGGCGGCCGGCGCCTGGCGGATGCTTTGCGGGCTGTTCGGCGTATCGACAGACAGTTCTGCCTATGTATCGTCCGGAATTGTGCGCGTGATGGATTTGCCGGTTTTTATTGGTGCCGATGCGGCATCCCTGATCGCGGCGGGCATTGTCGCAGCAGGACTGGCGATGACGTTGAGTCTGCCGAATGTGCCGCAGATCTTCCGTTATCGTGAATATCGCCGCCCGCCTGAAAAGAGTGCGTTTGTGCGATGGCGACCTGGCGCCATGTGGGCGATGTTCACCGCATTGGCGTTGTCGATTTCGCTGTTCGGGATGTGGCAGCGCATGGAATTCCTGTACTTTCAATTCTAGGGTCTGTTGTGGCACGTTAGTGAAGGAAGACGCAGGTTTCCGGAAATTCGAACTCTTGCAACAGAAAGGCCAGCGGTTGCCATGAAGGATTTTGCAGGAAAGATCGCTGTCATCACCGGGGGCGGCACGGGCATGGGCCGCGAACTCGCGCGCCAGCTGGTTGCCCAGGGGTGCAATGTCGCGATGTGCGACATTTCGGCGGACGCAATGGCGGAGACCAGGCGGCTCTGCGAGGTGGAAAAGCTGCCGCAGGGCCTGCGCGTCACCACGCACATCGCCGACGTGTCGATCGAGGACCAGCTGAAGCGTTTCCGCGACGAAATCGCCGAGCAGCAGGCTACTGACAAGATCCACCTGTTGTTCAACAATGCCGGCATCGGCGGTGGCGGTAGTCTGTTCACCAACACCAGGGAGCAGTGGGAAAAGACCTTCAACATCTGCTGGGGCGGGGTTTATCTCGGGGTGCGCACCTTCCTGCCCATGTTGATGAAGGCTGACGAGGGTCACATCGTCAACACCAGCAGCGTCAATGGGTTCTGGGCTTCCCTGGGGCCGGGCGTGTCGCACACTGCCTACAGCGCCGCCAAGTTCGCGGTGAAGGGGTTCACCGAAGCGTTGATCGCCGATCTCAGGCTGAACGCGCCGCACATCAAATGCTCTGTCGTGATGCCCGGCCATATCGGCACCTCGATCGTTGCCAATTCGCGCAAGGTTCAGAGCGGCAGCGATTCCGACCGCCTCAGCGACGACGAGATCGCGCTGACGCGGGTGCGCCTGACCGCGGCCGGGATCGATGCATCGAAGATGTCGGATGAGGACGTCCAGGCCCTGGCGGCCGAGCGCGCTCGCAGCTTCCTTGAGGATGCGCCGACGTCGGCCGCGGCTGCCGCCAGGATCATTCTCGACGGTGTCAAGGCCGGGCGCTGGCGCATTCTGGTCGGCGAGGACGCTCTCCGGCTCGACGAGCGCGTGCGGCAGTCGCCAGAACGCGCCTACGACGCGGAGTTTTATCGGAGTTTTGCCGAGGAAGTCGGCTGGCGGCTGGGGTGACTCTCGTCACTCCGGGCTCGCATCTTCGATGTGCGCCTGGAATGACGGGCCTCAAGACGCTGATTACGCCGCGCGGACGCTATCCAGGAACTTCTCGACCTCTCCCTTGAGGTGAGTGCTTACATCAGAGAGTTCTTGCGCCGATTTCAGCATCAAACCCGATGTCGTTCCGGTTTCGCGCGCATTGTGGGCAACGTGCTCGATATTGTTGGCGACATCGAGGGTGCCGCCGGCGGCGGCCTGGACGCCTTCGGCGATGTTTTGGGTCGCCGCGCCCTGCTGCGCGACCGCGGTGGAAATCAACGTCATGATCTCACTGATGCGCTCGATCGTGTGCCCGATGGCCTTGATCGCGTCGACCGAATCTCCGGTAGCCCGCTGCATGTTGACAATGTGCGCGCTGATCTCGTCGGTGGCTTTTGCGGTCTGGCCCGCGAGCGTCTTGACCTCCTGTGCGACCACAGCAAATCCGCGGCCGGCATCGCCGGCACGTGCGGCCTCGATGGTCGCGTTCAGCGCGAGCAGGTTGGTCTGTTCCGCAATCGATGTGATCAGCTTCACCACGTCGCCGATGCGGCCGCCGGCCGCGGACAATTCCGTCATCCGCTGGTTGGTGGCGTCGGCTTGCTTGACCGCATCGGCGGTGACGCCGTTGGAGTCCTGAACCCGGCGGCTGATTTCGATGGCCGACTGCGACAGTTCGCTCGAAGCGGCGACGGCGCTGCGGACGTGTTCGGAAGCCTGTCTGGAGGTGCTGGCGGATTGACCCGACATCTCGGCCGTTGCGAGGGCGGTCACGGAAAGCTGTTGCGCATCCCTTTCGAATTGCCCGGAAGAATTCAAAACCCGTTCGATGATCCCGCCGATTTTGGTGCGGAAATCCTCGACGAATTGGTTCAGTTCCGCTTTGCGCCGCTCCATCGCAAGCTTTTCAGCATTGATGCGTTCGGCCTCCAGTTGGCGGCGCTCGATGCGGTTGTGCTTGAAAACGCCGATGGTCCGGGCGATCGCACCGATCTCATCGTGGCGATCGGCGTGCTGGACTTCGACGTCCGTCGTTCCCCCGGCGAGCACGGTCAGCGTTTCCGTCACGACCTTCAGCGGCTTGGTGACGCGGCGGACGATCAACATCGTCATCCCGAGCACGAGAAGGGCGGCGATACCGGCGGCAATGGCCATGGCCCAGATCGCCTGCCAAAGCATGCCGTCGAGTTCGGCCGTCGGGATGCCGACATAAGCGATGCCGATCACCTTGCCGCTGGCGCCGAAGATCGGCTGGTAGGCCGTGTAGAAACGACGGCCGAACAGCATCGCCGGACCTTTGTAGGCCTCGCCGCGGCGGAGGACGTCTTGGGCGGGATGATCAGCCGCGAGTTGCGTGCCGACCGCGCGGTCGCCGTTTTCCTTTTTCACATTTGTAGTTCGACGGACAAATTGCTTCGACGCATCGTCGTAAACGAACAGCGTGGCCGTGCCACCGACATAGGAAGTCGCCCGATCCACGATCCTGTGGTCGCCGAATTCTGGCATCTGCGGAATTTCAACGCGGTCGACGATGCCGTCGCGTATCACGATCTTCGCATTGGCGAAGGTTTCGCCGAACGCAAGGCTGAGCGTACGCAGGTTGACGTCGATATCGCGCTTCGCGCGGGTGTCGAAGTCGCGCGTCAAAGACCAGTAGCCCGCTCCCGCCACCAGCGCCGTATTCACCGCGATCAGGAGCGCTGCGCTCAGGACGGCCTTCGGCCCCAGGTTGAGTCGCCAAAACGCGAAGCTTCGTCCTTCAAGTCCAAATGCCATGCGGCCTCTCCAAAAAGTGGCAACGCTCGAAACGGCCTTATTTTACCGATTTCCTTTACGATCAGCTTAATGATTGCCCGTCGCACGGAATAAAGCGGGATATAATTACTATAATACCGCCACTGCGTCACCCGTGCACCACGGTCTTCGCGATCATGCAATGGATGCCCTTGGAGCCGTTCACGGTCTGCGTCACCCGCAGGTCCGCCGCCAGGCTGCAGAGCGTGTAGGCATCTTCGCGCGACAGGTTCCGTTTTTCGCCGAGCAGCACGATCATGTCGCGTAGCGCCCGCACCACGCATTGATCGAGGTCGGGATCCATCGCCATCGTCATGTAGTGCGTCGGCGTCTCGGCGCGGGGATAGTCGAGCCGCAAATCCTTGCGCAGCGTCAGCCTGAAACGTCCCTGCAGCGCGGTCTCGATCGCGGTGACGCAGACCTCGCCGTCGCCCTGCACGCCATGGCCGTCGCCGCAGGAAAACAGCGCGCCCGGCACGAACACCGGCAAATAGAGTTTCGCGCCGGGTATCAGTTCCTTGTTGTCGAGGTTGCCGCCCATCGCGCGCGGGATCAGCGAGGTGATGCGGCCCCAGGCTGGCGGCGGCGCCACGCCCATCACGCCGAAGAACGGCTTGAGCGGCAGATCGAGTCCCCATGGCAGCCGGCCCACCATCCGCTTCGGATCGAGCGGAATGTTGATCAGCCGGGTCTCGTGGAAATCGTCGGGCAGGGTGCCGGCGAGCGGCCGGATCAGGTTGTAACCCCAGTCCTGCCGCAGGCTTACGTCGAGAATTTCGACCTCCAGCACGTCGCCGGGCACGGCGCCTTCGACGGCAATCGGACCGGTCAGGATATGGCCGGGCACCATCCGCTCGTTCTTCGCGTGGACTTGCGCGAGTTCGGGCGGGACGTGAAAGCGGTTCCGGTCCGGCACCACCTCCGGGCCGCCGCTGATGGTATCGACGGTCACTTCGTCGCCGCTGGCGACGGTGAGGACCGGTTTCAACCTCGCTTCAAAGAAACCCCAGTGACAGGTCTCGGGGCCGGAATGCAGATGATGGTGGGTCATGAGCGGGCTTTCTCGTCGGTTCTGATTCTGTCATTGCCGGGCTTGACCCGGCAATCCATCATTCTCGAATAATGCTTTTTGTGAAGAAAGATGGATACGCGGGTCAAGCCCGCGTATGACGATGAGGACAAGGTCGCGGCGCTGGCGTCTGAGTCCGAGGGAGAATTGGCATTGTTTTTCGTGCTTTCCAAGACGATCGGCATCATGCTGCTGCCGACGAACTTCCTGATCGGCGCCGGTGTCGTCGGCGCGCTCCTGCTGGCCACGCGATTTGCATCCCTGGGCCGCAAGCTCTTGATCGCTTCGGTTGTGCTGCTTGCGCTGTGCGGGTTTTCGCCGCTCGGAAATTGGCTGCTTTATCCCCTGGAGTCGCGGTTTCCGCCCTGGGACGCGCGCGAAAGGCGCGCCGGACGGCATCGTCGTCCTCGGCGGCGGCATCGATACCGATCCTTCCGCCGCGCATGGCACGGCGGCGTTCAGCGCCTCGGCCGGCCGCATCATCGCCGCCGCCGCGCTTGCGCACCGCTATCCGAACGCTCGTATCCTCTACTCCGGCGGCAACGCCAACCTGGTTTCGAACGATGCGGCGAAGGAAGCCGACTACGCCGTCGCGGTATTCGAAAGCCTCGGAATTTCCAGAGATCGCGTGATCCTGGAACGGCGCTCGCGCAATACGTTCGAAAATGCCGAATTTTCGAAAGCCCTTGCTGCGCCGAAAAACGGCGAGCGCTGGCTGTTGCTGACCTCCGCCTATCACATGCCGCGATCGGTCGGCATTTTTCGCAAAGTCGGATTCGCGGTTGAACCCTATCCGGCGGATTGGCGGCTCGCGGGAGCGGCCGACCTCCTCACCTTTCCGATTTACTCCGTCGAAGGCCTGACGCATACCGACATCGCAATGCGGGAATGGATTGGGCTTTTGGCCTACTGGATCTCGGGCAAAACCAGTGAGTTGTTTCCGGGGCCGATCCACGATAGCGCGCTGTCGCGGCCGGCGAATATTCCGGCTAGGATCGAACCAGGCGCAGCATCTCAAGTGCGCCGTTCAGGGAGTGTCAATTCATGCAGCAAGCAGCGAGGGACGGAAGAATTCGATTTGGCCACCATGGTGGCCGATCTGAACAGCCTGCTTCGCCTCAAGACCACCGTGATCGGCATGAAGATGTTCGCGAAGGTGGAGGAGATGACGGCGATCCCGAAGATCCGGCGGCCATCGGCGGTCCACACCACCGACCAGATCGTCAGCATGGCCTCGCGGCTGGGCTGGACCGTCGGCATCACGTCAGACGATCTCGTCGGCGCGCAGTGCCGCGCGGTGATCGGCCTTGCGCCGCAGGACGAGAAGTGGCTTGCCGGTGAAGCCTATGTCGGCGTCTGGCATGGCACGGCCGAGGACGCGCGCAAGCGCCAGGAGGCGCTGGACGTCGTCGCGTACGGAAAATACCAGGCGATGGCGGTAAGCCCGCTGACCAGCGGACGGCTCAATCCGCCGGATATCTGCCTGGTCTACGCGACGCCGGGTCAGATGATCATTCTGATTAACGGGCTGCAGTATACCGGCTACAAGAAATTCGCATGGGGCGTGGTGGGCGAGACCGCGTGCGCCGATTCCTGGGGGCGGGCGCTCAAGACTGGCGAACCCAGCCTGTCGCTGCCGTGCTTTGCCGAGCGGCGCTATGGCGGCGTGCCGGACGAGGAGATGCTGATGGCGCTTTCGCCAGCGTATCTGGCCAAGGCCATCGCGGGCATGAAGGCGCTGGCGAAGAATGGCTTGCGCTATCCGATCGCGCCCTATGGCATCCAGAACGACGTTCGCGCCGGCATGGGCGTCTCGTACGCGAAGAAATGCTAGCGACGGCCGTCATTGCGAGAAGCGAAGCGACGAAGCAATCCATCTTCTGAATGGTCGAGCACTGGATTGCTTCGCTTCGCTCGCAATGACAGAAAAGCCAATCAGGGATCTGAATATGAAGTCTTCGTCGAAGTTCGACATCGTTGTCTATGGCGCTACCGGATTTACCGGTCGGCTCGTCGCGGAATACCTCGCGGCGCATTATGTCGGCAAGGACGATCCGAAATGGGCGATGGCGGGACGCAGCCTGGACAAGCTCGCTTCCGTGCGCGATGCGATCGGCGCGCCGGCCGACACGCCGCTGATCAAGGCCGACGCCAGCGATCCCGCCTCCCTGAAAGCCATGATCGACCAGACCACGTCGGTGATTGACCACCGTCGGCCCGTATCAGCTCTACGGCTCGGAGCTGGTCGCGGCCTGCGCGGCCACCGGCACCGACTATCTCGATCTCTGCGGCGAGCCGGTGTGGATGCGCCAGATGATCGACGCGCATCGAGGCGACCGCGAAATCGAGCGGCGCCCGGATCGTGTTTTCCTGCGGCTTCGATTCGCTGCCGTTCGAACTCGGCGTGTTCTTTTGCGAGGAGACCGCAAGGAAGCGTTCTCGGCGCGCCGGTCAGCCGCGTCAAAACCCGCATCCGCGATATGAGCACGACGATTCTCGGGTGGCACCGCGGCCAGCATCAAAGCGACATTCGCCGCCGCAGCGAAAGACCTCAGTCTGGTTGCCCAGTTGCAGAATCCGTTTGTATTGACCCCGGGCTTCGAAGGCCCGAAACAGCCGCGAGGCAACAAGCCGGCGTTGGACGAGGACCTCGGCCTATGGACGGCGCCCTTCGTGATGGCGACCATCAACACCCGCAATGTGCATCGCTCCAATATGTTGATGGATTTTCCGTACGGCAAAGACTTCGTCTATGACGAGATGGTCCTGACCGGTCCCGGAGAGCAGGGCGAAGCCAACGCCAAGCGCGTCGTCGCAGCCGTCAATGCCGAGAGGATGAGCGGCGGCGGACTGAAGCCGGGCGACGGGCCGTCGAAGGAAGAACGCGACAACGGCTTCTACGATCTGCTGTTCGTCGGTCTCGCTCCCGACGGACGCCAGGTTCGCGTCGCGGTGCGCGGCGATCGCGATCCCGGTTACGGCTCGACGTCGAAGATGATCGCGGAATGCGCGATCTGCCTGTTGCGCGACACGCCGGAAGTTCCGGCCGGCATCTGGACTCCGGGCGCGGCCATGGGCAACAAGCTGATCAAGCGGCTGGTCGATCACGCCGGCCTGACGTTTGGAGTCGAGGCGTAGGCCGCCTCTGCAACGCCGCCAGCAGGATCAGGCGCCGTGGGCGCCTGATCCGCCGTCGCCTTGTCGCGTTGCGCGGCGGCGAACATGCCCCACATCGCGCCCAGCATCATCCAGAAGTGCCGCCAGTGGTCGGTGTCGATGATGAAGCTTTCGCCGACCGTCCCCAGGAACGCCGCGAAGATCGCAAGATAAGTGCGCTGCCAGGGCACGCGGACGAAGATGTGGCGAAACCCGATGATGACAGTGACAAATACCAGCGCCGGATAGCAGATGCCGGCGATCCAGCCGCCGGATATGAAGGCGTTCAAATAGGAGTTGTGGGTATCCTCGGGGAAGTAGTTGTGAAATTGCAGCGGCCCGATCCCGAAGGGAAAGTCGAGCGCCATGTCGGCACCGAGGATATGCCGTCCGAACCGGCCGAAGCGGCCTTCGTCGTAGCTTTGATCGAAGCTCGCGCGCTGCCTGAACATTTCGCTGATGGAGTCGAACGACAGTAGCACGGCGATCAGCATCGCCGCGACGATGACGGCGACGACCGACATCACGATAATGCGCGAGCGCTGCGCGCGCGAGGGGCTGGTCAAGACCATCAGCGCCAGCATGAATGCCGCCGTAATGACAAGCCCGCCCCACGCCGCCCGGGAAAACGCTAGCAGGATCGCAAGCGCCATGATGCCGAGCGCGATGGTGCTGCGGAACGATTTTCGGAAGTTGTCGGAAACGACGCTCTGCAGCACGAACAGGGCGGGAAGGATCAGGAATGCGCCGAGCACGTTCGGGTCCTTGAAGGTGCCGCGCGCACGCTCATACAGCGTCAGCAGGTCGTATCCGCCGGGGACGAGCTTGAAGTAGCCGGCGATGCCCGCGGTCGCCGCAATCAACGCGCCCACGACCATGCCGCGCCTGAGCATGTCCAGCCGGGCCGCGGTGTCTTCCGAGACGACCATGGCGAAGAACATCACGGTCACCGCCATGTACCAGGACGTCGCGATCCAGTTGGCAACCTCGGGCTTGTCCAGGAAGGGGATGGCGCCGATCGAATATCCGACATTGACCAGGAACAGGAACAGCAACAACGGCATGAAAACCAGCCGCAACCGCAAGCCGGTGGCAAAGAAAATGACTGACGCGACGAGCGTCACCAGTTCATAGGGGCTGGGTTCGATGAATACGATTGCGCCGCTCGCACCGGCCAGCCAAACCAGTGCGCGCTGCAGCGCCAACACGCGCGGCGCGGATGTCACTGCGGAAGGGAAGCCCTCGGCTGTCGCCGCATACGCCATTACACACTCACAAAATCACGCTACGCAACAATACGCGACGTCGTCTTCTATTTGAGCATGATCTCCGAGCAACCGGTTCCGATTGTCCCGAGGGAAGACCGGCTCCCGGTTTCCGGTCATGCTCTAATAGGCGTTCTCGTTCTTCGTCATCAGCGCCAGTGGCGTCTTGAGAAGAATGTAGAGATCGAACAACACCGACCAGTTCTCGATGTAGTAAAGATCGAACTCGACGCGCTTCTGGATTTTCTCCTCACTGTCGACTTCGCCGCGCCAGCCGTTGATCTGCGCCCAGCCGGTAATACCGGGCTTGACACGGTGGCGCGCGAAATAACCGTCGACCGCCTCATCGAACAGCCGGCTCTGCAATTTGCCCTGCACGGCGTGCGGACGCGGGCCGACCAGCGAGAGGTTGCTCTTGAATACGACGTTGAAGAGTTGCGGCAGTTCGTCAAGGCTGGTCTTGCGGATGAAGCGTCCGACGCGGGTGACCCGGGGATCGTCCTTGGTCACGACCTTCGAGGCCAGCGGGTCAGCGTGATGATGATAGAGCGAGCGGAACTTGAAGACGTCGATGCGCTCGTTGTTGAATCCGAAACGCTTCTGGCGGAACAGCGCCGGACCCGGACTGTCGAGCTTGATCGCGAGCGCGACCAGCGCCATGACCGGCAACGCCAGCAGCAGAATGACGGCACCGACGACGCGGTCGAACAGCCACTTCATCACCAGATCCCAGTCGGTGATTGGCGCCTCGAACACGTCCAGCGTCGGGACCTTGCCGAGGTACGAATAGGAGCGGGGGCGGAAGCGCAGCTTGTTGGTGTGTGCGGACAGTCGGATGTCGACCGGCAGCACCCATAACTTCTTCAGCATTTCCAGAATTCGCGTCTCCGCCGAGATCGGCAGCGCGAACAGCACGAGGTCGACGCGGGTGCGGCGGGCGAATTCGACGATGTCGTCGACCTTGCCGAGTTTCGGGCTGCCGGCGCAGGTTTCCAGCGCGCGAGCGTCGTTGCGGTCATCGAATACGCCGAGGATGTCGATGTCCGACTCGTCCTGGGACTTGAGCGCCTTGACCAGTTTCTCGCCGTTTTCATCCGAGCCGACGATGATGGTGCGGCGGTCGAGTCGGCCTTGCCGCGCCCAGCTGCGCACCATCGAACGCAGAAACAGGCGTCCGGCAATCAGCGCGGTCAGGCCGACGAAGAAAAACGCCGAAAGCCACAGCCGCGACACCTCGCTGCCGAGCTTGGTCAGGAACGATGCGCCGGTAAAGAGCAGGAACACGAAGGTCCATGATGAGATCATTCGCGTCATCTGGTGGAGTTGGCCGCGAAACACCTGGACTTCGTAGATATCGGCGGCCTGGAAGCAGGCCACTGCGGCCGCGGTCATGCCGAAAATGGCGGCGACGTACTCCCAATGGAAGCCGGAGAGAGGCGCCACATAGGCGAGATAGAGCCCGATGCCAACGAAATTCAAAAGTATGAAGTCGGCGACGCGCACGGCGCCTGCGATCACGATCGGCGAATACGCAGGGCGTACTTTCTGGTTGACGACGGCGAGGGCCGCCTGCGACAGCCGGCGGCGTCGTTCGACTGGAGGGCGGTCCGCCGTGGCGGTGGCTGCGGCAGAAGCCGCGTTATCCAACATCGAGCGTGCGTTGATCGGTTCCACTGTTCCCAAGTCCGTACTTGCGCAGGCATCCAGGCATGTGCGCGCCGAGGCGGAATTCCCCGCTTCACGGCTTAACGGACAAATCGGAAGAAATTGTTAGCGTTGGTAAAGAACGGTTAACGATCCGCAAACGCGTCGCGGTAGCCCGCCAGCACGCCTTCGACCATCGCCTTTTGAGAGAAATGCATGAGGACCCTCTCGCGCAGGGATTTTGCGCGGACCTGCGCGGTGGCGGGATCATCGAGTGCAGTCTCGATCGCATCGGCCATTGCGCCCACGATATTGGGCGCAAACAGCGCATCGGTGTGGGAACCGAAAATTTCCGGGATTCCGCCGACATTCGCAGCCACCATCGGAACTCCCGCCGCGGCCGCCTCGATCACGACGTAAGGCATGGAATCCCCGCGGGATGGGACGACCAGCAGCTTGCCCTTGGAGAAGCCGTGCCGTGCCTTGACGTGGCCGATAAAGCGCACCGCTTCGGTCAGACCGAGCCGTTCGATTTGGGCCTTGAGAGCCTCGACTTCCTCGCCGTCACCGGCAAGCGTCAGCGTTACCTTCTTGCCGTCGGCGCGCAGCCGCGCCACCGCATCGATCAGGAGGTCGGCGCCCTTGATGCGCCTGAACTCGCCGACATAGACGACGTCGGTGGCGTCGGCAGCCTTCTCGATCGGGTCGAACTCGGTGGCGGTCACGCCGTTGAAGACGCAACGCACCAGCCCTGCCGGTGTACCGATGGTGCGCTGGTAGGTATCGCGGGCGAATGCGCTTTCGAACAGGAACAGTTCGGTGTTGTTCATCAGCGCGCGCTCGAGGCGGCTGTAGATGGCGCCCTTGAGCGTATCCAGCGGGTAATGCAGTGAGCCGCCATGCGGCGTATAGATACGAATGTTGTTTTTCGAACGCGGTCTCAGACGCATGAAGGCGCCCGCTTTGGCGCCGTGCCCATGCAGGACGTCCGGTTTCAGCCGCCGGATCATGAACATGAAACGCACCCATACCAGAAAGTCGGAGGGATGAGGTTCGCGGTGAATGGGGAGACGCCGGACGCCGAGCTTGAGTCGTGGAGCGATCTCCGCGAGCGCCGCCGTGGCGCGTTCGCCTCCGGTCAGGCTGTCGGCGACGATGCCGACATGATGGCCGCGTTCCGCCTGTCCGTTGGCCAGGTCGAGGATGTGACGGAAGATTCCGCCGACCGGGGCACGCACTGCGTGAAGAATACGAAGCGGCTGATCTTGAGACGTGGTCATGGTCAGAACCAGCGTTCGCCGACGAGTACGGTGTCGCCGGGGCCGATGGCCGTGCCGAGCGGCACCACCACGCGCATCGAACCCGAGCTGTCGGTGTGGGTCAGGGTGACGCGGTCACGCTGGGCGCGCGGCGAGAAGCCGCCGGCGATCGCCACCGCGCTCTCGACGCTCATATTGGGTACGTAGGGGTATTGGCCGGGAGCCGCGACTTCGCCCAGGATGAAGAACGGCCGGTAGGATTCGATCTCCACCGCCACCGAGGGCTCGCGGATGTAGCCGTTGCGCAGTTTGCCGGATATTTCCGCGGCGAGGCCCGCCGGCGTGCGACCGCGCGCCGGCACCGAACCGATCAGCGGCATCGTGATAGCGCCAGAGGCATCGATCGCGTAGGTATTGGTGAGACCTTCCTGGCCGTAGACCACGACCCGCAGCTTGTCGCCGGCATCGAGCCGATAGGCCGCATCATAGGCCGCAGGCATCGGCGCTGCGGCGTAGGCCAGCGCCGTTGGGGCAGGGACGATGCCCGAGGGCTGTCCGTAGGCCATCGCGTCGAGATCGCTTCGCGGCTGGACCGCGGCTACCGGCGCCGATCTGCCCATGCAGCCCGACAGAGCGAGCGCAGCAAGCAGGCAAAGGATAGCGGCGCGCACGCCTCGCATCGGATAACCCTGAGAAAATATTGATTCCGATTAAGGACTTTCATGGTTAACAAAGCATGACCGCGCAGGCTGACGGCATTGTTCCGGCGCAGGAAATCGCCGCAATTAACCCGGCGGAAACCTTAATGGAGTGTAATCGCCGGAGTTTAGTGGAGTGGTGGCGTCCGCGGGAGTGTGCGATGCGTTTGGCGTTCTGGCGTGCAGTCAAGGACACGGTTGGCACCGCAAAGACGGCGGTCCGGCGGGCTGTCGCAAAGCCTGCGCCAGCCAGCACCGAGCCGGCCGCTGTCACCATGTCAGGCGATCTGGATTTGCGCGCGCTTGGCGAGGCGCTGCTGCGCAAGCGGAACTGGATCATCGTTCCGACGGTGCTCGCCGCCGCGCTCTCGATTGCCGCCGTCAATCTGGTGACCCCGCGATACAAGTCCGAAGCGCGCATCCTGATCGACGGGCGCGAGAACGTATTCCTGCGGCCGAACGGCGAACGCAACGAGGAGCGCACGCGCGCTCGATGCCGAGGCCGTCACCAGCCAGGTCCAGCTATTGCTGTCGCGCGACCTTGCGCGCGAAATCATCAAGAAGAACAAGCTCGCCGAGCGGCCGGAATTCGATCCGGTGCTGCGGGGCTTTTCGCCGCTGAAATCGCTGCTGGCGCTGTTCGGTATCGGCCGCGATCCGTTCTCGTTGACGCCGGAAGAGCGCGTGCTGGACGCCTATTTCGAACGGTTCACCGCCTACGCGGTAGATAAATCGCGCGTCATCGTCGTCGAATTCCAGTCGCGCGATCCGGAACTGGCGGCGCGCGTCGCCAACTCGATCGCCGAAGGCTATCTGGTGCTGCAGCAGAATGCGCGGCAGGAGCAGGCCAAATCCGCCAGCCAATGGCTGTCGGGCGAAATCGACAATCTGCGCAAGAAGGTCGCGGAGGCGGAATCCCGCGTCGAGGACTTTCGCTCGAAATCGAGCCTGTTCGTCGGCACCAACAATACCACGCTGTCCAACCAGCAGATGGGCGAACTGAACACGCAGCTGAACAACGCGCGCGCGCTGAAATCCGACGCGGAGTCGAAAGCGCGGCTGATCCGTGAAATGCTTCAGAGCGGCAAGCCGATCGAGGCTTCCGAGGTTCTCAATTCCGAACTGATCCGCCGGCTGTCCGAACAGCGCGTCACGCTGCGCGCGCAATTGGCCGAGCAGTCATCGACGCTGCTCGACGGCCATCCGCGCATCAAGGAGCTGAAGGCGCAGCTGGCGGACCTCGACCGCCAGCTTCGCGAAGAAGCCAGCAAGATCTCCCGCTCGCTCGACAATGATGCGCGCATCGCCGGCGGCAGGGTCGAGGGCCTGAGCGCAAGTCTCGATCAATTGAAGAAGCAGGCGACCTCGACCAACGGCCAGGACGTCCAGCTTCGGGCGCTCGAGCGGGAAGCCAAGGCGCAGCGCGACCTCCTGGAATCCTATCTGGCGAAATATCGCGAGGCGAACACGCGCGAGAATATCGATGCGGCGCCCGCGGATGGCCGGATCATTTCCCGCGCAACCGTTTCCAATGCCCCGGCCTACCCGAAGAAGTTGCCGATCGTGCTGATCGCCACGCTGGCGACCTTGATGCTGAGCTCAGGCGCGATCGCGACCGGCGAACTCCTGCGCATGACGGCGCCGCGCGCGGCGGCGGTGAGTCGCCGGCCGGTGCCGTGCCAGTGTTTCGACGACACCGGTTCCGCGACAGGTTCAGAACGAACCTGATCCGTGCGTTCCGACCGAACTCACCGAGATCGAGCAGCTCGCGGAGAATTGCGCGGCGCAGGCGAGGCGGCGCGCAAGGTGACGATACTCGGCACGGCTGCGAGCGAGAGCATCACGTTGACGGCGCTGACGCTGGCACGGCTGATCGCGCGCAACGCGAGAGTCGTGGTGGTCGATTTGTCGGCATCGTCGCCGACGATCTCGGCCGTATCGGTCGATCCGGCTGCGCCGGGGCTGGCGGAATTGATGCTGGGCGAGGCCTCCTTTTCGCAGGTGATCACCAAGGATCGGCTGTCGCGGGTTCATCTCGTAAGCGCAGGACGCCCGGGCTTCGACCGTGCGTTGCTGCAATCTCCGCGGCTCACGCTCGCGATCGACGCATTGGGGCGGGTCTATGACCATGTCTTGCTGGACGCCGGCACCGCTTCCGACCTTCCGGCGGAGTTGCTGACGACGGAGGCGCGCGCCGTGGTGGTTCCCGACGCCTCGATGGCTGCGGACGCCCGCAGCTTGATGTGCGATCAGTTGAGAGCGGCGGGTTTCAGCGAGGTGACGATGCTGAGCGGGCCGGCACAGCCGTCGGACGTTGTCGATCCCGGCCCGCAGATGGCGGCAGCCTGAAAGCGCCCGCGTCAGTCAACGGCAAAGTGCGCTTCGCAGTCTTTGCGCCATATTGAATAGTGCCTGATTCTGCTTCACCAGATGCTTGGCGCGGTTGAGGCCTGACATCGCGCCTGCTGCGATCCTTCCGCGCGGGCTGAGCGAGATGAAGCTGTCGAAAAGCGGGTCCTCGCCCTTGCAGAACATTCTCTTGTATTCGTCGGATCCGACACCGAGATCGAGCGCGCGATAACCCTGCCCCGCGCAGCGGTCGATTATGTTGCGAATCAGGATGAGGCCGGGGCTATAATGCGAATTGCCTGACATCGTGTAGGTGTTGAACATCATCGAAAAGCGATGTCCGTCGGCGACGCCGGTGAAGATGGCGATCACCTCCTCGTCGCATTCGAGCGCATGAATGTCGATGGCGTGGCCGCCGCAGGCAAGCTGAGCGAGGCAGGCGCTGCGGATGAAATCCTCGACCCCGGGGTCGGCGAATACGTTGGGTAGTCGTTGCTCCGCCATTCGCCGCGGCTTGACGGAAAAGAACCAGTCGAGCAGCCGCCTGATATCGGCATCGGTGGTCGCGACGTGATAGCGATAGCCCGACAGCGTCTGCAGCTTGCGTTCCTTGCTCTTCAGGCGCCGGCGCAACGAGTTGCTGATTAGTTTGGCGGGTTCCGCGTCTGGCGTCATCGTCAGCTGCGGGCAGTCGTTGACCGACGGCTGCTTCGGCAGCAGTGCCATTGGATTCGGCAAATCCCGCCAGCGCAGCGGTTGTTGGGTGAGCGCCAGAACATCGGCCGCGGACCGGGCGCGTATTCCCGACAATAGCGCGTCGAGATCGGCCAAAGTTGCGCCGGCGGCAAAATCCTGCTCCAGCAACGCCATGTTGAAGGTGGCGTGCTTGCCGCCCATGAAACAGGCGATGCGGACGCCGAACCCATGGCTGAGCGCGAGCGGCAGCAACAGCAGCGGCCGGCGTTCGGCGTCGCAGGCAATGACGATAAACGGCGTAAGGTTCGCGCGCTCTCCGACCTGGCGCTGCCAGTTCCCCAGGAAATCAAAGCGTTGATACGGCGTGGAGAGCTGCTGCTGACCTTCGAGGCTGCGCCAGATGTTCTCGGTTTGGCCGAGATCATGGACGATGTCGACGCTGGCGATACGGCTCGCTTTCGACCGGGCCTTTGCTTCCGCCATTCGGCTTTCGATCGCGGCAGCCATGGTCATGGCGAAACCTGTCCACAGGGAATTATATACATATTTTCACTCGGGCCGACCTTTGCAAAGAAGTGTCAACAAAGGGTAATGACAATGCGGTTGGCGCCAGGTTGAAACCGCTGCGCCGGAGCATTCTCCGGCCAAGTGGAATCCGGTTAGCCGCAAGAAAATTCTCCATGCTGACAGCGAGCGCGCAGTCTGTTTGCGAGACCGGTATCCACTTTTGCGGAATAGGCACTGAGAGGCGAAACCTTGTCATCCGACATCAGATTGCTGACGAGCCTTAAGCTTGAGCTCGCCTATTTCAGCGGCTTGCCGTGGCTGAGGGGAATGGGGGCCGGCGGCGCCGGCGTCATTTTGCGGTTTGAACGCGTGCGCCCGCGGCGCGCGGAGCGTTTTCAGCCGCTCAAATCCAGGGAAATCACGCCCAAATTCCTCGATCGGACGATACGGGCGCTGAAGCGCTGGAGATACGATATCATTACAATGGACGAGGTTTGCCGAAGGGCGGTCACGCTGGCGACGCCGAGACGGTTTGCCTGTTTGACATTCGACGGCGCCTACAAGGATGTGATCGCGTCGGCCTACCCGGTACTCTCGAAATATGGCGTTCCCTTCACGCTCTACGTGCCGACGGCGTTTCCGGATGGTGTCGGCGAAGCCTGGTGGCTCGCGCTCGAGGAAGTGATTGCGCGCGAAAGCCGCATCAGTCTCGTGATGGATCGCAAGGAGCTGCATTTCAACGTGAGAACCACGTCCGAGAAATATGAGCTCTATGAATTTCTCGAAAGCTGGATGCGTTCGCTCACGCCATCGGATCTTTCCTCGGCGATCAAGGATCTCTGCAAGCGATATTCCGTCGATCTCGCGACGATCTCGCGCCAAGCCTCGATGGACTGGGACGATCTTGCGAAGCTTGCGGCCGATCCGCTGGTGACGATCGGAACCGCGACAGTGAACTATCCTGTTCTGTCGAACCTGAAAGATGCCGAGGCTTCGCGCGAGATGACTATGGGAAGGGCGGTCGCGCAGGCCGCGTTCCAACGCGATATCAGGCATTTCGCCTATCCGTTCGGCGATCGCGTTGCCTTTCGCCGACAGCATGTGGCGATGGCGAGCGAGGCCGGCTTCGCCAGCGCAGCATCGGCAATACCCGGCATTGTCGAGCCGGAAGGCCGCACCAATCTGCACGCGCTGCCACGCATCGCCTGGGACGGGCGTCAACGCTCGTTGCGTGCCATGCGCGTGATCCTGTCGGGCGCGACATTTCCGCCGGTAAGGCCCACCCAGGCGCGCAATATCGCATAATATGTAATATTACGCGTCGGGGCGCGCCATCCAGCTGACGATCGGCATCGCCGGGAGTACCCATCCAATGCCGGCCACGACGTAGAAGATAGCCTGCAGCAGGCCGGAGTTCGCGAGCCACGGCGTCTGTGCCACCGTCATTCCCAGCAGCGACCACACCACTACCAGCACAAGAAGAACAATAGTTCCGAAAAATTTGCGGGTGCGTAGGGTCATGACGAAAATATGGGGCTCGCCTCGGTTGCGCGGCTTGCGCGCGGGAAGGGACGGACTATAAAGTGCGCGCAAATTCGTTCAAGCGGAGCTTCGATGACCGCTGTTCCAGCACAACAATACCGACACCGCGCCGTGCGCTGGTGGCTTGTCTCGATCGCAGCCCTGATCGCGATCATGGTGCTGGTCGGCGGCGCCACGCGTCTTACCGAGTCCGGGCTTTCGATCGTCGAGTGGAAGCCGGTTACCGGCACGCTGCCGCCGCTCAATCAGGAGCAATGGACGGAGGCGTTCGAAGCCTACAAGACCATTCCGCAATATCGCGAGCTCAACGCCGGCATGAATCTCGCCGAGTTCAAGATGATTTTCTGGTGGGAATGGGGCCACCGGCTGCTCGGGCGCGTGATCGGCATCGCCTATCTGTTGCCCTTCGTCTGGTTCCTGTGGCGCGGCGATTTGGGCGCTGACCTGCAGCGGCGGCTGTGGCTGATCTTCGGGTTCGGCGCGCTGCAGGGGGTGGTCGGCTGGTGGATGGTGGCCTCGGGGCTTACGGAGCGGGTGGAAGTTTCGCAATATCGCCTGGCTACTCACCTGGTACTGGCGCTTTGATTTTCGCGGCCATCGTCTGGACGCTGCGGCGGATGGCGGACCGGCCGCGACCGGCGGCATCTTCGCGTCTGAGGTTTACCGGCGCGGCTCTCTTGCTACTGACCTTCGTGCAACTTTACCTGGGCGCGCTGGTGGCGGGCCTGCGCGCGGGCAGGATCTACAACACCTGGCCCGACATCGACGGCACATTGATTCCGTCCGCGGCGCGGCTGTTTTTTGAATCGCCGTGGTGGCGCAATCTGTTCGATAATACGCTGACCGTGCAGTTCGAGCATCGCATGATCGGCTATGTGCTGTTTGTGCTGGCGATCCTGCATATGTTCGATGCCATCTGGTCGCGGGCCAGGACTGGCGCAATCTCGGGCGCCTTCTGGCTGGCGATTGTCATGACGCTGCAGGTGGTGCTGGGCGTTCTCACGCTGCTCAATAAGGTTCCGATGGATCTCGCCTTGGAGCATCAGGCCGTTGCGATCGCAGTTCTGGCGCTCGCGGTCTTTCAGTTCGAGCAATTGGCTGGGGGACAGGTGGAATCGCAGCCGCAAGAGCTGGTGCGGCCGGTTACGCAAGCCGGCTGATTTGGGAGATTCGCTAGCAGTAGCCGTAGACGCCGCAGGCGTAGGGCAGGCGATCCCAGTAGCCGATATATGGACCGCCGTAATAGGGTCCTTGATAACCGTAAGTATACGTCGGCCCATAATAGCCAGGGAGCGTCGACGGAACTGGCAGCGGCGGCGCGCCCAAAGGCGTTAGATATGGGGTATCGACGTAGCCTATCGCGTAAAGCGTTTCCGGAATCTCGTAGACCGGGAGTGGGGGACCGTAAGCCGGGCGATATGGATACGGCGCACCATATGAAATTGTCGTCCTGAAGCGGTAATGCGGCCGAGGAAGTCCCGCCGGTAATATAACGGCGGTGCGATGCCAGCCATGACGGGCGAGGGCGCGGTCGGCGCTCTCCGCGGTTCCGCCGGCTACGACAACGGCAAGCAGTGCAATCGCAACGCGCAACATCGGATGGTCCGAGCGAGGGTCCTGATATTCAACAAGTATAGCCGAACTCGCCCGGCATGGCAGCCGGCGAAAGCAACCATGTTGAAATATGGCTAAGCCGGCTCTAGCGGAGGCCGCCCCTTATTCGGACGTTGTCACCCGCCCCCGGGTCGGCGTGGCGCGCCGCCGATGACAGGCTCCAGCGGGTGACCCGGTATTCCAGAGCAGGGAGGCGGCTGAGCAAGGCCGCCGTGTACGGGATACCCGCTTTTTCACGGATACGGCGGCCCTCTATGAGGTCAGGTCGCGCGTTCGCGCCAGCTCACGCGCCCAGCGCCTGCTCGAGGTCGGCGATCAGGTCTTCCTTGTCCTCGATGCCGATCGACAGCCGCACCACGTCGGGTCCCGCGCCCGACTTGATCTTGGCGGCATCGTCGAGCTGGCTGTGCGTGGTCGAGGCCGGGTGAATCACCAGCGAGCGGGTGTCGCCGACATTGGCGAGATGCGAGAACAGTTTCAGGTTCGACACCAGGTTGACGCCGGCCTCGTAGCCGCCCTTGAGGCTGAAGGTGAATACGGCGCCGGCACCCTTCGGCGCATATTTGCGCGCGAGGTTGTTGTATTTGTCGCCGGCAAGGCCGGCGTAGTTCACCGAGGCCACCGCCGGATGCGCCGAAAGCCATTCCGCGATCGCCTTGGCGTTTTCGCAATGCTTCTGCATGCGCAGCGGCAGCGTCTCGATGCCGGTCAGAATCAGGAACGCGTTGAATGGCGAGAGCGCCGGACCGAGATCGCGCAACCCCAGCACGCGGCAGGCAATCGCAAAGGCAAAATTGCCGAACGTCTCCTGGATCTTGATGCCGTGATATTCGGGGCGCGGCTCGCTCAGCATCGGATATTTGTTGTCCTTCGACCAGTCGAAGGTGCCGGCATCGACGATGATGCCGCCGAGCGAGTTGCCGTGGCCGCCCAGGAATTTCGTCAGCGAATGCACGACGATGTCGGCGCCGTGGTCGATCGGGCGGATCAGGTAGGGCGTCGCCAGCGTGTTGTCGACAATCAGCGGCACGCCGGCCTTGCGGGCCACCGCCGAGACCGCCTCGATATCGGTGACGCTGCCGCCGGGATTCGCGATCGACTCGATGAAGATCGCCTTGGTGCGCGGAGTGACCGCGCGCTCGAAGCTGCCGATATCGTCGGGGTCGGCCCACGCCACGTTCCAGCCGAAACTCTTGAAGGCGTGGGTGAACTGGTTGATCGAGCCGCCATAGAGTTTGCGCGCGGCGATGAATTCGTCGCCGGGCATCAGCAATTGCTGAAACACGACGACCTGCGCGGCGTGGCCGGAGGCGGTCGCGAGCGCAGCGGTGCCGCCTTCGAGCGCGGCGACGCGTTCTTCCAGCACCGCGGTGGTCGGGTTGGTGATGCGGGTATAGATATTTCCGAACGCCTGCAGCCCGAACAGCGACGCGGCATGGTCGGCATCGTTGAACACGAACGACGTGGTCTGATAGATCGGCGTCACCCGCGCGCCGGTGGTGGGATCGGGTTGCGCGCCGGCATGCACGGCGAGGGTGGAAAATCCGGGAAGACGATCGGTCATTCTTTGCGTCCTGTTCTGCTTATTTGAAATCGCGCGGCCGCATGCTGATGGCAGCGGCGTCCGGCGTCAAGGCGGTGTGAGGCTTCGCTTTTAGTTCGAAACGGTCGCGCTTTGCTTTGCCGCACTTGTCGAAAAATTGTTTCGCATTTGCGTTCACGTGAGGTCGTTCTTGTTTTTCGCGGCGCGATCGGACGCGGCGGTCTCGCCGCCGCCGAGGCTCATCCGGTTCAATGAAAGCCGCATGCCCTGGGTCGGCATCGGCGCGCGCTTCGAACTGAGCGTTCGCGAATTGACGCCCATCCACGAAATCTCCGAGGACAGCCGCCCATATTCGATCTTCGGGCAGCGGTTCATGACGACCTTGAGACCGGCGGCTTCCGCCTTGGCGGCGGCGGCATCGTCGCGCGCGCCGAGCTGCATCCAGATCACCTTCGGCAACGGCGTCATTTTCAGGGCTTCATCCACCACCGGCATGATGTGGCTGGAATTCCGGAAGATATCGATCATGTCGACGGGGCTGTCGATATCGAGCAGCGACGCGACGAAGGGTTTGCCGAGCAGGCTCTTGCCGACATGACCGGGATTGATCGGGATCATGTCGTAGCCGCGCTGCGCCAGATATTTGAAGGCAAAGTAGCTCGGCCGCACATTGACCGGCGACGCCCCCACCATCGCGATCGATTTCACGCCGTTGAGAATCTCGCGGATGTAATCGTCGGAATAGGCGTCATGGTTCATTGCGAAGTTTCCAGTCCCAAGGGAGGCGTCATTGCCTGCGACAAACGCGGAGCGTTTGCGCAAGGGGGCGAAGCGCTGAAGCAATCCATTCTTCTTGGCGTGGCATCGCGGGATTGCTTCGCGGCGCTCGCAATGACCGGAGCCAGAGCCTTTATGTATCTTTCCATTTCGGCTCGCGCTTCTCGATGAAGGCGCCGATGCCTTCCTCGGCGTCGCGCGCCATCATGTTCTCGGTCATCACCTCCGCCGCATAGCGATAGGCATCCGCAAGGCTCATTTCGGCCTGACGGTAGAACGCGGCCTTGCCGAGCTTGACGGTGTAGGCGGATTTGAGCGCGACCTTTTGCGCCAGCGCGATCGCGGCATCGCGCTCGGTGCCGGCGGCAACGACGCGGTTGACGAGGCCGATATCCCGCGCCGTCGTGGCCGAAACCGGCTCGCCGGTCAGCAGCATTTCCATCGCCTGCTTGCGCGGAACATTGCGCGACAGCGCCACCATCGGGGTCGAACAGAACAGCCCGATATCGACGCCGGGGGTTGCGAAGGTCGCGGCCTCCGACGCCACGGCAAGATCGCAGCTTGCCACCAGCTGGCAACCGGCGGCGGTGGCGACGCCCTGGACCGCGGCCACGACCGGTTTGGGCAAATGGACGATGGCCTGCATCATCGCGCTGCAGGCGGTCATGATCTGCGCGAAATAGGCGCGGCCACGATCGGCGTCGGTGCGGCGGGCGGTCAGTTCCTTCATGTCATGGCCGGCGGAGAAGGCCGGACCGTTGGCCGCGATCACCACCGCGCGCACCTTTGCGTCGTCGTGAATTTCCTTGAGCGCCGCGTGCAGTTCGGCGATCAGCCCTCCCGACAGGCTGTTGCGAGCTTGCGGCCGGTTGAGCGTGAGCACGGCGATACTGCCGAGCATCTCGCGCAGCAGGATCGGCGATTGCGGCGTAGCGGCGCGGGCGGTCTGGCTCGTCATCGAAATATCCACGAAATATCCGCTTGGGCAGTTGCGTCACCTTAATGTAACAAGCGGCACGAGGCGAGGGCAGGCGGAGCGACATGGCAATTGCGAAAATGAGCGTGGCTGAACTGGAGAAGTTTCTCCACGCCGAATTTCCCCAGGCCTTCAGCGGCGGCGACATATCGATCGAAAGCGCCGACGGCGCCTCCTGCCTGCTGCGCCAGCGCTACAGCGACCAGATGCTGCGTCCGGGCGGGACGGTCTCGGGACCGACGCTGATGGCGCTGGCCGATTTCGCCATGTATGTGGTGTTGCTGTCGGCGATCGGCCCGATCGGGCTTGCGGTGACGACAAATCTCAACATCAATTTTCTGCGCAAGGGCCCGCCCGGACAGGATGTCCTTGCGGCGGCAAGGCTTTTGAAACTGGGCAAGCGGCTTGCGGTCGGCGAGGTCAATCTGCTTGTCGGGGACGTCGCCCGATCCGATCGCCCATGTGACATCGACCTATTCCATTCCAAATGCTTAGTGTTTTTTACGGTAATATCGACACCATATTTATAAGCTATTGTTTTTACTGAGTATAATTATCGTCGGTCGGGCATTGACGCGCGCGGCGCGCTTCTCTAGAAACCCGCGCAGTTCGGCGCCGATCGCGCCCGTGTCCCCTTTTCACGGATTTCCTCACATGAAAACGTTTTCGGCAAAGCCCGCCGAGGTGACGAAGAAGTGGGTGTTGATCGACGCCAAAGGTCTGGTGGTCGGCCGGCTCGCTTCACTGGTCGCGATGCGCCTTCGCGGCAAACACCTCCCGACCTATACGCCCCATGTCGATTGCGGTGACCATGTCATCATCATCAACGCGGCGCACGCGTGCTGACCGGGCGCAAGCGCGACAACAAGGTCTATTACAATCACACCGGCTTCATCGGCGGCATCAAGGAACGCACGGCGAAGTCGATCCTCGAGGGCCGTTTTCCCGAGCGCGTGGTCGAGAAGGCCATCGAGCGCATGATTCCGCGCGGGCCGCTTGGCCGCGTGCAGCTCGGCAATTTGCGCGTTTATCCCGGGCCCGAGCATCCGCACGAAGCCCAGCAACCCGAGAACGATCGACATCGCTTCGATGAATCGCAAGAACATGAGGGCCGCATAAGATGTCCGACACCATGCAGTCTCTCGATCAGTTGTCGCGCTGAAGCCGGCCGCTCCGGAAGCGCCGAAATACGTCAAGAAGGTCGACAAATACGGCCGCGCCTACGCCACCGGCAAGCGCAAGGACGCGGTCGCCCGCGTCTGGATCAAGCCGGGCGCCGGCAAGATCATCGTCAACACCCGCGAAGTCGAAATCTATTTCGCGCGTCCGGTGCTGCGGATGATGATCCAGCAGCCGCTGGTCGCAGCCGCCCGTGCCGGCCAGTACGACGTGATCTGCACCGTGGCCGGCGGCGGTCTGTCGGGTCAGGCGGGCGCGGTGCGTCACGGCATCTCGAAGGCGCTGACCTATTTCGAACCGGATCTGCGCGGCGTCCTGAAGAAGGGCGGCTTCCTCACCCGCGACTCGCGCACGGTCGAGCGCAAGAAGTACGGCCGGGCCAAAGCGCGCAAGTCGTTCCAGTTCTCGAAGCGCTAATCGCTTCGCTAAAATTTGCCGCGAATGCGGCATATCTGAAACTGCGAAAAGGGCGCCGCATGCGGGCGCCCTTTTTGTTGCTGATCATTTGCCGACGAGTTGACGCAGTTTTTCTGAAAACTTGCGCGGGCGTGCAAACGGATTGCCAAGGCGGCGGTCGTAGCGTGCGGCGGTGGCGACGGCGCGCGTCGGTTTCAGCGCCGTGATACGCTGCATCACAATCGTCGGGTGGCCCATGTCGCTCGATACCTCCACGCTTTATCTCGTTGCCACGATGGTCGCGGCGATGCTGGGAGCCATGCTGCTGTTTTTCGGCAAGCAGGAGAATATCCCGGCGTTGAAATGGTGGGGAACCGCCTATCTGCTCGGCGCCGCGTCGGTCGCGCTCTGGACGCTCGCCAGCGGCACGCTCGGCGAGATGCTTTCGCTGGCGCTGAATGCCGTCGGCTTCGTCGCCTGCGGCATGGTCTGGAACGCATCGCGCGTGTTCCACGGCCGCAAGCCCAATCTGCCGGGGCTGGTTCTGGGCGCGATGGCCTGGATCGCCGCCGTCATGACGCTGGCGCCCGAGGCGTCGCGCGATGCGCATGACGATCGGCGCCGGCATTGTTGCGATCTATGCGGCACTGACGGCCACCGAATTGTGGTCCGAGCGCCGCAGGACCTTGCAAAAGCGCTGGCCGGCGATCGTGGTGCCGGTGCTGCACGGTTTCGTGCTGATGCTGCCGATCCTGCTCGGCGACCTGTTGCACCCGCACGATGACAAGTTCTCCAGCAGTATCTGGGTGACCGTATTCTCCGATCGAACTCGTGCTCTATGCGGTCGGCACCGTGTTCGTCATCTTCATGCTGGTGTCCGAGCGCACGGTGACCGCGCACAAGACGGCCGCTCGATGGATCCCCTGACCGGCATGTTCAATCGCCGCGGCTTTGCGGAGGCGACGTCGCGGGTGATCGAGCGCGAAGCCAATGCCGGCCGTCCGGTGACGGTGCTGATCTTCGACATCGACCATTTCAAGTCGATCAACGACCGCTTCGGCCATCCGGCGGGCGACGAGATCCTCAAACTGTTCGCCGCCGTCGTGGTCAACTCGCTGCGGATCATCGACCTGTCGGGGCGAATCGGCGGCGAGGAGTTCGCGGCATTGCTGCCCTGTTCGCTGGAAGAAGGCGTGGTCGCGGCCGAACGCGTGCGCGAGGCGTTTGCGAATTCGGGAATTGTGGTCGAGGCATGGCCCGGTCGATACCACCGTCAGCATCGGCGTGGCCGGCGGGCCGGCGGGCACCGAGCTCGAGGTGCTGCTGGCGGCGGCCGATACCGCGCTTTATCAGGCCAAGCGCAGCGGCCGCAATCGCGTCGAGGCGGCGGAGGAGCTGCCGCTGTCGCTGGAAAACTGGCGGCGAAAGACCGCCGGCACTCGCGCGTCAGCCGCAGCCGCGGCCGGTCGTTGCCGCGCCTCGCTTGAGGAATGGCGCGTTTGCGGTAACCTTCCGTTTACCATTCGCTCCATATCATCCTGCCCATGAATACGATCCGTAATCAGAACGCCCACGCCGCCTTGATGTCGCTCGAAGCCGCAGCAGTATCGGCGCGCGGCGGGTTTGCCTGCATGTTTTCGACCTCGGACGAATATGAGACGGCGCTGATCACGGAACGGCGCGCGCAGGGCCGCTACGATCGGCCGCGAAGCCGCTGGCCGGCCGTCATGTTCGTCGGCTTCGCGCTGATGGTGGCCGGTACGGTGCTGCTCTGAACTGAACTGCGGGAACGGGGATGCGGGCGCCGCGAGGCGCCTTTTTCTTTTGCGACGGCTGGGTTAGAGACGGTCGATCCCAACGGAAGAGGCCGACCACCCCATGATCACCGAAATCGCACAAATCGACATCAAGCCCGGCACCGAGAAGGACTTTGAAGCCGCGGTCGCCAAGGCGCGGGCGCTTTTCGGCGCGCCAAGGGGGTTCACGGCTTTGAACTGCATCGCTCGATCGAGAAGCCGCAGCGCTATCGGCTCATGGTCAAATGGGAAACGCTTGAAAATCACACCGTCGATTTTCGCGGCTCGGAGAATTTCGCGGAATGGCGCGGGCTGGTCGGGCAGTATTTCGCCTCGCCGCCGGAGGTCGAGCACACCGAGACGGTGCTGACCGCGGGCTGATTGCCGGAGCATGATCGGGAAAAGTGGGAACCGGTTTTCCCTCGGGACAAACGCGAAGCGTTTGCCCGGAGATCATGCTCAAACAAAAAGAAAAGATCATGATCCGATTTAATCTAATCGGATCACGATCTGATGCGCAACCTCACGCGGCGTCCCCATCGGGCGAGATTTCTTCGGCCTTGAAATGATCGATCATGACTTTCGCGATCGCCATCAACGGCAGGGCAAGCGCAATCCCCCAGATGCCGAACACGACGCCGAGCAGGATCTGGAACGCAAATAGCGTTGCCGGCGGAATGTCGAGCGCCTGACGCTGGATGATCGGCGTAAGAATGTAGCTTTCCAGCGCGTGAACGCCGAGGAACAGCGCGAATGCGCTGGCGGCTGCGACCCATCCGGATGCGAGGCTCGCGAGCACAACGATCAAACCGGCGATCAGCGCGCCGACCGTCGGGATGAAGGCGAGCAACCCGGCCTGGATGCCCAGAATGAACGAGCTCTGGATGCCGATGATCGCCAGACCGATCCAGGTCACGATGAAGACCACGAACATGGTGATGATCTGCGCGATCAGCCAGCGTTCCAGCGTCTCGCCGATGCGGTCGACGATGATGGTGGCGCGGGCGCGATACCGCGCCGGCGCCATGAACAGCAGCCCATTGCGATAGACGCTCGGCTGCGCCGCGAACGTCAGTCCGAGAAACAGCACGATAAAGAAATTTCCGACCGCGCTCACGGTGCCCAGCAGCAATTTGAAGGTCTGGCTGACGATCGCGCCACCGCTGGAGGCCAGCGTGCCGGCGCTGGGAAGATTATGCGTCGGCGCAGCACCCGGCGTTGCCGGCGTCGAGGCCGATGGCGCCGCCGGCATTGCCGAGGTCGAAATAGCTGGTATCGATGCCGTTTCGTTCCAGGAATGCTTTGACGCCGACCAGTTGCGACTTGATGGTGTCGCTCAGCGCCGTGGCCTGTTGCGCGATGGTGGCGCCGCCGAGGAACACCACGCCCGACAGCAGGCTTGCGAGCACCAGACAGACGATGGTCAGCCGCAGCGAATGCGGCAGCCTGACGACGCGGCCGAGCGTCGCGGTCATGGCGTTGAGCGCGACACCGAGCAGCATGCCGGCGAAGATCAGAAACAGCGTCGCGGCGAAATACCAGGCGAACAGCAACAGTGCGGCAAAGGCGACGACGCCGATGCCGCCTACCGAAATCGCCCATGCCAGATCGCTGCGGGCCTGAAGACGTTCGTCGAGCCGAGACTGCCACGTTGATTCCTTCCTTCACCAGGTTCCATCTGCACTCTTTCGCCAAATGCGCCCGGGATCAAGCGGAAGGCGAGCCGGCTTGGCGTTGGTCCAAGCGAATCGGGCAGACGATCCCGCGGCGATCGTGCTACGGGCCGCGGGAATGCCGGCCGGTGAGGGGATCGATGCAAAGGAAGCTCTTCACGCGGAAATAGCATCGCCGCTTTGCGGAGTAACATGTTGATCCGGCGGTCGCCGGAAGGCATGATCCGCGTAAATTTGCGACGTGAGATTGGATTTGAGTCGATGAGCAGGCCGGTGGTCGGTGTGATCGGAAACGCCTATCGCATCGAAAATCGATTTACGACGCAGATGGTCGGGGAGCGGAACCTTCGCGCGGTGGCCGAAGTCGCGGGCGCGCTGCCGCTGATGTTTGCAGGCTCCCCCGACATCACGGATATCGGCGCCTTGCTGGATACGGTCGACGGCGTGGTACTGACCGGCGCCCGCGCCAACGTTCATCCCACGCGCTTTGGCACCGAGCCGGATCCCCGGCACGAGCCCTACGACGTCAATCGCGACGATCTGGCGCTGGCTCTCTCGGAAGTTTGCGTCGCCCGCGGCGTACCGCTGTTCGGAATCTGCCGCGGCCTGCAGGAGATGAACGTCGCCTTTGGTGGTTCGCTGCACCCGGAAATCCGCGAATTGCCCGGACGCATGAACCATCGGATGCCGAGGCTGGAGAACGGCGAAATCCATCCCGACCCCAACGTCGTCTTTGCCGACCGGCATGAGGTCAGCCTGGTTCCCGGCGGCGCCTTTGCGCAAATCCTCAAGTGCGAGACGATCCGCGTCAACTCGCTGCATGGCCAGGGCATCCTCGAGCCCGGCAAGCGGGTGGTCATCGAGGGCGTGGCGGAGGACGGCACGATCGAGGCGATCCGGATCGCGGACGCGCCGGGCTTTGCGCTCGGCGTGCAGTGGCATGCCGAGTACGATCCGCAGCGCAACCCCATTAACCGTGCCTTGTTTAAGGCGTTCGGCGAGGCGCTGGTGGCCCGCAAGCGGGCCACCTGAATTTCCTCAGGCCGCCTTGATCACTTTCTCAACCTTGACGCCGCCGCCCTCCAGCAGCATGACCCTGTTTAGAAGCTTCACCAGTGCATAAACGGATTCGATCGCGGGTGCGGCCGTATTGGTCAGTCTGGCCATTTCCAATATTGAACCGATCAGCGCCTCGGTTTCGAGCGAGCGGCCGGCTTCCACGTCCTGCAGCATCGATGTCTTGTGCGCGCCGACCGCTTCGGCGCCGGCGATCCGCTTTTCGATGGTGACGCGGAAGGTGACGCCGAGCTTCTGCGCGATGTCTTGTGCTTCCTTCATCATGGTCGCCGCCAGTGCGTGCGTCTCGGCGAACTGGCAGATGTCCACCAGCGTGGCGTGGGTCAGCGCCGAGATCGGGTTGAAAGAGAGGTTACCCCACGCCTTCAGCCAGATCTCCGAGCGGATATCCGGCAGCACCAGCGATTTCAGCCCGGCCTTGATGAAGATGTCGTGCAGTTCCTTGACGCGCTGGGTCTCCTTGCCGTCGAGTTCTCCGATCGGGAAGCGGTCGCCCTCGACATGGTGGATCACGCCCGGCGCGATCGCCGCCGCCGCCGGATAGACCACGCAGCCGATGATGCGGTTCGGATCAATCTTCCTGGTGAGCACGCCCGAGGGATCGAGGCTCTCCAGCCGGTGATCATCGTACTGTCCACCGAGTTTCTGGAAGTACCACCACGGCAATCCGTTCTGTACTGTCAGCACGACGGTATCAGGACCCAGCATCGAATCGATGTCGCGCACCACCTGGTCGAGAAAATGTGCCTTCACCGCCAGCACAACGATGTCCTGCTTTCCGGCTTCGGCGGGCTTGTTGACGGCTTTCAATCGGGCGACCTCAACCTTGCCGTCGTGCCACTCCAGCTTCAGTCCGTTTTTCTGGATCGCGGCGAGATGCGCGCCCTGATCGATAACGGTGACGTCCTCGCCCGCGAGGGCAAACTTGGCCGCCAGCAGGCCACCGATCGCGCCGGCACCGACCACGCAGATCTTCTTCTGTTTGGGCGGCGCGCCTAACAGATACGGGCTCGGCAGCACCTGGTCGAAAACGTTGCTGAGGCTGCCGATGCCGTCGATTACGATGTCGACGACGTTATGGGCGTCACCCATCGTGCCGGCGCCGAGCGAGGTGCCGCAGGCGATGACGTCGCCCGGCATCAGCGTCACGTCCTTGGAAATGGCAGCGACGAGCTTGTGCGGCGGGAAGAACATGTCGGCGACGGGATAGTTCTGCCGCTCCTTGCCGTTGAGGATGGTCCTGATCGACAGCTTCATCGGATCGACGCCGGTCGCGATGACGGGACCAAACACGCCAAACGTGTCGAAGCTCTTCGCGCGCGCCCACTGCTCGAACGACTTGTCCTTGCGCAGCAGATCGACGGCGGTGACGTCGTTCACGCAGGTATAGCCGAAGATATAATCGCCGGCCTCCGCTTCGCTGATGTTGAAACATTTCTTGCCGATGACGACGCCGAGTTCGCCCTCGTAGATGATCTTCCCGGCATAGGTGGCCGGGCGCTGGATAGGCCGGTTCGCAGGCCAATAGGCATTCGGCGCCTTCAGAAACCACAGCGGCTCTTTTGGCTCTTTGAATTCGTTCTTGGCCGCGAGTTGGTGAAAATTATTCCACAAGCAGATCATCTTCGACGGCTCGCACGGTGTCAGAACCTGAACGCCGGAGAGTTTCAGCTTCTCGCCATTCGGCTTCGCACCGGCGAACAGGTCTCCGGCATGAACCGCGATGGTATCGCCTTCCAGCGTGCCAAAGCCGATTTTTCCATCTTGTTCAAAACGGATCCATTTTGCCATCTGCGACCTCCCGGTATTGTAAAGAGCGGCGTCATTCGATCGCGCCGTCCGTTGCATCTTGTATACCTCGTGCCGATCCTCGCAATCATGCGCTGCATCATGGGCGGCGCGGCCAACGCCTGCCGTGCGGAGCGACGCGATATAGGCGCGCTATTCCAAGGGTTTCGGTGCGTGATCTGACGTGACGTGGCACTCATTCCGGCGACGAGAAGGCTGTTGCCGCAAAATAAAAGGCGCTCCCATTGGGAGCGCCTTTCGCATTTTCAGGCTGTGACGCGCGCGGATGCGCGCAAAATTACAGCGAGTAGTACATGTCGAATTCGACCGGATGCGGTGTCATCTCGAACCGCTCGACCTCGGTCATCTTCAGCTCGATATAGCTGTCGATGAAGTCGTCGTCGAACACGCCGCCGGCCTTGAGGAAGGCGCGGTCCTTGTCGAGATTTTCCAGCGCCTCGCGGAGCGAGCCGCATACGGTTGGGATCGCCTTCAGCTCTTCCTTCGGCAGATCGTAGAGATCCTTGTCCATTGCCGGGCCCGGATCGAGCTTGTTCTTGATGCCGTCGAGACCGGCCATCAGCATCGCCGCAAATCCGAGATAGGGATTGGCCATCGGGTCGGGGAAGCGCACCTCGACGCGCTTGGCCTTCGGATTGGAGGTTGTAGGGATGCGGCAGGAGGCCGAGCGGTTGCGCGCGGAGTAGGCGAGCAGCACGGGGGCCTCATATCCGGGGACCAGACGCTTGTAGGAATTGGTCGACGGGTTGGTGAAGGCATTGATCGCCTTGGCATGCTTGATGATGCCGGCGATGTAGGACAGGCAGGTCTCCGAGAGGTCGGCATATTTGTTGCCGGCGAATACCGGCTTGCCGTCCTTCCAGATCGACTGGTGGCAGTGCATGCCCGAGCCGTTGTCGCCATAGACCGGCTTCGGCATGAAGGTGGCGGTCTTGCCATAGATGTGCGCGACCTGGTGGATGCAATACTTGTAGATCTGCATCTGGTCGGCCATCAGTGTCAGTGTGTCGAACTTCATGCCGAGTTCATGCTGGGCCGACGCCACTTCGTGGTGATGCTTCTCGACCTTGACGCCCATCTTGGCCATTGCGCCGAGCATTTCCGAGCGCATGTCCTGCGCCGAATCCTGCGGCGGAACCGGGAAGTAGCCAGCCTTGGTGCGGATGCGGTGGCCGAGGTTGCCGCCCTCATATTCGGTGTCGGAATTGATCGGCAGTTCTGCCGCGTCCAGCTTGAAGCCGGTGTTGTAGGGCGTGGTCTGGTAGCGGACGTCGTCGAACACGAAGAACTCGGCTTCGGGTCCGAAGAACACGGTGTCGCCGACGCCCATCGACTTGACCATGGCCTCGGCCTTCTTGGCCATGCTGCGCGGGTCGCGGTTGTAGGGCTCGCCCGTGATCGGCTCCAGCACGTCGCAGGTGATGACCATGGTGGTCTCGGCGAAGAACGGGTCGATCGTGGCGGTAACCGGATCGGGCATCAGGCACATGTCGGATTCGTTGATCGCCTTCCAGCCGGCGATGGAAGAACCATCGAACATGACGCCCTCGGCGAACGTGTCCTCCTCGATCATGCCAATGTCGAAAGTCACGTGCTGCCACTTGCCGCGCGGATCGGTGAAACGCAGGTCGACGTATTTTACGTCGTTGTCCTTGATCGATTTCAGGACGTCTTTGGCGGTCTTCATGAATACCCCTTTGGCTTACAGGTCGTCGCAATCTGGCCACACGCCAGCGACCGCGGGTCCAGCGACCGCGGGTAATGCTCAATACCGTTGCGGGATGCTCAACACAATATCAGAGTATAGGCAGTTTCAGTTCAGATGGCATCCAAGCCGGTTTCGCCCGTCCTGATGCGAATGGCTTCCTCGATATTGGACACGAAGATCTTGCCGTCGCCGATACGCCCGGTTTGGGCCGCGCGCCTGATGGCGTCGATCGCCCGCTCGACCAGGTCGTCCCCGATCACGATCTCGATTTTCACCTTGGGAAGAAAGTCAACGATGTACTCCGCACCGCGATAGAGTTCGGCGTGACCCTTCTGCCGCCCAAAGCCCTTGGCCTCGGTTACGGTAATGCCTTGCAGTCCCACTTCCTGAAGCGCTTCTTTCACCTCGTCGAGCTTGAATGGCTTGATGATGGCTTCGATTTTTTTCACTTAACGCTCTCCCGGGCATTTCCATATTTAAGACTGCAAGTTTGCTTCGATGAAGCGCGTGACGCGCAGGTTGTTCGATCGTTTGTCCTGACGCGCAGCCGGGGAATACCAACAATTGCCGTTGAGCACGATCATCCAGAGCCGGTTTCCTCAAAAGCAGGGTCTATGCCAAATTGTTAAGGCGCCTGATTTCGAAATGTTATCAGCCTTTTAACAGGCATCTCGCTAGAGGTTAGATTGTATGCGCACCATACCTAAGCTTATGAAATAGGCAAATCGATCAATCGGTATGCAATCGTCGGGGCTGGGCTTCGCACAATATGGGAAATGCCTCAGGATAAGGCGCTCTTACCCAGGGATTTGGCATGGAAGTTCTCACGTCCGCTGAAATGGAGCGTGCCGATCGTCTTACGGTGGCCGCGGGCACGCCGGGTTTCGCGCTGATGCTGAGCGCTGGACAGGCCGTGGCCGAAGCGGCGATGAACCTCGTGGAAGAGGGGCCGATCGTTGTCGTCGCCGGACCCGGCAATAATGGCGGCGACGGCTTCGTGGCAGCGGCCGAACTGGCGGCACGTGGCCGCGAAGTTTCGATCATCCTGTTGTGCGAGCGCGACAGCCTGCAGGGCGACGCGGCTTCGGCGGCGCGAGGATGGAAATATCCGGTGCTGCCATTCAATCCGCAGGCGATCGGCAAGCCGGCGCTGATCATCGACGCGCTGTTCGGTGCCGGACTCAGCCGGCCGGTAACGGACGAGCCGAGCGACATGATCGAGGCGATCAACGCCAATGGCGCGCCGGTTCTCGCCGTCGATCTGCCGAGCGGGATCAACGGGACCACCGGCGCGGTCATGGGTATTGCCGTCAACGCCGCCGAAACCGTCACCTTCTTCCGGCGCAAGCCGGCGCATCTGCTGCTGCCGGGACGGATTCACTGCGGCCGGGTGCGCGTTGCCGACATCGGGATCGATGCGCGTGTCCTTGAGGAAATCCGGCCGCAGACGTTCGAGAACATCCCGCAGGCCTGGCACAAGTCGTTTCCCGTGCCGCAGATCGACGGCCACAAATACGCCCGCGGCCACACCGTCGTCGTGTCCGGCGATATCGCGGCGACGGGTGCTGCACGGATGTCGGCGCGCGGTGCGCTGCGCGCTGGCGCCGGGCTTGTCACGCTGGCCTCGCCACGCGATGCGCTCGCGGTGAACGCCGCCGCGCTGACCGCCGTGATGGTTCGAGCCATCGACACGGTGGTCGAATTTGCAGAACTGTTGACCGACAAGCGCCTCAACGCTTGCGCGATCGGACCGGGCGGGGGTCTCGGCCAGCGGACCCGCGATTTTGTCCTCACGGCGCTGTCCGCGAAGCGGGGTCTGGTGCTGGATGCGGACGCGCTGACAAGCTTTGCGGAAGCGCCCGATCGCCTGTTCGAGGCGATTAAAGCATCGCTCGACGCGGAAGTCGTTCTCACGCCGCACGAAGGGGAATTCGCCAGGCTGTTCAGTGACATCAGCAACGAACATCCACTTCGCTCGAAGCTCGAGAGGGTGCGGGCTGCCGCCGAGCGCTCCGGGGCCGTCGTCCTGCTCAAGGGGCCGGATACGGTGGTGGCGTCACCGGACGGACGCGCCACCATCGCCGCCAACGCGCCGCCCTGGCTTGCCACTGCGGGTGCCGGCGACGTGCTGTCGGGAATGATCGCCGGCATGCTGGCGCAGGGCGTGCCGGCATTCGAGGCCGCCAGTATCGGCGTCTGGATGCATGGCGAGGCTGCGCGTGAGGCCGGCCCCGGTTTGATCGCGGAAGATCTGCCAGAAGTGCTGCCAGCGGTATTCCGGCGTCTCTATGATGAGTTCGGCATTGATTACTGAGACGCTTGGCTCACGCCAGATATTTCGCGACCGCCGCTTCGTTCCACGACAGCCCGAGGCCATGCCCGCGCGCGGTGATCGAGCCGTCCACGATCTGCACGGGGTCGGCGACAATGGCGCGGGCGATATCGAGATACTCGATCCAGTGCGCCGTCGGCGTCACCGCCAGCACGTGCGAGCTGGCTTCCGCGAACAGGTGGCTCGACATCGGGATTGAGGCAGCTTCGGCCTGGCCGGCGACGCGGAGCCAGCCGGTGACGCCGCCGACCTTCATCAGGTCAGGCATGATGAAATCGCTCGCGCCCACGGCGATCGCTTCGGCGAAGCCGCGTGGGAACCACCAGTTTTCGCCTGACTGGATCGATGTCGGCGACGTCGCGCGCACTTTGGCGTGGCCCTGAAGGTTTTCCGCCGCAACAGGCTCTTCGATCCAATGCAGATCGTAGGCAGCCAAGCGGTCGATGCGGCGGCTCGCCTCTGACGGATCGAGCGACTGGTTGAAATCGACCATCAGCGCGATGCCGGGACCGATCAATCCGCGCACCGCTTTGACGACGCGCTCATCATTGGCGAGGTCGCCGTCGCCGCCCTTGATCTTGATGCCGCGGAACCCTTGGTCGAGCGAGCGGCGCAAGCTCCTTTTCGTCGGCGACGGGATCGACCGCGCCGTAGCTGTCATAGGCCCGGATCGGCCGCGGCGATCCCCCGAGCAACGTCGCCAGCGGCTGCCCCGCGGCCTGGCCGAGGACGTCCCAGAACGCCATATCGAGCCCCGACACCGCCATACCGACCAGTCCCTGCCAGCCGAGCAGCCTGAATTTGGCATCGATCTGCGCCATGAGGTCAAACGGCGCGATGGCCTTGCCGGTCAGTTCGCGACCGATCTCCGCGATCAGTTGCACCAGTGGCTTGAGCGTCAGTCTGGTGTAGGCAAAGATGTACGAGTGCCCTGTAACACCCTGATCGGTCTCGACATCGATGAGCACCAGGGGCGCCGAACGGATAACGCCAAATGCGTTCTTCACTGGCCGCGAGATCGGGGCGTCGACGGCGCGGGCTTTGACGTCGCGGATTTCGGGCGTGCTTGAACTCATTTTCGTTTTCCTCACTCGATACTGTACCACCGCACCAGCCGTGGCGCCGCCCAATCGGTCGCCATCGTCTCCATCAGCCAGCGTCCGGCATATTCGGCCGACAACGCGACCCGCTGCGTCTGTCCGGATTCGATGGCCAGGGTATCCAGCCAGAACGGTTTCCAGCCGTCGTCTAGCCGGTCCAGCAGCCGGAAGTGATGGCCGTGGAGGTGGAAGACGGCGGGGATCTCGCCGCGATTGGTCAAGGCCAGAACCACGGTGCGGCCGGCCTTGGCGCGGAAGGCGGCCGCCGATGCGTTTGTGAAGCTTGCAGGCGTCACCCAGTCGGCTGGCGGTCCGCCGATCGCCAGATCAACTCGCAGCGCATTCTTGAGATTGAGCTGGACCTGCAGGCCGTTGGAGGGCAGCGGGGCAGCGGCGGGCAGGGCAACGTCCCGCAGCGGCGGCTCCTTTGAAGCGACCAGCCGGGCAATCGGGTGGGCTTCCCTGCCATCGTGCAGAAGGATGGACGACGTCGAACCCGGTGACATCCTCGCGTCGATGAACGCGTCGACCCGAGTTCCCGGAGCGAGCACGAGCGCGCCGTTACGCGCCAGAAACGGTTCGGCCGGTTGCCCGTCGAGGGCCATGACGCGGACATCGTGCCCTTCTATTTTCAGTGCAATAACATTGCGCTGGCAGCCATTGATAAAGCGAAATCGGAGCCGCTCATGGACGCGCGCAGGAATATCCAGCGTCGTCACCCCATTGACGGTGTAGACCGGCGTCGTGTCCTTTGGATCGACGCCCGGCGCGATCGCGGTTCCGTCCGGGCGCAGTCGCCAATCTTCGATCAAGAATACCTCGTCGCGGTCGACAGCGATCGGCTCGTTTTCCCTGACGATCAGCGCCCGCGCCGGCAATGGCTGCGCCTGACCATCGCCCAGCAGCCGGAGATCGCACAGCAAGGTCCCGGCGTGACGTAATGAAATTGCTAGCGTTTCCCTTCCTCCCGCAGCCATGGGGGCCCGTACCGTCAGCGGCTCGGCCGCCGGAACGCCGTCGATCCCGTGCCAGCTGAGCAACGCGGGCACCGGCAGTTCGTTTTGAAGCGTGATTTCCACCTCGTCGCCTCGCTTGAAGCGTAGAATGGGATCCGGCGGCGCGCCCCGGAGCGACCATATCGGCGTCTCCGGCTGCCCCGGGCGCAGCGCAATGGTGCCGGCCTTGGCTTGCAGCGTCAGGAGCGGGTGTCCCTGAGCCGCAGCGAATCCCGGCAGGGCGGGCCCGAGGGCTGCCGCGCCCAATCCGGCCAGGAAGTCGCGCCGGTCCAGCCGGAGAATTCGATCTGCCATAAGGTCGATGCGGACCATTTTCCGCTGGATATGTCCAGTTGCCGTGAGGTACTTCCGGGAGGTCTGGAACGGCCATTTTTTTGCTGCGGACGGGTCGGCTCATGTTATAAGCCCGCCCGCAACGATCACGTTTATGATTTGGATGCAAATCATAAACGTGATTGATTCCATTAAGTTGGAGCATGATGGCCGCCCGAAAACCGCTTCACACTTTTCGGCATCATGCTTGGGCATCGCGGCCGGACATGATGCGATCAGCGGGCGTGGCGGAACTGGTAGACGCGCTGGATTTAGGTTCCAGTGACGAAAGTTGTGGGGGTTCGAGTCCCTCCGCCCGCACCAAGCGCTGACAGCGTTTGCATGAGGATGACTGGAGGACCCGTTTCCGAAGGCAGCTCGCCCGAAGAAATGGGTTCGCCGAACCACGGACGCAGGCCTTGAGGTTGCGCGTCGACAAGATTGACAATGTCCGCGCCGTTCAGGCCGGACGAAAGCGGGAAGAAGATGGACGCTATGCAGGTCACAGAAACCCTCGCAGAGGGATTGAAGCACGAATTCCAGATCAGCGTTCCCGCATCGGATCTCGATGCCAAGGCGGACGCCCGTCTCGTCGACCTCAAGGGTAAGGTCCGTCTCAACGGATTTCGTCCGGGCAAGGTGCCGGTGAGTCATCTCAAGAAGGTGTATGGCCGCTCGGTGATGGCAGAGACCATCGACCAGACGATCCGCGACACCAATAGCCAGATTTTCACCGAGCGCGGCTTCCGCCTGGCGACCGAACCCAAGATCACCATGCCGACCGAGGCCAAAGCCGTCGAGGACATCCTCGCCGGAAAATCCGATCTCACCTACACTGTATCGATCGAGGTCGTTCCCGCGATCCAGCTCGCCGACTTCAAGAGTTTCACGGTCGAGAAGCCCGTTGCCGAGGTCTCCGACACCGATGTCGATGAGGCCATCAAGCGGATCGCCGACCAGAACCGCGTCTACGCCGCAAAGGGCGAGGGTGCGAAGGCCGAAACCGGCGATCGCGTCACGATTTCCTTCAAGGGCACCATCGACGGCACACCGTTCGACGGCGGCACCGGCGAAGGTATTCAGGTCACGATCGGCACCAATACCTTTATTCCCGGCTTCGAGGAGCAACTGATCGGCATCGCCGCAGGTGAAACCCGCACCCTGAAAGTTTCATTCCCGAAGAATTACGCCAGCGAAAAACTTGCCGGCCAGCCGGCCGAGTTCGAAACCACCGCAACCCTGATCGAAGCGCCGCAGGAAACGAAGATCGACGACGACTTCGCCAAGATGCTCGGCCTTGAATTGCTCGACAAGTTGAAGGAAGCCGCGCGCGAGCGGATGGCGGCGGAATTCGCCGGCGCGACCCGCCAGCGGGTCAAGCGCATGCTGCTGGACCGTCTCGACGAGACCCATCGCTTCGAAGCGCCGCCGTCGCTGATCGAGGAAGAATTCAATCTGATGTGGAATTCGATCAAGGCGGAGATGGAATCCAGCGGCAAGACCTTTGCCGACGAGGACACCACGGAAGAGGCGGCGAGAGAAGAATACCACAAGATCGCCGATCGCCGGGTCCGGCTCGGCCTGGTGCTGTCCGAGATCGGCGAAAAGAACAAGATCACGGTCACCGACGACGAAGTCAGCCGCGCGGTGATCGAGCGGGCGCGCCAGATGCCTGGCCGCGAGAAGGAAGTTTGGGACTACTATCGCAACAATGCCAATGCGCTGGCCCAGCTTCGTGCGCCGATCTATGAGGACAAGGTCGTCGACTTCATCCTCGAGCTTGCCAACGTGACCGAAAAGAAGGTCACGCGCGAAGACCTCTACAAGGACGACGAGGCCGAGAAGAGCGCCGCCTGACGGCGTCAAGGCAGCGTTAAGGTTGAGAAGCGAAAGGCGACATGGCGGCGCTATCCGTCGCTATGCCCGCCGGCGCGAATCAGCTTCAACTGGGACTAATTCCGCACGCTTTTGACCCGGCCTTGTCATCGGGGAATTGGCCCATATCTGTGAACCCTGTCTTTCAAGTCCTGCATCACGGGACGTTCGTCCGCGCCCGGCAATTCCAGGCAGTCCGCCTTGCCGATGGATGTTCGTCTCCGCCAACCCCTGGGTGACTAATGCGCGATCCCGTTGAAACCTACATGCAACTCGTGCCGATGGTGGTCGAGCAGACCAATCGCGGTGAGCGCGCCTACGACATTTTTTCGCGCCTTCTTAAAGAGCGCATCATCTTTGTGACCGGACCGGTCGAAGACGGCATGTCGACGCTGGTCGTGGCGCAGCTTCTTTTCCTCGAAGCCGAGAATCCGAAGAAGGAAATCTCGATGTACATCAACTCGCCCGGCGGTGTGGTCACATCGGGCCTGGCGATCTACGACACCATGCAGTTTATCCGTCCGCCGGTGTCGACGCTTTGCACCGGGCAGGCGGCGTCGATGGGCTCGCTGCTATTGGCCGCCGGTCATGCGGACATGCGCTTCTCGCTGCCGAATTCTCGCATCATGGTGCACCAGCCCTCTGGCGGTTTTCAGGGCCAGGCCACCGACATCATGCTGCACGCCCAGGAAATCCTGAACCTCAAGAAGCGGCTCAACGAGATCTATGTGAAGCACACCGGCCAGACCTACAAGGCGATCGAGGATGCGCTGGAACGCGACAAATTCCTTACCGCCGAGATGGCCCGGGACTTCGGCATTGTCGACAAGGTGATCGACAAACGCCAGGAGGAACCGGCCGCCGCAAAGGCCCCGTAACTCCAGGGATCGCCACAGCGGCGTCGGCGTTAACGGAGCACTACCGCCGGCAATTCCGGCCGCTAACGGCATTATTGTGCCGTTACATGGGCAGAAAGTTCCGCTTTCGTGCTGGTTTGGCAGAGTGGCAATCGCGCAACGCTCGGCTGATTTCGGCTTGTTATCCTCGCGCGAACCCTGCAAATCACGGTATTGTCACGGGCGTCGGTGTTCGGCCGATTAGCGAATTCTTGATAGTCGGGTGCGACCATGGTTGGCTAGGTCAGATCGGTTAAGATCGCGGGAGATTCGAATTAGCTGCGATTCGTGCGGCAACTGGAATGTAGGGTCTTTTTTGGTACGGATTTTGCTCTATCTAGAACTCAGCGACGGTGCGTGCCGGAATGGGGCGATCGAGCTGACGGGATCGAACGGCGGACGGAGACGAGAATGAGTAAGGTCGGCACGAGCGACTCCAAGAACACGCTGTATTGCTCGTTCTGCGGCAAGAGCCAGCACGAAGTCCGCAAATTGATCGCGGGTCCCACGGTATTCATCTGCGACGAATGCGTTGAACTGTGCATGGACATCATCCGTGAGGAGAACAAGTCCTCACTGGTGAAGTCGCGCGACGGTATCCCTACCCCGAAGGAAATCTGCAAGGTCCTCGACGACTATGTGATCGGCCAGAGCCACGCCAAGAAGGTGCTGTCGGTCGCCGTTCACAATCACTACAAGCGCCTCAATCACCAGACCAAGCACAACGACGTCGAGCTTGCGAAGTCCAACATCCTGCTGATCGGTCCGACCGGCTCGGGCAAGACGCTGCTGGCGCAGACGCTGGCGCGGATTCTCGACGTGCCGTTCACGATGGCGGATGCGACGACGCTGACCGAAGCCGGTTATGTCGGCGAGGATGTCGAGAACATCATCCTGAAGCTGTTGCAGTCGGCTGACTACAATGTCGAGCGGGCGCAGCGGGGCATCGTCTACATCGACGAAATCGACAAGATCAGCCGCAAATCCGACAATCCGTCGATCACCCGCGACGTGTCGGGCGAGGGCGTGCAGCAGGCGCTGTTGAAGATCATGGAAGGCACGGTGGCCTCGGTTCCTCCGCAAGGCGGCCGCAAGCATCCGCAGCAGGAGTTCCTGCAGGTCGACACCACGAACATTCTGTTCATCTGCGGTGGCGCGTTCTCAGGTCTCGAGAAGATCATCTCCGCGCGCGGGCGCTCGACGTCGATCGGCTTCGCCGCGCAAGTGCTGGCGCCGGAAGATCGCCGCACCGGCGAGATTTTTCGCCATGTCGAGCCTGAGGATCTCCTGAAATACGGTCTGATCCCGGAATTCGTCGGCCGCCTGCCGGTGGTCGCGACGCTGGAGGATCTCGACGAGGTTTCGCTGAAGAAGATTTTGACCGATCCGAAGAACGCGCTGGTGAAGCAGTACCAGCGACTGTTCGAGATGGAGAACATCGAGCTGACATTCGCCGACGAGGCGCTTGGCGCGGTCGCCCGCAGGGCAATCGAGCGCAAGACCGGCGCGCGGGGCCTGCGCTCGATTCTCGAAAGCATCCTGCTGGAGACCATGTTCGATCTTCCGGGCCTGGAAGGCGTCGAAGAGGTCGTGATCTCGCGCGAAGTGGTGGAGGGCACGGCTCGTCCGCTCTACATCTACGCCGATCGTTCCGACCGCGCCGTCGAGAGCAGTGCCAGCGCCTGATCGGTTCAGCGGCCGGCGAGCTGAGTGCCCAGATGAGATGGCTGCGGGACCCCGTTCCGCGGTCGCGTTCGCGCAGGGAACCCGGCGCTTTCGGCCACAACTGGCCGGCCTTTTTCAACGACTTGACACCCCCATGGTCGATAGCCACCTAATGCTATCGGCGACGAAAACTAACCTTTAAGATTTGTCCCACCAGCGATCCGGAAAAGTCGGCCGACGGGCGGCCAAACAATCCCGGAACATCCCGGCACCTTGTGGCGGTTGCGCAAAAATGGCGGACTGCGTGCAAGGGGGCACAACAAAAGGAATAGGCCATGACGACCCCCAAACCCCGGCCGACTATCGTTCACGGCGAAAGCCACGCTTACCCGGTACTGCCGCTTCGCGACATCGTGGTTTTCCCGCACATGATCGTGCCGCTGTTCGTCGGCCGAGAGAAATCGATCCGCGCGCTCGAAGAGGTCATGAAGAACGATGCCCTGATCATGCTTGCGACGCAGAAGAACGCGTCGGATGACGATCCTGCTCCGGATTTAATCTATGAAACCGGTACGCTTGCCAGCGTCCTGCAGCTGCTCAAATTGCCCGACGGCACCGTGAAAGTGCTGGTGGAAGGGCTCGAGCGCGCGCGCGTGGAAAAATATACCGACCGTGCTGAATATTACGAAGCGACTGCGGTTGCGCTCGCCGACACCGACGCCAAGTCGGTCGAGGCCGAGGCCCTCGCGCGCTCGGTCGTGTCCGACTTCGAAAGCTATGTTAAACTGAACAAGAAGATCTCCGCCGAAGTCGTCGGCGTGGTCCAGGCGATAACGGACTTCGCCAAGCTCGGTGACACCGTCGCTTCCCATCTCGCCGTCAAGATCGCCGACCGGCAAGCTATCCTTGAGACGCTGTCGGTGACTGCGCGCCTTGAGAAGGTGCTCGGGCTGATGGAGAGCGAGATCTCGGTGCTGCAGGTCGAGAAGCGCATCCGCTCGCGCGTCAAGCGCCAGATGGAGAAGACCCAGCGCGAGTATTACCTCAACGAACAGATGAAGGCGATCCAGAAGGAACTCGGCGACGACGAAGGCCGCGACGAACTGGCCGATCTGGAAGAGAAGATCGCCAAGACCAAGCTTTCCAAGGAAGCGCGCGAGAAGGCGCAGCACGAGCTGAAGAAGCTGCGCCAGATGTCGCCGATGTCCGCGGAAGCAACCGTCGTGCGCAACTATCTCGACTGGCTGTTGTCGATCCCGTGGAACAAGAAGTCCAAGGTCAAGAAGGATCTGGTCGCAGCCCAGACCACGCTCGACAACGACCACTACGGACTTGAGAAGGTCAAGGACCGCATCGTCGAATATCTCGCGGTGCAGTCGCGCGCCAACAAGCTGACCGGACCCATCCTGTGCCTGGTCGGGCCTCCCGGCGTCGGCAAGACCTCGCTCGGCAAGTCGATCGCGAGGGCAACGGGGCGCGAATTCGTGCGCGTCTCGCTCGGCGGCGTGCGGGATGAGGCCGAAATCCGTGGTCACCGCCGCACCTATATTGGCTCGATGCCCGGCAAGATCATCCAGTCGATGCGGAAGGCGAAGACCTCCAATCCGCTGTTCCTCTTGGACGAGATCGACAAGATGGGCGCCGACTTCCGTGGCGATCCGTCGTCGGCGCTGCTTGAGGTGCTCGACCCCGAGCAGAACTCGACCTTTAACGACCACTATCTGGAGGTCGACTACGATCTGTCCAACGTGATGTTCATCACGACCGCGAATACCCTGAATATTCCGGGGCCGCTGATGGACCGCATGGAGATCATCCGGATAGCCGGCTACACGGAGAACGAGAAGGTCGAGATCGCGCGCAAGCACCTGATCCCGAACGCGATCTCCAAGCACGGCCTGGATTCCAAGGAATGGTCGATCGACGACGACGCGCTGCTCCTGATGATCCGGCGTTACACCCGCGAAGCGGGCGTGCGTAACCTGGAGCGTGAGCTTTCGACGCTGGCCCGCAAGGCGGTGAAGGAGCTGATGATCTCCAAGAAGAAGTCGGTGAAGGTGACCGAGAAGACGCTCGAAGAGTTCCTCGGGATACCAAAATATCGCTACGGCGAGATCGAGAGCGACGATCAGGTCGGCATTGTCACGGGCCTTGCGTGGACCGATGTCGGTGGCGAACTGCTGACCATCGAAGGCGTCATGATGCCCGGCAAGGGCAAGATGACGGTCACCGGCAATCTGCGCGACGTGATGAAGGAGTTGATTTCAGCGGCGGCATCCTATGTCCGCTCGCGCGCTGTCGGCTTCGGTATCGAGCCGCCGTTGTTCGAAAAGCGCGATATCCACGTCCACGTGCCTGAAGGGGCGACCCCGAAGGACGGTCCTTCGGCGGGCGTAGCGATGGCCACCGCGATCGTTTCCGTCATGACGGGTATCCCGGTTCGACATGATGTCGCCATGACCGGCGAAATCACGCTGCGCGGGCGGGTGCTTCCGATCGGCGGCTTGAAGGAGAAGCTGCTGGCGGCGGCGCGGGGCGGCATCAAGACGGTGCTGATCCCCGAGGACAACGCCAAGGATCTCACGGAGATTTCCGATGCGATCAAGGGCGGGATGAAAATCATCCCGGTGGCGCGGCTCGACGACGTCGTATCGAGGGCGCTGGTGCGGCCGCCGGTGCCGATCGTCTGGGAAGAGGAAAGCGCCAAGGTGCCGGTTAAACCGGACGCCGGCGACGAAGCGGCCGGCGGCCTGACGGCGCACTAGACAATGCAAAATGACAACAGCGGCGTCCCGAGAGGGGCGCCGCTGTTCCTATGGGCTCGATGCACGGCTTGCGCCTCATGGTACGGCGGCGCTAAACAGACGGTGAGGGCGGTTAGCTCAGCTGGTTAGAGCGCCTGCTTTACACGCAGGATGTCGGCGGTTCGAATCCGTCACCGCCTACCATTCATCTCGAGGGCATGTGCATGAGAATTCTTCTCGCCGCAGTGATGGTCGCGTTACTAGCCGCGCCAGCTTACGCCCAAGGCCATACACAGGGGCCCGGGCAACAGGCCAGCCCCCAAGTCACGGCAAGAGATCGAGGCCGCCCTGGAGGCCGAAAGAGCCTACAAGAAATCGCTCGGTAACATTCCTGACCAAGCCCCTTCCGACCCATGGGGCAATATGCGCAGCGAGAGCCCGCCCAAGGCCGTTGCGAAGGCTTCTCCGGCGAAGCGGACCAAAACCGGCAATACGGCGAATTAGCGCGCGATGGAACCAATGAAAGGCCACGACCGAAACGCGGACCAGATCGCATACTGGAACGGACCGGGCGGCCAGCGTTGGGCCGATCGCCAGCAAACGCAGGACGTTTTGCTTGCGCCGGTCGCCGACATCCTGATCGACCGCGCCAGGCCTGCGACCGGCGAGCGGATCGTCGATGTCGGTTGCGGCAGCGGGGCCGTCTCTATCGCGCTGGCGCAAAAGGTCGGTCCGACCGGCCACGTGCTGGGTATCGACATTTCGGGGCCGATGCTGGCCCGCGCCCGCCAAATCGCGCCGGCGGGTCTGCCGGTCGAATTCATGTTGGCCGATGCGACCGTTTATCCGTTCGCCCCTGCGAGTTTTGATCTGCTGGTCTCGCGCTTCGGTGTGATGTTTTTCGCCGAGCCAGCGCTTTCCTTTGCCAATTTGCGCAAAGCGCTGAAGCCATCGGGCCGGCTGGCCTTCGCCTGCTGGCGGGAGCCGCGCGAGAATCCGATTTTCATGGCGCCGCTGCAGGCCGTCTACAAACACGTGCCCAAGCTGCCGCCGCAGGGGCCCGAAGACCCCGGCCCGTTCTCTTTTGCATCGGAAGCGCGCGTGCACCGTATCCTGAGCGAGGCCGGCTTCACGGCCGTGGCCATGGAGGCGTGCAACCTCGCGCTCGATGTCGCGGTCGGGCGCGGTCTTGAGGCTGCCGTCAAAGGCGCGCTGGAAATCGGACCCGCCGCCGCGCGCTTTGGCCGAGCAGCCGCCGGAGCTGGTCGCCGCCGCCACCCATTCGATCCGCGAAGCACTGACGCCACTTGCCAGGGGACAGTCGGTGCCGCTTCCCGCCGCGATCTGGATCGTCACGGCGCGGGCCTCGTAAGACGCCCTGCGTAAACCGCCTTACGCCCGCTCTTCCCAGATCATCGCGAGATGCACGATGGTCTGCATGGCCTTTTCCATATCCTGCACGCTGACCCATTCCAGCCGCGAATGGAAGGCGTGCTCGCCGGCGAAGATGTTGGGGCAGGGCAGTCCCATGAACGACAGCCGCGAGCCGTCGGTGCCGCCGCGAATGGAAGTCTTCACCGGCTTCAGGCCAGCGCGCCGGATCGCCTCCATCGCGTTGTCGACGATCTCGGGGTGACGGTCGATCACTCGCTTCATGTTGCGGTATTGCTGCTTGATTTCCAGCCGCAAGGTCGATCGCGGAAAGTCCTTCATCACGTCTTTGACGATGCTTTCGAGCAGATTTTCCTTTTCCTTCAATCCTTCGTCGGTGAAATCGCGCACAATGAAGCCGAGCGTGGCTTTTTCCAGCGCGCCCGAAATGCTGATCGGATGCAGAAAGCCTTCCTTGCCTTCGGTGGTTTCCGGCGAGCAGGTGTTTTTTGGCAGGCGATCGACGATAGCGGCGGCGATCTTGATCGCATGCTCCATCTTGCCCTTGGCAAAGCCGGGGTGGGTGCTGACCCCTTCGATGGTGATGGTGGCGCTATCCGCCGAGAAAGTTTCGTCCTCGATATTGCCGGCAGTCTCGCCATCGATTGTGTAGGCAAAATCGGCGCCCAGCTTTTTCAGGTCGACCATGTCGACGCCGCGGCCGATCTCCTCGTCTGGCGTGAACAGGATCTTGATCGTGCCGTGCTTGATCTGCGGGTTGTTGATCAGGAAATGCGCGGCATCCATGATCTCGGCGATGCCGGCCTTGTTGTCGGCGCCCAGCAGCGTGGTGCCGTCCGACGTGACGATGTCGTTGCCGATCTGTTCTTTGAGCGCGGGATGATCGGCGGCGCGGATGATCTGGGCAGGGTCGCCCGGCAGCGCGATGTCGCCGCCGCGATAATTCCTGACGATCTGCGGCTTGACGTCCTTGCCGGTGCAGTCGGGCGAAGTGTCCATATGCGAGCAGAAGCAAATTACGGGGACTTGCCTTTCCGTACTTGCCGGGATGGTGGCGTAGACGTAGCCGTACTGGTCGAGATGGGCATCGCGGAGTCCCATCGACTGCAGCTCGGCTGCGAGCAGGCGGCCCAGGTCCTTTTGCTTTTCGGTGGAGGGGCAGGTGGCGAGGAGGGGTCGGACTGGGTGTCGATCACCACATAGCGCAGAAAGCGCTCGGTCACGGTGTGGGTGAACCTGAGGGATGAATTCACAGTCGAAACCGCGCTAAGACAAGAAAACCCGGGACAGAAGAAGCGTCATTCCGGGAAGCCGCGTACGCCACGCCGGAATGACGCTGAATCGAAAATCGGAAAATGCGTCTTGTCAGACGGCTTCCTTGAGCTCCTTGGCTGCGCGGAAGGCAACCTTCTTGCTGGCCTTGATGTGAATTGCTTCGCCGGTGGCGGGGTTGCGGCCCATGCGGGCGGCGCGCTTGCGCACCTGCAGGATGCCGAGGCCGACGATGCGGATGCGCTCGCCCTTCTTCAGGTGCTTGGTGATCCGGGTGACCAGATCGTTCAGAATGGCTTCAGCCTGCTTCTTGGACAACTCCTGGTCCTCGGCGATCGCCGCTGCGAGATGCTTCAGCGTGACGGTGGTCGGGGTCGCTGCTTTCTTCGCCATATTTGGCCCTCCTCGTTGTTGATGGCTTAGGAACCTAAGACGTATCAGGCCTTAAATGATTTGGGTGGCGGCTGCCTATGCTGTTTTGCCCATAAATAGCCTATTATTTGCATCGACGATCGCGAAAATGCCCGACTGGCAGGAGGATTCGCAACAACCTTGACTAAAGAGGGGCGCGCCTTTAAGCCCTCACTTCTGTGCGGATCAGTCTCAGATTACGGCATCCGCGGGAGTAGCTCAGTTGGTTAGAGCGCCGCCCTGTCACGGCGGAGGCCGCGGGTTCGAGTCCCGTCTCTCGCGCCATCATTTCCCCTGTCCCTCGCGCATGTTTCAATGACTTAGCCCGTCTTCCCAGGCTGTTCGTCACAACGCAAAAGGCCGCCCGGAGGCGGCCGTGCTTCCTATTCTCAATAAACGCGATTTGGCCTAGCGGACGACCGAGGTGTCCGAGCTGGTCACCGCAATCGGTTTGCCCGCCTTAATGACGTGGGCGGTCTGGGTGTAGTCCGCATTCGTGCGAGCCGAGATGCCCAAACCAGCCACCACGATGCCAGCCACGAGCGCGACAACCACGATCTTGAGGTGGGTACTGCGGTCCGCAGAGTGAATTGAGTGGTTCATGTGAGCCTCCAGGCGACTTTGCCGCCGCTTTGTTGGCTGGAGAACTACCCCTTATTTGTTTCAGGGTAGTTTCGTGGGTTCCTCAAAATGGTTTCGTCGGGCAGATGCTGGTGGCCTCGCCGCTTGCGAACAACGGTGGTTCGACGGAAACTCCCCGTCAGCCGCGACAATGCGGCCGGGAGGCACGACAAATGAAAATAACCCGCAGGGGATTGTTGGGGGCAGCGTCCACCGCCTGGGCAACGACGGTTTTTGGCAAACCTGCCGGCGCCGCGGCCGAGTTCGAGTTCAAACTGGGGGTCAATACGCCGGATGCCCATCCCCTGACGGTTCGGCTGATCGAGGCCGCGCGCGCGATCGGCGCGCAGTCGTCCGGCCGCCTGAACGTTACGGTTTTCCCCAACAGCCAGCTCGGCGGTGACCCCGAGATGCTGTCGCAGGTTCGCGCTGGCGGCATCGAGTTGCTGGCGGCGCCCAGCATGACCCTCTCGACGCTGGTGCCACTGTCGGGATTGCCGAGCATCGGCTTTGCATTCCAGTCCTACGATCATGTCTGGGCCGCGATGGACGGCGGCGTCGGCGACGTCGTCCGCGATGCCATCGGCAAGGCCGGGATCGTGCCGATGAAGAAAATCTGGGACAACGGTTTCCGGCAGATCACCTCGTCCTCGAGCCGGCAGTTGAACAGCGTCGAAGACCTCAAGGGCTTCAAGATCCGCGTCCCCGTCACGGCGCTGTTGACCTCCCTGTTCAGTGGGCTCGGGGCGCTGCCGTCAAGCATCAGCTACAGCGAACTCTATTCGGCGTTGCAGACCCACATCGTCGAAGGGCAGGAAAATCCGCTCGCGCAGGTGTCGACGGGCAAGCTCTACGAGGTGCAGAAATACTGCGCGCTGTCGAACCACTGCTGGAGTGGCTACTGGATCATCGCCAACCGCCGTGCACTGGCCAGCCTGCCGGCCGACCTGCTGGAGATCGTCAACAGCCATCTCGATGCCGCGGCGATCAAGGAACGCGCCGATTTGCTCGAGCTGGATCGCTCGCTGCAGGCCGAACTCATGGCGAAGGGCATGATTTTCAACCAACCCGACCCCGTGCAGTTCAGGGCGGCGCTGGTGAAGGCGGGCTTCTACGCCCAGTGGCAGAAGACCTACGGCGCAGAGGCTTGGGCCAAGCTGGAGCAATATACGGGGTCGCTGACCTGATCAGCCGTATCGGGTGCCAATAGCGTCGCAGCAGTTCTCCCATGGCCTGGTTAGGCGATCCCGAGATCGCGGTCTCGCGGAGTGTTATTCATTGCTGCCGTTGCCGTATTCTCTGAAAATGAGAGTTTTCCGCAAAGTGAAACCCGGATCGGCGACGATGTGAAAGGTTCCAGGAACCGGGTTTGCAGGCGCACCTTGGCCATGATGCCGAGGTCGAAGAGGGCGGTCCTGCCTCCAGCGAGCCCGCCAACGGCGATCGGCTTGCTCCGAGAGGTCGAGACCCCATGGGACGGGCTAATTCTCCACATAACATAACGATTGTGGCGGCCGCGCTGGAACGTTGTCAGCGTTTGCTGGAACAATTCAACAAGGACGAGTGGCTATGCTGCCAGGGCATATCGGTCGCCTGACCAAAACTGCCGCCAAATGCTCGAAGCCGAAAACGATTTGGGTTGAAGACAGGCTTGAGCCGACAAAAACCGCGCTGCCTCAAGTCCAGGCACCGATAACAGGGATGGTGCGGAAAACGCCATCCCACTGGACCAGGTTCATCGGCGCTCGCTCCGATCAGCCTTTGCGGCGGTTGTCGTTGATCTCCATCAATTCGGACTGTTGACGGGGGCGGTCTATACGCGAAGAAATCCGGGGGAGGAGGGAGCCGTCAAAATAGGTTGTCTTGCGCCCCTTGTTGCGCTGCGCTAAGCCACACGCCAATTCCAATTACGAATCTGTGGGCGCTAGACGCCGCAGGAAAAGGCACCGCCGATGACCGGCATCCTGCAGAGTTATCTTCCCCTTGTGGTGTTTATAGGCGTCGCAGCCCTGATCGGTTTGGCGCTCTTGATCGCTCCATTCCTGATCGCTTTCCAACAGCCCGATCCGGAAAAGCTGTCAGCCTATGAATGCGGGTTCAACGCATTCGACGACGCCCGCATGAAATTCGACGTCCGGTTCTACCTGGTGGCGATCCTCTTCATCATCTTCGATCTGGAAGTGGCATTCCTGTTCCCGTGGGCGATGGCATTCGGGAAGCTCGGCGCAACCGGCTTCTGGTCGATGATCGTTTTCCTCGCCGTCCTTACCGTCGGCTTTGCCTACGAATGGAAGAAAGGCGCGCTCGAATGGGATTGAGCCCCACCGCCGCAACGCCAGGATTCGCGCCGGCAGTTGCACCCGCCGCGACCGGCATTCTCGACCCCTCCACCGGCAAGCCGGTCGGGGCCAATGATCCCTTCTTTATCGAAGTAAATGGCGAACTGTCCGACAAGGGCTTCTTCATCACCACCGCCGACAATCTGATCGTCTGGGCTCGCACCGGCTCGCTGATGTGGATGACCTTCGGTCTTGCCTGCTGCGCAGTCGAGATGATGCAGATGTCGATGCCGCGCTATGATTGCGAGCGCTTCGGCTTTGCCCCGCGCGGTTCGCCGCGGCAGTCCGATGTCATGATCGTCGCGGGCACCCTGACCAACAAGATGGCTCCGGCGCTGCGCAAGGTCTACGACCAGATGCCGGAGCCGCGCTATGTGATCTCGATGGGGTCGTGCGCCAATGGCGGCGGCTACTATCATTATTCCTATTCGGTGGTGCGCGGCTGCGACCGCATCGTGCCCGTCGACATCTATGTGCCTGGCTGCCCGCCGACCGCGGAAGCGCTGCTCTACGGCGTGATGCTGCTGCAGAAGAAAATCCGGCGCACCGGAACCATCGAACGCTAAGGGTCTTGAGAATGGACGACGGCAGGCTCGACGCCCTGGGGCAGACAATTGTTAGCGCGCTTCCGGGTGCTGCGACCGGTCACACGGTCGCGTTCAATCAGCTCACGGTGATGGTGCAGGCCGAGAAAATTGTCGATGTCGTGCGCTTTCTGCGCGACGATCCCGGCTGCCGCTTTATCAACTTCACAGATATCACTGCGGTGGACTATCCCGGGCGAGAAAAGCGCTTCGACGTCATCTATCACCTGCTGTCGCCGACGCTGAACGCGCGCATCCGGCTGCGCGCCGAAGCCAGCGAGACCACCCAGGTGCCTTCGATCATCGAGGTGTTTCCCGGCTCCGACTGGTTCGAGCGTGAAACCTACGATCTCTACGGTGTGATCTTCACCGGGCATCCGGACATGCGGCGGCTGTTGACCGACTACGGCTTCGACGGCCATCCGCTGCGCAAGGATTTCCCGCTGACCGGCTTCGTCGAGGTGCGCTACGACGATCAGGAGAAGAGGGTGCTTTACGAACCCGTTCGCCTCAATCAGGAATTCCGCAAGTTCGATTTCCTGTCGCCATGGGAAGGGGCTGATTATCCGTTGCCCGGGGACGAGAAGGCGGGGCCGAAAGTCTGATCATGACCGAAGCAGCAGCACTCCGTAACTTCACCATCAATTTCGGTCCGCAACATCCGGCCGCGCACGGCGTGTTGCGTCTGGTGCTCGAGCTCGACGGCGAAGTGGTCGCCCGCGTCGATCCGCATATCGGCCTGCTTCACCGCGGCACCGAAAAGCTGATCGAGCAAAAGACCTACCTGCAGGCAATCCCGTATTTCGACCGGCTCGACTATGTCGCGCCGATGAATCAGGAACACGCCTTCTGTCTGGCCGCGGAAAAGCTGCTGGGCATCGAGGTGCCGCGCCGCGGGCAGCTGATCCGGGTTTTGTACTGCGAGATCGGCCGCATCCTGTCGCATCTGCTCAATATCACCACGCAGGCGCTGGACGTCGGCGCGCTGACGCCGCCGCTGTGGGGCTTTGAAGAGCGCGAAAAGCTGATGGTGTTTTACGAGCGCGCCTCGGGCGCGCGCATGCATGCGGCCTACTTTCGCATCGGCGGCGTGCACCAGGACCTGCCGCCAAAGCTGATCGACGATATCGAGGCTTGGTGCGATCCCTTCCTCGGCGTGGTCGACGATCTCGACCGGCTGCTCACCGCCAACCGCATCTTCAAGCAGCGCAACGTCGACATCGGCGTGGTGTCGCTGAAGCAGGCTTGGGAGTGGGGTTTTTCGGGCGTGATGGTGCGCGGCTCGGGTGCGGCCTGGGATCTGCGCAAGGCGCAGCCTTACGAATGCTATGCCGAGATGGATTTCGATATTCCGATCGGCAAGAACGGCGACTGTTACGACCGCTACCTGATCCGCATGGAAGAAATGCGCCAGTCGGTGCGTATCATGAAACAGTGCATCGCGAAGCTGCGCTCAGCCGACGGGCAGGGACCCGTCGTCGTTGCGGATCACAAGATTTCCCCGCCGCGCCGGGGCGAGATGAAGCGCTCGATGGAAGCGCTGATCCATCACTTCAAGCTCTATACCGAGGGCGTCCATGTGCCGGAAGGCGAGGTCTACGCCGCGGTCGAGGCGCCGAAGGGCGAGTTCGGCGTCTTCCTGGTCGCCGACGGCACCAACAAGCCCTACAAATGCAAGATCCGCGCGCCCGGCTTCGCGCACCTGCAGGCGATGGATTTCATCTGCAAGGGTCATCTCCTGGCCGACGTCTCGGCCATCCTCGGTTCCCTCGATATCGTGTTCGGAGAGGTCGACCGGTGATCGCGCTGCCGCCCATCCAGTTTGACCGGGCTTCGGGTGCTCTCGAGGGAGCAAACCTGTGGGAGCGAACGGCGGCGCTGGCGTTGGCGACGGGTTCCAAAATATCGTCGCACTTTTCGCATCGTGGCTACATCGGTTGCGCCAATCTGCTGCGCAGGACGCTGCCCGAGCGCAACATCGCGATCAAACTCAACTCCGACGCGACATTCGAATTTCCTTATGGCGACGGTTACTGGAGCAAGCTGCTCAATCGCTCGTATAATTACGAGGACGAGCTGGAGTTGCTGTTTCGGGATTCCGTCGACGTCGACTACACGCTGCTCGATTGCGGCGCCAATTTCGGCTACTGGTCGGTGCTGGTCTCGAGCGCGCCTTACGGTTCGCACAAGGCTTTCGCGATCGAGCCGTCGTCGCAGAATTTCGCCAAGCTCAGGAATAACGCCGAAATCAACGGCAACCGCTTTGAGATTATGAAATGCGCGATCGGTGCGGCGCGCGGGACCGCGCGGCTGTCCGGCACCAAGCATGAAGCGTTCAGCATCGCCGGCTCCGCCCGCGGCGGCGGCGAAGAGGTGCCGGTCATCGCGCTCGACAATTTGCTCGATGACGGCAGGATTTCTCCTGACGGAAAATACCTGATCAAGCTCGACGTCGAAGGCGTCGAGGTCGAAGCCATCAAGGGTGGGAAGCGGCTGTTGCAGAGCGACAGCGTGTTGTTGTGCGAGGAGCACGGTAACGATCCGAGCCATACCGTGTCGCGCTACATCCTGGAACAGACGCCGCTCAAGCTGATCGTCCACGATCCGCGCAGCAATCGTCTGGAAACCGTCACCGAGCTTTCAATACTCGACCGCATCAAGGTTTCATCCCACGTCGGTTACAACGTGTTCGGCACCGCAAGCGCATTCTGGCAGAACCGGATCAGCGCGCTGAATGCGAATGCCTCGCGCCGCATGCAATGAGAGACTGAACGCCAATGTCCGTCCGCCGCCTCGCCCCGAAGGAACTGCAGCCCGCGAACTTCTCGTTCACGGCGGAAAATCTTGCCTGGGCCAAACAGCAGATCGCCAAATATCCGGAAGGCCGCCAGGCCTCTGCCGTCATTCCGATCCTGTGGCGGGTGCAGGAGCAGCATGAGGGCTGGGTTTCGGAAGCCGCGATACGGGCTGTCGCGGATTTGCTGGGCATGCCCTACATCCGCGTCCTGGAGATTGCGACATTCTACACAATGTTCCAGCTGCAGCCGGTCGGCAAGAAAGCGCACGTCCAGGTCTGCGGCACCACGCCATGCCGGTTGCGCGGCGCCGACGACCTTATCAAGGTTTGCCAGAGCCGCATCCATCACGATCCCTTCCATCTCTCCAAGGATGGAAACTTCAGCTGGGAAGAGGTCGAGTGCCTTGGCGCCTGCGTGAATGCGCCGATGGTGCTGATCTGGAAGGACACCTACGAAGACCTGACCAAGGATAGCTTCGGCAAGGTGCTGGACGGTTTTGCGTCCGGCAAACCGCCCAAGCCGGGGCCGCAAATTGATCGCCAGTTCTCCGCACCGGTGGGCGGACCGACCACGCTGAAGGAAACCACATGAAGCGTGACGGCACATTGCAAGCGGCCACGCCGGGGAGTGGAGCGATGAAGAACTGGCGCTACGTCGCTCTGCACGCCGCAGCGGCGGCTGCGTTCATTTTCCTGCTGCAGCGTTACGCGCTGAATGCGTCGCTTGAATCGTGTCTGTTATGGGCGCTGACCCTCGGCGGCTGCGCTGCGGGCCTCGCCTACATGCAGTCCAATCGCTGACCTTAGGAAGCTTCAAGTCATGCTCGACGACAAGGACCGCATCTTCCGCAACCTCTATGGCCTCCAGGACTGGGGTCTCGAAGGTGCGCGCCGCCGTGGCGCCTGGGATGGCACCAAGGCGATCATCGACAAGGGCCGCGACTGGATGATCAACGAGATGAAGGCCTCGGGCCTGCGCGGACGCGGCGGGGCGGGGTTCCCGACTGGCCTGAAATGGTCGTTCATGCCGAAGGAGTCGACCGACGGCCGGCCGAGCTATCTCGTGGTCAATGCCGACGAGTCCGAACCCGGCACCTGCAAGGACCGCGAGATCATGCGGCATGATCCGCATCTTTTGGTCGAGGGTTGTCTGCTGGCGGGCGCAGCGATGGGTGCGCACGTAGGCTATATCTATGTGCGCGGCGAATTTATCAGGGAGCGCGAGCGCCTGCAGGCCGCGGTCGATCAGGCCTATGAGGCCAAGCTGATCGGCAAGGACAATGTCAACGGCTGGCCGTTCGACCTTTACGTCGCGCATGGCGCCGGCGCCTATATCTGCGGCGAAGAGACGGCGCTTCTGGAAAGCCTCGAAGGCAAGAAAGGCATGCCGCGGCTGAAGCCGCCATTCCCGGCCAATGTCGGCCTCTACGGTTGTCCGACCACCGTCAACAACGTCGAGTCGATCGCAGTCGCGCCTGAAATCCTGCGGCGCGGCGCGGCCTGGTTTGCCGCCATCGGCCGGCCGAACAACGTCGGCACCAAGCTGTTCTGCATCTCCGGCCATGTCGAGCGTCCCTGCAACGTCGAGGAGGCGATGGGGATCCCGTTCCGCGAACTGATCGAGCGGCACTGCGGTGGCATCCGCGGCGGCTGGGATAATCTGAAGGCGGTGATCCCCGGCGGCTCCTCGGTGCGCATGGTGCCGGCGGACCAGATCATCGATGCGCCGATGGATTTCGACGGCCTTGGCAAACTGCGCTCCGGTCTCGGCACCGCCGCCGTCATCGTCATGGATAAGTCGACCGACCTGATCCGGGCGATCGCGCGGATTTCCTATTTCTACCGGCACGAGAGCTGCGGCCAGTGCACGCCGTGCCGCGAGGGCACCGGCTGGATGTGGCGGGTGCTGACCCGGATGGCGGAGGGCCGCGCCCACAAGCGCGAGATTGACATGCTGCTGGAAGTGACAAAACAGGTCGAGGGCCACACCATCTGCGCGCTCGGTGACGCCGCGGCATGGCCGATCCAGGGACTGATCGCGCATTTCCGTCACGAGATCGAGGAACGCATCGACGAATATTCGCGCCAGGCGGATATCGACGATGCCGGCATTCTTGATCCTGCGCATATGGCCGCGGCGGAGTAAGACTGATGGCAATGACCAAACTCATCGTCGATGGCAAAGAGATCGAAGTTCCTGCTGAATATTCGCTGTTGCAGGCGTGCGAGGCCGCGGGCGCCGAGATCCCGCGTTTTTGCTACCACGAGCGGCTGTCGGTCGCCGGCAATTGCCGGATGTGCCTTGTCGAAGTGAAAGGCGGCCCGAAGCCGGTGGCAAGCTGCGCCTGGGGCGTCCGCGATTGCCGCCCCGGTCCCAAGGGTGAGCCGCCGGAAATCCTGACGCGCTCGCCGATGGTGAAGAAAGCGCGCGAAGGCGTGATGGAATTCCTGCTGATCAATCATCCACTCGATTGCCCGATTTGCGATCAGGGTGGGGAGTGCGACCTGCAGGATCAGGCGATGGGTTACGGCATCGACACCGGTCGGTTCGCCGAGAACAAGCGCGCGGTCGAGGACAAATACCTGGGCGCGCTGGTCAAGACTTCGATGAACCGGTGCATCCAGTGCACGCGCTGCGTCCGTTTCGCTGCCGAAGTCTGCGGCGTGCCGGAGATGGGCGCGATCGGTCGCGGCGAGGATATGGAGATAACGACCTATCTCGGAACTGCGCTGACCTCTGAACTGCAAGGCAATCTTGTCGATATCTGCCCGGTCGGCGCGCTGACCTCGAAACCTTACGCGTTTGCGGCGCGGCCCTGGGAACTCGGCAAGACCCAGTCGATCGACGTCACGGATGGCATCGGCTCGGCGATCCGGGTCGACACCCGCGGTCGCGAGGTGATGCGGATTCTGCCGCGCGTCAACGAAGCGGTGAACGAAGAGTGGATTTCCGACAAGGCCCGCCATGTCGTCGACGGCCTGCGCACGCAGCGGCTTGACCGTCCCTACATCAGGGAGGGCGGCAAGCTCCGCGCTGCGACATGGCCTGAAGCGTTCGATGCTATCGCGGCCAAGGTCAGGATGAGCGACGGCAAGCGGATCGGCGCGATCGCCGGCGACCTCGCCGCGGTCGAGGAGATGTTCGCGCTTAAGGATTTGCTGGCGAAATACGGCTCGGTCAATCTTGAGGTTCAGGGCGGAGACGCATTCGATTCGAAGAGCGGTCGCGCCTCCTATATCTTCAATCCGACCATCGCCGGCATCGAGCAGGCCGACGTGCTTCTGATCGTGGGCTCGAACCCGCGCAAGGAGGCCGCCGTTTTCAACGCGCGCATCCGCAAGCGCTGGCGTTCGGGCCAGCTCAAGATCGGCGTGATCGGCCCCAAGGCCGACCTTACCTACAATTACGATCATCTTGGTGCAGGCACGGATTCGCTCGCCGATCTCGCCGCCGGCAAGCATTCCTTCGCGGAGGTGCTGAAGGGCGCCAAGAAGCCGATCGTGCTGGTCGGCGCCGGCACGGCTGCGCGGCATGACGGCGCTGCGGTTCTGGCGCTCGCGGCAAAGCTTGCCGTGGATTTCGGTGCAGTAAAAGACGGCTGGAACGGTTTCGGCGTGCTGCACGATACGGCCTCGCGTGTCGGCGCGCTCGATATCGGCTTTGCCGGCAGCGCGGGCAGCCTGAACGCGGTGCAGATGACGACGTTCGGCACGCTCGACGTGCTGTTCCTGCTCGGCGCCGATGAGATCAAGGCGCCGGACGGTACTTTCGTGGTTTACATCGGCACCCACGGCGACCGTGGCGCGCATCGCGCCGACGTGATCTTACCGGGCGCGGCCTACACTGAAAAGTCCGGGATCTATGTCAACACCGAAGGCAGGGCGCAAATGGCCGGCCGCGCGGCGTTTCCTCCGGGTGAAGCGCGCGAGGACTGGGCGATCGTCCGCGCGCTGTCGGAAGTCCTGGGCAAGAAGCTGGCTTTCGATTCGCTCGCCGCGCTGAGGCAGACGCTGTTCAAGGCCGTGCCGCATCTGATGCGTATCGACCAGATCGAGGCCGGCAGCGCGGACGACGTCAAGACGCTCGCCGGCAAGGGCGGCAGCGTCGAGAAGGCGCCGTTCAAGTCTCCGGTTGAGGATTTTTACCTGACCAACCCGATCGCGCGCGCGTCGGCGGTGATGGCGGAATGTTCCCGGCTGGCTTCCGGGCAGATGCTGACGGCAGCGGAGTGAGCGTGACGTGATGGCTGAATTCTTCGCAAGCGCATTCTGGACCGGCTTCCTCTGGCCGCTGATCGTCATGTTGGCGGAGAGCGTGCTGGTGCTCGTGGTCCTCTTGATCGCGATCGCCTACATCCTGCTGGCCGACCGCAAGATCTGGGCCGCGGTGCATATCCGGCGCGGCCCCAACGTCGTCGGACCTTGGGGGCTTTTCCAGTCCTTCGCCGACTTTTTGAAATTCCTCCTGAAGGAGCCGGTCATTCCCTCCGGCTCCAACAAGGGCGTGTTCCTGCTGGCGCCGCTGGTGAGTTGCGTGCTGCCGCTGGCAGCCTGGGCCGTGATCCCGACGTCGCTCGGCTGGGTGGTAGCGGACATCAATGTCGGCATCCTCTACATCTTCGCGATCTCGTCGTTGTCGATCTACGGCATCATCATGGCCGGCTGGGCCTCGAATTCGAAATATCCCTTCCTCGCCGCGCTGCGCTCGGCGGCGCAGATGGTGAGTTACGAAGTCTCGATCGGCTTTGTCATCATCACCGTTTTGCTGTGCGCGGGGTCGCTCAACCTGTCGGCGATAGTCGAGGCGCAAAACAGCCGCGGGCTCGCAAGCCTGATCGGACTGCCCTGGCTGACGGTGCTGAACTGGTATTTCCTGCCGCTGTTCCCGATGTTCGTGATCTTCTATGTCTCGGCGCTGGCGGAAACCAACCGTCCGCCGTTCGATCTGGTGGAAGCCGAATCGGAACTGGTCGCAGGCTTCATGGTCGAATACGGCTCGACCCCGTATCTGTTGTTCATGCTCGGCGAATATGTCGCGATCTGTACGATGTGTGCGATGGCGACGATCCTGTTTCTGGGCGGCTGGCTGCCGCCGGTCGCTGTGGCGCCGTTCACCTGGGTGCCAGGCGTGATCTGGTTCACGCTCAAGGCGTTTTTCATGTTCTTCCTGTTCGCGGTGGCCAAGGTAATCGTGCCGCGCTACCGCTACGACCAGCTGATGCGGCTCGGCTGGAAGGTTTTCCTGCCGATGTCGCTGGGGATGGTGGTGATTGTCGCCGGCGTGCTGCATTTCGCTGGGATCGCGCCGAGATGAGGTCGTCATGAGTATCAATGTCGCCGCCACAGCCCGCTCGCTTTTGCTGTCCGAATTCGTATCGGCGTTCTTTCTCGCCATGCGTTATTTCTTCCAGCCGAAGCCGACGCTGAACTATCCGTTCGAAAAGGGGCCGATCTCGCCACGCTTCCGCGGCGAGCATGTGCTGCGCCGTTATCCCAACGGCGAGGAACGCTGCATCGCTTGCAAGCTGTGTGAGGCGATCTGCCCGGCGCAGGCGATCACCATCGAGGCCGGCCCGCGCCGCAACGATGGCACCCGCCGTACCGTGCGCTACGACATCGACATGGTGAAATGCATCTATTGCGGGCTGTGCCAGGAGGCATGCCCGGTCGATGCCATCGTCGAGGGACCGAATTTCGAATTCGCGACCGAGACGCGCGAGGAACTTTATTTTGACAAGGCGAAACTTCTCGCCAATGGCGACCGCTGGGAGCGTGAAATTGCGAAATCGATCGCGCTCGACGCGCCGTACCGGTGAGGTGAGAGTATGATCCTTCCAGCGTTGTTCTTTTATCTGTTTGCCGGCGTCTGTGTCGCCTCGGCGGTCATGGTGATTGTGTCGCGCAATCCCGTGCACTCCGTGCTGTATCTGATCCTGGCGTTCGTCAACGCGTCCGGCCTGTTCGTGCTGCTGGGGGCAGAGTTCCTGGCAATGATTCTCGTCGTGGTCTATGTCGGAGCGGTCGCGGTGCTGTTCCTGTTCGTGATCATGATGCTCGACGTCGACTTTACCGAACTGCGCGAGGGTTTCCTGGCATACCTGCCGATCGGCCTCGTGATCGGCGCGGTGTTTCTCGCGGAATTGCTGATGGTCGGGGGCGGCTGGGTGATCAGTGCGGGGACGGCCAAATCGATTACCGCTGCGATCCCGAGCAATGTCAGCAATACCGAGGCGCTCGGGCTCGTGCTGTACACTCGCTACATCCATTACTTCCAGATGGCGGGCATGGTGCTCCTGGTCGCCATGATCGGCGCCATCGTGCTGACCTTGCGCCACAAGGCCAACGTCAAGCGACAGGACATCAATGTGCAGAATGCGCGCACGCCGGAGCTTGCCATGAGCATGCGCAAGGTACCGACCGGTCAGGGGTTGCAGGATGCGGACGCTGCGGAGTGGGTGCAATGACGATCGGTCTTGGACATTATCTCTCGGTCGGCGCGATCCTGTTCACGCTCGGGATCCTCGGCATCTTTCTCAACCGCAAGAACATCATCATCATCCTGATGTCGGTCGAGCTGATCCTGCTCGCGGTCAATATCAATCTGGTGGCGTTCTCGACCTTCCTTGGCGATATCGTCGGCCAGGTATTCGCGCTGCTGGTGCTGACGGTGGCGGCCGCGGAAACGGCAATCGGTCTTGCTATTCTGGTGGTGTATTTCCGCAACCGCGGTTCGATTGCGGTTGAAGACGTCAATATGATGAAGGGCTAAAGCATGATCCGGAAAAGTGGAGCCCGGTTTTCCCCGGCAAACGGCTTCGTTTGTCGCGAGATCGTGCGCAAAGAGGCGCGCCGATGATCCAGGCAATTGTCTTTCTGCCGCTGATCGGCGCGGTCCTCGCGGGGCTGATCTCCGTGTTCGGCGCGCATGCGCGCAATCCAAGCGGTGATGAGGTCGATCATCACGGCGACGCCCATGGAGCCGATGCCCACGCGGCGGATGCCCATGACGTTCATGTCGATCACGGCCACGACGATCATCACGCGGTCGAGCCTGCGGCGGCGGGATCGCGGGCGGCCGAGCTGATCACGACCGGGCTGTTGCTGGTCTCGGCCGGGTTGTCGTGGGTCGCGCTGGTCGATGTCGGCTTCATGCACCATGATGCAAGGATCGCGCTGTTCCCCTGGATCAGTTCAGGCGACCTGCAGGTCGCGTGGGCGCTGCGGGTCGATACCTTGACCGCCGTGATGCTGGTGGTGGTCAACACCATCTCCTCGCTCGTACATCTCTATTCGATCGGCTACATGGATGAAGATCCATACCGACCGCGTTTCTTCAGCTATCTGTCGCTGTTTACCTTCGCGATGTTGATGCTGGTGACCGCGGACAACCTGGTGCAACTGTACTTCGGCTGGGAGGGCGTCGGCCTCATGAGCTACCTGCTGATCGGCTTCTGGTACCAGAAGCCGTCGGCAAACGCGGCGGCGATCAAGGCCTTCGTGGTTAATCGCGTGGGCGATTTCGGTTTTGGGCTCGGCATTTTCGCGATCTTCATGCTGATCGGCTCGACTGACTTCGAGACCATTTTCGCGGCCGCTCCAGGCCTGACCGGCAAGACCATCAACTTCTTCGGCTGGCATGCCGATGCGCTGACGCTGACCTGCCTCTTGCTGTTCATGGGGGCGATGGGCAAATCGGCCCAGTTCCTGCTGCACACCTGGCTGCCGGATGCGATGGAAGGCCCGACACCGGTCTCGGCGTTGATCCACGCCGCGACCATGGTCACCGCCGGCGTCTTCATGGTGGCGCGGCTGTCGCCACTATTTGAACTGGCACCTAACGCGCAGGCCGTAGTGATGTTCTTCGGCGCGACCACGGCGTTCTTCGCGGCGACCGTCGGTCTGGTGCAGAACGACATCAAGCGCATCGTCGCCTATTCGACCTGTTCGCAGCTCGGCTACATGTTTGTGGCGATGGGGGCGGGCGCCTACTCCGTCGGCATGTTCCATCTGTTCACGCACGCCTTCTTCAAGGCGCTGCTGTTCCTGGGCTCAGGCTCGGTGATCTATGCGATGCATCACGAGCAAGACATTCGCAACATGGGCGGCCTGAAGGACAAAATCCCCTTCACCTACATCGTGATGGTGATCGGAACGCTGGCGCTGACCGGTTTCCCGCTGACCGCCGGCTATTTCTCCAAGGATGCGATTATCGAGTCCGCTTTCGCCTCGCATAATCCGCTGGCGTTCTACGGCTTCCTGATGACGGTGGTCGCGGCAGGGCTGACTTCGTTCTACTCCTGGCGCCTGATCTTCAAGACCTTCCACGGCGAGCCCCATGATCAGGAGCATCATGAAGCCGCGCATGAGGCGCCGTTATGGATGCTCGTTCCCATCGGCATTCTTGCCGCCGGATCGCTGCTGGCAGGGTTCCCGTTCAAGGAATTGTTTGCCGGGCACGGTGTGGAAGAATTCTTCCGCGAGTCGGTGAAAATGAACCCGCATATCATCGAGGAGATGCACCATATCCCCGAGACCATCGCCTTCCTGCCGACGGTGATGATGGCGCTGGGCTTCGTGGTGTCGTGGCTGTTCTACATCCGCAGGCCGTATCTGCCGGTCGAGCTCGCCAGCCGGCTGCCGCGGCTGTACCAGTTCCTGCTCAACAAGTGGTATTTCGACGAGCTTTACGAGGTGATCTTCGTTCGCCCGGCGAAGTGGATCGGACGCTTCCTGTGGAAGGTCGGCGACGGCTATATTATCGACGGCTTCGGCCCCGACGGCGTTTCGTCGCGGGTGCTTGACGTGACCCGCAACGTCGTGAAGCTGCAGACCGGTTATCTCTATCACTACGCATTTGCGATGCTGATCGGGGTTGCCGGATTAATCACCTGGTTCATGTTCGGCTTGGGAGGCCAGTGATGATAACCTGGCCCATTCTTTCCGTCGTTACCTTCCTGCCGGTGGTCGGCGCGCTCTTGCTCGTTATCAGCCGCGGCGATGACGAAGCCGCCAAACGCAATTCGCGCTGGATCGCGCTGTGGACCACGCTGATCACCTTCGCGGTGTCGCTGGTCCTGGTCTGGCGTTTCGACGCCTCGCAGCCGGACTTCCAGTTCGTCGAAAAGGCGCCATGGCTCGCCAACGCCATCGTCTACCACATGGGTGTCGACGGCATTTCGCTGCCGTTCGTGATCCTGACCACGGCCTTGATGCCGTTCTGCATCCTGGCGAGCTGGAAATCCGTCAAGCTTCGCGTGCGCGAATACATGATCGCGTTCCTGCTCCTGGAAACCCTGATGGTCGGCACCTTCGCCGCGCTCGACCTGGTGCTGTTCTATCTGTTCTTCGAGGGCGGCCTGATCCCGATGTTCCTGATCATCGGAGTGTGGGGCGGCCCACGCCGGGTCTATGCCTCCTTCAAGTTCTTCCTCTACACGCTGCTGGGCTCGGTCTTGATGCTGCTGGCGATCATGGCGCTATACTGGAACGCCGGGACGACCGACATTCCGGTCTTGATGCATACCGCCGTGCCGCGGTCCCTGCAGACCTGGGCGTGGCTGGCGTTCTTCGCCTCGTTCGCGGTGAAGATGCCGATGTGGCCGGTGCACACCTGGTTGCCGGACGCCCACGTCGAGGCGCCGACCGCAGGCTCGGTGATCCTGGCCTCGATCCTCTTGAAGATGGGTGGCTACGGCTTCCTGCGCTTCTCGCTACCGATGTTCCCGCTGGCGTCGCATGATTTTGCGCCGCTGATCTTCTCGCTCTCGGTCATAGCCATCATCTACACCTCGCTGGTGGCGTTGATGCAGGAAGATATCAAGAAGCTGATCGCCTATTCGTCGGTGGCCCATATGGGCTTCGTCACCATGGGCATTTTCGCCGGCACGACCCAGGGCGTCGCAGGCGGTGTGTTCCAGATGATCTCACACGGCATCGTGGCGGGTGCGCTGTTCCTCTGCGTCGGCATCATTTACGACCGTCTGCATACCCGCGAGATCGCCGCCTATGGCGGGCTGGTCAACCGTATGCCGCTCTACGCGCTGGTGTTCATGGTCTTCACCATGGCCAATGTCGGTCTGCCCGGCACTTCCGGCTTCATCGGTGAATTCATGACGCTGATCGGCACCTTCAAGGTCTCGATCCCCACAGCAACGCTCGCCAGTACGGGCGTGATCCTGTCGGCGGCCTACGCGCTGTGGCTGTATCGCAAGGTGGTGTTCGGCGCTCTGGTAAAGCCGTCGCTGGCGAGCATCAAGGATCTCACGTTCCGCGAAGGCCTGATAATGATGCCGCTGGTGGCTCTCACCCTCCTGTTCGGGTTCTACCCGAAGCCGGTGCTCGACATGTCGGCCTCGTCGGTGCAGCAACTCGTCAACAATTACAACACCGCAGTGACTGCCGTGAAGGCAGCGGCACTTCTGCAGTGATCGTACCCGAGCGTTTTCGAGCGAAGTGGAAACCGGTTCGCGAGAAGAAAACGCTTCAAATTGAAGGAGAGGGCCTCGGTTCTGTTTCAGAAGCGAGGCTCGAAGTCAGGACAATGCGCCATGAGCTTTGAGAGTGCAGGTTATCAGTTGCTGCCCGTGCTGCCGGAGCTTGTGCTGGCGGCGGGCGCCATGGTGCTGTTGATGCTGGGCGCATATAGCGGTGCGCGGAGCACCGGCCTCGTCGCCGGCCTTGCGATTTGCCTGCTCGTGCTGACCGGCGTACTGGAGTTGTGGCTGCCGGCCGGAAAGATCACGACCTTCGGCGGCAGCTTCATCGTCGACGATTTTGCCCGCTTCCTGAAGATACTGGCGCTGATCGGCTCGGTGGCGACGCTGGTTCTTTCGATCGAATATCTGGCCAATTCGTCGCGGCGCATCTTCGAGTACTCTATCCTGGTGCTGCTCTCGACTTTGGGCATGATGGTGCTGATCTCGGCCGGCGACCTGATCATGCTTTATCTCGGGCTCGAGACGATGTCGCTGGCGCTTTACGTGGTCGCGGCGAGCAATCGCGATAACGTCAAGTCCACTGAAGCGGGCCTTAAGTATTTCGTTCTCGGCGCGCTATCGTCGGGCATGCTGTTGTACGGCGCTTCGCTGATCTACGGCTTCACCGGCACCGTCAGCTTCGCAGGCATCGCGGCGGGAGTAAAAACAGGCAGCGTTGGCATCGTTTTCGGCCTGGTTTTCCTGCTCGCCGGGCTTTGCTTCAAGATTTCGGCAGTGCCGTTCCACATGTGGACGCCCGACGTTTATGAGGGCGCGCCAACTCCGGTGACCGCGTTCTTCGCCTCGGCTCCGAAAGTAGCGGCACTTGCCGTGTTCGCGCGCGTGGCGCTGACCGCGTTTCCCGGCATCATCTCGCAGTGGCAGCAGATCGTGGTGTTCGTCGCGATCGCTTCGATGGCGCTGGGAGCGTTCGCCGCCATCGGCCAGAAGAACATCAAGCGACTGATGGCCTATTCGTCGATCGGCCATATGGGGTTCGCGCTGGTTGGGCTCGCCACCGGCACGGCTGAGGGCGCGCAGGGCGTTTTGATCTATATCTCGATCTACGTGGCGATGACGCTCGGCAGCTTCGCTGTCATCATCACCATGAAGCGCAACGGCCAGCATTTCGAAAACATCAGCGACTTCGCCGGATTGTCGAGAACCAATCCGATGCTGGCCTTCTTCTTCGCCATGCTGCTGTTTTCGCTGGCCGGCGTTCCGCCGCTCGCGGGCTTCTTCGCAAAATGGTACGTGTTCGTTGCGGCCATCAAGGCGGGAATGTTCACGCTGGCTGTTATTGGCGTGCTTGCTAGCGTGGTCGGCGCGTTTTACTATCTCAACATCATCAAAGTGATGTATTTCGACGAGCCGCTCGCCAAGCTCGATCCGGTGCGCCTGGAACTGCGCACGGTGCTGGCAGTCGCAGGCCTGTTCAACATCTTCTTCTTCGTCTATCCGGGACCGCTGGTCAGCTTGGCAACATCCGCCGCGAGATCGCTGTTCTAAATGGCTTTTTTGCTCGGTCCGCGAGCTATGTCGGCGGGTTATGGGCTCGCTGCTTTCGAGAGCATCGGCTCCACCAACGCGGAAGCGATGTTGCGCGCGCGCGGCGGCGAGCGCGGGCCGATCTGGTTTGTGACCTCGGAACAGACTGCGGGGCGAGGCCGGCGGCATCGCCCTTGGGTCGCTCCGCGTGGTAACCTCGCCAGCAGTATCCTCGAAGTGATCGATGCTTCGGCGGCAGTCGCGGCGACACTGGGTTTTGCCGCGGGGCTCGCGCTCGAGGCGGCGCTGCGAAAAGCAAGTGTCGAAGCATCGCTGAGGTCGGCGGGATCGGACGATATGATTTTTTCGCTGAAATGGCCCAACGACGTGCTGGCAGGCCGAAAGAAGCTTGCCGGTATTCTGCTGGAGGCGGAGGCCGTCGCAGACAAGGGCCTGGCTATCGTGGTCGGTATCGGCACCAATGTCGTTGCCGCGCCCGAGGGCACGCCGACGCCTGCGACCTCGCTCGCGGCACTCGGCGTCCAGGTCGGTGCTGAGGAACTGTTCGCCTTGCTGTCCGACGCCTGGGCGGAGTTCCGCGGCATCTGGGACAACGGCCGTGGTTTTGGCGAGATCCGGCGGCTTTGGCTCGAGCGGGCGGCCGGGCTTGGACAGCCGGTCGCGATCCATACGGGTGGTTCCACTGTGGAGGGGATATTCGAAACCATCGATGAGACGGGCTGCATGATCGTCCGGACATCGGGCGGCCAGCAGGTCCCGATCTCGGCGGGCGACGTCTATTTCGGTTCGGCGGCGTCGGCAGGGGCGGCCTGATGGCGCGGCCGGACGAACTGACCTTTGCGCCGCTCGGCGGCGTTGGCGAGATCGGCATGAACCTGTCGATCTATGGCCTCGGTGATCGCCACCAGCGCTCATGGCTCGCGGTCGATCTCGGCGTGTCCTTCGGCGACGAGGAACATCTGCCCGGCATCGACCTGATCATGCCCGATATCCGCTTTCTCGAAAAGGAGCGGAAGAATCTCGTCGGGTTGGTGCTGACGCACGCCCATGAGGACCATTTCGGTGCCATCATCGACCTCTGGCCGAAGCTGAAATGCCCGATTTACGCGACGAAATTCAGCGCCGCGCTGTTCGAGGCCAAATGCGCTTCCGAGCGCAATCCGCCGAAAATTCCGGTCACGGTGGTGCCGTCGGGCGGCCGCATCGATCTCGGGCCGTTCAATGTCGAGTTCATTCCGGTGGCGCATTCGATCCCGGAAGCTCACGCGTTGGCGATCCACACTTCCGCCGGCACGGTGTTGCACACCGGCGACTGGAAGATCGATCCGACGCCGATCATAGGCCGGCCGACGGATGAGCGGCGATTGCGCGAGCTTGGAGACGCCGGCGTGCTGGCGCTGATCGGCGATTCCACCAACGCCGTGCGGGAAGGGCGCTCGCCCTCGGAGGCCGAGGTCGCCAAGACCATCACCGAATTGGTGAAGGCGGCGAAAGGCCGCGTCGCCGTGACCACCTTTGCCTCCAACGTCTCCCGGCTGCGCGCGGTAGCGGATGCCGCGCGCGCCGCCGGGCGTGAGGTCGTGGTGATCGGTCGCGCGATGGAACGGGTGGTGCAGGTGGCACGCGAGACCGGTTTTCTCGACGGCGTGCAGAAATTCCGCGGTGCCGATCTCTACGGCCATTTTCCCCCCGACAAGGTGCTGGCGCTGTGCACCGGGAGCCAGGGCGAGCCACGCGCGGCGCTGTCGCGCATAGCCAATGACGACCATCCGCAGGTGACGCTGAACAAGGGCGACTGCGTGATCTTTTCCTCGCGCACCATTCCCGGCAACGAGAAGGCGGTGGGCGCCATCATCAATGGCTTGGTGACGCAGGGCATCGAGGTCATTACCGACCGCACCCATCTCGTCCACGTCTCCGGCCATCCGCGCCGCGATGAACTGCGCGACATGATTTCATGGGTGCGACCGCAACTCCTGATCCCCGTTCACGGCGAAGCGCTGCATCTGTTCGAACACGCCAAGCTGGCGCGGGCCGCGGGCGTGCCGAAGACGCTGATCTGTCGCAATGGCGATCTGGTCAAGCTGGGTCCGGGCGACCCTGGAATTATCGAGGAACTGCCGTCGGGGCGGCTCTACAAGGACGGTTCGATCCTGGAGGAGTCAAAGTCGCGGGCGGTCGTCGAACGGAAAAAATTGGCGTTTGCCGGTTGCGCGTTCATAGCCATCGCGGTGACCGAAAAGGGCGAACTGGCCGACGATCCCGAGGTCGATCTCGTCGGTATCCCGGAAAAGAATACGGCCGGTGAGATCATCGATGAGATCGTGTTCGACGTTGTGGTGTCGACCGTGGAAGGCCTGCCGCGGGCGCGGCGGCGCGACCCCGACGCGATGGCGGAATTGGTGCGCCGGGCCGTACGATCGACGATCAACGAGCATTGGGGCAAGAAGCCGCTGTGCTACGTTCACGTTCTGACGGTCTGAAATCTAAAGCGGAGGAGTTCATGCTGGGCCGGCTCAATCATGTGGCGATCGCGGTCAAGGACGCGGAGAAGGCCGCCAGGATCTATGGCACGGCATTTGGCGCCGATATCTCCGCCGCCGTGCCGTTGCCGGACCACGGCGTCATCACCGTGTTCGTGACGCTGCCCAACACCAAGATCGAATTCATCCAGCCGCTTGGCGAAACCTCGCCGATTGCCAAATTCCTTGAGCGTAATGCCGACGGCGGTATCCACCACATCTGCTATGACGTGCCCGACATTATCGCCGCGCGCGACTTCTCTGATCAAAGAGGGCGCGCGGGTGCTCGGCGACGGCAAGCCCAGGATCGGCGCCCACGGCAAGCCGGTGTTGTTTCTGCATCCAAAGGATTTTTCCGGCGCGCTCGTTGAAATCGAGCAGGCTTGACGCCAGATGGCCTACTCGATTTCCACGGCGTTTGCGATTTACTTCGTGATGTGGTGGATCGTACTGTTCCTGACGCTGCCGTTCGGTGTGCGCAGCCAGCATGAGGACGGCGAGGGCGCTCCCGGCACCGATCCCGGCGCGCCGATCATGGCGCGGATGGGCCGCAAGCTGATCTGGACCACGGTGATCTCGGCAGTCATATTCGGCATCGCGATGCTTGCCTATAATGCGGGTCTTCTGAATATCGAGCGGCTGTCGAAGCTGATGGGAATTCCGCTCTGAGCGTTCGGTTGCTTTGGGGGAAGAGCAAATGACGTTTCAAAGAATCATTTTCGGATTGTTGATACTGACAATCGCGGGCCTCGCCGGGGCTTTCTACATGAACTGGAAAACCCTGAGCCAGCTGCGGACTATGAAAGCCTTCGTCGAAGGCTATGTTTTCGCCGAAGCCGTTGCGGCCTGTGAAAAGGCCGTGAGTTTGACCCCGTTCAAATGGAATACCGGAAGCCATACCGCAGTGATCGGATTGAACTCGGTCAAGCTCGACAAGAACACGATCATTGCGAGCTATACGCTCGTCGCCGACAATGTCTTTTGCGACTACGACCCGATCAAGAAGAAGGCCGACATCGGATCCAACTTCCTCGAGCGCGATTAAAATCGACCACGCCGATTGACGCGGTGTTCATTTCGCATCAAATGCCCGGCGGGCCTTCGCCAGAAAATGGTACGGAAAGAATCGCAAAAAAAAGAGCAGGGCGCGAAGCCCTGCTCGGAAATTGTGTCGACCCTTAATTTCCCCGAAAGTTTGGATTTGATCTTATTTGCCGGGGCGACGCTGCTTGTGCGCGCCAGGGGCTCCTCCCGAGACTTGGACCACCAGGCTTCAGCCTCACGGCCGGCCTGAGGCTAGCACTGGTAGACCATCTTTTTCCTCTTGTCACCAATTTCGGCAACGATTGTTCAAAATTCGAGCAATTTGCGAAATGATCGGAATTGTGCCACCGCGGGTTGTATCCGAGACGCCCGAGCCAGGTTTTTGCAGGGAACTGGGGGTGAAAACGAGCAGAAAAATGCAATCAAAGATTGCATAGCTCAGGTTTGATACGGTGGAGGTGAATTCGTCGAAGATGCCACCCGCTAATTCCTTGGCTATTTCAACCAGACCGGCACCATGCCACGAAGTTTGCCGGTGTGACGCCGGCGCTGATGATGCCAACCATGATGATGGCAAGTCCGACAACATTCCGCAGCCATACCGAGGTGGCCTGGCGTCGGAGCAGGGGAAAGCCGAGACCCGCACCGATCAAAACGGGCAAGGTACCGAGACCAAAACCGGACATCACCAACGCTCCGCCGAGCCAGGAGCCAGAGAGCATCGCGTAGAAGAGCGCGGCATAGACCATGGCGCATGGAAGAAAACCCCAAACCGCCCCGCTCAGGAACAGTCCGGCCTTCGCCGGCAGGCGTGCCGAGCGCGCGACGGTGTCCATGAGATGGCTGACGCTTGACGCAACCCGATAAAGCACGGGCGGGAGAGGCAAGACCTCGAGCATCGAAAGCCCGATCCAGCCTAGCGCCGCCGCGGCGGCCCAGCGAAGTATCGCGTGGGCGGTTGATTGATCGAACGCGCCGAATGCGCTCGATCCGACGCCGCCGACGATCGTACCTGCGGTCACATAGCCTGCGATCCGCCCGGCGTTGATCAGCAATGTCGTGGGCAGGAGATCCCGCGCGGGCCGATTGGGATCGAGGTCGGCGGCGAAATGCAGACTGGCGGCGATGCCGGAGCACATACCGAAGCAGTGCAGGCTCGACGACAGCCCCAGCAGCAGTCCGGCAACGAGCAGCGGTTGGTCGAAGTCGAACATCGAAACTCCCAGGACGAACAGCAAGATAGCATCCGATATCGATGCCATCAGCCCTTTGCGCTGCGTCAAACTTCTACGCCATCGACTTCAGCTTTCAATGAGAAGGGCCGTCATGTTTAGAGTCCCTTTTCGGGGATCCGTAAACCCCTCGCCTTTAGGCGACGGGATGCAGTAGCATCCTCCCATTATGGAGACGGCGAAATCCGGCAGTCATACGATATGGGATTGTAAATACCATCTCGTATGGGTGACGAAATATCGATACCCGGTTCTGGTTGGGGATATCGGGCTGCGTGCAAGAGAGTTGCTGCGGGAAATCAGCCGTAGCCACGAGATGTCGATCCACGCCGGAGCGATCAACCGTGATCATGTTCATCTGCTGCTCTCGATCCCGCCGCACCTTTCTGTGTCGCGCGCGGTGCAGTATCTGAAGGGAAAGAGTTCTCATAAGCTTCTGTCGGAGTATCAGTCGCTGAGGAAGCGCTATTGGGGTCAGCATCTGTGGTCGCGTGGATACTGGGTGGCGACCAGTGGCAATGTTACCGATGAAGTCTGGAAGAAGTACATCGAAGATCAAAAGCCGGAAGAGCCGGACGACGATTTCAAGGTAGTCTGACCTATCGACCCGAAGGGTCGATCAATCCGGCTTCCAGCCGTAACCCGAAGCCACCGCCTTTAGGCGGTGGAGTGGTGTGCTGGGCATGCTCAGTAGCTTGGAGGTGAAAGTCCTCTACCCAACCTGATGGAGGTGAAGGGTTAGCGACAACGCAAGGGCTGTCGCCGCGAGGCGAGGTCTGAAGGAAGCGTATAGCAAACGTGCGAGTTGATGGACAAACATCGGGTACAAGGCGCGAGCGTCGGACGAGCGGGCCACTCACCGCAAAGTCCATATCCATCAAAGATGCGAAGCGTAAACCCGGCGATGGTGCACGGAAGGCGACTGAGATTACCCCAGGAGATCTGCTCTGTGTCGCTTCGGCGACTGAGGGCGCCGTGAGGCGGTCTGACCGCAGGGCAGAAGTCAGCAGAGGGCATAGTGGGTCATGTCGTCGGCGAGGCTATTGAGGCACTCCATGCCGAAAGGTGGAGTCAACAGATAGGCCGAACCGGAAACGATGGCTGAAGGCCCGAACGAGAGGAGAGGCAAGTAGGACATGAATTTCGAGAGCGACAAGCGGCTGAACTTCCAGTTGAGACTGGACTTCTCATCGGCGCCGACGGGTGAAGCCCGGCAGGCGGGACGGGGAGACATCGAATTGTTCTCGGCGGTGCATGAACCCGAACGCCCAGCCAACACGTGTTGTATCATGGAGGAGGTATGTGAGCGAGAAAACCTGAAGGAAGCATTGCGGCAGGTGAGAAGCAACAAGGGCAGCGCCGGGGTCGATGGGATGACCGTTGATAAACTCGGTGACTACCTGAAGCAGCACTGGCCGGTCATTCGGGAGCAATTGCTGAACGGGATCTACGAACCGAAACCGGTGAGACGGGTGGAAATCCAGAAGCCGGATGGGGGAGGGGTGCGAAAGCTTGGCATCCCAACCGTGCTGGACCGCTTTGTCCAGCAAGCGGTGATGCAGGTTCTGCAGAGGCGATGGAATCCGACGTTCTCCCAATACAGCTATGGGTTCCGACCGCGGCGGTCGGCGCATCAGGCCGTGGCTCAAGCGCAGCAGTACATTGCGCAAGGCCACGGATGGGTGGTCGATATCGATTTGGAAAAATTCTTCGATCGAGTCAATCATGACAAACTGATGGGCCAAGTCGCCAAGCGGGCCGAGGACAAGCGGCTGTTGAAGCTCATCCGGGCATTCCTGAATGCCGGGGTGATGGAGAACGGATTAGTCAGCCCCAGCGTGGAAGGAACTCCGCAAGGAGGTCCTCTTTCGCCACTGCTAAGTAACCTCGTGCTCGACGAACTCGACCGCGAGTTGGAGCGCCGGGGACGCCGCTTTGTTCGCTATGCGGACGACTGTAACATCTACGTTCGCAGCGAACGCGCGGGTCAGCGGGTGATGGAGAGCATCTCGCGCTTCATCACACAAAAGCTAAAACTCAAGGTAAATGAGGCGAAGAGTGCGGTGGCACGACCGCAGGAACGGAAATTCCTCGGGTTCAGCTTCACGGCTGGTCCAGACATCAAGCGCACGATCGCGCCGAAATCGCTGGAACGGTTCAAGCAACGAATCCGGGACATTACGCGAAGGGCCAAGGGCGTCAGCATCAAAACGACAATGGAGGAGCTGGCTACGTATATGCGGGGCTGGCGCGGCTATTTCGGTTTCTGCGAAACGCCCGAGGTGTTGATCGCTCTCACGCGCTGGGTCCGCCGGCGAATGCGGGCTGCCTGCTGGCGCCAATGGAAAACACCACGGCGTCGGCGAGCGGCACTAATCGCGCTGGGAGTCTCGGGGCAGCTGCGCAACACGGCCGGAAGCGGCCGTGGCCCCTGGCATATTGCCCGGAGCAAAGCGCTCTCCGTGGGACTCTCCAATGCTCGCTTCAAATCGCTCGGTCTCCCGTCCCTGATCGAATTGCGTTAGCGTAACTTCTCGAACCGCCGTATACGGACCCGTATGTACGGTGGTGTGGGAGGGGCGGAGCCGCGAGGCTCCCCCCTATCCCGATTTCACCGCCGTTCGCTGGTGCAGCAGAGGCTCAGCCGGACGGGATCAGGCATTCTCGACAAGCCGGGACGCGAATGCTAGGAAATCTTGAGGGACCCCGGGGAAAATCATGCGACGGCGGCTGGAAGTATTCATTCCAATCGTGCTGCTCTCGATATTGGTGCAATTGATTGCGCCGATCGGGGCATTTCGCGCGGTCGCCTATGCCGCAACCGATCCCCTCCATATGGGGTCGATCTGTTACGGAATGATGTCAACCCCGGACGCTGCGCAGACGGCTCCGGCCGACACGCAGCATGATGGCGGAGATTGCTGTGCGTTTTGCGCGGCCGGTTATGGCGGTACTACCGCGGTCGAGCCGCCGCCACTCGTTTTTGTGGTTCTGCAACGCCAGTATCACCGCGTATCCTGGCTGGAAGCAGCAAGTCCGATGCCGACCGCTCGGGTCGGATCGAACGCCCAAGCCCGCGCGCCCCCGCAGGCGGCCTGACACGATTTCAGCAGCCCGACCCGTCAGGTCGTCCTTTCTCCGGGATTAAGTCCGTAGCGACTTGATTCCGTTCTGCGGAGCATCACCAGTGCGCCAGATTTTCAACATTGATCCCGTCAGGGATTCGATCAGCAATTCCTATCGCCGTACGAGTTACGCCTGGCACAACATGTGTCGCGGGCTTGTGCTCACGGGCATGGCGCTGTCGGCGACGATGCTCGCTGGCGCCGCAACGGCTGCCGACATGCCTATGAAGGCGGCGGCGGCTCCTGTCTTCCATTGGACCGGTTGCTATGTCGGCGTAAATGGCGGCGGCGCCGCCAGTGGCAGCGGCTTCACAAGCCGCGTCGAACCGGGAACGCATCTGGCGGATCCTGCCGATTTGGCCACAGCCAACGCGTTTGGCACCGGATCGGCCAACGATCTTGGTTTCATCGGGGGCGGGCAGGTCGGCTGCAACTTCCAGACTGGCGCATTCGTTGCCGGCATCGAAGGCGACTGGGATTATTTTGGCAGCAAACCGACCTTCAGCAATCCGAATGGAACGCTGACTACCGGCGATACGGTTTCGATCACGCAGTCTTTGAAGACCAGCAGTCTGGCGACGATCCGTCCGCGGCTCGGTGTCGTTTCAGATCGGACTTCTATCTACGTGACCGGCGGCGCCACTTTCGCAAAGGTCAGTTACACGCAGAGTTTACGGATACCATCAACAACGCGGTCGGGACTGTCACCGGCTCGACAACCCTGGTTGGATGGACGATCGGTGCCGGGTGGGAATGGGCGTGGACCGACCACGTGACGGTCAAGACCGAATACCTCTTCGCCAGGTTTCCGACCATGAACGCGCTAGGCGCGATTTTGGATACTGCGGGCGGGGTAAATGTGCTCCACGGCTCCTCCGATCTCACCATTCAGACGGCCCGTCTCGGCCTGAACTATCGGTTTTGATCGTGGCTCGCTCGATGAAAACGGAGTCAGACACGAACGACCTGGCCGAGATCGCTCGCTCGATCTTCATCAGCCGCTGTCCAACGCAAATGCGTGCGCGTCACCACGATGCTGCAGCGCCTTGCGCAAACCCAATTGGAGTTACCATGCCAGTCAGCACCAAAATGAACCATTTGCCAGCGCATCATATGGGGCCAAGGCACCGAATTTCGGGGTTTTTCAGGTTCGTCGCGATTTTCTTTATCGCGTTGGCGCCGCTTATCGTCGTCGCTCCCTCGACAGCCCATGCCTGTGCCTGCGGCTGCAGCGTCTTTGACGTCGGCGGCGGCCTGCTGCCGCAGGAGGACGATCATGGCGGTCGCATTTTCACCGAATGGTGGCATTCAGATCAGAACAAGAATTGGATCGGCAATTCCAGGGGACCCGCGGCGGCTAATCTCGACAAGCAAGTGCTGACGAACTGGTACACCGCCGGCATAGAATACATGTTCAATCGCGAATGGGGCATGCTGGTGAGGATCCCATATGTCAATCGCGATTTCACCACCGACACCGGCTCGCCTCCCGGAGGCATGGGCATTCAAACCTACAATTCCAGGAGCGTCGGCGACGTGGAAGTGATGGGAATGTACACGGGCTTTTCCAAGGACATGTCCACCGGCCTGATATTCGGTCTCAAACTGCCGAGCGGTACCTACACGGCTTATGGACTGGACCGCGACACCCAGATCGGATCGGGAAGCACCGACCTTATCCTCGGGGCCTATCACCGCGGTTTGATTACCGGCGACAATGCCTGGCAGTATTTTGCGCAGGCGAGGTGGCAACAACCGTTCCTCTATAGCGCAGCGTACAATCCCAACAGCGGCGTCATGGAAGTATACAAACCTGGCTATCAAATCGATGGGGCCGCCGGCGTCATCTACAATAATCTCTACAATGTGGCGGGTTTCGACAAGATCGCGCCGTTGATGCAGATCATAGCTTCGCACCGCCAGCACGACAGCGGATCGGCGGCCGATCCGCTGAACTCCGGCTTTGACCGCCTGATGTTTTCGCCCGGAATTGAGTTCACAAAGGTGGTGGACGAGGTCAACAAGCGCGTGCTCAAGTTCTATATCGATGTGGAGATACCGATCTACTATCGAACGAATGCCGCGATCAATGACAGCGGAAGTGCGGGACAGCTGATCGCGCCTTATCTGATCAGGACGGTGGCCAGCTATAACTTCTAGGATACCCTTGATCCCCGTGCGCTGGCGAACAGCGGCACCGGGCCACGCTCACATGTTACGACAGGAAGCCGGCTAAATGTGCCGGCCAAAATATTGGCGAGAACGCAGGGACGATTTATGCGCTTTGCACGGTTGTTTTCAATTCCGTGGGCAAGCTTGCTCGCGTTGACTCTGGGATCCAGCTTCGCTCTTGCGGCTCCTGCGATCGACGCCGCGGCTCCCTCGCTGGTCGTCACCGCGTTGGACGGTCAAACCTTCGATCTTGGCAAGTTGCACGGCAAGGTCGTTCTCGTGAACTACTGGGCGACCTGGTGCGCCCCCTGCAAGAGGGACATGCCGATCCTCGATTTGTTTTACCGCCGCTATCACGGGCGAGGGCTGGAACTGATCGGTATCAGCGCCGATCGACCGCAGGATTTTGCGAAAATGCGCAAGATGAGCAACTCATTGGCCTATCCGACTGCGACCCTGAACCAGATAACGGAAAATGGGTTCGGTCCGCCCGAGGGTTTTCCGCTGACTTATGTCGTCGATCGTAATGGCGTGATCCGCGACAAATTCATCGATGTTCGCGAGCAACTGCTGATAGACGTGGTGCTGCCCTTGTTTGCGCATTGATTGGACGTCGGATGTGAAACGATAAGGATTGCGCCAGTGACGAGCAGGAGTGTCGGCAAGGTTTTGTTCGCATCAGCGCTATGGCTGAGCTGTTCCGCCGGCGCTGCCCAATCGATCAAGGTTGGAGACTTCGTTGCTGATGCCAGGAGTGGGTGCAAAGTCTGGAATCCGCATCCGCAATCCGGCGAAACCGTGAACTGGTCGGGCGATTGCGTCAACGGGCTGGCTCAGGGCCGCGGAAATCTGCAGTGGTCGAATAACAACAAGCCCTACGATAAGGACGAAGGCGAGTGGAACGAGGGCCGGCAGTCCGGTCGCGGCACGCAAGACTGGTCCGCGGGGCGCTATGATGGAGAACTGCAGAATAGCGAGCCGCACGGCCGAGGTGTATTGACGCTGCAAAGCGCCCGCTACGAGGGCGAGTTTCGCAACGGAAAGCCTTACGGTAGCGGGACCGTTACGAATCTCGAAGGCGTCTTCAAAGGAAACTGGAAGAATGGCTGCCTGGTGGGGGACAAGCGAAAGGTGAGTTTCGCCGTTCCTTCCTCGACGTGCCGCTGAACAAACTGGAGATCGAGAAATGAAACATTTTACAGCGCTGGCAATTTCCGCCCTTGTTCTCGGGATAGGTGTGAGCTTGACGCCGGCTCTCGCCGCCGAGGAGGCCAAGGGCAAAACCTGCCGGATGGAGCAGCAATGCCGATGGGAAAATTTCAAGAAGATCTGTGTCTACGTGAAAGTGTGCCGCTGATGCGCAAGATGATGCTTTTGTTCGAAGAGCGAATGGCCGCCCCCGACCACCGGCTTCGGATGTGTCAGGCCCCCGGACGATTGCGCGGAATGGTTTCGCGTGAGGAATTATAAGAGGTAGAAGAGATGAAATCGACCATACGCACGTTCGCCTGTTTCGCGCTCCTGTCCGTCCTGTTCGCCGCGCCCGCGTGCGCCGAGGAGGTCAAGGCCGGAGATCTCGTCATCACGCAGGCCTGGACCCGCGCCACGCCTGGCGGAGCGAAAATCGGCGGCGGATATCTGACTATCGAGAACAAGGGCTCCGCGCCGGATCGGCTGATCGGCGGGTCGGCCGACGTCGCCGGTAAGCTCGAGGTTCACGAAATGGCGATGAACAATGGCGTGATGACCATGCGCCAGCTCGACAAGGGTCTGCAGATCGATCCCGGCAAGACCGTCAAGCTGGCGCCGGGCGGCTATCATTTGATGCTCATGGAGCTCAAGAGCCCGCTCAAGCAGGGCGACCAGGTGCCGGTTACGCTTGAGTTCGAAAAGGCAGGCAAGGTAAAGCTCTCGTTCGAGGTGCAGGGCGTGGGCGCGCAAGGCCCCGCGGCCGTGGATCATTCGGGCGGGCATATGGACATGAAGAAGATGCCCGATCATTCCGGCATGAAGATGTGAGGGGTCGGCGGCTCGGGAGCTTGCGAAGATCGTCGCGGTTCCGCTGGACGCTTGGGCTGGGAATCCTGATCTCGCCCCTCGACAAGGTCGGCGTCGAGACGCCGATCCTGGTCAAATGAGCGCTTTGGGTCTCAAATCGGCCTGAATAGGAACCGGCGCTCCGCGCGGCCTGCCCACCCCGGTCCGCTGCGGAAGCACGAGGTAATTCGCAGCCTTAGCGGGTTTTTGCCGATCCCCGCCCTTGTGTTTTACACCCGATCCGGTTTCACTGCTGGCTTCCCGTGCCCGAACCATTTCTACCGGTGTGCCCATGCGATTGTCGCGGTTCTTCCTGCCCATCCTCAAAGAGAATCCGAAAGAGGCCGAGATCGTGTCGCATCGGCTGATGCTGCGCGCGGGCATGCTGCGGCAGGAAGCGGCGGGCATCTATGCCTGGCTGCCGCTGGGCTTGAGGGTGCTGAAGAAGATCGAGCAGATCGTCCGCGAAGAACAAAACCGCGCCGGCGCCCTGGAGCTTCTGATGCCGACGCTGCAGCTTGCCGATCTTTGGCGCGAAAGCGGCCGCTATGACGCCTACGGCCCGGAAATGCTGCGCATCGCCGACCGGCACGAGCGCGAGCTGCTGTACGGGCCGACCAACGAGGAAATGATCACCGAGATCTTCCGCGCTTATGTGAAATCGTACAAAAGCCTGCCGCTCAACCTCTACCACATCCAGTGGAAGTTCCGCGACGAGCAGCGTCCGCGCTTCGGCGTCATGCGCGGGCGCGAATTCCTGATGAAGGACGCCTATTCGTTCGACATCGACGAGGCGGCGGCGCGGCGCTCCTACAACAGGATGTTCGTCGCCTATTTGCGGACGTTCGCGCGGATGGGATTGAAGGCGATCCCGATGCGGGCCGAAACCGGCCCGATCGGCGGCGACCTCAGCCACGAATTCATCGTGCTGGCGGAGACCGGCGAGTCCGCGGTGTATTGCGACAGCGACGTGCTCAACCTGCCGGTCCCGGGCGAGGAGGTCGACTACGACGGCGATCTCACCCCCATCATCAAGCAATGGACCTCGGTCTATGCCGCGACCGAGGACGTCCACGACGCCGCCCGGTTCGACCGCGAGGTGCCGGCCGAGAAAAGGGTGCATACCAGGGGCATCGAGGTCGGCCAGATCTTCTACTTCGGCACCAAATATTCCGACACGATGAAGGCTCTGGTCGCCGGTCCCGACGGCACCGAGGCGGCGATCCATGGCGGCTCCTACGGGGTCGGCGTCTCGCGCCTGGTCGGCGCCATCATCGAGGCCTGCCATGACGATGCCGGCATCAAATGGCCCGAAGCGGTGGCCCCGTTCAAGGCGGCGATCCTGAATTTGAAGCAGGGCGCGGCGGACACCGATGGCGCCTGCGAGGCGCTTTATCGCGAACTCACCGCCAAGGGCGTCGAGGTCCTGTACGACGACACCGACCAGCGCGCCGGCGCCAAGTTCGCCGCGGCCGACCTGATCGGCATTCCCTGGCAGATCCTGGTTGGTCCCAAGGGCCTCGCCGAAGGCAAGCTCGAGATCAAGCGGCGCAGCGACGGGGCCCGCGAGAATCTGAGCCCGGCGGAGGTCGTGGCGCGGTTGGGTGCGTGAGGAATTGTCCACTACGCGTGTTGGGATATCAGACGGCGAGGCCACAATTGGCCCGAATCGTGTGAAAATCGGACTATGGATGAATCCATGAACGAGCCAGTTCGAACCCCACCCTTCGCGCCATTCGAATGGCTGCTGTCCGGGCGCTATCTGCGGGCACGTCGCAAGGAAGGATTTATCTCGGTCATCGCCGGCTTCTCTTTCCTCGGCATCATGCTCGGCGTCGCCACGCTGATCATCGTGATGGCGGTGATGAACGGCTTCCGCAAGGAATTGCTGGACAAGATCCTCGGCCTCAACGGCCACCTTCTGGTGCAGCCGCTGGAATCGCCGCTGACCGACTGGAAGGACGTCGCCGAGCGCATCAATCAGGTCTCGGGCATCAGGTTGGCGGCGCCGGTGGTGGATGGCACGGCGCTGGCGTCGTCGCCGTTCAACGCGTCCGGCGTGTTCGTTCGCGGCATCCGCTCCGACGACCTCAACAACCTCACCTCGATCGCCAAGAACATCAAACAGGGGACGCTCGAGGGCTTCGACGAGGGGCAGGGCGTGGCCATCGGCCGCCGGCTCGCCGATCAATTGTCGGTGCACGCCGGCGACAGCGTCACGCTGGTGGCGCCGCGCGGTGCGGTGACCCCGATGGGCACCACCCCGCGCATCAAGCCCTACAAGGTCGCCGCGGTGTTCGAGATCGGCATGTCGGAATATGACTCGACCTTCGTCTTCATGCCGCTTCCGGAAGCCCAGGCCTATTTCAACCGCGCCAATGACGTGACCGCGATCGAGGTGTTCACCACCAATCCCGACAAGATCGACGCCTTCCGCAAGTCCGTGACCGAGGCAGCCGGACGGCCAGTGTTCCTGGTTGACTGGCGGCAACGCAACTCGACCTTCTTCAATGCGCTTCAGGTCGAACGCAACGTGATGTTTCTGATCCTCACCATGATCGTGCTGGTGGCGGCCTGAACATCATTTCGGGCCTGATCATGCTGGTGAAGGACAAGGGCAGCGATATCGCGATCCTGCGCACCATGGGCGCCTCGCAGGGGTCGATCATGCGGGTGTTCCTGATCACCGGTGCTGCGATCGGCGTGGTCGGCACGCTGACGGGCCTTTTTGTCGGTCTGCTGATCTGCCTCAATATCGAATCGATCAGGCAGTTCCTGTCCTGGCTCACCAACACCGAATTGTTCTCGCCCGAGCTCTACTTCCTCTCCAAATTGCCGGCCGAGGTCGACTTCGGCGAGACCAGCGCGGTTGTCATCATGGCGCTGACGTTGTCTTTCCTCGCTACGCTGTATCCGTCGTGGCGTGCCGCCCGCCTCGATCCCGTCGAAGCGCTCCGGTACGAGTGAGGGCAAGATGGAGAAGGGGGCGGAAGACGTACCGGTCGTTTATCTTCACGAGATAAAGCGCCAGTACACGCAAGGGGCGACGACGCTGACCATCCTCAACGGCGCCAAGCTTGCGCTGTGGGCAGGACAGTCGGTGGCGCTGGTGGCGCCGTCGGGTGCCGGCAAATCGACGCTGCTGCATATCGCCGGCCTGCTCGAAAGCCCCGACGACGGCGAAGTCTATGTCGGCGGCGCCCCGACTTCGGGTCTGACCGATGTCGAGCGGACCCAGATCCGCCGCACCGATATCGGCTTCGTCTATCAGTCGCACCGGCTCTTGCCGGAATTCTCCGCGCTTGAGAATGTCATGCTGCCGCAGATGATCCGCGGGCTGAAGCGCGGCGAGACCGTCAAGCGTGCCACCGAAATCCTCGCCTATCTCGGCCTCGGCGACCGCATCAAGCACCGGCCGGCCGAATTGTCGG